>JAJXVB010000007.1 GCA_021782365.1 Pseudomonadota bacterium
AGGCGCACGACAAGTCTGTTTACTGAAGGAGAACGAGATGTGGTATTTCGCGTGGATACTCGGAGTCACCCTGGCCGTGCTGCTGGCCTCCATGGCCGCCACCATGTGTGACGCAAAAGAATGCGCAGACGATGGCAAAAGAGGCTGAGCGTGATCTATTTTCGCCAGCTGTTCGACGTGGAGAGCTCAAGCTACACGTACCTGCTAGGCGACCTGAAAGGGCACGAGGCCTTGCTGATCGATCCCGTTCTGGAACATATGACGCTTTATCTGTCGCTGCTGGATGAACAGGATCTTGAGCTCTGCTGCGTCTTGGAAACGCACATACATGCCGATCACATCACCTGTGCCGCGCAGCTGCGCGAGCAGACCGGAGCGAGGGTCATGGTGAGTGGGCTTGCGGGCAGCACCTGTGCGGATGTCGAGCTCTCCGATGGCGATGAAGTGCACTTTGGAAGGGAGTCCGTCATGGTGATGGCGACTCCTGGCCATACGTCAGCCTGCATAAGCTATCTGTGGGAAGACAGGCTGTTCACCGGGGATGCATTGCTGATCGGCGCTTGCGGAAGGACTGATCTTCAGGGAGGCGATCCGGGCGCCCTGTATGACAGCATCACGCACAAGATATGGCCTCTGCCTGGCGAGACGCTGATCTATCCGGGGCACGACGATCGGAAGAGGCATGTATCAAGCGTGGAGCAGGAAAGGGAATCGAATCCCATATTGACGGGGAAGAGCCGGGATGAATTCGTCGCCATCATGTCGGGGTTAAGGCCGATTGCGCCACGTTTTTTGGACAGGGCGGTGCATGCGAACCATCGCTGCGGAAACATTTTGATTTGACTCACTTGAAAGGAATGAAATGTCGCGAATCGTAATTCTGGGGGCGGGCATTGCAGGTCATACGGCTGCAAGGCATCTGAACAAGCTCCTTTCCAGCCAGCATGAAATCGTCGTTGTATCTCCCAATGCGAAATGGAACTGGATTCCGTCCAACATCTGGGTGGGCGTGGGACAAATGAACGAGGAACAGGTCACCTTCGATCTGGCACAGGTTTATCGAAAGACGCGCGTGGATTTCCGCCAGGCGCGCGCACTGTCCATCAATCCGGAAGGAAATGAGGAAATCAGCAGCCCATTCGTCACCGTCGAATACACCCGCCCTGACAGGGCGGGTGAAATGGAAAACATTACATACGATTATCTCGTGAATGCCACGGGGCCAAAGCTTAATTTTGCGGCGACAGAGGGGCTGGGGCCTGAGCATGGTCATACCGTGTCTGTCTGCACCGCAAGCCATGCGAAGGAGGCAAACGAAAAGCTGCAGGCGCTGATAAGGACCATGAAAGATGGGAAGAACTGCACCATCGTCATCGGCACGGGGCATGGGATGTGCACCTGCCAGGGAGCGGCCTTCGAGTACATCTACAACGTGGATCACGTGCTGCGCGAGGCCGGAGTGCGCGAGAGGGCGCGCATCATCTGGATCAGCAACGAATACGAGCTTGGTGATTTCGGGATGGGCGGGGTTCATATCGAGCGCGGCGGCTACATCACCAATGGCAAGACTTTCGCGGAATCCCTGATGGTGGAGCGCGGCATAGAATGGATCACGCGCGCCCACGTGAAAAAGGTCGAGGCAGGAAAGATCCATTACGAAACCCTGGACGGGACTTTCCACGAACAGGAGTTCGACTTTTCGATGCTGATCCCGCCATTTGCAGGCGTGGGGCTAAAGGCTTATGATAAATCGGGTGTCGATATCACGAGTCAGCTCTTTGCGCCGAACGGCTTCATGAAGGTGGATGCGGACTACACGCAGAAGCCTTATTCGGAATGGAGTGCAAAGGACTGGCCCAGGACCTATCAGACACTTGCTTACCGAAACATATTTGCTGTCGGCATTGCATTTGCGACACCGCATCTGATCAGCAAGCCGATGCAGAGTGCGAACGGGACGCCCATCAATCCGACGGCACCGAGAACAGGCATGCCTTCGGCAGCGATGGCGATGGCTGTAGCGAAGAGCATCAGCGACATGGTGAATGGCGCGGCTGAGCCTACTCATACCGCGTCGATGGCGGAAATGGGGGCGGCCTGCGTCGCATCGACCGGTGCCAATTTTTTCAGGGGGACGGCCGCCACGATGACGGTTTTTCCGGTTGTGCCGAATTATGAGAAGTATCCGGATTACGGCCGCGACATGGGTCTGACCTTTGGCGAAATCGGCCTTGCCGGGCACTGGATGAAGCACATGCTGCACCATGCGTTTATATATCAGGCCAAGATGAATCCGGGCTGGTCGCTCATCCCGGACTGATTTTTCAGGAGCAGAAGATGGCAAATAGAGAACCATACCAACAAGCTTATTACCCTCCGGCGCCGACCGGATTCACGCGTCGCATGAGGACATCGCTGCTGTGGCAGTCGATGCGCTTCATCGTGATCAATTTCAAGATGCTCAAACTGATCCTGAAGTCGCATCATTGAGGAAGAAGGAGGCAATGATGCGACTCTACGGATTGCGTGCAATCACGATTGCCCTGATGTTGTCAGCGTCGGTCAGCTATGCTGCCGACCTGCAGCAATGCGTCGACATCGCCTTGCGCCAGAATCCGGATATCAAGGCGAGCGAGGCGCAGATCGAGCAGGCGCAGGCTGCATTGACACAGGCAAAGGGCGGGCGCTGGCCGAAGCTTACTGCGTCGGTCACCGGCACACGCACCAATGATGCGCTGAATGCGTTCGGCCTGAAGCTTGAACAGCGGGGTGCCACATTCAATGACTTCGGCGCAGGGCAGTTCACGGGCCCTTCCGCCCTGGGCGTGGCTCCCACCAATCTCAACTATCCCGGAACAGTCACGAACTACAACACGCGCCTCGAGCTGCAGATACCGCTCTATAACGGGGGGTTGATTTCCGGCTATATCGATCAGGCGCACAGCTTTGTCAAGGCGGCCCAGTCAGGGGACAGGGCTGCCCGCCAGCAGGTCGTGTTCCGCGTGATACAGGCTTATCAGGGCGTGCATGCGGCGCAAAGCTATGTCAAGGTGGCGGAGCAGGCGGTGGCGACTGCGGAAGCCTTTGTCAAGACCACGCGCAACCTGATGAATCAGGGCATCGTGGTCAGAAGCGATCTGCTTTTTGCAGAGGTGAATCTCTCCGATATGAAGGTCAAGCTTGAGGAGGCAAAGCGCGCTGAAGCCGCTGCGATGGATCAGTTGCATCTCTTGCTCGGCATGTCTCTCGATGAGCCGCTTGAAATAGGTCCAGACTATCTGCCGGGACCCGTGAAAGGGAACATCGTGCAGCTGCAGAATGATGCCGCTGCAATAAATCCGGGCATCAATGCGCTGCGCAGCCAGATTGCCGCGGCAAAAGACGGGGTGAATGTTGCGCGCGCAGATCTCTATCCGCATTTCAATGCGGTGGTGAGACAGGACTGGAATGCGCCCACGCTGCAGCAGACCGCTCCTTCCTATACGCTGGCGGGGGTGCTTTCCTGGCAGGTGCTCGATTTCGGCGTGATCAAGGGGGCGGTCGGGCGTGCGGAGGCGGCTCGCATGGAACTTGAGGCGAAGCTAAAGGCTGCCGAAGACGGTGTCCGTTTCCATGTGGCTGATGCATGGCGCGGCGCTCAGGAGGCCGAGTCGCGCGTGAATGCGCGCACCGATGCAGTGGCGCAGGCTGAAGAGGCTGAGCGCCTGATTGCTAAACGATATGAGAATGGCGTGACGACCATGGTCGAAGTGATGGCGGCCGAGACGCAGCTCGACAAGGCGCGCGCAGACCAGGTGGCCGCGCGCTACCAGTTGACCGTGCAGCGTTCCGCATTGCTTCTCGCGGTGGGAAAACTGGATGGTGGCCAATTATGAGAGCAGGGAGAAGAAGCATGAAAGTGTCCACGGGCGCGATGGCGATGTTCGTTTTGCTGGCCGGATGCCACTCCGGTGACAAGGGCGTTTCGGATTCCAGTTCGAAGACCGTGGAGGTCAGCGCGATCACATTGAACAAAGACGAGATCACCATGTACGATGCTGCGCCAGGCACGGTCGTATCCGAGCAGCAGATTCAGGTGGCCTCGAGACTGATGGGCTACATACGCGAGATGTCTGTCCATGAAGGCGATGCGGTGAAGGCGGGGCAACTGCTATTCACGATAGACCCGACGGATATCGAAGGCCAGGTGTCCCAGGCCAAGGCCGGACTTGCTCAGGCAGAGGCTGCGCTTAACGATGCCAAGGCCGACTTCGAGCGCTTTTCGAATCTGTACAAGGACGAGTCGATACCCAAGCAGCAGTTCGACAAGGTGAAGCTGCAATATAGCGTCGCGCAGAGCCAGGAGAGAGCGGCGCGCGCAGGGTTGGAGACCGCGCAGGCCCAGCTGCGTTATGCAGAGGTGCGCTCCCCGATAGACGGGATCGTCACGCAGAAGATGGCATCGAAGGGGGATCTCGCATCCCCGGGGCGTCCCGTCCTCGTCGTCGAAAATCAGCAGAAGTTGATGGTGCAGACGATGGTGAGCGATGAGACATATGCGCATCTCAAGATGGGCGGGAGCGCGCTGATAGAGATAGGCGGCAGCAAATACAAGGGCGTGATCTCGAGGCTGGTCGCAGCCTCGGATGCGATGTCGCACACCCATCTCGTCAAGCTCGAAGTGCCGGATGCGAAGGGGCTGGTGAGTGGCTCATTCGCGCGCGTCAGCTTCGATGTGGGAGTGCGCGAGGGCATCCTCGTTCCCCAGTCCGCAATCCTCGAGCGCGCAGGCATCACAGGCGTATTCGTGGTGGATGAAAAGGGAATCGCCAGCTACCGCATGGTGAGGAAGGGCGTTGAGCAGGACGGCATGGTCGCGATAGAGGCAGGGCTCAATCCAGGCGAAAAGGTTGTCGTCGCCAAGGCGGGTGAACTCGACTCGGGCGACAAAGTGACGCTCACGGAAGGCCGTCCACAATGAGCGAAATCAGGCAGACCATGAACATCGCAGGGCGCCTCGCCAAGGGCTTCCTGCTGTCAAAGATCACCGCGATGATCATGCTCGCCATCACGCTGGTGGGGCTTGTCGCGATGATGGTCACCCCGCGCGAATACAATCCGCAGATCGTGGTGCCCGCGGCCAACATCATCGTCGCCAAGCCGGGTGCCACGGCGTCGGAAGTGGAGAACATGGTCGTCAAGCCGCTCGAGGCGATCATGAATGCGCAGTCCGGCGTCAAGCACACCTTCGGCTATGCGGTGAACGACTTTGGCGTCGTGACCGTGCAGTTCGACGTGGGGCAGGATCAGGAAAAGAGCCTGGTCAAGCTCTACAACCAGCTGATGCAGAACATGGATCGCATGCCGCCTGGCGCGATGCAGCCGATCGTGAAGCCCATCAACGTCGACGATGTGCCTATCATGACGCTGACGCTAGCTTCCAAAAAGCAGAGCGACTTCGAGTTGCGCTATGTCGCAGAGCGCGTGCTGGAGCAGCTAAGGAACATACCGGGCGTGTCCTTCACGGAAATCACGGGGGGCCATCCGAGAGCAGTGAGCATAAACATCGATCCGCAGAAGCTTGCTGCTTCCGGCCTGTCTCTCGACCAGGTGGACCGCATGCTGGGTGCGACCAATATGTCCATGCCTTCAGGCGATCTGGTTGACGGCAACAAGAACATCCCGCTGCGCTTCAACGGATTTTTGAGCAGCGTCAAGGATGTCGGCAATGTCGTGCTCGGCGCACCCCAGGGCCGTCCGGTCTTTCTCAAGGATGTCGCGACCATAGTGGACGGCCCCGCCGAAACGGACTCCTCCTCGCATTTCGCCTTCGGTCCTGCAAAGGAGCATCCCGCATTCCGCGGAGACGCGCCTGCGGTGACGATCGCGATCGCAAAGAAGGCGGGCACGAACGCGGTCGTGGTCGCCAATGCGGTGCTTGCAAAGCTCGAGACACTGAAGCATGAGGCGATCCCAGGGGATGTGAGCGTGTCGGTCACCCGCGATGACGGTGCGAAGGCGAACGATGCGGTGAATACGCTGGTCGAGCATCTGGGCATTGCGATCGCCTCTGTGGTCGTCGTGCTTCTTTTCTTCCTCGGATGGAGAGAGGCGGCCATCGTGACCCTGACGGTGCCGCTCATCTTGTTCGTGGTGCTGACGGTAGGACTGATCGCCGGGCAGACGATGAACCGGATCACGCTTTTTGCATTGATATTGTCTCTGGGGTTGCTCGTGGATGCCGCGATCGTGGTGGTCGAGAACATTCACCGCCACCTGCATCACGGAGGTGCGGCCGATTTCAAGGAGGCTCTCGTTCAGGCAACAAACGAGATAGGCAACCCGACCAATGTCGCGACGATTGCGGTGATACTGGCGTTCATCCCGATGGCCTTCGTCACCGGCATGATGGGCCCCTTCATGCAGCCCATCCCTTTCAATGTGCCGGTCGCGATGGTGGCCTCATTGATCATCGCCTACATGGTGGTCCCCTGGGCGGCTTACCGCATGCTGAAGGGAAAGGCGCTGGCTCAACTTGAAAAGACGCCGACTCTGGAGGAGCGAGACGCGAAGCCTCAGGACATTCTGCATCGCACCTATGTCAGCGTGATCACGCCGCTGCTGCACGACGGGCGACGCCGCAACAGGCTGTTCCTGATCGTGGCAGTGCTGCTGACGCTGGCGATGCTTCAGCCTCTCTGGCAGTTCGTCCGGCCGTCAGGCATGAATGGTCCGTTGAGCATGCTGGGGGTTGAGCTCAAGATGCTGCCCAACGACAACACCAATACCTTCCTGCTCGAAATCGACACGCCTGCCGGGACGGCCCTGGCGCGCACGGATAAAGTCGCGCGAGCGGTCGGGACTGTGCTTTCACATACCGACCATGTCGTCGATTACCAGACTTACCTTGGCGTTCCCGCTACGGTGGATTTTGCGGCGCTGGTGCGCGGAGACATCGTGAAGAGAGGGACGAACCTCGCGCAGATCCGCGTGAACCTTCAGGACAAGCACGACCGCAGTGCGAGCTCTCACGAGATCGTGTCCAAGCTCGACATGGCGCTGATGCCCTTGAGGAAGGTTTATCCTGACACGAAGATCAAGATATACGAGACGCCGCCTGGTCCCCCGGTTCAGTCCCAGATACTGGCAGAGCTCTATGGTCCTGATTATGACAAGCTGCGCCAGGCGGCGCGCGAGGTCAATGCGGGTTTTGATCAGGTATATGGCATGATCAATGCGGACAATTCCGTGACGACCTCGGTCGACAGCTATGAGATTCATGTCGATGCAGAAAAGGCAGCACTCGCTGGCATCGCGCCTGCGCAGGTCGCGAAGCTGATACACGATTATCTGAGCGGTTTTTCAGTAGGCTCATTGCATGTCGATTCGGCAAGAGAACCGATCAGCCTGACCGTGCGCTTGCCCATCACGGAACGGCAAACGCCAAACCAGATACTCTCGCTGACCATAGCCAACGCAGCAGGGCAGCAGGTTCCCTTGTCATCCATCGCAACGCTCAATCGTGTTGTCGCTGCAAAGCCCATCTATGACCGGGATCAGCATCAGACGGTGATGGTGGGCGGAGAGCTCTTGCGTTCCAGCCCTGTCTATGCGGTGCTTGCTCTGGACAAGATGTTTGATGGCAAGAAGATTGCCGGGGAAAACTTCACGACCGCAAACCTGGGCTTCAACGATGCGCAGCCCAAGGACATCAAGGGCTATCAGATCCTCTGGGGCGGCGAGATGAGACTCACGCTGGATGTTTTCCGCGATCTCGGCAGCGCCTTCATCGTCGCCCTTGTGCTGATCTATCTCGTGCTGGTCGGGTACTACAAATCCTTCATGATTCCGCTTATCGTGATGGGCGCGATTCCGCTGACGCTGGTCGGCGTTTTCCCCGGTCACTGGCTCACGAACCAGGCATTCACGGCGACCTCCATGATAGGCGTGATCGCGCTGGCAGGCATCGTCGTGAGGAACTCGCTGCTGCTGATAGACTTCATCATCGAGTACGAGGCGCGCGGCTACAGCCTGAAGGATGCCGTGATCGAGGCAGGCGCGATCCGTTTCAGGCCGATACTGCTTACCGCCCTGGCGATCATACTTGGCTCTGCGATCATGATCACGGACCCGGTGTTCGGCGGCCTTGCAGTCTCGCTGATATTCGGCACCTTTGCCTCCACCGCGCTGACGCTGCTCGTGATACCGCTGCTCTACTTCCTGTGGAAGCGGAATCAGGTCAGTTAGCCATGATCCTTATTCCTGCTGCTTTGCCTTGCCAGTGAGGTGAGCGTAGGTGCGCTCAGCCCAGCTATGCTGGTAGACCATCACCAAAAGTGCGGTGAGCGTGATGCTGAAGAGTACGACCATGTAGGTGGTCTCGCGTATCACCTCGCCTCCTTGTACGCCGTAATGCAAGGGGAGGGCGGCAAGCACGGCAGCTGCCAGTCCCTTGGGGGCCATCATCGATGAGAGCGCGGTGTCGCGCGGGCTGTATTCGGGATTGCTGAAGACGAAGCGGGTAAGCACGATGCGCATCGCATAGATCGCGAGCACGATTGCGATGGCGGTCAGTTCGATCTTGACCGCCCCGAAATGGACGGATATGCCGAGGTAGACGAAGAAGTAGGTCTTGAGCAAAAAAACCGCTTCCCTGTAGAAGATCAGATCCACTTCGTTCAGTGGCACGATGTTCCGGTCTATGCTGGGGATGCGGTTGAGCTTGAATTTTTCGAAATTGGTCAGCGTGATGCCGAGCGCTAACGATGCGATCGCCCCGGAAAATCCGAGCCCTTCTGTCGCGCCGTACACGATGAACACGAAGGCGAGCGTCGATGAGATTGTGTTGGGGAAGTCGCGTATCTTGCCCAGTACCAGCAGCCACCCTATGCCGCCCAGCACGCCGATCACGGCCGCGAATACCATCGCGGAGAGCACGCTGCCGATCAGATGCCCTGCGCCTACTCCTCCCTGTGTATGCACCTGCAACAGGGCGAACACCCCGATGATGCTCAATACGTCTGTCAGCGCGGATTCCAGAACGAGCACGGTGGCAGGCTTCTCTGATATGCCAAGCGCCTTGACCATGGGGATGACAACGGCAGGAGAAGTACTGCCCAGCGTGAAGCCCAGAAGAGCGGAAGCCAGTACCGACAAATTCAGCGCATAGTAACCTATCAGTGCTGCGATGACCGTCGTCAGGACAAAACAGCCCAAGGCCAGTTTTCCGGTTGATGCGAGCGATTTTCCGAGCACTCTCATGTCCAGCGTGGTGCCGCCTTCGAACAAGATGACCACCAGCGCGATGGTTGCGAAAAGCGAACCAACTTTACCGAAATCGGCGGGAGATACGAACCCAAGCAAAGGTCCCAGCACGATGCCGACGACGACCAGAACGAGCACGTCGGGTATGTTAGTCTTGCTGAACTGCAGGGACAGGAAATGAGCGAAAAAAACCATCAGTCCGATGAACAGTATCGTCGTGGACATATGCACCTCTGTTTGACGGGCTGCCCATTATACCTGACGATTGTTTCAGCTATGCTAAAGGGCAGGGAAGCGGCGCTTGATGTGGAAATAAAAAAGGCGACCATATGGTCGCCTTTGATAGGGCTAAGAAACGCCTTACATCTTTCCAGTCTTGACAGCTTCGAACAGTGCCTTGGCTGCGTCGTCCTCGTGACCCTTGATCAGGGCATTGAACTGACCGGTCATCAGAGCTGCCTGTGCCTTGAACTTTGGCTCAGTGCTGGCAATCTTGCGATCTTCAACCTTGAAACCACCCTTGAAAACCTTGGCCAACGCGTCAGCGCTGCCATACTTCTCTGCAACTCTCTTCCAAGCTGGACCCACAACATCGTGGTCGACTGCATGGCATGCCTTGCATGGCCCAGTCGAGAAAGCGCTCGCTGTGGCGGAAATTGTCAACAAACCAGCTGCAGCTACTACAAGCTTCAAAGTCTTGCCCATTTACATCCTCCTTGTTATGAATAAACTTCGGTGAGGCCAGAATCCTAGTTCAAAGAGAATCTATGTGTCAAATTAATAAATCCTAATATGAAAATGATGCTGGCAGGACGATAACGCATCACCCGCACCTGCGGTTGACAGGTTTTAGATAAAACACGATATACGATTAACGGATTTGAATTGGCGTCAGTCGTGGGTCAAGAGAAACCACAAGGTGAACGCAAATGCAGAGATAAGCAGCGAAACTGCGATCTTCATCGTTCTTTCTGTCTTCTTCTTGTGCCAGGCGAGCAGTTCCTCCTCGTGATCCTTCACGACTTCTGGCGATGATTTTTCATCCATTCAAAAAGCTCCTTTCGATAAGGCGGGGAAGCGATATGAGAATCTTGTCGCGGCCGGCATTACTTGATGCGCATGCCGGGCTTGGCTCCTTCATCGGGACTCAGGATATAAAGTCCGGATTCGCTGCCCGATGCGGCAAGCACCATGCCTTCGGACAGGCCGAACTTCATCTTGCGGGGCGCCAGGTTTGCGACCATCGCAGTCATGCGCCCTTTCAGCTTTTCCGGATCGTACGCCGATTTGATGCCTGCGAACACAGTGCGAGGCTTTTCCTCTCCGATGTCGATGGTCAGCTTCAAGAGTTTCTCGGCTCCCTCCACATGCTCTGCATTGACGATCCTGGCAACGCGAAGGTCGATCTTGGAAAAGTCCTCGATGCTGATCGTATCGCTGAGTGGCGTGATCGCATGCTGCTGGTGAACTGCATGGCGCTGTTCCGATTGCACTTGTGTTGTTGGCTGCAGCGATTCTTTATTCGCAGCAACCATCGCTTCGATCAGCTTGGGGTCGAGGCGGGTCATCAGATGTTTGTATTCGTTGATCTTGTGTCCAGCCGGCAATGGCACACCTGCATCTTTCCATTCCAGAGGAGGAATGGAAAGGAATTCTTCTACGTTCTTGGCTAACGTGGGCAACACTGGCTTGAGCAATATTGTCAGCCAGCGGAACATGTTCAGCGCCATGGTGCAAACTTGCTGAAGTTCTTTATCCTTCGATGCGTCTTTGGCCATTATCCATGGCTTGTATTCGTCAACAAACTGATTGACCTGGTCCGCATAAGCCATGATTTCCCGCAGAGCTCTCGAGTAATCACGGTTTTCATAGGCGTCGACAATCCGCTCTTGAATGGGTTTGGAGAGATAATAGTAACCGGACTGCATTTGTAATTCAGGCAAAACAGGTTCGCCTTCAAACAACAGCCCGCCAAATCTCTTGTTGATGAACCCAGCGCAGCGGCTCGCGATGTTGATATACTTTCCGATCAAATCGCTGTTCACCTTTGCTACGAATCCCTCTTTTTGATCAACACCTTTTTCGGTAAGCCCCAAGTTAAGGTCTATGTCTCCCATTGTTCCATTTAGCAACGAAGCATAGTAATAGCGCAGGTATTCGGTGTTCTTCACATGCTCGACATAGCTTCTTGCGGTGATGAACGTGCCGCGCGACTTGGACATCTTTTCTCCGTTCACGGTCAGAAAGCCGTGCGCGAACAATCTGGTCGGCGTGCGGAAACCGGAATGCTCGAGCATCGCAGGCCAGAACAGCGCATGGAAATACAATATGTCCTTGCCGATGAAATGGTAGAGCTCTGTATTCGAACCCTGCTTCCAGTATTCGTCGAAATCAACCCTCGATCCTCGATCCTTCGCGCAACAACTTGTGGCATCGCCACTTAGTTGTGCGGAGAAGTCCCCTGCGGTCTCAATCCTGCTATTGCACAGTTGTTTGAAGCTGCCCATGTAGCCCACAGGCGCATCCAGCCATACGTAGAAATATTTGCCCGGCGCATCGGGAATTTCGAAACCGAAATACGGCGCATCGCGAGAGATGTCCCAGTCGGTGAGCTTGTTCTCTCCTTCTGTTCCCAGCCATTCCTGCATCTTGTTAGCGGCTTCCTGCTGCAGCGTTCCGCTCCTGGTCCACTCGCGCAGAAATTCCTGGCATCTCTTGTCGGAGAGCTTGAAGAAATAATGGTCCGAATGGCGCATCTCGGGCTTCGCGCCCGATACGGCAGAATAGGGATTTATCAGCTCGGTGGGCGCATAGGCCGCGCCGCAGACTTCGCAGTTGTCGCCATACTGGTCTTTCGCGTGGCACTTCGGGCATTCGCCCTTGATGAAGCGGTCCGGCAGAAACATGCTCTTCACGGGGTCGTAGTACTGTTCGATAGAGCGAACCTCGATCAGCCCTGCGCTCTTCAGCTTCTTGTAGATGTCCTCCGCGTATTCACGGGTCTCATTGGAATTGGTCGAGCCATAGTGGTCGAACTCAACATGGAATGCGGAAAAGTCGTTAAAGTGTTCATGCCAGACGCGCGCAATCAGCTGTTCCGGTGTGATGCCTTCAGTTTGTGCGCGCAGCATGATGGGCGTGCCGTGCGTGTCGTCAGCGCATACATAATGCACGTTGTGGCCGCGCATCTTCTGGAATCTGACCCAGATGTCGGTCTGTATGTATTCGACCAGATGGCCAAGGTGTATGCTGCCGTTGGCATAGGGGAGGGCGGAAGTGACGAGGATGTTTCGGGTAGTCATGAAAGCTTGCCTGATTCTGAAAGTGTGGCTATTTTAGCAAATCGCACGCTCGGGCGGAGAATTGGCTAAAATTGCGCGCCTGGAACCTGGGGTGCATGGCTTTGCACTTTCGACCTCCCACTAACTGTTAAGGAAATCATGAGCATCAAGTCAGACAAATGGATACGCCGCATGGCGGAGCAGCACGGGATGATAGAACCCTTTTCGCCCGTGCAGGTGAAAGAGGTGGAGGGCAAGCGCATCGTATCCTACGGGACTTCGAGCTATGGCTACGACATACGCTGCTCGGACGAATTCAAGCTGTTCACCAACCTCAACAGCACGATCGTCGATCCCAAGAACTTCGATCCGAATTCCTTTGTCGAAGTGAAGTCCGACTACTGCATCATCCCGCCCAACTCTTTCGCCCTGGCGCGCACCGTCGAATATTTCCGCATCCCGCGCTCGGTTCTGACGGTATGCCTCGGCAAGTCGACCTATGCTCGCTGCGGGATCATCGTCAACGTCACGCCCTTCGAGCCTGAGTGGGAAGGCTATGTGACGCTCGAGTTTTCCAACACCACACCGCTGCCCGCGAAGATCTATGCGAACGAGGGCGTGGCACAGGTGCTGTTCTTCGAGAGCGACGAGATCTGCGAGACCTCCTACAAGGACCGGGGTGGAAAATATCAGGGGCAGAGCGGAGTGACGCTGCCCAAGATGTAGGGCGCAGGTACCTGGACATGAAATTCCGTTTTAGCTCATGCATCGCTAAAAGCGATGCTTACACTGAAACTCTGCATCTATCACGTTGATGGATATGCAGCCGACTTATATTCTGAAGCCGTTAGGAGTCATTTATGAAATTTCGTTTTAGCTTCGGCTTTGCCTCGCTGAAACTCAACCCTGAATTTGGGGTTGGCCGTATACATGGTGTTATGTTTCACTCACTGCTTCTTGGAGGCTGAACATGAAATTCCGTTTTCCGATCGTCATCATCGACGAAGACTTCCGTTCCGAGAATGCCAGCGGGCTTGGGATACGCGCGCTTGCTGCGGCCCTCGAAAAAGAAGGCATGGAGGTGCTCGGGGTCACGAGCTATGGTGATCTGAGTTCTTTCGCGCAGCAGCAAAGCCGCGCGTCGGCCTTTCTGCTTTCCATCGACGATGAGGAGTTCGGAGGCGGGACCAAGGAAGAGATCGAAGCTGCGCTCAAGAGCCTGCGCGCATTCGTCGAAGAGATCCGCTTCAAGAATGCGGACATCCCGATCTATCTGTATGGCGAGACGCGCACATCGCGCCACATCCCCAACGATATTTTGCGCGAGCTGCACGGCTTCATCCACATGCACGAGGACACGCCAGAGTTCGTCGCGCGCCACATCATAAGGGAGGCGAGGTCATATCTCGACTCTTTGGCGCCGCCCTTCTTCCGCGCTCTTTTGCATTACGCGCAGGACGGTTCCTATTCATGGCACTGTCCGGGACACTCTGGAGGCGTGGCATTCCTGAAGTCTCCTGTTGGCCAGATGTTCCACCAGTTCTTCGGCGAGAACATGCTGAGGGCGGACGTCTGCAACGCGGTGGACGAACTCGGGCAGCTTCTGGATCACACCGGACCCGTTGCCGCATCCGAGCGCAATGCCGCGCGCATCTTCAATGCGGATCATCTTTTCTTCGTGACCAACGGCACCTCGACTTCCAACAAGATTGTTTGGCATTCGACTGTCGCACCCGACGACATCGTTCTGGTGGACAGAAACTGCCACAAGTCGATACTGCATTCGATCATGATGACGGGCGCTGTGCCTGTGTTCCTGACGCCTACGCGCAACCATTACGGCATCATAGGCCCGATACCGAAATCGGAATTCGAGCCTGAAAGCATACAGAAGAAGATAGACGCGAATCCCTTCATCGCCGACAAGACCAAGAAGCCGCGCATCCTGACCATCACGCAGAGCACCTATGACGGCATCGTGTACAACGTGGAGATGCTGAAGCAGATGCTGGACGGGCGCGTGGACATGCTGCACTTCGACGAAGCCTGGCTTCCCCATGCGGCTTTCCACGGCTTCTACAAGGACATGCATGCGATCGGTCAGAACAGGCCGCAGGCCAGGGATTCGATGATTTTTGCAACACAGTCGACGCACAAGCTGCTGGCAGGATTGAGCCAGGCTTCCCAGATACTTGTCAGCGAATCCAAGAACCGCAAGCTCAACAAGTACATCTTCAACGAGGCCTATCTGATGCATACCTCGACCAGCCCGCAGTATGCGATCATCGCCTCATGCGACGTGGCAGCGGCGATGATGGAGGCGCCGGGAGGCACGGCTCTTGTCGAGGAATCCATCGCGGAGGCGCTGGACTTCCGCCGCGCGATGCGCAAGGTGGACGAGGAATTCGGCCTCGACTGGTGGTTCAAGGTTTGGGGGCCGGACGAAATCGCCGACGAGGGAGTGGGTTCGCGCGAAGACTGGGTGCTGAAGTCCTCTGACAAGTGGCATGGTTTCGGCAATCTGGCGGACGGATTCAACATGCTCGATCCGATCAAGGCGACCATCATCACGCCGGGCCTGGATGTGGATGGAGACTTTGCAGACACCGGCATACCGGCTTCGATGGTGACCAAGTATCTCGCAGAGCACGGCGTGATCGTGGAGAAGTGCGGCCTCTATTCCTTCTTCATCATGTTCACGATCGGCATCACCAAGGGCAGGTGGAACACGCTTTTGACCGCGCTCCAGCAGTTCAAGGACGACTACGACAAGAACCAGCCCATCTGGCGCATCCTGCCCGAGTTCGCCGCGAAGTATCCGAAGTACGAGCGCGTGGGGCTGCGCGATCTCTGCCAGCAGATACACGACGAATACAAGAAGCACAACGTCGCCCGGATGACGACCGAGATGTATCTGTCAGACATGCAGCCCGCGATGAAACCCTCTGAGGCATTTGCGAAGATGGCGCACGACGAGCTGGACAGGGTTGAAATCGATGATCTGGAGGGTCGCATCACCGCCGTGCTCCTGACGCCCTATCCGCCCGGCATTCCTCTTCTGATTCCGGGGGAGATATTCAACAAGACCATTGTCGATTACCTGAGGTTCGCGCGCGACTTCAGCCAGAAGCTGCCGGGTTTCGAGACCGACATACACGGGCTGGTGACGGAAGAGGTGGATGGCGTGAGGCGCTATTACGTCGACTGCGTGAGGCAGTAGCCTAGCTTTTCCGGTAGGTCACGAAGTGGTATTCAAGGGGTTCGGGAGATGACTGCTGATGGCGCTGTCTCGATACTTCGCGCCAGGTTTCTGGATCGATCTTTGGAAAATGCGCATCCCCTTCCACGTCCTTCTGGATCTCGGTGACATGCAGCGTGTCTGCGAGATCCATCGCCTGCCGGTAGATCTGTGCGCCGCCCACGATGAAGATCTCTTCATCGCCGCCGCATAGAGATAGCGCCTCATCCAGCGAATGCGCGATCAGGCAGCCCCCGATCGAAAGGCTCTCGTCGCGAGTCACCACCACCGTCGTTCTTCCAGGAAGTGCGCGGCCTATCGAATCGAAGGTCTTGCGCCCCATGATCATGTGATGCCCCATCGTGAGCGCCTTGAAGCGCTTCAGGTCCTCAGGGCAGCGCCAGGGAAGCTGGTTGTCTATTCCTATGGTCAGGTTCTTCGCGAGCGCTACGATGATCGAGATGCTCATATTGCGACAGGCGCCTTGATCGCGGGATGGGGATCATAGCCTTCGAGCTCGAAGTCCTCATATCTGAATTCCAGGATGTCGCTGACTTTGGGGTTGATCTTCATCTTGGGCAATGGACGGGGCTCGCGCGACAATTGTTCATGAGCCTGTTCCAGATGATTGAGATAGAGATGCGCATCACCCAGGGTGTGCACGAAATCTCCAGGCTCAAGATTGCAAACCTGTGCGATCATCATCGTCAGGAGCGCATAGCTTGCGATGTTGAAGGGGACGCCCAGGAAGATGTCGGCGCTGCGCTGATAGAGCTGGCATGAGAGCCTGCCGTCCGCGACATAGAACTGGAAGAAGGCATGGCAGGGCGCGAGCGCCATCCTGTCGAGTTCCCCGACATTCCATGCCGACACGATGATGCGGCGCGAATCCGGATTGTTTTTGATCTGGTCGATCGCGATTTTGATCTGGTCTATCGTGCGGCCGTCCACCGCTTCCCAGGAGCGCCATTGCTTGCCATAGACAGGACCAAGGTCGCCGCTTTCATCGGCCCATTCGTCCCATATCGAAACGCCGTTATCCTTGAGATAGCGGATGTTGGTATCTCCCTTCAGAAACCACAGGAGCTCGTGGATGATGGACTTCAGGTGGCATTTCTTGGTCGTGACCAGTGGAAAGCCTTGAGAGAGATCGAAGCGCATCTGGTAGCCGAACACGCTGAGCGTGCCGGTTCCGGTGCGGTCGGTTTTCTTTGTGCCGCAATTGAGCACATGCTGCATGAGGTCAAGATAGGCGCGCATATCGTCGAAGTGTCGCAGTCTGAAATTGTGCTTTTCTATCGCGGGGGAATTTCCGGGATAATAGCGTGTGTTCAATAAATTCGAGGTTCCAATGTTAGCACAGCTCAGCGTTTTTCCCGTTCTGCCCGCAAAGATGGATGCACCTTATTTCCTGGTGATTTTCCCCAAGGGGAAAAGCCTGCCGAAGGATCTTCCCCATCTTGAAATTCTCAAGAACGTGCTCGCAAGGCGGGACATGAAGGCTTCCGAACTGGCGAAGTCGCCCGTTTCGGCCAATGCGGAAAGGATGGTCGCATGGATGATGCTCGATATGGAGAAGGATGCCTTTTCAAGCCTCGCCCTGATCCGCAAGGCGATGCAGCCATTGCTCGAGGAGCATCCTTCGGAAATTGCAATCGTTGTGATGGGCGACGAGGCGCAAAGAAAGCGGGCTGCGGAGCTCTCCGCATTCGTGGCCTTGGCAAACGGGACGCCTTTGCCTGTGCACAAGAAGAAGGAGGATGAAGGCCGCGTACTCAGGAAAATCGCGATATACGGTTATGACGGAAGCCTCGAGAATGTTCGCGCCGCTGCCGAGGGAAATTTCCTCAGCCGTTCGCTCACCGTGCTGCCGCCAAATGAACTCACGCCGCTGCTCTATAGGAAGCGCATACAGAAGCTCGCGAAGGCTCATGGATGGAAGTACGACGAGTTCGACATGAAGGCGCTTCGCAAGATGGGGGCAGGCGCATTCGTCGCGGTGGCACAGGGAAGCGAGACGGAAGATGCGGCGATCGTTCATCTTTCATACAGGCATCCGAAGGCGAAGAAGACGGTGGCGCTCGTCGGCAAGGGCATCTGCTTCGACACCGGAGGGCACAATCTGAAGCCCGCGCGCTACATGCACAACATGCACGAGGACATGAACGGATCCGCGGTCGTTCTTGGCATTCTGCTCGGCGCATCCATGCAGAAGCTCCAGGTGAACCTTGACTGCTGGCTTGCGATCGCGCAGAACCACATCAGCCCGAAGGCATACAAGCAGAACGACATCGTGAAGGCATTGAACGGCACGACGATAGAGGTGATGCATACCGATGCCGAAGGGCGCATGGTGCTGGCCGACACGCTGACGCTAGCCTCGCGCGAAAAGCCCGGCATGATGATAGATTTCGCAACGCTCACGGGAAGCATGGAGGAGGCGCTGGGAAACCGCTATTCGGGCGTGATGGGAAACAGGGAAGAGCTGTTAGCGCTCGCTGTGGGTTCGGGGCGAAAGGCGGGGGAGCGCCTTTGTGCATTTCCCATGGACGAGGACTACGAGGAAGCCTTGGAATCCAAGTTTGCCGACATCAAGCAGTGCACGCTGGAAGGCGGCGCAGACCACATACTGGCGATGCGTTTCCTGAACCGTTTTGTCGAGAAGGACACGCCGTGGCTCCACGTCGATCTGTCGGCGAGCCGTTCCGATGAAGGCCTGGGCGGCATCGCGACAGAGGTGACGGGATTCGGCGTGGTATGGGGGTTGGAAATGCTAAAGGCGCATTGATGCGCGCTACTGGACTCTGGTCTTGGAATGCTTTGCTGAGTGAGACGCGACCCTGACGGATTCGGCCTTCTGTTCGCGAGCGATCATCTCCATCCTGATTTCCTTGTTGACCCATGGAGTCGAGAGGGCTCGCGGACCGTGATCCAGCGGCAACACAATCTGGTTGTCCTGTGATGCGTTGTGTTCCGCGGCGCGGATGACGTCCCAGTTAGGGCCTGCGAATGCGGGCATTGCAAAAACAAGCGAGAGTGCGGCGATTGCGGTTAGATTTTTTTTCATTTTTACTCCTCTTTACAAGTGACAGCGGTGAATCTGACAGAGGAGAATTTTAAAAGTTCAAATCGGATGCGTCAGAGATGGTTAACGGAGAATGCGATCAGGGCATACCTTGCGAATTTTCCGACTGCCATGAAGAGCGCTGACTGCCATATGCTCATGCGCAGCCAACCCGCGGCAAGACAGAATGCATCGCCGATCAAGGGAGCCCATGCGAGAAGCAGGGCCGGGGTTCCGTAGTGCCTGACCTTCTCTACATGCTTCAGTTCCTTTTGCGGAATAAGCCATCCCATGAAGAAGCTCGTCATGCCGCCCAGCGTATTGCCCAGTGTTGCGAGCCCAAGCGACATCCAGAGCGTATCGGGATATTTCCTGAGCACGGCAAAGAGTATCGCCTCGGACCCTCCAGGCAGCAGGGTCGCAGCCAGGAAGCTGCTTGCAAAAAGCGAATACAGGCTCGCGGTTTCCGTCATGACCGCTCAAATCCGGGTGCGAGATTTGCTCAAGGCCTGATCGCCGAGAACACTTTCTTTGCAAGCGATCCGGCCGCCTGCAGCGGGTTTGCGCGTATCGCCTTTTCCTCTTCCGCCATCATCAAGAAGAGTCCGTCCATCGTCTTGCGCGTGATGTAGTCGTCGAGATTCGCATCCTTCTGATCTATGACACCGAGCTTCGCCCCTTGTCCTGCGAACTGGTCATATTTCTCTGCGAGTTTGACCTTCTGCATCGAGCTGGAGACGATGGGCCTGAATTTTTCAGACAATGCGGCCTGCGTATTCTTTCGGAAGTATTGCGTCGCAGCATCGTTGCCGCCCATCAGTATTCCTTTCGCATCCGACACGCTCATGTTCTTCACCGCGGAAACCAGAAGCGTCTTCGCCTCGGGCACGGCAGCCTCGGCAGCACGGTTCATTGAAGTCTCGAGATCATCCGCATACTTTCCCAAGCCTATCGTGTGCAAAAGATCGGCAGCCTTCTGAAGCTTTCCTGGCAGGGGGATGCGCACCTTGTCGTTGCCCAAAAAACCGTCTTTCTTCGAGAGATTCGCCACCGCGCTTTCAGCACCTTGGGTCAGCGCCTGCTTCAATCCGCCGACCTGATCCTGGTTGCTCAAACCTGCGAGCGCCGAAGGATTGCCAGCAGGCGCTGCGCTTTGTGACTGGTTCAGCGTGCCTAATTCCTTCTTGAGATCGCCCAGATCGAATGCGTGGGCGGACGCAGCAAGCAAGACAAGAAAAATGGAAGTATATCGATGAAATTTCATATGGCCTCCTGTCGGTAGTATTGCGAGCTATGCATCAGTCCTATCTTTTTCTTGGCGGCAGAAGATCGGTGATCGTGCCTTCCGCCATTTCCGCTGCGAAGCAGAGCGTCTCCGAAAGCGTGGGGTGAGGATGGATGGTGAGTCCCATGTCTTCCATGTCGGCCCCCATCTCGAGCGCGAGCACCGCTTCAGCGATCAGTTCTCCTGCATTCACGCCGACTATGCCGGCACCCAGTATGCGCCTCGTCTTTGGGTCCAGCAGCACCTTGGTCGAGCCTTCCTCGCGCCCGACCGACAGCGCGCGACCCGATGCAGCCCACGGGAATGAGCCCTTCTCGTATTCGATTCCCTGCGCCTTGGCCTGGGTCTCGGTCAGACCCATCCATGCGATCTCGGGATCCGTATAGGCGACAGAAGGGATGGTCATCGGTTCGAAGTAAGCCTTGTGCCCCGCGATGTTTTCGGCTGCGACCTTGCCTTCGTGGACGGCCTTGTGCGCGAGCATCGGGTCTCCCACGATGTCGCCTATCGCATAGATGTGCGGCACGTTGGTGCGCTGCTGCTTGTCCACCGGGATGAAGCCGCGCTCGTTCACATTGACGCCTGCCGCTTCCGGATTGATCTCGCGACCGTTCGGACGGCGTCCGACCGCCATCAGCACCTTGTCGTAGACTTGCGGCTCTGGGGCGGCATCGCCTTCGAAGCTGACTCTGAGGCCTTCAGGAAGAGGCTCGATCTTCGTGACCTTGGTCTTGAGATGGATCGCCTCGTATCTTTTGGCAATCCTCGCGTGCAGCGGCTTGACCATGTCCTTGTCGGCGCCGGGGATCAATTGATCCATCAGCTCGACCACGGAGATTTTCGAGCCCAGCGCATCGTACACGGTCGCCATTTCGAGCCCTATGATCCCGCCGCCTATGATCAGCATGCGCCTTGGTATGTCCTTCATTGCCAGCGCGCCCGTGGAGTCTATGATGCGCGGATCTTCATAGGGAAAGCCCGGGATGCGCGCAACACTCGATCCTGCAGCGATGATCGCATGGTCGAAGCTGATGATCTTCTCGCCTTCGGCTGTCTCGACGGAAATGCTCTTGGGGGATACGAACTTCGCGATGCCCCGCACGACCTGGACCTTGCGCTGCTTTGCGAGTTGCTTCAATCCGCCGGTGAGCTTGTTCACCACGCCTTCCTTCCAGCCTCTTACCTTGTCTATGTCGACGGAAGGCTTGCCAAAGGTCACGCCGTGGTGCGAGGCGTCATCGGCTTCGGTGATGATCTTCGCGACATGCAGGAGCGCCTTGGATGGGATGCATCCCACATTGAGGCATACGCCTCCCAGGCTCTCGTGTTTCTCTATCATCACGACCTGCTTGCCGAGATCGGCCGCCCTGAACGCGGCGGTATATCCGCCGGGACCAGCGCCCAGCACCAGAACTTCGGCGTGAAGAGAGGGGGTAGAGGATTGAGGAGTAGAGGAGTGAGGAGTAGAGGAGTGAGGAGTAGAGGAGTGAGGAGTAGAGGAGTGAGGAGTAGAGGAGTGAGGAGTAGAGGAGTGAGGAGTGAGGAGTGAGGAAGGAACAACCTCCTCGATCCTCAATCCTGCTTCTTCTGTTTCCAGCATTAATATCACGCTGCCCTCGGACACCTTGTCGCCGGCCTTGACCTTCATCTCCTTGATGATGCCGTTTGCCGGGCTGGGCACTTCCATCGCCGCCTTGTCGGTTTCGAGCGTGATCAGGGATTGTTCCTTTTCTATCTTGTCTCCCTTCTTGACGGAGACCTCGATGACGGCGACACCCTTGAAATCGCCTATGTCCGGTACTTTGACTTCTATTGTCTGGCTCATGTTTTTTTCCGTTCTGGATAAATGTATAGAGTATTTCCGTCGGATGACTTATATCCTGATCTGGCCGCTTCCAAGCACGATGTATTTCTGCGAGGTCAGCCCTTCGAGTCCCACGGGGCCGCGCGCGTGTATCTTGTCGGTCGAGATGCCGATCTCGGCGCCCAGCCCGTATTCGAAACCGTCTGCGAAGCGGGTGGATGCATTGACCATCACCGAGCTCGAGTCCACCTCGCGCAAGAAGCGCATCGCGCTCGAATAGTTTTCGGTCACGATCGCATCGGTGTGCTGTGAACCATAGGTCGCTATGTGCAATATCGCCTCATCCATGTCTTTCACGATGCGCACGCTTAAGATAGGCGCGAGATATTCCGTGCGCCAGTCTTCCTCGTCTGCCGGCTTCATCTCGCGGATCAGCTTGCAGGATGCCTCGTCGCCTCTCAGCTCAACTCCCTTCTCGAGATAGATCTTGCAAAGGAAAGGCAGGACGGATGCGGCGATCTCGCCCGAGACGAGCAGGGTTTCCATCGCATTGCATACGCCATAGCGGTGGGTTTTCGCGTTGTCGGCTATGCGTATCGCCTTGTCGATGTCAGCATCCTTGTCTATATAAACATGGCAGATGCCGTCCAGGTGCTTGATTACGGGAACCCTGGCTTCTTCGGAGATGCGCGCGATCAGGCTTTTTCCCCCGCGCGGCACGATCACGTCCACGTATTCCTTCATCGTGATGAGCTCGCCAACCGCAGCCCGGTCTGTCGTCGAGACCACCTGAACCGCGTTCTCGGGAAGCCCTGTTGCCTTGAGGCCGGCATGCACGCAGGCCGCGATCGCGCTGTTTGTGTGGAATGCTTCAGATCCCCCGCGCAGGATCGCCGAGTTGCCGGACTTGATGCAGAGGCCTGCCGCATCGGCCGTGACATTGGGACGGGACTCGTAGATGATGCCGATCACGCCCAGCGGTACGCGCATCTTTCCGACCTGAATTCCGGATGGGCGGAAGCTCAAACCGCTGATCTCGCCTATCGGGTCTGCGAGCTGCGCGATCTGCAGCAAGCCATCGCTCATCGCGCGTATGGTCTTGGGGTTCAATGTCAGGCGGTCTATGGATGCGTCATCCAGGCCGTTTGCGCGCGCTGCGGCCACGTCCTTCGCATTGGCTGCGAGCAATGCGGGAGACTGCGCCTGCAGTGAGTCTGCGATTGCGGTGAGCGCGCGGTTCTTTTCGTTCGTGGTGGCCTGGGCCATGATGCGCGAAGCGGCCCTTGCCGCCTGGCCCACGCCTTGCATGTATGCTTTGATGTCTTCCATGTCATTAATCTTCTGCGGGAATGATTGCGCATTTTAGCATCCCGCTTGGGGTAGAATGCGCGCCTTTCGTTTGGGATTGAAAAATGTCGGACATATTGAACAGGATACTCGAGGTAAAGGCTTCTGAAGTCGTGAAGGCTAAGGCTGAAAGGTCGCTTGCCGATATGCGCAGGGATGCCGAAACTGCTATGCCTCCACGCGATTTCGTCGGCGCGATCCGTTCGAAGATCGCGGATGGTCTGCCTGCGGTGATCGCGGAGATCAAGAAGGCGAGCCCGAGCAAAGGCATCATAAGGGATGATTTCAATCCGGCAAAGATCGCGGCAAGCTATGAAAAGCATGGCGCGGCCTGCCTGTCTGTCCTGACGGACGAAGAATTCTTCAAGGGATGTCCTGCGTATTTGCAGGAAGCGCGTGCTGCATGTTCTCTTCCCGTGCTGCGCAAGGACTTCATGGTGGATGAGTACCAGATCTACCAGGCGCGCGAGATGGGGGCGGATGCGATATTGCTGATTGCGGCGGCACTCGATTTCGAAAAATTGAAGGCATTCGAGGCGATTGCCAATGCGCTTGGCATGGCGGTGCTGGTCGAGGTGCACGACGCGGCTGAACTGGAAGTGGCGATGAAGTTGGGCACGCCCCTGATCGGCATCAACAACCGCAACCTGCGCACCTTCGAGGTCAGCTTAAGCACCACGCTGGACCTGCTGCCGCGCGTGTTTGCCGATGCCAAGCGTATCGCGGTCACGGAAAGCGGCATACTGACAATAGACGATGTCAGGCTGATGCGCAAAAACGGTGTAAACACTTTCCTGGTGGGAGAAGCCTTCATGAGGGCTGAAGATCCGGGCGCAGAGCTGGCAAAACTGTTCAGGAGTGAGGATAAAAGGATTGAGGATTGAGGTGGGTAGGATTGGGGTTCATTCCTCATTCCTCATTCCTCATTCCTGACCCCTCAATCCTGCTTTTGACTGTTGCAAAAATGCAACATTTTGTTAAGTTTTTGTGACAAACCGCGATATCCGCTTGCATGAAAAATTTATATCAGCATAATTCGTTCCAGAATTTTCTGATGAAGAAAATTTAATTTGACTTGCCGAAATCTGGTGAATCAGAGAACTTAAAACAATTTTATCGAGGATAAATAGATGAAGATGAACAAGATTCTGTTGGCCATTCTGGCGATGGGTACGACTGCAGGCGTTGCACAAGCCGAAGTCAACATGGTCAGCACCGATAGCACGACCGTCAGCCTGTACGGCATCCTGGATGCAGGCGTGGTTCAGATGACCAATGCCGGCAACATCAGCCCTAACTTTGTGACTGGCGCAGTGCCAACTGGCGCCAATAAGACTTCCGCGAAGATTAGCGGCAACACAGTGCGCGGCATGATGAACGGTGGCGAATCTGCAACCCGTTGGGGCGTTTTGGGTTCCGAAGATCTGGGTGACGGCAACAAGGCATTCTTCAAGCTGGAGAGCGGTTTCAGCGTGGCTAACGGCACCCTCGCCAATTCCGGTTTGAATAGCGGCAACGTAACGCAAAGAACCATGGCGGCTGACACCTCTCTGGAAGGCCAGCTCTTCGGTCGCGCAGCCTATGTCGGCCTTTCCAATACAGACCTCGGTGCGGTTTCCTTTGGTCGCCAAAACAACCTGCAGCTCGACATCATTGCATCGACCGCTGGCGGCTATGATCCGGTGAACGCGCAGATGTTCTCTCCTATCAACTTCTCCGGCTTCTACGGCGGCGGCGGCGAGACCGACAATGCGCGTGTTGATCAGTCTGTCAAGTATTCGAAGCAGATCGGCAACTTCAACGTGAACGCGCTGTACGCATTCGGCGGTGTTGCTGGCAATTCGGCTGCGCGCAGCAATGAAGAAATCAATCTGGGTTATGAGGCAGATACCTTCGGCGTTCAGGGCGCAGCGATGCTGGCCAAGGATACGACCTCCATCACCGGGCCGGGAGCAGCGGGACCAGCTCCAACAAATGGTTATGGTATGGTTTCAGCCACGTTCGTGAATCTGACTTCCTACATGCTGACAGGCCGCGTCAAGGTTACCGAGCCATTGATGCTGAAGGCAGGTTACGAGCGCGTCGAGATTGCTGCTCCTAGCAGCCCGGTTGCTGACGGGCAACTTGGCACCATCTATGGTTATCAAATCGCTCCCGGTAATATTGCGGGCGGAACGGGCTCGGCATGGCTGGGTGCGCAGAAGAACGTGAACGTGTACTGGCTGGGTGCCAACTATGATCTGTCTTCCAAGACCAAGATCTCGGTTGGTTACTACGATGCGGAAACGGTTGCCGGTTCGGGTAATGGTAACAATGGCATCGTTGGAAGCGGCTCTGACAAGTACACTTCCGCGATGATCGAGTACAATCTGAGCAAGAAGACCAACGTATACGCGGCCTTCATGCTGGACAAGAAGTCGGGTTCGGCATCTTTTGGCCCAACTGCTCCAAGCACCTTCAACACCTACGGTGGCGGTCTGCGAGTCAAGTTCTAAGTCTTGTGGCCGTTTGATCGGCTGAAGTTTGGAACGCTTAAAACCCATCGCGGAAACGCGATGGGTTTTTTCTTGACTATGAAAACCTGACCTAGCATACTTGTTGAAAATTTCAACAAGGAGCAAAAATGGCAACGGTCAATTTCAGCGTGCCTGAAGATATCAAGGCCGCTTTTAACGAGACATTCAATCACCAGAACAAGAGTGCGATCATTGCCGAATTGATGCGTGAGGCGGTGGAGCGTGCGCGCAGACGTCAACGCAGCCAGGATGCGATTTCGAATATTCTGGCGCGGCGCGAGGATGCTCCGGTGTTGACGGAATTGGAATTTCGCCGCGCGCGGGAGCAGGGCAGACCGTGATTCTGGTGCTGGATGCGAGTGTCGTCATCAAGTGGTTCTTCCGCGATGACCCTGATGAACAGCATGCACAGCGGGCATTGCAGATATTGCATCTGATGGGCATGGGAGCGATAAGGATTTTGCAGCCGCCTCATTTCATGGCTGAAGTGAGCGCCGTGCTGGCGCGAGAGAAGTCGGAGCGAGCTCGGGCGGATATCGCCGATCTGCGGAATCTGGAATGGCAAGTCGCGGAGTCTTTCGAGGTTTATGCAGAGGCAATTTCTATGGCCGTGAGGCTGGAGCATCATTTGTTCGATACGCTTTATCATGCGGTTGCATTAAACGAGCCGGATGCGATGCTGATCACTGCCGATGTGCGCTATTACAATAAAGCCAAGGGCATCGGACGCATCGCGCTGCTGGAAAATTTCCTGCTGGACAATGCGCATTGAGGCCGGATTTAGAATCGACCGATGCGGAAAGCTCCAAACCTCACCGCCAGTTTTGATTGAAATAGTTTTCATCTTCTCGGGGATGGCATGGTTCGAATTGGCTCTGATGAAATTTTGTTAATGGATGCGGCCTTTCGATTGTGATATTTTTGTACGAATAATGCACTCAAAAACATTTCACCTGGGGCGCGGATGCCGAGAATTCTGGTCATAGAAGACGATGCGATCACGGCGCAGGAGATCGTGAACGAGCTCGCGAGCCACGACTTCGATGTCGAATGGGCGAACGACGGAAGCGAAGGGTTGGCGCGCGCGCTCACCGGGAACCACGATCTGATCACGCTGGACCGCATGCTGCCTTCGATGAATGGGCTGTCCATCGTCACCGAATTGCGCGACAAGAAGATAGACACGCCAGTGCTGATGATCAGCGCATTGAGCGATGTAGACGAGCGCGTGGACGGGTTGCGCGCGGGCGGCGACGATTACATGGTGAAGCCCTTCGCCCCCGAGGAAATGGCGGCGAGGGTGGAGGTGCTTCTGAGGCGCCGCAGTCTGGCTCCTCGTGAGATCAAGCTCAAGGTTTCCGATCTAGAGCTTGATCTTGTCGCGAGACAAGTCATGAGGGCCGACAAGGTGCTGGAGCTCCTGCCCACGGAGTTTCGCCTTCTGGAATACATGATGCGCAATTCCGGACAGATACTCACGCGCACCATGCTCTTCGAATCGGTCTGGGGTTATCACTTCGATCCCGGCACCAACATCATAGATGTGCATATCGCGCGCCTTCGCCGCAAGGTGGACGCCCCCAACATGTCTCCGCTCATCCACACGGTGCGCGGATCGGGCTATACGCTTAGCGAAAACTTCTCCAAGTGAGCATCTCCTCCCAGGTTTCCCGAACGGTCGTCTTCAGGCTGACGCTTTTTTACAGCCTGTTTTTCGCGCTCTGCGTGGTGCTGCTGCTGGGCTTCGTTTACTGGAAGACGGCGCGCGAGATGAACAGGCGGGTGGATCAGATATTGACGCTGGAGAAGCGCCATTTCGCGGAACTCTCGCAGGACAGGTTGCCGGAGGAGATAGAGAGGTCGGTCGAGCGGGACCAGCGGCACGTCTATATCTATGGCCTCTTCGCGCCTGACGGTCATCATATCGCGGGCAACATGGAGCAGCTTCCGGGTGGCATCCCGATGAACGGCAAGATATACGAGGTCGCTCTTCTTGCGCGCAACATTCAGGCGGACCTGCTCCCTTCGCGCGTGATGATCTACAGGCTGGGAACGGGCGAACTCCTGCTGCTTGGGCACGACGTGAAGCAGCTCATCGAGTTTGGCGACCTGATGAAGATCGCCTTCGCCTGGGGCGGATCGCTCACCATCCTGTTGGGTCTGGTCTTCGGGGTCCTGCTGAGCTCCAGGCCGTTAAGCAGGATAGAGCAGATACAGAAGGTGTGCGAGCGCATCATGCTGGGTGACATCAAGCAGCGTTTGCCTGTCGGGAAGCGCAGCGACGAGCTCGACATGCTTGCAGCCATCGTGAACAGGATGCTCGACGAGATAGAGAGGCTGATGTCCGAGATCAAGGGGGCGGGCGACAGCATCGCGCACGACCTGCGCACGCCGCTCACGCGTTTGCGCGTGCTACTCCACCGGGCGCAGCAGCAACTGGGCAATGCCCCTCAAAGAACCATGGTGGACCAGGCGATCATCGAGGTGGATTCCTTGCTCTTGAGATTCCGCGCGCTGCTTCGCATCTCGGAAATCGAAAACAAGCAGAGGCGCGCAGGCTTCAAGACCATAAGGCTATCGGAAATTCTCGAGCAGGCGGTCAGTCTGATTTCGCCTCTCGCGGAAGAGAAATCGATACAGATGTCTTTGAAGCTGGCGCACCCCGAGCCGATACACGGGGATGGGGAGCTTCTGATCGAGGCGATGATCAATCTCCTGGACAATGCGGTCAAATTCACGCCCCAGGGCGGACGGGTGGAGGTGAGGCTGACTCCCGGCGAGAGCGGCCCGAGAATAGACATCATAGACAGCGGAATCGGCATCAAGGAAAACGAGAGAGGGCTGGTCCTGAATCGCTTCTATCGCGGCGAAAACGATATGAATGTTCCGGGCTATGGTCTCGGGCTTGCGATCGTGATGGCGATCGTGAAGCTGCACGGCTTCGGGCTCGAGCTATCCGACGCCAATCCCGGAACGCAAGTGACGATTTATTGCTGGCCGCACAGCATTTAATAACCATTTGGCATTAGCGATTTTATCCTTCTCGAGAGAGTGGGATATTTGCTTTGCAAACAATGCTAAACTGCTAATTAAACTTTGTTAATATTCCTTTTGAATGCGCATACTTCTGTAAAATGCCGCTGGCAAATTGCAGTGCGGTCAGCCGCGAAGAAATCTTTAAAACTGGAGTAGCCTTATATGTTATGGATTGTCCGGGTAGCGTTGAGCCGCCCCTATACGTTTATTGTCCTGGCGTTGCTGATTCTGATTCTAGGCCCTCTGGTTTACATGAACATGCGTACGGATATCTTCCCGGATATCAAGGTTCCCGTGGTCAGCGCAGTCTGGACCTACAACGGGATGCCGCCGGGAGACATGTCGAGCCGCATCATCACCTTCTATGAAAGGCAGTTGACCTCCTCGGTCAACGACATCGAACACATCGAGTCTCAGTCCCTGATGGGCGTTGCGGTTGTGAAGATTTTCTTCCAGCCTAGCGTCAACATCAATGCGGCGGTGAGCCAGGTGACAGCGCTCTCGCAGACGGTGTTGAAGCGCTTGCCGCCTGGCATCACCCCCCCATTGGTTCTGAGCTATAACGCAACCAGCGTTCCGGTATTGCAGCTGGCGCTCTCGAGCCAGACGCTGCTCGACAACCAGCTCTTCGATATCTCGAACAACTTCATCCGTCCGCAGCTGGCCGAAGTCGAGGGCGCTGCAGTTCCTTCGCCTTATGGCGGCA
The DNA here is from genome assembly GCA_021782365.1 of Pseudomonadota bacterium. Taxonomy (GTDB): domain Bacteria; phylum Pseudomonadota; class Gammaproteobacteria; order Burkholderiales; family Gallionellaceae; genus Gallionella. The sequence continues at coordinate 29,521 of JAJXVB010000007.1, forward strand.
AGAACAGGCAGACCCAGGTCGATCTGGACATGCATGCGCTGCGTTCGAAGGGATTGACGCCTCAGGAGGTTACGGACGCGATCCTGCGTCAGAGCTTGATCATCCCATCCGGCACGGAGAAGATCGGCAGGTTTGAATATAACGTGATACTCAATGCGAGCCCTCTGGTGCTGGATCAGTTGAACGATCTGCCGATCAGGTCGGTGAGGGGGGCTACCGTGCTGCTGAGGGACGTTGCGCATGTGCGTGACGGTTTCTCGCCTCAACAGAACATGGTGCGCGTGAATGGACGCCATTCGGTTCTGACCACCATTCAGAAGAACGGCAGCGCCTCGACGCTTGACATCATCGCCAAGGTCAAGGAGCTGATGCCGCGCATCGAGGCTGGCGCGCCGCCGGGTCTTGTCGTCAAGATGGTGGGAGACCAGTCGATATTCGTGAAGGCCGCGGTCGACGGCGTTATCCGCGAGGGTGTCATCGCGGCGGGTCTTACCGGCATGATGATCCTGCTCTTCCTGGGAAGCTGGCGTTCTACATTGATCGTGACGATCTCGATTCCCTTGTCCATCCTTTCTGCGATCATCGCGCTCGCGGCGAGCGGGCAGACGCTCAACGTGATGACGCTGGGCGGATTGGCTCTTGCCGTGGGTATCCTGGTGGACGAGGCGACCGTGACGATAGAGAGTATCAACTGGCATCTCGAGCAGGGCAAACCTGTGGAGGCTTCCGTCCTGGACGGAGCGAACCAGATCGTTGTGCCGGCCTTCGTGTCTCTGATCGCGATCTGTATCGTGTTCGTCCCGATGTTCTTCCTGTCTGGCGTGCAGAAATATCTCTTCGTGCCTTTGGCCGAGGCGGTGATCTTCGCGATGATCTCCTCCTTCATTCTGTCCCGCACCCTGGTGCCTACGCTTGCAAAATACCTGCTGCGTCAGCATCTGCAGCACGTGGATGGCCATCATCCCGCGCCTTCGAGGAATCCGCTGGTCAGATTCCAGCGGGGATTCGAGCGCATATTCAGCAGGACGCGCGATGGCTACAAGGCGCTTTTGCTGATCGCGCTCTCCAGGCGAGGGCCGTTCGTGATCGGATTCTTGAGCCTCGTGTTCCTGACCTTTGCGCTGATTCCGTTCCTGGGCAGGAATTTCTTCCCCGAGGTGGATGCGGGTCAGATCAAGATGCATATCCGCGCGCAGACTGGAACGAGGCTGGAGGAGACAGCTCGCCTGGTCGACGAGATCGAGAACGACATCCGTACGATGATACCCGCCAGCGAAATCAAGAACGTGGTGGACAACATCGGCCTGCCGGTCAGCGGTGTGAACCTGACCTACAGCAACTCTTCTCCTATCGGTCCTGGGGACTCGGACATACTGATTTCTCTGAACGAAGGGCATAAGCCGACAGCGGATTATGTGCGCATGTTGCGCGAGAAGCTGAAGGACGATTTCCCCGGCACTACCTTTGCGTTTCTGCCCGCGGACATCGTGAGCCAGATTCTGAACTTCGGCATGCCGGCGCCTATCGACATCCAGGTGATCGGATTCAAGCGCAAGGAGAACCAGGTATATGCAGCGAAGATCATGGATCGCCTGAGGAAGGTCAAAGGCCTGGCCGACCTGCGAGTTCAGCAGGCCTTCAACCAGCCTGAAATCCACGTGACTGTCGATCGCACGAGGTCGAGGGAGCTGGGAATGACTCAGCGCGAGATCGCGAACAACATGCTGGTCTCCCTTGCAGGCAGTCTGCAGACGGCACCTACCTTCTGGGTGAACCCGAGCAACGGCGTGTCCTACCCTCTGGTGGTGCAGGCCCCGCAGTACCGCATGGACACGCTGAACGATCTGAGGAACATTCCGGTCGCTCCGGGCCAGAAGGCCAATCTTCCCTCGCAGCTATTGGGCAGCGTTGCCGACATAGGCCGCGGGCAGGGCGAGGCGGTTGTTTCTCATTATGACGTTCAGCCCACGATAGACATCTTCGGCGCTGCCCAGGATCGCGATCTTGGAAGCGTTGCGAGCGACATCGAGAAGATCGTCAAGGATACCGAGGCGGATGTGCCCAAGGGTTCGTTCGTCGTGGTGCGCGGCCAGGTCAAGGCGATGAGCGATTCATACCGGGAGCTGCTTTTCGGCTTGCTTGGCTCCATCGTTCTGATCTACTTCCTGATCGTCGTGAACTTCCAGTCCTGGCTTGATCCTTTCGTGATCATCACCGGGTTGCCCGCAGCGCTTGCGGGCATTATCTGGATGCTGTTCATCACGCATACCCCGCTTTCCGTGCCTGCGCTGACGGGAGCGATCATGTGCATGGGTGTGGCGACGGCCAACAGTATTCTGGTGATCAGCTTTGCGCGGGAACGGTTGCAACTGGGTGATAGCGGCATCACGGCCGCGGTCGAGGCGGGCTTCATCCGCTTCCGTCCTGTCCTGATGACCGCGCTTGCGATGGTCATCGGCATGATCCCGATGTCCCTGGGTTTTGGCGATGGCGGCGAACAGAACGCGCCGCTCGGACGCGCGGTGATCGGCGGTCTTCTGTTTGCGACGGTCGCGACGCTGTTCTTTGTGCCGGTCGTGTTCAGTCTGGTACATGGCAAGAAAGGTAAAACCGATCCTTCAAAAGAGGATACTTTGATAATGGAGCATGCATGATGTCTGAAAAAATTCCTAAACAACCGATACCGGGTCGTCTTCGTCTGGGAGGAATCCTCTTCGCGATATTCCTTGTCGTGATGGCTGTTTGGGGCATCCTTTCGAGGGTGCATCATGAGCAGGAACTGCAGAAGGAAGTCGACAATCGGCACATGATGGTCAAGGTCGTGATACCGGAATCAGGCAAGAGCGATCAGAGGCTGATTCTGCCTGTGAACGTCCGGGCGGATGTCGATGCGCCCATCTATGCGAGGGTGAACGGCTACCTCAAGACCTGGTACACGGACATCGGCGCGCATGTGAAGAAGGGCCAGTTGCTGGGCGAGATCGAGACGCCTGAACTCGATCAGCAGATCTACCGCGCGAAGGCGGATGTGGCGACTGCGCATTCGAACTGGGAAATCGCGGATGTGACGGCAAAGCGCTGGCAGAATCTTGTTGTGACCGATGCGGTTTCGCATCAGGAAGCCGATGTGAAGACGGCCGATGCGAAAGCCAGGCTCGATCTCTTGAATGCGGCAGAAGCGAATCTCAAGGCCTTGATGGCAGAGCAGTCCTTCCAGAAACTCGTCGCTCCTTTTGACGGAGTCGTGACGGAGAGAAATACCGATATCGGACATCTGATCTCGGTTGGCACGACGAGCGGGCAGGCGCTTTTCAGGGTGGTGGACAACACCAAGCTTAGGATCTATACCGAGATACCGCAAAACTATGCTTCGTGGATCAAGCCCAAGATGACGGTGCATATCGTTTTCCCGGAGATGCCGAGCGAGACCTTCGATGCGACCGTGGTGGGGCTGTCAAATGCGATACGCGAGGATTCGCGCACCTCCCAGGTCGAGCTTTACATGGACAACAAGGACGGCAAGCTTCTGACAGGAAGCTATGCAGAAGTGCACTTCGAGTTGCCGGCCAACACGACCGTATTGCGTCTGCCTGTGAGCACGCTGCTGTTTCGCAAGGAAGGTCTGCAGGTCGCGACCGTCAGTCCTGACAACAAGGTGGTGCTGAAAAACATCACGATCTCCCGCGACCTCGGCCGAGTGGTTGAAGTCTCGAGCGGAATAGACAGCAATGATCGCGTGATAGACAGCCCATCGGATTCCATCGTCAATGGCAATCCTGTGGTCATCAAGGATGTTCCGCACAAGGCCAACGGTGACCATACAGGTCATGAGCCCGAGGGGGCGCTATGAGTTTCATCCGTCCCGCAGTGATATTCTGCATGGCGACGCTTGCGGGCTGTTCGTTGGCGCCTTCTTACAAGACGCCCGTGATAGACGAGCCCGCAGCATACAAGGGATCGGCCGCGAACTGGCAACCCGCACAGCCGGCTGACAACAAGCCCAGAGGAGACTGGTGGAAGCTTTACAAGGATCCGACGCTGGACAATCTGATCGTGAAGCTCGATGCGGCGAATGCGGATCTGGCCATTGCGGTGGCGAACTTCGATCGCGCAACGGCCTATGCCGCGCAGGCGAGAGCCGATTATTTTCCGACTATAACGGGAATGGCCTATTCGACGCGCAACAGGCAGTCGGATAACCGCGCGAGGCGCGGCAAGGGGCAGCCTGACGTGTATGGCGACAATGCAGTCGGCTTGATGGCGAACTACGAGGTCGACCTCTGGGGCAGGGTGCGAAATTATGTGAAGGCAGGCGAAGCAGGCGCGCAGGCTGCTGCGGCCGATCTCGTGTCCGTTCATCTGAGTCTGAGGGCAGAACTCGTCAACGACTATCTTGCGCTGCGCACGCTGGATCAGCAGGCCAAGCTTCTGGGAGACGAAATAGCCGACTACCAGAAGGCGCTGAAGCTGACCGAAGATCGCTTCAAGGGCGGCATAGACTCGGATCTTGATGTTGCGCGCGCGAAGATCCAACTCGAGACGGCGAAGGCGAAGGTATCCGAGCTCACCGCAAGTCGTGCTGAGTATGAGCACGCGATCGCAACGCTGGTTGGCGAGTCGGCTTCACGTTTCGGCATCGCGCCCCAGATTGTCGATATACAGTTGCCCGAAATACCTATCGGTGTTCCCGCCGATCTTCTGCAAAGAAGGCCTGATATTTCGGCTGCTGAACGCAGGCTGGCTGCGGCGAATGCGCGCATAGGTGTTGCGAAGGCCGCATTCTTTCCGACGGTCGATCTGTCCGCCGCTGCGGGATACGAGAGTACCTACCAGGCAGCCTGGCTTACGGCGCCCAACCTCTTCTGGATGATAGGCCCCAATGCGCTGATGACCATCTTCGATGCGGGCCGTCGGCAGGCCATCGTCGATCAGGCGGAGGCGACATTCAGGGTGGATGGCGCGCAATATCGTTCGACGGTGCTGCATGCGTTTCAGGAAGTCGAGGACAATCTCACGCTCCTGAACAATTTGACAGAAGAGTCTGTGTCCTTGAAGGAAGCCGTGAAGGATACCAACCGTGCGCTGAATATCGCGATGACCCGATACAAGGAAGGGGTTGCGAGCTATCTCGACGTGGTAGTGGCCGAGGCCGCCGCCCAGCAGGTGCAGCTCGATGAACTGAGCCTCAGAGGCAGGAGGCTGCAGGCGAGCGTGAATCTGATTCGCGCATTGGGAGGCGGTTGGAACGTCGAGCAGGCGACCGCCAGCAAATAGCTTTTTTAACGTCACGGAGGGGTGAAGCATGAAGAAGAGCAGTCTGGTTTTTGGTCTTGCATTCGCGGCTTTTTCATTCGCAGCAAACGCGGCCAATGCGGAGCTTGACAAGATGGTTGCCGAGGGGCAAAAGAATTATCAGCACAATACCTTCAACGGTAACGGCAAGGTTTGCGAGTCCTGTCATCTTGGCGGCGGAAAGGAAGCGGGCAGGTTGCCTAACGGCAAGGCGATCCCGAGTCTTGCCAATGCGGCGGCGATCTTTCCCCGCATCAACATGAAGAGCGGAAAGCTGGTCACGCTGTCGGACCAGGTGAGAAACTGTGCGACGAATGCGCTGTCCGGCACGCCGCCCGAGTATGGCAGCGTGGAGCTCAATTCCATCGTGGCCTATATCACCTCGCTGGCGCAAGGCAAGGCGATCGACATGGGCGGCATGCCAAAGTAAACAAGATACAGTCGTGACTTCGGGCGCCCTTTGGCGCCCTTTTTATTTGACGCAAGGAATTGAATTCACTACATTGCAGGTTTAAGCCGTTCCACTCGGAGGTGAGTCATGCCGACGATCAGTATGTTTTACGGGATTGTGATTTGTCTGTATTTTTTTGATGATGAACGGCATAGGTATCCCCATATACACGCCAAATATCAGGGGCAGGAAGCATCGTTTTCAATTCTTGATGCTGCATTGTTGAGCGGCGAAATTCCTGTTGCCAAGATGAGACTGGTCCAGGCTTGGATTGAAATTCATCGTGAAGACTTGTTGGCTGATTGGGACTTGGCGGTAAATGGTCATGCGCCATTTGCAATTGATCCTCTGCGTTAGGAGCAGTAGTCATGGAGTCTGTAACTAAAGTCGTGCCGCGGGATGATTTCTCGCTGGAGTTGTGGTTTAACACGGGGGATCATCGTCTGTTTGATGCTCGTCCATATCTGGAGCGGGGTGCTTTTGTCCGCTTAAAGGACATAAAATTATTCAAGCAGGCATATATTGCATTGGATACTGTGTGCTGGCCTGATAATCTGGATATCGCCCCTGAAACACTGTTTGATCGCTCCACCCCCATTGAAATACAGCAGCTTGCATAGTCATAATTTATGGATACATCATGTTAAATCTGGATCGCATCATCATCGAATTCGACAAGGGACTGCGCACGCTTTTCAGCGATGCGCACAGCGTGCGTCCGCATCCGGATGCGGAAGTATTGGAATCCCCTCTCGATGAAAAAGAAAAAAAGCATTCGGCCGCATTGATGCGCGTCAACCATAGCGGCGAAGTCTGCGCGCAGGCCCTGTATCAGGGGCAGGCGCTGACTGCGAAAGATCCTGTCGTTCAGAAAAAATTGCAGCAGGCGGCGCTCGAGGAAACCGAGCATCTGGCCTGGACCGCACACCGCGTGCACGAACTGGGAGGCCACTTGAGCGCATTGAACCCGCTCTGGTACACGGGCTCACTTCTGATGGGCGCGTTTGCGGGCTTTTTGGGTGACAAGTGGAATCTCGGATTTCTGTCAGAAACCGAGCAGCAGGTGGGAAGCCATCTGCAAAGCCATCTCGAGAGGCTGCCCGTTGAAGACGGCAAGAGCCGCGCGATCGTCGAGAAGATGCACGAGGATGAAATCGGGCATGCGGAGATGGCGATGGCCCTGGGCGGCGCGGTGCTGCCGATGCCGGCCAAGATGATCATGAAGGTCAACGGCAAAATCATGACGAGCCTTGCATACAGAATATAGGATTGATGCCGCATGGGCATTCCCCGCACAACTAACGGGCTATGCCCGAAGTTGTTGCGTGAAGGAATGAGGATTTGGGACTGAGTACGCGGAAGTGATGCCGCGAGCTAACTCTCCTGTTTTTGAATGAGGGAAATAAAGTGAAACCATCGCAAGTTTTGGAGACGCACAGAGCCGACATCAGGCGCATCGTGGCCGCACACCGCGCAAAAAATGCCCGCGTCTTCGGCTCCGTTATCCACGGCGAGGACACGGAAGACAGCGATCTGGATATCCTCATCGACCCGACTCCAGAGACGACGTTGATGGATGTGGCGGCCATCCAGGTTGAACTGGAGAGGCTTCTTCGAGTGTCTGTTGATGTGCTGACGCCGAGAGCGCTGCCAGAAAAATTCCGCGACCATGTTGTCTCCGAGGCGGTGCCAGTATGAATAAGGAATTGCGTGTCCCCGATTACCTGGGGCATATTCTCGAAGCTATCGAACGGATCGAGAGCTACACAGAGGACGTAGATGAAGTTGGTTTTCTGAACAATGGGATGATTCAGGATGCGGTCATCCGCAACATCGAAATCATCGGGGAGGCATCCAACAACATCCAGCGGGAATTCCCCGAATTTGCCACGCTGCACGACGACATTCCTTGGCAGGTCATGTACGCAATGCGCAATCGTGTTTCCCATGGCTATCACAAGGTGGACTTGGAGATCGTCTGGAAGACCATCCATGCCGACTTGCCGGCGCTGTATCACCTGGTGGGAAAGGCATTGCAAAGTCTGTAACGTCAAGATCAGGATAACTTAAACATGAGCTTTCATACGGCAACAGCAGCACTGGCTCCGTTGTTTCGTGGGAATGCCCTGTTTTCCCCATCCCCAATCCTTCACGCAACAACTTCGGGCATAGCCCGTTAGTTGTGCGGGGAATGCCCATGCGGCATCACTCCTGTTTCCCCCATCCTCAATCCTCAATCCTGTTTTTAGCCCTGTTTTTCCTTGTGGTAAAAAAGCAACAGTATGAAGATTATTTTTTGACAGCCCGAGGCATGTTTCTTTACATTACGGCGAGTGGTGTCAAGGAGGGCTTGGCGTCGCTTCTCAACAAAAAAATCTGAGGACATAAACATGAAAAAAATCGTTCTATCTATCGCTGGCGTGATGGCCGCTGCGGCCTTTGCGCCGGATGCATCCGCTGTGCCAGTGTTTGCGCGTCAAACCGGTATGGCATGTTCCGCATGTCACTTCCAGCATTTTCCGCTGTTGAACGCTTTCGGCCGTGCTTTCAAGGAAGGCGGCTTCACGATGATGGGCGCAGAGCCCAAGGTTGAAGGCGACAATCTGTCCATTCCTGCATATCTGAACGTCGCCGTGCTGACCAGCATGGGCTACATCAAGACCAACCAGACTTCTGACGCATCCGGCTCTACCAAGAACTACGGAAACGGCGTCTGGGGCGTTCCTGGCGTTTCAGGCGGCGGCGGCGACGGCGAAGCTTCCCTGTTCGTTGGCGGCCATGTGAGCGATTTCGCAGGCTTCCTGTCCGAGATCACGCTGGGCGGTGGCAGCGCAGCTCTGGATTCTGCAAAGCTCCCTATGTTGTATGACATGGGCTCTGCGAAGATCGGTGTCGTTCCTTTTGCAACCAATGCACAGGGCGCTTCCTACTCGATGGAAGTTGCGAACACCGGTGCAAACGCGGTTCACTCGATCACCAATACCGTTGGTCCTACAGGCGAATTCATCAATGCGGTTTCCGCTCAGCAGTACATCAACACAGCGGGTAATGCAACCGGTCTGGGCTTCGTTGCAAACAGCGACATGGGTCTGATCAACATCACCAAGTACCAGCAGACAGGTATCGCAACGGGCGCTTATGCTTCGTTGGGTTCTACCTATGCTCGCGTTTTGGGCACGTTCAGCGTGGGTGACTGGGATACCGCAATCGGTGCTCAGGATTGGAGCGGCGCATCTATGGCTACTCCAGGAACAGCGCAGACAGGTATAACTCCTGCAGTTCCTGGCGTTATGGCATCAACAAAAGCATGGGCAATTGACGGTCAGATGCAAGGCTCTCTGGGTGGCATGCCAGTCGGCTTCTACGCAAGCTATGCTAGAGCACCTGCTGTTATGGTGGGCGGGGTCAACGTGAACACCTTCCAGGATGCAAATGGTGGCGGTAATGCTACGCTGACTCGCAGCTCGTTCAACGTCGATGCCGAACTGGGTATCGTTCCTGAAGTCGCAACGATCGGCGCTGCTATCCGTCGCGGCAAGAGCGGTATTGCTGATGCGGCTGGCAACAACTTGAGCGACAACGCGATCTACCTGACTGCAACCTACAAGCTGCAGCAGAACATGCTGGCCCGTCTGTCCTGGGTCAAGCAGAGCGGCGGCTACTGGGATAATCAAAACAACAATGGCGGCGGCACCAATGCGCAGGTCATGGGTACCCAGACTACCGAGCTGAACATGTACGTGCTGTTCTAATCGATTCATCCTCTCTTCGGAGAGGATAAGTAGATGTAATTTGAAGCGGGGAAGACGCAAGTCTTCCCCGTTTTTTGCTTTTTAAACAGAAAGTTTGTTACACTCCGCAGCGTTGATATGAGGAGGCGAATCATGAGTGTGGTTACATTCGATACATTAAAGTTTGTGAAAACGTTAGAGGCTGGTGGTCTCAACGAAACTCAGGCTGAATCAATTGCAGCGGCTTATCGTGATGCGTCGGTAGATCAGGAACTGGTGACTAAAATAGATTTGCAGTTAGAGTTGGCGCCGATCAAGTCAGAGTTGCACATGATGAAGTGGATGATGGGTCTAATTTTGGGTGGCATTGTTGCATTGGTGTTGAAATCATTTTTCTGATGATGGTCAAGGCAGATTCCACCGTTTCAGTAGGTAAATGAAAATGGACGTGGTTGATTTGAAAACCGGGGAGGACTGGAATATGCAGGTGCGCTTTGCCGACGGTACTCAGGGCAGTGTCAAGTTTGAGCAGAGCCATCTTTATGGTGTGTTTGAATCCTTGAAAGATCCGGATTTTTTTCCAGGGCATATCTGGATTCAGGTGTTGTGACTTCGCCTGGCGATATTGATATCGCGCCGGATGCGATGTATCGCGAAATCAAGCAGCATGGACAGTGGGTGCTGCGTTAATTCTTTTTCATATTCATGTTGCCCCGTTCCTGAAATAGCTGTGGTAAGCTAGGTCAAGTTTTTCATACTGTTTTTAGTCTCAAATGTCTTCTGCGTTGGTCCACAATCTGATCCGCCCCGAACTGCTCGCGTTGCACGCCTATCATGTTCCGGAAAGCAGCGGCATGATCAAGCTCGACGCGATGGAGAATCCATACCATCTGCCGCAGTTTCTGCGCGATGAAATCGCATCGGTCTTGTCGGGCAGCGAGATCAACCGTTATCCTGATCCTGATCCCTTTGCTCTCAAGGAAAAAATCCGCAAGGCAGAGGCGGTTCCCGAGGGCTGCGATGTGCTGCTTGGCAACGGATCTGACGAGCTGATCCAGATGCTCGCGATGGCCCTGAACAAGCCTGGCTCTGTTCTGCTTTCCGTCGAGCCCTCTTTCGTGATGTACAGGATGATCGCGACCTTTGTCGGCATGCGCTATGTGGGTGTGCAACTGATGCCTGATTTCTCTCTGGATATCGAGGCGATGCTGGCCGCGATAGAGCGCGACCGGCCGGCGCTGGTTTTTCTCGCCTATCCCAACAATCCGACGGGAAATCTTTTTTCGGCGGAGGACGTCAGGCGCATCATCGATGCGTCTCCGGGGCTCGTCGTGATAGACGAGGCATATTATGCCTTTGCCAGCGACAGCTTCATGAAGCATTTGGTGGATTATCCGAACCTTCTCGTGATGCGCACCTTTTCAAAGCTGGGCATGGCGGGGCTGAGGTTAGGCTTTCTCGCGGGCAGGAGCGAATGGATCGAAGAGCTCGAAAAGCTGCGATTGCCTTATAATGTCGGGGTCTTGCCGCAGCGCGCGGCCGGTTTGCTGCTCGATCATCACGGCATACTCCTGCAGCAGGCCGACCAGATCAAAAAGGATCGCGCGATCCTGCACCGTGAACTGCAGGCGCTCGCGGAAGTCTATCCGTCGGAGGCGAACTTCCTGCTCTTCAGGATGGAAAATGCGACGGCTGTCTTTGACAGGCTCAAGGCGCGCGGCATGCTGATCAAGAATCTGAGCAATGCGCATGCGATGCTGAAGGACTGCCTGCGCGTGACGGTCGGCACGCCGCTTGAATGCCAGAAATTCATCGAGGCGTTGCAGGAAAGCGTGGCTTAACATTGATGAAGGAAAAACATGCGTAGCGCGAAAGTCACACGCAACACACTCGAGACGCAGATCAGCGTCGAATTGAATCTGGAAGGGACGGGCAAGGCGAGTTTCGAGACCGGCCTGCCGTTTCTCGACCACATGCTGGATCAGGTCGCGCGCCATGGCCTTTTGGACATGAACATAATCGCGAAGGGCGATCTGCACATCGATGCGCATCACACGGTCGAAGACCTGGGAATCACGCTGGGACAGGCATTCTCCCAGGCAGTCGGAGACAAGAAGGGGCTTGTCCGTTATGGTCATGCCTATGTGCCGCTCGATGAGGCGCTCTCCCGCGTGGTGCTCGATCTCTCGGGGCGACCAGGCCTCGTGTTCAACTGCGAATTCGTCAGGGCCAGCATAGGCGACTTCGACGTGGACCTGTTCCACGAATTTTTCCAGGGCTTCGTGAACCACGCGCTGGTCACGCTGCACATCGACAACCTCGCGGGCAGCAATGCGCACCATCAGGCCGAGACGATCTTCAAGGCTTTCGGTCGCGCTCTGCGCATGGCCTTGACGGTCGATCCGAGAATGGCGGGCATGATGCCTTCGACCAAGGGCGTTCTGTAATGGTCGATATTGCCATCGTCGATTACGGCATGGGCAATCTGCGCTCGGTCGAACAGGCGATGCGCCATGTCGCGGAAGGACTCGAGGTCTGCGTGACCGACGATGCGGAGACGATCGCTAACTCTTCGCGCGTGGTCTTCCCGGGGCAGGGAGCGATGCCGGACTGCATGCGCGAGATGGATGCGCGCGGCCTGCGCTCGGTGCTTCTGCAGGCAGCCAAAGAGAAGCCGTTTCTCGGAATCTGCATAGGCCTGCAGATGCTATTCGAGAAGAGCGCGGAAGGTAACGTCGAAGGGCTTGGAATCCTGAAGGGCGAAGTGCTGAGGTTCGATGGCAGCATGAAGGACGCGCATGGAAACAGGCTCAAGGTGCCGCACATGGGATGGAACGGCGTGCATCATCGCGAGCATCCCCTGTGGGATGGCATAACGCAAGATGCGCGCTTTTATTATGTCCACAGTTATTACGTCGCACCGAAAGACAGTTTTCTCGTGCAGGCGACGAGCGACTATCCCGCGCCTTTCGCATGCGCGGTGGCCCGCGACAACCTGTTCGCGGTGCAGTTTCATCCGGAGAAAAGCCAGGCGGCAGGGCTCAAGCTGCTGCAAAACTTTGTTCATTGGAACCCATGATTGACTTACCATGCTAATTATTCCTGCGATTGATTTAAAAGACGGTCATTGTGTGCGCCTGAGACAGGGCGTGATGGAAGACTCCACCGTGTTTTCCGAAGATCCCGCAGCGACCGCGCGTCACTGGCTTGCACAGGGTGCGAGGAGGCTGCATCTGGTCGATCTGAACGGCGCGTTTGCCGGCAAGCCCAGAAACGAGTCCGCGGTGCGCAGCATCATCGAGGCGGTGGGCGACGAGGTGCCGGTGCAGCTGGGCGGGGGCATACGCGATCTCGAGACGATAGAGCGCTATCTCGATATCGGCGTGACCTACATCATCGTGGGCACGGCTGCGGTCAAGGTGCCGGGATTCCTGCACGAGGCATGCGATGCATTCCCCGGCCACATCATGGTGGGGCTCGATGCCAAGGGCGGCAAGGTTGCGGTCAACGGCTGGTCCAAGCTCACGGGCCACGATGTGTCCGATCTTGCAAAGCGCTTCGAGGATTACGGAGTCGAGGCGATCATCTACACCGACATAGGGCGCGATGGCATGCTCTCCGGTGTGAACATAGAGGCGACCGTCGAGCTTGCGCGCCCGCTTCATGTCCCGGTGATCGCAAGCGGCGGCATCACCAATCTCGACGATGTGCGAAATCTCTGCGGGGTGGAAACGGAAGGCATCACCGGCGCGATCACGGGCCGCGCGATCTACGAGGGCACGCTGGACTTCGCCGCGGCACAGGCCTTGGCGGACGAGCTCTCTCCACACCTGCCATAAGCATGCTTGCCAAGCGCATCATTCCCTGTCTCGACGTGACTGCGGGGCGTGTGGTCAAGGGAGTCAGCTTCGTCTCCTTGCGCGATGCGGGCGACCCCGTCGAGATCGCGCGGCGCTACGACGAGCAGGGCGCTGACGAGCTGACCTTCCTGGACATCACCGCGAGCTCTGATGACAGGGGCATCATCTTCCGCATCATCGAACAGGTCGCATCCCAGGTGTTCATTCCTCTGACTGTAGGCGGCGGCGTTCGTGAGGTTGCAGATGTGCGTAACCTCCTCAATGCGGGCGCGGACAAGGTCAGCATCAACACTTCTGCCGTGACGAACCCCCAGCTGGTCGCCGATGCATCGGCGCGCTTCGGTTCGCAGTGCATTGTGGTGGCGATAGACGCGAAGCAGGTCGAGGCCGACAGGTGGGAAGTGTTCACGCACGGCGGGCGCAAGGCGACGGGCCTCGATGCGGTTGAGTGGGCAAGGAAGATGCAGGGCCTTGGCGCCGGAGAAATCCTTCTGACCAGCATGGATCGCGACGGGCAGAAGAACGGCTTCGATCTCGCGCTGACCCGTCGCGTGACAGATGCGCTTGAAATTCCGGTGATCGCGAGCGGCGGGGTCGGCAATCTGCAGCATCTCGCAGACGGCGTTCTGCAGGGAGGTGCGGATGCGGTGCTTGCTGCGAGCATATTCCATTTCGGCGAATACACGGTCGAAGAGGCCAAACGCTACATGGCTTCCCAGGGCATAGAGGTGAGGCTGTGAGCGAGGCCTGGCTCAACAAGGTGAACTGGCAGAAGGACGGGCTCGTGCCTGCGATCGCACAGGATGCCAAGACCAATCGCGTGCTGATGGTCGCATGGATGAATCGCGAGGCATTGAGGCTGACTTCCGAAAAAATGGAGGCGGTGTACTGGTCCAGATCCCGCAACAAACTCTGGCACAAGGGCGAGGAGTCCGGGCATGTGCAGAAGGTCAAGGAGATAAGGCTGGACTGCGATGCGGACGTGATTCTTCTGATGATAGAGCAGCAGGGCGGAATCGCCTGCCATACGGGACGCGAGAGCTGCTTCTTCACGCGCCTGGAAGAAGGGGAATGGCGCGTCGTCGATGAAGTGTTAAAATCCCCCGAAGAGATATATGGAAAGTCAGGGTCATGAACGACATCTTGCAGAGGCTAACCGAGACGATAGAAGCGCGCAGGCAGGCGTCTCCGGATAGCTCCTATGTTGCAAAGCTCTTCGCAAAGGGTGAAGATGCGATACTGAAGAAGGTCGGCGAAGAGGCGACCGAGGTGATCCTCGCAAGCAAGTCAACGCATCGGGAAGAGATCGTGTACGAGACTGCGGACCTCTGGTTTCACTGCATGGTGATGTTGGCCCATCACGGCCTGACGGCGCAAGACGTATTGAAGGAGCTCGCGCGCCGGGAAGGGCTTTCCGGAATCGCGGAGAAGAATGGCAGGAAGGAAAAATGAGCGACTGTCTTTTTTGCAGGATAGTGCGTGGCGAACTGCCATGCAGCAAGGTGTATGAGGATGACGAGGTTCTGGCGTTTCACGACATCCATCCGGTGGCCCCCGTGCACTTCATGCTGATCCCGAAGCTGCACATTGATACGCTTGCGGATGCGCAAGAATCGCACAGGGATTTGCTTGGCAGGATGCTTTTGCTTGCCCCCAGGCTTGCAAGGCAGCAGGGGCTGGAAGACGGATTCCGCACGGTGATCAATACCGGGCGGGGAGGCGGACAGGAAGTGTTTCATTTGCACATACATGTCATCGGCGGCGGTAACATACCGCCCATGGTGCGTCGCAGTTAAACCGGGAGAATATCATGGGTTCATTGAGCATCTGGCATTGGTTGATCGTACTGGTCGTGGTGATGATGGTGTTTGGCACCAAGAAGCTGCGCAACATCGGAAGCGACTTGGGCGGGGCGGTCAAGGGCTTCAAGGAGGGAATGGCTTCAGACGAGCCGCCCAAGCAGATCAAGGAAGAAGGGCAGACCATAGAGGGCGAGGTCAAGAGCAAGACCACGCACAGCTGAAGCTGGCTCGATCCTTGAGGAAGAGAGATGTTTGACTTTAGTGCAGGCGAGCTGATGGTCGTGATGGTCGTGGCGCTGGTCGTCATCGGCCCCGAGCGGCTGCCCAAGGTCGCGCGCACGATGGGTCATCTCTATGGCCGGGCGAGGCGCTACGTGAACAACGTGAAATCGGACATCGAGCGCGACATGGCGATAGAGGAATATCGCCAGCTGCAGCAGAAGATACAGGCAGAGGCCGCAAGCGTACATGCGGCCGTAGGAGAAGTCGCTGATACTGCGAATCAGAAGATGCAGGCGATCAACCGTGCGATCGCCGAGCAGCCCGCCGACGTCAAGCCGCTTGCCGATGTCAACAAGCCTGTAGAAACCCATAAGCCCTGATGAGCGATTTGCCTCCGCAGCAAACCGAGCAAATGAGCACCAGCGAGAGCTTCATTGCTCACCTGATCGAATTGCGCAAGAGACTGATGCGCTCGATGGTCGCGCTTCTCGTCGTGTTTATCGCCCTTTTTCACTGGGCTTCCAGTCTTTATGCGCTGCTTGCAAAGCCGCTTCTGTCAAAGCTGCCCAAAGGCGGGCAGATGATCGCAACGGATGTGACCACGCCCTTCTTCGTGCCGCTCAAGGTGGCGCTGATGGCGTCATTTCTGATCGCGCTTCCCTACATCCTCTACCAGCTCTGGCGCTTTGTGGCCCCCGGCCTTTATGAGCACGAGAAAAAGCTGGTCCTGCCGCTTATCTTTGCCAGCACGCTGCTCTTCTTCTGCGGCATGGGGTTCGCATATTTCATCGTGTTCCCCATCGTGTTCGGTTTCATCACGTCATCGGCGCCCGCGGGCGTTGCGGTGATGACGGACATCGACAAGTACCTGAGCTTCGTTTTATCCATGTTCATGGCCTTCGGCATCACCTTTCAGGTGCCCGTCGCGGTGGTGCTCCTGGTTCGCATGGGCGTGATCACCGTGGCGAAGCTGCGCGAGATACGCCCTTACATCGTGGTTTGTTCTTTCGTGGTCGGGGCGATCTTCACGCCGCCCGATGTCGTATCCCAGATGATGCTGGCCGTTCCGCTCTGGCTGCTCTACGAGGCGGGCATCATCGTTGCGAGCTGGACTCCTGTCAGAAATGAAGGCTGATGCCAACCTGATATCTGACCTCATCTCTCATGCAGAGGCGTCCAGTCTGCTCTGGCAGGTCGCGGCCATCCTGGTCGCGATGCTCATCGCGGGGACGCTGGATGCGATTTTCAAGAAGAGGCTCACCGCCACCCAGCAGAGCCTTGCGATCAAGGGCGTCAAGCGCATCACCTTTCCTTTCCTGGCATTGTTTGGCGTTCTCATCGAGCGCGCCATCTTCATCAGACTGGGTCAGCCGGTCACGCTGCTGAAACTGGCCATACCGCTTCTGCTGTCGCTTGCCGCGATACGCCTCTCGGTGTATGTGCTGCACAAGGTATTCCCGAATTCATCCAAGCTCAAATCCTGGGAGATCGGCATCTCCGGCATGATCTGGCTTGTGCTTGCGCTGCATATCACGGGGCTGTTGAACGCCGTCCTGGATGCGATGGCGGACATGACCTTCAGGATCGGCCATCAGTCGGTCTCAATGCTGATCATCCTGCAGGGCATCTTGTCCATCGCCATCACGGTGATCGCGGCGCTGTGGCTCGGGAGATTTCTGGAGTCTCGCATCATGCGCATGGAGGAGATCGATGCCAGCTCGCGCGTGCTTCTTACCAAGATCGTGCGCGGCGTGCTTCTGGTGATCTCGGTGCTGGTGGCCTTGTCGCTGGTCGGCATCGACATCAGGGTTCTTTCCGTGTTCGGCGGCGCGTTGGGCGTGGGACTGGGCTTCGGCCTGCAGCGCATCGCCAGCAATTACATCTGCGGTTTCATATTGCTGCTCGACAAGTCCATCCGTTTGGGAGACCTCATCACGCTGGACAATAGGTATGGGACGGTCACGCGTCTGACTGGACGCTACATGGTTTTGCGCGGGCTGGATGGTTCGGAATCCCTGATACCGAACGAGACTGCGATCACCTCGACGCTGGTCAATCATTCCTTCACCGACAGGAACATGAGCATCAAGATCAGCCTGCAGGTCGCCTACAGCAGCCCTCTGGATGCCGCGATGCAGATCATGCTGGATGCGGCCGCCGCGAACAAGCGCGTGCTTCTTGATCCCAAGCCCAGCGTGAATCTGACCGATTTTGCGGACAGCGGGATCACGCTCGAGCTTTCGGTCTGGATAGCCGATCCGGAAGCTGGTCAGATGGCATTGAAGTCCGAGATCAATCTGGCGATATGGCGCGAATTTAAGCGCGCCAACATCGAGATACCCTTCCCTCAGCGCGAAGTGCGCATCCTCAACGCGACCTGATTCACTGTTCCGTTGGTCTCGGGCGCTTGCCTATCTTCACGGGGAGCGCGATTTCTTTCCCGTTGCGAACGAGTTTGATCGGAACCACCTTGCCTGGCGAAAGATTGGCGATGGTGTCCAGCATCGTGCTCCAGTCGTTGATGGGTTTGCTGTCGATTGCGATCAGAAGGTCGCCCGGCTTGATGCCGGCCAGTTCTGCAGGGCTGTTGCGCAGCACTTCGGTGATCAGGACGCCCTTCGTATTGCTGTCGCCGAAGGCTGCCGCATCGGGCGAGACTTCCTGTATTCCGGCGCCTATCCAGCCTCGCGTGACGGAGCCGTACTGCATGATCTGCTCCATGGTCTTCTTCGCGGTGGTGGCGGGAATCGCGAAGCCTATGCCGAGGGATCCGCCGTTCGGGGAATAGATCGCGCTGTTGATGCCGACCAGGTTGCCGTTGGTATCCACCAAGGCGCCGCCGGAATTGCCGGGATTGATCGCGGCATCCGTCTGTATGAAGTTCTCGAAGGTGTTGAGACCCAGATGGTCGCGCTTCAGTGCGCTGATGATGCCCATCGTGACGGTTTGCCCGACGCCGAATGGATTGCCTATCGCAAGCACGATGTCTCCCACATGGGCGTTCTCGGGATGGCCGAAGGTGATCGCGGGCAGGCTGCCGGGCAGGTCTATCTTGATCACGGCCAGATCCGTTTCGGGATCGGAGCCCACCACGTGCGCGCGGGTCTTTCTTCCATCCGCGAGTGCGACTTCGATCTGGTCAGCCGCCTCGACGACATGGTGATTGGTGAGGATGTAGCCGTCGGGGCTTACGATGACGCCGGATCCAAGGCTCGATCTCTTGCGGGGCGTGTTGTCGAGCTCTCCGAAGAAGAAACGGAAGCGCGGATCATCCAGCAGCGGAGGCGTCTTGATGGTCGTGCTGGTGTAGATGTTGACGACGGAAGGCATCGCCTTTTTCGCGGCCAAACTCAAGCCCGTGAGCGGCGGGTTGACTGCCGGGGCTGTCGATTCGTAGAGGGTGATCACGCCGTTTCGCGCAGCGCTTGGCAAGAGTTCCGGCTTCAACGTGTGGATCACGAACAGGACAGCCAGTGCAATGGTCACGGTTTGGGTGAATAATAGCCAGTGTTTACGCATGTCGATTCTGTCTTTAGGAGAAAAAATGAAGCTTTCAGAGCTGTGCGATTATAACGCAAGCCTTTTGCAATCCGGTCAATTCAAGGATTACTGCCCGAACGGGCTGCAGGTGGAAGGAAAATCCGAAGTGCTGAAGATCGCCACCGCGGTGACCGCATCCCAATCGGTGCTGGATCAGGCGATAGGCTGGGGCGCGGATGCGATTCTCGTGCACCACGGTTATTTCTGGCGCAACGAGGACGCGCGCATCACCGGCATCAAGAAGAGCCGCATCGCAGCGCTCATGAGGCACGATGTGAGCCTCCTGGCCTACCATCTGCCTCTCGATGCGCATCCCGAGCTTGGAAACAACGCCGAGCTGGGGAGGCTGCTTGGGATGAGGGAGGCAGGGCGGTTCGGGGAGCAGAGTTTGATCTGCAAGGGGGTGCTGGAGTCCGACATGACGCTTGCGCAGTTTTCCATGGTGATCGAAGAGTGTCTTGAGAGAAAACCGCTGGTCATAGGAAATCCTGAAAGAATCATACGCAATGTATCCTGGTGTTCAGGTGGCGCTCAGGGCTATTTCGAGGCCGCCATAGCGGAGGGTGTGGATGCCTATCTGACCGGCGAGATCACGGAGCAGAACTACCACCTCGCAAACGAGGCGGGAGTGGCCTTCATCGCGGCAGGCCATCACGCCACGGAGCGTCTTGGGATCAGGGCGCTTGGCGCGCATCTCGAGCGAGAATTCGGGCTCGAGCACCGTTTCTTCGATCAGGACAACCCGGTCTAGGCAGAAAGCGCTGTATTGGCCTCGCTTATGAGATCGAGGAGGTCGGGCGCATTGAAGATGGACGAGACCTCGCCGAATAGCCTTTCGGGCCGCATCGCGTAATCGAGCAGAAAATCTTTTTGTCTCGGATAGAGGTCTGTCCAGCGCCACGCGATGAAATTCCGGTTTCCTCTGTATCCTTTCGCTTCCAGCGTTTTCTTGAGCTCAATCACCTGAGGGATGGAAAGTTCTGCCTGCGAGGGACTTTCCTGCCACATCAATCCCATGAAGATGCGCCATTTCCCGCCCATTTGCTGCTGTTCAAGCATCGGAAACAGGCAGTTGGACTGAGGCATTGCCAGCCTGAATCTGATCCCCAGCAGAATTTCTGCGGAATCACGGTCTTCTATGGTTTCCGTCTTCCATTGCGGATTTTCGATCGACGCATCCAAGCGCTTCTTCAGGTCGCCCCAGAAGCTGGAATTCATCTTTTCGCACGTGATGTTCACCTGGTGCGCCACCGACAACGCCAGGGGCAGATTTTCGGGTTTCGAAAAGAAATCCAGCACTGCTTTTTCTTCGTCCATGGAGAATCATTCCTCTGATTTGTTGCATCTTAGAAATATAAGCAAATAATGTAAAACCGCGAGATATAAACAAGTTTTCTTAGAACAATTAGTATATATAAAAACCCTTGTTGACTTTGAAAAACAAACCATACATTATCCGGCCGCGACCGCTAATAACTTGATTTGCAGAGATAAAAAATTGAGCAAATTTCGGCTGGTTATCTGCGCATTGCACCTGACATTATCCGATTGAAAAATTTATTCATGCCGTAAAAAAGCATGAAGTTTGCCGGGGGAGTTCTCACGATGCATCGTTATTTACGTTTTCCTGCCATGTTGGCGTGTTTTCTGATGGCTGTCACCTGTCATGCAGCCACCGATCAGCCGCTTACGACCGAGGATGCTCTGGGTCCGCAGATTCAGCAGCCCATCGAGTTTCCTCATTATCGCCATGCTGGGAACCGCAATCCGGTCGATCCGACCAACAGCGACCCTACCAAGGGCGGCATGGAAATCAACTGCCAGTATTGCCACACCTATGCAAGGCGCAGTCTGACCGCAGGGATCCCGCCCTTGCAGAAGTGCATAGGCTGCCATCAGAACATCCCCACCGTGCGCGACAAGCCCCGCATCGTCGAGCTGTTCAAATACTGGGATGCGAAAAAGGCGATTCCCTGGAAAAAGGTGCACGACCTTCCTGACTTCGTGCGTTTCAACCACGAGCGCCACATCAAGCGCTTCATAGAACAGCAGGGGCGTCCGGTTCAGGAGGTTTGCGGCTATTGCCATGGACAGGTGAAGGAGATGACGACTGCGCGCCGCCAGAAGCCCATCACCATGGGTTGGTGCCGCAGCTGTCACATGAAGGATCATGTCGTCGTGGTTGCAAATAAGGACGGCATACCGGAAGGCGGTACGCCATTGGGCAAGCAGGATTACTGGTACACCTTCCAGAAACCTGCTGAAAAGAGGAATGCCGCAGGCGAACTTACCGCCAAGGGCCCTAACGATTGCTGGCTATGCCACAAGTGATGAAAAAATTGACCAGAGAGGCTGTGATGATAGACAGTGAATTTGATCGACGCGATTTTCTGAAGGTATTGGGATGGGGAGGGGCTGCGGTAGCGCTTTCGGGCTGCGGCAACACTTCCATCGAGGACGGCAAGGAGACGATAGTTTCCTATGTTCAGGCCAAGGACTATGTGATTCCCGGCGTTGCGGTGTATTTCAACTCGACATGCGCCCAGTGCGATGCGGGTTGCAGCATCACGGGAAAGATACGCGAGGGCCGCGTGCTGAAGCTGGAGGGCAATCCGGAATCGCCTATCAACAAGGGCAGGCTTTGCGGGCTGGGGCAGGCGAGCGTACAGCACCACTACAATCCCGATCGCGTGCGCGAGCCGCTGCTGCGCCAGGGTGACAAGGGAGAGGCGATCAGCTGGGAAAAGGCCTATGGGCTGATCAACGAGAAGCTCTCAGGCGTGAAGGGCGAAGAAATCGCATTCATCACGGGCGATGTGAGCGGTCACCAGAAGGTGCTGCTTGGCAACTACATGGACAGCCTGGGCAGCAAGAACCATTTCGTATATGAGGCGGCGGCGCCTGCAGTCGTGCGCGCGGCCAACCTCAAGGCATATGGCGTCGAGATGCCGCGCTACCGCATCGACAAGGCCAAGGTGGTGCTGTCTTTCGGCGCGGATTTTCTGGGAACCTGGGTTTCTCCCGTGCATTTCGCCCAGCAGTACGCCGCTTTCCGCAAGGGAGTGGATGGGCAGCGCGGCGTACTGATACAGGCCGAATCCAAGATGACTTTGACCGGCGCGAATGCAGACCGCTGGCTTGCAGTGCGCCCCGGCACCGAAGGCATACTGGCGCTTGGCATCATCAACGCGTTGGGAATTGCGACGGGCGATGTGGCTCAACTCGTCAAGGATTACGACAAGGCAAGGGTGAGCCGAGATACGGGAGTCGAGCCTAGCCATATAGACAAGATCGCCGCAATCCTGAGATTGCGCAGCCCAAGCCTCGTTCTGGCTGGTAGCGCTGCAGAAGGTTATGTGCACGGCATGCAGAATGCAGAGGCGATCAATCTCCTGAATTACGTGCTGGGCAATGTCGGGAAGACGATAGAGTCGCCCGTTTCCGTGCCTTTCCCGCAATTGGCGCCGTCCAAGGGGAATACCGCATCGCTCAAGAGGCTGAACGACGATCTGGCGGCGGGTAAATACAAGGTGCTCTTCAACATCGCGACCAATCCCGTGTTCACCGCCCCGGCTTCCTACAAGTTCGGCGACAGCATGGCAAAGGCGGGATTCAAGGTTGCATTCGCGCATTATCTCGATGAAACCGCGTTGCAGGCAGACCTCGTTCTGCCGCTGGATTCGGAGATGGAAGACTGGGGTACTCATGTTCCCGAGTATCTGACGGAAACTGCGCAGATCAACATCCAGCAGCCTCTGATGGAAAGGCTGCATGCGAATACGCGGGGCATGGGGGATATCCTGCTTGCGCTTGTCAAGCAGCGCAAGCCCGAGGAGTACAAGGCATTCGATGACTACTACGGCTATCTGCGCGGGGCGATGCTGCAGAACAAGGGGGCTCTTGGCGGAGCGGAAAAGGATGACGACAACTTCTGGAACGATACGCTCTCCAATGGCATCGTCAAGCTTTCAGGCCCTTCAAGCGCCTTGTCTGGAAAAGCTGATGTGGCTGGATTGAAATTGCCGGCACCCAGGGAAGCGGATAAGGAGTACCCGCTTCGCCTGATAGCCTCTGTGACGTCGAATCTGCGCGACGGGCGCCACACCAATCAGCCCTGGATACAGGAGTCTCCTGATCCGCTGACCACGATAGTCTGGGATTCCTGGATCGAGATGCATCCGAAGAAGGCTGCGGAGCTCGGCATCGTCGAGGGGGACATCGTAAAGGTGACGTCCAGGACGGGTTCGATCAGCGCCCAGGTTTATGTCTTTCCGGGCATACATCCCGAAGCGGTCTCCATTCCCATCGGCCGCGGCCATGAGGCGATGGGACGTTATGCCAAGGGCTATGGCGTGAATCCATTCAGCATCATGGATTCCGTTTTCGAGAGCACGACAGGCGAGCTCGCCATGCACGAGACGAACGTGAACATCGCGAAGACCGGGCAGCGAGTCATCGTCGTAAAGGACGAGGGGCCGGTGGGCGGGAAACAGATGGGAGCAAGGATTGCCGTGAGCAGATCCACCGATCAAGTTGATTTGTCAAAGGAGGTTTGAGTCATGTCTGTCACCAATTTGCTGGATAACTGGGCTGAGGTCCGCCACTTTCACCCGATCGACGACAAACCGCACGATCCTTACAAATGGGCGATGTCGATAGACCTCGATGCATGCATAGGCTGCAACGCTTGTGCGGTTGCCTGTTATGCGGAAAACAATCTGCCCGTCGTGGGGCGCGAGAAGTTTCAGCATGGCCAGGTCATGCACTGGATGCGCATCGAGCGCTACTGGAACGAGGACGATCGGGAATTCCCGGATCAGGGCGCTGAATTTTTGCCCATGATGTGCCAGCAGTGCGAGGCGGCCCCTTGCGAAACTGTCTGCCCTGTGGGCGCGACCAACCATACCCAGGACGGCTTGAATTCGCAGATATACAACCGCTGCATAGGTTCGCGCTACTGCTCTGCCAACTGTCCGTACAAGGTTCGCTACTTCAACTGGTATGACTACCCGACGACAGACAATGTCTGGCCTGCCGAAATGAACTACCAGCTCAATCCCGACGTGACCGTGCGCGGCAAGGGCGTGATGGAGAAATGCACTTTCTGCGTACAGAGGCTGCGAGCAGCAGAGGTGACCGCGAAGGGCGAAGGGCGCATCGTGCGCGAAGGGGAAGTGCAGACCGCATGCCAGCAGTCCTGTCCGACCAACGCGATTTCGTTCGGCAACCTGGTTGATCCTGAATCGCGAGTGTACAAGCAATGGAAGGCTCAGCAGGTGGATCTTGCGAAGGACGAGCAGGAAAAGGACAAGCAGGAGGGTGGGTCGGATTTGCGCGGCTACCGGATTCTGGAAGACCTGCGCACCTATCCTTCGGTGATGTACCTGGAGCGCGTGCGCGAGAGCGCTGTTTAGTCGGCTGAACATTTAAGGAACGACAATGAAAGATATCCGCGAAGACATTGCCTGGGCCAAGATCAACCAGGACGTGATGAAGAGTCTGGAAAACCCGAGACCGATGTATTGGGTGATCCTGTTTTTTGCAGCGCTGGTGCTTGCAGTCGGCATCGGCTGCGAGGTTTACCAGTACCGGACCGGCATGGGGGTGGCGAATCTGGACAACCCGCATGTATGGGGGCTTTATATTGGAACCTTCATCTTCTGGATCGGCATGAGCCATTCAGGCACGCTGTTGTCCGCGATCCTGCACCTGATGCATGCCGACTGGAGAAAGCCGATATACCGTTTCGCGGAGGCGATGACGACATTCTCGCTGATGACTGCCGGCCTTTTTGTGCTGATGCATCTGGGCCGCCTCTGGCAGTTCTATTATGCGGTTCCCTATCCCAACGAGCGCTGGGCGTGGCCAAATTTTCAGTCGCCTCTTATTTGGGATGCGATGGCCATGTTTACCTATTTGAGCTCTTCCGTGCTTTTCCTGTTCATCGGCATGATTCCTGATATTGCGATCGCGCGAGACAACATGCACTCGGGATGGCGCAAGAAGCTCTATACTCTCTTGGCATTGGGATGGGAAGGGACGGACAGGCAATGGCGCAATTTCCGCATGACCTATCTGACCGTCGCCTGCTTCCTGATCCCTCTTGCGGTGTCGGTGCACTCGATTGTGGCCAGTGACTTTGCGGTGTCTCAGCAGCCTGGCTGGCATGTGACTTCCTTCCCGCCATACTTCGTGGCGGGCGCGCTATATTCGGGGTGCGCTGCGATCATCACGCTCTTCATCATCCTGCGCTATGTGTTCAAGTTCGAGGATTACATGACCTTGCCGATACTCAAGAAGGTCGTGCGTCTGACTTTTGCGATCGCGATGGTGTGGACCTATCTCAACTGCGTCGAGTTTGCATCGGTCTGGTACAGCCATGATGCGGCGTCAAAGGGGGTGCTGATTCAGAAGATGACGGGGGCCTATGCGCCTTTCTGGTGGGCGATGATCTTCTGCGGTTCCATCGTTCCGCTGATTTTCGCGGTCAAGCGCTTCCAGACCAATATTCCGGTGATCTTCGCGACTTCGCTTCTGATGAATCTCGGCATGTGGCTTGAGCGCTGGATGATCGTATCGCCGACATTCTCCCATGGCTACTACCCATGGACCTGGGATCACGACCAGTGGCCCTCGATGATACAGTGGGGCATCGTGTTCGGCAGCTTCGGCTGGTTCACGCTGCTATTCATGGTGTTCTGCAAGATGTTCCCGTCCGTTTCCATGTACGAGGTGAAGGAGATGGTTTATCACCGCTCGCTGCATCTGAAACAGAACGGAACCCCCGTTGAGCAAACCGTTGAGCAAGGAGTTCACTAATCATGAGCAAACGTCATTTACTCGCCTTGTATGGCGACTTTGATCAGGCGGAAGCGGTCGTCAAGGAGCTTCGCAACACGAAAATTACGGGCTTCGATGTCAACGACGACATGATCGTCAAGTCGCCTATCGAGCATCCCGAGGTCGAGAAGTTTTTGGGTGAAAAGCCTGTCTATGTGCAGTGGTTCACGCTGATAGGTGCGGTGATCGGGGGGTCTTTGGGGTTTCTCGGAATATCGAGCGCGCAAGCCAATTTCTTCATGCAGATGAAGGGCGGCAAGCCTATCGTTCCATTGCCTGCAAACTTCGTTCTGACCTACGAGCTCTTCATCCTGGGCGGTGTATACATCACGGTGCTGGGCTTTTTGATCTGTTCGGGGCTTCCTGCAAAACGCTCTCCTCTTTATAACGCCAAGGTGTCAGTCGACAACATCGGCATTCTGGTCAAAGCGGAGGAGGCGGCAGTGGCTGTATTGAAGGCGATCTTTGCCAAGCACCAGGCGATAGAAATTCAGGAAGAGGCCGGGAAATGATGAAAAGAACATCCTTGTTAGTCGCTTTGTTGTTGATGCCGGCGCTCGCGCAAGCTTGGCCCTGGTCGAAAGACATGGCCAACCAGATCAGCATCAAGCCTCAGGAAAGCCCTGATCCTGCCCATCCAGGCATGTACCCATTTCCTTCCCGTTCTGTGCCGGTCCCAGGCACTACTGTTCTGGTGGAGGATCTTGATGCGGCGAAGAAGATGAGTAATCCGGTGGTTCCCGACGAGCAGTCGGTGCAGAAGGGCAAGCACCTTTTCGAGATCTACTGTACGCCCTGCCACGGTTTCAAGGGGTATGGCGACGGTCTTGTCGGGAAGAAGCTGATCATGCAGCCTTTCAATCTTTCCTATACCAACACGATGCACAGCTGGAAATCGCCCGATTATCCGGACGGCTATATTTTCGGCTACATGACGTTGGGAGGAGCGGTGATGCCGAGCTACGCGAACGATCTTTCCCCAACTGAGCGCTGGAACGTGGTGAACTACGTGCGCAAGGTCTTGCAGAAGGCGCCCCCAGGTTATGTGGCGCCGCAGTCGAATTGAGGAGGATATGAAATGTTGACATATACCAATTGGTCGGTTCTTACTGTAAGTTTCGTCGTCGTGTTGTCTCTTGCATTGAGCGGGGTTGCTTTCTGTTCGGTGTTGCATCTGGTGGGCGCAAAGTGGCGCTACAACGTACGCAATCTTGCGGTCTCGCTTTACGCGCTCTTCCCGCTTGCGGCCGTTCTGCTGGTGATCCTGCTGGCAGGAGGAGATCATACCTTCCCCTGGTGGAATCAGCCGGTCAATTCAAGTTATCACATGCCTGGCTGGTATCAGCCTTACTGGCTGATGTCCCGCGAAGTGGTGGGCATGATATTCATGATGGCGCTCTACTGGGTGTTCATCCAGCGCCAGGCGGAGAGCGACAAGGGCCCCAAGGAATATGCGAGCTTTCACAAGGTCGCGACCTGGATCCCGTTCTTCTTCGTGCTCTACAGCACGATGATCGCATGGGATTTCGAGATGACGCTGGTGCCTCACTGGCACAGTGCGATCTATGGCATGCAGCAGTTCATCAGCAATTTCGGCATGTTCCTGGCATTCCTCGTGATCTGGATATATGTCCTGAACTCTAAGAACAAGCTGGTTTCACCCGTTCCGGAAAGGATTTATAATTACATCGCGCAGATGCTGCTGGCTTTTACCCTGCTGTATGTATATACTTATTTCGCGCAATATTTGATCATCTGGTATGGCAATCTGCCGGAGGAGACGGTTCGGGTATTCGGCATGATGTTTGGCGACTATGCCTTCGTCTGGTGGGCTGTGCTGGCACTGAAGTTCGTCATACCATTCGTGGCCCTTTGTTTCCCGGTGACGCGGCACAGCATCACCGGAATCACTGCCGTTGCCACGTCCATCATCATAGGCACGATCTGTGAGCGTTTCATCTGGATCGCCGGCGTAAATGGCACCGGAAGTTATCCGGTGCTCGCTGCGGCCCTGGTATGGGGAATTGTTGCGCTGGTGGGATTTTTCCTTGTGCGGGCATTTATGCAGAGCAGAAATTTGATTAAGGGGTAAGAACGTAATGATGAGATTGTATTCGGGGACGGTTTGCCCCTACAGCCATCGGTGTCGCATCGTTTTGTACGAAAAGGGCATGGATTTCGAGATAATCGATGTGGACCAGATGGACAAGTCCGAAGATGTCGCAGCGATCAATCCGTACAATAAAGTGCCTGTTCTGGTAGAGCGCGACCTGGTCCTGACTGAGGCGAACATCATCAACGAATACATCGACGAGCGTTTCCCCCATCCGCAGCTGATGCCCGCGGATCCCGTGATGCGCGGGCGTGCTAGGCTCTTTTTGCATCGCTTCGAGCAGGAGCTCTACAGCAATGTGAATTTGATCCAGCAGGGCGGCAAGACGCCCGAAAAGGCGCGAGCCATCATCAAGGACAACCTTCTGCAGCTCTCGCAGATACTCTCGAAGCAGAAGTATCTGCTGGGAAACGAGTTTTCGATGCTGGACGTCGCTGTCGCTCCGCTGCTGTGGCGCCTCGACCATTACGGCATACAGATGGGCAAGGATGCGGCCCCTTTGATGAAGTATGCAGAGAGGCTGTTTGCGCGCCAGGGCTTCATCGATTCCCTGACGCCGGCAGAAAGAGCGATGCGCAAGTGAACGACCTGTCCACCCGCCCCTACCTGATACGCGCGATATATGAATGGTGCATAGACGGGGGGCATACGCCCTACCTTGCGGTGCGGGTCAACGAGCAGACAGAAGTGCCTGTATCCTATGTCAAGGATGGCGAGATCGTGCTGAACGTGAG
This sequence comes from Pseudomonadota bacterium, assembly GCA_021782365.1. Taxonomy (GTDB): domain Bacteria; phylum Pseudomonadota; class Gammaproteobacteria; order Burkholderiales; family Gallionellaceae; genus Gallionella. The sequence continues at coordinate 58,106 of JAJXVB010000007.1, forward strand.
CCCGTCTGCGGTCCGCGGCCTGGAGATGGGAAACGAGTGGATATCCTTCAGCGGCCGCTTTGGCGGGGTGTCCTTCGACATCCTGGTGCCGGTGAACGCCGTGATCGGGATATTTTCGAAGGAGACGGGGCAGGGGCTGGTGTTTCAGGCTGCGGACGCGGGACCCGAACCTACGGAGCCGCCGACCGAGCCAAAGCCTACAAAACCTCAGTTGAAGCTGGTCAAATGAAAGCCGCATAAAGCGGCTTTTTTGATCAGGCTGCGGAAAGAGCGGCGTGCATCTTGCTCATCGCCTTCTGCTCTATCTGGCGTATGCGCTCTGCCGAAACATTGAATTCGGCGGCCAGTTCGTGCAGCGTCGCGCTGCTATCTTCGTTTAGCCAGCGCGCCTCCACGATGCGCCTGCTGCGCTCGTCCAAGCTCGACAATGCCTTGCAAAGACCTGTGGTGCGCAGGTAGTCGTTTTCCGAAGTCTCGAGCACATTCGATGGCTCATGCTCTGAGCTGTCCGCCAGATACTGGATCGGCGCATAGTCCTCCTCATCGCTCGTGCCTGAAGACTCCAGGCCCATTTCATGTCCGGCGAACCTCGCTTCCATTTCCACCACGTCCTGCTCGCTCACGTTGAGCTGTTCCGCGATTTCCTTGATCTGCTGGGGCTTTAGCGATCCCAGATCGCGCTTCAGGCTGCGCAGATTGAAGAACAGTTTGCGCTGTGCCTTGGTGGTGGCGATCTTGACCAGACGCCAGTTGCGCACGACGAATTCGTTGATTTCTGCGCGTATCCAGTGAACGGCAAAGGAAACCAGGCGCACGCCGAAGTCAGGGTCGTAGTGCTTGACCGCTTTCATCAGGCCTATGTTGCCTTCCTGGATCAGGTCTGCCTGGGGAAGGCCGTACCCGGCATAGCCACGCGCAACGCTTACAACCACGCGCAGGTGGGACAAGACCAGCTGGCGTGCGGCATCGAGATCGTCCTCATCGCGGAAGCGGACAGCGAGGGCGTGCTCCTCTTCAGGGGACAGCACAGCATAGCGCTTGACCTGGCTGATGTAGCTGTCAAGACTGCCTAAGGCAGAAGGCATGGGAAGGCTGTAATCCATGATCATAATCTCCTAGAGAATGCTAACGCTAAGAGCTCTAAAATTGCATTAGGTTCATTCTGAAATGCCGAACCCTTGCAAGCTCGCTTGCAAGGGGAAACAGGTCCTGGATCGATTTAGGCGTGATCCTTGGGCAGGGAGCATTCCGAGTTCATCACCTTGCCGGCAGCGATGCCGCCAACCCAGATGCTGATGATGACGCAGATGATGCCCAGTTCCTTGCTCAGGAAAAATCCGCCCACTATCCACAGTGCAACGGAAAACAAAATGGGCAATACGAGTGACTTGCAACCTGGCTTTTCCATGATCTTTCCTTTTGTCAATGTACGCGCGTATTATGCCATCGTTGTGAATTGCCGTGTCAAGATTCTAGCGCGGTTCGATCTCGGACAGGTGGCGTGAAACCGAAAGCCATGCGCCCATCAGGCCGAGATACAGGGAAAACAGCATGAGCGTCAGGCTGTCCCCCAGGCTCAACGGATGCAGGCTGAAATCGCTGCCATAGAGGTGGGACAGGGTTGTGACCGGTTTTTTCAGCAGATGCATCCCCGAGGCGATGATGATCCATGCCGTGATGCCGCCCAGTATGCCCTGCATCGCGCCAAAGTAAAGGAAGGGGCGGCGCACGAAGGAGTTGGTTGCGCCTATCAGTTTGGCGACCTGAATTTCATCCTTCTGGGTCATGATCTGAAGACGTATCGTGTTGAATGTGATCGCGATCAGGGCGAGACTCAAGAGGATGGCGAGTATCAAGACCAGGATGCGCGTGAATTCGAGTATCGCTTCGAGCTTGTATACCCAGGCTGTGTCGAGTTGGGCGAGATCGACATGAGGAAGTTTCTGAAGCTCGCTTCGCAGGTTGTCGAGTTCCTGGGCGCGGGTTGCTTTGGGAGAGATCACGAATGCATCGGGCAGCGGGTTGCTCTCGAGGCCCGCGATCACATCGTTCAGACCATTGCTCTGGGCGAGATCTTTGAGCGCATCCGTGCGCGAAATGAATTTTGTCTTGCCGATGGCCGGGTTTTGGGCGAGCTGTTTCTTTAATGATGCGATGTCGTCGCTGCTCGCATCCATGGTCAGGAAGAGGCTGATCTCCGAGCTTGAGGATGCCTGTGCGAGCAGGCCCTGCGCGTTTTGCAACAGCGCATACAGGCCCGCAGGCAGGCTCAGCGCGATGCCGATTACGACGATGCTGAGCAGCCCTGAAAGCGGCGCTGAAAACAGACGGCGCAAGGTGCTTTTTACGACGCGCGCGTGCTGGGAAAATGTGCTCATCATGGCAGCGCCTCGTTCGCAGGGATATGCGATTCAGCCTGGATTTCACCGTGCTTGAGATTGATCGTGCGCGCATTCTTGAGCACGCCAGAATCGTGGGTGGAGATCAGCAGGGTCGCGCCCACTTGATGGAATGAATTGAATATCTTCATGATCTCCTGAGCATATTCCGCATCCAGGTTGCCGGTGGGCTCGTCTGCGAGCAGGATGGAAGGTCGGTTGACGATCGCGCGGGCGATGCAGAGTCGCTGCTGTTCGCCGCCAGAAAGGGCGATGGGGTTGGCCTTCTCGCGGCCAAGAAGCCCGACCTTGTCGAGTGCGGCGCGCACGCGTTTTCCGGTCTCCCTGTGGTCGAAGCCGCATATTTCCAGCGGGAGCTGCACGTTGTCGAATACGCTGCGGTCGAAAAGCAGCTTGTGGTCCTGAAAGATCATGCCGATGTTCCTGCGCAGATAGGGCAGGGCTGCGCTTTTGAGCGCGCTGACGTTCTGGTTGTTGACCAGCACGGAGCCGGAATTGGGCCTCTCTATCGCGGCGATGAGTTTAAGCAAGGTGCTCTTTCCTGCGCCTGAATGTCCCGTCAGAAAAGCCATTTCCCCCTTTGCAAGCTCGAAGCTCACGTTCTTCAAGGCTTCGAAGCCGCCTGGATAGCGCTTGCTCACCTGATTGAAAGAGATCATGCAGACTCTCCGAGCAGCGCGCCTACGAACTCTTCTGCGACGAACGGCCGCAAATCATCCAGACCTTCTCCCACGCCGATGAAGCGCACGGGTATGGGGTGGTTGCGCGCGATCGCCGCGATCACGCCGCCCTTGGCTGTTCCGTCGAGCTTCGTGAGTATCAGGCCGGTGACATCCAGTGCGCTGTCAAAGGCCTTCACCTGGCTCAAGGCGTTCTGCCCGGTATTGGCATCCAGCACCAGAAGCACTTCATGCGGCGCATCGGGCAAAGCCTTGCCGATGACGCGCTTGACCTTCTTGATCTCTTCCATCAGGTGCGCCTGAGTTGTCAGCCTTCCTGCAGTGTCGGCAAGCACGACGTCAATTCCTCTCGCCTGAGCCGCGTGGACTGCGTCGAATATCACGGCCGCCGCATCGCCGCTTTGCTGCGCGATCACCGTGACATCGTTGCGCTCTCCCCAGGTCATCAGCTGTTCGCGGGCGGCTGCGCGAAAGGTATCGCCCGCCGCGAGCAGAACGGAAAGCCCCTGGGATTGCAGATATTTCGCAAGCTTGCCGATGGAGGTGGTCTTGCCGGCGCCATTTACGCCGACCATCATGATCACGAAGGGTTTATGGTTCTTTGGCGAAAGCGGCACGGCAAGCGGCTTTAGGAGTTTGACCAGGCAGTGCGCAAGCGCCTCCTTTAGCTCATGGGCCTCGGAAAGTTTCTGTTCCTTGACCTGGCGGCGCAGGTCGGCAAGCAGCGAATGGGTCGCCTCCATGCCGACGTCTGCGGTGATCAGTATCGTTTCGAGCTCCTCATAGAGCTCTTCGTCTATCCTCCCGCCCCGGCCAAACAGGTCGGAGAGCTGGCTGCCCGTTCGGGCGAGGCCGGATTTGAGTCGCGCCATCCAGCCTTCGGAGGCCTTCTCGCCGGTCTTATCACTTTTTTTCAGGAAACTAAACATCTTGGATGCATTCCGGTAGTTGGGGCATAATGTACGCGGTCACATCATGTGGCCATTTTCGCTATTTTAAGCCGATTGGGCGCGCCGAGGTTAAGGATTATGCGGATATATCTGTATTGTATTGCACTGCTGGCATTCGGTATGCAACAGGTGGCCTCGGCCGAGGTGTTCGAGAAGACCCTGGCAAACGGCCTGAAGGTCATCGTCAAGGAAGACCACAGGGCTCCCGTCGTGGTGCAGCAGGTCTGGTACAAGGCCGGCAGTATGGACGAAGTGACCGGCAAGACGGGTGTCGCGCATGCGCTGGAACACATGATGTTCAAGGGCACAAAGCGCGTGCCGGCTGGCGAGTTTTCCCGCCTCATTGCGGCGGCAGGCGGGCGCGAGAATGCGTTCACCAGCGACGACTACACCGCCTATTTCCAGCAGCTCGAAAAATCGAAATTGCCGCTGGCGATGAAGCTCGAATCCGACAGGATGCAAAACCTGGATCTCTCCGAAAAGGAATTTTCCAAGGAGATCAGGGTGGTAATGGAAGAGCGGCGCATGCGCACAGACGACGATCCGCACGCCCTGCTTCAGGAGAAGATGATGTCGGTGTTCTACGAGGAGCACCCCTATCGGCATCCCGTGATCGGATGGATGAACGACCTCGAGCATCTGACGGTAAACGATGTCAGGGACTGGTACAGGAAATGGTATGCGCCGAATAACGCGACGCTCGTGATCGCAGGCGATGTCGATCACGATGCCGTTTTCGCTCTGGCAAAGCGCTACTACGGCCCCATTGGGATGCGCACAGTGCCTCCCCACAGGAACTACATAGAACCTCCTCAGGTCGGCATCAAGCGCATGGTGGTCAAGGCGCCGGCCGAGCTTCCCCTTCTGGTGATGGGTTACCATGCGCCCAATGTCGTCGATCCGCTCCGGGACTGGCAGCCTTATGCGCTCGAGATGCTGGCAGGCGTGCTGAGCGGAAACGATTCGGCAAGGTTGAACAAGGATCTGGTTCGCGAGCAGAAGATCGCAAGCGATGTCAGCGCGGGATATGACGCGACTTCGCGCGGTCCTGCTGTTTTCACACTTGAAGCAACCCCAAGTGAAGGCAAGACGGCGGCCGATGTGGAAGCGGCGCTGCGCCGCGAGATATCAAACATCGTCAAGGACGGCGTGAGCAAAGAAGAGCTCGCGCGCGTGAAGGCGCAGGTGATGGCTGCCGAAGTTTACAAGCTCGATTCCGTTTTCTACCAGGCGATGCAGATAGGCCAGATGGAGAGCATAGGGCTGGGCCAGCAGGCCATCCCCCTGATGCTGGACAAGCTTGAAGAGGTGACGGCAGAACAGGTGAAGGATGTCGCAAGCATGCTTTTGAAAGACGACAACCTGACCGTTGCAGTGCTCGACCCACAGCCACTTTCTGGAAAGCCCAGGCGTCAAACCGGAGACTCAAGCCATGTCCGTTAAACTTTCGAGATTCCTGGGCACAGCCCTGCTTTGCTTTGCTACTGGCGCGGCCTTCGCCACTCCTGCGATACAGCACTGGCAGAGTGCGAGCGGTGCTAAGGTGCTGTTTGTCGAAGACCACGACATCCCGATGCTGGACGTGGCGGTGAGCGTGCCTGCGGGCAGCCGCTATGACAGCAAATCCGGACTTGCCAGCATGACGCACGAGATGCTGGATCTGGGGGCGGGCGGAATGGACGAGAATGCCATTGCTGGCGGCATGGCGGATATAGGCGCTGAGCTTGACGGGAATATCGATCAGGACATGGCAAGCGTCACGCTGCGCACCCTGAGTCAGGAAAAGGAGCGCGACAAGGCTCTGGACATCATGTCCAGGGTGCTGCAGCACCCGACCTTTTCCGACGAGATACTGTCCCGCGAGAAGGCGCGCGTGATCGCCGCGCTGAAAGAAGACGAGACCAAGCCTGAGAGCATCGCGAGCCGCGCCTTCTACAAGGCGGTATTCGGCAAACACCCCTATGCGCTGCCGATTTCCGGCGATGTGGCGGGCGTGGGTGCGATCAGCGACCAGGACGTGAAGGACTTTTACCGAACCCACTACAATGCGGCCCGCGCGGTCGTTGCGATCATGGGCGATGTGACGCAGAAGGAAGCGCACGAGATCGCGGATCGGCTGACTGGGGAGCTTCCGGTATCGAACGAGCCGCTTCCCATGCCTGCCGTTGACATGCAGATCAAGCCTGTCGAGGAGCGCATTCCCCACCCCGCCACGCAGAGCCATATCCTGATCGGCGCGCCCGGCATGTCGCGCACGGACCCGGATTATTTCACGCTTTATGTCGGCAATTACATACTGGGAGGCGGAGGCTTCGTCTCCCGTCTGATGAACGAGGTGCGCGAAAAACGCGGCCTGGCTTACAGTGTATACAGTTATTTCTTCCCGCTGGGCCAGCCGGGACCCTTCCAGATCGGCCTGCAAACCAAGAAGGATCAGGCGGATGAGGCGCTCGCGCTGGTGCGCAGGACGCTGGACAAGTTCGTGGCAGAAGGCCCGACCGAAGACGAGTTGAAGGCTGCGAAGCAGAACATCATAGGCGGATTTCCGCTGCGCATAGACAGCAACCGCAAGATACTCGGATATCTGAGCGTGATCGGATTCTACGACCTGCCGCTTAGCTATCTCGACGACTTCACCAAGCGCGTGAACAGCGTCACTGTCGGCGAGATAAAGGATGCGTTTGCGCGCCACATCCATCCTGATGCGATGGCGACCGTGATCGTCGGCGCACCCGCCAAATGATCATAGATGAACAAGGTCAGGATAGGCGCAGGCGAATTCAGAAGCCGCATCATTCAGTTTCCCGATGCGGAAGGATTGCGCCCCACGCCTGACCGGGTGAGGGAAACGCTGTTCAACTGGCTCGGGCAGACGCTTTACGGGAGAACCTGTCTCGATCTCTTTGCAGGCAGCGGCGCCTTGGGCTTCGAGGCGGCCTCGCGCGGTGCGGAACGGGTGGTGATGATCGAGAGGAGCCTGCCTGTTTTTCGCGCACTGAAGGAGAACGAGGCTAGGCTTGGCTGCAAGAACGTGATTCTTCGCCAACAGGATGGGCTAGAATTCGTCGCGCGCGATGTCGAGCGCTTCGATGTGGTTTTTCTCGACCCTCCCTTCCAGAGCGGATATCTGCCGGGAATTCTGGATTCCTTGCCGCGGCATCTGAAAGATGAGGGCGTGGTCTATGTGGAGTCGGGAAGCGCGATTGCGGCGCCTGATTCTTGGCGTGTGTTGAAGTCGGGGCGCGCCGGGCAGGTATGGTTTCAACTGATAGGATTGAACGAATGATCAAGGTGGTATATCCGGGAACGTTTGATCCCATCACGAGCGGCCATGAGGATGTCGTGCGCCGCGCTGCAGGGCTCTTCGATCATGTGATCGTCGCGGTCGCGAAGAGCCGGGCGAACACGCTTTTTTCGATGGAAGAGCGGGTGGACATGGCGCGTGAGGTGTTTGCGGATTTTGCGAATGTGCGCGTGGAGGGCTTCGACGGCCTATTGATGAATTTTGTGCAGTCGCAGAATTCCCGCGTCGTGCTGCGCGGCCTGCGTGCGGCATCGGACTTCGAGTACGAGTTTCAGCTTGCGGGCATGAACCGCAACCTGTACCCGGAAATGGAAACACTGTTTCTGACGCCTGCAGAGCAGTACACGTTCATCTCTGCGACCATGGTGCGAGAAGTCGCGCGCTTCGGCGGGGATGTGAGCAAGTTCGTCTCTCCCGTGGTCGCGGCACGCCTGCAAAAGAAGAGCCAGGAATTGAAATGATCTTGAATGGAGTTGAAACATGGCACTGATGATTACCGATGAATGCATCAACTGCGACGTCTGCGAGCCGGAGTGCCCGAACGACGCGATATCCCAGGGCGATACGGTCTATGTGATCGATCCCAACAAGTGCACGGAATGCGTGGGGCACTACGACACGCCGCAATGCGTCGAAGTTTGCCCCGTGGATTGCATACCCAAGGATCCCAAACACGTGGAAAGCCGCGAAGTTCTGCAGATCAAATACGAAAGGCTGATGGCGGCCAAGCGCTAGCTAGCGCCATATTCCCTTGATGGGCGACGTGTCGCGGCTGTTTCCGATAGGCTCAAGGCCATACAGGTCGAGCAGCGTTCTTAGCACACCGTAATGGTCGATGCGCTGGCCGCTCGTACCGTTCTTGATCATCGGGCCAGCCAGTATCGTGACGATGCGGTTGTCCCCCTTGAAGTCGTCCTCGTCCCATGTCAGGATAAACAGGCTGTTGTGCTTGTATGCCCAGTCAACATAGGGCGCGATATGCGCTTTAAGCCAGGAATCCGCCGCCTCGAAGCTGCCGTCGTGCATGTCGTTGTTCTGATCCGGGATGACGAAGGAGACGGTGGGCAGCTTTGAAAAGTCCTCGGGAAATTCGCTGAATGGCAGGTTGATGCCGGAGGGAAGGTCAGACCAGTTCGCAGCCGGATTGTGCTTGCGCTGATAGGGGCCGGCTGCGCAGACAGTGGCGTCATCCGCAGGCAGGCCTTCGGAATAGATTGCGAAGCTCATGTTTTTTTGGATCAGCGAGCTCGCGAGATTCTCTCCCGAGAGATGCTTGGGGCATCTGTCGTCTGCAATATCGTGGGTGGAGCCTGAAAAAAGCGCCAGATAATTCGGCTGGCTTGGGTGACTCACGCCATAGGATCGCTTGAACAGCATGCCGCGCTTTGCAAGCTCGCGGATATAGGAGCCTTGATGCTCCATGACCTCGTCAAAGCTATGGTTCTCTTCTATGACCACCACGACGTGATCCGGGCGCGGCAGCGCATGGGCTGAAAATGAAAGTGCTAGCAGGCCCGCTGTGGCAATTTTTCTGATCATGGTATTCCTCGAGTCAAAATGCGCATCGTAGCGCGAAATGGTTGCAAGAATCTTTCATGCCTTACTTCTGGCAATTCGGGCAGTAAAAGCTCGAGCGCTGTCCCTGTCTGATCTGCCTGATGGGCGTTCCGCATCGCATGCAGGGCTCTCCGCTTCGGCCATACACCCAATGCTGCTGCTGAAAGTAACCTGGATTGCCTGACGCGTTGACGAAATCGCGAAGCGTGCTGCCTCCCGCATCGATTGCAGCCTTCAGGGTGGTCTTGATGGACTCTGCAAGTCTTGCGCATCCCGCCAAGCCCAGATTACGGCGTTGCGGTCTGATGCCTGCGAGAAAAAGCGCCTCGCTCGCGTAGATGTTGCCCACGCCTACCACGACCTGGCTGTCCATGATGAGCTGCTTGATCGCAACATTCCGGCTTTTGACTGTACGGTAGAGATGATCGGCATCGAAGGATTCCAGAGGCTCGGGCCCCAGCCTTGAAAGCAGAGGATGGGATTCTATGTCTCCCTCATGCCAAAGCACTGCGCCGAAACGGCGAGGGTCGCGCAGCCTCATCATTTTCCCGTTGTCGAGCAAGAGATCGAAGTGGTCGTGCTTTTCTGCCGGGACATCTAGAGGCAGGATGCGCAGGCTTCCTGACATGCCGAGGTGCAGGATCAGCGTGCCTGCATCGCACTTAAGAAGAAGGTATTTTGCGCGGCGCTCGAGGCTCTGTATGGTTTGCCCTCGCAGAGGCATGTCGCCCGGGATGGGCCAGCGCAGACGATCGTTGCGTATCGCGAAACTGACGATGTTGGCGCCCAGAAGATGGGGGGCAAGACCCCGTCTCGTCGTTTCAACCTCTGGAAGTTCAGGCACGGCGGCGCACCCACCAGAGATAGATGCCGATGCCCGTGAGCACGAGCGGGATGCCTACCAGGAATCCGACGCTGATCCCGGTTAACTGGTTTTTGGATAGCGTGATGTTGCTGTCTTTGGCTTTTCGTGGCTGCAATGCGATATGCTTTTCGTCGTGGGCAAGCCAGTTGACCATGTTGACGCCAAGGTCCACATTGCCGCCGTTTCCCGCAAAGCTGTTTGAGAGGAATGCGCCGTTTCCGACGACCACGATGCGCTGATCCACACCGTTGACATCGTGTTCGGCAGCCAGCGCGATCGTGAAAGGTCCTCTCGTGTCGCGCTGCTTGTCGAATTTTCCGCTGGAAGATGCGCTCATCCAGCCGGTTTGCGCGACGTCGAGCAGCGCATGCCAATGGTTTCCGCTCCATATGAGGGGACGCGCCGACGGAAATGCGGTGATCAGGTTGAAGCCGCTGGTGATCGCGTGAGGGGAATAGTCTGTGCCCAGCGCCCAGGTGTCGGGCGCATTCATCTTGGCGGCTGCTGGATCGATCACGATGCCGGGAGGCAACTGCAGGTTTAGCCTTTCCGCGAGGCGCTCCAGTCCGTGCAAGGGGCCTGGATCGATCAGCCAAAGCAGGTTTCCGCCGCGATCCACATAGCGCAGGATTTTTTCCACTTCGCCTGGCATCAGGTCTACCTGGGGTTGCGTGATCACGAGCATGCTGGCATTTGCCGGCACATCCTGTGCGATCGCGAGGTTGAGGCTCGCGATCCTGAATCCGTTCTGTTTCAGTTTTGCGCCGAATATCAAGCCGAGATCGTAATTGGCGCTGCCGTCGAGCTTGCGCTCTCCATTTCCATCGAGATACATCACGGTCTGGTTCGTCGCGTGAGCGAGATGCAGGAGCGCGCCCGTCAGCGTATCCTCGTTGATCGTGGTCAGATGTTCGCTGCGGCCTTGATATTCGACCACCATTTCCCCGTTGAGCTGGATGTTCGCGGCGCGCGCCTTTTCAGGCTCCTTCTCGGGATCCACGAATGTCAGTTTGATGTCGCGCTTGTAGCGTTGATAGAGCGAGATGAAGTCCTTGATGATCTTGCGTATGTCACCCATATGCACGTCCTTGGTCGTGGCATATACCGTGATCTCGACTGGTTCTGATAGTTGGCGCAGTGCAGAGATGCTTGCGGGCTCCAGGCTGTTTTCGGAATTGGAGGTGAGATCTCGTTCGACCGGGTGGAGCGATGCGAGATAGCCCAAGCCCAGCGCTGCTCCTGCCAGCAGAAGGACGAAAATCAGGTTGCGCAGAGGGTTGGTTGCGAAAAATTTGCGCGTCATGATTTATCCGTATATACGGTTATTGTGCAGGCGCCTTGTGGCCAGTGTCAGGAAGAACGCGGTGAAGAGCATGAAGAATGCCGCATCGCGGCTGTCCAGGAGCCCTGCGTTGAAATTCTGGAAGTGGTACAAGGGCGAGAACTGGTGCCAGGGTGATGCGGAAGGAGAGGCGATGTCGGCAAGCCATAGCCCTGTCAGAATGGCGACGGTACCCAGGGCCGCGATCACGGGTTGCGCCGTAAGAGACGAGATGTAGAGGCCGAGCGCGACATAGCTTGAAGTCAGGAGCAGAAGTCCTATGGAGTTCGATAGCAAAAGCCCCGAATCGAGATGCGTTCCCAGATAGAGCGTGGCTAGCATCAGCGGCAGGATCGCGATCATCGGCAAGAGGAAAATGAGAAGACCTGCGAACTTGCCGATTGCGATCTGCACATCCGATGCGGGGGAGGAGAGGAGCAGCGGCAGGGTCTGGTTGCGTCGCTCTTCTGCGATCAGGCGCATCGTGAACATCGGCACCAGCATCATGAGAAGCAGGGCTGCGGTGTTGAAAAGCGATGCGCCCACGGTGCCGGTCACGCCCGGCGGATTCGCGAGCAGCGCGAGCTGGGGCTGTATCTCGAGAAAGGCCTCCAGTCTCGTCAGGAAGAACCAGGCAAGGATGAATTGCAGGCCTGCCATCACGAACCAGGTGGATGGGATGGATAAAAGGCTGCGCAATTCTCTCATGGCGATCAGGCGTATCATGAATTCTCCTTCGTGATCTTCACGAATACATCCTCGAGCGTAGCATGCAATGGGGTGAGCTGGGTCAGCTGCCAACCCTTCTGGGTCGAGAGGCTCAATAGCTGGCTTCCGGGGTTTCTGTCTGGCGCATGCAGGATGCGGAATTCCGTTTCGGAAATTTTTTCCACGCTCTCTATGCCTTCTATGCTTTCAAGCTCGCTCAATGCAGGCGGGTTGCCTAAAGTGATCGTGAATCCGGAAATTTCTCCATAGTGCTGCATGCGGTCGCTGGAATCGCCATAGATCAGGCGTCCCTTCTGCATGATCTCCACGCGGTCGCATACGCTCTCCACCTCGCTCAAGAGATGCGTGGAGAGGATCACGCTGCCCGAGTTTCCCTGCTCGCGGATCAGCGCCCTTATGTCGCGTATCTGGGATGGATCGAGCCCGACCGTGGGCTCGTCCAGCACGAGGACGTCCGGGCGATGCACGATGGCCTGTGCGATGCCGACGCGCTGCTGATAGCCCTTCGACAGGGTCGATATCAGTTTTTTCCTGACCGATTCCAGCCCGCAGCGCCTGATCGCCTCCGTCATCGCGGAATCGATCTCATCGCGCCTCATTCCATGCAGCCGTGCGGCAAAGTGCAGATAGGTCTCTACGCTTAACTCACGGTTCAAGGGCGGGGATTCCGGCAGGTAACCTATGTGGGCCTTCGCCTTTGCGGGATTTTTCTGCAGGCTGATGCCGCAGACGTCTATCGTTCCGCTGTCGGGAAGCAGGCATCCGGTCAGCATCTGCAGCGTGGTGCTCTTGCCGGCGCCGTTGTGTCCCAGCAAGCCCAGCACTTCGCCGCGCTTGAGTTCCAGGTTCAGGTCGTGAATGACCCGACGCTTGCCGAAGCTCCGGCTTAAGTTGCGCGCTGTAAGGGTTGCGTTCGACAAGTTCGCCTGCACCTTTGAGTTGTGGATAGCCGCAAATATAACCTAATATGTAGGCCCGTATCAAAAGCCGTGCTGCCATGAAAGAATTCAGACATTTTTTGCTCGCATGCCTGCTGGTTTCAGGATGTGCTGAGGTACATGAACCGGCGGTGAAGGCGACATCCGAGCCGCCCAAGGCGCAGGTTGCCCCAGCCCCAGCGCCCGTGCCCGCGCCGGAAGTTCTGCCGGACATCGATCTGACCCAGGATCTCCTCTATGAAATCCTGTTGTCCGAATTCGCTGCTCAGCGCGGTCACATGGCCTTGGCGCTCGAGAGCAGCATGGATCTCGCCCAGAAGACGCGCGATCCGAGGCTCGCGAGGCGTGCGGCCCAGCTCGCGATGCAATCCGGAGACATGGAAAAATCGGTCGAGGCTGTCGGACTGTGGCATGAGCTGGACCCGGACTCTGAGATGGCCACGCGCATGCTTTCATCGCTGCTTTTGCGCGGCGGAAAATTCGAAGAGGCGCGTCCCTATCTTGTGGACGTGCTGAAAGGCTCGGGAGAGGATGTGGGGATGACTTTCCTTCAGCTCTATCCTTTGACGGCGCCGCAGCAGGACAGGGCGGGTGCGCTCAAGCTGATGCGCGAACTGGCAGAGCCCTATCCCAAGGTAAGCGAGGCGCATTGGGTCGTCGCGGAGCTTGCGCGCGCCGCAGGAGACGAGGTGCTTGCGCTTAACGAGGCGCGCGAGGCGCACAAGCTCAAGCCCGCATGGAATGCGCCCGTGCTGCTGGAAGCGGAACTCCTGAACAAGACCGCGCCGGAGCAGAGCCTGGCGCTGATGAGAGAGTATCTTTCCGATTATCCGGCGGCTTCAGAGGTGAGGCTGCAATATGCGCGCGAATTGCTCGCACAGAAAGAATTCAAGAGCGCGCGGGACGAGTTTCAGTATCTCGCCCGCGAAAATCCGGGCAATGTAGAGCTCGCCTTTGCGGTGGCTTTGATCTCGCTGCAGCTCAATGATTTTCCCGAAGCCGAGGCCGAGCTCAAGAACACGCTGGTAAGAAACGGCGGGACGCAGGACGACGTGGCGTATTTTCTTGGGCAGCTCTATGAGGCGAAGGAGGACAGGGAAAAGGCGCTCGAGTATTACAGCAAGGTGAATGCCGGAGAATATCGCTATGCCGCAGAGCTACGCATCGTCTACATCCTGAGCCGCGAGAACAAGCTCGACGAGGCGCGCCAGACATTGCATCAGGCAGCCATGGATTATCCTGCAAAACAAGGGGAGCTCCTGGTGATAGAGGCGCAGCTTCTGCGCGATGCGAAGCAGCCGGGTGCCGCGATCGAGGTGCTGAAGCAGGGGATGGTAAAGCTTCCGGACGATCCCGAGCTTTTGTACGAGGCCGCGATGCAGGCCGACCAGCTTGGCCGCTACGATGAGTCTGAAAAATGGCTGCGCCATTTGATCAAGGTGAGGCCGGATTACGCGCACGCCTACAACGCGCTGGGCTACGGTTTTCTGGAGCGCAAGGTGCGCATACCCGAGGCGACAGAGCTGGTCGAGAAGGCATTGAAGCTTGCGCCCAACGACTATGCGATCATGGACAGCGTGGGCTGGGCCTATTATCTCGGCGGAAAGCTGAACGAGAGCGTGGCGATGTTGCGCAAGGCGTTTGCAGGCACTAATGACCCCGAAATCGCGGCTCACCTTGGCGAGGCGCTGTGGGCGAGCGGCAACAAGGATGAAGCCGAAGCGATCTGGAACGAAAGCCTGAAGGCGCATCCTGAAAGCGAGCCGTTGAAGGCTGTGATGAAGCGGTATATTCCGTGATGCGCTGGCTTCTGCTTCTGCTGCTCGCGGGCTGCGCGACGCAGCCTGTGGCAGTCCGCCCGCAGCATGTCGAGGATGCGGACTTCGCGATCAATGGCAGGATACTGGTGAAGCATGATGACAAGCGCGATTCTGCGGGATTGCGCTGGGCCCATCAGTCTGGAAGCGACGAGATATTGCTCTTGACGCCATTGGGTCAGACGGTGGCGCGCATCTATCGAGACGACAAGGAGGCGACGCTGGATGAGAACAGCAAGCACTATCAGGACAAGGATGTGGAGTCGCTGATGATGAAGGTTCTGGGATGGCGCTTGCAGATGGACAGCCTGCATCGCTGGATCCTGGGGCAGCCGGCAGCAAGCGATGCACTGGTCGAGCGTGACAAGCTCGGGCGAATCTCGGTGCAGTACCAGGATGGATGGGAAGTCCGCTATCTCAAATATTCGGAAGACAAGGCGGACAGCCTGCCCTCGCGCATGCGGCTTTCCCGGCCGAACCTGCAGTTGACCCTGCTGATAGACGGCTGGGACTGGAATTCCAAATGAAGCTGGTCTGTCCGGCGCCCGCCAAGCTCAATCTTTTTCTGCATGTGACAGGCAGGCGCAGCGACGGCTATCACGAACTCCAGACGCTGTTCCGCTTCATCGATCTAAGCGATACGCTGCGTTTCTCGCTTCGCGAGGATGGTTTGATCAGGCGGGCAAACAAGGTCGAAGGCGTTGCCGAAGAGCAGGACCTGTGCGTGCGCGCAGCCAGGCTATTGCAGGATGAGACGGGGTGCCGCCTTGGCGTCGATATCGAGGTCGAGAAGCGCATTCCCATGGGCGGGGGCCTGGGCGGAGGAAGCTCGGATGCGGCAACTACGCTGATCGCGCTGAATCGCCTTTGGTCCTTGGGACTGAAGCGACAGCGCCTGATGGAGATAGGACTCTGGTTGGGCGCCGATGTGCCGGTTTTCGTATTCGGCGAAAACGCCTTTGCGGAAGGGGTGGGCGAGAGGCTTCAGGCCTATGGGCTTCCTCCCGCATGGTATGTGGTGCTTTTCCCACCTGTGCATGTGCCCACGGCGCAAATATTTTCGCATCCAGAATTGACACGGGACTCGGATTCGATAATAATGCGCGCCCTCTCGACGCAGCCTTTGCGCAACGATTTGCAGACGGTGGTGTGCAGTCTTTATCCGGAAGTTGCGGATCATATCGCAGAGCTTGGCCGTCATGGCCGCGCGATGATGACGGGCTCCGGGGCATGCGTGTTCGCCGAATTCGAGAGCGAGGAAAAGGCGGATGCCGTTTTGCAGCAGCTGCCGCAATCGATGAGAGGCGTGGCAGTGCAAGGTTTGTCGAGGCACCCTTTGCATGACTGGGTGCAGGATTGAGTTTTTGGGGAGTCGCCAAGTGGTAAGGCAACGGGTTTTGATCCCGTCATTCGTAGGTTCGATCCCTACCTCCTCAGCCATATCACGGGCACGCATGTGCCCTTTTGGTTTTTTCGTTGAGAGGTTCACGTGTCCTACGATAGCTTGATGGTGTTCACTGGCAATGCCAGCCCTAAGCTTGCAGAAGCGGTCGCGCAGCACCTTGGGATCACATTGGGCCGGGCGACCGTCGCGCGCTTCTCGGATGGCGAGGTGATGGTGGAGCTCCTCGAGAACGTGCGGGGCAAGGATGTGTTCATACTGCAGTCCACCTGCGCGCCGACCAACGACAATCTGATGGAAGTGATGGTGATGGCGGATGCGTTAAAGCGCGCATCGGCGGGTCGCATCACCGCCGCAATGCCGTATTATGGTTATGCGCGCCAGGACAGGCGCCCGCGTTCTGCGCGAGTCGCGATCACCGCGAAGCTGGTCGCAGACATGCTGACCAGCGCGGGCGTTGACAGGCTTTTGACCATGGATCTGCATTCCGACCAGATACAGGGATTCTTCGACATACCGGTGGACAACATATACGCGACTCCCATCCTGCTCGCGGACGTGTGGCGCCAGAACTATCCCAACCTGATCGTGGTGTCTCCGGACGTCGGCGGCGTGGTGCGCGCAAGAGCGCTGGCCAAGCAGCTGGATGCGGATCTTGCGATCATCGACAAGCGCCGTCCCAAGCCCAATGTTTCCAAGGTGATGAACATCATAGGCGAGGTCTCGGGCCGCACCTGTCTCATCATGGACGACATGGTGGATACGGCCAATACGCTGTGCGAAGCGGCGAAGGCGCTCAAGGACAAGGGGGCAGAGCGCGTGCTGGCTTACTGTACGCATCCGGTTCTTTCCGGACCTGCGGTCGAGCGCATAACGAACTCGGCGATCGACGAACTGGTCGTGACGGACACGATTCCTCTGTCCGAGGCTGCAAGCAGCTGCGGACGCATACGCCAGCTTAGCACTGCGGAATTGATGGCGGAAACGATACGCCGCATCAACAACGAGGAATCGGTCAGTTCCCTGTTTACGGAATGAGTTTGGCGGCAGCCATGTCGGCTGTCGCATGTCTGAACCGTCTGGTCGCGGACGGTTCTTTTTTGGAGAAGTAGAAAATGAAGATCGAGTTCAATGCAACAAAGCGCGATACGCAAGGTACGGGTGCGAGCC
This sequence comes from Pseudomonadota bacterium, assembly GCA_021782365.1. GTDB lineage: Bacteria > Pseudomonadota > Gammaproteobacteria > Burkholderiales > Gallionellaceae > Gallionella. The sequence goes on from JAJXVB010000007.1 coordinate 75,238, forward strand.
GCCGTCTGCGTAAGGCTGGTTTCGTTCCCGGCATCGTATACGGTTCGGGTGATGCGGTGATGATCCAGATGGATCACAACGAGATGTACTACAAGCTGCGCGCGGAAGAGTTCCATGCATCCGTCCTGACCATGAACCTGGATGGCAAGCAGGAAGCCGTGCAGCTGCGCGACTTCGTGATGCATCCATTCCGCCAGCAGGTTCAGCACCTGGACTTCCAGCGCGTGGACATGAGCAAGAAGCTGCACATCAAGGTGCCGCTGCATTTCCTGAACGAAGACACGGCTCCTGGCGTCAAGACCGGCGGCGGAAAGATCAGCCACGTGATGATAGACGTGGACGTCTCCTGCCTGCCTGGTGATTTGCCTGCGTTCATCGAGGTTGATCTGGGCAAGCTCGAGCTCGGCCATTCCGTTCACCTGTCCGATCTCGTTCTGCCCAAGGGCGTCGAACTGGCCGCTCACGGCACGCACACCGGTGAGGCTGTGGTCGCGACGATACATGTGCCGCGCGGCGCGGTCGAGGCAGAAGCGGCGGCTCCAGCAGAAGCCGAAGCTCCCAAGAAGTAACCGGGGATATCCTCAAGGACCCGCCATGGCTGATTTCGGCATGGCGGGTTTTGTTTTTGAACTGGACGACTGACTATGAATCCGATACGCTTGATCGTCGGCCTGGGAAATCCGGGCAGGGAATATGACACGACTCGCCACAATGCGGGATTCTGGTTTGTGGACGAGCTCGCGCGAAGCGAAAATCTTAGCTTCAGGAGCGAGGCGAAGTTCATCGGCCTTGCCGCACGAGGCAATCTGCACGGGCACGAAGTTTGGCTTTTGAAACCGCAGACCTTTATGAATGCAAGCGGAAGATCGGTGGCTGCGATCGCGCAGTTTTACAAGATAGCGCCTTCCGAGATACTGGTGGTGCACGACGAGCTGGATCTGCAGCCGGGCATCGCGCGCCTCAAGGTGGGCGGCGGGCACGGAGGCCACAACGGACTCAAGGACATCATCGCGCATCTGGGCTCAAAGGATTTCTGGCGCTTGCGGCTGGGTGTGGGGCATCCGGGCGATCGCGCCGAGGTCGTGAATTTTGTGCTGAACGATCCGCGCCGCGAGGAGCTCGAGCTAATCGAGGATGCGATGCAGAAGTCTCTGCATGTCGCGCCGTTAGCCATCGAGGGAAAGATGGAGGCCGCGATGCTGAAGCTGCACAGCAAATGAGGGTACTGCTGAAAAACTTCGGGCCTGGATGCAGCATGACGACCGGAAATCCAGGCCGCCATGTTGCCCTCATGACATCCTAGTCGTCGTCGCCCCAGCGCCGATAATATCCGTCATCATCGCCCCAGCGTGGAACGTAAACAACGCGGGGAGGTGGTTGATAATATTGTTGCGGCGGGTAATAGACCTGTTGTTGAGGGTAATAGACCTGTCGTGGGTAGTACACTTGCTGGGGCGGACCGTAATACGGCCTGGAATAGGCTTGGCCGGCGTTGTAACCCATCACTGCGCCCAACGCGGATGCAGCCACTCTTCCGTTTCCCTGTCCCACCTGGGCACCAAGCAGGCCGCCTGCTATCGCACCAAGGATTCCGCCGCCGTCTGCATGAGCAGGAAGCGAAGCCAGTCCGATTGTTGTGGCAAGCGATACGGCGATCAGTCGATTCTTCAATTCTTGTCCCTTTGCTAAGAAAAGTACGATCGTTAGGCATGAGGTTGACGGATTTGGTTCCATCCGTTTTGCTTGAAGTATCCTTCTGACATTCTCAGCAAGCCTTTGGATCAGCGCAGCTGCGAGTGTTACAATCTTCCTTCAATGCAAAACCGATACAAGATCGTTGTCAAATCGCTTCGATTTCGCTGTCTTGCAGCCATTTAAATCATCACCTCGCGGTTCTGAGCGCATCCGGCTATAGACGATGCCGACGTTAGGCTTGATGGTCATTTGATATTAAAGGAAAACCATGAGCTTGAAATGCGGTATCGTAGGCCTCCCCAATGTCGGCAAGTCCACCCTGTTCAACGCGCTGACCAAGGCGGGCATCGCCGCCGAGAATTATCCCTTCTGCACGATTGAACCCAATGTGGGCATCGTCGAAGTGCCGGATCCGCGCATGGACGAATTGGCGAAGATCGTCAAGCCGCAGCGCGTGCAGCCTGCGATCGTCGAATTCGTCGACATCGCGGGTCTGGTTGCCGGTGCATCCAAGGGCGAAGGCTTGGGCAACCAGTTCCTGGCCAACATTCGCGAGACGGATGCGATCGTAAACGTGGTGCGCTGCTTCGACGATCCAAACGTCGTGCATGTGTCGGGCAGGGTAGATCCAATTTCTGATATCGAGACCATCGTCACTGAGCTCGCTTTAGCCGATCTGGCGGCGGTCGAGCGCACCCTGCAGAGGGATGCGAAGAAGGCGAAATCGGGAGACAAGGAGGCGCAGAAGCTGGTGGCCGTTCTTGAAAAGCTGCAACGTCATCTTGACGAAGGCAAGCCTGCGCGCACGCTCGAATTGAGCGACGAAGAGAAGTTTGTCGTCAAGCCCTTGTGCCTTCTGACCATCAAGCCTGCAATGTATGTCGGCAACGTGAAGGAAGACGGGTTCGAAAACAATCCCTATCTCGACAGGCTGCGCGAGCATGCCGCAAAGGAAGGTGCGCCCGTGGTCGCACTTTGCGCGAAGATCGAGGCGGAGCTTGCCGATCTCGACGATGCCGACAAGAAGGAATTTCTGGCCGATCTGGGGCTCGAGGAGCCCGGTCTCAATCGACTGATCCGCGCGGGCTATGATCTGCTCGGGTTGCAGACCTATTTCACCGCAGGCGTGAAGGAAGTGCGCGCCTGGACCATACACAAGGGCGACACCGCACCCAAGGCGGCGGGTGTGATCCACACCGATTTCGAGCGCGGCTTCATCCGCGCGCAGACGATATCGTATGAGGATTTCATCGCCTGCAATGGCGAGACGGGTGCGAAGGAAAAGGGCAAGATGCGCGTCGAGGGCAAGGACTACATCGTTCAGGACGGCGACGTGATGAATTTCCTTTTCAATGTCTGAGCGGTTTCTGCCGCTTCGTCTTCAGGATGAGCGTCGAATCCCTGCCTAAATTCACAGGACCTGCGGCGAGGCTTTGGGCAAAGCTGCCCAGGGAGATGCGAAAACTGTATATATCAAACGTCTGGTGCAAGAATTGCGGCAGCAGGGTTGCGATCACGGATTTTACGGGCACGGTCAGGGACGGAAATCTGCTTCTGGTCGGTCTGTGCATTGAGTGCCATGGCGACGTGGCGACAGTGATCGAAATGCCCTGAGCGTATCCTGGCGGTTTGTCGAAGATCGGAAATCTGAGAGAATGAAGACTTTGAAACCGGGCGCAAAAATACATGAAGAACTGCCAGCCCTTCGTCCTGTTGTTACAGCTCAGATGAATCCCAGAGCCTGGCAGCTTTTGCATCTGCTCTCCGACGGCGATTTCCACTCGGGTGAAGATCTGGCAAGAGAGCTTGGCGTCTCCCGCGCAACGGTGTTCAACGATCTTACATCCGCATCCGAATCCGGGGTTCAGCTGCAGCGCATACGGGGACGGGGTTATCGCCTCCATGGCGGATGGCAGCCTTACGACAGGAAAGAGATCGAACGTTTTTTGGGAAGCGCTGCGCCCCGCTTTGCGCTCGAGATCGCGCATCAGATTGCTTCCAGCAACACCGAGCTTTTGAGACGACCTGAATTGATAAGCGGTACGGTGCTCGCAGTCGAATTGCAGACTGCGGGAAGAGGTCGGCTGGGAAGGCCATGGCATTCGGGTCTAAACAATGCGCTGACATTCTCGCTTCTCTGGCGTTTCGACTGCGGACTGAATGCGCTCTCCGGCCTGAGTCTTGCCGTGGGAGTCGCGGTCATGCGCGCATTGAAGCGCTTTGATGCGAAGGGCGCGGGCCTGAAGTGGCCGAACGACATCGTGGCCCCTCACGGGAAGCTGGGCGGGGTGCTGATCGAGGCGCAGGGCGACATGTATGGCCCCAGCATCGTTGTGATCGGCATAGGCTTCAATTGCAGCCTGCCTGCGAGAATCGACGAGCTGATCAATCAGCCTGCCGCAGCGCTCGACCAGATATGCGCAAAATCCCCTGGAAGAAACGAACTTCTGGCTGCACTATTATGCGAACTGGCGCTCGTGCTGGATGAGTTTTCCCGCAATGGCTTTGCCGCATTAAAGGAGCAATGGGAAGAGCATCATGCGCATCGCGATGCTCAGGTTTTCCTTCAGATGCCGGATGGCACTCAGGTCAGCGGAATCGCTCGCGGCGTGAGCGACAGCGGTGAACTGAGGCTGGAAACGGAGCAGGGCACCAGGCAATATCATGTCGGCGAAGTGGGGTTAAGATCTTGAAGAGACTGCTGATCGATGCGGGAAACACCAATATCAAGCTCGCCTTGGTGTCGGACGAAAGCTGGTCGAGGGTTCATAGCTTTCCGACCGGATGCGCGCTCGATCTCGGACAGTTTGGCGATGTAGACGAGGCATGGGTCAGCAATGTGGCGGGAGAGGAAGTCGCAAATTGCATCGTTCGCGCCTGTTTGGATCGCGGCATTCCATCGAGATTCATCGAGTCCAGGGTCACGCAGTGCGGCGTCCAGAATGGCTATGAAAAGCCGGAGCTTCTGGGCTGCGACCGGTGGGCTTCGATGATCGCCGCATGGCATCTGACGAAAGCATCCTGCCTCGTCGTGAATTGCGGCACGGCCACCACGATAGATGCGCTTTCGGGAGATGGAAGATTCATGGGGGGGCTGATCCTGCCCGGGATAGCGCTGATGCAAAGGAGCCTTCATTCTGCGACCGCATTGCCAGAACTTGGGGAAGGGAAGCATGAAAATTTTCCGCGCAACACGCGCGATGCGATCTATAGCGGCGCGATAGAGGCGACTTCAGGCGCGATTGCGCGCCAGCATGCGCGGCTAGACATGAAATCCCGAATCCTCCTTTGCGGCGGGGCGGCTTTCCTTCTTTTGCCGCATCTGGCTTTGCAGGCCGAGATCGTGGACAATCTCGTGCTAAAGGGATTGGAACTAATCGCAAGGGATGCGGATCGGGAATGAAGATATTTTTTTGGATTTTGGTCGCGGTGAATGTGATTTTCTTTGCGGTGATGAAGTCTGGGCTGTTCAATGGCGGTCAGGACGAGCCCGCGCCGATTCCGCTGCATGCGGAGCAGATTCTGGTTGCAGCGCAATCCGCCCCCGTTGCGGTGCAGCCTGCGCCAGCTTCAGCGCCCGCGTCGGCCCCTGTTCCGGCGCCCGCGTCGGCGCCTGCTGCTGCATCGGCCCCTGTTCCGGTGCCCGCGTCGGCGCCTGCTGCCGCCATCGCTGCTCCGGCGTGCTATGAGTGGGGTGAGTTTTCGGGCGCGGAAATAAACAAGGCCTCGATGGCGCTTCGCAAGCTGCATCTGGGCGGCAAATTGAGCAGGCACGATGTCAGCCATGCGATAGGCTATTGGGTGTACATCCCGCCGCTCAAGGACAAGGCTCTAGCTGCCCAGAAGGTGGCGGAACTCAAGTCTCTCGGCGTGACAGACTATTTCGTCGTTCAGGATGCAGGCGTTTGGTTGAATGCGATCTCGCTCGGCGTGTTCAAGACGCAGGAGGCCGCGCAGAGCTTCCTGGAGGGGTTGAAAGCCAAGGGCGTGCACAGCGCGAAGATAGGCGAGAAGTCCGCCAGCAAGCCTGCGGTGATGTTCGAATTGAGCGGCCTCAACAAGGATGAGGGGGACAAGTTGACTGCGTTGCAGAAGGATTTCTCAGAAATCGAGCTCAAGCGCGTATCTTGCCATTGACAGAAGGTGGCGAAATCCGGAAAATGCCGCGCTCTTTGGTGATATAGCTCAGTCGGTCAGAGCACAGCACTCATAACGCTGGGGTCGGTGGTTCAAATCCACCTATCACCACCACCGGATTCGAAGCCAAGCCCCGCCAGTCGGGGCTTTTTCACTTCCAGTATAATCCGCGCTATAAAAATCCGATTGAATTTTGGACATGTGATGAAGAAGCTCTACATTAAGACCTATGGCTGCCAGATGAACGAGTATGACTCGGACAAGATGGCCGACGTGCTTCGCGCCTGCGACGGGATGAGCCAGACGGACAGGATAGAGGAGGCCGATGTCATCCTGTTCAACACCTGCTCGATACGCGAGAAGGCGGAAGACAAGGTGTTCTCCGATCTCGGGCGCGTGCGCCCGTTAAAGGAGGCAAGGCCCGATCTTCTGATCGGCGTGGGAGGGTGCGTCGCAAGCCAGGAAGGCGAGACGATCATCCGACGCGCACCCTATGTGGATGTGGTGTTCGGGCCGCAGACCCTGCACCGTCTTCCGGATCTGATCAAAACGCGGCGCGAGACTGGAAGCGCGCAGGTTGACATCAGCTTTCCAGAAATAGAGAAGTTCGACCATCTTCCCGTGCCGCAGACGACGGCGGCATCCGCGTTCGTTTCGGTGATGGAGGGATGCAGCAAGTATTGCACATTCTGCGTCGTGCCCTATACGCGGGGAGAGGAGGTCTCGCGCCCTTTTGCTGACGTGATGCACGACGTCGAGGTGCTCACGGAACAGGGCGTGAAGGAGGTGACGCTGATAGGGCAGAACGTGAATGCCTATGCGGGCGAGGCGGAAGACGGGGATACGGTGGATTTCGCATACCTCATCCAGGCTATCGCGAGCCTTCCGGAAATCTCGCGCATACGCTATACGACCTCGCATCCGAGAGACATGAGCCAGAGGCTGATCGATGTCTATGCGAATACGCCGAAGCTCGTGAGCCACCTTCATCTGCCCGTGCAATCGGGCTCCGACCGCATTCTGGCAGCGATGAAGCGCGGCCATACCGTCCTGGAATACAAGTCCATCATCAGGCGAATCCGGGCTGCGCGCCCCGACATATGCATCTCGTCGGATTTCATCGTGGGTTTTCCTGGGGAGACGGAGCAGGATTTCGAACTCACGATGAAGCTGATCGAGGAGATCGGTTTCGACAACAGCTTCAGCTTTCTGTACAGCCCGCGCCCAGGAACGCCAGCCGCCGAGATGAAGGACGACACGCCTGTTGATGTGAAATCCGAGCGACTGTATCGCCTCCAGGAGCTTCTGTTCAGGCAGGAGACTGCGGTCGCCGAAAACATGCTGGGCACCGTGCAGCGCGTGCTGGTGGAGGGCATCTCGAAGAAGGATGCGCTCGAGCTTGCGGGGCGCACCGACAACAACCGCGTGATCAACTTCAAAGGATCGCCCGGTATGATAGGGCGGTTCGCGGATGTCAGGGTGACCGAGGTGGTCAAGCATACCCTGCGCGGCGAGCTCGATGAAAAATAAGCTCTCACTTGCCGTGCAGTATGCAAGCGATGCGGCGCTGCTCCCCACGAGGCAGCAGCTGCGTCGCTGGGTTTCGGTCGCGATGCAGCAGGACCTCAGGATGACCCTGCGCATCGTCGACGAGGCGGAGGGGCGCGAACTCAATCATGCCTATCGCGGGCGGGACTATGCGACCAACGTGCTGACCTTCGTCTACGACGATGCCGGCTCGGGGGATGTGGCCATCTGCGCGCCTGTCGTCGAGCGCGAGGCGCTCGAACAGCACAAGGACCTGATGGCGCATTACGCGCACATGGTGATACATGCGGTGCTGCACCTGCAGGGGTTCGATCACGAGACGGATGAGGATGCCAAGAGGATGGAGGCACTGGAAACCCGCTTGATGGTAAGATTGCGCTATCCCGATCCTTATATGGAAGCCTGAATCCCAAAAATGCCCGAACCCGAGAGTCACAAGCCGACGCTTTTGGAACGCCTGTCCGCGCTTTTGTTCCGCGAGCCGGAAGACCGCGAGCAGCTGATCGCGTTGCTGCATGGCGCTTATGAGAACAACCTGCTGGATGCCGATGCGCTGTCCATGATGGAGGGCGTGCTGCAGGTGTCGGAGAGACAGGTGCGCGAGATCATGATCCCCAGGGCGCAGATGGACGTGATCGACATCAGCCTCTCTCCCGAGGAATTCATCCCCTTCGTCATCGAAACCGCGCATTCGCGCTTTCCCGTGGTCGAAGGCGACAAGGACAACATCATCGGCATCCTTCTGGCGAAAGACCTGTTGCGCTATTACGCGGGCGAGGAGTTCAACGTGCGCGACATGCTGCGCCCGGTCGTATTCGTGCCTGAAGCCAAGCGGCTGAATGTGCTGCTCAGGGAATTTAGGAGCAACCGCAACCACATCGCGCTGGTGGTGAACGAATACGGCGGCGTGTCCGGCATGGTGACGATAGAGGACGTGCTTGAACAGATCGTCGGTGACATCGAGGATGAGTACGATTTCGATGAGGAAGAGGACAACATCATTCCTGACGGCACGGGCAAGTTCCGCGTCAAGGCGGATACCGAGATAGCGGATTTCAATACAGTTCTGGGCTCGGACTTCAGCGACGAGGAATACGACACCGTGGGAGGCCTGGTGCTGAAAGCCGCAGGCAGGCTGCCAAAGTCCGGCGAGAGCCTGCATGTCGGAGGCCATGTGTTCACCGTGCTGCGCGCGGACAGCCGCAGGCTGCACACGCTTCTGGTTGGGAAGGAGTGACTCAGGGAGCCTGCTGAACCAGTATCCGGGTCAGCGCATCTTGTCCTAGTGGCCTGTGATAGAGGAATCCCTGCATGGTGGAGCAGCCCGCGTTTTCGAGATAGCCTGCCTGCAATTCCGTCTCGACTCCTTCCGCGATCAGGTTCAGCCCAAGCTCCTTGGCGATCGAGATGATCGCGAGGATGATGGGCGAATGGGTATTCTCGAAAACGATCTCCTTCACGAATGACTGGTCTATCTTGATCGTGTGGATCGGGAAACGCTGAAGGTAGGCGAGTGAGGAATACCCCGTTCCAAAATCGTCTATCGCAACGCTGACCCCTGTCCTGCTCAGCATGTTGAGCTGGTCTATCGCATGGTTGGGATTGCGGATGCAGATGTTCTCGGTGATCTCGACCTCTATCTGGCTCGGGGAAATGTCATACCGCAGCAGCGCTTCCTTGAGTTTCCTGGGAAAGCCGCGTTCCAGGCATTGGGGTGAGAGATTGATGGAGAGCCTGGAAGGGCTGATGCCTGCCTCGTTCCAGGCTGCAAGATGTTTAAGCGTGGTCTCGAGCATCCATTCGCTGATCGGCACGATGAGCCCGTTTTCTTCCGCGTAGGGCAAAAAATCGCCGGGAGTCAGCATGCCGCGCATCGGATGCCGCCAGCGCATCAGCGCCTCGACCCCGGTGATGCGGCCGGTGGCGATATCCACTTGTGGCTGGTAGTGCATCTCAAGCTCGCTTCTCTCGAGCGCCTTGCGCAGGTCCTTCTCGAGAGCGAGCTTCTGATGCGATGCGTCCACCATCGAGGTGTCATAGAAGCCATGCCCGTTCTTCCCTTGCGCCTTCACGTGGTACATCGCGAGATCCGCGTGGCGGATCAATTCCTCTATCGACGACCCGTCGTCCGGATAGAGCGCGATGCCTATGCTGGCCGATATCTGCGCCTCATTGCTGCCGAAATGGAAAGGCTGCTGCAACGACTTGAGAAATTTTTCCGCAACCTCGATGGCATCCTGCTTTTCCTTGAGGTCCGTCATCAAGAGGATGAACTCGTCTCCTCCGATGCGCGCGAGTGTGTCACCTCTGCGCAGGGATCCCTTCAGGCGTGTCGCAACCTGTCTCAAGAGTTCGTCTCCGGTGACATGGCCCATCGTGTCGTTGACCAGCTTGAAACGGTCGAGATCGATGAACATCACCGCAAGTTTCGAGTCATTCCGCTTGCATTGGATGATCGACAGGCCGAGCCTGTCCTTGAAAAGAGCCCTGTTCGGCAGATCGGTCAGGATGTCGTGATAGGCCTGATAGGTGATCAGGGCCTCGGCTCGCTTGCGCTCGGTGATGTCGCGCGCGACGCCATAGGTGCCAAAATACTCTCCGCTGCTTTTCCGGGTGTCGGACAGATACATTCCCATCGAGTTGAAAGAAATGGTCAGCAGCGAATTTTCGAACGTGATGCTTCCGCCCAGCGCCTTGTGGCACTTGAGGCGAAGCTCGACATTGCTCGATGCGCGCTCTCCCACCCTTCTTTCCTGAAAGACATATCTGGCCTGCTCGACGTCTTCCTCGTGGACCAGCATGGAATAATGCTGGCCTATCAGTTCCTCTCGCGTGTATCCGAGCAGCTGCTGCACCCGGTTGTTGACGAAGGTGAATTTTCCATCCTCGTCCAGCGCATAGATGATATCCGGGGAATTGTCGACGAGATAACGGTAGTTCTTCTCGGAATTTTCGAGCTGCATCGTGACCTGTCGATGTTTTTCAGCAAGGGCTCGCTGCTTCAAGACATTGTCCACGGTCTTCAGGAGCTCTTCCCTGGCATAGGGCTTTCTGAGGTAGTCGAATGCGCCGCGTTTTAGCGCCCCGATCGCCGAATCGATGTCGGTGTTTCCGCTGATGACGACCACGTCGGTTTCCGGGGTGTCGGCATTGATGACGCTCATGATATCGAGCCCGCTCATGTCGGGCAGCCTCATGTCGAGGAGCACCAGATCGAACTTTTCCTGGCGCAGCAGCTTGATTGCATCCTCGCCGCTGCCGGCAGTGGCCAGTTTGAAATTGAAGGGCTTCAGGAGTTCATGAAGGCTGCTCAGCATCCTTGGTTCATCGTCCACGAGCAGGATGCTGGGTATTCTGTTCGCTTCAGAGGCCTCACCCATGAGCGCTGCCGCAAAATTCAACGAGTGTGCGGCATTCATGATTGAGCCGCCGCGTATTTTGGATGTTCCGCTTTTGCTGCGGCAACGGGAAGGAGGACCGTGAAGGTGGTTCCTGATGGCCCGCTGTCGCAGCTGATGATCCCTCCGATTTTCTTGACCAGATCGTGGATGATGCTGAGTCCCAGGCCCCGGTTCTCTCCTCGTTTGCTGCTTCTGACCGGAGAGAAGAGGTTGGCCAGCACTTCTTCAGGGATACCGGCCCCGCTATCGCTGATGCGAAGCTCGCAATAGGCTTTACCATCCTGGATCTTGCGGCCGCTGTTCCTGACTTCTATGGTTCCCCCGTTGGGCAGCGCCTCGACCGCGTTCTTGATCAGATTCAAGAGGATCTGCTTCAGCGGATCGGCAGAACACGCGATTTCGTCTGGCTTGTCGCCCGTCTTGACGACGATGTTCACCGTGGAAGGCAAATAGCGGCTTACGGAGAATAAGCGCACTACATCCTTCAGCACGCCGTTGACCTCCGTGGTATCTGATTCCTGTGGCTGTTCGGCGAGTGAGCCCACGATGCGGCCTACGCGGTCGATCTCCTCATTCAGTATCGAAAGCTCCTCGACGATGGGCTCGTTTCTTGCGATCTTGTCATCGAGCACGCCCAGATAATTCTTGATGATGGAAAGCGGGTTGTTCACCTCGTGGATCACCTTGCGCGAAGTTTCCTGGTGCGCCTGATTTATCTTGGCGATGCTCTTCTCGATCTCGGATCTTAGCTGGGTTGCCGACTTCAGCGATGCGGCTGCCTGTGTCGCGTAGGATTTCAGGAAACGCTCGCTGTCCCATAGTTCGGATGCCTGGGGGGCCGAGAGCCCTCCCACCAGGACGCCCAGGCAGGATTGCTCGATCATCAATGGCATGTAAACGAGGTATTCCGTTTTCATGCTGCGCAAAAGCTGCTGGTCAACGATGCTCAAGGAATCATCGCGCCTGATGAATGTGACCTGGCGCTTCTGCACCGACTCCGCAACCGCGCATTCGTCGGTCAGGGGTATGGAGATTTCGCTGATGCGCTGCTGGTTTTCTGTGATGGGAACGCCTGTGAGCGTTTTTGCGTGGTTCAACAGCAGCAGTGTGTCGTCGAAATTGAAAAGAACACAAGCGGTGCGCGCGATGGTTTCGAGCAGTTCTCGCCCGCTGCAGCGGGAAAAGGATTGGGCGGCCGCAGATACGAGGGATGTATTCCTGACTTCGTCTGCCAGCCTTGCCTGTTTCTTGTCCTCGGCCTTTGCGGGAGGGAGATATTCGGCGGCTGGCGGGGCTGCTTCGCTAAGATTGATGCCGAAATAGGATGCGGCAGTCCTGGTCTGCGCTTCCACGGCATTCAGAATCGTTTGAAGATCATCGTCATTCATGCCGCAAAGCTCTCCTGCGCCGTTTAGCGCATCGGGCTTGTAGCTGCTCAGGAGGTGAGCAAGGCACACCAGACGGATCAGCGGGTGCGCGGATTTCAGGCGTCCGATGGGCTCGTGGTGGTAACGCACGCTGTCCGCCATGAAAGAATCCAGGTTCCAGCGCTCGATAAGCCATGCTCCCGCTTCTGCATGCGTCATTCCCATCGAACTCGTCTCGACCGAGCATAGATGCTCGTCATCCATCGCCATGAAGTTCGATCCATATGCTCCGGTACTCAAGAGCGCCAAACGTCCTGCATCGTGCAGCAGGCCAGCGAGATACGCTTCCTCGATATGGGGATAGGATATTTTTCTTGCGAGCTCGCGGGCAATCACTGCGGTTTTTAACGCATGCGCCCAGAAGCCTTCGAGTTCGATGCCATGCGAGAGGTTGTTGAAAGTCTGAAATATGGATTCGCTGATCACCAGCGTCTTGGTCATTTCGACGCCAAGCACGTTGAGCGCCTGCATCAGGCCGATCTTGCGGTTGCCGCGGTTATAAGCGGCGCCGTTTGCAATGTTCAGAACCTTGATCGCAATGCCTGCGTCATGCGCGATGAGTTTGGCCAGTTCGCCTATCCCTGCCTCTTCCTTCTGACAGAGATTGAGCAGTTTCGAGAGTATCTGCGGCATGACCGGGAGACGCGCCACCAGCAGTTTATTGCGAATAGTCTGATCAGATCTTTGCATTTTTGCGAGGTGCATTCTGTTACCTGATGCACCGATTCCCCCTGCGTTGCCGTCTAAACAGAGATTGTCTTTGAGGCTATTTAGAATCTCCCTGATATAACAATATCACAATGTGTATGAAAAATGCAGCAAAAATGGATATTTCTGCCAAAAATTGATCTAGATCAATATTCCGATGAAAGCCTGAATATATCCTTCATACCGGCTGTTTGGCCCAATCAACTACGGAGGATGTCGGAATGCAAAGCTCACTGCCACTATTGTTTGTCTTTTCGCCATATCTTGTTTTGGCATTCATGATCATGTTCAGCGGATCTCCTACACGCCATTGATCTTCATGCGCTTCATGCGCTTCTTGCCCATACAACCTTATGGTTGAGTTTTACAATGATCGCGTTTTCATTCCCTCGCTTGCGAGGGATTTTTTTACCTGCGATGCTCTCGATTAAAGTATTATCCTTGATTGCCGATAAGGGTATACCACGTTGATCATCGAGGCGTCGGGCGAGAGACCCGATATCCGCAGGGGGAATGCAAATTGAAGAACAATCAGCCGGTGACGCAGCACGAGCATTTGCTTCCGGAAGGAACGCTCCTCGTTTCAAAAACCGATCTCAAGGGCATCATCACCTATGCAAACGACGCATTTGTCGAGATAAGCGGCTTCTCTAGGGAAGAGCTTATCGGCAAGAGCCATAACATCGTCCGCCATCCCGACATGCCGCCATCTGCATTCAAATGGCTATGGGATACGCTTTCATGCGGATTGCCGTGGCGCGGCATCGTGAAGAACCGTTGCAAGAATGGCGACTATTACTGGGTGAAGGCGCTGGTTTCCCCCATCAGCGAAAATGGCAAGGTTATCGGATATCTTTCGGTAAGGCACAAGCCTTCGAGGGAGGAGGTCGGCGAGGCACAGACGTTATACCAAAAGCTCAACGAGACCGGCGCCACGATAGGCTCCAGGTTCGACAAGTTCAGGTTCAGGAATCTTTCGCTGAACTTGAAGCTTCAGCTCCTCATACAGCCTGTGCTTTTCATCGTTCTGGCAAGCGCTACCTATCTGCTTTATGGAGAGATGAAATCGACCATGCTGGAGCATGCAAGGCAGCGGTCAGAAGCGACCGCGATGCAGGTGATAGACAGCGCGAACATGCTGATGGTGACAGGCCAGATCAGCGAGCCGGAAAACCGCAAGCTTCTGATCAGGAAGATCATGGAGGGCCAGCATCTCACATCGCTGCGCCTGGTGCGCACAGAACAGGTGGTCAAGCAGTTCGGCCCGGGGCTGCCTGAAGAGCATCTGGATGATCCGCTGATCAAGGAGACGATAGAGGCATCGGTCAAGGCAGGAAAGTCGCTGCCGCATTTCAGCCAGGAAAAGGTCGGCGGCAAGCTCCTCTTCAGGGCGATCACGCCCTATATCGAATCGCATGGGTTTCACGGCACGGATTGCCTGAGCTGCCATTCGGTCGAAGTGGGGAGTTCGAACGGCGCATCCGACATCACCCTCGATCTGACAAGCGAATATGCGCATCTGCACAATCTTCTGATCACGCTGATAGGTTCGCAGATCGGCATACAGCTTTTCATCTTCCTGGTGATGAGGTTCGGCTTCAAGCGGTTTGTCGAGCGCCCCCTGGTCGGCATGGAGAAGCAGTTCGAGGGCGTGATAGAGGGCAATCTTGCAAGCGACATCGACATCTCGGGGCGCGATGAGCCGGGGATACTCTATTGCAAGCTGCAGGTCATGCAGTCCCAGATCCAGGTGATGCTGGACGAGATGGAATTGGCGGCATCCATCATCATGGAACACAGCACGGAGCTCGACGAGAAGGTGGTCAGGGTGGCCGAGCAGTCATCCAACCAGCGCAACAACATCCAGCAGATCACGAGCAGCATGGAGGGCTTCAGCCGGTCCGTATCGCAGGTCGCTCAGGATGCCAGGGATTCGGCAGGGGCTGCCACGAGCTCGCAGGGCATGATAGAGGACAGCAACAGGCGCATGGAGCAGGCTGTGCTCTCCGCATCCAAGGTGGTCAAGGCGGTGCGCTCATCCAGCGATGCGATAGACGATCTGAAATCGGCCATCCAGAAGATAGGCGACATCAGCAAGGTCATCAAGGAGATCGCCGACCAGACCAACCTGCTCGCCTTGAACGCGGCGATAGAGGCGGCGCGCGCAGGCGAACAGGGCAGGGGATTCGCGGTGGTCGCAGACGAGGTGAGAAAGCTTGCCGAACGGACGGGCTCCAGCACGACCGACATCGCCAGCATGGTAGGAAACATCCATGCGGTGAGCCAGAGCGTCGTCGAATCCATGCACGAGGCGATCAGGGAGGTCGAGGAGGAATCCAAGATCGTCCATGAGAATGGCGAGACGCTGAAGCAGATCATGGATGTGAGCCGCATGGTGACAGGAAATGCGCAGCGCATCGCCGAGGCTTCCAAGGACCAGTCCGTCGCGAGCGAGAACGTGTCTCACAACCTCGAAAGCATCTCCGATCTGGTGAACAGCAACGTGAGCATCGCGGAGGATGCGAGGTATGCCTCTCTCGAGCTTTCGAAGTCGGCGACCGAACTTCAGGCCTTGATCAGGCAGTTGAACAAGAAATGATGCGTCAGCGTCCGCCGCTCAGGCAATCGAGGTAGACTGCGGCATCGGGCGCAGTGCGGTCGCGCTGTGCCCGCCAGATCATTTCGCTGAGGCACTCCATCATGCGATGCTGCGCATCGTGCTCGGACTCTAGCTCATGCGTCAGGCGGACGAAATGCGCGCGTATCCCCTGAGGCTGGTCTATGGAGATCTGCTCCTCGATCGCAAGATGCATCATCAAATGCAGGAAGGGATTGGCCTCTCCCTGCTCGGGCAGGTATTCGCGTTCGAGATGGCGCCCGGGGTCTTCGAAGACGGAAAAGTACTCGGGGTGCTTCTCGATCAGCTGGGCGGCCAGATCCTCGAGCGGCGTCAAAATCTCTTTCGATCTTCTCTTGCGCCATGCCTCGAAGAGGAAGTTTCTCGCCTCGTCTCGTGAGGGGTTGAAGAACATTCATTCGCCCTTGTGCTTGTATTCGCAGAGATCCTCGATCAGGCATTCCGCGCATTTCGGCTTGCGCGCCTGGCAGACATAACGGCCGTGCAAAATCAGCCAGTGATGCGCGTCATGCAGGAATTCCCTGGGGATGACCTTGAGCAGTTTTTTCTCGACCTCGAGCACGGTCTTGCCGGGGGCCAGATTGATGCGGTTTGCAAGGCGGAAGATATGCGTGTCCACCGCAATCGTGGGCTCGCCGAATGCGGTGTTGAGGATCACGTTCGCGGTCTTCCTGCCGACGCCGGGCAGGGCTTCCAGCGCCTCGCGCTTCTGCGGCACCTGGCTGCCATATTGCTCAACCAGGATGCGGCAGGTCTTGATCACATGCCTGGCCTTGGTCTTGTATAGGCCTATCCGCTCTATGTATTGGGAAAGCTTCTCCTCGCCCAGATCGAGTATCGCCTGAGGCGTGTTCGCAACGGGGTAGAGCCTTCTCGTCGCCGCATTCACGCTGACGTCGGTCGCCTGGGCCGAGAGCATCACGGCGATGAGCAGTTCGAAAGGCGTCGAATATTCGAGCTCGGTGGTCGGGTGGGGATTGGCGGCCTGCAGTCGGAGGAATATCTCGCGCCGTTTCTCTGCATTCATGCGGCGGAAATGACGGGTTCTATGCGCGCCTGTCTGGATTCAGTGCGCTGGTTGAGCCAGTTCTTTCCTGCGATCAGGCACCCCAGGGTGATGAATGCGCCGGGTGGCAGTATCGCCAAAAGGAAGCCGTGATAATCGGGCAGCACCGTGATCACGAGCGATTTTGCGGATGGGCCGAGGGCAAGGTCTATGCCCGAGAGCAGCGTGCCATGGCCCATGATCTCGCGCAGCCCGCCCAGCACCGCGAGCACCGCGGTGAGGCCCAGGCCCATCGCCATGCCGTCGAAGGCGGATTGCGAGGCGGGATTCTTCGCCGCAAACGCCTCGACGCGCGCCAGCACGATGCAGTTCGTGACGATCAGCGGGATGAAAATGCCCAGCACCACGTAAAGCGAATAGAGATAGGCGTTCATCAGGTACTGGATCGCGGTGACCAGGACGGCGATGATCAGGATGAACACGGGGATGCGCGCCTCGTTGGGAACCAGTTGGCGTATCAATGCGACGGAAGCGCCTGAAAGCGCCATCACGATGGTCGTCGCAAGACCCAGGCTCACGCCGTTCACGACGGAAGTGCTGACCGCGAGGATGGGACACATGCCGAGCAGCTGGACGATGCCCGTGTTCTGTTTCCATACGCCGTTATAGAAGATGTCCCTGAATTCCTGATAGCTCATCTGATTCCTCCTGCGAACAGTGCATCGCGGTGCAGCGCGAAATACTGCAATGCCTTGTGCACGGCCTTCACGACTGCGCGCGGCGTGATGGTCGCACCTGCCATGTAGTCGAATTTTCCGCCGTCCTTCTTGACTTTCCAGTCCTGATCATTGTACTGCGCCGTCGACTTGCCATCAAACCCCCTGATCCAGTCGCTCTTCGCGATGTCGATGTAGTCGCCAAGGCCCGGTGTCTCCTTGTGAGAGACCACGCGCACGCCCGCGAGTTCGCCGTTTTCGCGTATCGCGATCAGCATGAATATCTTTCCGCTGTAGCCGTCAGGTGCGACGGCCTCCAACACGACCACGGAAGGCTTGCCGTCGAGGCGGGCGCGGTAGGCGGTCGTTTTTCCTTCATTGCCGAGAAGCGGATCTGGCAGGATCTCAAGCGTGTCCTTGATGATGTCGTTGTCGTAGAGGCTGTGCGGCAGAATCTGGGAGATCAGCCTGAGCTTCTCAGCCTCGACGCTTTTCTCGATGCGCTCGTGAGTCTGGTTGTAGATGAAGGCGAGCAGGGCCGTGCCGAATAGCGCGAAGGCGCTCAAGTTGAGCGCAGTCATGAGGGCGGCCTTGGCCATCGTGCGCCTCATCGCTCATCCTTCCTGCCGAAAACCGCAGGCTGGGTCCATGCGTCGATCAGCGGCACGCAGATGTTCATCAGGAGGGTTGCGAATGCGACGCCATCCGGGAAGCCGCCATATACGCGTATCAGAAAGGTCAATATCGCAGCACCAAAAGCGAAGATCATGCGCCCTTTCGGCGTGGTGGGGGAGGTGATGGGGTCTGTCAGGATGAAGAATGCGCCCAGCATCGAGGCGCCCGAGAACCACTGGAAAAGCGGGCCGGCATAGCGCGCGGGATCCATCAGGTGAAACACTCCCGATATCGCAAACAGGGTGATCAGGAAGATTGCGGGTATGTGCCAGCCTATGATGCGCCGAGCATAGAGATAAATTCCCCCCAGCAGAAATCCAAGGGATACCCATTCGCTCCCCACTCCTGCAAGACGGCCATAGATCGGCATCTCGAGGATGGATTTCATCTGCCCGTTCATGTGCAGCTGCGTCTTCAGCGTATCCAGAGGCGTTGCCATGGTGACGCCGTCAAGCGTCAAGCCATCGGGCAGGGCGCCCCTGAAGATATAGTTCAGCTGGGACTGGAAGTCGAGCCCCGCGCTCCCGAGGCCGCCCGGCGCCAGCCAGTGGGTCATCTGGGACGGGAAGGAGATGATCAAAACCGCATAGCCTATCATCGCTGGATTGAAGGGATTGCTGCCCAGGCCTCCATAAAGGTGCTTGGCGATGGCGATCGCGAACATCGTGCCCACCACGATCAGCCACCAGGGTGCGAGAGGCGGGATGGAAAGCGCGAGCAGCCAGGCGGTGAGCAGCGCGCTGTTGTCTTTCAGGAAAGGGGCGATCGGGCGTTCCCTGAGTTTCAGCATCAGCGCTTCCGTCGAGAGCGCGGTCAGGCTTGCGAGCAGGAGGGAGACCAGGATGGCCGGTCCGTAAAACCAGACATAGATCGCGATGCCGGGAATCAGCGCGAAGAGCACCTGCAGCATGATCTTCGATACGCTGTCGGGCTTTGTGATGTAGGGTGAAAAAAGCATGTCTATTCCCTGGGTTGCGCATCGGTGGAGGCCTGGGCGATCTCGCGTATTCTTGCGCGCCTTGCCTCTATTTCGGCGATCTCGGCCATCTGCTGGGGTGTCAGCTGTTCCGTGTTCTTGGGTTTGACTTCCGCAGCCTGTGCCTTGGCCTGATCGATCGCCGCCTGTATCTTGCGCGCTATCTCATCCTGAGGTTTGGTATCCGGCTTGTCAGAAACCGGTGCGGGCTCGCTCCTTGCCGCCGCCTTTTCCTTGGCGGCCAGTTTTTCCGCTTTCTCGCGCTTGTCGCGTTCCAGGCGGCTCTCGCGGAATTCATGGCGTTCGCGCGCGGCATCGGCAGCCTTCTGCCCGGCCTGCTGCGCCCATATCTCGCTCTTGGCAAAACGGTAATATTGTACCAGCGGAATGTTGCTCGGGCAGACATAGCTGCACGCGCCGCATTCTATGCAGTCGAAGAGGTGATACTCTTCCGCCTTCGTGAAATTCTTCGCGCGCGCAAACCAGTACAGATCCTGCGGCTGAAGCTCCGCGGGGCAGGCATCCGCGCAGCGTGTGCAGCGTATGCAGGGAAGAACGGGCCTGGGAGGCGGGAAAAGCGCATCGGATGCGGCGATGATGCAGTTGGTCGCCTTGACCACGCCGGCCTTGTCGGATGGCAGAAGCACGCCCATCATGGGGCCACCCATGATGAGCCCGGTGGTGCCGGGAAGGTTGCCCGCCTGTGCGATCAGTTCGGCGATCGGCATGCCGATCAGCGCCTCGAAATTCTGCGGCGATTCGACATTGCCCGTCACGGTGACGATGCGCGAGATCAGGGGTTCGCCAAAGCGTATCGCGCGCCATGCGCTGTATGCGGTTCCCACGTTGAAGCACTGCACGCCGAGATCCGTGGAGCGCACGCCTGCCGCAACCTCGATCCCCGTCAGCACGCGGATCAGCTGCTTAGCGCCGCCTCCGGGATAGATCGTCGGAACGGCGATGACCTCCATGCCCGAATGCTTGCCCGCGGCATCGCGCATCGCGGCGATCGCCTCGGGCTTGTTGTCCTCTATTCCGATCAGCACTTCGTCGGCATATAAAAGCTCGCGCATCAGTTCCGCGCCCTTCAGTACTTCTTCCGCGCGCTCCCGCATCAAAAGATCGTCGCAGGTGATGTAGGGCTCGCACTCCGCGCCGTTCAGAACCAGTGTTTTGATCTTGTGCTTGTGAGCATAGAGTTTCATGTCGCTCGGGAAAACGGCGCCTCCGAGCCCGACGACGCCGGCATTGCGCAGGCGGTGGCGCAATTCGCTGTGGGGAACCGCCTTCCAGTCTTCGCAGGGCTCAAGCTCCATCCACTCATCGAGTCCGTCCGGGATCAGCGTGATGCAGGGCTCGGGAAGGCCTGAAGGGTGAGCGACAGGCTGCATGCCTATCGCCGAGATCGTGCCCGAGGTCGATGCATGAACCGCGCTTGAAACATGGCCGTCAGCCTGCCCTATGATCTGGCCTTTCCTGACGCGCTCGCCGACTTCGACTGTTGTCCTCGCGCTATGGCCCACATGCTGGCGCAGCGGGATGACGAGTTTGGATGGAAGTTTCGCCTTTGCGATCGGGCTTCCGTTCGACTGCGTCTTGCAGGTGGCAGGATGCACGCCGCCGTGGAATGTGTGGAGTTTTCTCATGGCGCGGTTTGCGACGGCATTATTGCGTATACCGGATATTGCCATTTCCAGTTGCCGGTGGTGTCTGCGATGGGCTCCATGCTGATGCAGTCCACGGGGCAGGGAGGCACGCAGAGCTCGCAGCCCGTGCATTCTGCTGCGATCACGGTGTGCATCTGCTTGGCTGCGCCGACGATCGCATCCACTGGGCATGCCTGTATGCAAAGCGTGCAGCCTATGCAGGTGGATTCGTCTATCAGCGCAACGCTCTTGGGTTTGGGGACTGTCGAGCCGCCGAAAGGCTTGAACTCGGTGCCCAGAAGATCAGCCAGCTTGTGTATGCCTTCCTCGCCGCCGGGCGGGCAGAGGTTGATGTCGGCCGTGCCTTCGGCGATCGCGGTCGCATAAGGCTTGCAGCCTGGATAGCCGCACTGGCCGCACTGGGTCTGGGGCAGCACCGCGTCTATCTTGTCGACCAGGGGATTGCCCTCCACGCGGAACCTGATCGCGGCAAAGCCCAGCACCGCGCCCAGCGTGATCGCAATCGCCCCCATGGCCAGCAATGCGCTGAGCATTATTTGATCAACCCGGAGAATCCCATGAAAGACAGGCTCATGAGCCCCGCTGTCACCATCGCGATCGCAGAACCCTTGAAGATGCCGGGCACGTCCGCTCCTTCCATGCGCTCGCGCAGACCGGCGAACAGGACCATCACCAGCGTGAAGCCGAGCGCGCTGCCTGCGCCGAAGACCAGCGACTGCATGAAGTTATGTTTCTCCTGCACGTTGAGCAGCGGCACGCCAAGCACCGCGCAGTTCGTGGTGATCAGCGGGAGATAGATGCCCAGCGTCTGGTAGAGCTCGGGGCTCGTTTTCTGTATCACCATCTCGGTGAACTGGACGATGCCCGCGATCACGACGATGAAGGAGAGGGTGGTGAGGTAGGCGAGATCGGGCCCCAGCAGATAATGGTTGATGAGATAGCTCGAGCCCGATGCCAGCGTGAGCACGAAGGTGGTCGCAGCGCCCATGCCGACCGCCGCTTCCAGTTTCTTGGAAACGCCCATGAACGGGCACAAGCCCAGTATCTTGACCATCACGATGTTGTTCACGAACACCGCGCTTAGCAAGAGTAGAAGGTAGTCAGTCGTCATCGTTGCGATCTCTCATCAGGCGCGAATTATCCGATGATTCAGGGGCGGCTTCAACCGCTTTGTTGTGGCAACTATAGGGTTTGCATGCCGCGGATCGCCTTTGCGCATTCCGAAATCAGTCCGGGGCCGCGGTAGATCAGCCCGCTGTATATCTGGATCAGGGATGCGCCGGCCTCGATTTTCTCTGCCGCATCGGCGCCGCTGAGAATTCCGCCCGCGCCTATGATGGGCAGCGCCCCTTGCAGATGGGAGGCCAGCTTTCTGATGAGCGCGGTGGATTTTTCGCGGACCGGCGCGCCGGATAGCCCGCCCGCCTCGCTGCCATGCAGAAGGTGTTCGACGCCGACACGCGACAGCGTGGTGTTGGTCGCGATCACGCCGTCCATTTCGTGCTTCATCAAAAGGCCTGCGATCTGCGCGATCTGCTCGTCTTCCATGTCGGGCGCGATCTTGAGCGCGATGGGCACATGCTTGCCGTGCTTGTCTTCAAGGTTTCTCTGTTCGTTCTTCAGCTGCATCAGCAGATCGTCCAGCGCGTCTTCGTCCTGCAGTTTGCGCAGATTCTTGGTGTTCGGGGACGAGATGTTGACGGTGACATAGCTTGCATGGGGATAGACGCTGCGCAGGCAGGATAGATAGTCGTCTGAGGCATGCTCGATGGGGGTCGTTGCATTCTTGCCGATGTTGATGCCGAGTATGCCCTTGTAGTCAGCGTGCGCGACATTCCGGATCAGCGCATCCACCCCTTCGTTGTTGAAGCCCATGCGGTTGATGATCGCCTGCGCCTCTGGCAGACGGAATAGCCTGGGCTTCGGATTGCCGGGCTGGGGAAGCGGCGTGATGGTGCCGATCTCGATGAACCCGAAACCCAGGCTCGCCAGTCCGTCTATGCATTCCCCGTTCTTGTCGAGGCCTGCTGCAAGTCCTACCGGATTCGGGAAGCTGAGCCCCATCACGGTGCGGGGATCATCGGGGATGGGTTGGGCGATGAGGCGGCTCATGCCCATCCTGTAGAAGGTGTTGAGGCTCTTGAGCGTCAGGTGGTGGGCTGTTTCGGGCTGGAGCCTGAACAGGGCGGGGCGCAACATGGAATACATTCAGTCTTCTCCGGTTTCTTGAAGCGGCTGCCATAAGCCATCTTGCAGTCCCTCCGCTGGCTGATACTGGATCTTGTAGGACATCTTGGGGCTTTCCTTGATCCAGTAGCCGAGGTACACGTAATCGAGTTCAAGCTTGCGGCATAGCTCGATCTGCCAGAGCACGTTGTAGACGCCATAGCGCGCGCGGGGCACATCTGGGTCGAAAAAGGTATATACCGATGACAGGCCGTCGCTTAAGAGATCGATCACGCTGACCATGCGCAGCGTTTCCTGTTCCCTGAATTCCACGAGCAGCGTATCGATATGGCTTTGCAAAAGGAAGGTCCGGTAGGCATCGCGGTCGTCGTTGTCCATCCCGCCGTTGCGGTGACGCGCGCGCTGATAGCGCTGATAGAGCTCGTAATATTCCTCCCTGTCCTGCAGGGGATGAAGGCTGACTTTCAGGTCGGCATGCTGCTTCCACGCGCGCCGCTGCGTACGGTTTGGCTTGAACTGCCTTGCCACCACGCGCATCTGGACGCATGCATTGCAGGCATCGCAGCGCGGCCGGTAGATGTAGGTGCTGCTGCGCCTGAATCCGTGCCGCACCAGCTCAGAATAAAGAGGGGTGTTGATCAGGAATGTGGGTGTTGCGACCTGTGAGCGCGCCTGCAGTCCCGGCAGGTAGCTGCAGGGATAGGGCGCCGTCAGGTAGAAGTTCAGCGCGGAAATGCGAATGTCGTTGAATGAACTCATGGTAGGATTATGGACGAGAACTGCCAGTCTATAGGCTCGCAGTTTATCAACTCTTCGAGCCTTGCAATAAATTTTTCACGCGGGATCAGCCTTGCTCCCAGCGATGCAAGGTGAGGCGTGTGCATCTGGCAGTCTATCATCAGCGGCCCAAGCCTGCACAAACGCGCAAGCGCGATCTTCGATGCGTTTGGCGATAGGCTGAACATCGATTCTCCATAGAACATTTTACCGATCGCAACGCCGTAAAGACCTCCGGCAAGTTTCCCTTCCATCCAGGTCTCGATCGAGTGCGCATGGCCCAGTCTTTGCAGTTCGCAATAGGCGGCGATCATCTGCTCGCTGATCCATGTGCCGTTCTGGCCTTCGCGCGGCGCTGCACAGGCGCGCATCACCTGTTCGAAAGAGGTGTCGATGCGCACCTCATAAGGCTTGTTGCGCAGCACTTTTGCAAACGAGGAAGAGATCTTCAATTCTTCCGGGAAAAGCACCATGCGCGGATCGGGGCTCCACCAAAGTATCGGATCTTCCTCGCTGAACCAAGGGAATATGCCGTGGCGGTATGCATCCAGCAGGCGCTCGGGCGTCAATGACCCACCGGCCGCGAGAAGGCCGTTTGGTTCATGCAGCGCCTTCGTGACCGGTGGGAACGGGGAGTTTGCGCCAAGCCAGGGTATCATCGTCTGTACAAGATGGGGGAAGATGTGTTTATATTGCCACGGGATGAAAGGTAAATCATCGGGGCCTTTTGCATGTTTGGGAAAATATTCGGTAAAAAATCAGATCACCCGATGGCGGATGCCAAGTCTGCGCAAGCCTTGCTGAATGATCTTTCAAGGAGCGATCATCTGAAATCGCTTCTTGAATTGACCGACTGGATCGAATCGGTTTCCATCCGTGAAGACTACAAGTTTTCCGACCAGTTGGCCGTTCTGAATCTGCTCGATGAAACCGCGCAGTCCCATCTCAGGAAGCTGACCTGCGAATATTTCACGCTGCCCGACATGCACGCGTTTCACGGCAACCGTCTCGGCATGGCTCTGGGCAACTTTTCCCGCTCGATGTGCGATGCCTACTGCCTGATGTTCGATCGCAGCAGCAAGGAAGATGGGGCTGCAACCCTGCTGGTGACGCGCGCGATGCGGCTGATCTGCGAGAAGCTGAAATACATGGCCGTGAACTATCAGACCCACGACGAGACTGCATGGCGCAATTTTGCAGCGCTATATCGGCATGCTGAAACGCACGGGTGCGTGAGCGAGCCGGTGAGCATTTATTCGTCCATTCAGACCACGATCCTGAAGGAGGCAGGGAAACTGATGACATGGTATGCCTGCGGCATCACTTCGATCAGCCCGCGCAGCATGCACCTTTCGGAGGTCATCCTCGCCCGGAACAGCGATGCGATTTCGATCGGAAGAGAATCCGGAAGTCAGGACCTCTGCAGCTTCGATCTTTCCCAGGCACATCCGCCGATGCGCATTCTTCCGGATGCGAAGAGGAGTCCCGAGATGCGCTATGTCAGCCTCACAGGGATGCAGGCAAGGCTTGAGACCATGATCCGGGTTCTGGAAAAGGATATCGTGCCAGAAGAGTTCAGCCCGGGTTGTCCTTATGCTGCGGAATGGGTTCTGGAAGCTGCGAGGCATGTGTTGAATCAGGCGGTTTTTTCTCCGCAGCGCTCGACCAAGAGGCGCGAAATGCAGGCGGATATCTTTGCCGCGTTTGGCTGCGAGAGCCTGCTGCGCCTGGCACTGGGAAAGAATGTAGATGAGATGCAGATGAGGCTTGAAAACGCGAGCCCCGGCGGTTTCTATGCTGAGCTTGTCGGAAAAGGCGCGGACAGGGCGCGCGTAGGGCATGTCTTCGGTGTGAAAACGCAAGCCGGCCTTGGCGTGTCGATCGTCAGGCGTCTCGCGCGCGATGCGGAAGGGCGTCTGCATGTGGGGGCGGAAATTCTGACCGGAAAGGCATCTGTCGTGACGCTTTCGGGAGGCGGGGGGGCGCAGCTCCTGCTGTATTCCGAGGATGGAATTGCGACGCTCTTGATGCAGGCGGATGTGTTTTCCATGCAGCGCAGCCTGAAGGCTTCTTTTGATGGCAGAAACTATCTGCTGATGCCTGTCAAGTTGCTTGAATCCGGCCTGGATTACGATCTCGCGAGTTTCCGCGCGATCGAGCAGGAAGAAGAATGACTGTGCCGTTTGAAACGGTCAGCCTCCTCCAAACTCGGGATGCTTCATTTTTCTCCATTGTTGTCCGGCGCATTGCGGTGTAGTGCGCGAGAGCTACCGCCTCCCACCAGTGTAACTGGGCTTCCTGTGCTGATGTCGCACTATCAGGATTAGAATGCTGCTCTCGAGGCTTCGATATACGACCGAGTAAGGAAAAACTTTCAGCGGGAATATTCTTCGCTCTTTCGTCGTTGGCATTCCGAGATCGGGATATTCAATCAGGAGCTTGACGACACGTTCAAATTCTTCGAGGAAACGCTCGGCAACCACAAGGCCGGCTTGTTCTTTGTAAAAATCCAGAGCGTTGGCAATATCATGTTCCGCTCCAGGGTGGAGCGAGTAGGTCATCGCGTAAGTCTTGCTCGAAGCCTGGCAATGGCATCCTGTCCTGAAACTGCCGGGATTGAACCGGATTTCAGTTCGGCTTCCCTGCGATCAGCTACTTTCACCCAAGCTTCCTCGACTTCGGGATCCGAATCAAGACTGGCGATTAGCCGTCCAAGCAGGTGTGATCTTTCGACCGGATCCAATTGCAGGACTTCGGCTTCCAGAATTTCCAGGTTTGTGCTCATGCTAACCTCCAATATGGCAAGTGCTGACGATTTGCAGTTTATCACAGCGATGTGATGCGCACGGTGGCGCGACCAGTTGTGATGTCCAGCAAGGATATAGAAAAAGTTTGCGCATCGTGCATCTGGCGGAAGCAAATATCAAGGTCAAACCAGATGAAATAACCTGGCATCCGCAGCGGTCATTTCTGATTTTGCAATTGACAATGCTACCGTTCTATATCTGACCCTCGACCCAGACCTGACCCTCGACCCGCGAGGATGGAATTGCGACGCTCTTGATGCAGGCGGATGTGTTTTTCATGCAGCGCAGCCTGAAGGCTTCTTTTGATGGCAGAAACTATCTGCTGATGCCGGTCAAGCTTCTTGAATCCGGCCTGGATTACGATCTGGCGAGTTTCCGCGCGATCGAGCAGGAAGAGGAATGACTGTGCCGTTTGAAACGGTCAGCCTCCTTCAAACCCGGGGTGATTCACCTGCTTCAGGGGCGATTCAAGGTGTCCGGATCGGCGTCGAGCAGGGAGTCCCACTGCGCGGTGCGCAAATCCGACGACCCATCGAGCTGCGCAACGCGGAATTCGTGCGCGGCCATTGCGCCAACATACCAGAAGCGAGCGGCGAACCCGCCCCGGCCGATTCCGGCAACCGCGCCTATTCTTCCCCGATCGCGAGCAGCGCCGAGGCGACCACCGCGAGCGCGATGCCCGCGATCTTGAATGGTCCGGGGATCTGGCCGGCGAGCGCCATCGCGATCAAGGCCGTGAGTAGCGGCGAGGCCGCATTGGTGAGCGCGGAGACGACCATCGCCTTGCCGTCCCGCAGCGCGTAGACGATCGCGAGCGCTCCCACGGCGTTGAGCAGCTGAATCCCCGCAGAGAGCGGCGGACCGTCGATCCCCCAGTTGATGGACGCGCCCCAGTGCGTGCGAACGAGCGCGACTGGGACAAGGAGCAGGCCGCCCAACGTCATGTAGAAGAAGATGGCCCCGGTGCTCATCGAAGCATGGGCGATCTTGATGAAGTAGTTCTGCAGGCCCCACGACACCAGGATAACGAGCGAGAGGAAGAACCAGAGGCCGAAGTGCACCGTGCCACCGCCAGGCGTCCAGTCGTTGAGAAGGGGCAGGGCGGCCAGCGCCAGCACGATGCCGACCACGCCGATCCGGCCCGTGCGCTCCCCGAGAAATGCCGTGCTCAGCGCGATCGTGACGAGCGGCGAGAGCGAAATGATCGGGAAAATGAGGTAGGACGGTCCCATCGAAAGCGTCGGGAAGAGGACGATGACCCCGCCTGCGCCGGTGAGGCCGATCGTCAGTCCCAGTGTAAGGGATCGCGGATCGAGCGGGACCTTCCCGCCTTCGCGGCGCAAAACGAACGCCGCGGGCAGCAGCATGCAGACCGCCCATACGACGTATGTCAGCGTATCGGGGAACCCCCGCTGCGCGGGGATGGCGCTCAAGGCGCCCCAGAGACCCCAGGCGACGGTGGTGATCAGCGCATAGCCGAGCCAGCGCCGGCTGCCGGACGACGACATTCGCATTCCTCTTGTTGCCCCGGGGTGAATCGCCCCCGATTCTCTAGACACATCCCATTCTCAATAGGATGGCTGCAATGGTATACAAAACCGACTTCTCTAGACAATAGCCATGAGGCCGTCCTCTCAATAATCCGAAACTACAATCGCAGGCGTCCTGCAACTAGACGCCGCCTTCTGCGGCAGGCGTTGATCTGAAAATGAGCGGAAGTTATGCTGCGTCTTTTCCATGAGTGATGCGAAAATGAACCAGGATCTGCAAGCTGACGCGAAACGCAAGCTCACCAAGATGAAGTGGGCGGCCACAAGCCTGCTTGTGCTGGCCGCGTTGCTCTATGCGTTAAGCAAAGCGCAAGGATGGGATTATCTTTCCGCTTTTTCCGAGGCGGCAATGATAGGCGCGCTCGCTGACTGGTTCGCGGTGGTCGCGTTATTCCGTCACCCGCTGGGCATGCCGATTCCCCACACCGCGATCGTCACGAAAAACAAGAGAAGCATCGCAAACGGTCTCGCGGATTTCGTGGTGCTGCAATTCCTGAGCGCGGGAGCCATCAAGGAGAAATTCGGAAGCTTCGACGCGGCAGCGCATATTGCAGAATGGCTGCCCAAGAACAGGCAAAGGGTTGCCGGCTATCTCGGCATCGCGATGGAACACGGCGTGAAGGCGCTGGACGACAGGCGGATACACGATTTCATCGCAGAGGCTGCGAGGAAGAGGCTGCAGGAAATCGATCTTTCAGGATTCTTTGCGGGCGGGCTCGAACTGCTTACGCAAAACGGGCGGCACAGAAAAATTCTTTACAGCGGGTTGAACCGCTTCGCGGATTATCTGGAAGATCCGGAGAACGCGGAAAGGGTGACTGCATTCATCAAGGGGTGGAGCGAGAACGCATTCGTGCAGAGCATGATAGAACCCTTTGTGCCGTCCATACGGTCGGCTGTCGCAAACAGGCTGCGCGCGGCTGCAGAGGATCATGAAAACAGGCTTTATGCCGAGTTCGATGCGCTCGTGGAGAACTACATTTCGAGGCTTCAGGAAGACCCGTCGCTCAAGGAGTGGTTGTCGGAAAAGAAGGATGCGCTGCTTCATCATCCCGAATTTGCAAGGCAGGTCGAGTCGCTATGGAATCAGTTCAGGGATTGGGTGGTCATCGATCTGTCCCATCCCGATTCGGCGATCTCTCAGCGCATGGTGAAGATGGTAATGGAGCTCGAGGATCATCTCGCAGAAAACGAGGAATTCCGTTCGTGGATCAACGGACAGATACAGGAAGCGCTGATCAAGCTGGCAAACGCCAACAAGGGCCAGTTGGGAGATCTGATACGGGAGCAGCTCGTGAGGTGGGAAGATCGCTACATGGTGGGTAAGCTCGAGCTCTATCTCGGCCGCGACCTTCAATACATACGCATCAACGGAACGCTGGTCGGCGGCCTGTTCGGGCTTCTGATCTACACGGCTACGAAGCTGGCCTTGGGGTAGTTTTTGCCGGCGGCATGGGTACGCCGCCGCTTTGCTGCAGATATCAATAGCGCTCGCCCAACTTCACCGCTGCGACTGTCTTGCTTCGGCAGTGCAAGGGTTGACACTCATGGTGCGCCTCAAAAAATCGAGTCTGAGTATGAAGTCCCTATTAAAGAAATCCTCAAAGCCACAGATTCTTTTCTGTTGCTCAATTCAGCGTTCTCCTATGGCGCAGCCATTTCTTATCTGAGCACAATGATGCGCGTTTCATCAGTAACCAATTGAAGCTGGCAAACCGGTTGCTTGCAGGCACTGACGACGGGAGGAATCATGAGTTTCACGCAAAGCGCCGGGAACTGGGAGTCTGTCTTTGCGGCATACCCACCCGGACAAGGGGTTACATGTTACGCATCTAGAGTTGAGCCTCTGACTGTGCGATTTATAAGCGCTATTCGCTAGGCGGCCGATACTGTTAAGGATATGTAGGATGCGAAAATATTTGTTGTTCTTTGCAATGTTCATGTTAGCAGTGGCGACTGTTGGTGCCGCTGTTTACAAATGGGTGGATGAAACAGGCACTACTCATTATTCGGAAACGCCCGGATCTGGGAAAAAGGCCGAGAAAGTGAATATGCCGCCTCCGCCACCGAAAGAGGTGGTAGAAGAGGCTCAACGAAAATTCCAGGAGTCCCGGGAAGAAGAGCTGTACAAAAAATCTGTTAATCGCTCGTTGTCATTGTCGGAATTGGGGAAACTTCCCTTGAGAACATCATCTGAATATGTTGAGACTCTTGCTGCGAGCATGCTCTTGGATACTCAAAGGCTTGTTGGGCAGATTCATCTCATGCTTAAAGCTAAACCGAACCTTCCCCTTGGCGCGTACTTGGAGACGCATTTTGAAAATCCTGAAAACCCGGGTAAATCAATTGTAGTAGGTGAAGTATGGCGGAGAAGCGAACAACCGATACTAATATTATCTCCTGAGTTTAGGGGAATAAAATGTAGGAACTATCAAATTGTAGTCTATGTGTACACGGAGAAGAGCAAAGACAAGCTTTTAGGTATTCACAGCCAAACCATTCAATCGAGAATAAATCTGGATAAGGTGAGAAGTTCGAAGGAGTTGGTCGACGCATTAATGGCAGGTGGGAACTGTCCCTAGTGAAATCTGCGCTGAATCGGTTTGCCACCCAATTCAAGGATCGGATGCCTCAGCAGTGAGTTACCCGTTTACACAAAATTCTAAACTCCCTCCCTGATCCCGTTACTTTATATCCTGTAAGCGGTACAGATAGTCTATCAGCGCAAGGATTTTGGCTTGTGCGACTGAGGACCGCAGGTCATAATAACCTTCAATATCGGGTGTCTTTGCTCGAAACTCTCTTCCCCAGACAGGCATGGCGCGCGGACCATGGGCTTCAACGTCTTTTCGGCCATCAATGACTTCATATACACGCTGCGCAGGGAATACACCGCCGTTATTCTTCATCAAAACAGTCAAGTCTGCCGGCTTTGTAATAAAGGCGTGTGAGAGTGGTCCGCCCCCCTTCCCGTCCTGCCCATGGCAACTCGCACATTTTGACTCGAACTCTTCTTTGCCGAAGTCGGTTTGGGCCTGCGCTAAGGTGGTTATCGACCATGACAGCGTGGTGGCGATACCGACAGTCAATATTAAAAGTTTCATCTTCACTCCTTTTATAGACTGTTGATGAGTGCCTGGACTTGCATTTTACGCCGCGAGCGTTGCCTGCGTAAAAAAAGTGCGACCCTAGGGTCGCACCGGAATAGAGCCCCCCGCCTGTGCCGTTGACCCGGCATCTCGAACCTTCAGGTTCAAGACGGTCGCTTCCCTGTCGCATCAGGATCATCCGCATGGGACATTCACAACAGCGGCTTATGGGTTGCAACCTGCAATGTTACTTGGTTCAAAGAATATATGAGTCTGACGAACACCGCAGGGAGCAACTCGAATTCTTGAGGTGATCAGAACAGTGTGTCCTGTTCGGCGAGCGCCTGATCGATTGCTGTCTGCATGGCATTCATTCTACGCGCAAGATCGCCTAGGTCAACCCCTTTTCCGACTTTCATCGAAAGCAGTTCGTGGGTGATGTTGAGGGCTGCCATGATCGCGATGCGCTCGACGTTGGTGGTCTTTCCAGCATCGCGTATCTCGACCATCTTCCTGTTGAGATAGGCGACTGCATCCAGCAGTCCCTGGCGCTCTTCTTCCGGACAGGCGATGCGCAATTCGCGATCGAGGATCGTCACGTCCAGCGTGTTTTTGGTCATGATAATTCTTCGGGTAGGGTGGATAGCAGTTTTTCAAGCCGCGACTTGGCGCCTTCCATCTTGTCGTTGCACTGGCGGTTCTGGCTCTGTGCCTGCGCCAGGTCCTGGCGCAGCTGGTGGTTTTCCCGGCGCAATTGCCCGCTGATCTGTATCAGCTGCGCAAGCTTGCTTTCCAGGGCGATGAGTTCATTTTCCATCCTACTAATATAGTTTGGAAAGCGCAGACAAGTCAAATGGATGAGGTGTTTGCCTTGCTGTGCGATGAATGATAGAGTGCCCGCCGCTTTGAGGTGCCAGGACTGCATTGCAGTCCGGTTAAACGGGAAGCAGGTGCGCTGTGCCGATTGGCATGGCAAAGCCTGAGCTGCCCCCGCAACGGTCGTCGAGTGTGGGTTCGCCAGCATGCCACTGTGAGCAATCATGGGAAGGCGGCGAACCAGGACTCGTGAGCCCGGATACCGGCCTGGAAGTACGGACGGGAGATATGCGGGCGGCATGTCGAAGGCAAGGCTTCGCCTCGCGCATATTTCCTGATTGATAACGATTCCAACGGGGACGCTTGGAATTCATTCAGGAAAAATCATGAAAAGCAAAACCATCACAGTCGCGCTTGTTGGCGCGATCGCATTTCCTTTCGCAACTTTCGCAGACACGCCGGACATGGAGGAGATCGTCGTCACCGCGACGCGCATGCCCCAGGCGATCGACAAGACCATCGCCGACACCACGGTTCTGACGGAACAGGACATCCAGAATTCAGGAGCGACCGATGTGGAAACGCTGCTGCGCTCCGTTTCCGGAATCGAGATCGCGCAGACCGGGGGACTCGGGTCGCAGTCCAGCATCTACATGCGCGGCACGAATTCCAACCAGGTACTGGTGCTGCTGGACGGCGTGCGCATCGACTCCGCGACAACGGGCGCGACCGCGCTCGAGCATATCATGCTGGACAACATCGAACGCATCGAGATCGTGCGCGGCAATGCAAGCAGTCTCTACGGTTCGGAGGCGATAGGCGGCGTGATCCAGCTCTTCACCAAGAAGGGGCGCGGCGCTCCTTCCTTCAATGCAAGCGCGGGAGTGGGCAACGAAGGGACCCGCCATTTGTCCGCAGGATTTTCTGGAGATGTGCAGAGCACATCCTACAGCGTCAATGCGTCGCGCGTGAAAACGGACGGCGTGTCCGCGATGAATCCGCAGATCATGACGAATGCGAATCCCAACAACAACGGCTATGACAACACGACGCTGGATGCGCAAATCAGGCACGAGATCGATGCTGACCATGCGCTGACGGCTTCGGTCTACAGCACGCGGGCCAATACCTCGTTCGACAGCAACTATGGGCTGCCGACCGACATCAACAACACGATAGAGAATCTCGACAAGTATTCGCTTTCATCGGACGACCAGTTGAGCAGCATCTGGCACAGCCAGCTTCGCATCGCTCAGGGCATTGACGACAGCCATACCTATACCAACGGCCTATTGGCATATCGCTTCGAAACGCGCGACAACCAGGCTGCATGGCAGAACAACTTCAGGATATCCGAAGGCCAGAGGCTGAGCCTCTCGATGGAGAACCTGAATCAGGCGGTGATCTCGACCACTTCCTATACCCAGACGAGCCGCAACGTGAACAGCTTCCTCGGGAGCTATGTCGGCGAATACGGGGCGCATCAGGTGCAGCTCAACATGAGGCAGGACAGGTATTCTGATTTCGGCATCGCGAACACGGGGCTTTTGGGATATGGACTCTCACTTGCGAAGGACTGGCGCGCGACCCTGAGTGTGGGAAGCGCCTTCAAGGCGCCGACATTCAACGATCTCTTCTATCCCGGCTACTCCAATCCCAATCTGCTGCCTGAGCGTTCTGTGAACAGGGAGGCGGGGCTGCACTATGCATCCAACGGCCAGCGCGTGGACATCGTCTATTTCGACAACCGCATCCACGACCTGATCGAATTCAATGCGCTGACCTATATCCCCTATAACGTGGGCCTTGCGCAAATCAAGGGGCAGGAGCTGATGTATGCGGGGGACTTCGGTCAGACGCATCTCAATGCCAACGCGACCTTTCAGAATCCGCTGGACGAGACGACCGGGATGCAGCTCGTGAGACGGGCCAGATATTTCGGCAATCTCGGCGTATCGCGCGACTTCGATGCGTTGAACCTCGGGGCGCAGATCCGCTACAGCGGCGCCCGCCAGGACGTGAACTTCAACACTTATCCCTATTCCACGGTGACCCTGCCTGCCTATCAGCTGTTGAATCTGACAGGGCGCTATCGCATAGACAAGCATCTGGATGCGGTGGGCAGCATAGGCAATGTGTTCAACCGGAATTATTCCGAGGTGTATGGATACAACACGCCTGGGCGCACGCTCTTCGTGGGCCTCAACTATAGGCAGTGATTGCGATGAAAACGCGCGCTGTGGTATGGTGCGCGTGTAAACTTTTGGGATCAAATGACATGATGAACAAGATGAAGAACCTATTTCCCGCGATGGCGCTTGCAGCGCTGATGGCCGCAACCCGCATCCACCAGTTTTCGGTGCCCGATGCATCCCTTGCAGTATTCCTGATGGCGGGCTTTCTGGTGCAGAACCGTCTTTTCTTCGGTGCGCTGCTGATGGAGGCGGGCCTGCTCGATTACTTCGCGATCGCGCACATGGGCGTTTCGGATTATTGCTTCACGCCTGCATACTGGTTCCTGATTCCGACCTATGCGGTGCTCTGGTATGCGGGGCGCAGCGCCAAGGCGCATCGAGAGAAGCCCTGGCTGATGGCAGCGACCTCTTTGATTGCGGTGAGCGTTGCATTCCTCATTTCCAATTTTTCCTTCTATCTCTTTTCCGGAAATTTCGCCGGCATGAGTGCTGTGGCATACGCGTTGCGCATAACACCCTATTATCTTCCCTATGTCTCGAGCGCGGCGATCTATCTGATCCCCGCCTTCGTCCTGCAGTTCGCGCGCGGAGCCGTTTCGACCCGGCATGCCTGACAAGAGTCACAGCCAGCGCATGGCGAGAAAGAAGGCCGTGGTTGACGCGGCGATCGCCAAAGCGGATCGTGACAAGGGGCTGATCCTGGTCCTGACCGGAAACGGCAAGGGAAAGTCCAGTTCCGCATTCGGCATGGTCGCGAGGAGCCTGGGCTATGGCTACAAGGTCGGGGTCGCGCAGTTTCTGAAATCCCGCCGCGACACGGGAGAGGAAAAATTCCTCGGCAGTCAGCCTGGCGTGGCATGGCATGTTCTGGGGGATGGCTTCACCTGGGATACGCAGGATCGCGATGCGGACATCGCGACGGCAAGACGGGGCTGGCAGGTCGCAAGGCAGATGCTGAAGGACGAGTCGCTGCACCTCGTGGTCCTGGATGAGCTGACCTACCTTCTGAATTACGGCTATCTCGACGAGAGGGAGGTGTGTGCCGATCTGGCCGAGCGCCCTCTCTCGCAGCATGTGGTGATCACGGGGCGCGCAGCCCCGCAGTGCCTGATCGACATGGCCGACACGGTGAGCGAGATCAGGGACATCAAGCACGCCTTCCGTTCGGGAATACGCGCCCAGCCCGGCATAGACCTCTAGGAGGGTGGGACCGCTGGCAGGCCGCTCTGCACCCAGCCTATCATTCCGCCTCTCAGGTTGTATACGTTCGAGAAACCCTGCTGCTGGAGAAACATGCAGGCCTGTGCGGAACGGGCGCCGCTCCTGCAGATGATGACCAGCTTCTCGTCGTTGGAGAGTTCGCTGACCCTGGCGGGCAGCGTGTGCAAGGGTAGGGGCTCGGCGCCCGGCACCGTGCCCATCGCGATCTCCTGCATCTGTCGAACGTCGATCACGCGCAGCTTGTGGCTTTCGTCTCTCACCCATTGCGCGAGTTCGGGCGATTCTATTTCCTTGATTTGCATAACGGGTCCTCCTTGAAGTTGAATTTCAAATGTTAGCATAGACTAATATAGTGGCAAACAGTTCATTTGAGCAGCCTTCGAAGGCTGCCGATTCGGGCGGTCAGCATGCTTTTCTGCTAAAGTGTCGGCCTATGACCAACACCCAGCTTTACCTGCGCCTGCTGTCCTACGTCAGAGCCTATTGGCGCGTTTTCGCCGCATCCGTCCTCGGTACGGCGGTCTCCGCGGCGACCGAACCGCTGCTTCCCGCGCTGTTAAAACCCATGCTGGACGGCACGTTCGTTCAGAAGGACGACTTCGTGATCCGCTGGGCCCCGCTCATCATCGTGCTGATCTTCTTCGTGCGCGGCATCGCCGGATTCGTCGCGACCTATTCGATCAACTGGGTTGGAAACAAGGTCGTGATGGACTTAAGAGGCGAGATGTTCAGGAAGCTTTTGACCCTGCCGGCCCATTACTACGACAACCATGCGACAGGAAACCTGATCTCCAAGCTCACTTATGACGTCACCCAGGTGACCGCGGCCGCGACCAGCGTGGTCACGGTCAGCATCAGGGATTCCATCATCATCGTGGGGCTCATGGGATGGCTGCTCTATCTGAACTGGAAGCTCACGCTGCTGTCCCTGATCGTGACGCCTCTGGTCGCGCTCGTGATCTACACGATCAACAGAAGGCTGCGCAATGCGAGCCGGGACTCGCAGCGCGCGATGGGAAACCTGACCCAGGTGATCGAGGAGAGCGTGAGCGCGCACAAGGTGGTCAAGCTCTTCGGCGGGCAGAACTACGAGGAGCAGCGCTTCACGAATGAGACAAACTGGATGAGGCGCTACATGATGAAGCAGGCGGCGGCCGCTGCGGCCAACGTGCCGCTGGTGCAGCTGGTCGCGGCTTTCGCGCTCGCGATCATCATCTATCTTGCGACCTCCCAGGCAAAGACCGATGCAACAAGCGTCGGAGGATTCCTCTCTTTCGTCGCCGCGATGCTGATGCTGACCGCACCGATCAAACGCTTAACCAGCGTCAGTGAATTCATGCAGCGCGGGCTCGCCGCTGCCGAAAGCGTGTTCGATCTCGTGGACACGGAAAGCGAACAGGATAGCGGCAAGCGTACCATCACGCGCGCAAGGGGAGATCTGAGCTTCGAGCATCTGGATTTTGCGTATCAGAGCGAGGATGCGCCGCGCCTTGCCCTGCACGATATCTGCCTCGATGTGCCCGCAGGGCAGACCGTGGCGCTGGTCGGCGCATCGGGAAGCGGCAAGAGCACGCTCGCCAATCTCGTCCCGCGCTTCTACATTCCTTCGGGCGGCCGCATCCTGCTCGACGGGACAGACATAAACGAACTCAGTTTGAAGAGCCTGCGCGAAAACATCGCCCTGGTGAGCCAGGAAGTGGTGCTGTTCAACGACACTGTGAAAGCCAACATCGCCTACGGCCAGGAACGCGAGGTGAAGGAAGACGAGATCATCGCGGCGGCGACCGCTGCTCATGCGATGGAATTCATACGCGAATGGCCAGAGGGGCTGAACACGCTGGTAGGCGAGCGCGGAGTCAAGCTCTCGGGAGGCCAGAGGCAGCGTATCGCGATCGCGCGCGCGATCCTGAAGGATGCGCCCGTGCTGATCCTGGACGAGGCGACATCGGCTCTCGATACCGAGTCCGAGCGCCATGTCCAGGCCGCGCTTGAAACGCTGATGAAGAACCGCACAACGCTCGTCATCGCGCACAGGCTCTCGACGATAGAGAAGGCCGATCGCATCGTGGTGATGCAGAAGGGGCGCATCATGGAGACAGGCACGCATGAAGAGCTGCTCGAGAAAAAAGGCATCTACGCACAGCTTCTGCAGTTTTCCGAAGGCGCAAATCCACAAGAAATACAAGGTTGACGCGAAGAGGCGAATGGCCTAAATTGCGTCACCCAATTTCAACCTTAGGAGATCGACATGGCAGTTCTTGTAGGAAAACCGGCACCGGATTTCACCGCCGTCGCGGTGATGGGCAACAATGAGATCAACGAATCGTTCAATCTGAAGAAGCATATCGCGGGCAAGGCCGCGGTGATTTTCTTCTATCCGCTCGATTTCACCTTCGTCTGCCCTTCCGAGCTGATCGCGTTCGATCATCGCCTGAACGAATTCAAGAACCGCGGCGTCGAAGTCATCGGCGTCTCCATCGATTCCCAGTTCACTCACCTCGCATGGAAGAACACACCGGTGAACAACGGCGGCATCGGCAAGGTAGGCTATCCCCTGGTCGCAGACATCAAGCACGAAATCTGCAAGGCCTATGACGTCGAGCTCGAGGGCGCAGGCGTTGCGCTGCGCGGCTCTTTCCTGATAGACAAGAACGGCGTGGTGCGCCATCAGGTCGTGAACGACCTGCCTCTGGGCCGCGACATCGACGAGATGCTGCGCATGGTCGATGCGCTTCAGTTCCACGAGGTGCACGGTGAAGTCTGCCCAGCCGGCTGGAACAAGGGCAAGGCCGGCATGAACGCATCCACTGAGGGCGTTGCGAAGTATCTGGCCGATCACGCCAAGGAACTGTAAGTCGGTTGACTTCATGGCATGGCCACCTCCGGGTGGCCTTTTTTTTTGCAGGGCTGTTAAAATCCTTTCATTTCAATTACGGTTCAATGACTATGCTGTTCTGGTTCGTGATCGCCTACTGGATCGTTTCTGTCGGCATCGGCCTTTATGCCGCGACGCGGGTGCACAACACCAAGGATTTTGCGATAGCGGGGCGCCATCTTCCGTTCTACATGGTCACCGCGACCGTGTTCGCGACCTGGTTCGGTTCGGAGACCGTGCTGGGAATCCCCGCGACCTTCCTCAAGGAAGGCCTGCACGGCGTGGTGGCGGATCCTTTCGGCGCGTCCATGTGCCTGATCCTGGTCGGCCTTTTCTTCGCGGCTCCCCTGTACCGCATGAACCTTCTGACCATAGGCGACTTCTACAAGAAGAAATACGGAAGAGCCGTGGAAGTGCTGACCACGCTCGCCATCGTCATCTCCTATCTCGGCTGGGTGGGCGCGCAGATCACGGCGCTCGGCCTCGTTTTCAACGTGGTGTCGGATGGCGCGATCAGCAAGCTCGCGGGCATGTGGATAGGCTCCGGAACCATATTGGTATATACGCTTTTCGGCGGCATGTGGGCCGTTGCGATAACCGATTTTCTGCAGATGATCATCATCGTGATCGGCATGCTCTTCATAGGCCATGAGATTAGCGGACAGGTGGGCGGCGTGGCGACCGTGGTGAACCATGCGGCGGAATCCGGAAAATTCACTTTCTGGCCAAAACCCGATGCGAAGGAAGTCGTAGGCTTCGTTGCCGCCTGGATGACCATGATGTTCGGATCGATACCGCAGCAGGACGTCTTCCAGCGGGTCCAGTCCTCAAAGACAGTGAACATCGCCGTCTGGGCGACGGTTCTGGGAGGCGGGCTCTATTTCCTATTCGCCTTCGTGCCGATGTTCCTCGCCTATTCCGCCACGCTGATCGATCCCGCCATGGTGAACGGTCTGATCGATTCCGATCCCCAGATGATATTGCCCACACTCGTGATGAAGCATGCGCCGCTATTCGCACAGGTGATGTTCTTCGGCGCGCTGCTCTCGGCGATCAAGAGCTGCGCCTCCGCAACGCTACTCGCGCCCTCTGTGACCTTCAGCGAAAACATCCTGAAGCCGATGATCGGGCACAGGATCTCGGACCGCAAGCTGTTGCACCTGATGCGCGTCGTGACGGTGAGCTTCACCGTGCTCGTCACGCTCTATGCGATGAATTCCAAGGCCAGCATCTTCAAGATGGTCGAAAACGCCTACCAGATCACGCTGGTCGCAGCCTTTATCCCGCTGACTGCCGGCATCTTCTGGAAACGCGCGACCAACCAGGGCGCGCTGTTGTCGATATTCCTGGGAATTTCCGTATGGCTTGCCGTGCTGATCGCGGGTTCCGACGATCCCTTCATACCGGCCCAGTTCGCAGGCCTCATCGCGAGCGCGATCGGCATGGCGATCGGTTCATACATGCCGCGTCTCGTTGCAAATCCTCTGCCGGAGGAGCCGGAGCATGCGCATCTCCACCATCAGGCGGCGAGCCATACCGGCCATGTTGCGGATCACCATCGCTGAAGGGCTGTCATCTTCCTGTCATAAATAATTCATATTCTGGCGGTCCCAAACAAGGAGGAATGATGACAGCGAAGATATTGGTTGTTGAAGACGAACCGGCGATACAGGAACTCCTGGTATTCAACGTCAATCAGGCGGGCTTCGATGCGCTGAGAGCTGCCGATGCGGAATCCGCATGGGAGCAGATAAGGCAGCACCTGCCGGATCTCATTTTGCTCGACTGGATGCTTCCCACCACCAGCGGCATCGTGCTGGCAAGGCAGCTGCGCAGCGAGGAACAGACCAAGTCCATCCCCATCATCATGCTGACGGCAAGGGGGGACGAGCGCGACAAGGTGCTGGGACTGGAATCGGGTGCGGACGACTACATCACCAAGCCTTTCTCGCCGCGCGAGCTGATGGCGCGCATACGCGCCGTGATGCGACGCCACATACCGACGCTGTCTGACGACAAGGTGGCCGCAGGGGATCTAGAGCTCTCCCCCGTCTCGCATCGCGTGTCAGCTCGAGGCAAGCCGGTCGATCTCGGGCCCACTGAATTTCGCCTGTTGCATTTTTTCATGACTCATGCTGAGCGCGTATACAGCCGCGCACAGCTTCTCGATCAGGTCTGGGGCACCCAGGTATTCGTCGAGGAAAGGACGGTGGACGTCCATATCCGCCGCCTGCGCGCATCTCTCGAGGATAGTGGACTGGACAACCTGATCCAGACCGTCCGCGGAAGCGGCTATCGATTTTCAACCGTGACGGCCGGATGATTCCGGATAGAGAGTAAGCGTGAATGAGCTGCAGGATTTCTGGATAAGGGTGAGTCTGCCGGTGGTCTACGGCGCGCTCATAGCACTTTTGCTCTGGTCGATATTTTCGGCCGTGGTCGCGCTTTCATTCCTGCTTTTGCTGCTGCTTGCCGTGATGGCCTACCGCGCAAAGCAGCTCTACAAGCTGGGGAAATGGCTAAGCGATGCGCGTCTGGAAAGCATTCCCAATGCAGGCGGCATCTGGGACGATGTTTTCTCCAGCCTCTACAAGATGGTGAAGAGGCACAACCAGACCAAGCAGGATCTGGCGGAAGAGCTGCAGCACATAGAGCAGGCGACCGCTGCGCTCCCCGAAGGGGTGGTGAGCCTTAACGATGCCAACCGCGTCGAATGGTGCAACCCGCTCGCCGAGCAGCATTTCGGCCTCGATGCAAACAGCGACATCCTTCAGGACATCACCTATCTCGTGCGCCAGCCGGAATTCATCGAATACCTGCATTCCAGGAACTATGACGAGCCGCTCGTGATGAAGGCGGCGCGCCACGAGGACATGGTGCTCTCGATCAGGCTCGTGCCTTACGGCGGAAACAAGCACCTTCTGATCAGCCATGACGTGACTCAGCTGGAACGCATCGAGACCATGAGGCGGGACTTCGTGGCCAACGTATCACACGAGATGCGAACGCCGCTGACCGTGGTGAACGGCTTCGTCGAGAACCTCATCGATATGCCGGATCTCTCGCACGAAAAGATCAGGCATGCTTTGCACCTGATGGCAGAACAGACGCGCCGCATGGATCACCTGGTGTCCGACCTGCTCACGCTGTCCCGACTGGAAAACGATCACAGTCCATTGCGCACCGAGATGGTCGACATGAAATCCCTGCTTTCGGAAGTGTATCAGGACGGCAAGATGCTGAGCGATGGCAGGCATCAGTACAGCCTCGAGATGGAAGGGCCGTTGCAAATCAGCGGCAACCGCGAAGAACTGCGCAGCGCATTCACCAATCTCGTGAGCAATGCGATTCGCTATACCCCGGATGGCGGCTCGATCAGGCTGCGCTGGGAACTCAAGTCTGGGCAGCCCGAATTTTCAGTGCAGGACAGCGGCATAGGCATAGATGCCCAGCACATCCCCCGCCTGACCGAGAGGTTCTACAGGGTGGACAGGAGCCGATCGCGCGAGACGGGCGGAACGGGGCTCGGGCTTGCGATCGTCAACCGCATCGCGCTGCGCCACCATGCGAGACTTTTGATTGCAAGCCGCGTGGGAGACGGCAGCACCTTCTCGCTGGTATTCCCGGCGACCTCGATGGAATAGATCATGCCGGCGTGAAGCTCACGCGCTCGAAGTCCATTCCTCTTTCAACGCTGAAACCAAGCTGCAGCATCGTGAACTCGTCGTTCGACTCCCTCATTTCGATCGCAAGTCCTGGATGAAACCAGCCTCGGGGGATGATCAGGCTGGCGGGCGTCCTGACGGAAGGCAGGGCTGGCATCAGGAAGGCCTGCGCCTCGGTCCTCGCGAGATTGATTCCGGCAGCGCTTATCCTAACCGGCATCGGCTGGCCGGGTATGTACTTGATGCCCATCTGCAGCCTGCCCTCCCTCGTGACGTTCATCCACGCAACGCTTCCGAGCATGAAGGAGGACTTGGCGGACTTGATTGCGACGAGCTGCCTGATCCTGTAGCGCCGCCCGCTCTCGTCTGCCCTGACGATGCACGCTCCCATGATGTTCTCGTTTTCGATCACCCAGTTTTCAAGCGGGTGCTCGACTTCGGGAGCCGGAAGATCGGAATTCGGCACATAGCCCATCGTCTCTATCTTCACGATCGCAAGCTTGTCCATCCTGGAAGGCTTCTTGCCCTTCTGCGAGAGATGCGCGTGTATGCCATTCATCAGGCAGACCAGCCTTACAGCCCTTGAGATTTTTTTGCGCTGCCCCCCCGAACGCCTGTGCCTGTTTTCGCACCAGTTCTGGTGAAGGAGGATCAGGAGCTCGTGGCAGGCATGGCTGTCGTACTGGTCTCCCAGCCCCACCTGCTGCGGCGTCTGCCCCTGCTGCATCAATATGGTCTTGACGCGCAGCAGCTTGCTCATGGGCGCCATGTCCATATAGCGCATGGAGTCGTTGTGCAGCACCTCGTCAGCCCTTAGCAATCCGGACTCTCCTGAGATGTCGACGGCAAGAGGGTCAGCCTCGCCGCGGTTCAGCCTGTAGCTCTTAGCAAGAGAAATGGTGGAGCTCCACGTCGCAAGCCAGCGATTCATCTGCTGCAGCTGCCAGCGAGAAAGCTCCGCGGGATTGGCATAGCAGGAGAGCAGGGTCTTCACATAGGTCGCGGCGCAGTCAGTCCTGTAGTCGAGTTCTTCGACTTCTGTCTTTTGCAGGTCATTCTGTTCGGCGTAGGCATAGAGTTCATGCATCTGGCGCCAGAGAGACGGGCTGAATTCGTATCGGGTACGCAGGTATTCGAATATTTCGAGGCCGCAGTAGCATAGGCAGCGCTGGCAAAGCAGCGCGCCGTGAGTTGTCAGCTCCTTTTCGCCCAGGATGTAGAACTGAAGGCAGCGCTGGTAGCCCTTCAGCATGGCCTGCCAGAGCTGCACGATGGACATGAAGATCGTGATCTCGTCGTCGTTCAAGGGCAAAGGCTTGTCGATCAGCTTCCTGGCGTAGTCTTCCTGAACGAAGCCGACCGTTTCCCTAAGCAGTTCCAGCATTTTCATGCGTTCAAGGCCGCTCATGGGATAGCGGTTGAGCTCGGTTATCTGGTACAGAAGCTGGCTGTGCGCGATCTGCAGATGCGTGAGCTGCAGCTGACCGAGCCAGAGCTTGCAACCTTCCGCATCCTTGAAGATCGGATCGGCGAGATCGTCGGTCGGTTCGAGTGGCAGAATCAGCATTTGCTCCGGAATCAGGGCTCGGGGTTCACGATTCTACTCCGCATCATGCCAATCGTGTTGCAGTTAGAGCAATACCCTTTCGATTCCTCCGCTGTTTGCGCGGGCAACGAATTCGGCCAGCCAGTTTTCGCCCAGGAGGTTCTTTGCCATTTCGACGACGATGTAATCGGCGCTCGTGCCGGTGTCCTCGCTGTAGCGCGACAGCCCCTGCTGGCAGGCCGGACAGGAAGTGAGCACCTTGACTTCGCCTGCAAATCCGTCCGAGCGCAGAGCCGCAGCGCCCTTTTTCATCTCCTCTTCCTTGCGGAAGCGCACCTGGGTCGCGATATGCGGCAGGCTCACCCCGAACGTGCCGGATTCCCCGCAGCATCGGTCATTGAAGGGAATGCTTGCGCCCATCAGTCCGTCCACCACTTTCTGGGAGGCATAGGTCTTCATCGGCGCATGGCAGGGCTCGTGATACATGTAGCGCGTGCCGCCCGGATTGCCGATCTTCACGCCCTTCTCAAGGAGGTATTCGTGTATGTCGAGCAGGCGGCATCCCGGGAATATCTTGTCGAACTGGTATTTCAGGAGCTGGTCCATGCAGGTGCCGCAGGACACGATGACCGTCTTGATGTCGAGATAGTTGAGCGTGTTGGCGACGCGATGGAAAAGCACGCGGTTGTCCAT
Organism: Pseudomonadota bacterium; assembly: GCA_021782365.1. GTDB lineage: Bacteria > Pseudomonadota > Gammaproteobacteria > Burkholderiales > Gallionellaceae > Gallionella. The sequence goes on from JAJXVB010000007.1 coordinate 119,253, forward strand.
CGTGATCTGCGATGCCTTGTCTCCCTGGCCGGAAGCGTTCTGCGGATAGCCGCAGCAGAGGTAGCCGGGAGGCAGCACAGTGGTGGCCCCCGTCTCGTAAAGCATCGCCTGGGTGGCGAGCCCTACCTGGCTGAAGAGCCGCTCCGAGCCGCAGCCTGGAAAATAGAAGACGGCCTCGGATTCTTCGCTCGGAAGATTCGGGTTTCTGATGATGGGGATGATGCGGCCATCCTCTATGTCAAGAAGCGCGCGGGCGGTCTTCTTCGGAAGATTCCCCGGCATGGGCTTGTTGATGAAGTGGATGACCTGGGTTGCAATGGGCGGCTTCCCGACCGTCGCGGGAGGATGCGCAGTCTGTTCCCTGAAGAGCGCCTTGCCTGCCTTGTGCGCGATGCGCTGCGCGCGGTAGGCCCACTCTATCATCGTCTTGCGCAAAAGCTTGATCGTCCTGGGATCGCTGCTGTTCAGGTAGAGCATCGAGGTCGCGGCGATCGGGTTGAATTTCTTCTTCCCCTGCTTGCGCAGGAAATTGCGCATCGCAGTCGAGACGTCGCCGAAGTCTATGTTCACGGGACATGGGTTCAGGCACTTGTGGCAGACCGTGCAGTGATCGGCCACGTCGTTGAATTCGTCGAAGTGCCGGATGGATACGCCGCGCCTTGTCTGCTCCTCGTACAGGAAGGCCTCGATCAGCAGAGAGGTGCCCAGTATCTTGTTGCGCGGGGAATAGAGGAGGTTCGCGCGAGGCACATGGGTCGTGCAGACGGGCTTGCATTTTCCGCAGCGCAGGCAGTCCTTGATCGAGTCCGAGATGTCGCCAAGCTCGCTCTTCTCGAGGATCAGGCTCTCGAGTTCCATCAGGTTGAAGCTCGGCGTATAGGCGTGATCGAGGTTGCTTCCGGGAAGCAGCTTGCCCTTGTTGAATCTTCCCTCGGGGTCTATTCTCTTCTTGTATTCGGCGAAAGGCGCGATCTCCTTCTCGTCCAGGAAATCGAACTTTGTGATGCCTATGCCGTGTTCTCCCGAGATGACGCCCCCCAGATCCTTCGCAAGCTGCATGATGCGGCCTACCGACCGGTAGGCCTGCTGCAGCATCTCGTAGTTGTCGGAATTCACCGGGATGTTGGTATGCACGTTGCCGTCACCGGCATGCATGTGCAATGCGACGAAAACGCGGCTTTTCAGCACGCGCTGGTGGATATCGGTGCAACCGTCGAGCACCGGCTGATAGGTGCTGCCGCCGAAGATGTGGCGCAGCTCTTCGAGAATTTCAGCCTTCCAGGATGCGCGTATCGTGCGATCCTGAAGAATGGAGAAAACCGATTTCCCTGATTGCAGGGCTACTTCAGGGATCAGGCTGCAGTCCGCATCCAGATTGTCTCTCAGCCATTCCCACCGGCGGCGCACATGGGTCAGAAGCTGCCTTGCATCCTGCACGCGGTTGCCCAGAAGCTCGGCGTCTCCCAGCTGCTTGTCGTCCTGGTAGCGCAGCGGCAGGCTTCCCGAAAAGAATTCGTCGAGCGCATCAAGGAGCTTTATCTTGTTGTGCAGAGACAGCTCGATGTTGATGCGCTCTATGCCGTCGCAGTAGTCGCCCATGCGGGGGAGCGGGATCACCACGTCCTCGTTGATCTTGAATGCGTTGGTGTGCTTTGCGATCGCCGCTGTGCGCGCGCGATCGAGCCAGAACTTCTTGCGCGCTTCAACCGACACCGCGATGAAGCCCTCGCCGTCCCTGAGATTGGCGATGCGCACGATCTCGGATGCGGCAAGTCCTGCGGCGTTCTCGTCGTCGCTCACCACGTCCGCGATCAGCACCATCTTCGGGCGAGATCCCCTGCGGGATTTTGTCGCATAGCCCACCGCCTTGAGATAGCGCTCGTCCAGATGCTCGAGTCCTGCGAGCAGCACGGGGGATGAAAATTTCGATGGCTTTGCGCTGTTCAAAAGCTCGGTGACTTCGATGATCGCAGGAACCGCTTCCCTGACCTGCCCGAAGAATTCAAGGCATACGGTGCGCGTGTGTTCTGGCGCGCGGTGCAGGATGAAGCGGGCCGAGGTGATGATGCCGTCGCAGCCCTCCTTCTGGATGCCGGGAAGCCCTGACAGGAACTTGTCCGTGACATCCTTGCCAAGCCCGGTCTTCCTGAAGTCGCCGCCGGGTATCGTGAGAAGCTCGGGCTCCCCTGTCGGAGTCCTGCCGTCAGCCTTGAAACGGCTGATGCGGAAGGTTGCGGATTCGGCATCGTGTATCTTGCCAAGATTGTGGTTCAGCCTCTCGACATTCATCCACATCCCGTCAGGCGTGACCATGCGCCATGACGCGAGATTGTCGAGCGCCGTGCCCCACAGCACCGCCTTCTTGCCTCCTGCATTCATGGACACGTTGCCGCCTATGCAGGATGCGTCGGCAGAAGTGGGATCCACCGCGAACACCAGATCCTCGTTTTCCGCCGCCTCCATCACGCGCCGCGTGACCACGCCCGCGCCGCAGTGTATGGTGGGGCAGGGCTTGTCGAGACCGGATAGAACGATGTGCTCTATTTTGGACAGTGCATCCAGCTTCTCGGTGTTGATCACCGCGCTATGCCTGTCCAGGGGAACGGCGCCCCCGGTGTATCCGGTGCCGCCGCCTCTGGGGATGATGGTGAGCTTCAATGAGATGCAGGCCTCAACCAGGGCCGCGATTTCCTCTTCAGTGTCGGGATGCAGAACGACGAAGGGATATTCCACGCGCCAGTCCGTCGCATCGGTCACGTGGGAGACCCGGGAAAGTCCGTCGAACCGGATGTTGTCGCGTCGCGTGATGCGCGAGAGCTCCTTCAATGCGCGCCTGCGAAGCGAGAGCGTGGTTTCGAACTCGTTCGAAAAATGATTGACCGCCTTGCGCGCAATTTCAAGAAGGCGCAAAACCTGCTGGTTCTCCTGGCGCCGCTCGTCTATCGCATTCAACCTGTGGTGCAGCGCATCGATCAACGCATCTCTCCGCTTCGCATTGCTCAGGAGATCGTCCTCGAGATAGGGGTTGCGCGTGACGACCCAGATGTCTCCCAGCACTTCATAGAGCATGCGCGCGGAACGCCCCGTGCGGCGCTCTGCGCGCAGTGTATTGATGATGTCCCATGCCTCAGCGCCCAGGAGGCGAAGCACGATCTCGCGGTCGGAGAAGGAGGTGTAGTTGTAGGGGATTTCGCGCAAACGCATTTTTGCCGCTCGTAGGTGTCTTGTGCGCATTTTACCCGATTGCCGCATTCTTCTCGATAGAGATGCCATGAGGATAGAATATGGAGATGGAACATCGAGCGGATATCTTGCGGATTTTCTTCGCGCTATGGCCCGACAGCATAGTCAGGCGCGCGCTGTCCTCATGGCAGGGAAAACTCGAAGGAATGGGGCGCGCGATGCGACCTGGGAACCTTCACGTCACGCTGGTTTTCCTGGGGAATGTGGAAGCCTCTCGCCTGGAAGCCTTGCAACTCGCGGCAAGTGAAATCGAGGCCAGTCGTTTCGATCTCTGCCTGGACGAGGTTCGCTACTGGCAACACAACCGCATATGGCATGCGGCCCCCCGAGAGGTTCCGGAAGCATTGGAGGATCTGGTGAGCGAACTGCAGCTGGGTTTGGAAAGGCACGGCTTCGATTTCGACAGGCGAGAGCACAAGCCTCATGTCACGCTGCTGCGCAATGCGCGCATGAGCGATGCGCCGGCTGTGGATCCTTTGTTCTGGCATGTGAGGGACTTCGCGATGGTGCAGGGCGGGATGACGGATTACAGGGTGCTGGCGCGTTTCCCGCTTGTATAATGAACGGATGATCAGATACTCAATCGCAATCCTGCTGCTCTTGACCATCGCATCGACTGCATGCGCGGGTTCCGAAGACTTCCTGATCTGCGCAAGAAACTATCCGGACAATGCCGCAGAGCGTCTGAAGTGCTATGACAAGGCTGCAGAGGTCTCTCCCGTCAAACCGGATGAGTCATTGCAATCGAAAGAAGCGAACTTGAAGACAGGGGCGCCTGACGAGATTCCCAGGGAGACCCGGCCCGAACCATCCGGCACGAGCTATCTCACCAGGGTCTGGAATCTGGACAACCGGACTAACCGGGACGGCAGCGCGCTGGACAGGTTGCAGCCCCATCAGCAGAATTATCTTCTGGTCCAGAAGACCAACAGCATCAACAGCCAGCCTTATTCTCCTGCGATCGGAAGGACGGTTGCGACCCCTTATGACTTCGATACGGCCGAGGCGAAATTTCAGATCAGTTTCAAGACGGATTTCGCAACGCAAGACATCGACCTTTTGGGGATGCATACCCTGCGCTTCTGGGGCGCCTATACGCAGCAGTCCTACTGGCAGGTTTTCAATACACGCAACTCCTCGCCTTTCAGGGAGACCGACTACGAGCCTGAACTGATCGCGGCGTTCGGCACCGGAAATGAAACGGGATGGAAGTTGCTCAATCTCGGGCTTCTTCATCAGTCGAACGGACGCTCCGATCCATGGTCGCGCAGCTGGAACAGGGTTTATGCGCAGGGCGGATGGGAGTGGGGAGAGTTCTCCCTTCTTGGGCGCGGCTGGTGGCGCATCCCGGAGAGCGCCCAGAAGGACGACAATCCGGACATCATGCACTACATGGGCTATGGGGATCTGATGCTGCGCTGGCAGGCCGAAGATAATTCGCAGTCCGTCGCCCTGCTTCTTCGCAACAATCTTAGCCTGAGCCAGAATCTGGGTTATTTCCAGATAGACTGGACCTTGCCTGTCGATCTGGGCAAGGCTGCAAGCCTGCATGCACAATTTTCCAACGGTTACGGAGAGAGCCTGATTGACTATAATCATCGCCAGACCACCGTAGGGTTGGGCGTTTCATTCCGGGAATGGTGACATGACATTTGAACCACAGACACACTATCAGCGCATCGGCGGCGAGGAAAAGATCCATGCTCTGGTGGACCGCTTCTACGAATTGATGGACACGCTTCCTGAAGCCTATGGAATAAGGAAGCTTCACGGCCAAAGCCTGAAGAGCGCGAACGACAAGCTTTTCAAATTTCTTTCTGGCTGGATGGGAGGGCCGCAGCTCTTCGTGCAGGAATTCGGCGAGCCATTCCTGCGCCGCCGTCACTTTCCTTTTCAGATCGCAAGCTCCGAGCGCGATCAGTGGATGATGTGCATGAAGCAGGCTTTGGATGAGATCGTGGAGGACGAGGCGTTGAGGCGCGAGCTTTCGGGTGCGCTTGCCAGGCTTGCCGATCACATGAGGAACAGGGAAGGCTGAATCAGCCTGCAAGCTTCCTGGCAGTGATGGCCAGGCGCTTGCCAAGCGCGATGCAGAGCTTCTTCTCTTCTTCGCTGATCGGCTGGTCGCTTGCAAGTCCTGCGACATGGCTCGCCCCATAGGGGGTTCCGCCGCTTTGGGTTGTGGAGAGCTCTGCCTCTGAATAGGGGATGCCCGTGATCAGCATGCCGTGATGCAGAAGGGGAATCATCATCGAGAGCAGGGTGGATTCCTGGCCTCCGTGCATGCTGCTGCTCGAAGTGAATACGGCCGCAGGCTTGCCTGACAGCGCATGCTTCATCCAGAGAGAGCTCGTGCCATCCCAGAAGTATTTCATCGATGCCGCCATGTTGCCGAAGCGCGTCGGGCTGCCCAGCGCCAATCCCATGCATTCCTCGAGATCGCGAAGTTCGGCGTAGGGTGCGCCTGCATCAGGGATCGATGGCTCGGTGGCCTCGCAGACGGTTGATACCTTGGGCACGGTGCGCAGCCTTGCCAGCATGCCCGGAACCTGCTCCACGCCGCGCGCGATCAGATGAGCCATCTGCCTGGTGGCGCCGTGCTGGCTGTAATACAGCACCAGTATTTCTTTGTCGGTTATCATGCGCGGATTATAGGGAATCGCCCATGCAAAGCAAGGAACTTAAAACATTCATACTGTTTGTCATCGCGCGCTTCCGGCGCGACCGCTGCACGCAGATTGCGGCGAGCCTCACCTATACGACGCTGCTGTCCCTGGTCCCTTTCATCACCATCGCGCTGACGCTCTTTTCCGCCTTTCCGGTGTTCGGAAGTTTTTCCGCGCAGATCAAGAGTTTTCTTCTGAGCTATCTGATGCCCGCTACCGCAGGCAGCGTGATCACGCATTACACAGAACAGTTCGCGGAGAGCGCGGGGCGCCTGGGAGCGGCTGGCGTGATTTTCCTCGCGGTCACCGCGATGATGATGATGCTGACGATGGACCGCGCCTTCGACACCATCTGGCAGGTGCATCGTCCGAGGCCCATAGTCAGACGCCTCGTCGTGTACTGGGCGCTCTTGACCCTGGCGCCCGTGCTTGTCGGGGCCAGCCTCTCCCTGACTTCCTGGCTGATCGGTCTTTCCATGGGCTATGCGAAGCATGTGCCGGTCTTCGGGGTCGGAATACTGAAGGGATTGCCCGTGCTTCTGACGACGATGGCTTTCGCGATGCTCTTCAAGCTGATGCCCAACCGCTATGTCCCGGTCATGCATGCGCTGATTGGAGGCGCGGTCGCCTCCGTGCTTTTCGAGACGATGAACAGGGTGTTCGGTCTGTATATAAGCCATTTCTCGACCTACAAGCTGGTCTATGGCGCGTTTTCAAGCGTGCCCATCTTCCTTGTCTGGATATATCTCTCGTGGATCACGATACTGTTTGGCGCCGTGGTCGCCGCATCGCTGCCGCACTGGCGCGCCTCGCGCCTGCCCTATCTTCCTCCCGTGATGAAGATGCTCGATGCGATGAAGGTGCTGTACCTGATGTCGAACGGCATGAAGCTGGGAAACGCGCTGACCATCCCCGAACTATCCCGTAAGCTGCGTATGGATTTCTATGAGCTCGAACAGATCATGGAACGCCTCGCGCTTGCCAGGATGGTGAGCAAGGCGGAGTCCCACGGATGGCTGATGGCGAGGGATGCGGCCCACATACGCGCCGTCGAATTGCTCAACCTTTTCGTGCTCGACAAGAGCGCGCTCATTGCAGGGAAGGATCCCTTGCAGGCCTGGCTTTTGGAATGTGTTGGAAAACTGGAGAAGAGCGCGGATGTGACGCTGGACGAGCTGTTCAGCCGCATGGATGGCGTTGTCTGAGTTGGATTTGTTGCACAGTTTTCTGAATATGCTTGATCGCTACAATGGATTCGGGCTATGCTCCGAGGGCTTGGAAAAATAACAATATTCTGGGGAGTCAGGTGAAAGAAAAGCTCGCATGGATGCTGGCTGTGCTCATGCTGGTATCCGTTTCCGCTGTCCATGCCGCGAATGAACTCGAGATAGGGATATGGCCCTATATGAGCACGCAGGCCCTGATTGCCGAATATCGACCTGTCCAGGCCTATCTGCAAAAGCGCCTGAACCGGCCTGTCATCTTCGTCACGGCAAACGATCAGAAAGCCTTTCTCAAACGCACCCAGCGCGGGGATTACAGGTTCGTTTTCACAGCACCCCATTTTGCAAGATATGCAGAGCTCGATGCGGGTTATGTTCCTATGCTGAGACCAAAGAGGAATTCCTTTGCGGTCTTCGTGGTCGACAAAAACAGTCCATTGCAGAACATAGGGGATCTGCGCGGCAAGACCGTGACGATGACGGACAGGGTCACGATGATCGCGATCCTGGGCTTGCGGGCCTTGCATGAAAATGGGTTGGAGCCAGGAAAGAACGTCACTGTGCATTACGCGGTCTCGCACAACAGCGCCGTCCTCGATGTGTCAAGAGGGCAGAGCGATGCCGCTGTCACGGGCGCGATCATATTCGACCAGCTTCCCGAGAGCATCCAGAAAAACCTGAGAATACTCGCTAAGACCGGAGAGACATCTTCGATGGTCATGATGGCGAACCAGAATGTGCCGAAGGACGAGGTTGAGCAGATGAAGCGGGTCATGCTGGATTTCGTGGACAACACGCCCGAAGGCAAGAAATTCATAAAGGATACCGGATATCAGGGATTGCGTCCGCCGACGGAAGCGGAGATGAAGAGCCTGGATCCGCTGGTCAATGACCTCAAGAGGCAGCTTAAGCCATGAAAAGATTTTCCCCATCGAGGTCTTTGCGCTTCAAGCTCATCCTGGCAAGTCTTGTCGTCGAACTCATCATGCTGACCATACTGGTCACCAACAGCGTGCGCGTGATGGAAAAGCATCTTCTGGAGCAGGCGGAACTCCGGATGGATGAGATCCGCCCGTTGCTCAATGCATCCTTGGCTGCTGCGCTTGCAGAGCGCGACTTTGGGACCATGGACAGCGTGTTGAAGCAGGTGAGGCAGGAGAAGGGAATCAACTACCTCGTTCTTTTCGACAACACCGGAAGAGTCATGGCGTCAGACGGATGGTCGAAAGGCCAGCCCTTGCCTGCCCTGGATGCGAATCTCGACAAGGTAAAGCCGGGCGGGATCTATAACACGAAAGTTCCGATCACGCTCTCTGGCGAGACTTATGGAGATCTGCGCATAGGGGTGTCGACCGACTTCATGTCCAAGGCCAAGGCGAGCATCCTTCATCAGAGCCTTGCGATTGCAGCGCTCGAAGTCGCACTCTCGATATTCCTGCTCGCAGCCCTGGGTCTCTGGTTGACGCGCCACCTTGTGCTGCTCACCGGTGCGACCAGGGTGATCGCAGACGGCAATTACGACATAAAAGTCCCGGTTCATGGGCATGACGAGGTCGCGAAGCTGAGTGCAGCCTTCAACGCGATGACGGCCGCCGTGCATCTTCGCGTGCTCGAGCTCGAGGTGTCTGAAAAGAAACAGCGCATTTATCTTGGCGATGCCCTGGAAGAACGCGCGCGCATGATGTCGCTTCTCGGCGCGATGACTCAGGGGATATTGTTCGTCGGGGCTGACAACAGGGTGGTTTACTTCAATCCCGCATTTTTGCGAGTTTGGATGATCTCGGATGCAGAAAAGCTGGTGGGTCAGCCCGCATCCGAGGTATTGCGCCTTTCCGCCAACGTGCTTTCGCAGCCGGATCATTTCTCCAAGTTTTTGCTGGATGTCACTAGCACGCACGAGGTGAGCGAGAACTTCGAGATACACATGGCCGATGGCCGAGTGGTCACGCAGATCAGCTATCCGGTGAGAGACTTGGAGCAGCGCTTCATCGGAAGGATGTGGGTCTATGAGGACATCACCAAGGAGCGCCAGACCGCTGAACAGCTGATCTACCTTGCCGAGCGAGACTCTCTGACCGGACTATACAACAGGCGCCGCTTCCAGGAAGAACTCGCGCGATTCATCATAGAATCGGACAGGCGGAAATCCCATGGCGCGCTGCTCTTCTTCGATCTGGATGAATTCAAATACATCAACGATACATTCGGTCATGGCGCAGGAGACGCGATGCTGATCAGGATAGCCGGGGAAGTGGGCAAGCTGGTCAGGCGCAACGAGATAATCAGCAGGCTGGGCGGGGACGAATTCGCAATCCTGATGCCGGAGGCGACACAAGATGAGATAGAGGCGCTTGCCGAAAGGGTGGTGCGCGCGGTAGCCCAGATCCCCTTCCGCTTCGACTCCCAGAACCTGCGCCTGACGACCAGCCTCGGGATCGCGCTTTATCCTGAGAGCGCGGCCAACGGGGAGGATCTGATCGCCCATGCGGATGCGGCGATGTATCAGGCCAAGGGGGCGGGCAAGAACGCATGGAGGATATACCGGCCCGACATGGACGTCTCCCAGGCGATGGTCACCCGTTTGTCGTGGAACGACCGCATCAACCGGGCTTTCGAGGAGAACCTGTTCGTTCTGCATTTCCAGGGGATATTCAGGGCGGACGAGAAGTGCACGCTTTCACACCTCGAGGTGCTGGTGCGCATGAAGGACAGGGAGGCGCCCGGAGGATTCATCATGCCCGGCCATTTCATTCCTTTTGCGGAGAAGAGCGGAAAGATACTGGATGTGGATCGGTGGGTGCTGAAAGAGAGCATAGCGTTGCTTGCGAGCTCTGAGCAGATACCCGATCTGGCCGTGAATGTCTCGGGGCGTTCGATCGACGAGCCCACATTGCCGCATTACATAGCCGAACTGCTCAAGGAACACGGTGTTGAACCGAAGAGGCTGCTGGTCGAGCTGACGGAGACCGCGGCAGTCAGCGATCTGCACGACGCGCAGCGCTTCATAGAGGCGTTAAGGCAGACAGGGTGCCGGGTTTGCCTCGACGATTTCGGCACGGGCTTTTCCTCATTCGCCTATCTCAAGCATCTCAATACCGACATACTGAAGATAGACGGCCTCTTCATCCGCGATCTTACGAACAATCACGACAACCAGATCTTCGTGAAGGCGATCGTGGATGTCGCGCGCGGCCTGAGAAAGACCACGGTCGCCGAATTCGTCGAGGACGCAGAGACGCTGGAAATGCTGATGAGGTTTGGCGTCGATCAGGTTCAGGGTTATCATCTCGACATGCCTTGCGAAGACCATCCCGCGCTGAAGTTGGGGTGAAAGTTGAGCGCAGGCGGCGCTATCGTTTAGAATGCGCCATCTGTTTCCTGGAATCCGATTTTGCCACCGTCCGCCCTGGTCGAGATACGCGACCTTAACTTCACCTACGACAAGCGTCCTGTGCTGCAGGGGATCAACATGACTTTCCCCAGGGGCAAGCTCGTCGCGATCATGGGGTTGTCGGGTTGCGGCAAGACGACCCTTTTGCGCCATGTTGGCGGCGTGCTGAAGCCCAACAAGGGATACGTGAAGATGGACGGGCAGGTGATGCACGAGCTCGATCAGGCCGGACTATACGCGATGCGGCGCAAGATGGGCATGCTTTTCCAGTTCGGCGCGCTGTTCACCGACATGTCGGTATACGACAACGTGGCTTTCCAGATGCGCGAGCATACGAATCTTCCCGAGGACATCATCCACAGCCTCGTGGTCATGAAGCTCAATGCGGTGGGCTTGCGCGGCGCGCAGAACATGATGCCGTCGGAGCTTTCGGGAGGAATGGCAAGGCGGGTTGCGCTGGCGAGGACGGTTGCGCTGGATCCCATGCTCATCATGTATGATGAGCCCTTCGCGGGTCTGGACCCGATATCGCTTACGGTGATAGGAGACTTGATACGCCGTTTGAACGATGCGCTCGGGGCGACCTCCATCATCGTGACTCACGACATACAGGAGTCCCTGAAGATCGTGGATTATGTGTATTTCATGGCGAGCGGAGTGATCGTGGCCGAAGGCACGCCAGACGAGCTGCGCGCAAACCAGACGGGCTTCGTGCGCCAGTTCATGCACGGCGAGATGGATGGCCCGGTGCCTTTCCATTATCCTGGCGCGGATTATCGACAAGACTTGAATTTACGGGCCTGACTATGGCATTCATAAAAACCATCAGAGGGATAGGACATCGCGTCATCAATGCGGTGTGGCGCATAGGCGTTGCCGCGCGCTTCTTCTTCCTGACTATCATCTATTCCGGAAACAGTTTCAGGCGCTTCAACCTGATCATCAAGGAGCTGTTTTCATCGGGCGTGATGTCGCTTATCATCATCATCGTGGCCGGCCTTTTCGTCGGCATGGTGCTGGGACTTCAGGGCTACGAGACGCTGAAGCGCTACGGCTCCGAATCCGCGCTTGGCGTGATGGTGGCGCTGGGTCTGGTGCGTGAGCTGGGCCCCGTGATGGCAGCGCTTCTCTTTGCGAGCCGCGCGGGTTCCGCGATGACGGCCGAGATCGGGCTGATGAAGGCGACCGAGCAGATCTCCGCGATGGAGATGATGGCGGTCAATCCGATCGCGCGCATCGTTGCACCCCGGTTCTGGGCTGGCGTGATTTCGATGCCGCTGCTGGCCGCGCTCTTCAGCGCGGTTGGCATATTCGGCGGATATCTCGTTGGCGTCGTGCAGATCGGCGTGGACGAGGGATCGTTCTGGTCGCAGATGCAGGCCGCAGTGGATTTTAGGGAAGACGTGCTAAACGGCGTGATCAAGAGCCTGGTGTTCGGCACCGTGGTGACCCTGATCGCGCTTTTCGAGGGATTCGATGCGCCTCCGACAGCCGAAGGAGTTTCGGGGGCGACCACGCGCACGGTCGTCACGTCGTCGCTTGCGATTCTGATGCTGGATTTCGTGTTGACTGCAATCATGTTTAGAGGGGCTTAGTGTAATGGAACGTACTACGTTGGATCTGTGGGTGGGAATGTTTGTGGTCGCGGGCATCGCCTCGCTGGTGTTCCTCGCGATGAAGGTCGGCAACCTGGGCACCTACAACATGTCCAATACCTATGAGCTGCATGCCTATTTTTCCAATGTGGGAGGATTGAAGCCCAAGGCTTCGATCAAGGATGCGGGCGTGCTGGTAGGACGCGTGGTGTCGATCAATCTCGACACGAACCGCTACGAGGCGGACGTGGTGATGCACATAGACAAGCGCTATCAGTTTCCCAAGGACACCTTCGCGAACATCCTGACCTCGGGCCTTCTGGGCGAGCAATACATCGGCCTGATGCCGGGAGGGGACACGGAGATGCTCAAGAACGGTGACCGGATCAAGCAGACCCAGTCCGCGATGGTGCTGGAAGATCTGATCAGCAAATTCATGTTCAGCAAGGCGGCGGAACCTGCCGCGACAAAGTAGAGGAGTGAAAATGAAAAAATTTGCATGGGCTGTTGCCCTGTTCCTGATGGCGGGCCTGGCACGGGCCGATGTGGTAGCGCCCGACGTGCTGGTCAAGAACACTGCACAGGATGTGATCTCCATCATCAAGCAGGACAAGGACCTCCAGAATGGCGACCAGAAGAAGGTGTTGGCGCTGGTGGACGCGAAGATATTGCCCAACTTCGATTTCACGCGCATGACCCAGCTTGCGGCCGGCAGGTACTGGAGACAGGCCACCCCCGAGCAGAGGAATGCGCTGGTGAGCGAATTCCGTACCATGCTGGTGCGCACCTATACCAAGGCTTTTACCCAGTACCGCGGCGAGACGATAGATGTGAAGCCTCTTAAGCTCGCGCCGACGGACACGGAGACCACGGTCAGGACGCAGCTTCTGAAGTCCGGCGGCCAGCCGACCGATGTGGACTATGTGATGAGAAAGTCCGATGCGGGCTGGAAGGTCTTCGACGTGGTCATCGAAGGCGTGAGCATGGTCACGAGCTATCGCAGCAGTTTCGCAAGCCAGATAGAGCAGTCTGGCATAGATTCACTGATCAAGTCCTTGGCCGATCTCAATGCAAAGGCTGCGACGATGAAGGCTGACGCGAAGTGATTTCACGCGAAGGAGACAGGCTCATGCTTGCGGGCAGGCTCGTCATGTCCACCGTGCCGGAACTTTATGAAAGCGGACTGAAGCATCTCGCGGGAGCGGACCTGCTGGTCGACTTTTCAAAGGTCGAGGCGGTCGATTCTTCCGCGATCAGCATGCTGTTGGGCTGGATGAGGGCGGCTCAGAAGCAGGGGCGGGCGTTGCGCGTCGAGAATCTTCCGGAAGATCTCATGAGCCTCGCGCATCTTTACGGCGTGGACGGTATGTTGCCAAGCTGATTTTTTGAATTCAATTTTTGGGACAGGATGAAAATGGTTACCCCGGAGAGCATAAGACAGGGCATTGCAGCGGGCATGGCGACCGAATACTTGACCGTGACAGGAGACGGACAGCATTTCGATGCGATCGTGGTGAGCGAGGCGTTTGCCGGCAAGAGCCGCATACAGCGCCACCAGATCGTCTATCAGACGCTGGGCGAGCGCATGAGAGGAGAAATCCATGCGCTGTCGATGAAAACCTACACGCCTGACGAGTGGAAAGAAAGCCACTGATCGGCGCATCAAACAAGGGCCGGCATTCAATCGGCTAGGACTATGCAGAAATTAGCAATACAAGGCGGCAGCCGCTTGAACGGCGAGGTACGGATCTCGGGTGCGAAGAATGCGGCGCTGCCCATCATGTGCGCGAGCCTCCTGACCGCGGAGCCATTGAGCCTCTCGAATCTGCCGGACATGCAGGACTTATCGACGATGATGAAGCTCCTGGAGCAGATGGGCGTGCGCATCGAGAGAAACGTCCAGGCTGCGGCGTTCGATGCGTCCAGCGTAGACAACTGGGTCGCGCCCTATGACATGGTGAAGACCATGAGGGCCGCGATACTGGTATTGGGTCCGCTGCTTGCGAGATTCGGCGAGGCGAAGGTTTCGCTGCCGGGAGGTTGTGCGATCGGATCGCGCCCCGTCGATCTGCACATCAAGGGGCTCATCGCGATGGGTGCTGAGATACACATCGAGCATGGCTACATCCACGCGAAGGCGAGCAGGCTGCACGGCGCCCATATCTGCTTCGACCTGATCAGCGTGACGGGAACGGAAAATTTGATGATGGCCGCCGTGCTGGCCGATGGCGTCACGGTTCTCGAGAATGCGGCGCGCGAGCCCGAGGTGGTCGATCTCGCAAACTGTTTGATTGCGATGGGGGCCAGGATAGAGGGCGCTGGCAGCGACAAGATCACGATACATGGGATAGAAAGGCTGCATGGGGCGGCGCATGAAGTGATGCCTGATCGCATCGAGTCGGGGACTTTCCTGGTCGCGGCCGCTGCGACAGGAGGGAGCATTGCGCTGACGCATGCGCGAGCCGACATCCTGGACAGCGTGCTGGAAAAGCTGCGCGAGGCGGGAGCCAGAATCGAGACGATTGGCGACCGCATAACGCTCGAGATGACGGGAAGGCCGAAGGCGGTGAACGTGAGGACTGCGCCCTATCCGGCATTCCCGACAGACATGCAGGCGCAGTTCATGGCGCTGAATTCGATCGCGGAGGGAAACTCCATCGTGGTCGAGACGATATTCGAGAACCGCTTCATGCACGTGCATGAACTGCAGCGCCTGGGCGCGCAGATAGGCATAGAGGGCAACACGGCGGTGATACAGGGGGCTGACAGGCTGGATGGCGCAATCGTGATGGCCACCGATCTCAGGGCTTCCGCATCGCTCGTGATCGCGGGTCTGGTCGCCCAAGGGGAGACCATCGTGGACCGCATCTACCACCTGGACCGGGGTTATGAACGCATAGAGGCGAAGCTGTCTGCGCTTGGCGCCAAGATCAGGCGCATCGCATAGGAGAAGAAATGATTACGATTGCGCTGTCCAAGGGGCGAATTTTCGAAGAGACGCTGCCGTTGCTCGAGGAGGCAGGCATACGCGCGCTGGAGGATCCCGAGTCCTCGCGCAAGCTGATACTGGACACCAACAGGCAGGACGTGAGGCTCATCATCGTTCGCGCATCCGACGTGCCGACCTATGTGCAGTACGGCGCAGCCGATCTAGGCGTGGCAGGCAAGGACGTTTTGAACGAGCACGGCGGGGAGGGACTCTATCAGCCTCTTGATCTCAACATCGCGCGCTGCAGGATGATGGTCGCGGTGCGCAACGACTTCGACTACGAATCCGCGGTGAGGCAGGGCGCGCGTCTGCGCGTCGCGACCAAGTACGTGAACGCGGCGCGCGAGCATTTCGCCGAAAAGGGCGTGCACATCGACCTGATCAAGCTCTACGGATCGATGGAACTGGCTCCCCTGGTGGGATTGTCGGACGTGATCGTGGATCTCGTAAGCAGCGGCAACACCTTGCGAGCGAACGACCTGAAGGCGGTCGAGCATATCAGCGACATCTCTTCGCGTCTGGTCGTGAACCAGGCCGCCCTGAAGCTCAAGCGCCACGACATCCAGCCCATGCTGGATGCCTTCGAAAGAGCGCTCAAGCAGTAACGATTACTGTCCGATCTGACGGCTCACCCTGTTCTCCTGGCGGTTCAGTCTGTTCTGTTCCTGAGGCGTGATCGCGCCTCCATGATCGGCCGCCATGCGGCGTTCTTCCTGGCGGATTCTGCGGTCTTCCTTGTGCAGCCTTTCGGCCTTCTCGGGGCTCATGTCGCCTTCCCTCACCTCGTTGTGGATGCGCGCATTCTGCTTGTTGAGCCTGTGATTCACCTCGGCGCGTCGTGGATGATCCTTCGCGAAATCGCCATCGGCCATCGCGATTTGCGAAATGCCTGCCGAAAATATTGCGAATGCTGCGATGAGGGTCTTGCCTTTCAACATGGTTTTTCTCCTGGGTTTTGAAGTGTCCGCTGCCTACAACGTTTCACGCGCAATTCGGATGACACGCATCGATCATGTGCGCGATGAGAATCATGCGCCCCGGATTGGTGCGGGCATCGGTGCGGATGCATCATGACTGCCTTGAAAGCGCGCGCAATCCTGTCTTGTCTTCAAGCGGAAAACAGAAAAAATTGCAGCGAATCAATAATATCATTCAATTTCCCCCTCGTCTGGCATTGATATTGCTTTGACTCTTGCGTTTGATTGCGAGGAGCGCATTTTGAAGAAGCACAAGAGAACGCAGACCAGGACCGATCTTGCCTATTTGTCCCGCCACATGGGCGGGTTATTGCCGGACAAGAAACGGCTGACCGAAATTCAGGCGGTCTACGACAACCTGACCCTGCTGGGCCAGCTTCTAGGCGCGGGAACGGACATCACCAAGATGCGCAAGGATTTCAGCAGCCTCGCCTCCGTGCTCCTCGATCAGCTTTCGAGCGAGCATTACAAGAAGGCCGCGATGAGCCTCCATTCTTGTGCTCGCGTGGCGATCGACGTACTGGTCAGGAATCTATTCGAGCGCACTGCCGACATCGGATTCCTCGCGATGGACAGCGAGATCTGCGCATTCGCCGAGGCGGTCGAAGCGGGCGTTGATGCGAGGTGCGATGAAACATGGCGGGCCGATATCCGCAGGCGCTTTGCGGAATATGTGGAGAAGTATTCCGTGTATCACAACATCATCCTGCTGTCCCCGAATGGCGAAGTGCTGGCGCAGCTTGATTCCGAAAACGGGGTTACGCGCACTGCGGACGAATTCCTGAAGGAAGCGCTGAGCACCGATGTCGGATATGTCGAGGTCTTCCGCCCTACCGACCTGCTGCCGGGTGACGACAGCCCATTGATCTATGCGTATCGCGTGATGTCCGAGGATGGCAGCCATCCTGTGGGCGTACTTTGTCTCTGCTTCAGGCTTCAGGACGAATGCGAGAGGATATTCGAGAGTCTGGTCGCCGAAGATGACTGGAACATCATCACTTTGCTCGACGCATCGGGCAGGATCATCGCCAGCAGCGATCCGCACCAGTTCCCGATAGGCGTAGAGATAGAGCCGTCGTTCGAGAACGGTTGCCGCATCATCAGGTTTGCGGGGCGCGAATACCTGGCGACCACCTGCAGGACCCAGGGATATCAGGGGTATGACGGGCCTGGATGGCTGGGGCACGCGATGGCGCCATTGAACCATGCATTTGAAATGTCGGAGGCGCACGAGCTGGATCTCGTGCCCGATGATCTGGTGAGGGGCGTGCTAGAGGCTTCAACCCTTTTCAGCCAGACATTGCGCGACATTCCCCTGCAGGCGGCAAGCATACAGCAGGAACTCAACCGTGCAGTCTGGAATGGCAACATCTGGCTTGCGAGGGAGAGCGCAGCCCATAACGCCGATTTCGCGAAAATACTGCTGAGGGAAATCGGCAGCACGGGCATCAGGACGCGCAACGTCTATAGCGAATCCACGACCAACCTTTACAAGATGGTGATCTCGACTGTTCTCTTCGACTGCGGGACGCAGGCGGCGCTCGCGATCGAGATCATGGATCGCAACCTTTACGAGAGGGCCAACGACTGCAGGTGGTGGGCGCTGACCCGTTTGTTCAGGGAAGAGCTGGCAAAAGGCGAGCCATTCGGCCAGGAGAGAAGGCGCAGCCTCACGGAGGTGCTGAGGAAGATCAATTCGTTATATACGGTTTACAGCAACCTGATCCTCTTCGATCACTCGGGGCGCGTCGTCGCCGTATCGAATCCGGCCTACAACGACTGGATAGGCAAACCATTGAACGAAGGCTGGGTGCGCCCGACGCTGGGTCTGAAGGACACGCAGAGCTATGGTACGTCCGGTTTCGCGGCGAGCGAGCTTTATGCGGGAGGGCAGACCTATATCTTCACGGCGGCGGTGCGCGAGCCTGACGGCGAAGACCCGGTTGGCGGAATCGCGATCGTGTTCGACTCGACTCCGCAATTCCAGGCGATGCTGCGCGACGCATTGCCGAGGCAGGCGGACGGGACGCTGGTCCCGGGCGCTTTCGCGGTGTTCGCCGAGCGCGACGGACGGGTGATCTCCAGCACCGAACCCAATCTGAAGCCTGGCATGAAGCTGACGATAGGCTATGAGTTTTTCAATCTACAGCAAGGCGAAAGCTGCGCCAACATCATCATCCACGAAGGCTGCTACTATGCGGTCGGCTCATGCATGAGTTCGGGCTATCGGGAATACAAGTCGCCCGAAGACCGGAATCAGAACGATGTCGTGGCGCTGGTCTTTTCCCCTCTTTCGGATCGCGTGATCGACGTGGAGAGTCTGCATTCCATCCGCGACATGGCGGTGGATACCTATGCGCTGCGCCAGGCAAAGAGCACGGACACGACGGACATTGCGAGTTTCTACATCGGCCAGAACTGGTATGGCGTGAGAACCAGTTCGGTCGTCGAGGCGATAAACGCGGATCGTCTGACCAGGATGCCGGGCGCCTCCGAATGGGTGGAAGGGTGCCTGATGTACGACGATCAGGCGCTGACCGTCTTCGATCTTTCGGAAATCGTGGGCAGGCGCAGTGAAGAAAGAAGGCATAGGGTCGAATCAAGGCGGCAGGTCCTGATTCTGCGCTCGCAGCAGAACGAAGAAGCGCGCTTTGGCATCCTGGTCGACAACCTGGGTGAGATAACGGAAATCCCGACTCTTCAGATCGAATCCGTTCCCGACCTGTTTTCAGACGGCAATTCGCTGCTCGAGAGCCTTGTGAAGCCATTGGGCGCGGAGAGGCGCATATTGCTCGTCCTGTCGGTCGAGAAGATACTGAACAGGTTCTATGCGAGGGAGTTTGCGTGACGTCTTGCGGCTTCCAAGAAGGAGCGGTTGTCCATTAGAATGTCGGAATACTTTAAATCCGGCATTTGAAATGGATATCCAACGACTATCGAGCAGTGCGCATGACTTCGAGCAAAGGCTGGATGCTTTGCTGGCCTTTGAAGCGGAAGCGGACGAGAGGCTGGAGACGACCGTCGCCGCCATCCTGAATGACGTGCGCGCGCGCGGCGATGCGGCCGTGCTTGAGTACACTGCAAGGTTCGACCGGCTGAAGGTTGAGCATGCCCATGATCTCGAGTTGCCCAAGGACGAGTTGAAGAGGGCATTCGATGCGCTGCCGGAAGATCAGCGCAGGGCGCTCGAGGCTGCCGCTGTGCGCGTCAGGGATTATCACGAGAAGCAGGTTCAGGCATCCTGGAGCTATCTGGATGAAGATGGCACGCTGCTGGGCCAGAAGGTCACGCCGCTCGATCGGGTCGGGCTATATGTGCCGGGCGGCAAGGCGGCCTATCCCTCTTCGGTTCTGATGAATGCGATGCCCGCAAAGGTTGCGGGTGTTGCCGAGCTGATCATGGTGGTGCCGACACCGGATGGACTTAAAAACCCCTTGGTGTTGGCGGCGGCCCATCTTTCAGGTGTCGATCGCGTGTTCACGATAGGCGGGGCGCAGGCCGTGGGCGCGCTGGCATACGGCACGGCGACCATTCCCAAGGTGGACAAGATCGTGGGGCCGGGCAATGCATATGTTGCCAGCGCCAAGCGCCGCGTGTTCGGCGTGTGCGGCATAGACATGATCGCGGGGCCATCGGAGATCCTCGTGATCTGCGATGGCAGGACCGATCCGGACTGGGTAGCGATGGATCTTTTCTCCCAGGCGGAGCATGACGAGCTGGCCCAGGCGATACTGCTATGCCCCGATGCGGATTTCATCGGGAGAGTCGCGGAAAGCGCAAACCGTCTGCTTGAAAAGATGCCGCGCCGCGAGATCATATCGACCGCGCTTGAAAGCCGCGGCGCGTTGATCCATGTGAAAAACCTGGATGAGGCATGCAGCATCAGCAATCGCATCGCGCCCGAACACCTGGAACTGTCGGTCGAGGATCCGCAGGCGCTTCTGCCCAGGCTAAAGCATGCAGGCGCGATCTTCATGGGGCGCTATACCTCGGAATCCCTCGGGGATTATTGCGCAGGCCCGAACCACGTTCTTCCGACATCGGGAACCGCGCGTTTCTCGTCGCCTCTCGGCGTATACGATTTTCAGAAACGCAGCAGCCTGATACAGGTATCCGAGAAGGGTGCACAGAGTCTGGGCAGGATAGCTTCGACGCTCGCGTTCGGCGAGGGACTGGAGGCGCATGCCCGGTCTGCGCTGTATAGGATAAAATAATTTGACAAGTCAGTCGCTGATCCGCATAATTACGCGTTCAGTTTGGAGGGGTGGCCGAGTGGTTAAAGGCAGCAGACTGTAAATCTGCCCTCTTATGAGTACGATGGTTCGAATCCGTCCCCCTCCACCAAGTTTAGTGTATCGGTTGATAGTGCATGCATTGACGGCGTTGCAAATGCTTGCGGGTGTAGCTCAATGGTAGAGCAGAAGCCTTCCAAGCTTACGACGAGGGTTCGATTCCCTTCACCCGCTCCAGGGCTTTTGCCCATGTGGCTCAGTGGTAGAGCACTCCCTTGGTAAGGGAGAGGTCGCGGGTCCGATTCCCGCCATGGGCACCAGAGATATTATTGTTAACGTTTGACTGAAGGAAAAAATATGGCAAAGAGCAAATTTGAACGTACGAAGCCGCACGTCAACGTGGGCACGATTGGACACGTGGATCATGGCAAGACGACGCTGACGGCGGCGATCACGATGGTTCTGGCGAAGAAATTCGGCGGCGAGGCGAAGGCGTATGACCAGATCGACGCGGCGCCTGAAGAAAAGGCGCGCGGCATCACGATCAACACGGCGCACGTTGAATACGAGACGGCGACGCGCCACTACGCGCACGTTGACTGCCCGGGCCACGCTGACTATGTGAAGAACATGATCACGGGTGCTGCGCAGATGGACGGCGCGATCCTGGTATGTTCGGCGGCGGACGGTCCGATGCCTCAGACACGCGAGCACATCCTGCTGGCGCGCCAGGTTGGCGTTCCCTACATCGTCGTGTTCCTGAACAAGTGCGACATGGTGGACGACGAGGAGCTTCTGGAGCTGGTCGAGATGGAAGTTCGCGAACTGCTGTCGAAGTATGATTTCCCTGGCGACGATATTCCCATCATCAAGGGTTCCGCGATGCTGGCCGTGAAGGGCGATCAGTCTGATCTGGGTGAGCCATCGATACTGCGTCTGGCGGAGGCGCTGGACACCTACATTCCGACGCCTGAGCGCGCAATCGACGGCACGTTCCTGATGCCTGTTGAAGACGTGTTTTCGATCTCGGGACGCGGCACGGTGGTGACGGGTCGTATCGAGCGCGGCGTGATCAAGGTTGGCGAAGAAATCGAGATCGTCGGTATCAAGCCTACGATCAAGACGACCTGTACCGGCGTTGAGATGTTCAGGAAGCTCTTGGACCAGGGTCAGGCGGGCGACAACGTGGGCGTGCTGCTGCGCGGCACGAAGCGCGAGGAAGTGGAGCGCGGTCAGGTATTGGCCAAGCCCGGTTCGATCACGCCTCACACGAAGTTCACGGCCGAGATTTATGTTCTGGGCAAGGATGAGGGCGGTCGTCATACGCCGTTCTTCCAGGGCTATCGTCCACAGTTCTACTTCCGCACGACGGACGTGACTGGCGCGGTTGAGCTGCCTGCTGGCACCGAGATGGTGATGCCTGGCGACAACGTGAGCATCACGGTGTCGTTGATCAGCCCGATCGCGATGGAAGAGGGTCTGCGCTTTGCGATCCGCGAAGGCGGCCGTACGGTCGG
>JAJXVB010000014.1 GCA_021782365.1 Pseudomonadota bacterium
GCTCTATCAGCGTAAAGCCGGCATTGAATTTCGATTTCATGATCGCCTCAAAAATATCTCACGCTCAGAAGATACTGAAAAGAAGCTATGCGTGCCATAAGCAAAGGGTTAAGCGGGGGGGGGGGGCGACAAACGGTTGGAGCCCGTGAATTCATCGCAATGTCGCCGACGAACGGAAAGTTTAAGCCGACGAAGGAGCTGGACCAAACGGCATCATCTGAAAAGCCCCTTCAGGCTGTCCTTCAGCTGCTCTTCCGCCCTGCCCTTGATCTGCTTCTTGGCTTCATCTAGCTTCTGTTTTGCCGCCTCGGTCGCCATCGCGCCGAAATCCAGCGTGTACTTGAGCTTTGAAAAAGGACCTTCGATGCGCACGGGTACGGTGATCCCTCGCACCTGGTCCAGCCCGCCCTGCCCTTCCAGCGTGCCTGCGAGCATGACCTTGGCAAGATAGTTCATGCGGCCCTCCCCTATGTCGATGTCGCCAGAACCCGCTGCGCGAATCAGCGGGGACTTGAGCGCCAGATCCTCGTTGTGAGCGACCCCATGGTTAATTTTGAAAGTCCCCTTGAGTTCGGAAAAATCCGTCTTCTGGCTCTGGTCCGAAAGCGCTGTCTGCTGACCTGTCAGCATGCCCTTCGCATCGCGCAATTTCTGCGCGATGTTGATACCCGTGATCGCGCCATCCGCAAGATGCAGCGACACATTCCCCGACATCGACTTTTTCATGCTGCTCACCCTGTCTCCCTGCATGGAAACCTTGGCCGCAACATTGCCGCTTCCTTCCAGCATGTCGAAGTCCGCAGCGTCGCGGGTCAACGCCGCTATGTCTATTCCGCTAAGGTTCGCATCGACGTCGAACGAAGGGATGGCGTTTGCGTTGACACCCAGGCTGCCGTTTGCACTTCCCCTGTATAGCCTCGCAGAAAAAGGACTTACAAGAAGATTCCCGTGGTGAGAGGCGATATTGAGCTTCACATCGCTTGCCTTGACGTTTTCAACGGTAAGTCTGCCCAGGCTTAGGCTTCCATCCAGATTGAGCTTGCGCAGAAAGGAAAGGTCGAAAGGCTTGTCGCTCTGTTCGGCCTTGGCCCTCTTGGGCATGTAAAGATCGACGTCGAACTGGTCGAAATCCGCATCGAACTTCACTTCCGGATCAGGAAAACCATATACACCGATTTTTGCGCTGACCCTGCTCTGCAAGAAGCCTCCCGAAAGCACGGCCTGCAGGGTCTTGCCCTTTCCATCGATGTTTGCGCTTCCCTTCATTTCGCTGCTCACGGGTTTGCCCGGCATGGTATCGAACTGCCCGTTGACTGTTATATCCAACTGGTTCAAGGTCAGCCGTGTTGAATCCAGGCTTCCGGAAACCGGGGAAGCAAGCCTGAAGTTCAGCGCCTGGTCCGGCATCTGCAATGCAAGGTTCAGCAAAAGCTTGCTGCCGCTGAAGGACTGCGCATTGCCGGAAAGGTCAGGCAGCGAAAGGCCTGCGACCAGGTTGCCGTTGTCCAGCTTGGCATCGAATTTCAGATGCTGCGCGGATATCTTCTCCTTCGACGCTTGAAATTCAGGAAGCGAAAGTCTCGCCTCGAAGGGGGAACCGTTTTGATTCCCCGACGCGTTGAGCTCAAATTCCTTTGCGGATAATGCACGAGATGCAAGGTCTGCCCCCATGTCGCCTGACGCAGTCAGCTTGAGATCGGAAATGTCCTGCACAGAACCCGTTACCCTAAGTTTGGTCTCGGTCATGGCGTACTGTTTCTTTTCAGGATCGAAGGTCAGCGTACCTGCAAGTTGCGCATTCAAATCGAGCTGTTTCCCATTGGCATCAGCAGTGAGCTCGAGTTTAACCGGCACGCCATAGGCGATGCGCCCTGTTTCGAGTTTTTCCAAATTGAGCGCATACTGCTCGCCAACCCCCTCGTCCAGATAGGAAATGCGCGCATTCTTGAGCAGCACCGATGCGATATCGAACCTGACCTGCTTCTTTCCCTCTTCCTTCTTTTGTCCAAAGAGATCGTCGAGATTGGTCGTGCCGTCCTTGTGCTTCACGATGTTTGCGGAAAGCCCCTTCACGATCACGTCATCCACGATCAGCTCATGCCTTAAAAGGGGAAACAGCTCGAGCGATACCTTGACCGTATCCACCGATGCGAAGATCTTTTCGCTCTTGTATTCGAAAAGGGAGACCTTTTCTAAACTCGCGCCTATGTAGGGAAAGACGCGCAGCCTGATGTCGCCGTCAAGATGGAGCGTGCGCTGGCTGCCTTCTTTCACCGCGCGGATGATTTCACCCTTGTATTCGTTGGGATTGAAAGTTGCCGCCAGATATCCCACGGTTGCAATGCTCACCGCAAGGATGGAACCTGCACCGAAAAGGCCGTATTTGAGGACTTTTTTCATCGCACCCCCCAAGTCAGATGGTGATTATAGCGCCATGCATCGCTTTAAGGATGAGGAATGCGTTTGCAACGGACATAAAAAAACCCGGCTCGGCCGGGCTCTTCCATCATGCTAGCAGAACTATGGAGTCTGGATGTTGGAAGCTTGCTTGCCTTTGGGACCCTGAACAACTTCAAAGGTAACCTTCTGGCCTTCTTTGAGCGACTTGAAACCGCTCATGTTGATTGCTGAGAAATGCGCGAACAGATCCTCACTGCCGTCATCGGGTGTAATGAAACCAAAACCCTTTGCGTCGTTGAACCATTTAACTGTGCCAGTTGCCATGTGATAACTTCCTTACTATAAAAACGGGGCCCCCCCGCGAACTGTTTGAATCTAAGATCGCACACGGCAAAACCTGTCCTGCAGATACTTCGAATCAAACACCAGCGTGTATTTAACTCCCGTTTTGTCAAATTTGTCAAATTAATGATTTTCAATCAACAAAACAGACTTGAAAAAGTAGCGTTAATCGCTAACATAGGTAACCATGATAGTGTCAGAATAGCGGCGTAAGAAATATGTCCCAGGAACGAGACAGCAATACGGCACTTGCGCCTGAGCGGGCAAAGACCAAGCCCCCCGGCATGTTCAAGGTGCTCTTGTTTAACGATGATTATACGACGATGGAATTTGTCATAGAGGTCTTGCGGCGCTTTTTTTCGCTGAACAGTGAACGCGCTCAACAGCTCATGCTCCAAATACACAACCAGGGCTCGGCGGTCTGCGGCATTTATACCCGAGATGTGGCCGAAACCAAGGTTACCCAGGTAAGTGAGTTTGCACAACAACACGGTCATCCTTTGCGATGCGGTATGGAGGAAATTTGAAATGATTGCTCAAGATCTAGAAGTGAGTCTGCATCTGGCATTTGTAGAAGCGCGCCAGAAGCGCCACGAGTTCATCACCGTGGAGCATCTGCTGCTCGCCATGCTTGACAATGCCTCCGCCGCACAGGTTTTGCGCGCCTGTCACGTGGACATTGAAGAGCTGCGTCAGACTTTGACCGAATTCATAGACAGCAACACGCCCATCGTGCCTGGCGATGGCGAGATGGACACCCAGCCGACGCTAGGCTTCCAGCGTGTGATACAACGCGCCATCCTTCATGCGCAATCCGCGAGCAAGAAGGAGGTGTCCGGAGCCAACATACTCGCAGCCCTCTTCGGCGAGAAGGATTCCCATGCGGTGCATTTCCTGACCGAGCGCAACATCAACCGCCTGGATGTCGTGAACCACATCGTCCACGGCATCGTCAAGGAGCCCCAGGCCGCACCCGCATCGACGCAGGAGCCTGCGGCAGAGCAGCCCGCCAGCGAAGAAAGCGCGCTGAAGCACTACACGGTTGATCTCAATGCGCTCGCCTTGTCGGGCAAGATAGATCCTCTGATAGGGCGCGAGCTCGAGCTTGAGCGCGTGATCCAGACGCTTTGCCGCCGCCGCAAGAACAACCCTCTGCTGGTCGGAGAGGCAGGTGTTGGGAAGACCGCGATCGCGGAAGGACTGGCACGCCGCATCATAGAAGACAGCGTGCCTGACATCCTAAAAGATGCGCATGTCTATTCGCTGGACATGGGCGCGCTGCTTGCCGGAACGAAATACCGCGGCGACTTCGAGCAGAGGCTGAAATCCGTGCTGAAGGAGCTGAAGGATGCGCCTCACGCAGTCCTCTTCATCGACGAGATACATACGCTGATAGGGGCAGGCTCCGCATCGGGCGGCACCATGGATGCATCCAACCTTCTGAAGCCTGCGCTTTCGAGCGGCGCCTTGAAGTGCATAGGTGCGACAACCTATCAGGAATACAGAGGCATATTCGAAAAGGATTCTGCGCTGTCGCGCCGCTTCCAGAAGATCGACGTGTCCGAACCGTCTGTCGAGCAGACCATAGAAATCCTGAAAGGCCTGAAATCGCATTTCGAGCAGCATCACAGCATCAAGTTCAGCGCCGCCGCGATCACCAGCGCCGCCGAACTCTCGGCACGTTTCATTAACGACCGTCATTTGCCTGATAAGGCGATCGACGTCCTGGACGAGGCGGGAGCCGCGCAGCGCATACTGCCCAAATCCAGGCAGAAGAAGGTGGTCGGCAAGCATGAAATCGAGGAGATCATCGCGAAGATCGCGCGCATCCCGGCTCGCACCGTCTCCCACGACGACCGCAATGCGCTAAAGACGCTGGACCGCGACCTGAAGGCAGTGGTATTCGGCCAGAATGCGGCGATCGACGCGCTGGCCACCGCGATCAAGATGTCGCGCAGCGGGCTTGGCAATCCAAACAAGCCGATAGGCAGCTTCCTTTTCTCAGGCCCGACGGGCGTTGGAAAGACAGAAGTCGCGCGCCAGCTGGCGTTTGCGATGGGCATGCCGCTACACCGCTTCGACATGTCAGAATACATGGAACGCCATGCCGTATCCCGTTTGATCGGTGCGCCTCCAGGCTATGTCGGCTTCGATCAGGGCGGACTGCTCACCGAGGCGATCACCAAGCAGCCCCACAGCGTCCTTTTGCTGGACGAGATCGAAAAGGCTCATCCGGATGTGTTCAACATCCTGCTGCAGGTGATGGATCACGGAACGCTGACAGACAACAACGGACGCAAGGCGGATTTCCGCAACGTCGTGATCATCATGACCACCAATGCAGGGGCAGAGGCGCTTAACAAGACGCAGATCGGCTTCACCAAGACTTCCTCGGTGGGCGACGAGATGGCAGACATCAAACGCCTCTTCACGCCGGAATTCAGGAACCGTCTGGATGCGATCATTTCTTTCGCACCTCTGGACCAGGAAGTCATCCTGCGCGTGGTGGACAAATTCCTGATGCAGCTCGAGGAACAGCTTCACGACAAGAAGGTCGAGGCCGCCTTCACCGACGCGCTGAAGGCGCATCTCGCGGAGAAGGGTTTCGATCCTCTGATGGGCGCAAGACCTATGGCACGCCTGATACAGGACAAGATCAGGGCGGCTCTCGCGGACGAACTCCTGTTCGGCAAGCTCGCGCATGGCGGCAAGGTGACCGTGGACATCAAGGACGACAAGATCGTCCTGGAGTTCGAGGAAGAGTCTGTCGCTGCCTGAAGGAACAAGCGACTATCGCGGACGTTTCGCCCCGTCTCCCACAGGTCCGCTGCATTTCGGCTCGCTGATCGCAGCCCTTGCAAGCTATCTGGATGCTAGGCATCGCGGCGGAACCTGGATCTTGCGCATGGAAGACCTGGATGTTCCCCGCTCTGTGCCAGGCGCGGCGGAGAGCATCGTGGATACGCTCGCCGCATTCGGCCTCACGAGCGACGAGCCCATGATTTACCAGAGCCTTCGCACCCCGGCCTATGAGATTGCGCTTCAAAAGCTGCGCGGCATGAACGCCGCATATCCCTGTTGCTGCACGCGGCGCGAGATCCTGGATTCCGCGCTGCACGGGATCGAAGGCCCGGTCTACCCTGGGACCTGCAGGAACGGCATCCCAGATGGACGAGAAGGCAAGGCATGGCGCGTGCGCACCGGAGACGAACCCGTCTCTTTCGAGGACATGCTACAGGGCAGGATTTCCCAGAGGCTCAATCGCGAAGTCGGCGACTTCGTGATCAAACGCGCGGACGGCTTCTTTGCCTATCAACTGGCCGTTGTCATTGACGATGCGGATCAGGGAATCACGCACGTGGTGCGCGGTGCAGACCTTCTCCATTCGACGCCACGTCAGATCCATCTGCAAAGACTGCTTGGCCTCCCCACACCGAACTACATGCATCTCCCGGTAGCGGTGAATGAAAAAGGCGAGAAGCTCAGCAAACAGACTCTCGCAAAACCAGTCGAAAAAGATCCATACACACTTTTCGATGCCTTGGTATTTTTGAGGCAGGAACCGCCTAAGAGTCTTCGCCGCATCGATGAAATGCTAGGCTGGGGCATGGAAAACTGGAAGCCCGAAAAGGTCACGGGCTGCCAGCAGTTTCCGGTCTGATCAGCTGGATGCCTGTCTCACTTCATCAGCTATCCGGTTTGCGCACTGCTCGACCAGATTCCTGTTCTCCCCCTCAACCATCACGCGCAGCAGGGGCTCAGTACCGGAAGGCCTGAGCAACACTCGCCCGCTTCCATTGAGTTCGCGTTCGGCCTGTGTGACCGCCTCCCTAACTTTCGGGTTCGCAAGACAATCGACGCCCTTGGCGATCTTCACATTGACGAGTATCTGAGGGTAAAGTGTGAGGCCGCTTGCAACCTCGGCCAGCCCCTTATTCTTGGTGCGCAGCGCATGCAGCACCTCGAGCGCGGACACGATGCCATCGCCTGTGCTGTGCTTGTCCAGACAGATGATGTGTCCCGAATTTTCTCCACCGAGTTGCCATCCCTGCTGCTGCAGCAACTCCATCACATAGCGGTCGCCAACCTTTGCGCGCATGAACGGGATATCCATCTGCTTCATCGCATGCTCGAATGCCAGGTTCGTCATCAGCGTTCCGACGACTCCACCCTGAAGCTTGCCCTGCTCCTTCCTGTGCCTCGCGATCACATATAGCAACTGATCTCCGTCGTAAAGCCGACCCGAGCTATCCGCCATCACCAGCCGGTCTCCGTCGCCATCCAGCGCAATTCCCAGATCGGCATGATGTTCAAGCACGGCCTTCTGAAGATTTCCGGGAGAGGTCGCCCCATATCCGTCGTTGATGTTCTTTCCGTCAGGCTGTACGCCTATCGCAAAGACTTCTGCGCCCAGTTCGTGAAAAACGTTGCGCGCAATGTGATACGTTGCGCCGTGCGCGCTGTCCACCACTATCCTCATGCCGCGCAGGTTCATCGCGGAAGGGAAGGTTCCCTTGCAGAATTCGATGTAGCGTCCGACCGCATCGTCCAGGCGCCGCGCCTTGCCAAGCTGATCCGATGATTCGATTTCGATCGGCTGATCCATGCCGGCCTCGATTTCCTGCTCTGCGCTATCTGGCAGCTTGCTGCCGCTTGCTGAGAAGAACTTGATGCCGTTGTCCTCGAACGGATTGTGCGAGGCGGAGATCACGATGCCGGCCTGCAGGCGCAAGGCGCGTGTGAGATAGGCCACGGCAGGTGTGGGGACTGGGCCCGCGAGGTATACGTCAACACCGGCCGCGATGAGCCCCGCCTGAAGGGCCGACTCCAGCATGTAGCCGGAGATGCGCGTATCCTTGCCGATCAGCACGGCTGAACGCTCGCCTGCCGTATGCTCGGCACAAGCCAGCACTTTCCCTGCGGCATAGCCCAGCGTCATCACGAACTGCGGCGTGATCGGAAACTCTCCGACCCTGCCGCGTATGCCATCCGTACCAAAATATTTTCTGCTCATGCTCTCCCCCTGTTTACCGCATCCCAGACCTTTATCGCATCCACCGTTGCACGCACATCGTGCACGCGCAGGATCGCGGCACCTCGTTCGGCTGCGATCAATGCGGCCGCCAGACTCGCGGCCATCCTGTGCTGCGCATCCTGCCCCGTGATCGCGCCCAGCATGGATTTTCTCGAAAGTCCTGCCAGCAGCGGCACTTTAAGTTTCTTGAACTCTGACAGATTGCCCAACAATTTCAAATTGTGCTCCAATGTCTTGCCAAAGCCAAATCCTGGATCGATGACGATGCGGTCTATCGCTATGCCCGAGGTTAGCGCCGCATCTATGCGGCCTCCCAAAAATTCCATCACCTCGGAAACAATGTCGCCATACTCCGGCCGATGCTGCATGGTCTTAGGACTACCCTTCTTGTGCATCAGGCATACGGCGGCATCGCTTTGGGATAAGGCATTCATCGCATCAACATTCTGCAGTGCGTCTATGTCGTTGATCATCGCTGCACCCAAAGCGATGCCGGCCTTCATGACTTCAGGTTTGAAGGTATCGATAGAGACTGGTACGCCCTTCAAGGCTTCGACGACGGGAAGTACACGGTCCAGTTCTTCCTGCAAACTCACAGGTTCGGCGCCAGGACGGGTCGATTCGCCCCCGACGTCGATGATGTCGGCCCCTTCTTCGATGAGTTGCATCGCGCGGCTAATCGCAGCCTCGCGATGACTGTAAAGACCGCCATCCGAGAAAGAATCCGGCGTGACGTTAAGGATGCCCATCACCAATGGGCGGGAGAGGTCAAACTGGTATGAGCCACAGACGAACATCAGGAGTGAGGACTGAGGATTGAAAATCTGAGCAGCGGCTCAATCCTCAATCCTCGTTCCTGTATTTCAGACTTCCTGCGCGGGCTGGGTGGGTGTGACCGCAGGTGCTGAAGGCGTCTCGTCCTTTGGCGGCTTGGGCGCCTGTGTTGCCTGGCTGGGCTTTGGAGGCCTTGGCGATTTACCCGCCATGATGTCCTCGATCTGCTCTGCGTCTATCGTTTCCCATTCCAGAAGCGCGGCAGTCATCGCCTCAATCTTGTCGCGGTGCGTTTCGATCAGATTGCGTGCAAGCGCATACTGCTTGTCGATGATGTGACGTATCTCGGTATCGACCTTCTGCATGGTCGCCTCAGAGATGTTCTTGTGCGTCGTGACCGAGCGGCCCAGGAAAACCTCGCCCTCGTTCTCGCCATAAACCATGGGGCCAAGCGCATCGGACATGCCCCATTGCGTGACCATCTTGCGCGCCATGTCGGTTGCTCGCTCGAAGTCGTTGGACGCGCCCGTGGTCATCTGATGCATGAAGACTTCCTCTGCGATGCGTCCGCCAAACAGCACCGCAATGGTGGACAGGATGCGCTCCTTGTCCATGCTGTACCTGTCCTCCGAAGGCAACTGCATGGTCAGGCCCAGCGCGCGTCCGCGCGGAATGATCGTGACCTTGTGAACGGGGTCCGTCTTGGGCATCAGTTTCGCGACCAGCGCATGGCCCGATTCGTGATAAGCCGTATTGCGGCGCTCTTCCTCCGGCATCACCATGGAACGGCGTTCAGCACCCATGAAGATCTTGTCCTTAGCCGCCTCAAAGTCGTCCATTTCGACAAAACGCTTGGCGCGGCGTGCAGCAAAAAGGGCTGCCTCGTTGACCAGGTTCGCGAGATCTGCGCCCGACATGCCTGGCGTTCCGCGCGCCAGTATGCTCGCGTCGACATCTGGAGAACAGGGCACTTTGCGCATGTGCACAGCCAGGATCTGTTCGCGGCCGCGGATGTCCGGCAAAGGAACCACCACCTGGCGATCGAAGCGGCCGGGGCGCAGCAGCGCAGCATCCAGCACATCAGGCCTGTTGGTCGCGGCGATCACGATCACGCCGGAGGCACCCTCGAAACCGTCCATCTCGACCAGCAAGGCATTCAGGGTCTGCTCGCGCTCATCGTTGCCACCGCCAAGTCCTGCGCCGCGCTGGCGACCCACAGCGTCTATCTCGTCGATGAAGATGATGCAGGGAGACTGCTTCTTCGCCTGTTCAAACATGTCGCGCACGCGCGCCGCACCCACGCCCACGAACATCTCGACGAAATCTGAACCGGAGATCGAGAAGAAAGGCACCTTCGCTTCTCCCGCGATCGCCTTTGCGAGCAGGGTCTTGCCGGTTCCGGGGCTGCCCACCATCAGAACGCCACGGGGTATGCGCCCGCCCAGATTCTGGAATTTGGTCGGATCCCTCAAGAAATCCACGAGCTCCGAGACTTCTTCCTTCGCCTCATCGCAGCCCGCGACATCTGCAAAGGTCACGCGCTCCTTCGCCTCATCCAGCATGCGGGCGCGCGACTTCCCGAAAGAAAAAGCGCCGCCCTTGCCGCCGCCCTGCATCTGGCGCATGAAGAAAACCCAGACCGCGATCAGCAAGATCATCGGGAACCATGAGACGAATACGCTCATCAGGAAGGACTGTTCCTCTTCCGGCTTGGCTTCCACGTTGACGCCGTTCTTGAGCAGGTCCGAGACCATCCATAGATCGCTGGGCGCATAGGTGGTGATATGCTTGCCCTCGGTCGTCGTAGCATTCAGCGTGCGGCCTTCGATGACCACCTTGGCTATCTCGCCCTTCTTGACCTCGTCCAGGAACTGGGAATAGCCCAGATGAGACTGGGAAGTCATCTGCTGGCGTGAATTGAACTGGTTGAACACGGTCATCAGGACCAGTGCTACGACCAGCCAGATTGCAATACTCTTAAAATTGTTCACGAGATAATTCCTTAATATGCACTGCCGAGGTATGTCATTAGACTATGTATCGACCGATTACTCAAGCACTCCGGTACCCAAAAGATACACTTCGCTGCTGCGGTCTCTGGATGCTTTTGGCTTGCGGATAACCACCCTTGAAAAATGGTTCCGCATCGATTTCACGTAAGCCTCGAATCCCGAACCCTGAAAAACCTTGACCAGAAAGCTTCCCTCCGGGCTCAAATGCTTCAAGGCAAATTCCATCGCAAGCTCTGCAAGATATATCGCACGATCCTGATCCAACTGCGCCACCCCGCTGAAATTGGGGGCCATATCCGAAATTACAAGTCCCACGGGTCTATTCTGCAGGCAAGACTCGAGTTTTTGCAATACCTCTTCTTCGCGAAAATCGCCCTGTATGAACTCAACGAAACGCAAAGGTTCCATCGGAAGCAGATCGAGGGCGATGACCTTGCCTGATTCCCCGACGAGTTTTGCCGCCACCTGGCTCCATCCTCCCGGCGCAGCGCCGAGGTCCACGACCACTTGTCCAGACTTGAAAAGATGGTCTCTTTCATCGATCTCCAGGAGCTTGTATACCGCACGCGAACGATACCCGTCTTTCTGCGCCTGCTGAACGAAGGGATCGCTCACATGTTCACGCATCCATTGTTTGCTGGTTTTGGAAGGCTTCATCGTTTAGAATCGCAAACCGAATGTTATAGAGGAAATCATGACCGCCCTGACCGTTTCTGAACGCCTTGCCTTGAAGGGCCGCGCTCATCAATTAAAACCCACCGTGATGATAGGCAATGCAGGCCTGACGGATTCCGTGCTGCAAGAAATCGAAAAGACCCTGAGGTTACACGAACTCATCAAGATTCGCGTCATGGCCGAACGCCCGGAACGCGAGGCCATTTTAAGCGAGATCTGCACAAAACTGGAGGCCGAGCCTGTTCAGCATATCGGCAAGATACTGGTGATCTTCAAGCCCAATCCCGAGACTCACAAGATCGAGATCCGCCAGATGCCCAGACACAAGGGCAAGAAGCCTCTGACCAAGAAACAGCTGGGCAACCGGGGATAGCCTCCGCTAGATGTAGCGCACCTCGACCACTTCATATTCCCGCACGCCGTGCGGGGCCTGAACCTCGGCAACATCGCCGCTGTATTTTCCGATCAGGGCTCGCGCAATCGGAGATCCGATCGATATCTTGCGCTCGCGGATGTCGGCCTCGTCTTCGCCCACGATCTGATAGGTCACGACATCGCCGCTCTTGACGTCTTCCAGTATCACGGTCGATCCGAACACGCATCTCCCGTCGGCATTGATCGTCTTAGGGTCGATGATCTGCGCGCTGCCCAGTTTACCTTCAAGCTCCATGATGCGCCCCTCGACAAACCCCTGCTTCTCCTTGGCTGCCTCATATTCGGCGTTCTCGGAAAGGTCTCCCTGAGCGCGCGCCTCTGAAATCGCGTTGATCACCGACGGCCGCTCTATCGTCTTCAGGCGATGCAACTCCTGGCGCAGCTTCTCTGCTCCGACCAGAGTCAATGGAATTTTACTCATACTTGAACTTTCATATGTTAGTAGCTAGTGGCTGGTAGCCAGTTATGTTGTCCGCTTCGCGGGTTTAACCAGTCGGACGAAGCCCGACCTGCCGAATCAGCTACTCGCTAATAGCTGCTGTTCTTCGATGCTGGGACTGAACATCGTAAACCTGCAAGCCCTGCAGATGATGCATGCCTATGCAGGCCGCCCGCGCGCCGGCCAGCGTCGTGTAATAAGTCACGCGACCCTGCAAGGCGGCATGCCTTATCGAATAGGAATCGCGCATCGCAGCGGGCCTGCTGTCGACGGTATTGACGATCAGATTGATCTCGCCATTCTTCAGCATGTCCACGATGTGCGGACGTCCTTCCGCAACCTTGTTCACGACGGAAACCTTGATGCCCGCATCACTGATCGCCGATGCGGTTCCGCGCGTCGCAAGAAGCGTGAAGCCCAGCGCCTCCAGAGAGCGCGCAACATCGACCGCTCCTTGCTTGTCCGCATCCCTCACGCTGATGAAGACCTTCCCTTCCCTCGGGAGTTTGACACTCGCCGCGAGCTGAGACTTGACGAAAGCCTCGGCGAAAGTCTCGCCCACCCCCATCACCTCCCCTGTGGATTTCATTTCAGGGCCCAGTATGGTATCCACACCAGGGAACTTGATGAATGGGAAAACGGCTTCCTTCACTGAGTAATAGGCTGGCACCGCCTCTGCTGTGACACCCTGCTGTGCGAGCGTCTGCCCCGCCATGCAGCGTGCGGCAATCTTGGCAAGCGGCACACCCGTCGCCTTTGAGACGAAGGGCACGGTGCGGGATGCGCGGGGATTGACTTCCAATACATAGACCGTCTCGCCCTGAATCGCGAATTGCACGTTCATCAGCCCCACCACATTGAGCGCGCGCGCCATCAGGAAAGTCTGCCTGCGCAGCTCGTCCTGCATGGCCTTAGGCAGGCTGAAAGGCGGAAGTGAACAGGCGGAATCCCCTGAATGCACGCCCGCCTCCTCTATATGCTCCATGATGCCGCCGATGATCACGTCCTTCCCGTCTGAAACGGCGTCCACGTCCACTTCGATCGCATCGTTCAAAAAACGGTCGAGCAATATCGGCATGCGCTCAGGATAGGTCAGAGACATCGCTTCCGCATCGCGCATGTAGCGCTCGAGGTCGTTCTGCGCATGGATGATCTCCATCGCGCGTCCACCCAGCACATTGGATGGCCTCATCACCAGCGGATAGCCGATTTCCTGGGCACCAGCGATGCCTTCTGCCACATTGCTCGCAGTGCGGTTGGGAGGCTGCTTCAAGCCGAGCTCTGTCAGCATCCTCTTGAAGCGTTCGCGGTCTTCCGCGCAGTCTATCATGTCAGGCGTCGTGCCTATGATGGGCACGCCGTTCTTTTCAAGCCCGCGCGCAAGACCCAACGGTGTCTGCCCGCCATACTGCACGATCACCCCGGCAGGCTTTTCGACCGCGACCACCTCCAGCACGTCTTCGAGCGTCAGCGGCTCGAAATACAGGCGGTCGGATGTGTCGTAATCGGTGGATACCGTTTCCGGATTGCAGTTGACCATGATGGTTTCATAGCCGTCTTCGCGCATCGCCAGGGCGGCATGCACGCAGCAATAGTCGAATTCTATGCCCTGCCCGATGCGGTTGGGGCCTCCCCCCAGCACCATGATCTTCTTCTTGCCGGTAGGCAGCGCTTCGCATTCCTCCTCATAGGTGGAATACATGTAGGCGGTGTCAGTCGAAAACTCGGCAGCACAGGTGTCCACACGCTTGTAAACAGGGCGCACGCCAAGACCATGGCGATAGGCGCGCAGCGTATCCACATCGGCACCCAGAAGGTGCGCTATCCTCGCATCCGAGAACCCGCTGCGCTTCAATTGACGCATTTCTGAAGCATCCACGCTTTGATGCGCGCGTCCCAAAAGCGTTGCCTCCATGCGAACCAGATCCGCTATCTGCGCCAGAAACCAGCGGTCTATCTTGCTGATGTTGAATACCTCGTCAACGCTCATGCCAAGGCGGAACGCATCGGAAACAGCCCAGATGCGGGCAGGGCCTGGGTTGCCTAGCTCGGCCGCGATCTCCTCGAGACTCGAGAACTTGGCATCCATCCCGTTCACTCCCACCTCGAGGCCGCGCAATGCCTTCTGGAAGGACTCCTGGAAAGTGCGCCCTATGGCCATCACTTCACCCACCGATTTCATCTGCGTGGTCAGGCGGTCGTTCGCCTGCGGGAATTTTTCAAATGCGAAGCGCGGTATCTTGGTCACCACGTAATCTATCGTGGGCTCAAAGGATGCGGGGGTGGCGCCTCCTGTGATGTCGTTCTGCAACTCGTCCAGCGTATAGCCAACCGCAAGCTTGGCGGCGACCTTCGCGATCGGGAAGCCTGTCGCCTTGGATGCCAGTGCGCTCGATCGCGATACACGGGGATTCATCTCGATCACCACCATGCGGCCATTATCCGGATTGATGGCGAACTGCACGTTGGAACCGCCCGTCTCAACACCGATTTCGCGCAGCACCGCAAGGGATGCGTCGCGCATGATCTGGAATTCCTTGTCTGTCAGGGTCTGCGCAGGCGCGACCGTGATCGAATCCCCCGTATGCACGCCCATAGGGTCGAGGTTCTCGATCGAGCAGATGATGATGCAGTTGTCATTGCGATCGCGCACCACCTCCATCTCGTATTCTTTCCAACCGAGCAGCGACTCCTCGATCAGCAGCTCGCGCGTCGGAGAAGCCTCCAGCCCCCCTTCGCAGATGGTCATGAATTCCTCTCGGTTGTAGGCGATGCCGCCTCCGCTGCCGCCCATCGTGAAGGAAGGCCGGATGATGGTCGGATAACCCATCACCTGCTGCACCTGCAAGGCTTCCTCCATGCTGTGCGCGATCGCGGAGCGCGCAGATGAAAGGCCTATGCGCGTCATCGCCTGCTTGAATTTCTCGCGGTCTTCGGCCATGTCGATGGCGTCCCGCGATGCGCCTATCATCTCGACCCTGTACTTCTCGAGCACCCCGTGCTTTGCCAGGTCGAGCGCGCAATTCAATGCGGTCTGCCCGCCCATGGTGGGCAGGATCGCATCCGGCCTTTCCTTCGCGATGATCTTCTCGACGATCTGCCAGGTGATGGGTTCGATATAGGTCGCATCCGCCATGTCCGGATCG
Source organism: Pseudomonadota bacterium (assembly GCA_021782365.1). Lineage (GTDB taxonomy): Bacteria > Pseudomonadota > Gammaproteobacteria > Burkholderiales > Gallionellaceae > Gallionella. The sequence continues at coordinate 15,259 of JAJXVB010000014.1, forward strand.
GTCATGATCGTGGCGGGATTCGAATTCACCAGCACCACGCGATAGCCTTCCTCGCGCAACGCCTTGCAGGCCTGCGCGCCGGAATAGTCGAATTCGCATGCCTGCCCGATGACGATGGGGCCGGCGCCGATGATGAGTATGGATTTCAGGTCAGTACGTTTTGGCATAGGACTGTAGCGTGCTACCGGCTACGTGCTCCTTTCATCTTTTCAACAAATTTATCGAACAAGCCGTCAACATCGTGCGGGCCGGGGCTCGCCTCGGGGTGCCCCTGGAAGCAGAATGCAGGCTTGTCTGCCAGTTCGAACCCCTGCAGCGTCCCGTCGAACAGCGAGACATGCGTTGCGCGCGCGTGCGCGGGCAATGTCAATGCATCCACCGCGAAGCCGTGATTCTGGCTCGTGATCATCACGCGACGGCTTTCCAGATCCTGCACGGGGTGGTTTGCGCCGCGATGGCCGAACTTCATCTTCACCGTCTTCGCACCCACGGCCAGTCCCATGATCTGATGGCCGAGGCAGATGCCGAAAAGCGGAATGTCCGTTGCCAATATCTCCTGGGTCGCCGAGATCGCGTAATCGCAGGGCTCCGGATCTCCAGGACCGTTCGAGAGGAATATTCCGTCAGGCTTCATTGCCAGCACTTCCTTGGCGGGCGTCTTCGCCGGCACCACGGTGATCCTGCAGCCGCGCGATGCCAGCATGCGCAGGATGTTGCGCTTCACGCCAAAGTCGTAAGCCACCACGTGAAATTCAGAAGCCTTTTGGGTTGCGTAGCCAGCGCCAAGATCCCACTCGGTTTCAAGCCACTCATAGGGCTTGTCGCAGCTCACCACCTGAGCCAGATCCATGCCGGCAAGCCCCGCAAAGCCGCGAGCGGCTTTCAGCGCCGCCTCCGCGTCTTCCCCGGTCGCGATGCAGCCGTTTTGCGAACCCTTCTCGCGCAATATGCGCGTCAGCTTGCGCGTGTCGATTCCGGCGATCGCCACCACATTGTTGACCTTGAGGTAATCCGAAAGAGGCTTTTGCCCGCGCCAGCTGCTCATCACAAGCGAATGATCGCGGATGATGAGGCCGCTTGCGAATACCTGGCGGGATTCGACATCCTCATCGTTTGTGCCGACATTGCCTATGTGAGGATAGGTCAGCGTGACGATCTGGCGACAATAGGAAGGGTCCGTAAGTATCTCCTGATAGCCCGTCATCGCGGTATTGAAGACCACCTCACCCACGCTGCTGCCGGCAGCGCCTATGGCAACGCCACGAAACACCGTCCCATCGGCTAGTACAAGAATGGCAGGATTCGTTTGCGTCACCAGAGGCTCCCAAGATAGACATAAAGAAGCGGGAAGAACCGTGAGCTCAACCCGCAAAGATCGTTGCACATTATAGCGGATTAGGGAGACCTCATCAAACCGAAAGCCGATTTCGATGAAGACATTGCGCCACGCTTGTGATAAGTTCCGCTTTGCGCAGACATGTGCACTGCGCCTGATGGCTTTAATATATTGGCTTTCATGACTCACCCGGACGGGAACATGAACGAGATAGACGACATTGAGACCAGCCTTGCCGGCTTCATCAAGCAGCTGGAAGACTCGAAAAAACGCTTCCTGGAGCTTCGCAAGTGCTCCTTCTTCGATCCCATTCCGAACGAATATCTTGAAGCCATCTCGAAGCTGGTCAGAATCCGCAGCTTTTCAGCGGGCGAGAAGCTGACCCGCGAGAAGGACCCGACCGACACCTTCTACGTCGTGCTTTTAGGCGCAGCGACAGCCTATTGCAACCAGAAGAAAGTCGGAAGCATCGTCAGCGGCGAATGCATAGGAGAAGGCGCATTCTTCAATAACGACAAGATGTCCCGCTCCGCGACCGTCATCGCCGGTGAACACGTGGTCGCAGCAGAACTCGACAGGACCGGAATTGAGATCCTGAGAAGCGACGTAAAACTGAAAGATTACATGGACAAGGCGCTGTTGATCGCGCTCTTCAAGAAACTGCAGGACGCAAACCAGAGGATACAACTACTGCAGGACTGAAAAAGGGCGCATCGCGCCCTTTTTCAACCAAAGGCATTACTTCTTCAGGCAGTCTTTCATGAATGCCTTGCGCTCATCCCCTTTAAGCCCCTTGGTCTTCGCATCCGCATTGCAGGTCTTCATCTTGTCCTGCTGCTTTGCCGGTGCCGCCGCAGATTTTTCCTTGGCATCGGACTTCAGCACATAATCCTTCTTAAGGCACTTGCTCATGAAGGCGCGCCTCTCCTCGCCCTTCATTCCCTTGGCCTCGACATTGCAGCCCTTCATCTTCTCCTGCTGAGACCCAGCGATCGCAGGCGCTGATATTGCGACAGAAATTCCCAAAAAAGCCAATGCAATCAATTTATTCATAAGTTTCTCCACAATTGAGTTGGTTTTATCCCCCAGGGTCGGGATGTTTCAGCCGCATGCCAAAACGCGTCCATTATAGCCGGTTAGAACGACCTGTCATCGTCTTAGCAAAAATCCGTAAAATCCGCGTTGTATCCGCGCTGAAATATGGTTAATATCGCCTTGAGGCTATCGGAATGGCTGATACGGAATTCAAGAACAGCATGTTGGAACGATATGCCAATCAAGACATTACAGATCATCTCTAGCGCATTGCTGCTTTATGCGTCATCAATCGCGTTCGGATTTGACCAGATACCGGTCAGCGTGATTTATTCCCCGCCTGAACGCCATAAAACGGCAGACGAGGCGCTGACCTCTGGTCATGTTCGCGAAGAAAATTTCCCGATGGCAGCACCCGCGAGCAAACCTTGGAGAATTGCATTCCTGTTTCCGCACATCAAGGATCCCTACTGGGTCGGATGCGATTATGGTGTGATCAGCGAAGCAAAAAGGCTGGGCATATCGGTCGACATCTTGCCGTCAAACGGATACGACGACCTGGTCGGACAGATGCGCAACATGGACCAGGCCATCGCGAAAAGATATGATGCGATCGTCATCTCGCCCATCAGCCAGACTGCAAACAATTCATCGATAGCCCGCGCGCGCGCTCACGGCATCCCCGTATTCGAGCTCGCCAACGACAGCACCAGCGACAAACTTAACATCAAGGTGACTTCATCGCTCAAGGGCATGGGAAGCGCCGCGATGCAATGGGTGATCAGGGATGCAAAAAAGCGCGGCCTGAAGTCCGTGAACGTCGCCCTGCTTCCAGGCCCGGCCGATGCGGGCTGGGTCAAGGGTGAAGTGGAAGGAAGCCGGGAGGCCGCCGATCACGCGCCCATCAAGGTCAACATCGTGAACATCCTTTATGGAGACAGCGATCTGGTCGAGCAATCCAGACTGGCCGCCAGGCTGCTCACAGAGCAGAGAAAAAAGCTCGACTACATTCTGGGCTGCACCGGCTGCGCCCCCGCGGCAGTCTTGCCGGTCAGGATGGCAGGGCTGGAAGGCAAGGTCAGGATCGTCGCGTTTGATCTGACGCGAGAAATCGCCGAGCAGATCCAGAAGGGATACATCAAGGCTGCGGCCGATACAAAAGGTGTAAGCCAGGCGCGCATAGTCACCGATGCCGCCGTGAATTACCTGGAGGGGAGAGGCCAAAAATTTCCGAGCACCATCCTGGTCAAGCTTGGCCTTCTGGATCAGGAAAACTTTGCCGATTACGATTTTGGAAGCTCCATTGCCCCGGCGCATTTTGATCCCGTCCTCTCCTTTGATCCTGGAGCGCACCCCAGATGAAATTTCTGCGCCTCAAATACAAGCTGCTGCTGGGCGCATTTCTGATCAGCCTTGTGATGGCTTCGACTTCCATGCTTGCGGTATCTGTGGTGATCAGCCGGCAATACCACGATCAATCAAAGGCACTGCTGGAAAGGGCCAAAAATATCATCGCGGACAACCTGAATGATCGCAAGTCCATGCTGATGAATGCATCGAGGCAGCTCGCAGGGCAGAAGAATCTGGGTTCGACGATCTGGTATCTCGGGCAATACGGGCAGTCGGATATGAACCCCGATATCCTGTTCAACACCTACCAGCAACTTGTGGCCGACATCTACAAGATCGGCAAGGTGACAAGGCTTACCCAGATCGCGATCTATGACGCAAAGGGCAATCTGGTCGCCTTTTCATCCTTCAGAAAAAATCTTGCAGGATACGTCGATAAATCGCACATTCTGGCCGCCCCCGTGAAGGCAGGCGAAGAATTGATCCAGAAGGATCTGCAGCAGACTGAGAACATACCCGGCCTGAGTCTGAAATTAAATCCGGCACAGCAGGACGGCGTTCAATATGCCATCTTTGACAAATCGCTTGCGATAGAAAGCCGCTTCTCCATCATGGGCGAAAGCTTCGATCCCGTCTCCGGTAAGACACAAATCGCGCAACTCGGCAGAATAGTGATGGTGCAGACTCTCGATCGCGATTTCGTGGACTACATCGGGCGTCTGACCGACATCAAGATCAACCTGTTCACGGCTGACGGCTACAGCAGCGGCAATCTGCCTGCCTACCAGAAACCAGAATGGTCGGGCAATGGCGCACCCGCCATCAACATGATATCGGTCGGAAACGAGCGCTTCTCACAAATCTTGATCCCGCTTTATACCGGCAATCATCTGGTCGGCACGATCGCAGCGCTGAGGTCCGATGCAAAAGTCCACCGAAACACATTGGAGATGGTGCGCATCCTGTTGCTGATCTCGATTGCCAGCATGCTGATCATTTTCCCACTTGCCTGGTATCTCGCCAATTCCATATCGCGCCCCTTGACTCTGCTGAGCAAAGTCTTCAAGGATGTCGCTAGCGGCAAAAAGACGCTCGGCAAGGAGCTCGATCTGATGCGCGAATATCGCGGCGACGAGCTGGGCGATCTGACAAGAAGCTTCATGGGCATGAACAGCGCGATACACCAGAAGATAGAAGAAATCAATGAAATCAATGCCTCTCTGGAAAACAAGATCGAAGAGCGCACCCGTCAGCTGCGCGATGCGAACGAGGCGCTGACCAAGCTCGCCAAGCACGATGCATTGACCGGCCTTCCCAACCGTCAGTTGCTGAGCGACAGGGTCACCCAGGCGCTGGCTTCTGCGAAACGCGAGAAATCGCACTTATCCCTGATGTTCATCGATCTCGATGAATTCAAGCCGATCAACGACCAGCATGGGCATGCGGTTGGCGACCTGCTGCTGATCGAGGCAGCCAAGCGGATTCACGACTGCATACGCGAATCGGATACGGTATCGCGTCTCGGCGGAGACGAATTCATCGTGCTGCTTCCCGCTGTGGAATCCCAGCAGCAGGCAGCCATCGTGGCTGACAAGATACGCCACATGCTCTGCCAGCCTTTCGACTCTCCCGTCGGAAAACTGTCCATCTCCTGCAGCATCGGAATTGCGATGTATCCGGAACACGGCAAGGACGAGGATACGCTGCTCAAGAATGCCGACATCGCGATGTATGAAGCAAAGCGCAGCGGGCGCAATGCGGTGATGCTATTCCATTTCGATACCGATCAGTCGAGCCTCGAATTCTAGGAAAATCGCATCATATCTCGATGCGCGTACCCATTTCGATCACCCGGTTTGTCGGAATCTTGAAGAAGTCTGCCGCATTCATCGCATTCTTTGACAACGCAAGGAACAGTCGCTCACGCCACTTGACCATGCCAGGATGCGCGGATGACACGATCATTGCGCGCGATATGAAGAAGGAAGTGCTCATCATGTCAAAAGGCAGCCCCAGAGCCGCACAGGCGTTCAGAGCCTCCGGCAGGTCAGGCCTGTCCATGAAGCCATAGAAAATTCTCACCCTGTAGAATCCCTTGCCCATTTCGTTGATCAGCAGGCGGTTTCCCTGGGTGACATAAGGCTTGTCTTCCACGATCACGGTGAGCAATATATTGCGTTCATGCAGCACCTTGTTGTGCTTGATGTTGTGCAAAAGCGCAGAAGGCGCCCCTTCCCCCACGTTGGTCAAAAAGACCGCCGTACCTTCGACACGGGTAAAGTTTTCTGCATCGTCCAGGATCACCTGCATCGGCACGGCCTGGCGGGAAATCTCGTCGAACAGCAGCTTTCTTCCTCGCTTCCATGTGGTCAGCACGGTGAATGAGAGCATCGCTATCCCCAGCGGAAACCATCCCCCCTGAGGAATCTTCATCGCGTTCGCGGCAAAGAAAGTGATATCCGCAGTGAACAGCACTGCGATCAGCGGGATGATCAAGAGCAGCGGCCAGCGCCAGTAAAGCACCATCACGAAGGTGATCAGCACGGTGGTGATCGTCATCGTTCCGGTCACCGCGATCCCATAGGCTGCGGCCAGATTGCTCGAACTCTGGAAGGTGAAGACCAGATAGATGACCGCGATATAGAGCACCCAGTTGGTGAAAGGCACATAGATCTGCCCCTGCGCCTTGTCCGATGTCTGATGAACCTCGATCCTCGGCATGAAGCCCATCTGCACCGACTGGTTTGCCAATGAATACGCGCCGGAGATCACGGCCTGCGATGCGATCACGGTGGCTGCCGTGGCCAGGAACACCATGGGCACCAGCGCCCAACTAGGCGCCAGCAGATAGAATGAGTTTTCGATCGCCTTCGGGTTATGCAGCAGCATGGCGCCCTGGCCGAAATAGTTGAGCACCAGAGCCGGCAGCACGAAGCCGAACCATGCAAGGCGTATCGGATATTTTCCGAAGTGCCCCATGTCGGCATAGAGCGCCTCTCCTCCCGTGATCGCAAGCACGACTGAGCCCAATGCAAGAAATGCCAGCCACGGGTCAGCCGCCATGAAACGGTATGCATGGTATGGATTGATCGCCCAAAGCACCTGGGGGCTTTGCAGAATCGAGTGGATGCCGAAAATGCCTATGCAAGTAAACCATACAATCATGATGGGGCCAAACGCCATGCCGACCGTTGCGGTGCCGCGCTTTTGCAGCATGAAGAGACCGGTCAGCACGATGAAGGTGATCGGCAATATGTAAGTCTTGAATTGATGGGAAACCAGGTCCAGCCCCTCAACCGCGGAAAGCACGGAGATGGCGGGTGTGATCATTCCGTCGCCAAAGAAAAGCGCTGCTGCGAACACCCCTATGGAAGTCACGAACCATTTGGTTTTCGGGCTCTTCGATGTCAGCTCGCTGACCATCGAAAGCAGGGCAAGCGAGCCTCCCTCCCCATGGTTGTCCGCGCGCATGATGATCGTGACATACTTCAACGACACCAGAAGCATGATGGTCCAGAACATCAAAGAGAGCACGCCAAGGATGTTGGCCTCGACAACAGGCAGAGGAGCCGACCCCGTAAAAGTGGTCTGCAGCGCATAAAGAGGGCTCGTGCCGATATCGCCAAACACCACGCCGATCGAGCCCAGCACCAGCGTGGGCAACCTCTGCTTGTTCTCGCTCATCTCATATCCTGATCGTATCATCCCCGGAATGGGGCGCGACTTTACACCCAAAGCAGGATTTAAGCAGCAATTCTTTTAAGCTGCTAAATACATCCGATGCGATTCGGTATCTTGCGCCGGAAAAATACAGCATTCAGACTGGATCTTCTTCAACCGCAAATCAGACTGGATCTTCTTCAACCGCAAAGATGCGCCTGTGCTCGCGGATTGCATAGCGGTCGGTCATGCCGGCGATGTAATCGGCAACCACTCTTGCACGGCTCATCTCGGATTCATTGGCGCTGGCCTGAAACTGCGTGGGCAATAGCCTGACATCTTCCATGAATATGCCAAACAGATCGCGAACGATGCGCTGCGCCTTGGAACTCATGCGCATCACGCGGTAATGCCTGTACAAGTGCAGATGCAGGAATTTCTTGAGCTCGCGCTGCTCGCGGTTCAGCTCTCCGCTGAATGCAACTAGAGCCGGTACGCATCTGACGTCATCCAGGGTCTCGAGTCCTTGCGCCTCGATGTTGGCAGCGCTCTGGTGTATCAGGTCCGTCACCAGCGTGTTGATCATGCGCCTGACCATCTCGTGCACCACACGACGGCCACCAAGATCGGGATATGCTGCTCGCACATCTTTAAGATGCCTTGCGACCAGCGGCACGGCTTCGAGCTGTTCCAGCGTGATCAGTCCCGAGCGCAGCCCATCGTCCACATCGTGATTGTTGTAGGCAATCTCATCGGCCAGATTGGCGATCTGCGCTTCAAGGGATGGTCGCTGGTTCTTGATGAAGCGCTCGCCAAGCTCGCCCATCTCGACCGCCTTCTCCATCCTGCAATGTTTGAGTATGCCTTCGCGAGTCTCGAAACACAGATTCAGGCCATCGAACTCTGCATAGCGCTCTTCCAGCACATCCACAACCCGGACTGACTGCAAGTTGTGCTCGAAACCCCCATAGTCCTTCATGCATTCGTTGAGCGCATCCTGCCCGGCATGTCCAAAAGGCGTATGGCCCAGATCGTGGGCAAGCGAGATCGCCTCCGATAGATCCTCGTTGAGACGAAGGTGACGAGCGATCGAGCGTGCTATCTGCGCCACTTCAATGCTATGGGTCAGGCGCGTCCTGAAGAGATCCCCTTCGTGGTTCACGAAAACCTGTGTCTTGTATTCGAGACGGCGGAATGCGCCTGAATGGATGATGCGGTCTCGGTCTCTCTGGAATTCACCGCGCCCTTCCGGCGGCTTTTCCGAAAATTTCCTGCCGCGTGAATTGACTTCGCTGACTGCATATCCGACAAGCTCTTTCATGACTTCCCGACGCAATCGGCTATCGCTTGCTCAAGCAAGTTCTGAGGGACATCGCCTGTCAGCTCCGCTTTGCCCAGTTGTCTTAGCAATACGAAGCGCAGCCTGCCTCCTTCCACTTTCTTGTCGTGGCCCATGTATTCCAGGTATTTTTCCATGCCGAGATCGGGAGACACGACGGGCAGTCTTGCACGCTCGATCAGCGCGCGCACGCGCGCCACGTCCGTTTCACTCAGCCAACCCAATCGGCGGGACAGCTGGGCTGCCATGACAGTCCCTGCCGCAACCGCCTCTCCGTGCAGCCATGTGCCATAACCCATCCCGGTTTCAATCGCATGGCCAAAGGTATGCCCAAGATTCAGCAATGCGCGCTCCCCGCTCTCGCGCTCGTCCGCAGCCACCACTTGCGCCTTGTTCTCGCAGCTTCTCAATACCGCATATTGCAGCGCGTTCCTGTCTCGCGCCAGCAGCCTTTCCATGTTCTGTTCCAGCCACTCGAGAAATGGCAGGTCGCGGATCAGGCCATACTTGATCACTTCAGCCAATCCTGCCGAGAGTTCATTGTCGGGCAGGGTATTAAGCGTTTCGATATCCGCGAGCACCAGTTTGGGCTGATAGAATGCGCCTATCATGTTCTTGCCAAGCGGATGGTTGATGCCGGTCTTTCCGCCAACAGAAGAATCCACCTGGGAGAGCAGCGTTGTAGGTATCTGGATGAAAGGCACGCCGCGCAGATAGGTCGCCGCAGCAAATCCCGTCATGTCGCCGATCACGCCTCCCCCGAGTGCGATCAGCGGCGTCTTTCTTTCGCAACGATTCGCAAGAAGCGCGTCATAGATCTGGTTCAGCGTATCCGAAGTCTTATATTTTTCACCGTCCGGCAGGACGATGGGCACGCTCTCGATGCCGATCGTACCCAAGGTGCGCTGCAGTTTTTCGAGGTAAAGCGGTGCGACCGTGGTGTTGGTCACGATGGCCGCGCGTTTTCCGGAAAGATGCGGGGACAGCAGACTCGCGTCATGCAGCAAACCGCTGCCTATGTGTATCGGATAGCTGCGCTCCTGTAGCCCCACTGTCAATGTCTGCATCATGCTTGTTTCTTCCGGTATGTTTCGATTTCGCCAGCCAGTTTCATCATCAGGCCGTGCACGCTCTGCCTGCCGGTCGCAATCACGATGTCTGCAACCTGCTGATAGAGCGCTTCCCTCTGAGCCAGCAATTCGTTGATCCTTGCATGCATGTCCGTGTTCTGCAGCAATGGCCGGCTCTTGTCGTTGCGTGTGCGCAGCCACAGATCGTGTGCGCTTGCCTTGAGATAGATGACGATGCCGTTATGCTTCATCAGTTCCCGGTTTTTTTCCAACAACACGGCGCCCCCGCCTGTTGCGAGCACGAGACCGTTTCTTCCAAGAAGCGACTCCAATGCGGCCATCTCGCGCTGGCGGAACCCCGCTTCGCCTTCCACATCGAATATATGCGGTATCGTCACCCCCGTGCGATGCTGAATCTCCTCGTCGCAGTCCACAAAATCCTTGTGCAAATGCCTGGCGAGGATGCGGCCCATGGTGGACTTTCCCGATCCCATCATCCCCACGAGGATCAAATTTCCCGAGCGGGTTTTCCTGTCATTATCCGATTGCATATCATTTAATCAAAGGCCCGGACTTGCCGGGCCTTTATGCAGTCCATCCTTTTAAAGCTATCAGCGCAGGTTCAGTTCATCCTGCATGATCTTGGGCGACAGGAAGACCAGGAGCTCATCCTTAACCGACGAGACTGCCTTGCTTCTGAAAAGCGCGCCCAGGATGGGAATGTCACCCAACAGGGGAACCTTGTTCACAACATGATCATCATTTTGCGTATACACGCCGCCGATGACAACCGTGCCGCCGTTTTCAACCAGCACCTTGGTGATCACCTTGTTGGTGTTGATCGGGATTGCGCCCGAGATCGCAACACCCGCCGAATCCTTCTTCACTTCGACTGTCATGTCGATGTTGTTATCAGGCGTGATCTTCGTCTTCACCCCAAGCTTCAGCACGGCGTCCTTGAAGGAGACTGTGTTCACCACCGTGCCGCCTGCGACCGTGCTGATGATGTAGGGAAGCTCCTGGCCCTGCTCGACGACCGCCCATTCCGAGTCGTTGTTCTCGCTCACGACGCGCGGGCTGGAGATGATCTTGCCAACCTCATCCGACTGCATCGCGTTGATTTCGACATTCAACACCTTGGAAGCCGCCGCATTGAACAGCGCGAACTGGAATATACCCGCTTGCGGGTTGCCAACCTGATCCACAGGCAGGTTCACGTTGCTCGTGGTTGGCGAGAACACAGTGCCTACGTTTGTCGTGCCTTGTATTCCACCCTGACTGGCAGGGTTACCAAGCGCCTGACCGCCAATGCCGCCTGCACCGGTCATCTGGAGCCTGGGGCTGTTTCCGCCAGTAGGTCCCGGACCGGCTCCCGTATAGCCCAGCCTCACGCCCAGATTCTGCGCAAATCCGTCATGCGCCTGGACGACTCGCGCCTCGATCAGCACCTGTTTTGCCGGCACGTCGATCTGCTTGATCAGCTTGCGCACGTCATCAAGACGGGAAGCCGTATCCTGGACGAAGAGGGTATTGGTCCTTCCGTCCGCGATCGCGCTGCCGCGCTTGGACAATATGCGCAGCGGCGTATTCTGTTGAGCCGCTCCTCCCGGCATGGGTGTCGCCGCAGGCGCACCGGGTGCCGCGACAGAAATTCCGTTCAGCATCAAGGCGACAGAAGAAGCCGTCTGATAGCCAAGCCTGAAGCTTTCCGTATGCAATTCCTCAAGCTCTGAAACCTCCTGGCGCGCAGTCAGATCGTTCTTCTCAGATGCCGCCATCTCTGCAGTAGGAGCGACCTGGATCACATTCCCATTCGCACGCATCGAAAGGCCGCGACTCTGCAGGATGATGTCCAGCGCCTGATCCCAGGGAACGTCCTTCAGACGCAGCGTCAGGTTGCCCGTCACGCTGTCGCTGATGACCATGTTCTTGTTGGTGAAGTCGGCGATCACATTGAGCGCCTCGCGCACCGAGATATCCTGAAAATTAAGCGTCAGCTTTTCGCCTGTGTAACCCGGACCCTTGGTCAGCTTGTGCGGATCCTCAATGAGAGGCTTGACTTCGACGATGAATTTCTTGTCGGTCTGGTATGCCGCATGCTCCCACTCGCCCTTGGGCTCGATCACCATGCGCACATTGTTGCCCTCGGAAAAAGTATCAAGGGACTGCACTGGAGTTGCGAAATCGACCACATCCAGCTTGCGCTGCAGATTCTTAGGAAGGCTAGACTTCAGAAAATCCACAACCAGCTTGGTGCCCTGGCGGTGTATGTCTATGCCGACGCCGGGATCAGAGAGGTTGACCTGTATGCGGCCTTCGCCATTCTTGCCGCGATGGAAATCGATGCCTGTCAGGGCGTGCTGCTGCACGCCGGTTGCGGCTTCCGCAAATCGGCTGACCGCCTCCGATGGGCCTGCCGCCTGAGGATGCAGCGTGATCAAAAGGCTGTTGCCTTCCGTCCTCGTATTATAGGTCATCATGTGATCGAGATTGATCACGAGTCTGGTTCTGGCTCCCGCCTGCACGATGTTAGCGCTTCGCAAATCCCCTGCTGCGAATTCCTGCGTGGACTTGCCCAGGCCGTTTGCGGTATTCGGGAAGTCGAGCGCGATGCGGGCAGGCGCATTGACGGTGAATCCCGCAGGCAATGCACCCAACGGGCTCTCAAGGTCGACCTTGAGCACGGTCGTGCCTGCTGCTGGCTCGCTGACGCTCAAGCCCGTGATCTTGTTCTGCTCGTCAGCATGAGCAGGTGCCGCGGCGAATATCGCCAGCAATCCGAGCAAGCCCAATACGCGCTTCAGCCTTTGGGCTCCCGTCTGCAAATTCATCATCGTATCCTGTCTCATTGCTTTGCTCCTTCAAGTAATTGCAGACTGTTCTCGCGCTTCGACCAGTCTCCTGTGCTGTCCTGCACTTCTTCCTCGATATCGATCTTCGTGTCGGTTATCTTGGTGATCAAACCGAAATTCATGCCTATGTAATTGCCGACCTTGACCGTATGCAGCGTCTTGTCGGGCGCGCGGACGACGGCATGTGGCACCTTGTTCTTCAACACATAGCCCACCATCTTCAAATTTTCAAGCGGGAATGCCTCGAGCGCCTCCCTGGGACGGTTCATGTCTGGTTCGTTCTCGCCGCGCTTGCCTGAAGGATTAGTGATAGGCTTCCTCGGCTTGAAAGGATTCTCCAGATTGGTGCTGTTGTCGTAAACGAACGGCTCATACATTTTCACATTGGGCGGAGGCTCAATCTTTCCGCGCATGTCAGCACCCGCATTCTTTACAAAGTCGTGCAAGTCCGAGAATTCCTCGCCGCCGCAACCCGCCAGCAGAAGGCATGCAAGCGCCAGATAGGTTAGCTTCATTTTTTGGCTCCTGCTGCCTTTGCAGCCCTCTTTTGCGCCGCAATTTCTTCTTCATCCAGATAACGGAAGGTCTTCGCGGTCGCGTCCATCGTCAAGACGCCAGACTTGTCCGGAGAAATCGCAATGTCGTTCAGCGTGACTATGCGCGGCAACATCGAAACATCGCTTGCAAACTTCCCGAGGTCGTCGTAATTGCCGGTGACCTTGATCGCGATCGGCTGCTCGGCAAAGGAGCCCTTGATCGTCTCAGGCCCGGGGCGGAACAGGTCGAACTGCAAACCCCTACCCAATCCGGCCTGATTGATGTCCGTCAACAATTCGTCCATTTCAGACTTGTTCGGCAACTGTTTGAGCAGCGCACCGAATGACTCCTGCGTTTCAAGCAACTGTTTCTTGATCAAGTCGAGGTTGACCGCAACCTTTTTCTTGGTCAGAAAATTCTCCTTGAGCGTCTCTTCCTTTTGCTGCGCTCCCTTGAGCCTGTTCCACTGGTCCTGCCAGTCAAGCAAGGCGCCTGTAGCCACTACCGCGACGAACATCACTGCAAACGCGAGCAATTTTGCAGGCCATGGCCATGCGCCCGGCGTTTTCGGATTGAGATTCTTGAGATCATCGAAAGTCATCTTCACGGCTAATTCCTTCCGCCAGCGGGCTTGGCTGCGTCAGCGCCAAAAGACTTGCGCAACTTGAATGTAAGCGTGAACTCGCTGATCGGCGCGCTATTCACCGTCGTTGCCTTGATCACGACCAGATTTGGCGACTCAAGCCAGGCCGAATCCGCGATAGCCTTCATCAATGTGGACACGCGCGCATTGGATTGCGTATATCCGACCAGATTGATTTCGTCCCCAGTCTGCTTGATGGATTTAAGATAAACCCCTTCCGGCAAAATGCGCAGCATCTGATCCATCAGGTGCACCACATTTGAACGGTCGCTCTGAAGCTTTTCTACCGCATCCTTGCGCTCTAGCAATATCTTGGTCTGCTCGCGCAGTTTCTTGATTTCATCGATCTGCTTATCCAGCAGCGAGATTTCCTTTTCAAGGTATGCGTTGCGCCTATCCTGGTAGTCGATGCGGGCGCTGATTGCCATATGCACAAGCCCCCACACGATCACCGCGAGCAGCAGCGTCAGCACGCTCAGCATATAGAACTGGACCTGCCTGGCTTTCCGCTTCTCTTCGCGATGCGGCAACAAATTTATGCGTATCATGATGGATCAAACCTCCGCATCGCCAGACCGCATGCGACGATCAGCGCCGGCGCATCCACTTGAAGCTGCCTACTCCTTATTCTGCTTGAAAGTTTCATCAGTGCGAACGGGTTTGCGACCATGGTGCTCACCTGAGTGCGCGTTGCCACCGCATCGTCAAGCCCCGGCAACACCGAGCTTCCACCCGCCAGGATGATGTAGTCGACCTCGTTGTATTGAGACGATGTAAAGAAGAATTGCAGCGCGCGCGCGATCTCCATCACCATGCTCTCGCGAAATGGACTGAGCACATCGCTCTCATAGTTGTCAGGCAAACCGCCTGTGCGCTTGGCCGCCTCCGCCTGCTCGGCAGTCAGGCCGAAGGCGTTCTGTATCTGCTGGGTCAGCTGCTCGCCGCCTATCTGCTGGTCTCGCGCATAGATAGACTTTCCGTTTCTCAGCACATTGACATTCATCACGGTGGCGCCGATGTCGATCAGCGCCACGCACTTGTCCTCCGCGCCATCCGGCAGCTGGGCGCGTATCTGAGAAAAAGCAGTTTCGGCGGCATAAGGCTCGACATCCACGACCGTCACATTGAGTCCTGCCGCCTGTGCTGCTGCCACCCGGTCCTCGACATTCACCTTGCGCGATGCGGCCAGCAGGACTTCCACCTCGTCGGGATTGCTTGGTGCAGGGCCCAGGACCTGGAAGTCCAGATTCACCTCATCCAGCGCAAACGGGATATACTGATTCGCCTCGGACTCGACCTGATATTCCATGTCTTCATCCCGCATGCCGGCCGGCAGGAGTATCTTCTTCGTGATGACTGCGGCAGCTGGGAGCGCTACGCTGATGTTCTTGATTTTCGTGCCCAGATGCTTCCAGGCTTTCTGCAGGGTCTCTGCCAACGCATCCAGATTGTTGATGTTGCCATCGCTGACCGCGTCTTTCGGCAACGCCTCAATCGCATAGCGTTCGATGGTATAACCAGCATTGTTCGGCGACTGGCTAAGCTCTACCAACTTGACTGATGATGAACTGATATCCACGCCGATCAGGGGTGGCGTTCTGGACTGGATGAAATCCAGCAAACTTTCTAAATTTACTTTTGGCATAGGCCGTTCGGAAAAGTTCCGTATAAAGTGGGCAAAATCCTAACAACAACCGTCATCGCTGTAAAGGCGTTTTTAGATGAGCATTTATCTCGTATATAATCCGACTGTTGGACAAACAATACCACCTTTAATTATTTTTGAGCAACTATTCAATGCCTACACGCCGCTGGCTGCTCCCCCTCATCGCAGTTCTCACCCTGATACTGTTGCCCGTGCTCCTGTTCGGCATGGCTGTGATGCTGGCCTATCCCACCCTGCCGTCTCTTGATATCCTGACCGACTATCACCCCAAGATGCCGCTGCGCGTCTACAGCGCCGAAGGCACATTGATAGGCGAATTTGGCGAAGAACGAAGGGCCCTCGTGAAAATCGCCGATGTGCCCTCCAACATGAAGCATGCGATACTCGCCGCCGAAGACGATCGCTTTTACCAGCATGGCGGAGTCGACTACATGGGCGTGTTGCGCGCAGCGATTTCCGATCTGACAGGCGGCTCAAACAAGCAGGGCGCGAGCACCATCACGATGCAGGTGGCGAGAAATTTCTTCCTTTCCAAGGAAAAAACCTTCACGCGCAAATTCAATGAAATGCTGCTGTCATTCAAGATCGAGCACTATCTTTCCAAGGATGAGATCCTGCAGCTTTACATCAACCAGATTTATCTTGGGCAGCGCGCTTATGGATTCGCCGCCGCGTCACAAGTCTATTTCGGCAAGCCGCTCAACCAGCTTTCCATCGCAGAAGACGCGATGCTGGCTGGCCTACCCAAGGCGCCATCGAGCTATAACCCCGTCGTCAACCCGAAGCGCGCCAAACTGCGCCAGCTTTATGTATTGCGCAGGATGCACGAACTGCACTACATCACCGATGCCCAGTACAAGGAGGCTCAGAACGCCCCCATCGTCCCCAAACATGTCAGCCAGGAATTCCCGGTCAAGGCAGATTATCTGACCGAGATGGTGCGCCAGGCAATGTATGACAAGTATCAGGATGCCGCCTACACTCAGGGGATCAAGGTATACACCACCATCCGTCTGCAGGACCAAATGGCCGCATACCAGGCGGTGCGCAAAGGCGTGCTCGAGTATGACAGGCGCCACGGCTACCGCGGACCGGAAGGCTATGTGGACTTGCAAAAGGACGGCAGCGAAGAAAGCATGGAAGAAGCATTGCAGGACAGCACAGACAACGATGACCTCATCCCGGCCATCGTGCTATCCGCATCGTCCAACCACATACAGGCTTATTGCAAGGGTGGTGAACGCATTGCGATCAGCGGCGAGGGCCTGCGCTTTGCGCAACGCTCGCTCTCCGACAAGGTCGCATTGAACCAGCGCATCGTTCCAGGCTCCATCATCCGTGTAGAGAAAACCGATCAGGGAACATGGCAGATCACCCAGCTCCCGCAGGTCGAGGCTGCATTCGTTTCAGGCAATCCCAAAGATGGCGCGATCTATTCGCTGGTGGGAGGCTTCGATTTCAATCAGAACCAGTTCAACCATGTCACCCAGGCATGGCGCCAGCCCGGTTCCAGCATCAAGCCGTTCATCTATTCTGCAGCGCTCGAGAAGGGATTCACGCCGGCCACCATTATCAACGATGCGCCGCTCGTCTTCAGCGCAGAACAGACTGGCAGCGCACCATGGGAGCCCAAGAACTATGAGGGCACCTATGATGGCCCAATGCGCATGCGGGAAGCACTAGTCCATTCCAAAAATCTGGTCTCAATCCGGATATTGCAGTCCATCACCCCAGCCTATGCACAGGACTACATCACCAAGTTCGGTTTTGATGCCGCAAAACATCCGCCTTACCTGACCATGGCGCTGGGCGCAGGATCTGTCACCCCGCTGCAGATGCTCGCCGGTTATTCCGTTTTCGCCAACGGAGGCTTTCGCATCTATCCCTATTTCATCCAGCGCGTCGAGGATGCACAAGGCCATGTGCTAAGCCAGGCTCACCCTGTCGTTGCCAATGAAAATGCAGAGCAGGCTATCGATGTGCGCAACGCGTTCACCATGGTCAGCATGATGCAAGACGTGGTCAGGCGCGGCACGGGTTCTCACGCGATGCAGTTGGGCCGCCAGGATCTGGCCGGCAAGACAGGCACCACCAGCGACTCGGTGGACGCGTGGTTCTGCGGTTTCCAGCCCACCGTGGTCGGCATCGCATGGATAGGGTTTGATCAGCCGCGCAGCTTGGGCGGCCATGAAACCGGCGCGATCGCTGCTTTGCCCATCTGGATGAGCTATATGGGGAAAGTCCTGAAAAACGTGCCCGAGGCGGAATACACCATGCCTGACAACATGGATGCAGTCCGCATCAACGACAACGGTCGCCGGGACGACAACGGCAGCCGCGTGGAATATTTCTACAAGGAGAACGAACCCGGAGCGCAGCCCGCTCCAACGCCCAACCCCTCTTCCGGCACGTCGATCAAAGACCAGCTGCTCTGATGGGAAAATCGCTCAAACGCGACCTGATGCGCGAACAGCTTGCGCACCATGCGGCAAAACTGATCGCGGAAGACGGCATCGCGGATTTCGCCTCGGCAAAGCGCAAGGCGGCCCGCCAGTTAGGCGCATCGGATACACAGCACCTTCCCAGCAACAGGGAGGTCGAAGAAGCGTTGCATAGCTACCGGTCTCTCTACCAGCATGAGAGCCATCCGGACATCCTGCATCAGCTCCGCACCGAAGCCCTGATCTGCATGCAGCAATTCTCCGCATTCAACCCCTATCTCACGGGCTCGGTGCTTAACGGCACCGCAGGCGGACACTCCGACATCAATCTGACTCTCTATTCGGACGACGCCAAGGCAGTCCTGCTCTTCCTGCTCAAGAGCAAACTGGCCTTCGATGATGGAATGTGGAGAGTCAGGCTCTCAGGTCGGGAAGAAACCGTTCCGAGTTACACATTGAGCAGCGAATCAGGCACCCAGATACACATCATCGTATTGCCCGAGAGCGCGCACCACAGCGGCAGCCGGCATCCCGACACGCACGCAAGCATCTCGGCCGTCCAGGCCTTGCTGGTTAGCCCTTAAGCCAGCGCGCCGCATCGAGCGCAAAGTAGGTCAAGATCCCGTCCGCGCCCGCGCGCTTGAATGCCAGCAGCGATTCGAGCACGCATGCCTCTTCGTTCAGCCAGCCATTCTGCGATGCCGCCTTCAGCATCGCATATTCTCCGCTGACCTGGTACACGAAGGTCGGCGCCTTGAATTCATCCTTCACACGGCGCACGATGTCGAGGTATGGCATGCCAGGCTTCACCATCACCATGTCAGCCCCCTCCTGCAAATCGAGCCCCACTTCCCAGAGCGCCTCATCTGAATTCGCCGGATCCATCTGATAGGTGTACTTGTTTCCCGAACCCAAGTTACCGCTCGAACCCACCGCATCCCTGAAAGGGCCGTAAAAGCTGGAGGCGTATTTTGCGGAATAGGCCATGATCCTCGTGTATATGTGGCCATTCTGGTCCAGGGTTTCTCGCACGGCGCCTATGCGTCCATCCATCATGTCTGAGGGAGCGACGATATCCGCACCCGCTGCAGCATGGCTTTCCGCCTGGCGCGTCAGCACGGCGATGGTCTCGTCATTCAACACATATCCTTTATCGTCTAGCAGTCCATCCTGTCCGTGGCTGGTATAAGGATCGAGCGCGATGTCGGTCATGATGCCAAGCTCCGGGAAATTATTCTTGAGTTCGGCAACCACGCGCGGCACGAGCCCTTCCGGATTGAAAGCCTCTCTCGCATCAAGCGATTTCAATGAGGCATCGATCACGGGGAAGAGCGCCATAACAGGCACGCCGAGCTTCACGCAGGCTTCCGCATCCTTTAGCAGCAAATCCAAGGTCTTGCGCTCCACGCCGGGCATGGACTTCACATCCTCCGTCCGTCCCTTTCCTTCAAGCACGAATACGGGATAGATGAAATCCGCGGGAGTGAGCAGGTTTTCGCGCATCATGTCGCGGGAGAACGCATCGCGGCGCATGCGGCGCATGCGTTTGTTGGGGTATTTTCCGAGTGTCTGCATAATCTTCCTAAAAAATTTGAATTTTTCTGGAACTATTTAAGGAAACGCTTATCTGACTGCTTGAGTGATGATGAATCATTCCACGTTTCTCCTCCCTGAGCGTGTCTTAACCTCCAGGTTAAGATTTCTGCCCCCACAAGCTGGGGGCATTTTTTTTGCCCGTCAACCGGCAAACCAGCCTGCGATCACCGCCTCCGCCTCCTCCAGCCCCTGCTTTTTCAGGCTGGAAAATATCTGAACCGAGCATTGCGGATAATTGTCGGCGAGATAGGCCTTCACCTTGTTCAGCGTCAGCGTGGTCTGCTGCCGGCTCAGCTTGTCCGACTTGGTAAGCAGTATGTGCACAGGCTTGCCAGTAGGCTGAAACCAGTCCAGCATCGCAAGATCGAGATCCGTCAAGGGATGGCGTATGTCCATGATCACCACCAGCCCACATAGTTCCACACGGTTCTGCAGATAATCGCTAAGCAGCATCTCCCAGTGCCGCTTAGCCTCGGGAGGCACCTTCGCATAACCGTATCCCGGCAGATCGACGATGAAACGGCCGCTGCCCAGCGAAAAATAATTCAGGTGCTGGGTGCGTCCCGGCGTCTTGCTGGTATAGGCCAGCCGCACATGGTTCGCTAGCGTATTGATCGCGCTCGACTTTCCTGCATTGGACCTGCCGACGAAGGCCACTTCGCGGCCGCCGTGCATGGGCAGGTCCCTGATGTGATTGACCGTGGTATAGAACGCCGCCTGAGAGAATAGCCCCATTATTTCCAGGCCGAGAAAATTTTGTCCGCCGCGGCTATCGTCGCCTCAATGTCCGCCTCCGTATGCGCCGAAGAGACGAAACCCGCCTCGAACGCAGATGGTGCAAGATAGACGTCCTGGCCCAGCATCGCATGGAAGAAACGGTTGAAAGCCTCCTTGTCGCAGGACATCACTTCGCCATAGCTTTCGGGCAATGCATCGCTGAAATAAAGGCCGAACATGCCGCCAACCGACTGAGCGCAAAAAGCGACGCCGTGTTTCTTGGCACTCATGCTCAATCCTTCCGTAAGCTGTTTCGCAAGCCTTGCAAGGCGCTCGTAGAATCCCGGCTCCTGCACCAGCTTCAGCGTCGCAAGGCCTGCCGCGACCGCAACCGGATTGCCGGACAGGGTGCCCGCCTGATAGACAGCGCCCAAGGGGGCGAGGCATTGCATGATTTCCTTTTTCCCGCCAAAGGCGGCAGCAGGCAAGCCTCCGCCCATCACCTTGCCCAGCGTCACGAGATCGGGCTTGATGCCATAGTATCCCTGCGCACCCTGGAGGCTTACGCGAAAACCGGTCATCACTTCATCCAGGATCAGAACCGCGCCATGCCTTGTACATAGATTGCGCAGGGCATCGAGAAATTCCCTCTTGGGCGCGATCAGGTTCATGTTTCCCGCAACGGGCTCGACGATCACCGCCGCGATCTCGCTTCCCATCTCCGAAAAGGCGCGCTCAAGGCCTGCGGCATCGTTGTAATCCAGCACCGTGGTGAGCTTGGCGATCTCCGCCGGAACACCGGATGAACTCGGCTGGCCGAATGTCAAGGCACCCGAACCCGCCTTGACCAGCAACCCGTCCGAATGCCCGTGATAGCAGCCTTCGAACTTGATGATGCGGGAGCGGCCTGTGTATCCGCGCGCCAGGCGTATCGCGGTCATCGTGGCTTCCGTTCCCGAACTCACCAACCTCACCATCTCGAGGCTGGGAAGCAGTTTGCAAAGCAGCTCCGCCATTTCAAGCTCTGACGCCGTCGGCGCGCCAAAACCCAGACCTTGCGCTGCCGCATCCTGGACTGCGCGAACCACTTCAGGGTGGCAATGACCCGCGATCATCGGCCCCCATGAACCCACGTAATCGATGTAACGCTTGTCATCCGCATCCCACACATAAGCGCCCTGGCCGCGCTTGAAAAAAAGCGGCGTGCCGCCCACCGAACGGAATGCGCGAACAGGCGAATTCACGCCGCCCGGTATGCGCTTTTGTGAGGCATCGAAAAGTTCCTGATTGTGAGAAGTCATGTCGCGTCTTTCTTGTCAAAATTCATGTCTGAAAATTTCCTGGCTGCCAGCAATACATCATCAGCCGCAAACAGCGCCGAAATCACCGCGAGCGCATCGGCGCCCGCATCGAGCAACCGAACGCCGTTGTCCGCCGTGATGCCGCCGATCGCGACGATGGGAAGTTTTAGCTCCCGCCTTGCTTCATGAAGCAAGGCAATGGTCGCAATCGGAGCGGCTGGCTTGATGCTTGATGCAAAGAATGCGCCAAAGGCGACATAGTCTGCCCCTCGTACTTTTGCATCGCGCGCCAGGGAAAACCGATTATAGCAAGACACGCCTATCATCTTGTCGGCACCCAGAAACTTGCGCGCCGCAACAAGGCTGCCATCGGTCTCGCCCAGATGCACGCCGTCCGCATCGACCTGCATCGCCAAAGCCATATCGTCGTTGATGATCAGAGGCACGGAAAATTCCCTCGTGAGCCTGCGCAATTGCACCGCCTGCGCAAGCTTCAGAAAGGAAGAAGCGGATTTGTTCCGGTATTGCAGCACGCGAGCCCCGCCTTGCAGGGCGAGCCTTACGCGCTTTAGCAGATTATCCGTATCCTGCTCATCAGGGGTGATCGCGTATAGCCCCCTGATCGCCTCGCGCGGCATGCTCATGAAACTTCCTCTCACGCCTTGGGCTGCTTGCCCTCTTCTTCTCCGCCCCTTGCCCAGAAAAGCCTGTCGGGGATGAGCTGCCCCATGCCGGGCCTGAAGCCTGCGCTCAAAGTCTGCCAGGTATATTCCTGCGCCTCGCTGACCGCCTCGGCCACGTCAACGCCCTGCGCCAGCAAGGCGGCAATGGCGGATGCGAGCGTGCATCCCGAACCATGATATATCCCGGGCAGCCTCTCCCAGCTGTCGCTGCGCACCACGCCCTGTTCGCTGTATAGCGTGTTGACGACCTTGTTCGTCTGTTCATGCGTGCCCGTGATCAGCACATATTCGCAGCCCATCGCGAGTATGCGCTTGGCGCATTCGTCAAGGCTCGGATCATCCTCCTCGTCGTCCTCGTCGAGCGCCAAGCGGCGCGCCTCAAGGCTATTGGGCGTGACGATGGTTGCCTGCGGAATCAGGAGTTCGCGCATCGCATCCAGCATGTCTTCGTCAGCCAGTTCATCACCGCGCCCCGACGCCAACACCGTGTCGAGCACGAACGGAATGTCCGGGTAATCAGCCAGTATTTCGGCGATCACCACGATGTTTTCCACGCTGCCCAGCAATCCGATCTTGAAGGCGTCCACCGGAACATCCTCTAGCATCGCACGCGCCTGGTCCACGACCCATTCGGAATCCGTGGGCAGCACATCCTCCACGCCGCTGGTGTCCTGCACGGTGATCGCCGTGACGACAGACAGCGGATGGCAGCCCATGCTGGCGATCGCCAGCATGTCAGCCTGCAGACCTGCGCCGCCAGAAGGATCGGTGGCGGCAAAACTCATTACTAATGGGAGCGGTTCAGACATGGTATCGATTTATGCGCATCGGGCCAGTCATTCTACCCCATAACGGGCTCGCTATACATGCCGGCGCTCAGTCTGAAGATCTTTCATGCCAGGGAGCCACCTTGAACAGCAAAAGCATGCCAGGCACGGCCATGATCGCGCAAAGCACAAAGAATCCCACCCAGCCCAGGGACTCCACCAGCCATCCTGCAGCCGCATTCGCAAAGGTGCGCGGCATCGCCATCAGACTCGTGAAGAGCGCAAACTGCGTGGCGGTATACGCCGGATGCGTGGACCTCGCGATGAAGGCCACAAAGGCCACGGTTCCAAGCCCCACGCCAAGCGCCTCGAGGCCGATCACAAGCCCGAGCTGGGTTAATGCGAGCGCGCTTATTTCGCTGTGATGGCCGATCATCGCAAGCCATGCGAATCCTAGAATCGCCAGCATCTGAACTGCACCGAAAAGCCAGAGCGCTTTGTTGATGCCTATTTTCACCATCCAAAGCCCGCCAAGCAGCCCTCCTATCACGGCAGGCCACAGCCCCGCATTCTTCGCAATCAGACCGATCTCCGTCTTTGAGTAGCCCATGTCAAGGTAAAAGGGCGTGGCAAGCGACGTGCACATGCTGTCGCCCAGTTTGTAGAAAAGAAGAAATGCGAGGATCAGCAGCGCATCCTGCCATCCCTGGCGCCCGATGAATTCCTTGAAAGGGGAGACGACCGCCTCGCGCAAGGTCTTGGGCGGCAATGCGCGATCAGGCTCCTTCACCGAAAGCGTCATAACGAGGCCGGGAAGCATGAAAAGCGCGGTGATCATGAACACCTTATCCCAAGGCATGAAATCTGAGAGGATCAGCGACAAGGATCCCGGCACGAGCCCTGCCACCCGATAGGCATTGACGTGCACCGCATTGCCCAGACCAAGCTCCAAATCTGGCAGCAGTTCGCGACGGTATGCATCCAGCACGATGTCCTGAGTGGCCGAAAGCACTGCCAGCAATGCGGCAAGCCAAGCGATTGCGGAAAGCTGGCTTGCCGGCGAGAAGCCGCCCATCGCCGCGATCACCCCCAGAAGTCCAATTTGGGTGGCCGCCATCCAGCCGCGCCTTCTGCCCAGCGCCGGCAATGCGTAGCGATCCAGTAGAGGCGACCAGATGAATTTCCATGTATAGGGAAACTGGATCAGCGCGAACAGACCTATGGTCTTGAGGCTCACCTGCTCGCTGCGCAGCCAGGCCGGCAAAAGATTGAACAGAAGATAAAGCGGCAGACCGGAGGAAAATCCTGTGAACACGCAGATGAGCATGCGGCGCGTGAAGAGCTGCGAGATGACGCTCATATCCCCCGCTGGAAGCGGTATACCGCGGTACTGCCGAAAAGGTTGGGCAGGAATCCCACCTCATGCCCGGCCGTCATCACGCTGCGCGCAGTCACGCTGATGCAGTACGTACGGCAGAATTCCTCGAAATCGTTCAGCGTGCAAAGATGCACGTTGGGCGTGTTGTACCACTGGAAGGGCAACTCGGAAGAAACCGGCATGTTGCCCATCAGCACCTGCATGCGGTTCTTCCAGTAGCCGAAGTTGGGAAAGCTCACGATGCCCTCGCGGCCCACGCGCAGCATCTCCTGCATCAAGGGCTCCGTATGGCGTATCGCCTGCAGCGTCTGAGAAAGGATCACGAAATCGAATGAGCCATCCTCGAAATCGGCAAGCCCCGCATCCAGATCGTTCTGTATCACGTTTACGTTATTGGCGATGCAGGACACGATATCCCGGTCGCTGATCTCCACGCCATAACCGCGCACCGAGCGCGTATCCTTGAGATACCGCAAGAGGCTGCCATCTCCGCACCCCAGGTCGAGCACCGATGCGCCTTCGGGTATCCAGGCCGCGATGGCCGCAAAATCGGGACGATCGCTCATGCAGAAACCTCTTGGTTTACATTGTCGAGATAGGCGCGCACGACATCGAAGTAATGCGGATGCTCCATCAGGAAGGAATCATGCCCGTGCGCGGAGGCGATCTCCGCATAGCTCACGCGACGTCCGTTGTGAAGCAGGGGACGCACGATCTCGCGCGAGCGCTGCGGCGAGAAGCGCCAGTCGGTCGTGAACGATATCACCAGAAAGTCTGCCCGCGCCTTCGCAAATGCGCTGTTCAGATCGCCTCCGTTGGCAGGATCGAAATAGTCGAGCGCCTTGGTCATCAGAAGATAGGTGTTCGCATCGAAGAGTCCGGCGAACTTGTCGCCCTGGTAGCGCAGATAGGATTCGATCTGAAACTCCACCTCGTAGCCGTAATTGTATTGCCCGCTTTTAAGCTCGCGTCCGAACTTGTCCGCCATCGCATCATCGGAAAGATAGGTGATATGACCCAGCATGCGCGCGAGCCTCAACCCCCTGGTCGGCACCACGCCATGCTGGTAATAGTCTCCGCCGTGAAAATCGGGATCGGTCAGGATCGCATTGCGCGCCACATCGTTGAAAGCGATGTTCTGCGCGGTCAGACGCGGCGCGCTCGCGATCGCAAGAACATGGCGCACCCTGTCCGGGTAGGCAAGCGACCACTGCAAGGCCTGCATGCCGCCCAGGCTTCCGCCTATCACTGCGGCGAAGCGTCCTATGCCGAGATAATCGGCAAGCCTCGCCTGCGACTCGACCCAGTCCTCGACCGTGATCACCGGAAAACGCGATCCATAGGGCTTGCCTGTTTCAGGATCGATGGAGGAGGGTCCCGTGGAACCGTGGCAACCCCCGAGGTTATTCATGCCAACAACGAAGAACTTGTCGGTATCGATCGGCTTTCCAGGTCCCACCATGTTGTCCCACCAGCCCAGGCTCTTGGGCGCATCGGCATATACGCCCGCGACATGGTGGTGGCCAGAGAGCGCATGGCAGATCAGGATCGCATTGGACCTGTCGCTATTGAGCTTGCCATATGTTTCATACACGAGCTCGTAGCGCGGCAGCACAGCCCCGCTGCGAAATGCCAGCGGTTCATCGAACGATGCGCGCTCTGCCCTGACGATGCCTACAGAATTACCCAAGAAATTTCACCCAAAAAGAAAACCCGTTCAGCCTGCGCCAAAACGGGTCTCCTCGCTTTAGCTGGTATGTTTGAGCGCGTGCTGCAATGCGCCTGTGCCCCGGCAAGCTGATATCAAATCGGCACGGGCATAAGTTTGTGCGTTTTATTGCCTCATGTCAATTTTCAAGCCAAGAACCAAGGAAACGGGGATTGCTCTACAATGCGCAACAAGCAGCGCGCACAGCATTGCATGAGTTTGCGACTGGACGCAGACCGCTCTCATAGTTCATGCATAAAACCTTTACCCGGGAAGCTCAGAAATGAAGATCGGCGTACCGAAGGAAATCAAGGCGAATGAACACAGGGTGGCGATCACCCCCGCAGGTGCTGCCGCACTGATCGAGGCCGGACATGAAGTGACCGTGGAAAACGGCGCCGGAATTGGCAGCGGATTTTCAGACGAACAGTACATGAAGGCAGGCGCTACGCTGTCCACTCATGCAGGCTCCATCTGGTCCCAGGCCGAACTCATCGTCAAGGTCAAGGAACCGATAGCGGATGAATGGCCTCATCTGAAGAAAAGCCAGATCGTCTTCACCTATTTTCATTTTGCATCCAACCTTGCGCTAACGAAGGCGCATCTCGATTCAGGCGCGATCTGCATCGCCTATGAAACCGTCGAAGGGCCATCCGGGGAGCTGCCCTTGCTCGCCCCGATGTCCGAGGTGGCTGGCCGCATGGCCACACAGGAAGGTGCTAAGTATCTGGAAAGGCAATATGGCGGACGCGGCATTCTCCTGGGAGGCGTGCCAGGCGTTGCCGCAGCTCGCGTGCTCATTTTGGGTGGCGGCATCGTCGGCAAGAATGCAGCGGTGATTGCATCCGGCATGGGGGCGCGCGTCACGGTGATGGATGTATCGATCGCAAGGCTGCGCCATCTGGATGAAACGCTGCCTGTGGAAACGCTGTATTCAAGCCGCCACAATCTGCTCGAGCAGATTAAACAGGCCGACCTGATCATAGGGGCCGTGCTGATACCGGGAGCTGCCGCCCCACGTCTTATAAGACGGACCGATCTCAGCCTGATGCAGCCAGGATCCGTGATCGTCGATGTCGCGGTGGATCAGGGAGGATGTGCGGAGACCACGCGCCCCACCACGCATGCTGACCCGGTATACACAGTCGATGGCGTGATCCACTATGCGGTTGCCAACATGCCGGGAGGCGTTCCGCGCACTTCCACGCTCGCATTGACCAACGCCACGCTTCCTTACGTGCTGGAGCTTGCAAACGAGGGATGGCAACGGGCGCTCAGAGAGAACCCCGCCCTGAAACGCGGCCTCAACATCGCTTCAGGAAAGATCACTCATCCTGCAGTCGCAGAGAGCTTAAGCCTGCCTCATGTCAGCCCGGAGAGCCTCCTCTAGGAACTGGCTGCAATCACGCTCTTCCGCTTAGCCATCTTCGCAAACCATGAGGCGAGATTGGGATAAGCCCCTCTCCAGTCCCGTTCGGGCTGCCGCAAGTCGAGATAAACCAAAGCGCTGGTCAGCGCAAGGTCAGCCAGGGTGATGGATACGCCCTCACACCATTCGTTCCTGCCAAGAAGCGATGAGGCATTATCGAGTGCATTGGATATCGCCCTGTTGTGCAACTCGAGGGTTGCGGCATCCTGTTTTTCCACATCCCTCATGCGTTCGGTGCGCACCACGACCGCCGAGTCCGCGATGCCATCGGCCAGCGCCTCCCAGCGCTTGACTCGCAGCCTGGCTCTTGGGTCCATGCGCGGAATCAGAACGGGGTCATCGCTTAACGTGTCCGCATAATCCGCGATCACGGAAGAGTCGAATACACAAAACCCGTCATCCAGAATCAGCGCCGGGATGCGGCCCATCGGGTTCGCCTGCAACGCAAGATTTCCCTGCGGAAGATCGATGACGAAATCATGCGGGATGTTTTTTTCCAAGAGCACCAAACGCGCCTTTCTCGCATAGGGGCTGGTCAACGTGCCTATCAGTCTCATATGTCCTCCTCTAATCCATGGATCTTTCTAAGGATGCGCTGAATAAGCACCCGCAAAATGCAAGGTACGCGCCAGCGTCTCTGGATTGTTGCTCAAAAAGTCATTTTTCATCATAAGCCATGCCTATAGAGATGACAGGTCGGGCGATTTCGCCCTTGTTCCTGTCACACCGGACGCACCTGTCCTGTCAACGGCACACCCCATTTGTCTACATTGATCAGCGCAAGTAACGCAAATGCGGGATTCGCATTCTTGAGCAAGCCGCG
>JAJXVB010000015.1 GCA_021782365.1 Pseudomonadota bacterium
CTTGTCAGCGGATTCCATCAGGGACAGAAGCCATAGCGCTTCATCTTAAAGTCCGAATGTATGGCTGCAATCTTTACCTTCTCGAAATCTCGATTGAAAGCTTGGCAAAAGTGGGCGTCCATGTATGACCGGCCTCTTTGAAGCATCGAATTAAATTGAATGCTACTGGGCTATGCAAAATTGTCAGCGGCCGCAGTCAAAGCCATATTTGTCAGATACCCTTATCATTGGTTGGTTGGGGGGCTAGGAATTTCGCTTCGAGCTCCTCGCGCGGAACAGGTTTGCTGAACAGGAAACCCTGCATTTCGTCGCAGTTGAGCAAACGAAGGAGACGCGATTGTTCCTCGGTCTCGACACCTTCCGCGACCACCTTGAGATTCAATGCATGCGCCAAGCTGATAGTGGTGGACACCAGCGCCAACCCCTCTGGCGAATCAGACATTCCCACCACGAACGAACGATCAATTTTCAGCGTGTCCACTGGCAGTTTGGTCAGGTAGCTTAGCGAGGAAAAACCGGTTCCGAAATCATCGATCGCAACGGTGATGCCCATCGCGCGGACTGCCAGCAGGCTGTCGATATTGTGCTTCACATCTTCAATGATCATGCTTTCGGTAATTTCCAGTTCCAACCCGTCCGCTGCATACGCATCGATGCCGACATACCGTTCGATCTCGGCGACGAAGTCACGACTGCGCAGTTGCAGCGACGATACGTTCACTGCGATGCGCACCGCCGGTAGTCCCGCATTACGCCAGCTCAAATAATCAGCTATGGCTTTGCGTAATGCCCAACGACCTACTTCGTAGATCAGTCCGGTTTCTTCCAGGACAGGAATGAATTTTCCTGGCGGCACTAGGCCGGTGCGAGGATCATTCCAGCGGATCAGTGCTTCGGCACCGGTGACTTTTCCGCTTGCAAGGTTCATCTTGGGCTGGTAATGCAGCACGAATTCTTCGTTGTCGACCGCATGGCGCAACTGGTTTTCCAGAGTCAGCTTGACGGCCGCCGCTTCGGTCATACTTTTCGTGTGGAACAGGTATCGGTCGCCGTTCTTCTTGGCAGCCTTGAGTGCGGCTTCGGCTTTATTAAACAAGGCATCGGCTTCGCTTCCGTCATCGGGAAATAGCGCGACGCCGGCTTTGGCCGAGATGCGCAGCATGGCATCATTCAGGTAAAACGGGTGTTCCAGAAGTGCTTTTGTTGTCTTATCGAACAGACTGGGCAGATTGCCATCCGGGAAGACTTCCGGTATCACCACGGCAAAATGATCCCCCTCCAGCCGCGCCAGCAAATCCTCCCTTCCCAGTCTTTGCTTCAGCCATTCAGCAACCTGTTTCAGCAACAGATCGCCGCTCGACCTGCCCAGGCTGTCGTTGATGTTCTTGAATCTTTCGATATCTATCAGCAACAAGGCAAGTTTGTGGCCTCCGTCGCGCGCACCCTGAATGAATTGTTCGACGCGCTCGGAAAACAGGCTGTGGTTGGCCAATCCGGTGAGCGGATCGTAGTAGGCGAGATAGTTGAGCCGTTCCTGTTTTTCGATGTGATTTATGGCGTATGCGACATCATCGGCAAGCTCACTCAACAGTTTCAATTCTTCCTGATGGAAAAATTCAATTTCGCTCGCATACAGAGATAGCACACCCAAGGTTTCATCGGTACTGATCAGCGGAATTACAACCATCGAGTTTACGCCTGCCTCGGCATATTGCCTGCCGAGCACAGCTTGAGGATCATTTTGCGAGTCATTTGACACGATGGCCCGCTTTTCCCTGATTGCTCGCGCTACCATGGTCTTCTCGGCGTCCTCGCTGGATGACAGGATGTTTTCGACAGCGGCCATCAGCTCTTCACCTTTTCCTGCAGATGCGCAAGGAACGATCCGGGACGTGCCCTTGTCGATGGTGCATAACAGAGCCATGCGGAACCCACCTTCCTCGACGGCTATCCGGCACGCCTCCCTGAGCAGCTCGTCTCGATCGTTTGCATGCACAATCAGCGTATTGATGCCACTCAATACTGCATGAACACGGTTGAGGTGGCGTATCCTGGCCTCAGACTCCTTGCGTTCCGTGATGTTTTCAAATACAGCCACGAAATGCCCTCGATCTGAACTATATACGGTAGTGGAGAGCCATGCGCCCAAAGCCGGCATATATGTTTCGAATTTTTCCGGCTGGCCGGTCAAAGCAACCCGGCCATATATTTCAAAAAGTTCCGCATTTTCCTTCCGTACGCCAGGGATGACATCGGTGATCTTCCTGCCGACTACTTCATTCAAGCCGGTCAGCCTGCCAAATGCGAGATTGACCTCAAGGTAGACGAAATCGGTTAGCACATCCTGTTCAAAAATCGTTTCGCAATACGCATAGCCCTCCAGCATATTTTCGAAGAGTGAGTGATAACGCAATTCGCTTGCCTTGAGCGCGGCTTCAGACGTTTTGCGTTCAGTGATGTCCTGGCAGGTGCCGAGTGCTCGTACCGGCTTTCCCAAATCATCAAAATAGACCTGCCAATTTTCTTCCACGAATTTGATGCGGCCATCCGGCAGCAGAATTCGGTGCTCGATCGCGCATGGGACATCTTGGTCAGAGGATTGCTCGAATGCCGCATTTACCGCCGCGCGGTCTTCAGGATGCACAAGCTCGATAAAGTGCTGATGGGTGGGCTGAAAACTGTCTAGATCGGTTTCAAAGATGCGATAGGTCTGGTCCGACCAAATGACCTCCAGTGTGACCAGATTCGTCTCCCAGCTTCCCAACTTGGCAACCCTCTGGGCCGCAATCAGGCGCGATCGCTCGGTGTCGAGCAGTTGCGCCAGTTGTCGCTGTTCGCGTTCGCGCTTCTGCAAGGACTCCTGGGCCCGCCTGCGTTCAGTTATGTCTCGAAAATACCAGACCCGGCCGTAAAAATTCCCGCTCGTGTCGACAATGGGCGAGGAAAAGCGGTCAATTATCCGACCATCCTTCAGCCTGATTTCATCTTGACTCCGTTCGCCGCGGTGCGTATACAGGTATTTCACCTTGGTGATAAAAGCTTCAGGATTTTCAGACTGGCCGGCTGCGAACGGAAGCACGATTGCGTCGACATGGGTACCCATGATCTGCGGCGTAAGCCCCCATAGCTCTATGAATTTCCGGTTGAAAGTGAGGACTTCGGTATTCTCGCCGACCACCATGATTGCATCGAGCGAAGTCTCCAGCTGGGTCTGGAGTAACCGGTTCTTGAAATCCAGCTCTTCCTCCACCGACCTGCGTTCGGCAAGCTCCAGCTTCAGCGCGCGATTGGCTTCCTCCAGCTGCAGCGTCTTGCCCTCGAGCTTGCGGATCAGTGTCTCGCTGTATTGCTTTAGCATCCCAGTTTCGTCACTGGCGGGCTGTTTTGAAACAAACGGGGTAGTGACCGGGTTGGCTCTCACATCGCGCAGCCGGGCGATGAAATCATCCGGCTCCGAGGGCTTCAGGATGAAGGCATCGGCCCCCAGATCCAGTGCAAGCTTCTCGTCTTCTTCCTCGGTGTAAGTCGCGGTGTAGACAATGAACGGGATATCCATCAGGCGGGATTCGGCCTTCCAGTGGCGCAGCAGCGTGTAGCCGTCCATCACCGGCATCAGCAGGTCGGAAATTACCAAGTCCGGTGGAACCTGGCGCGCCTTGATCAGCGCCTCCGCGCCGTGGCGTGCGGCTTCGACCGTATAGCCGTTTCCTTCCAGCAGGGCGCGCAGATAATAAAGATTCTCATCCTTGTCGTCGACGATCAGGACGCGGGTCATCTTCGCTCTTCCCCGATCGGCGAGGGCAAGAAGCGTTCGATTTCTGCAACAAAGGTATCGGGATTGATCGGCTTTTCGATATAACCATTGCAGCCTGCGTCCAGGCATTTTTCACGGTCGCCCGGCATCGCATAGGACGTCACCGCGACGATGGGAGTGTTGCGCAGCGTGTCGATGCTGCGCAACGCCTGCGCAACCTGGTAACCGTCCAGTATCGGCAGTTGTATGTCCAGCAATATCAGTTCAGGAACGCTCGACTTCGCCAGTTCGATTCCCGTCAGGCCGTCCGGCGCAGGGGTTACCCTGTAGCCGCGCTGCTCCAGCAGAAAAGTTGCCAGGTAGCGATTCTGTTCATTGTCCTCGACCAACAGTATTGTGTGGTTCATGATCCGGATGATAATCGCAAAGGAATGGTAACGGTAAATTCGCTGCCCTTTAACCATACGCTGCTGACGGATATGTTACCCTGCAGCAACACCGCGAGCCGGCGACAGATCGCCAACCCCAGTCCCGTGCCTTCGTGCTGGCGGGTCAGGCCGGTATCGATCTGGCGAAACGGCTTAAACAGCGTGGCCAGGTCACCAGGCTTGATTCCTATGCCGGTGTCTGCTACCCGCAGGCGCACTGCAGCGCAAGGCGGCGAGTCGGGGCGCGCCCGGAAATTACTCACCGGCCCTGCCGTGAGTGTGATGTTGCCGCGCTCGGTAAACTTGATCGCATTGTTGAGCAGGTTCAGGAGTATCTGTTCCACTCTGCGCCGGTCGCTGACCATGTCGAAGGGTTCCTCCGGGATCATGACCTCCAGGGTAAGACCCTTTTCTTCGGCCATCGGGCGAATCGATGCGGCCAGCCGGTCGAGTGAAGCGCGCAGGTCGAACGGTTCGGCGCGTACCTCAAGCTGTCCGGCCTCGATCTTTGAAATATCCAGCACATCGTTGATCAATTCCAGCAGGTGGCGCGCACTGCCCCGCACCATGCCGAGTTGCTTGGTCTGCTCTGCATTCAGCGGTCCTGCGAGGTTTTGGAGCAGAATGCCGGTAAACCCGATAATCGAGTTTAGCGGGGTGCGCAACTCATGCGACATTGTTGCCAGGAATGCGGATTTCATCTCGTCGGCAGACCTGGCACGAATCAGTGCAGCCTGCAACTCATCGGTACGTTCGGCCACCTTGGCTTCCAGGTTTGCATTCAATTCGCGCAATGCAATTTCGGCCTGCTTGCGCTCGGTAATATCGATGCCCACGCCCACCAGGCAGGGCGATCCGTTAAACACCACCCGGCGGCCGGTGAAAAAATACGGCGTAGCCTTGCCGTCCTTGGACAGGAACAATGCCTCGACGGTCGACTGCCCTTTTTCGAAAACCTCAGCGATTCTTCGTTCCAGCAACGGTTTCTCTGCGGCAGAAAAAAAGTCCCCCGGATGCATCTGCGCGATCTCTGCGCCAGAATAACCGGAAACCATCTCGAAGCTCCTGTTCCAGCGCAGGAACTGTCCCTGCTCGTTGTAAAAATACAGGATGCCGGGCATGCTTTCGACCATCGTATCGGAGAACAGTTTTTCGCTCTGCGCGGCGATTTCTGCCTGTCGGCGCTGTTCTTCGCGGGCAAAGTTATCCAGCGCGAAGGAGATGTCGCCGGCGGCTTCTTTCAACAGCGCAATTTCCTTGTCGCGAAAAAAATCCGGTTGATCCGCATACACACTCAGGGTTCCGCTCACCTGACCATTTTGCCGGATCGGAAAGACGGCGGAGGCGCGGAAACCGCGTAGCTTGATTTCATTCCGCCACGGCAATGTGGCCGGATCATCGTACATGTTGTTACAGACATAAGGCTGGCCTGTGCGAAAAGCCGTGCCCGTCGGACCGTAGCCTTCCGGCCTGTCATCGGCGTAAACATTGATGCTGGTGATGTAGCCATTATCATCGCCACACACGGCCACAGGCACCAGCTCCTGGCTTGCCGGATCATGCCAACCGATCCATGCCATGCCAAACCCGCCATGCTCGATCAGCACCTGGCAGACTTTGGCGAACAGCTCTTCTCGATTACCAGTCCACACGATGGCCTGGTTGATCTGGCTCAGCCCGGCATACAGCCGTGACATCCTGGCAACCTCACGCTCGCGTGCCTTGAACGCCGTAATGTCACGCGCGATATGCGATACGCCGATGATCGTGCCCACGGCATCCCTGATCGGGGCGACCGCGACCGATACATCGATCAGCCGCTGGTCTTTGGTTAACCGCAGAGTTTCAAGGATCTTCAGTTTTTCGCCGCGCCTGATCTTCTCCAGGATTTGAGTTTCTTCATCCTGACGGTCGGGTGGGATCAGGCGCAGGATGGAAGTACCCACCATTTCTTCGGCGCTGTATCCGAAGATATTTTCTGCACCGGCATTCCAGCTGGTGATGATGCTGTTCATATCCTTGCCGATGATCGCATCGTCCGACGATTCCACGATCGCCGCCAGCCGGGCTGCAGCCAATTCGGAGGCCCTGCGCTCGCTGATGTCGCGGACCATGCCGAGCAGGGTGCCATCAGGCATGGTTGTAGCGGTCACTTCTGCATTCAGTACCGAACCGTCCTTGCGCCGGAATTGCCATTCCCGGCTATAACCGGATTGGGTTGTGATATCGTGCAGCGCCGGATTGATATGCTGGATCTCGGTCGTAATTACAATGTCGGAGACATGCAAGCCGATCAGTTCGTCTCGGGCATACCCCAGCATCCGGCACACAATTGGATTGGCGTCGAGATATCGGTTTTCCGCATCGGCGACCAGGATCCCTTCCGGCGCATGCTCGAACAGCATCCGGTGGAGCGTTTGTTCGCCCAGACGTTGCACTTCATCGGTGCCGGTATTTGTTTTGTCGCCGGAGTGATTTTTCTTCATCTCGTTTGGCCTCAACAATTTTTGTTGCGCGGTGTAACCGTCTTCTCACCGGTATTCTGTGGCGTGATCATCACGCTGCCAACAGCGCGTGCAGCAGGCATCCTGAGACCCGGACGGTTGGCAAATTCAACACCTTCGTTAAGTAGCAGCAATTTACCCATTTCGCGCGCACGTCGCGCTGCATTCCGGTCGCCTTCTCCGGCAGCGATAATCGAGCCTTTCATCAGGATGTGCCATTTCCAGCCAAACTCCTCGGCGTCGGTTACCCCGGCTTCTCTGGCGATTTGTTCGAGGAATTTTCTGAGTGTTGTGAGATGTGCGATTGCCGCTCCGCGAATCACGGGGTTTTTGTGGGTTTCTAGCATCACGTTCACGAATGCGCAACCGTCGAAATCCGATTTTCTAAACCATTTGTCGTACACGTCGAAAACAGCCAACAGTCGGTTTCCCGGTAAGCCGCCTATACGCTCGACCGCTTGCTGAAGTTCTTGCGTCCATAATGTTTCACGGCGGCGCAGGAAGGCGAGTACGAGATGTTCCTTGGTCGGAAAATGGCGATACAGCGTTGCTTTTGCGACTCCCGACTGAGCGATCACCTGGTCGACGCTGACAGCACGAACCCCGAAGCGTGAGAACAGCTTGTAAGCGGCGACGTTGATGAGCTCATGTGCCGGAGATTTTCCCCCGGTAAATCGTGCCGATGATTTGGATTTACTCAGCGCCATATCACTTGCTCCTTCTGGAACGTCCTTTCAATCCTGGCTTCTTAGTCTGCCAGTTTCAAATTTCAGCCAAAAACTTTTACCTATTTACCAAGCAATTTTCAAATGATACTGTTCAGTCTAGTATCATATTATCCAATTGTAAATTGGTATTACTGTCACTTCCTCCCCCACAGCATTCAGTTTTGCTTGCGAGTAGTCGGTAATTGGTATCAGCATTGCCAAGAGACATCGATAGAGCCAAGGCAGCCGGTTTCGATGAATATCTGACCAAGCCGATCGATCTAAAGTGTTTCAGCATACGATCGGTCGACTTCTTAATGCAGATTGCAAGGAGATAAAATGAAAGAACGCAATTTGGATCGGCATATTCCCTTATGGCGTTAGAGTTTTGTGTTTTCTGCATGGCTGTTTACCCCTGCATTGCTGACTATGTTGGACGAGCTATCGTATGGCCGTTTAGGCCGAGTTCCGGGATTTGGCCCGAGGATAGGTTTCAGAGTTCACCCGTCATCGGGCCTGCCGTTGTCATCCGTCAGCAATCAGTTTTTAGAGGCCACTGATCCAGTTCTAACCAATTGGACGTGCAGCGGGATTGTACCCGAGAGGCTGATCCCAAAATGCAGCTGTTAGCACCATGCACTTATGTGAAAGCGTGCCATTTACGATTTCCCATAAAATATAGGCGAATGGGAAAAATCTAGATTTTCATGGGAACCTACAAAAATCAGACGTCCAGGTTCTTCACGCCGAGCGCATTTTTTTCTATGAACGCTCTTCTCGGTTCAACCATGTCTCCCATAAGAGTGGTGAATATTTCATCCGCAGCGATCGCATCTTCTATGCGAACCCTGTGCAGTATGCGGTTTTTTACGAACATGGTGGTCTCCCACAACTGCTCGGGATTCATTTCGCCCAGGCCTTTGTAACGCTGGATGCTCAAACCTCGCTTGGCTTCTTCCAGCAGCCATTCGATGGCCTGTTTGAAGCTCAAGACACCGCGTTTTTGTTCGCCTCGCGTTACATATGCCGTTGGACTTATCAGTCCGTTCAATGCATCCGCTGTTTGACGAATCTGCAGATAATCCGCGCCCTGCAAAAAGTCCTTGTCCAGGTAGCTCAGCGAATAATTGCCATAAAGCAGTTTTTCGAGCCTCAGACGCAAATCGCCATTCTCGTCGCTCTCGACGTCAATTTTTATTATGCCGCCGCTTGCCTCTTCAAGAAGTTCTGCGCTTTTTTGGGCCACTTCCTCATCGTCGAGTGAAAGCTTCGGCAATCCAAGCAGGGCATGAGTTGCCTCCGGGGCGATATAGTGGCTCAAGCGATCGATGACTGCCTCTGCAAGGATATACTGCCTCGCAACCTGCTCCAGCGCCTCGTCCCGTATGGGTTCGGATTCCACAGAAGGATAGAGTGCTGCATTTTTCAATGCATTGCTCAACAGATGGTTCTTCATTTCCAGATCATCCTTGAGATACTTTTCTTCTCTCCCTTGCTTGATCTTGTACAAAGGCGGCTGCGCGATGTAGATGTGACCGCGTTCCACCAGTTCAGGCATTTGACGGTAGAAAAATGTAAGCAGCAATGTGCGGATGTGAGATCCATCCACGTCCGCATCGGTCATGATGATGATTCTGTGGTATCTGAGCTTGTCGACGTTGAACTCGTCTTTTCCTATGCCCGTGCCCAGCACCGTTATGAGCGTTGCTATTTCCTGTGAGCTGATGAGCTTTTCAAATCTGGCTTTTTCCACATTGAGGATTTTTCCCTTCAGCGGCAGGATGGCCTGAAATTTCCGATCCCTCCCCTGTTTTGCGGAGCCTCCGGCAGAATCACCCTCTACCAGATACAACTCGGAAAGCGCTGGATCCTTTTCCTGGCAATCAGCCAGCTTTCCTGGCAGCCCCATTCCATCCATTACCCCTTTGCGCCGGGTAAGGTCGCGCGCTTTTCTGGCTGCTTCCCTTGCCCTCGTTGCCTCAATGATTTTACCGACTATGATTTTTGCATCGTTGGGTTTTTCAAGCAAAAACGCGCTCATGTGTTCGCCGATCAGCTCCTCAATGATGGGGCGGATTTCGGATGAAACAAGCTTGTCCTTCGTCTGGGATGAAAACTTAGGATCCGGCAGTTTCACGGACAACACCGCAGTCAATCCCTCCCTCATGTCGTCCCCGGTCGGTTCCACCTTGGCTTTTTTGGCCAGTTGCTCTGCCTCGATATAATTGTTCAAGGTGCGAGTCATTGCGGCTCTCATCGCAGTAAGATGCGTTCCGCCATCCCGCTGTGGAATATTATTGGTAAAACACTGAACATTTTCCTGGTATGAGTCATTCCACTGCATTGCAATTTCTGCCGTCATTCCGTCTTTTTCCCCAACCGCGTGGAAAACTGTCGGATGAAGTGCGTTCTTGTTCCTATTCATGTACTGAACAAAACCCTTAATTCCACCGGTAAATGAAAAGTTTTCCTCCTTTCCATTTCGATGATCAATCAAGGCAATCTTCACCCCGTTGTTCAAAAAGGAAAGTTCACGCAGTCGCTTTGCAAGAATGTCAAAATGAAATTCAACCGTCCCGAATGTTTCCCTGGATGCAAGGAAATGTACCGTCGTACCCTTTCTCTTAGATTCTCCTATTACCTTCAGAGGAGCAACTGGGTCCCCATGGCGGAATTCCATGAAATGTTCTTTTCCATCGCGGTAAATTGTCAGCTTCAGCCATTCCGACAACGCGTTGACTACCGATACGCCGACGCCGTGGAGGCCTCCTGAAACCTTGTATGAATTGCTGTCAAATTTCCCACCCGCATGCAGGATGGTCATGATAACTTCCGCTGCAGATCGACCTTCTTCCTTATGGATGTCCGTCGGTATTCCGCGTCCGTTATCGCTAACGCTGATGGAGTTATCCGCATGGATGACTACATTAATCTCATCACAATATCCTGCCAGCGCTTCATCCACGGCATTATCAACCGCTTCGAACACCATATGATGCAAACCGGTTCCATCGTTAGTATCACCGATATACATTCCAGGGCGCTTGCGTACTGCTTCCAGCCCTTTGAGTACCTTGATGCTATCTGAATCGTATTCGCTCATATGCTTTTCCTGAATTTGTTTGTTTCACGTGAAACATCAAAAATTGATTTTTTAACCCTAAATCCAAACTACTCTATGTCAGATACGCATCGGCATGACAACATACCGGAATTCAATGTCTTCCGGAGAAGTGATCAAAATGCTGCTATTCGGATCGCCGAAAGAAAATATGGCAGTTTCGCCCTTTATGCTGTTCAACCCGTCCAGAAGATAGTTCACGTTAAAACCGATGTCGATCGCTTCTCCGTGGTAATCGGTTTCAATTTCTATCTGGGCTTCTTCCTGTTCGCTATTGCTGCTGATGATGCACAGGTTCTTTTCAGTGAGAACGAAGCGAACCCCGCGGAATTTTTCATTGGACAGAATCGCAGCCCTTTGCAATGCCTGCTGTACAACAATCCTGTTGATGATCAAGTGATTGGTATAACTTGGAATGACTCTTTTATAATCAGGAAACTTTCCTTCAATCAGTTTTGTGTACATCTCGATATCAGAGAAAATCGCCTTGAGCTGCAATGTCGAAAATTCAATCTCAATTTCTTCATCGCCTTCATCAAGCAATTTTGACAGTTCTATTATCGCCTTTCGTGGAACGATCACTTCCATCCGTTCCAGATTTCCATCAAACAGAATTGCATTGTAGGCCAGTCTATGTCCATCGGTTGCAACTGCAATTAGTTTATTGTTTTCTATGACAAAAAGGACACCATTTAGATAATACCTGACATCCTGCTGAGCCATTGCAAAATGGACTGACTCCAAAAGCTTCTTCAATGCTGCCTGCTTCAGCCTTATTTTATTGGCGTTCTCCAACTGCTTTTTGAGTACCGGGAAATCCGAAGCTGGGAGAGTTTGCAGGTTGAATCTGCTCTTGTTCGATCTGATCTGAATCTTGTTTTCCTGAACATCGACCGTGACCTTGCTCTGGTCGGGCAAAATTCGCAATATTTCCTGAAGCTTCTTTCCTCCGACTGTAATCGCTTCCACTGAACCTGTCTGATCCTCTATATCCATCGTGGTCGTCATTTGGATTTCAAGATCCGTGGACGTAAAGCGAATCCTGTTCGCATTTTTTTCCAGCAATATATTTGAAAGAATAGGCATGGTCTGTTTACGTTCAACGATGCCGATGACTGTTTGCAGCGGCTTTAACAAAGTTTCCTTTACTGCTTTTTCAATGAACATAATCGGCTTCCCAGGGCTGGTATTTTGAAAGTGGCTCGAGTTAATCAAGAATACTGTCTAAAAGAATATATATATACATAATCATAACAATAAGCAGATTCTTCGTTGTTTATTAATCCATTTAACCTAAATAAAACAAAATCTTAATTAAAATATAAACCTGTTCCTAGAGCGTTGATTATTTGCAACCCAAATGTGGATAAATTTTGAATTTCACAGAAAATCAAAAAAAGCACACAAGTTATACACAGCTTCTCCTCAGCTTATCCATTTAATGTCTGATGCAGGATTTTATAATCAGCAGCGATTGCAGGATCGGTATTCCTAAGACTGGCAATATTCTGGCATGCATGGATGACTGTTGAGTGATCCTTTCCTCCAAAAGCATTTCCGATCTCCGGCAAGCTCATCGTAGTCAATTCTCTTGCTAGCATCATTGCCATTTGCCTCGGACGGGTCAGGTTTCTTGTCCGCTTTTTGGAAAGCAGCTCGACAAGCTTGATTCGGTAAAAGTCAGCGACGGTTTTTTGTATGTTATCTATCGTGATTTGCCGATTTTTTGCGATCAGGATGTCTTTCAATGCTTCCCTGGCTGTTTCCAATGATATGGCGGTCTTGTGAAACTTTGTATACGCTTCAACGCGCTTTAATGCACCTTCAAGCTCTCGTATGTTCGAATTGACGTGTTTGGCTATGAAAAATGCAACCGCATCATCCAGCACACAACCGCTGATGGCAGCCTTTTTTAGCAGAATGGCGACGCGCATTTCGAGTTCCGGCGGCTCTATTTCAATCGTCAGTCCCCAGCCAAAACGCGAAATCAAGCGACTTTCAAGGCCAGTCAGTTCTTTAGGGAAAGTATCGCTGGTGATGATGATCTGTTTGTGGGTGTCTATCAACGTGTTGAAGGCATAGAAAAACTCTTCCTGGGTCTTGCTTTTGTCGGAAAAGAACTGGATATCGTCGATCAGCAATACGTCGAGAGAATGATAATACTGTTTGAACTCCTCAAAATTATTGGTGCGGTACGCTTTCACGACATCAGCAACATAGCGTTCCGCATGCATGTAGCAGACTTTTGCCTCTGGGCGATTCAGGCAAATCTGGTTGCCAATCGCCTGGGCCAGATGGGTCTTCCCAAGCCCTACTCCCCCATAGATAAACAAGGGGTTGTATGAAACACCCGGCAATTCGGAAACCTGGGTGGCTGCCGCAAAAGCCAGCTGATTTGCTTTCCCGATGACGAAGTTATCGAATGTCAGGCTATGGTTTAGCTCTCCATAACCTCTTTGCGATCTATCCGGTTTATGCTTGGGTT
The DNA here is from genome assembly GCA_021782365.1 of Pseudomonadota bacterium. Taxonomy (GTDB): domain Bacteria; phylum Pseudomonadota; class Gammaproteobacteria; order Burkholderiales; family Gallionellaceae; genus Gallionella. The sequence continues at coordinate 13,000 of JAJXVB010000015.1, forward strand.
CAGTTTTTTTTGTATTTACCGGAGCTGCCGGGGCCGCTTCATTGGCCGAAAGTGTTTCCAGTACGCGAAATTCGAATTCAGGCGTCTCGGAGTAGAATTGCTTTGCATGCTTCAAGATTTCGGTGAAAAAACGTTCCTGCAATATTTTCAGGGTAAAAGAGTTGGGAGCAGTCAAAACCAGCCGACCGTTATCCTTCAACAAGGAAAGCGGCTTTATCCATGAGTTGAATTGACGGGAAGGCAGGTTTTTCTCAAACCAAAGGAGGCACGATTGCCAAAACTCATTTTCTTGCATACAAACTCGATAAACCGGTAATCTGTGATCAGCACGGAGATGATTCTACAGGTCTTGAGGAAACTTATCCACAGGCCGATTTTCAAATATGTCTTGACACATCATAAGTAACATATTGTAATACCGAGTTTTATGACTTGTGAAGGATAATTCAAAATGAAACGTACATATCAACCATCGGTTACGAAGAGAAAGCGCACGCATGGTTTCCTGGTGCGGATGAAAACGCGCGGAGGCAGGGCTGTAATTCGCGCACGTCGTGCAAAGGGCCGTGCAAAGCTCGCCGTCTAAACGGGCGAATAGTTATACGGCCGCGCAAAGAATTCCGCGCGGTTTAGGCTATGGGCAATGCCTGAAATCAAGGTCGGTTTCAGATGAGTATTTCAAACTATTTTTTGCAAATAATCACCTGAAAAAGGCCAGGCTGGGCATTGTCGTGGCAAAAAAATATTTTCCCAGATCGGTAGACAGGAACAGCACAAAGCGGAAAATTCGTGAATCCTTCCGGATTCATCAGATAAGAGAGTGCGGTGTGGATGTTGTTGTGATGGCCCGAAAAGTCGAGCATCCAGGCCCCGAGTTGTATAAAATCCATTTGGACAGACTCTTCAGCAAGGTAGCGGTACTATGCGCACAATCCTGATAAAGCTCATCCGTGGCTACCAGTATCTGATAAGCCCGCTTTTTCCACCTACCTGCCGGTTTACGCCCAGCTGTTCCCATTACGCTTGCGAAGTTTTAAGCAAGCACGGATTTTTTAAGGGAACATGGCTCAGCCTTGTACGTCTTCTTCGCTGTAACCCCTGGAATCCGGGCGGTTATGATCCAGCACCATAAATATTAAAAATCATTATGGACTTTCAAAGACTCTTCCTTTTTTTAATCTTTTCCTTTTCCTTGATGATGGTCTGGGATGGCTGGCAACGCTACCAGCATCCGCAGCCCGTTGTATCCGAAGCAGCTCAATCCGTGAATGCTCCAAAAGGCGTTGAGGGCCATGCTCAAATCATCCAGAGCGCGAAAGAGGCTCCTGCAGGAAAGATGATCAAGGTCAGGACAGACCTGATGACCGTTGAGATCAACACGGCTGGCGGAGACATTCAGGGGCTCAGCTTTTTGAAGCATCCTGACAGGCTCGACAAGAACAAGAACCAGGCATTGTTCGAAAAAGGTCCTGGCACACACAACTACGTCGCGCAGACGGGGCTTCTGGGTGGGGGTTTGCCTAACCATACAACCCTTTTCACAAGCGATCAGGATAACTATCAGATGAGCGAAAACGCCGACAAACTTCAGGTTGTCCTGAAAGCAATCGGCGCGGACGGGGTGAAAGTGACGAAAACAATCACTTTTCACAAGGACAGCTATGTCGTCGATGTCACCTATCAAATCGAAAACGACGGAAGTCAGCCAGTCAAGACATCAGCCTATTATCAGTTCACGCGGGATGACAAGGAGCCTGCTGGGCTCACCAAAATGGTCCCGACCTTTACGGGGGTAGCGGTTTATACCGACAAGGACAAGTTCCAGAAAGTCAGCTTTCAGGATGTCGCAAAAGGTAAGGTCAAATATCCTTCAGAATCGAACGATGGCTGGATAGGCATATTGCAGCACTACTTTGTTGCGGCATGGATACCAGAAGAACACGTGAAGCGCGAATTCTATACACGCAAACTCGAAGACGGGATATATTCGGCAGGCATGATCATGCCTTTTCCGACGGTTCTTCCCGGACAAAAGGCCAGCATGACGGTGCCTTTTTACGCAGGTCCGGCAGAATCCAGCCTCAATGCGATTGCTCCGGGCCTTGGATTGACGGTGGATTATGGCTGGCTGACAGTCGTTGCAACCCCTATTTTCAGCACCCTGAGTTTCATACACGGCCTTGTCGGAAACTGGGGGGTGGCTATCATCATCCTGACGCTGCTGATCAAAATCCTCTTCTTCCCGCTGTCAGCCGCGAGCTACAGGTCGATGGCGAAGATGCGCATGATGGCTCCGAAGCTTGAGAAAATAAAGCAGCAATATGCCAACGATCGCGAACAGTTGAACCGCGCGATGATGGACCTTTACAAAACCGAAAAGATCAATCCGCTTGGCGGGTGCCTTCCGGTGGTGATTCAGATTCCGGTATTCATTTCGCTTTACTGGTCCATACTCGCGAGCGTCGAGATGCGCTATGCGCCGTTTTTCGGCTGGATCACGGACTTGTCTGCCCCTGATCCGTATTACATATTGCCGGTTCTCATGGGAATCAGCATGCTGATGCAGTCGAGGCTCAATCCCGCTCCACCAGATCCCATGCAGGCAAAGATCATGAAGATCATGCCGGTGGCTTTCAGCGTGATGTTCTTCTTCTTCCCGGCGGGTTTGGTTCTATATTCAATCGTCAATAACGGTTTGTCCATTGCCCAGCAATGGTACATAACCCGCAAGATTGGTGTCGCGGGCTCAGGTGCAAAAAACTGACACGATAGCTGCGGTAGCCACGGCTCAGGGCCAGGGCGGAATCGGGGTTGTACGCATTTCAGGCCCGGCATCAGCGGCCTTTGCCGCTGAAGTGCTGGGAAAGCTCCCCGAGCCGCGCCGCGCCACTTACACCGGCTTCCTGGATGAAAATCGGGAAGCAATCGATCAGGGCATCGCCATCTTCTTCCCCGCACCGAATTCCTTCACGGGCGAGGATGTGCTCGAACTGCAGGGGCATGGCGGTCCTGCGGTGTTGCAACTGATACTGCAGCGTTGCCTGAATCTGGGCGCCCGGCTTGCAGAACCGGGAGAGTTCACCCGGCGCGCTTTCCTGAACGACAAGCTCGATCTGGCGCAGGCTGAAAGCGTCGCTGATCTAATCTCGGCGACAACCGCTGAAGCCGCACGCAGCGCGATGAGGTCTCTTCAGGGAGAGTTCTCAGAAGAAATACACGCCCTTCTGGAATCTCTTGTGAAATTGCGCATGCTGGTTGAAGCCATGCTCGATTTTCCCGAGGAGGAGATAGACGAGGCGGATACGGATCTATGCAGATCAGGGCTGCAGGCGCTAAGGGAGAATCTGCAGAATACCCTCAAGGCCGCAAAGCAGGGCAGCCTTTTGCGCAACGGAGCGCATATCGCATTGCTGGGAAGGCCTAATGTCGGCAAGTCCAGCCTCCTGAATCGCCTGTCAGGGATTGAAGTCGCGCTGGTCAGCGACGTGCCGGGAACGACGCGCGATGTGATAAGGGAGGCGATACAGATTCGCGGTATACCGTTGCACATCATGGATACTGCAGGCCTCAGGGAATCCGGCGACGAAATCGAAAACATGGGTATGGAGAGGACTCGCCAGGCGGCAGAAAAGGCGGATCTGATCCTGCTTCTCGTGGATGCTTCCAATGGCCGAATGCTGGAAGACGAGGAGATCATTTCAGGCCTTCCCCGGGACATTCCCCATCTGCTGGTTTACAACAAGGCAGACCTTCTCGGGAAAGACGTGAAAAGGGGATCAGGAATCTATGTTTCGGCAAAATCGGGCGAAGGGATGGAAGAGCTTCGCGAGGAAATACTCAGGATGATAGGCTGGCGTCATCAGGAGGGAGGGGCCTTCATCGCGCGACAAAGGCACCTTGCCGCACTCAACGAAACCATGTCCCATGTCGATCGCGCCTTTGACGCCCTGCAGAATCCCGAGCTGCTCGCCGAGGAGCTGCGTCTGGCCCAGCAGGCATTGAACAGCATCACGGGAAGATTTTCGTCAGACGACTTGCTCGGGGAAATATTCAGCCATTTTTGCATAGGAAAGTGATGTTTCACGTGAAACATCATATCGACGGCTCGACTCGTGTATCATTCGCATCCTTTTAGTCAGATAGCAGCAACATGAAATTTCCAGATGTATTCGACGTGATCGTTGTGGGCGGAGGGCATGCCGGAACAGAGGCAGCCCTTGCAAGCGCGCGGGCTGGCTGCAGGACTTTGCTGCTCAGCCATAACATCGAGACGCTCGGCCAGATGTCCTGCAATCCATCCATAGGCGGAATAGGGAAGGGTCATCTTGTCAAGGAGGTGGATGCCCTGGGCGGCGCGATGGCGAGAGCGACGGATGAAGGCGGCATCCAGTTTCGCACGCTGAACGCCAGCAAAGGATATGCCGTAAGGGCGACGCGCGCGCAGGCTGACAGGGTACTGTACAAGCAGGCGATCAGGACCATGCTTGAAAACCAGCCCAACCTGTGGCTGTTCCAGCAGGCCGTGGACGATCTGATGCTCGAGCAGGACAGGGTGTCGGGTGTTGTGACGCAGCTTGGGCTGCGTTTTCACAGCAGGGCAGTCGTTTTGACCGCAGGAACATTTCTTGCCGGACTGATCCATGTGGGGCAGTCGAACTATCAGGCAGGGAGAGCTGGAGATCCGCCGGCCCTTAGCCTGGCGCATCGCCTGAGAGAGTTGAAACTCCCGGTTGGACGCCTGAAAACAGGGACTCCGCCGCGCATAGACGGACGAACCATAGACTACTCAATACTCAAAATCCAGCCTGGCGATGATCCTGTTCCTGTGTTTTCATTCATGGGGAATGCTTCCCGGCATCCAAGGCAGCTTCCCTGCTGGATAACCGAAACCAGCGAGCGGACCCATGAAATCATCAGGAAGGGCCTGGACCGCTCGCCCCTGTTTACGGGGGTCATCGAAGGGATAGGCCCGCGCTATTGCCCGTCCATAGAGGACAAGATCACGCGTTTCGCTGACAAGGGGTCTCACCAGATCTTTCTTGAGCCGGAAGGGCTGACGACTCACGAGGTGTATCCGAACGGGATTTCCACAAGCCTTCCATTTGACGTGCAATTGGATCTGGTGCGCTCCATCAGGGGCATGGAAAACGCGCATATATTGCGACCCGGATATGCAATAGAGTATGACTACTTCAATCCGTGCGGTTTGAAGAGCTCTCTTGAAACCAAGGCGATACGAGGGCTCTTTTTCGCGGGCCAGATCAATGGAACGACGGGATATGAAGAGGCGGCCGCGCAGGGCCTGCTTGCGGGACTGAATGCTGCGCTCCAGGTGCGTGAGATGGAGGCGTGGTGCCCGAGGCGGGATGAAGCATACCTTGGCGTGCTGGTCGACGATCTGATAACGCAGGGTGTGTCCGAGCCCTACAGGATGTTCACGAGCAGAGCGGAGTACCGGTTGCAGCTGCGAGAGGATAACGCAGATCTGCGCCTGACAGAGATCGGACGCAGACTGGGTGTCGTGGATGACGAAAGGTGGACTGTCTTCAACAAGAAGCGGGATGCGATCGCGGCTGAAAAAGAGCGACTGAAGAGCACGTGGGTGAATCCGCGGATTGTGTCCAAAGACGATGCGGAGCGGGTACTGGGAAAAAACATCGAGAGGGAATATTCGCTGTACGATTTGCTGCTGAGGCCCAACGTCAATTATGCGGATTTGATGACGTTGCCGGGTGCGGGTAGGCCTCTGGAGGATCAAAAAGTATCCGAGCAGGTTGAAATTCAGGCAAAATATCAAGGATATATAGAACGCCAGAATGCGGAAGTAAAGAGCGGCGAATACAACGAGTCCCTGAAATTGCCTCTGGATATGGACTACCGCGACGTGCGGGGCCTATCCATAGAAGTCCAGCAAAAACTGAACTTGAACAAGCCTGAAACAGTAGGCCAGGCTTCGAGGATTTCCGGCATTACGCCTGCGGCGATATCGCTGCTGCTGGTGCATTTGAAGCGCGGGTTTCGCGATGCAAAAGCGGCTGATTGATAAGGGGGAGCTTAGCGCGGTTCTCGGGCGTGGAATAGAGCGGCTAGACCTCGACATAGACCGCGAAGCCCGGGAAAAGCTGATCGGATATCTGGAGCTTCTAAACAAGTGGAACAGGGTATATAACCTGACGGCAATCAGGGATCCCGGACAAATGGTTGTGCATCACCTGCTGGACAGCCTTGCGATCATGCCGCACGTGGATGGAAGGCGCTGGCTTGATGTTGGAAGCGGGGCGGGGCTGCCTGGAATGGTCCTGGCGATTGCGCGCCCGGACTGGCATGTCACCATGCTCGACAGCAACAGCAAGAAAACTGGATTCCTGCAGCAGGCGGCGATAGAGCTCGGATTGAGCAATGCAGAGATCAGATGCGAAAGAGTAGAGGATTTTAGCGCGGAGCAGAAATTCGACAGGATCGTTTCGCGGGCATTTGCAGAGCTGGGAGATTTTCTGCGCTTGACACGCCATCTGATAGCAAAGGATGGCAGGTGGATTGCAATGAAGGGTTTGCCGGAAAGGGAGCTTCTAAACGTTCCGGACGATTGTTTGGTCGAAAAAGTCATAACGCTGGAAGTGCCGGATCTGCATGCCGCGCGCAGTCTGGTGATCGCAAGACTCAGGGAGGAAACGGCGGCATGAGCAAGATAATGGCGGTTGCAAATCAAAAGGGCGGGGTTGGCAAAACGACAACCACCGTGAATTTGGCCGCGAGCCTTGCGGCGGCCGGACAACGCGTTCTGCTGATCGACCTCGATCCACAGGGCAACGCGACGATGGGAAGCGGGATAGACAAGCGAGACCTGGAAATCACCATATACCATGTTCTGTTGGGAAGAAAGACGGTATTCGAGGCGCGGAAAAAATCGGAGGTGGGCAAGTATGACGTGCTGCCCGCAAACCGCGATCTGGCTGGCGCAGAGATCGAGCTGGTGGACGTGCCGCACAGGGAAGCCCGCCTGAAGGACGCATTGCAGGCAGTCGAGAGCGAATATGATTTTATGCTGATCGATTGCCCTCCTGCCCTCAATCTGCTGACCCTGAACGGCTTGTGCGCGGCAAGGTCGGTGATGATTCCGATGCAGTGCGAGTACTACGCACTGGAAGGATTGAGCGATCTGGTAAATACCATAAGAAAGGTGAGGGCCAGCCTCAACCCCGTACTGGAAATAGAGGGACTGTTGCGCACCATGTTCGACCCTAGAAATATGCTGGCGCAGCAGGTGTCGGATCAACTGCAGGAGCATTTCGGCAACAAGGTATATCGCACGGTGATACCCAGAAATGTCCGCCTGGCCGAGGCGCCAAGCTACGGCGTTCCAGCCCTCTACCACGACAGGGTTTCAAAGGGGACGCAGGCATATCTGGCTTTGGCCAACGAATTGATGAGCATTGAAGGCAGCTTGGGGAAATAAATCATGGCAAAAACACAAAAGGGATTGGGGCGAGGGCTGGAGGCATTGCTTTCTGCGGGCAAGGATGAAAAGGACGATGTTCTGCGCGATCTGAGCGTGAATCTGCTGAAGCCCGGGAAATACCAGCCCAGGACAAACATGGACAAGCATGCGCTGCATGAGCTCTCGGAGTCGATCAGGGCGCAGGGCGTGATGCAGCCGATACTGGTGCGACAGCTGGGCGATGAAAGCTATGAAATCATCGCGGGAGAAAGGCGTTGGCGCGCAGCCCAGCTAGCAGGCCTGACCCATGTTCCTGTGCTGGTGCGCAGCGTTCCGGACAAGGCGGCGCTTGCGATGGCGCTGATCGAAAACATACAGAGGGAAAACCTGAATCCGCTGGAAGAGGCAATCGGCATTCAGCGCCTGATCAGCGAATTCGAGATGACGCACCAGGATGCGGCAGACGCGGTAGGCCGTTCCAGAAGCGCGGCGAGCAACCTGTTGCGCCTGCTAAAACTTCCCGAGGCCCTCCAGAAGATGCTGATGGAAGGAAAGCTGGACATGGGACATGCGCGTGCGCTTCTCGGGCTCGACGGGGCTCATCAGATCGCACTTGCAAACAAGATCGTTCACGAAGGACTTTCGGTCCGGGAGGCGGAAAGCCTCGCAAACAAGAGCCACGAGGAGAAGAAGCCGGTCAAGGCAAGAAGCAGGGATATCGTGAGGCTGGAGTCGAGATTGTCGGATCAGGTCGGCACCAAGGTCGAAATAAAGACGGGCAAGCACGGAGCGGGAAAGCTCATACTCAGTTTCGACAGCCATGAGAGTTTTGATAACCTGCTGGAAAGATTGAATTTAAGCAAGTAATCATATTGTGAATATCCCACAAAATCCGGGGGTAAGCAACGCCGGATGTTTGACAGCCTGAAAATTGATGATTACAATGCCTGGTCTTTCAGAGTCCGCAAAAGAAAAAGCAAGGGGCTATCGCATCGTGCAGATGCAGGTGGTCGCCGCGATAGCAGTGGCCCTGATCGCATATATCTATGCAAATTCGCTCGTCGTGGCGTTGTCGAGTTTGTGGGGAGCGTTAACAGCCGCGCTCAATGAAATCTCACTGATTCGCGGTCTGTCAAAAATCGAAAAAAAACAGTGCTACCAGCCGCAAAGCGTGTTGCGAGCAGTCTATCGCAACAGCATGCGCAGGTTCGTGCTGGTGATCGCATCGCTTTCGATCGCAATGGCGGTATTGAAGATGCCAGGAGTGGCGGTGCTTTGTGGATTTGTGGTGGTTCAGGTTGTGCCTTTGATGGCGCGAATGTTAATGATTAGGCGATAGTAGAAAATGGCTAGCGAAACGATAACCTCGTCGGAATATATCAAGCACCACCTTCAGAATTTGACGCTTGGAAAGCTGCCCGATGGAAGCCTGGGTTTTGCGCATGGCGCCGAGCAGGCAAAGGCAATGGGATTCTGGGCGATCAACGTGGACACGCTGTTCATGTCCTTCATACTTGGCGCATTCTTCCTGCTGCTCTTCAGGGGTGTGGGCAAGAAGATGACTTCTGGCGTGCCTAGCGGCCTTCAAAACGCGGTCGAGTGGGCGATCGAGTTCATAGACGACAGCGTGCGCGGTTCCTTTACCGCCAGGAACAACATGGTCGCGCCCCTCGCGCTGACGGTGTTCTTCTGGATATTCATGATGAACCTGATGGACCTGATTCCGGTCGATTACGTTCCCCAGCTGGCGCATGCCCTGGGTCTGCCTCATTTCAAGGTTGTGCCTTCAACCGATCCGAATGCGACTTTCGGCATGGCGATAGGCGTATTCATCCTCGTGGTTTACTACAGCATCAAGATGAAGGGTCTGGGCGGATTCATCGGTGAACTGACGCTTCAGCCGTTCGGCAAGCTGGGCGCGCCCGTCAACCTGCTGCTGGAAGGCGTGAACCTGATCGCAAAGCCCATTTCACTCGCGCTGCGACTCTTCGGAAACATGTATGCGGGTGAAATGATATTCATACTGATTGCGCTGCTTCCGTTCTGGGCGCAATGGCCGCTGTCCCTGCCGTGGGCGATATTCCACATCCTGATCGTGACTCTGCAGGCGTTCATCTTCATGACGCTGACGATAGTCTATCTGGACATGGCTCACCAAGAACACCACTAAGAATTTCATTAAACTTTAATTTTAATCAATAGGAGAAGTAAAGATGGATCAAGCACACGCACTGTTGTATGTAGCCGGCGCACTGATGATGGGTTTGGGCGCTCTGGGCGCCGCGATCGGTATCGGTATTCTGGGTGGCCGTTTCCTGGAAGGCGCCGCTCGCCAGCCTGAACTGATCCCGATGCTGCGTACTCAGTTCTTCATCGTGATGGGTCTGGTTGACGCCGTTCCGATGATCGCAGTCGGTATCGCGATGTATGTGCTGTTTGCGGTTGCAGGCTAAAAATAACCGAGTCGTTTAAGGAAAGGTTGTTCGCATGAATATTAATGCAACTCTTCTAGGTCAGACCATCATGTTCGCCATGTTCGTTTGGTTCTGCATGAAATTCGTGTGGACACCGATCGTTGCGGGCTTGGAACAGCGCAAGAAGCAGATTGCGGACGGGCTGGCCGAAGCTGAGCGTGGCAGGCTCGATCTTGAGCTGGCGGGCAAGAAGGCGGCTGAGATTTTGCGCGAAGCAAAGGACAAGGCGGGTGCGACCATAGCCAGCGGTGAAGCGAGAGCGAATCAGCTGATCGAGGAAGCCAAGGCTCAGGCGAATCTGGAGCGCGAGCGCATACTGAACGGGGCGAAGGCCGAAGTGGAACAGGAAGTTTTCCGCGCCAAGGAGCAGCTCCGCACTCAGGTTTCCGACATCGCCCTGGCGGGTGCCGCAAAGATACTTGGCCGCGAAATCGACGCGAAGGCTCACGGCGACCTGCTGGATAAACTCGTCGCGGAAATTTAAGCCATGTCTGAAGCCAACACTATTGCAAGGCCTTATGTGCAGGCAGCCTTCGAGGTTGCGCAGAAGCAGGGCGATCTGAAAGGCTGGTCCGAAATGCTGCAGGTCCTGGCCGAGCTGATGTCCAACGAGGAGATCAGGGCGGCGGTCGCAAGCCCTAGGGTCAAGTCGAGCCAGATCGAAGAGCTGATGCTGCAATTGGCTGGCACGCTCAACAAGGAGCAGGGCAACTTTGTCAGGATACTTGCGCAAGCCGGTCGTCTGAATGTGGTCGCCGAGATTGCAGAGCTTTTCGAGATGCTGCGCGCCGAGGCCGAAAAATCGGCGAAGGTGACGGTCAGCTCGGCGTTCGAGCTGAGCGCTGAGCAGCAGGCGAAGATCGCGGCTGCGCTGAAGGCACGGCTGGGTACGGAAGTGAAACTCAGCTGCACGGTAGACAAGGGGCTGCTCGGCGGAATCGTGATCCGCATGGGTGACAAGGTCATAGACGGATCTGCAAATACCCGCCTCGCAGAATTGGCATACGCGCTGGCTTAATGTTCGAATAATCGAAATAAGGAAAACTCAGATGAAGCTCAACCCTTCTGAAATAAGTAATTTGATTCGCAGCCGCATCGAAAACTTCGACGCGGCGACACAGGCGCGCACCGAAGGCACCGTGGTCAGCGTGACGGACGGTATCGTTCGCGTGCACGGCCTGTCGGACGTGATGCAGGGCGAAATGCTTGAATTCCCGGGCAACACCTTCGGCCTTGCGCTGAACCTCGAGCGCGACTCGGTCGGCGCGGTGGTTCTGGGCGAGTACGAGCACATCACGGAGGGCGACACGGTCAAGTGCACGGGCCGCATCCTGGAAGTCCCGGTCGGTCCCGAACTCTGCGGCCGCGTGGTCAACGCGCTGGGCCAGCCAATAGACGGCAAGGGCCCGATCAACGCCAAGCTTACCGACAAGATCGAAAAGGTCGCTCCCGGCGTCATTCAGCGCCAGTCAGTCGACCAGCCAGTTCAGACGGGTTTGAAGTCGATCGACTCGATGGTTCCAGTCGGACGCGGACAGCGCGAACTGATCATCGGCGACCGCCAGACCGGAAAAACCGCCGTTGCAGTGGACGCGATCATCAACCAGAAGGGTCAGAACATGACCTGTATCTACGTCGCTGTCGGTCAGAAGGCATCGACCATTGCGAACGTGGTTCGCAAACTGGAAGAACACGGCGCGCTCGAATACACGATCGTCGTTGCGGCAACCGCCTCCGATTCCGCAGCGATGCAATTTTTGGCTCCCTATGCGGGCTGCACGATGGGCGAATACTTCCGCGACCGCGGACAGGATGCGCTGATCATATACGACGACCTGACCAAGCAGGCATGGGCATACCGCCAGATCTCGCTGCTGCTGCGCCGCCCTCCCGGACGCGAAGCCTATCCCGGCGACGTCTTCTATCTGCACTCCCGTCTTCTGGAGCGCGCAGCGCGCGTGAATGCGGAATATGTCGAAGCGTTCACCAAGGGCGAAGTAAAAGGCAAGACTGGTTCGCTGACCGCATTGCCGATCATCGAAACCCAGGCGGGTGACGTTTCCGCATTCGTTCCGACCAACGTGATTTCGATCACCGACGGACAGATCTTCCTCGAGACCGATCTCTTCAACGCTGGCATACGTCCGGCTATCAACGCGGGCGTCTCGGTTTCCCGCGTGGGTGGTGCTGCCCAGACCAAGGTCATCAAGAAACTCGGCGGTGGCGTGCGTCTGGCACTCGCCCAGTACCGCGAACTGGCGGCTTTTGCGCAGTTCGCATCGGATCTGGACGAGGCGACCCGCAAGCAGCTGGAGCGCGGCAAGCTCGTGACCGAACTGATGAAGCAGCTGCAGTACAGCCCGCTTTCCGTTGCAGAAATGGCGGTCACGCTGTTCAGCGTGAACAAGGGATACTTCGACGATGTCGCGGTGAACAAGGCGCTCGCATTCGAGTCTGCATTGCATGCGCATCTGAAGTCCAAGAACAAGAGCCTGATGGACGAAATCGAGTCCAAGAAGGATCTGAGCGCGGACAACGAGAAATTGCTTTCTGCTGCGATCGAGGAATTCAAAGCATCTGCAGTTTACTAAGGCGGGGTGAGAGATGGCTGGCAGTAAAGAAATCCGCACCAAGATCAAGAGTGTAGAGAATACACGAAAGATCACGCGGGCCATGGAGATGGTTGCCGCGGCCAAGATGCGCCGCGCGCAGGAACGCATGCGTGCAGCGCGTCCCTACGCCGAAAAGATCAGGGCTGTCGCCGCTCATCTTTCCGGCGCGAGCACCGAATACAAGCATCCGTTCCTGGTCAAGCGCGAGACGATCAAGAAGATCGGCGTGATCATCATCACGTCAGACAAGGGACTTTGCGGCGGCCTGAACAGCAACCTCTTCCGTCTGGCAGTGAACAAGATGAAGGGCTGGAGTTCCGAAGGCAAGGATGTTGCAGTCTGCGCAATCGGCAACAAGGGTCTGGGTTTCATGAACCGCATGGGAGTGGAAGTGAAATCCCATCTCGTCGGTCTGGGCGACGAGCCTCATCAGGAAACGTTGATCGGCGCGGTGAAGGTCATGCTCGATGCTTATGTTTCGGGCGACATCGACTCGATATATGTCTGCTACAACCATTTCGTGAACACCATGAAACAGGAACCCACACTGGAACAGCTGCTGCCGCTCTCGGGCGAACAGATGGGCGACCATAAGGCTTCCTGGGATTACATCTACGAGCCGGATGCCAAGGTGGTCGTGGATGAATTGCTGACACGATACGTGGAATCTCTGGTCTACCAGGGCGTGGTTGAAAACATTGCCTCCGAGCAAAGCTCGCGCATGGTGGCGATGAAGGCTGCATCGGACAACGCAAAGAGCGTGATAGCCGATCTCAAGCTGATATACAACAAGGCGCGCCAGGCAGCGATCACCCGCGAGATCTCAGAGATCGTCAGCGGTGCGGCAGCGGTAGGCTAAGTTACGGCAAACTCAAGATTAATTTAGATGGGGAAATCCAAATGACTCAAGGTAAGATTGTTCAGTGTATTGGTGCGGTTGTGGATATTGAATTTCCACGCGACCAGATGCCAAAGGTATACGATGCGCTGGTGCTGCAGCCTACGGAAGCGACGATTGCAGAAGCGGGTCTGACATTCGAAGTTCAGCAGCAGCTCGGAGACGGCGTCGTGCGCACCATTGCGATGGGTTCGTCAGACGGACTGCAGCGAGGCATGGCTGTCGTGAACACCAACAACCCGATCTCCGTTCCGGTTGGCCACGGCACGCTGGGCCGCATCATGGACGTCCTGGGTCGCCCCATCGACGAGGCTGGCGAGATCAAGTGCGATGAGCGTCGCTCGATACACCAGAAGGCGCCCAAGTTCGATGAACTTTCTCCTTCCGTTGACCTGCTTGAAACCGGCATCAAGGTTATCGACCTGGTATGCCCGTTCGCGAAGGGCGGCAAGGTCGGCCTGTTCGGCGGCGCGGGTGTGGGCAAGACCGTGAACATGATGGAACTCATCAACAACATCGCGAAGCAGCACTCCGGTCTTTCGGTTTTCGCAGGTGTCGGCGAGCGTACCCGCGAAGGTAACGACTTCTACCACGAGATGAAGGACTCCAACGTTCTGGACAAGGTTGCGATGGTGTTCGGTCAGATGAACGAGCCTCCCGGAAACCGTCTGCGCGTAGCATTGTCCGGCCTCACGATGGCTGAAAAGTTCCGCGACGAAGGCCGCGACATCCTGTTCTTCGTGGACAACATCTACCGCTACACGCTGGCCGGTACCGAAGTGTCCGCGCTGCTGGGCCGTATGCCATCCGCTGTGGGTTACCAGCCCACGCTGGCAGAGGAAATGGGCCGCCTGCAGGAGCGCATCACATCGACCAAGGTCGGCTCGATCACTTCGATCCAGGCCGTGTATGTTCCCGCGGACGACCTGACCGATCCTTCGCCTGCTACCACCTTCCTGCACCTCGACTCCACCGTGGTGTTGAGCCGCGACATCGCATCCCTGGGTATCTATCCCGCCGTGGATCCGCTGGATTCGACTTCCCGCCAGCTCGACCCGCTGGTCGTGGGCGAGGAGCACTACTCCGTTGCGCGTGGCGTGCAGCAGACTCTGCAGCGCTACAAGGAACTGCGCGACATCATCGCGATCCTGGGCATGGACGAACTGGCACCGGAAGACAAACTGGCCGTTGCGCGCGCGCGCAAGATCCAGCGCTTCCTGTCTCAGCCCTTCCACGTTGCGGAAGTGTTCACCGGCAGCCCCGGCAAGTACGTGCCGCTGAAGGAGACCATCAAGGGCTTCAAGGGCATCGTTGACGGCGAATACGACCACCTGCCAGAGCAGGCATTCTATATGGTTGGCGGCATAGAAGAAGCAGTCGAAAAAGCCAAGACACTACAATAAAGGGCAACATCATGGCAATGACAGTACATGTCGACGTTGTCAGCGCTGAGGAACAGATATTTTCCGGATTGGTGGAATCTGTCATCGTTCCCGGCGTGATGGGCGAGCTTGGGATCTATCCCAGGCATGCTCCGCTGCTGACCCGGATCAAGCCAGGCTCCGTGCGCATCAAGCGCCCGGATCAGGCGGATGAGGAGCTCATCTATGTATCGGGCGGCATGCTTGAAGTCCAGCCCAGCCGTGTGACGATACTCTCGGATACGGCGATACGCGGCAAGGATCTGGACGAGGCGAGAGCGCTCCAGGCGAAGCAGGCGGCAGAAGAGCAGCTCAAGAACCGCACTGCAGATGTCGATTACGCGGCAGTGGAGGCTGAACTGCTGCAGGCGATCGCGCAGCTTCGGGCGATACAGCAGATCAGGAAACATCACGGTCACTGATAACAAAGCAAACGAGAAAAGCAGCCTAGGCTGCTTTTTTTGTGCCTGTCGTTTGTGAAACTTGAGAAGAGGCCATGTCGGGTTTGCTTGAAATTTGTATATAATCGACCAAAATTTTTAGGGTAATCATGACTCAGCTAAGCGTCGTCATCCTCGCGGCAGGCCGCGGCACCAGAATGCATTCGGACAAACCCAAGGTGCTGCACGAGCTCGCAGGAATGTCCCTGGTCCAGCGCGTGCTGGGCTCCGCACATCAGCTCAATGCATCCAGGGTCTGCGTGGTATACGGACACGGAGGGGATGCGGTACCCAAAGCCTTGCAGGGGAGCGATGCGATCTGCGTTCTCCAGGAACCGCAGCTGGGAACCGGCCATGCAGTCCAGCAGGCGATGCCGCATGTGGGGGATGATAGTCAGACGCTGGTTTTGTACGGCGACGTTCCGCTGATCCAGCCAGCCACTTTGCACCAGATGCAGAAATACGAAAGTGGCCTCGTTCTGCTGACTGTGAATCTTGCTAATCCTACGGGCTATGGCCGCATCGTCAGGAACAATCAGGGCGACGTGACCGCGATAGTCGAGGAAAAGGATGCGAGCCCCGAGCAGCGGGAGATCACGGAGGTCAACACCGGGATACTGCTCGCACCCACGAGACTGCTGAAAAGCTGGCTTGGCAGACTCAAGAACAGCAATGCGCAGAAGGAATACTATCTGACCGACATCGTCGGCATGGCCGTTGAAGACGGCGTGACCGTCCAGACCGCACAGCCCCAGCATGAATGGGAAATACTCGGCGTGAACAGCAAGGTCCAGCTGGCCTCGCTCGAGCGGACATGGCAGATGGTGGAGGCAGAGCGCCTGCTGACCCAGGGCGTGACCCTTGCCGATCCTGCAAGGCTCGATGTCAGGGGAAAACTGGAATGCGGGCGGGACGTCGAGATAGACGTCGGCTGCATCTTCGAGGGCAAGGTCACGCTGGGCAACAGGGTAAGGGTTGGCGCTTACTGCGTCATCAAAAATGCGGTGATCGCCGACGGCTCGCACATCGCCCCGTACACCCATATAGACGGAAGCACGATAGGCGCGGAATGCAGGATCGGGCCCTATGCGCGCCTGCGCCCTGGAACCATGCTGCACAACGAGGTGCACATAGGCAATTTCGTCGAGGTGAAGAACAGCGACATCAACCGGGCCAGCAAGGCCAATCATCTGAGCTATATCGGAGACACGACCATAGGGCAGAGGGTGAATGTAGGGGCGGGCACGATAACCTGCAATTACGACGGCGCGAACAAGCACAGGACGGTGATAGAGGACGACGCTTTCATCGGCTCCGACACTCAGCTTGTCGCCCCCGTCAGGGTTGCAAGGGGGGCTACGATAGGCGCGGGTTCGACGATCACCAGGGACACGCCCGAGGGAGAACTCACCCTGTCGAGAAGCAAGCAGACGACCATCAGCGGCTGGCAGCGCCCGGTGAAGAAGCGTTAATTATTGAATTGGAAAAACCATGTGCGGAATCGTAGGTGCAGTAGCGCAGCGCAATGTCGTGCCCATCCTGCTTGAAGGTCTTCAGCGTCTGGAATATCGGGGCTATGACTCGGCGGGGCTCGTCGTCGTGGAGGATGCGAGGCTCAAACGCTTGCGCAGCACGGGGCGCGTGGCCGAGCTCATGCAGATCAGCAAGGGCACTGAAGGGAAGCTTGGTATCGCCCACACGAGATGGGCGACCCACGGCATACCCAGCGAGAGGAACGCCCATCCCCACATGAGCCGCGATCTGATCGCCGTCGTGCACAACGGCATCATAGAGAACTACGAGAGCCTGCGGGGAAATCTGATCAAGTCAGGATACGAATTCACATCCGATACGGACACGGAAGTGATCGCCCACCTCGTGCACAGTCATTATGCAAAAGGGATGCCGCTGCTCAAGGCCGTTCAGGCATCCTTGAAAGAGCTTGTGGGCGCCTATGCGATCGGGGTGATTGCGGCGGACAATCCCGATCAGCTCATCTCTGCGCGCCGGGGAAGCCCGCTGCTGCTCGGAGTAGGGATTGGGGAGAACTTCGTCGCATCGGACGTCTCGGCGCTGCTCCCCGTCACCAACAAGGTGATCTATCTCGAGGAGGGCGATCTTGTCGAGCTGAACCGCGAGGGTTACCAGATATACGACGCAGAAGGCAGCAGGGTCGAGCGGACGGTCCAGACCAGCGAGATCAGCAATGAGAGCGTGCAGCTCGGCAATTACCGCCACTACATGCAAAAGGAGATACACGAGCAGCCTGAGGCGATCGCGAACACACTCGAGACGGCCTGCAACAGCCATTCCATCATGCCCGGCGTTTTCGGGGCGGAGGCAGATGGCTGTCTGTCGAGAATAGACGGGATTCTGATCCTGGCATGCGGCACGAGCTATCACGCGGGCATGGTCGCGAGATACTGGCTCGAAGAAATTTCAGGCCTGCACTGCACGGTCGAGATCGCGAGCGAATACCGTTACCGGAAGAGCGTTCCCAATCCGAATGCGCTGGTGGTCGTGCTGTCCCAGTCGGGTGAGACGGCAGACACGCAGGCAGCACTGAGCCATGCGAAATCACTGGGCCATGTCCACACGCTCGCGATATGCAATGTGCCGGAGAGCGCGCTGGTCAGGCAGTCGAAGCTGCGCTTTCTGACGCGCGCCGGCCCCGAGATCGGCGTCGCATCGACCAAGGCATTCACGACCCAGCTGGTCGCGCTCTTCCTTCTGACCCTGGTTCTGGCAAAGCAGAGGAACCGCCTGACTGAGGAATCCGAGCAGCAGCATCTTCATGCGCTGAGGCATTTGCCTGCCGCCGTGCAGAAGGTTCTGGATCTGGAGCCCAAGATCGCGAAGCTCGCCGAGAAGTTTGCCAGCAAGCACCATGCGCTTTTCCTCGGCCGCGGCCTGCATTATCCGATCGCGCTGGAAGGCGCGCTAAAGTTGAAGGAGATTTCCTATATCCACGCCGAAGCCTATCCTGCAGGCGAGCTGAAGCACGGCCCGCTCGCGCTCGTGGACAAGGACATGCCCGTCATATCGGTGGCGCCCAACGATGCGCTTCTTGAAAAACTGAAGTCCAACCTGCACGAGGTGCGCGCAAGGGGCGGCGAGCTTTACGTTTTTGCCGACGCGGACACGCACATGAACGAGGAGGACGGCGTGCACATCATGCGCATGCCGGAACATGCGGGATATCTGAGCCCGATACTGCACACGATCCCATTGCAGCTGCTGGCCTATTACGTTGCATTGCAGAAGGGCACAGATGTGGACAAGCCGAGAAACCTCGCCAAATCCGTGACGGTGGAGTAGGGCGCGCTCTTGCTGATTACATGTTCCGCGCAATTAAAGTCGTAAATTGGCAATTAAAGTCGTAAATTGAACATACGCAATTTCAAGGCTTTCATTGTACGGCCAAAATTAAAGTCGTAAATTCATTTCGAAATGACGTTGATTACTGAGGCCTATGGGGTCCGGTGCGACCCAACATGCAGTTCGGAAGCATTGTTTACAGACAGGACTTCGGCCATTGCCGCCCTTCTACATCGTCCTGGATGACGACAGCTATCTGGTCAATAACAGACGTTCAGCGTGGAGCTGAGGGGTGCCGCGCTTTTGCGGCCATTTGAGCCGGGTTAGATTGCGCTAATTGCACTCCCAAAGCACAACCTCACCATTACTGCCAAACTGAACAAGCAAATCTTTTGCTGATATTGCGCGAGTACGGGTCGCCGGGAGAAGCTGTGCCAAGTCTCTCTCAACCTTTACAGCCGCGCTCCTGCCTTCAATGAACTCCTTCCAAACCGTACCTGTTCTCCTAATACTTCGAATCTTGATTGATGCTGAGCTTATCGAAGTGCGGCCGGTCAGATAGTTCCGATCATGCGCCCGAATATGACCTAGCGAACGAGTGAGTAATGTGTCGA
Organism: Pseudomonadota bacterium; assembly: GCA_021782365.1. Lineage (GTDB taxonomy): Bacteria > Pseudomonadota > Gammaproteobacteria > Burkholderiales > Gallionellaceae > Gallionella. The sequence continues at coordinate 32,215 of JAJXVB010000015.1, forward strand.
ATCCAATCGCAATTGCCAGTGCCTCCTTTACATACTGCGCCAAATCAGTTTGCGGGGTGTCGGCGTGTGCTATGTGTGCGGCACGGTGACGCCTTAATGCCGCCCCCTTAAATGTTTCATTTAGTGGAAGCGCCGCAAGACCAAGCCGTGATGCTAACTGAGTCATCTGCCCCCAAGGATCATTGATCAAGAAACTTTTTAATATTTCCTTTACCGCGTCTTCTTGTAGATTTGCCTGGGAATATCCAAAAGCGAGAGGGGTTAAGTCATATGCGGTTGATGCGGTAGAAGCCAACTTCTGTGCGTGATCTTGAAAATACGTGATGCGATCAGCCTTTGGTCTTAGAGAGAGTTGGTATGAAAGGGCTGTGATGGCCTCATACGTTGTAGCAATTCTCAATCCCTCTGGAAGATCACGAAACGGAATTCCAGTTGATCCGATTTCACCAAGAACCTCTGATGTTCTTGACTTCACAAAATCTTCCAATGCCGCAAATCCCACTACGGCCAAACCATTCCTCAGCATTCTCGCCACATCATTATGGGCTTTATCGGTCAGTGTTTTATTTGTCACAGCCTCAATTGAAGCGGATGTTTCAAGAGCATGCATTCGCTCAAGAAATAGGGACTTTGCTGAGGGCATAATTACGCCCTCAGCACAGATTCAAGCATGTTTTTGACGGTGATTACTCGACATCTTATTGATGCAGCGTTGTTCGTTGATTGTGATACCGACTTGACGAAATCTTGGTCTTTCTCAAATATGGATATAGTTGCTTCAATCACTTCCGCATGTCGTTGCTGAAGCTGCTCAAGATCGGCGTCAGTCATTAGCGAAACCGCGACCATCTGCGCATCGTATAGCGGCGATATTAATTGCTCTCTCCATCCGCCCTGAGTGGGTTTGTGAAACGCGTACACACCCCAAATCGATTCACAGCCATCTAATGCTCGAACAAACTCTCTGCGAAGTTGATTTATATTTCCATTGCGATGCTCCGACATAAACATATCCATCTCCTCACCGAGTGGATGACGCATCTTTTCCCAACCAGCACGAACGGTAAAGAAGCGAAGCACATGTTCTAGATCTTCCATGCTTCGAAATGCTGGAGATTTGTCGCCAGAGATTTTCATTCTTTCTCGCAAGAACTCAGAACTTGATAACTCAAAAAGCAAATCGTTGAGAGCCCCCGAGTAAGCTACGTTACGAATTTCCTGCGGCTTTAACGTGTCGCCACCTGTATTGAGGCGAAGAAACACCTCATATTTAAGTTGATCATCTGACTGCTTAAGAAGTGTTGTGACTCGAATGTATGGCCTAACGGTCAGTGCGCTTTGTAACTGCATGGGCAGATCATGAAAGTGAAACCCATCTAGCTCTGGAAATTTCTTGAGATTCTTCAGACGGAGGCTACCGTCCAGGAAATCGCATATCGCTGTAATTCGTTGCTTCCCATCAATCACGCTGTACTGACCGTAGTCATCTTCCGAAAGATAAACCGGAGGAACTGGTACGTTCAAAAAAAAGGATTCAATCAATGCCGACTGCTTCTCAGTATTCCAACGATCTCGCCGTTGATAATGCGGCCTAATATCAATTGCATTCTTCGAAACCATGTCGTAAATGGCTGTCAAGGAAAAGTCTGACTGCTGAATTACCAGGCTGTTCTGTGCAAGCCTGAAACGCTCTGCTATATCTTTCGAATCCATTGCAGCCTTTCCTATCGTCGTTGTTCAACAAGCGCTGAGCGCACACTAATGAATCCGCGTAATGAATCACCCTGGGTTTCGTGAAGGCTGATTGGTTTAAGTAGCAGTAGCAGACTCCATGCCGGCTAACTGCAGGTAATATTGTGCATCAGCTTCAGCGAGGCTGGAAAGAATTTCGTGATTGATGGATGGCTGTTTAGTGGGACATTGCGGCCTGAGTTGAATCAACTTCGGAGTGGCAGCTCTGGCCGAAGACATGTCCTTGGATGATTTTCATCCAATTGGTAATACGAATATCATAGGACTTCCTAACTTGTAACAATCGAAATGAAAAGTTCTGCCCAACTTTTCGAATCAACCGCGCTGCTTGACTGGCTGCCAGATGAGACTTTCTTCAGCTTGGTCAGCCGAAACCATTATCTTTGGGGGCATGGTGCGGATTGGCGAACGAGCGAGATGCTATTTGGGTCACGGCGTATTGGTATTCATCACGACTTGCCAAATGGCATAGGCGTATTTGCAGAACGCACCGACAATCAGCTTGGTACTGTTGACGAAATCGTGCGACAGCGAACACTGCTCAAATACTATGGCCGATTCTTATCTGCTGAAGATGAGCATGAAGCTGTGCTGGCCTTGTCCGGCAATAGCGTCGCGCATTTAAAGTACCGGCTTGGATTACTGACAAGCCGGTTTCGCGCGAATCATCCCCTTAAAGCCTGTACCTCGTGCATGGAAGAGAATGCTGAGGAATTCGGTTGGGCTTACTGGCATATGGAGCACCAGTATCCAGGAGTGTGGTGGTGCAATATTCATGACAAGCCCTTGCAGGAGTCTTTGCTCAAGTCGACAGGGGTAAACCGGTTCTTGTGGCACCTGCCCAGTAATGAGTCAATGCGACAATGGCCCCATGAAGTGCGCGGTCATATGGAATCAGCTGCAGCGAGGCTCTCCTATTTATCTCATACAACAATCGATTTGATCGCAGAGACGCAGCTTGGGGAGCTAGATCCCAGCCGGTTGATTCGAGCTTACCGCGTGGAGCTGGCACAGCGTGGCTGGCTGACCGAAGCCGGCAGCCTCCGTTTGGCAGTGATTGCAGAGAGCTTTTTGGAATATTCACGCTGGCTCCGACTTATACCGGAATTGGAGGCCTTGCCGACAACCATCGAGGAGTCAAAAGCGCAAATAGGGAGGCTTCTCAGGATGATGCATAGCGGGACACACCCGCTGCGCCATATTTTGATCATAGATTGGCTGTTTGGAAACGCAGAAGCTTTTCTTAAGCTGTATCGATCATTGCCAGAAGAAGTTGAATCGGCGGAGGATGAGGTACAAGACCATAATGCCGGGGCACATGAAGACGATAATGCGCGAGCGTTATCCGAAAAGATGATCCAGTTGATGAAGGTTGAAGGATTATCTGCGCGTGCTACTGCTGAGCAACTGGGTGTTGATACTTCGACTGTGATTGCATGGGCTTCGCAGCATGGCATAGAAATTTCAAGGCGCCCCAAAATCCTGAAGTCAGATCGTCGCAAGCTACTGATCGCCGATTTGCGCAAGGGCATGGATAAAGCTGCAACAGCACAAGCGCATGGAATCTCGGTTGTAACTGTTACCAAGGTACTGTTAAGCGAGATCGGTTTGCACGAGGCCTGGCAGAAAGCGCGCCAAAAAATAACGCAAACAAAGAACCGGAAAGTGTGGAGCAAACTGCTGGCTGAATATGGCGGACTGGGCACAAAAATAATGAGAAGCATGAAACCGGCTGTGTATACATGGCTCTACCGCAATGACCGTTCCTGGTTGCAACAAAACCTTCCTGTGCGCTGCACAGACGCACAAATGCAAGACAAGCCCAGAGTTGCATGGGATCAGCGGGATTTGAAGCTCAGTGCCATGGTGGAAGCGGCTGTGTTTGAAATCAGTTCTAGCCAAGCACAATCGAAAATCCAGTTGTGGCAGCTTTATCAACGCGTTCCTGAGCTCAAGGCGAAACTATCAGTGCTGGACCGTCTACCACTGACACGCCGCGTTATTGAAAGGGCCTTGGATCGGCGGCCATCCAAACTTTATCCGGACGACTTATTGAGCTGAAATTCAGGGCCAATATATTTTTTGTGCTTGTTATTCATTTATGCATTGTTGTATGCTTAACGCATGATAAGTCCAGATCAAAAATCTCGCGCATTGCGTGCAGCCCAAACATGTCGGCTGCACGGCATCACCCAGGCGGAAATTGCCGAGGCCGTTGGCGCCAGCCAGCCGCAGGTCAGCCGAATATTGAAAGCTCAGGGGCTGAGGTCTTCAAGACTGTTTGAAGAAGTCTGTCTTTACGTTGAACGTTTCAGCGGCGGTGTAACCGCCGAGGCGGTTCGCACAAATGAAGATCTGATTGAAGCTATGAGGTTAACCTGGGATGGATCCGCCTCGCATGCCAAAGCCCTGTCAGCAGTGATCAGGTCACTTGCTGTGCTCGGACCCTTAAAGAACACCTCTACTATTGCCCGCAAAGGAAAATGAATGCTGATCAGACCAACACCCTTTCCTGAAGAATTAGATCGCGGCTATCTGGGGCGCGTGATGCGCAAAAATGGGGCCGATACAGAAAAAGATGCCGAGAAATTAATGGCGACTTGGGCCGGCGTTGCTGATAAAAGCAGGCGGGAAGTTTCGTGCCTGGAATTGCTCAGCAAAGTGGCCGGCGTGGACTTGCCGACTTTTGTACGACAACATTCCACGCTTCCATTTAGGCGCGCAATTATTTCCTATCGATCCGACTTAGCGCATGGAAGCGAGCAGAACCGTTCCTTGCTTTGGACGTCAGGGATGCGTCTGGCGAGAACAGGGGTATACTTTTGTGCCGAGTGCGTACATGAAGATCAAGGTTTTCATGGAGAAAGCTATTGGCGCCGAGAGCACCAGATCCCAGGTGCTTTGTGGTGTTCCAAGCATATGACACCGCTAAAATATACAGAGAATGAATCGGCACTCTTATTCCCACCGTCAGTGCAGTTGCAGAACTGTCTATCGGTGGACCAAGCCTGGTTTGAAGAGTCTTTGCAGAATAAGGCAATACACCGTTACATTGAAATCGGTTCACATTTATTGGCTAGCACATCACCGTATATTGCCAGTCAGGTATCTGCAGTTTTGAAAGCCAGGGCAGTCGAGTTGGGTTATCAGACGCGAAATGGAAAAGTGAAGCTTCCGCTTTTAAGCGATGCAATTATCAATGCATTCGGCCGGAAGTGGTTATCACTGGTGCTGCCTGTACTGACTGACAAACCCAAAAGCGTGCTTTTAGGTCATATGGATGGCGTTTTGTATAAAAAGATTGCCATATATGTTGGTGCATATGCTTTGGCATTTGCGGTCATGTATGAGAATGTGGATATGGCACTGAACGCGCTTCAATCGGATTTGGTAGTAGAGAAAAGAACGCGGCGCGCATCTGTTCAATTAACTCGCGAAGAACTGATTAATGCCTATATTCAGGGGCGGGGCAATTATTCTGCAATAGCAGCACTCATGTCTCCGGACAGTCCAACGGTGTCTAAAAGGCTTAAAGCAGCCGGGCTGCCAAATTTGGTTCAAAAAACAAAGCAGAATGTTTTTAAGGCAGTGGTTGCGTTCTATATCGAAGAGTTGTCCTTGTCAGCCAGTGCAGCAAAGGGGAATATCAGCATAGAGACAATGGAAGAATTAATACGCAATGTCAGCTCCGAATTCACTCAGGCAATTCGGGCAATGTGCTTCCCAACAAGTGGACGTGGATCGGGAATTCGTCGTGCCAAACAGCTTACACCCTACGAGGCAAGCCAGGCCAAGGGTGCAGTTGCAACAAAGTTCAGTCATCGCATACGTAGCGAACAGCTGCGCGCGCTTGAGCTCCGAAAAAATATGGATACACAATATCGAGCATAGCTTTGAGCAGAACCTAAAGCGTAGTGTTGTACCATACAGGCTTAATTCCTATCATCAAATGCTGGGCTTGCAAATAAAGGAAAATATAATCGATGACTTTGCAATCTACGCACAAGACCGCTGTACTTGCGAAATGTAGTGGACAATTCGATTCCGGCAACAGCATTTCTTTTCTGAGAACACGGGCAAGAACCCTCGCCCGAAGGCGAGGGTGTGCTTTAGATTGAACCGACAGAAGACCAGAAAGTAGACCAAAATCCATCGTCACGTGCAACCAGATCTTCGTATCTGGACATGCGTTGCGGGTCTTTACTGCGAAGTGCGGAAATGGCCGGTGCGATAGGCGCCAAATACGTAGCGGAAGCGCGGATGAAATCTTCGATACGTAGCGAATCTTCTTTTCTTTCGAACGCTATACGATGGGCTGCAATCCACAGAGCAATGATAATCCGTGGCACCCCGCCAGTAAGCTCGATGATTTGCGATGCAAAGTCGGGCGTCACCTCCAGACGTTTTTGAACAAATTGGTAATTTGCCAGCTGCTTAAGAAATCCTTCAAAGAAAATGGGACTGGTTGCATCCTCAAAGAGCGGAAACTGGTGATAGCCGCTGGATACAAATCGTTCCAGGTTACTGAGACGTTTGGTCAGGGCACCGATCCCGTCTGGCGTGCCAGACAGCAACAGTGGAATCTGCCAGGTATTGGTTAACGTCAGGATCCATTTGAGACACTGATCTTCGACAATACTTAGCTCCATGCTTTCGGCGGCTTTGGCATGCTTCCGACGTTTTTCCAGGCTTTGCAAGCGGAAGAAGTTCTGCACCTCATCCAGATGAAGCAGGCCTAGAAAATGACTGCTGGCAACTTGCCGCCATTCATCCAGCAATTTCTGGCCGTTGCGTCGATTGTTTGCTATCGCCGCCTCGAATCGATTCGGCGCCCCTGGAAAATATCTTTGCATCGTTGCATCCCAAGCTATCATCAGGTTGGCTGCAAGATCAACTGCACGACCCGTTGCAGGGACGTCAATGGATTGCCATACCATCTGAACGTGTTTGCCAACCATGTGAGGGAAGGATTCATGAGCGATGATTTGCTGGGGATAGAGGTTCAAACCCCGCAGGATGGCTTCCGTCTTGCCTGACCCAGAGTGTCCAACGACCACGGCAGCCGTAGCAGGGGCCCTGGGAGTCTTGTGGGCTGTGGGTTCTGCGTTTAATTCCCTCCACGTCTTTGCTGACTTAGGGTCGCGATATCGGTAGTTCGGACGTATCATGAGATCAATCGTCTCGATGAGCCTGCCACCTTCCACTGACGGAATGTGAAAATCCCGTAGCTGCATCAGGTGATGCATGCGAATATGTTTGGGCACCTTACCAACATCGCGGGGGGGCGGGGGTAAATACAGGAGCATGGTTAAAGCCTGTTGGCGCGACAGAATCGGGCCCAGGCCTTGGGTTAAAATGTTGCCCTCATAAGGGTCATTCATTTTCTGCTCCCCCTTCGTTCGCAGCCGCAAAGATTGAACGCATCATTTCCATGTGTGCCGCGTTATATTCCTCGTGATCAGCAGCTGAATCTGGGTGGGACGTTGCGGATGTCACAGCGGCAGTCTGAATAACCGATGTTTCAAAGGCGCGTGATTCACTCAGTGTGGGCTTTGAGCCCTGATAGCGAGCAATCGCCTCGTCCGTTAATATTTTCGCGTTCGAAACAATTTCTTCGACCTTGCGCTTCGATTGGAGGGCGTGCAGTGTTTTGGCATGCTGCGTTTCTGCATTGTTGAGTTTTCCGAACATAAACGCGTCGGCAACCTCATCCCAGGTTAGTTCAGGCGACGCGGTGGAGTAGTCGGATAGTTGCAGATCCATCAGGCCGTTTCCGGATGAGTTGGGCACCCAGATTTTTGAGACGGATCCCGGAAAATGATTGGCGTTTAAATCCCTTCCACCGAAATTGCGCGCGTACGCAGTCCACTGCTCTTCATCTACAACATCCGAGCCATATTCCTTCCCGCCAAACATGACACCGTTACGTGTGACTCTGCCCTCGGCAGTTGGCAGCAAGCTAGTGATCAAATCGGTGAGTGGTATGTTTCGACGCACGCCCATCCCGATCTGGTGGCCATAGTTCCAAAGGCCAGCTGGACTTGGAAAAACGCCATGGGCCTTCATGTGCGCATCGAGGCGCCTGGAACGGTCAGCAATCAGATTGTATTCTGTAAAAATCGTATACAAATACTGGGTATATTCACGCACGGTCAGCACAGCGTCATTTGGGTTGAACTTGCGTAGTTCGAATTCCTTGCGTCGCATGTCAATCGCACCTGGCACAAACAAATATTGGCGATCTTTTTCTATACGGTGCAAAACCTCGACCAGCCCCTTCAGATCGGGTCGATAAGGTGGCGCATAGCTTAGGCATGGAATCAGTTTTGCGCCAGTGACGCTGGCGGCCTTGGCTAGGTATTCCCCTCGGTCGCACATAAGCGCTGCGCACATGGTGGGCGAGGGGCTAAGTGACAACATCGGTTGATAGCCCCATAGCTCGCCAAGGAGTTCTGGCGGTGCGGCGGCGCTAAACAGACTGACCTTTGTCGTATCCCAGCTCGGGCCCGTTAGGCACACGTAAAATCCAACAATTGCTGTCGACCATACGTCAACGATGATATAAACAATAGGTCTGCCAATGATCCATGCACGGTTGACTGAGGAACGTAGATAAATATCTCCTATCGTGGAATCGATCGCCCAGGTGTGACCCGGACCTGAGACGCCTTGCCAATTTTTGCCAGTCATGCCTCGGTGGCTGCGAGCAAAATGACCCTTAGTTGTTCTATCCAACAAACGCTGGAGTTTGGTCACATCGGTTTCCAAGATGCGACGAATTTGACGATTATTCGGATATTCACCAAGAGCTGGATCAACGGCAATCAAAGTGGTGCCGTCCTGCCGATATTTTTTGACAAAGGCGCTGGCTAAAATCTGTGTGATGCGAGCTGGCATTGCTGGCTTGGGTGTTGGAATTTGACGATCTGCGGCCATAATGCGCGCGCGCCATTCCGAGCTCATGCCAGGTTGCTTCGGCGACAGAGTTTCTCCATATGCCCGTGCGACGCGTTGCTTGGTGGTCTTGGCACCTGCTTTTTGACGGCCACCCGGATCGCACGGTCGTAAGATGCCCTTCGCGCCGCATCGGTCATGCCTTGGGCGCAGACTGGACTTAACAAAACCGAATCGGCAAAGCGCAGAAAATAATTTGTAAATAAGTGGCTTGCTGACACCCGAGTTGGCGACCGCCTCATCCACAAGGCCGCTGATGTCTCTGCAGACGAGAATTTTTTCGCGCAGATTGTCGAAGTCCAGAAAACCTTTCATGATGTCGCAGCGCCGACCAAATTGCTCTTCATCAGATGGAGACAAGACAAATGATTCTGGTTCGACATCGATGATTAAAAGTTCACTTTTGTCATATAGCGATTGAAGCTCATCCCGGTCTGCAAAAATAAGCTTTCCGACGAGGGGTGCGGGAGGCTTTTTGCGTTTGTGTTTGGTTTTGTCGAGCTTTTTGCGGCCACGGCGAGAGTGATTTTCTGGTGGATCCAAGCGAGCAATCAAAGTAATCCCACGCTGAATCTCCTCAAGCACCACACGGTAAAGCCCCATTTTTTCACCAGACAGAATTTTGAAAACAGAGTTGTGCATTAGATCCATGAGGTTCTCCTGCTCGCAATAGGATTAAGGGCAGTGAATTCCGCTTCCGAAAGGAGTGTGATCGGCACGTGTGGACGCCAACCGCGTCGAAGATCAAACGGCGTTTTACCGCACCAGACCGATTGCCAGAATGCGCGCTTAGCATGATCATCATCGTTGCCAAACTTTGCCGTTAGTTGTTCGAGTACATAGCTCAGCGAATGACCTTGGAGCGCATAGGTCACAGTAGAGGCGGTCAGCAGATCATCTTCCGAAACGGTAGGACCGAGTGCCCAAGGCATCGTGTCGCGCAATCTGAGTCCGACCTGCTTGTCATACAACTCAGGGGTGATCAAAAGCCATGTGACCCCTCGCACCATCCAGTACTCCCGCTCGATTTCGAGAAGTTGTTTTTTGCGCTTGTTTTTAAGTTCGCCTTTGGGTTTGAAGGAGACGGCAAGGAGTGACAGATTTTTTAAAGGTGTTTGCAGCAACAATAACAAATCGGTTGTCATCACCCATTCCGATGACAGGCACTTTTCATTGGTTTTAGGATGCTTATATCCGAGGCGCTTCGCGATTTCTAAAGATCCTGGGTAAATGGATGGAGAAGTGTCTGCCCGATATGCTGAAATTTCGTGAGGGCCGCCTTCAAGGGACAGAGAAAATTGCTCCCTGAGATCCATTAGATTCAGCACGGAAATTGAAAAAAACAGCCCTACCCATTCCCCATCGCTCAACAGTTCCCTCTGCCTTCCCTGCCACATTTGCAGGTGAGAACGGCCGCAGCTGGAGGGGTCGCTGCGAGAGACGCGGTGCCATGGAATGTAGTTTTCAAAGGTGCCTGAACCTCGCCCAAGTCTTAGAAAACGGGCCAGGACTGTTGGTGAAAATCGTTTGGTTGTTCGCATAAACCCTCCATTTTTAGGGACGAAAAATCCCGTGCCGCAAAATGCGGCTTTCAAAAATTAAAAATGGGGTATTGACGGACAATGAATATGTCCGTAGACTTCACGCACCTTGCAGTGAATTCTGGTACCCCAGAGTAAATCAGCACAGTTTGCAGACTGTGCTTTTTTATTTCCGTTTATTTAACTTTGCCTGTTTTAATCCCTCCTTTGGGTTGTCATTAAATTGAGAGGCAACCCTTCACCCAAGAGATCGATGGTGAAAAATTGCCAGCTGATATTTTTTCTATTGAAGGCCAAGACCATACATCGAAAAAATATTAATGTAGGAGGATACAAAATTTTTTGCGGAAATGAAAGAGAAATAATTTCTTAACTTATTGTAATAAAAAGGATTATTATTAATAAGTGCAATAGGATAATTTTTGAATTTTCCGTTATCGCAAAATAGGTATGCAGGAAATGTAGTGAAATCAGAAATCAAAAAGAGCACGTTGCCGTGCGAACTCCGAAACCTTTCGGCACTCTGAATGTTTTACGAACACACCTCGGATTGTCTATTGCGTTATCGATACTTGCAAAAGCCACCATGTGATATTCTGCACGGTAAAATCCCGCAGATTGGCACGCCGAATCCACTGAAAATCAGCGTGAAAAGTTTCAATATGCGGCTTATCATCCAAGGTGGCGTCAGACAGCTCGGCCTGAGCGTCACCCCAGCAACCGAACCAGCATCCAAATCCCCATAGAACGTCACCTGCCCTGACAGGCAGCGGCAACATCACGCGGTTTCGTCCCTCGAGGGTTGTCCGACATCTGCCCGCAGCATTCTGTTGTATTCCGGCAGCCTTGTGTTGCGGGCGGCTATCCGACAACCCTTAACTTTTGCTGCCATTGTCCGGTATGAATAAGCCCGATACTGAAGGGCGGCTTACTGAGTCGAGCAGTCGTACACCGCGATCATCCACCGACAGGACGTCGGCCTAAACGGTCATTCGGCAGTGTGGTCAACAGAGGCAGAAAGGATGCAGTAAGCTGCCACTCATAAAATCGCAGAATTTCTTCCACCCTCGCTGAAGCTGAATAAA
>JAJXVB010000031.1 GCA_021782365.1 Pseudomonadota bacterium
TAATATATCCGTAACCGAACAGGTGTTTGGTGGTTTTTTAAGCGGGTTTATCTTGAATGTAGTTGGTTTTTGATGGCGTATTAATCTATAGCGGCGACCGGGGTATGAAAACCTGGTCGCCGTTTTTCTTTTGTCAGATGCTTCATGTCCGTCAAGTTATCGGCCTATCCGGCGGCACGCGCCCATTGCGTTTGTGTCGTTCAGGATGAGAGGCTGATCAGGCGGGATAGCATTTCTGCCTCTTCGGCATTGGAAAAGAAGTAGGGGTAGAGCGACTTTTCGCCGGTAGCTTTTTCCATCATCCCGCCGAATCTCCTGGCCTGTTCTGCCATGTAGGAAAAGTTCGTGCGCAAAAGTACCGCGGGCGCATTGACGCGGGGACAGATTCTTTCAGATCCGATTCGGGTGAAGCCCAGTCTTTTCTCGTAGAAACCTGCATGTCTTGGATTGACTTCGGTCACGCCGTCCGTGTGACTGGAGATGCGGTAAGGGTAAAGGAAGCCGATGTGAAAGAGGCTTGCCAGCAGGCGCTTGGATTTGATGCCGGCATCCACGGCAAGCCCCCTGAATTCGCAGAGGCTGCAACCCTCGTTCCTCAGCCGGTTCAGCTCTTCGTGATACAGCTGGTCTGCCAGCAGCCCCATGCTTGAATCGGAGGCTATGGACAATGTGCCGATGGCGTTTTCATTCGAATAGGCGATTACGGTCGTCCTGTCCGGATCGGGCGCCAGGGGTGTGCCCGTTTCATAGCCGCGCCATGAATACATCCTGTTTATCAGTTGGTTGGCCGAATTGTGGTGGTAATGGCTCTGCGCGATCCTGAACTTGAAGTGATGGTGGCTCGCTACCGGTTCAGAATATTCGCTGGCGGACATGATGGCGGACGCAGGCCGGATTTCCTCGACGAAAAAGGCCAGCGTGGAATCCATGCGATATGTCTTTTGAGTCATGCTGTGCTCGGGTCGGATTGTGAACGCGCGCATGAGGGGGTGCAGAAGAAACCCCGATGCGCACAGGTGAATGCACCGTTTGAGTCGAGATGAGTTGCCGCTGCCATACGTTGGGCTATATTATAGCCCATACATTCTATATGGCAAGGCGCGCACGAGATGAATAATCATGCAGAAAGTCTGCTTTCCGGGTTAAGCTCACTGACGAATTTTCAGAGTTCGGACCTGAGTCTGGACGACAATCTGCAGAGGCTCTCGTCCATGGTAGCGGACGTTGTTGAAGTCGAGAACTGCTCCATCATGCTGTCAGACAACGGCACAAGCATGAGGGTATGCGCAAACTTCGGAAGTCTGCCCAATGAGGCCTACAGGGAGTCCGTTAAAAAAGGCGAGGGGATATCGGGCTATGTGCTGGCAAGCGGCGCATCGCTGCTGATAGAAGACGTCGGCAAATCCGGATTCGCAAGATATGCGAGATATCCTGATGCATCGAAGAAGGGGATGATATGCGTTCCCGTCAGGACAGACGGGGTGGCGCTGGGCGTGATCAACATCAACGGCTTGAGGCGCAGGAGTAATTTCACCGGGGATGATCTGCATGCGATGGAAATCATCGCGGCTTTCACGGGAAAGATTATACAGAGCCAGCAGCTCAAGCGCACGCTGGCTTCCCGCTTCGCTCAGATGTCGCTGGGAGGCGGCATGACCGCGCAGAAGATCAGCGATGCGCAGAACCCGGGGAGGATGGCGAAGATACTGGCCAAGTCGTTCTACCGCGAAATGGCAGGCGCGGGTTTTGGACCGGCGCAGATCATAGATGCCGCATCGGAAATCATCTCGGAACTGGGCAGGAGTGTGAACAAGCACCGTGGGCGCATCAAACGTGATTGAGTCCGGCGCAAGCCTCATTTTTGCGAAGCGTCCGGCTTTGACGGAAAATCCCGGCATCGCGCGGCATCTGGCTCTTCTTCCGCTGGTGCTGGCAAGCCTTGGCCTCATCGCTTTCGCGCTGGTGCATTACCCGCTGAACCCGTTCTGGCTGGGCGCGGCCTTGCTGGCCTATGCAGCTGTCCTGTGGCGCTATCCAGCAAGCTGGCTATTCTTCATCCCGGCGATCCTTCCGATGGCCGATTTCTCCGCGTGGAGCGGCTGGCTGTTTTTCGAGGAGCTCGATCTCTTCGTGCTGGCAACGGTCGCGGTGTGCTACTGGAGGCTGATGCCGCAAAAGCCTGTATACGGTTTTTCCCCCGTTGCGGCAATTCTGCTCCTGCTGCTTGCGGTTTCATACGGCATCAGCGCCTATATCGGCGTGACACCCTTGCAGAAGCTGGACGCAAACGCGTTCAGCAACTACTTCAGCCACTACAACAGCCTGAGGATACTCAAGCCCTTTGTCTGGGCGCTTCTGCTTCTGCCGCTGCTGCGCAGGAGCGATGAGAAGCTCTTCGTCCCGGGGTTGCTGGTGGGCCTTGCAACCGTTGCGCTGGCCGGGATATGGGAGAGGCTCGCGTTCACCGGACTGATGGATTTCTCGAGCGACTACCGGATCACGGCGCCCTTTCCCGAGATGCATCTGGGAGGTGCGGCGCTAGACGCGTTCCTCTCGCTTTCGCTGCCTTTCGCGGTTTTCAATCTTTTCCGCGGCAGACAGCCTGCCGTCGCGCTGCTGCTTCTGGCTGCCGCCACCTATGTGACCTTCGTCACCTTCTCGCGCGGGCTTTACCTGGGGTATGCGGTGTCCGTGGCTGCCCTGGCGTTCTTCATGTTCAGGGGCGATGCGCGGGGCGGGAAGGCGATGAAGATGAGCCTGCCGCTGGCCATGGTGTCGGGAGTGGCCGCGATCCTGCTCCTGAAGACCTTCGAGACGGGCGGATACCGAGGCCTCTTTGCGGCAGCCTGCCTGATGGCTGCAACCTATTTCATCGGCGGGGTGGAAAGGAAGGGCGGGGGGACATTGGCGGCAGTCCTGCTTGGCCTGGCTTGCGCTGTGCTGATCGCTGCATTCAGCAAGGGCTCGTATCTCGCATTCGGACTTTCCGCGGCGGTCTTCGCGCTGGGATTCCTGTTCCGTGAATTCGGGGCGGGGGACATGAAAAGAACCGGCATGATGCTTGCGTACACGGGCTTTCTCGCGATGGGCCCCTGCGATCTTGCGGTGAACTGGCACTGGGGAGGGGAAACCGCCGCGATCTACGGCGCCTTGGTCTGGGCATTTTCAACGGTGCTGGCGCTGGGGAGCAGCCGCATGAAAAAGCCCCTCTGGTCCTGGAACAGGAACGGCGCGATGGTCGTGGCGCTCGGGCTCATGCTGTCCGGCATGGCGATCCCGGTGCTGTGGAACCCCTACATGAACAACCGCGTGGAAGACGCGAACGCAGACCTGAATTGGCGCATGGCGCACTGGCGCGGCGTGATCGACATGATCGATTCCGGTTGGAAGGCGAGGCTCTTCGGCATGGGTCTGGGCAGGTTTCCGGAGACCTATTTCTGGAGGAACAGCAATCAGGAGTTCGCCGGGAGATACAGCATACAGAGCGATGGCGGCGGCCCGTACCTGAGGCTGGAAGGGCCGAAATACGCGATCGGATTCGGTGAGTATCTGCGCTACGGTCAGCGCATAGATATCGAACCCTACCGGACCTACACGCTGGAGTTCGACGCGCGTAATACCTTCGCAAAAACGCAATTGCAGGCCGAGATCTGCGAGAAGTATCTGCTTTACGAGAAGCCGTGGACCTGCCCGCAGTCCGTGCAGACTCTGACACCCGACGGGCATTGGCACCACTACAAGGCGGAATTGAAATCGGGCGGCATAGGCAGCGAGCCCTGGTACAAGCGACCGACCGTGCAGTTCTCGCTCGCGGACCAGCAGGCGGGCGACTACCTGGACGTGAAGAAAGTGGGGCTGACGGACGAGAGCGGGCGGGACCTGCTGCACAACGGAGATTTTCTGCGCGGCACGGACCGCTGGTATTTCAGCAGCGATCATTTCCATCTTGCCTGGCACGCGAAGAACCTGGGGCTCAACCTGTTATTCGACCAGGGTCTGTTCGGGCTGATTTCTTTCGGGCTGCTCTTTCTTTACGCGCTGGCCAGGCAGGCGAGAACTGCACTGCGCGGCGATCTTCTCTCTGCCGCAAGATTCGCTTCACTTCTGGGATTCCTGATGGTCGGCCTGTTCGACAGCATACTGGACTTCCCGCGCCTGTCATTGCTGTTCTACCTGCTGCTCTTCGCTGCGCTGCTCAGGCCGCGCATGGCGGCGGGCCTGAAGAAAATGGCATAATGCAAGAGGGGAGGAGGGGAGAAGTGAAACTGGAAAAGGAAATCGAGATGCTCGTCAGGGACAGGAACGAGCTGAAGGCCGCAGACACGCTTTCCGAGAAGCAGTCGCAGAGGCTTGCAAGGGTGGAAGCCGAACTCGCAGCGAAGGAAGAGGAGCATCCCGGCATCGTCGGGCATGTGATCAGGGATATCGAACAGGGGCGGGAGCTGCTCGGCCACAGGAATGCGCAGAAAGGGCTTTCGCTGGTCAGGCGCATACTCTTTCCGCTGGCCGTCAGGGCAAGCACCGGCCTGGTGGTCAGTGCGGAAGCGATCGAGAGGCTCAATAGGGAGGGTGCCGGCATCGGTCGCCACACGCTGATCTCGCTTGAGCAGAACAGGCTGGGCACGCGGGTCGAGAATGGAGATCTGCTGCTGCCGTGGGAATGGGACATCTGAGCTTCGGATAGGTCAGACGATATATATCGTTTTGCATATTGTTGCGCGGATGCGCTGCCCGTAGAGTGCATGCAGCCCGGAACTGCAACCTGCGAGGAGTGAACATGCCCGAAGCATATTTTGGCTGACTGCCCGATCTGCCCAGCATCGTTGATTACACCGTCGAACACGGCAAGGTTAAACCGCTGCTTGCCAGGATTTACAGGGCGGGCGGCACGCTGCCAGCAAAGTGCGACCTGCGTTCCTGGTGCTCGCCCGTCGAGGATCAGCGCGATCTCGGGTCCTGCACCGCCAATGCGGGAGTGGGTATAGTCGAGTATTACGAGCGCCGCGCCTTCGGCAAGCACATCAATGCGTCGCGGCTATTTTTGTACAAGACGACGCGCGACCTTCTGAAGTCGACCGGCGACACCGGCGCGTTTTTGCGCACCACAATGGAGGCCATGGTGCTGTTCGGCCTTCCGCCCGAAGACTACTGGCCCTATGTCGTCGCCGATTTCGACAAGGAACCCAGCGCATTCCTCTATTCCTTCGGGCAGAATTACCAGGCGCTCAACTACTACAGGCTCGATCCCGCGGGTACTGAAAAGCCCCCGCTGCTCGACCGGATCAGGACCAACCTCGCTTCCGGCCTGCCCGCGATGTTCGGCTTCACGGTATACAACTCCTATTCGCAGGCGAGTTCCGCGAACAAGGGTTCGATACCTTATCCCGTCAAGGGAGACAGGGTCGTGGGCGGTCATGCGGTGGTGGCGGTAGGCTACGACGACGCGATGAAGATCAGGAACGACAGCGCGAAGGCGACCGAGGGCGCGCTGCTGATCCGCAATCCCTGGGGAACAGGCTGGGGCGATGGCGGCTACGGCTGGCTGCCCTACGAGTATGTGCTGAAGGGTCTTGCCTCTGACTGGTGGGCTCTGATTTCCTAGGAGTGGGTAGACACCGGAAAATTCGGCTGATCCGGCATGAATTTAAGTCATTTATAGCAAGGCCGGAACGGAGGAAATGCTTTCCGCGAGAGACACAGAGAAGATGGTCTGTCCCCCGATTTTTCAGGAAGCCTGCTCGCTCAGATTCACCGCATTCACGATGTTGCCGACATAGGCGCGCATGCAGTGTTTCGTCTCGTAGCTTTCGAACGCGTTGTCCGCGAGCCGTGAAGCGAGCTCCCTGTCCTCCAGCAGCCGCTCTATCGCGCGCCGCATCGCGTCTGCATCGCCGCGAGGGACGAGCAGCGCATTGCAGCCGTCGACCAGGTAGTCCGAGATGGTAGGCGTCTCGGTGACCACCAGCGGCTTGCGGTAGGCCATGGCCTGGACCAGCACCATCTGGCCTGCGGATATGTCGGATACCGCGAGTGGAACCGCGACGACAGAGGCGCGGCGCAGTTCCTCGACATAGCATTCGTCGTAGCAGTCCCTTAGCACGGCGATGTTGGGGGAGGTCGCGCAGCCTGACAGCGCAGCCTCGGAATCGCACACCACATGCAGCGGATGGTCCATGCGCCCGAATGCCTCGAACAGCGTCCTGTAGTCTCGGCCCGAGCGCCCGGCGCTGAAGACATGCTCGCCCTCGTCCTCGCCGCTCCGCCTTGCATGCTCCTCGTATCCGTGTATGTAAAGCCCGTAGGGGATGTGGCGGAACTTGTCCTGCGCTCCCGGAAACAGAACCCTGTAGCGCTCTATCTCGAGTCCGGAGAAGCAGATGATGCCGTCTGTCAGCGAAAAGACGAAGCGGAAGTAGAGGCGGCGCAGATTTTCGAGCAGCGGGTTGTTGCGCCTGGTGTAGATGAATCCCAGCAGGTAGATGTGCGGCTTGCGGCGCAGCAGGAGTCGTCGCATCAGCGCGAAGACCAGCACTTCGAGGTGCGAGCTCACGACGACCGCGTCGGGGCGCGGGCTGGAGTGCAACGAACGCCATGCCGACTTGAGTGCGAAAAGTCCGAGCCTCGGCCAGCCGACCAGCAGCAGCCATATCCGGTAGTGATACCTCAGGGATATCCTGTCGGAAAAGACGCGGTGCTCGACCCTCATGTCCTTCAGCGCCTGTCCGAAGGGTGAGTCCGCAGCGTCCTTGCCGAATGTCAGGAAGAAATGGATCATCGAGTCTTGCCCTGTCTTGGTCGGGTGTATGAGCCCTGGTTCGTTTGCAGAAGGTTCCGGCATTGCGCAAGGAGCCCTTGCGGTAAGCCGGGGCCGCGCGATTCTACACCAATCCTGATACCGGATTGATACGGAAAGGCGATTAAGTTCCATCGAAAATCGGGTATTGGTCACAAAATCGTGGTTTGCACCCGGATTGGGATTGGCTGGAGAGTCAGGTTGACTTGCTTGTCGGAAAAGATGACAGCAATCTTTTGGTGTGATTGACGCAGTGCCCCTTGAGCCTGAGAGCATGTTTCTCCAAAAAATGCCAGGAAAGCATGGCAAACAATAAAGTGACTGCGCTCGAAATAATCACCATGGCAAGCACCGAAACTCCGGGCAGTAATGCGGCAGTTGATTGTTGAACAGGGAATGCATATATGTAAAAACCATATGAGTAGTCACCCAGTCTGTTGTATTTTCTGACTATGCCGGACGGAATGTAAGCGACATAAAATAAAAGATAGGCCAGAGTCGCTGCATATACGATGAAAAATGCATGCCGATTGAGGCTCGCCAGCAGCAGCGCGGACAGCAATATGAAAAATACGGGGCGCGATAGAACGATCCGATTTTGCAGAATAAAAAAAGTCGATCCTGTAAAGAACATGAAAGATAGCCAGATAAAATGATTGGTTTCTGTTGCGTTGAAATAGGCCAGGAAAACCAGAAGGCCGCTTAAGGCTGCACCGGAGACTGCCGTGAATTTGAATGCCTGCAGCCGATATCTGGGTATTGCCCGCAAGCATGCCCAGATCGCTGCCAGTATGATGTACATCGTGATTTCATATGGGATCGTCCATAACGAACTGTTGACAGTGGCTCCGTAGGGATTATGTGCAAACACCCCGGGCAGTTCGTACGGGGAACCCGTAAAGAGTGCTATGCATTTCAGCAAATACTTGTGAAGCACCGGATCTGTGAAATAGGCGGGCCAGGATAATGTTGTAAAAAACAGGCCAAGACCAAGTATTGTCACCAAATGCATCGTGAAAAGTGCCGGGTATATTCTCAGGACTCTGGCCCATACAAACTCAATGGTGTTTTTTCTGGTCAGGAGACTCGCGGTAACAAGAAAACCGCTTGTTAAAAAGAAGATATCAACAGCAATTGAACCGATAGTCATGCCCAGAGTGTTCTGCAGGGGCTCGGCATTTCCGGTGCCGATTGCCAGTGCAAAACTGTGGGTGACGAGCACTGCATATGCTGCAATCATCCTGATTAGATTGAAGTTGTTGTTTCGGCCTTCAGTATAATTTGCTATCTTCATAAATCGTAATCCAATGCCGTACTGGTTTTTATGGAGACTGATTCGGTTTAAGCCGGGATCACCCGGGCGATCCCTTTGGCATGTCACTGCCAGTATTTTGCCTCAGCTTCGTCAGGAGGGATATAGCTGATTGTTTCCGGCAGAACCGGTGCACCCATTGCATGGTGGCCAGTACAATGGATTTTGTGGCGCGCTCTGATGGATAAATCCCGTCTTGTATAATGCGCTGACAGTTTCGGTTGTGGGGTTGCCATATCTTGCGCTCCATGGCTTTAAGGCATTCACATTCTTGGCTGGCGATACCTTGGTGACCGATATTGCACACGCGTTTCATACCCGTCATGCAAGGTTTGCGGAACGCATTTAATTATCAAAGCAATTGATTCAATCGCTGTACATGGCGACAGGTATTTGCGCCGGTGTTCCAGAGCTTTGCTGCTGCGCGTTATGTACTTTGTGTGAGGGAATCGATTTGATTTGTTCATGGCTCCATTCTCCCAGATAATAGAGTCTTCTCAAAGTCTGGGTGATTCTGGTTTGTCCTTTGGTTTGTTGGCTGCAAACATGTAAATGGAGGGTATGCATGAAAATCATTTTTATGGTGCTGGCGTTTTTCAGTGCGTCCGCATGGGCGGATCCGATCAATAGCATGGCCGAGCTTGCAATGCTTCCGCCATATTGCAAAGGCACTATGCTGATCCGCCAGTTAAGCAAGGACCCTGTGCCTCTTGAACAGTATGTGGCGATCTACGGGCCTTCCTTTTATCATCTGCATCACTACTGCTGGGCGCTGAATTCGGAAAACAAGGCGAACATGATGAACAACAAGAAGAGTCATGACGATATAATGGTGGACGCGCTGCGCAACTTGCAGTATGTGCTGACCAATGCCAGCCCAGATTTCGTGCTGTTGCCGGACATATACAATTCTCAGGCGAGAATGCTGTTTTCAATGCACCGAGATGGCGAAGCCGTGCTTGCGCTCGAGAAGGCCATCGAACTGAAGCCCGGTTATGTTCCCGCGGTTTCCAGACTGAGCGATTATTTCGTTCACATAGGCGACAAGGGAAAAGCCATCAGGACGCTGGAAACCGGGATAGACAACACCGAAAATGCCGGCGGTCTGATCAAGAAGCTCGCAGCGCTGGGAGTAACCTATCAGGGCACACCCGGCAGTGCGATAAAGAAGGATGATCCGGTCAAAGAGGCCTCTCCGGCAGCGAACCCGGATGCCGCGAGCCCGTCATCCGCACCACCAGGAGATGCGACTCAACCCGTTCAGGCGGGCAGCAGGCCTGCGAACAATCCCTATTGCCGCTTCTGCCCTTAACGCGAGCGTGGATAGGGTCACCCCGTTCAGGAATAGAAAATGCAAACCACAATAAAAATTGCAGGTACGGATGAGTTTTCAACTTAAAAAACGGTGCGCCAGCACAAACTGGCAAGCGATAGTTGGTGAAAGTCCAATACAAGAAAGGAGTAGCGAACCGTCTTGACCCCGAGTCATGCGTTGTACATCGTGAGGTGTTCATCGAAGCGTTGAC
>JAJXVB010000008.1 GCA_021782365.1 Pseudomonadota bacterium
AATAAATTTAGCATCGTCCGAGTTATTTGTGGGTGATTTTTAGTTTTTTAGTTTGGAATTTTATCTTTATCAAGCGCTGCCTGAAGGAAACGGTAGAACTTTCTGCAGGATGCATCAAAGGCATCTTGTTGCGGTTCAGAGAGTTGGGGGCAGATAAGCGGGCCACCCTCTTCTTCAAGGAGATCGAAGGTCACTTTCTCGACGGGTTCGCGGCGAAGAGACGGGTCATCATTAAGACGTCGTATCACCTCGCCGCCAAGCATCCACATATGGTCGCGATGACGGCGTAATGTTTTAGGAGCAAGTTTTGTGGTCAACAGATATAACAAGAATGGCTTGAGGAATTCGACAATTTCACGCCCTGGCGCAATGTCGAGTTCTTCGCCTGCCCAACTTCTTGGCCAGCCATCCATGTCCGGGCAGAACTGGAGTAATCTGCAAGCGTCATTATCTTCTGTGACAATTGCCCCCTTGTTTCCTTTTTTTATTTCTTTGGACATGTTAATCACTCGCTTGCTAAATGAATGCTATCACTTCCCCGGTTTTGTCTATGAGAATACCCGGCTAACCGAAAACAAAAAAGCAGTCGAGGTTGATGTGCGGGAGAGGATTCGTTCAAAGCCTATCTGCTCTGTTTGTCATGAACCAGGCCCATGCTATGACCACCTCTCCTGTAGACGGTTTGAATTTATTCCCATATGGGGCTTTGCCGTATTTTTTCTATACTGCATGAGGCGGGTTAATTGCTCTACCTGCGGCGTCAAAGTCGAAGAAGTTCCATGGGGAACCGGTAAGCACACCCTGTGTGCAATGCCTATATGCTACACCTTGCGCACTGGGCTCGGAAGCTATCGTGGAAGGAAACAGCAGAGAGTTTCCACACCAGTTGGGATAAGGTCGTTCAGTCTGTACAGTACGTGGTGAAATGGGGGTTGGAGCATCGTGAACTGGGTACGATTCGCGCCATTGGTGTCGATGAAATTCAGTATGGGAATGGGCATCAATACGTGACCCTGGTTTACCAGATCGAGGCCGGCTGTATTCGATTGCTTTGGATTGGGAAGGAGCGAACGATGGAAAGCTTCGAGAAGTTCTTCGCCCTGATAGGCAAGGAACTGGCGGAGAAAATAGAGTTTGTTTGCTCCGATATGTGGAAACCTTATTTGACCTTGATCGAGAAGCATTGCACGAATGCGCTGAACATCCTGGATAGGTTCCACGTCGTTGCCAAACTGAATAAGTCGCTTGATGAGGTACGGGCCTCCGAAGCAAAAAAGATGGTTCACGACGGCTACGAACCTGTACTGAAAAAATCGAGATGGTGCCTGCTCAAAAAACCAGAAAACCTGACTGACCATCAGCGAGTGAAATTACGCGAAGTCCTTCGCTACAATTTGAAGAGCGTTCGAGCCTACCTGTATAAGGAAGACTTCCAGCGATTCTGGGAATATGAATCACCAGTCTGGGCGGGGAAATTCCTGGATCAATGGTGCAAGGATGTGATGCGCTCAAAAATAGATCCGCTGAAAAAATTCGTCGGCACGCTACGA
Organism: Pseudomonadota bacterium; assembly: GCA_021782365.1. Lineage (GTDB taxonomy): Bacteria > Pseudomonadota > Gammaproteobacteria > Burkholderiales > Gallionellaceae > Gallionella. Next base: position 1,551 of record JAJXVB010000008.1, read on the forward strand.
AATCATCGAGAACTTTTGCTCAACTATTTCAGAGCCAAAAAAGCATTTTCGAGCGGTGTTGTTGAGGGATTAAATAACCAGAGTCATTAGGAGAAAAGCTTACGGTTATAAGACTTACGAAATGCTAGAACTGTCGCTATATCATGTACTTGGAAAACTACCCGAGCCCGAACTCAACCACAGATTTTTTTAACGAATCTAAATTTATGATGCCCGTTTCAATCGTGCCGTTAGGTTTGTTACGTCCTTTTCTGTGAGGCCTGTTTTACCGTCCACAACATAGAGGCTGGGGAGTTCTGTAATTTCTTCGGTTTCATGAAAAAAAAGTTCAGGTGCGTCATCAATTGCAATCCAATCGCCAGCATAATTGCTGTTGGCGGTAAGCCAACATCTAATTTCTAAGTCACGCTGGCCATAATAAGTATTCAACTTAATATTTGGGGTGTTGCCAATAAATCGAGATGACAAATCTTCACCTCCCCCAGCCGTGACAAATTCAAGCAATTCGTCGAATGCATGAAAGACTTTCCATGAAGTTGAAAATACAACTTGTACATCCGGGCATGACCGCAAAATTTCCCACAACAGATTTTTTCTACTAAAGGTGGATGTGGAACCGCATGTCTGTGGATGCAACACGCCATCAAAGTCGAGAAAAATTAACATGAATCCCCCGGGTTTTGAGGGGGCTCTAATTCCTGAGTGAATAGAGCCATGAAGCAATCAAATAAATTTTCAATCACTTGTTTCGTACCACAGCAAACATTGCCTTGATCTCCTTTAAGAACTCCGTTCTGAAGCCCATCCAGAGATCAAGACGGTTTTGAGGATCTGACAGTCCCAGCAACACCGCGAACAATCCAAGGAGGAGAGAAACCGTTATCCCTACAACGATTACGACTGCCTTCCAAAATTCTAGCTTGAAGTACATCACCAATATGGCAGTCGCAATCGCCAGGACCATCATTGTAAAAATCGATGTCCAGGACATCATTGTCTCCTTGCTAATGCGCTATACCCATTTGGTTTTCACCCAATACAGCACGGCCTGAAAACCTACGAACAGCACGCCGCAGGTGACGGCCAGCGAAACATTTCCTTTGGCGGATTCTATGCCCGCCAGGAAAACATAGAGGTACATCATCATTCGCGTGTCGGATGCGAACTTCTCATATTGGCGCTTGCTCAACTTGAAGTTCCGGATGTGCTGCAGGAAGGAGAAATCCGGCGTCTCCTGCATCTTTGACCATACCGCCCAAGCGACTAAAGCTATTGCCCAAACGGTTACGATTCCCATTGATACGTAAATTGCCATTTCCATTGTCATGATTTTTTTCCTTTCTGTTGTTGTTTCTTTGCTCTGAAAAGGGCATAACCTATCAGGATCACCATGGTGAACACGACTGCATAAATAACCCGTTGAATTAGCCGCGCTCGCTGCTGCATGGGGGTGTCCGGCAATACCTCGCCCGTGTCTGCATTGGCCAGCACTGCGGCCGACGACAGCGTGACGAATCGATCGTCATCCAGCAGGATCACCCCATCCGAACCCAGGAATCCGGATCGGTATCTTGCAATGATTGAGCAGCCTGATGTCTCGCGCTTTGGAACCAGTCCAAGGCTTGAGATGTTGCTGCATCCCTGTTGCGTCAGGATCAGCTTATGCGGATTCATGTTCAGATACCAGCTCTCCTGGGATAAGACGATCATGCAAAGGAGCGAGACGAACAGGGCAATGAGGGGCATGGTTACCGTCATGTTTTGCTGCTTCGGTTTGTTTGAAATTTCTGTTTGCTTCATTATTTTTTTCTCCTGTTGGAATCTAGAATGAAGTGCGCTTCATTCTGGTTTTCACGTGCATAAGTAATTACGATTAAATATCAAAATCTCGGGTGCTTTCCGCTTGGCAAGCTTGCCAAGCGCCTTTGTTCAGCTAAAGTCCTCTGCAGGAAGCGTGAAGGGCTTTCCCTTGCGATGTGGATGCCTTCCTCCCCAGCCGCCCGCCCGGCTTGCCAGTTCTGCAGTCAATGCACTCTCTCCGCTCAATCGGTCAGCCATCGACAACAGGGTTGCCTCCGGCGTCACTGGCGAGCGGATGCCCAGCCATTCGGCATTGGGCGCTGCGGTCAGAGCATGCAGCAATGACAGGTGATGCCTTTCAGACAGATTAACCCGGTTTTTCGCCATTGCAACTGCAATCCACTCCAGCACCGTATGCCGATGTCCCACCAGTTTTCCGCGGTCAGTCATGCACCAATTGCCGTTGCCCCAGGTATCGTATTCGGCGGCCTTGCCTGCATCGTGTAGCAGGGCTGCTGCCAGACTGATGCCGAGGTTGGCTTGTGGATAGCGGCTGGCCAGCAGCCTCACCATCTCGCCCACCTCGACGGTATGACGCAGGTTGCCGTTGCGACTGGCATGATGGTCGCGCATCGAGGCAGGCCGGTCGCAGAACAGCCGAAAACGCACGCCGTCCCAGAAGATCGCGCAGATCAGCTGCCGTAAGTTGTCCGGTAGTGTGTCGACCAGTTTTCTGGCCTTGCTCACCAAAGACCTGTCCTTTACCCAGCGGGGTGGCACCGTCTCAAACGGATTCACGCCTTTGACCGGATGTTCCAGCAGCACCAGCCGTGATATCTGGAGCGCCCCCTTGATCATGAGGGCGGGGAGTTTCCACCGCACCGAAACCAGCATATCTGCGCGCAGCCGGATGTCCGGTTGCGATCTGTTAAAAGTCACGGTCAGTTGTGCCTTGTCGTGATACAGCTCGACCCGGTAGCTAACACCCTTACCGTATTGCATCGGCACGCAGCTTGTAGAAACGATGCGGAACACATCGGGCATGCTGTCGATCGGCGGAATGGTATGTTCATTGAGCATGGCGGTTCTCCTCAATATGCGTTTTGGTTTTCCTGGCAGACTCACCGGGTTCAGCCACACTTGGCGCGACGGGGGCACGATGCGTACCTGCCGCGTTCTGCATCAACAATCGCTCGAATGCGCTACCATCCTGACGAGTCAGGTTGGGTACATAACGCGAATACACCCGGAACAGCATCTCGGTGGTGGTGTGCCCCATCTGTCGTGCGATCCACTCTGGCGCCTCACCGGAAGCCAGCCATAAGGTGGCTGCTGTGTGGCGGCATTGGTAAGGACGCCGTTTCTCGAGATTGAGATGGCGTAGCAGGGGATACCACACCCGATTCGTGACGTTCTTGTGGTCGAGTGTTGTGCCTGTGCGGGTGCAGAAGACATACTCATTCATGCCTCGCGTTGCTGCCTCCTGCGCCTTGAGTGCGTCAAATACTGCTTGTGACATCTGGATGTCGCGCTGGGAACCGTCGTTCTTGGTGTACTCTTCGTCACCCAGTACGATCGTTTCCCGGACAAGGATCAACCGTCGCTCGAAGTCGACATACTTCCATTTCAGTCCGTCTATTTCTCCTGTACGCATTCCGGTGAAGAAGCGCAGAGCAAAGTAGTTACGGAAATCCTTGCGTACCGTGTTCAGAATTCGCATGACTTCATCTAGTGTAAAAGGTTGGACGTCCGAGCGTTTCACCTTCAGCTGTTTGATATTCTGGAACGGTGTGCGAAAATTGAAGCGGTCGGCGGCTTCATTGATGATCTGTCTCAACAAGTTAACTAACACGTTGATGCGGCGATTCGACAGTTTTGAAATCTTGCCCTGTGCGTTGACTTTGGCGAGTTCTGCACGGTAAGCAAGGACATCTGCCTTGGTGATTCTGCCGACCTCCTTATCTCCGAATTTCGGAAGAAGCTGATTGTCGATGTCATATCGAATGTTCAGTTTGTGTGATCGTCTCCATTCCACCTCTTTTTCCTGGTACCAGATTTCCGCGAAGCTCCTTAGGGACGGCGTGTCTTGTATACCGTCCATGGCATCCAGAGGTGGTAAATCGGAATTGTTAACCTCTGCATCGTACGCTTGTCCTGCCGTTGCGGATTGCTGTGTTGAGAGCTTCAGTCCATTCCGGCTGTTCGGGAAGAATCGCTGGTATTCAAACGTGCCAGCCTGGATTTCAGCTTCGATCCGGTCAAGGATCTTCTGAACCCGTTTGCGGTTTGGTGCGGTGTCCTGCAGCGCTGTTTGCTCACGGCATCGGGTTCCCTTGAAATAGAAGTCGATGATCAGACAGCCGGTAGATTTTCGCACTTGAATGCTAGCCATTGCAGACCTCCCCGTTAGCCATTGGGATTCCTAAAACATTGGAGGAGTCTTTCATGTCTTTTTCAATTGCTTCCCATATGTATAGGATTTTTCGCCCCCCAAATGGCCTGAAGTAATGAATTCCTTCTATCAAAACACTGTCCTTAAGGTTGCTGCGAATTGTTCTTGGGTCGTAGTGAATACGCTCGGAAAGTCCTTCTGTTGTTAAGTAGGTGCTCATAATCAGTCTCCTGTAGTTGTACTTTTATACTTGGTTGCAGTTGTGGATCTTTTGCTGGTCATAGTCAGTGACATTTTTCTCCTCTCAAATTAAAATTAACGCAGGAAGAACAAAAGATAGATAAGGCAAATTTTGTTCATTCAGAATGTATATTACATTAATAAAATTCATTGTCAAGATACAAAATACATCTAAAATAAATTATATTCTTGGAGGGAGTTTTGGTTAAGTGTCACTTATCTCGAATGATGGGCGAGAAAAAGCTGAAGGTGATCGATGTGGCGCGTGAAACTGGCCTACATCGAAATACGGTTGATTTGCTTTATAACGAAAAAGCTATTCGAGTAGATCTTGAGACGATTGAAAAGCTATGCAAATTATTTAATTGCAGTGTCGGGGATTTGTTTGAATATATTCCAGAAGAAGGAACCAGTTAATAACTGAACGGCGAAAAAATTCGGTTAACGAATTGAGTATATCCCCTCAGACCGTTCAAGCAATTTTCTTGCTGGGTCATTTCATCCGGAAAGAAATTTTTGCCGAAATTTTGGACAGCATGAATTCGTGAAATAATAGTCACGGGTGCTAAAGGTCAAATTTCACGAAAATTTCATGCATGTATTTTTTCGTGGTCACCAAATAGTCACGAAATAGTCACCAAAGGGTCACCGGAGAAGAATGCGATTTTGCAATGACTATTGGTCACAAGCGAAAATTCTTGATTGGCGCGCCCGACAGGAATCGAACCTGTGACCCCCAGCTTCGGAAACTGGTACTCTATCCAACTGAGCTACGGGCGCGGAGAGTGAAAATTGCAGAAATGAACCAAGGGTCATTTTATCACGTTACGCCCGAATGACCCTTGGCTTCGGAAACCAATACTCTATCCAGCTGAGCTACGAGCGCGTTGTTTTGATAGGCTGCCAAAAAGGCACGACAGCCAAATTTGAACTTATGGTCATTTTACCTTATTGCGCCCGAATGACCACAAGCTTCGGAAACTGGTACTCTATCCAACTGAGCTGCGAGCGCGTGCAAAATGCGATATCTGAATGCAGACTAGCCGTTCAGAATGGCGCGCAGCATAGCGTTTTTTGCGGGTTTCGTCCACGGCGACATGGAACGCTGCCGTGTTATATTTGCACTTTCAGATGCGAGGTGCGCCAGTGGCTTTCACAAACCCGAATGCCGACGAAATAAGACAACTGTTGAGAGAGATAAGGAGCGTGGCGGTGCTCGGGCTCTCGCCCAACGAATCGCGCCCGAGCTTTCGGGTCGCGAAGGGACTGCAGAACAAGGGCTACCGCATCATCCCTGTGCGCCCGATGGTTGTCGAGGTGCTCGGGGAGAAGGCGTATCCTGACCTCGAAAGCCTTCCCGAGAAGCCCGACATCGTCGACGTGTTCCGCGCGGCAGAGCATGTCCCAGAAATCGTCGAGAGCTGCATCGCTCTTGGCATCAAGCGCATCTGGTTGCAGGAAGGGATCGTGCACGAGGATGCTGCGATGCGCGCAAGGAATGCGGGCATCACCGTGGTGATGGACCGCTGCCTTTGGCGCGACTGCATGAAGCTATGTTCAACATGAAGCGCTGCTCATGGGCAGGGGAAGATGAACTGTATCAGCGCTACCATGATGCGGAATGGGGCGTGCCGCTCTCCGACGACGAAAGGCTCTTCGAATTCCTGATACTGGAAGGCGCACAGGCGGGGCTGAGCTGGATCACGATACTGCGAAAGCGCGAGAACTACCGGGCGGCCTTCGACGGTTTCGATCCGCAGCGCATCGCTGCCTACGATGAAGAAAAAATTGAGGCGCTCCTGAAGGATCCCGGCATCGTGCGCAACCGGCTGAAGGTGAATGCGGCTGTCGTAAACGCGCAATGCTATCTTAAGGTGCAAAGCGAGTTCGGCAGCTTCAGCGATTTCCTATGGCGGTTCGTCGACGGAAGGCCTAAACAGAATTACTGGAAGAGCCTCAAGGATGTGCCTGCCAGCTCAAGGGAATCGGATGCGATGAGCAGGGAATTGAAGCGGCGCGGCTTCAAGTTCGTCGGAACGACGATATGTTATGCGTTGATGCAGGCGACAGGCATGGTGAACGACCATGCGACCGATTGTTTCAGGCATGAAGAAATCAGGCGACTTGGGTTAGAATCCTGAATAAGGCGCGCATGCGGCGCCCAGTGGAGGCCATGGATGTTACTTAAATTCACCAAGATGCACGGGGCGGGAAACGACTTCGTGGTGATAGACGGCGTGAGGCAGCACGTCTATCTCAGCACTGAGCAGCTACGCCTTCTGGCCGACCGGCACTTCGGCGTGGGCTGCGACCAGATACTGCTGGTGGAGAAACCGCACGATGCGAGCTCGGACTTCCGCTACCGCATCTTCAATGCGGACGGTGGCGAGGTCGAACAGTGCGGAAACGGTGCGCGCTGTTTCGTCCGCTTCGTGCACGAGCAGAAGCTGACGAACAAGACGGAGATCGTGGTCGAGACGCAAAACGGTTTGATACGTCCGCGTCTCGAGAGCGACGGGCGCGTGACGGTCAACATGGGCTCCCCCATATTCGATCCAGACCGTCTGCCTTTTACGAATGGGACAGGCGAAGTGAGCGAGCCGCTCGAGGTGGATGGCAGGACTTTGACGATCAGCGCGATCTCGATGGGCAATCCCCACGCGGTGCTGGTTGTCGACGATGTCGAATCCAGCGAACTCGAGAAAATAGGGCCGCTCATCGAACATCATCCGCGTTTTCCCAAAAGGGTCAATGCGGGCTTCATGCAGGTCATGGACAGGCACCATATCCGCCTGCGCGTATACGAACGGGGTTCGGGGGAGACGCTGTCGTGCGGGACCGGAGCTTGTGCCGCGGTGGTTGCCGGCATCAGGCGCGGTCTCCTCGAAAGCCCCGTGTCGGTTGCCACGCATGGCGGGACTTTGAGCATCGCCTGGGAAGGCGCGACGGTGTCCATGACGGGCCCCGCCATCAGCGTGTTCAACGGCGAGATTAACTTATAAGGTATGAGAATGAATCCAGAGGACGTCGCACATTTTTTGCTGAACACGCCGGAATTTTTCGAGGAATATGCCGACACGCTGACGCAGATAAATCTTCCGCATCCTCACGGCGGCCGCACGATATCGTTGGGCGAGCGTCAGCTGCTCGCACTTCGCGAGAAGAACAAGGCGCTCGAGAAGAAGCTCCATGAGCTCGTCGAATTCGGCCGGGAAAACGATGCGCTTCAGCACAAGCTGCATGAATTCACCAATTCCCTTTTTGCAGGGCGCGACCTTGCAACGCTGCAGGAGATGATTCCGCGCCTTCTGCGCGAAATCTTCGCAGTGCCCCATGTGGCTCTGCATCTCTGGCAGGTTTCGCCTCCCAGCATGGAGCTTCTGGTGTTCACCGACGAGCTCGGAAAGCCTGCCTGCCTGCATCACGGCATGCACGATACCGCGCAGTGGTTCGGGGAGGCTGAAAATCAGCTGCATTCCTTCGCCTATCTGCCGCTCTATTCGAACAGCGTCTCCATTGGTCTTTTGGTGCTGGCATCGGAAGACAAGCAGCGCTTCTATCCCGGGATGGGGACGGTTTATCTGCAGTACATCGCGGAATCGGCGGCCAGCGCGCTGCTTCCCTATCTGGACCATTGAGATGGACAAGGCAGGGCAGCTCGAAGGCTACCTTGCATGGCTGCGCTATGAGAAGCGCTATTCAGAGCTGACCGCAAGGAGCTATGAGCGCGATCTCAAATATCTCTTCGAACTCTCGAATGGCACGGACCTCGCAGACATAAAGGTCCATCAGGTCAGGCGTTTCATCGCCCAGCTGCATGGGAAGGGGCTCTCCGGGCGTTCCCTTGCGCGCATGCTCTCCGCATGGCGGGGCTTCTACAACTACCTGATGCGCGAGCACGGCTTCGAGCACAATCCCTGCGTGGGTTTGCGCGCGCCCAAGTCAAAGAAGGCGCTGCCAGAAGCCTTGTCGCCGGATCAGGCGGTGCGCCTGGTCGATCTGCCCGGCGACACAGTCGAGGTGGTGCGGGACAAGGCGATGTTCGAGCTCTTCTATTCTTCAGGGCTTAGGCTTTCTGAGCTCGTTAATCTCGATCCCGAACATCTGGATCTGGATTCTGGCGAAGTGCGGGTGACGGGAAAGGGCAGCAAGACGCGCATCGTGCCCGTGGGAAGCCATGCGATGTTGGCACTGCGCGCATGGCTTGAAGAGAGGCCAAGGCTCGCGCTTGCGGAAGAGCGTGCGCTTTTCGTGGGCGCGCGCGGCGCCCGCATCTCGCCTCGCGTGGTCCAGCTTCGCGTCAAGCAGTGGGGGATCAAGCAGGGATTGAACGCCAGCGTATACCCTCATGTGCTCAGGCATTCCTTCGCAAGCCATGTGCTTCAGTCGTCAGGCGACCTGAGAGCCGTGCAGGAGATGCTGGGGCATGCAAGCATCTCGACCACGCAGGTCTACACGCATCTCGACTTCCAGCATCTGAGCAAGGTCTACGACGCTGCGCACCCGCGCGCGAAAAAGAAGGACTAGGTCATCTGCAGGTTGTGGGTGCCGCTCAGCATGTCGCGGTCCACCGTGTGGCGGCTCTCGAGCTTGATCTTGAGACGCAGGTCGTTCACGGAGTCCGCGTTCTTCAAGGCTTCCTCGTAGCCTATGGTGCCGCTCTCGAACAGGTCGAACAGCGCCTGGTCGAAGGTCTGCATGCCGAGCTCCCGAGACTTCGCCATCACGCCCTTGATCGCATGCACCTCGCCCTTGAAGATCAGATCCGAGATCAGCGGGGAATTGAGCAGGATCTCCATCGCGGCGGCCCGCCCCGTGCCGTCCTTCTTCGGGATCAGCCTCTGCGAGATCAAGGCCTTGGTGTTCAAGGACAGGTCCATCAGCAGCTGTTCGCGCCTCTCCTCGGGGAAGAAGTTGATGATGCGGTCCAGCGCCTGGTTCGCGCTGTTAGCGTGCAAGGTGGCCATGCAAAGGTGGCCGGTCTCGGCGAAGGCGACGGCGTATTCCATGGTCTCGCGGTCCCTGATCTCGCCGATCAGGATCACGTCGGGCGCCTGGCGCAGCGTGTTCTTCAGCGCCGCCTCCCAGGATGCCGTGTCCACGCCGACCTCGCGGTGCGTCACGATGCAGTTGCCGTGCTCGTGCACGTATTCAACCGGGTCCTCGATGGTGATGATGTGGCCATAGCTGTTGTGGTTGCGGTGTCCCAGCATCGCAGCCAGCGTCGTCGATTTTCCCGAGCCCGTCGCGCCCACCAGGATCACCAGGCCGCGTTTGGTCATCACGACGTCCTTCAGGATGGGGGGCAGGCCCATCGCGTCGAGATCGGGAATCTTGGTGGTGATGGTGCGCATCACCATGCCGACATTCTGCTGCTGCATGAAAACATTCACGCGGAAGCGGCCTATCCCGTGAGGGCTGATCGCGAAGTTGCACTCGTGGTTCGCCTCGAATTCCGCCGTCTGGCGGTCGTTCATGATGCTGCGCGCGAGTTCCCGGGTATGCTGGTGCGAAAGCGGCTGGCTGGATACCGGAATCAGTTTTCCGTCAACCTTGAAGGCGGGAGGGAAGCCTGCGGTGATGAACATGTCCGAGGCTTTCTTGCTGACCATGCCGCGCAGCAAGTTGTGTATCAGCTCTGTGGCCTGATCTCTTTCCATGAGGTACTCCTAAAGTGATGCATTTAAAGCGGGAACATGTCCTTGTTCATCGCCTTGGACCGCGCCTCGGCGGAGGCGACGGTGTTGTTCTTCACGAGCGATATCAGACACTGATCCAGGGTCTGCATGCCCATGCCCTGGCTCGTCTGGATCGCGGAATACATCTGAGGCACCTTGGCTTCGCGTATCAGGTTGCGGATCGCGGGCGTGCAGATCATGATCTCGTGGGCGGCGACGCGTCCCGCGCCGTCCTTGGTCTTGAGCAGGGTCTGGGAGATCACGGCGCGCAGGGACTCCGAAAGCATGGCCCTCACCATCTCCTTTTCGTCTGCCGGGAAGACGTCGATGATACGGTCTATGGTCTTGGCCGCAGAGCTCGTGTGCAGCGTCCCGAAAACCAGATGGCCCGTTTCTGCAGCGGTCATTGCAAGCCTTATGGTCTCGAGATCGCGCATCTCGCCGACCAGGATCACGTCGGGGTCCTCGCGCAGCGCGGAACGCAGCGCGTTGTTGAAGGACAGCGTGTCGCGCCCCACCTCGCGCTGGTTGATAAGGCATTTTTTGGATTCGTGGACGAATTCGATCGGGTCCTCGACGGTCAGGATGTGGCCCTGCTCCTTCTCGTTGATGTAATGGATCATCGCCGCGAGCGTGGTGGACTTGCCTGAACCTGTGGGGCCGGTGACCAGCACAAGGCCTCTCGGGTAGCTTGCGATATCGCTGAAGATTGCGGGTGCTTTCAGGTCTTCCAGGCTGAAAACCTTGGATGGAATCGTGCGCATCACGGATGCGGCGCCGCGCTGCTGTATGAATGCGTTGACGCGGAAGCGCGCGAGATTGGGAACCTCGAAGGAGAAGTCGACCTCCTTGTGTTCCTCGTAGACCTTGCGCTGCTCGTCGTTCATGATGTCGTAGACCATCGCATGGACTTCCTTGTGCGACATCGCTGGCAGATTGATGCGCCTCATGTCGCCGTGCACGCGTATCATCGGCGGGAGACCTGCCGAGAGATGGAGATCGGAGGCCTTGTTCTTGACGCCGAAAGCGAGCAGTTCGGTGATATCCATTATAATGTTCCAAGTATGTGTTTCATCGCGGCCAGTAGGAGCAGTTGAGAGATTATGACAACAATAGCTTCAAACTTGCAAGCCGTGCGAGAATCGATTGCGGCATCGGCGGCATCCATAGGGCGCAATGCGGACGAAATCGCCCTTTTGGCGGTGAGCAAGACGTTTCCTGTAGAGGCGATAAGGGAGGCGTTTTCGGCGGGACAGAGGCGCTTTGCGGAGAGCTATGTGCAGGAGGCGCTGCCCAAGATAGAAACACTGAAGGGCCTTGGCATCGAGTGGCACTTCATCGGACCGATACAGGCAAACAAGACTAGGCCTATCGCTCAGAACTTCGCATGGGTGCACAGCGTGGACAGGCTCAAAATCGCAGAGCGCCTTTCGGATCAGCGCCCCGCTGGCATGCCGCCATTGCAGGTCTGCCTTCAGGTCAACATCAGCGGGGAAGCAAGCAAGAGCGGGGCTGCGCCCAATGAGGTTCTTGAGTTTGCGAAGGGTATGGCAATGCTGCCGAATCTTTCCTTGCGCGGGCTGATGGCGGTCCCTGCCCCTGGCAACGATAAGGCTTCACAGCGCGCCGCATTCGCGGAGTTGAGAAGGCTTTATGAAATGCTGAAGGGGGAGGGCTTGAGTCTGGATACGCTCTCCATGGGCATGTCCGACGATTATCCTTCGGCGATCGCGGAGGGGGCGACCATCGTGCGCATCGGCTCGGCCATCTTTGGCAGGCGGAATTATATGGAAAGGAAAGCATGAACATCTGTTTCATAGGCGGCGGCAACATGTCGACCGCGCTGATAGGGGGGCTTTTGGGCCAGGGGTTTTCGGCTGATGAAATCAGCGTCGTGGAAATCAATCCTGAGAATCGCGAGCGCCTCTTTCGAGACTTCGGGGTTCGCGCAGTGGAAGACTTGGAAGAGGGGGTGGGGGGAAGTGAGGCTATCGTCCTGGCGGTCAAGCCCCAGCAGCTTCAGGATCTGCTAAAAAATCTATCTCCCCTGCTTTCGGGCCAGCTCCTGATCTCGATTGCGGCCGGCATACGGGCGGTGGACATCGCCCGCTGGACGGGGGCGCGCTCGGTGGTGCGCGCGATGCCCAACACGCCGGCGCTGATCAAAAGCGGCATCACGGGTATGTATGCGCTGCCCGAGGCTGGGGCTGGGCAGAAAGAAGCGGCGCAGCGCATCCTGTCTGCGGTGGGGGAAGTGGTGTGGCTAGAGAATGAGGCGATGATGGACTCGGTCACGGCCATCTCGGGCAGCGGCCCTGCCTATGTGTTCTACATGATGGAGGCGCTGCAGCAGGCGGCAGTGGAGCTTGGATTTTCAGACGAGGATGCGAAAAGGCTCAGCCTTGCGACCTTTTTGGGCGCAAGCAAACTGGCTGCTGGGAGCGCTGATCCCGTGGACGTTTTGCGCGCCAGAGTCACTTCGAAGAACGGCACGACGGAGCGCGCGCTGATGAGCATGGAAGGAAATCACGTGAAGCAGCACATCGTCGACGCGGCAAAGGCCGCGGCTGCCCGCTCACGCGAGCTTGGCGACGAGCTGGGGAATTCGTGATGCTTGCCGAAGCGCTGATTTTTCTGCTGAATGTCGTCGTGCAATCTTTCGCGGCGATACTGCTGCTGCGCTTTCATTTGCAATGGCTGCGCGCGCCGATGCGCAACCCGATAGGCGAATTCGTGATGGCGTTCAGCGACTTTTTGGTGCTGCGTGCGCGCCGTCATATCCCCGCGGTCAGCGGGTACGACACCGCGACGCTGCTTTCTGCATGGATAGTCGAGGCGGTCTATCTTGCGCTGGTCTCATGGCTCGAGAGCGGACACTTCTTTTCGCCGTTCGGCATCCTGGTGCTCGCAGCGGTAAAACTCCTGTCGACCAGCATCTATATTTTGATGGCAGCGCTTCTCGTCCAGGCCGTCCTGTCCTGGATCAATCCCTACACGCCGATTGCGGCGCTGCTCAATGCGATCACATACCGCTTTCTTCGCCCATTGCGCCGCATCGTGCCTTTGATAGGCGGCATAGACCTGACCCCCATGGCGCTTCTGGTGATCTGCCAGCTGCTCCTGATCCTGCCGGTTGCGATGCTGGAGAATTTCGCAGCCCGCCTGCTCTGATGTGGTATCGCATAGGCGAAGATTCGATCACACTGACGCTGCACATCCAGCCCGGTGCGAAGAAGAGCGGGATCGCGGGGCTGCACGGCGATGCGTTGAAGATCAGGCTTGCCGCGCCTCCCATAGAGGGCCGCGCAAACGAGGCGCTTTTGAAATACATGGCCAGGCTTTTCGATGTGCCGTTGCGCCAGATTGTCCTGCTCCAGGGAGAGCAATCGCGCCACAAGGTCGTCTCTATCAAAGGCAGCCAGGTTGATCCGGAAACCCTGATCGAAGGGAGTGACTAGGCTGTCACTGATGAAGCGGACAGGAGGCGATCTCCTTGTCGGTACGATAGGGAGAGAAAATCTGCAGCTGCCACGAGCCTGTGAGTTTTGCGCTGAACTTTGAGATGCCAGACGAGATCTTGGCGCATGCCTCACGCCCAGCTTCATCGTCGTCGCTGTCGATCACGACTTCTGCAGTGGAATTTTCCACCCTGCATTGCCTTGCGAGACTGGTGTCCATGATGGCCGTGCAAAGCGCTGCCTCAGCCTTGGCCTGCTGATGTTGGGAGCTGCCGCATCCTGTCGTCATAAGCATTGCGGCCAGAAGTATGATGGTCGTTCTCATGCTACATCAGGATCACGTCGTACTGGGCCTGGGTGTACTGGCTCTCGACCTGCATCGAGATGGGCTTGCCGATGAAGTCTGATAGCCCTGCCAAGGTCTGCGACTCCTCTTCCAGGAAGAGGTCTATCACCTGCTGGGATGCGAGTATGCGGTATTCGCTCGCATCGAACTGGCGCGCCTCGCGCACGATCTCGCGAAGGATCTCGTAGCATACGGTCTGGGCGGTCTTGATTTCACCCGTTCCTCCGCAGGTTGGGCAGGGCTCGCAGAGCAGGTGGGCCAGGCTCTCGCGCGTGCGCTTCCTGGTCATCTCGACCAGGCCCAGCGGCGAGAAATTGTTCACGCTGATGCGCGTGTGGTCGCGCGCGAGCGCCTTCCTGAATTCCTCGAGCACGATGTCGCGATGCTGCTGGCTTTCCATGTCGATGAAGTCGCAGATGATGATGCCGCCAAGATTGCGCAGGCGGAGCTGGCGGGCGATGACCTGGGTCGCTTCAAGGTTGGTCTTGAAGATCGTGTCGTCGAAGTTGCGCACGCCGACGAAGCCGCCGGTGTTCACGTCCACGGTGGTCATCGCCTCCGTCTGGTCTATGATCAGGTAGCCGCCGGACTTGAGATCGACCCGCCTCGAAAGCGCGCGCTCGATCTCCTCCTCGATGTTGTAGAGGTCGAAAAGAGGCCTCACGCCCTGATAGTGTTCGAGCAGCTGTGCGGCCTCAGGGTTGTAGTTCTCGGCAAATTCCAGCATCTTCTTGTGGGTGCTGCGCGAGTCGATGAGGATGCGTTCCGTGTCGGGACAGACAAAGTCGCGAAGCACGCGAAGCGAGATGTCCAGTTCCTGGTAGAGAAGCTGCGGTGCGCTAGCGCTCTGTGACGCAATTTGCAGGTTGCTCCAGAGCTTGTTCAGATAGGCGATGTCAGCCGAGAAATGCGCCTCGTCCTTTGATTCCGCAACCGTGCGTATGATGTATCCGCCCTGGTAGTCTGGAGGAAGGATGGCCTGTAGTTTGGCGCGCAGGCCGTCGCGCAGCTCCGCCCCCTCTATGCGCTGGGATATGCCTATGCGCGTCTCCTGCGGCAGGTACACGAGCAGGCGGCCTGCGAAGCTCAGCTGGGTGGTGAGCCTCGCTCCCTTGCTGCCTATCGGTTCCTTGATCACCTGGACCAGCAGGGTCTGGCCTTCCGACAGGATCTTCTCGATGGGTTTCGCATTCTCGTTGCTGTTTTCCCAGATGTCGGCGACGTGCAAAAAGGCTGATCGCTCGAGCCCTATGTCGATGAATGCGGACTGCATGCCGGGGAGAACGCGCTTGATGCGGCCGAGATAGACATTGCCCGCGATGCCGCGATTGCTGCTGCGCTCAATGTGCAGTTCCTGCACCACGCCCAACTGCATCACCGCGACGCGCGTCTCCTGGGGGGTGACGTTGATCAGAATCTCTTCGCTCATGCCCTGAAGTGTAGCAGACTGCTACGGCGTGGGATATGCAAAGCGCTGCAGCAGCGTTGCGGTTTCGAAAAGGGGCAGGCCCATCACACCGGAATAGCTTCCCTCTATGCGCTCGACGAATGCGCCTGCCAGCCCCTGTATCGCATAGCCTCCCGCCTTGTCGGTGTATTCGCGGGTCTGCACGTAGCGGCGTATGCGCTCGTCGCCCAATTCCGCGAAGCGCACGGTAGAGCGCGAGACCAGGACCTCGACCCTGTCCTCCAATGCGACGGCCACCGCGGTCAGCACCTGATGTTCGCGTCCGGAAAGGGTCCTGAGCATGTCGGTTGCCTGTCTGTCGTCTAAAGGCTTGCCGAATATCCTGTTTTCCAGGGTGACCGTGGTGTCTGCCGCGAGGACCGGATGTACCGGAAGGTGGCGCGCATGCAGCATGTCGGCGCCGAACCGCGCCTTGGCCTGGCTCACGCGGATCACGTAATCATCGGGAGTCTCATTTTCGTGTGGCGTCTCATTCACATCGACAGGGCGCGAAGGGGAAGAGCGCATCAGCAGAAGCTCGAAATGGATGCCGATCTGCTTCAGCAGCTCGCGCCGCCTTGGGCTTTGCGAAGCGAGGTAGACGCGTCGTTGCATGGAGCTCATGTGCTTGCCTTATTCCCTGTGATAGGGGTGATTGTGCATCAGGCTGTATGCGCGATACAACTGTTCTGCCAGCAATACGCGCACGAGGCCGTGGGGAAGCGTGCATGATGATAGGGAGATCATGCGGTGCGCGTCTTTTTTAACCGAGTCGTGAAGACCGTCTGCGCCGCCTAGGATGAATGCGACATCGCGCCCCTCGCTCATCCATTCCTTCATGGATTCGGATAGCCTTCTGGTCGTCACGGCCTCACCGCGTTCGTCCAGCGCGATGCGCGTGCAGTTCTGGGGCAGTGCGCTTGAAATGCGCTGCGCCTCCGCCTCCATGATCTGGGATGTATTCTTTCCGGTGGTGCGCGGCTCGGGTTTTATCTCGATGAGCTCGATCCTTGCTTCCCTGGGCATGCGCTTTGCGTATTCGCCATAGCCTTCGGTGATCCAGCCGGGCATCTTGTGGCCGACCGATGCGATCAGGAGTCTCACTTCTGTTCGGGCACGTTTCTGGGACGCGCGTTCCAGAGCTCTTCGAGGTTGTAATGGGCTCGCACGGCAGGCTGCATGATGTGCACCAGCACTTCGTTGAGATCCACCAGTATCCATTCCCCGGTTTCATCGCCTTCGCGGCCGTGGACTTCCTCGCCCAGCTCCTTCAGCTTGACGGCCACGTTGTCGGCAAGCGCCTTGGTCTGGCGGGTCGAATTGGCCGATGCGATGATCATCCGGTCGAACAGCGAGCTAAGCTTGCTCGTGTCGATCACGGTGATGTCGTTGGCCTTGATGTCTTCCAGCGCCGCGACCACGGCCTTGGTCTTTTCTTCGATGTTCAGCATGATGTGTAAAGGTTGTGTTGATGTATGTAGTTCGCAACGGGATCAGGCACTAGGTAGCGTATGCTGCGTTTTTCCGCGACCCTTTCGCGTATCATCGTGGCGGATATTTCCAGCCTGGGTATCGCGAGATCGATGATCCCGCCTGAAGGTTTCTCTCTTATCCGGTCGATGCCGCAAAGCCGCTTCCTGTAATGTTCATACAGTTTTTGTTCCATGCTGCCTGCATCAAAAGCGTAGCCCGGACGGTAGCCCACCGCGATGTGCGCAAGCTCCGGTATCGCCTCCCATTCGTGCCAGGTGTGAAACTGCAGGAATGCGTCTATGCCCATCAATAGGCATAGAGGCTGATCCTTCCCGAACTCGCCGCGCAACTCTCTCAATGTATCGACCGTGTAACACTTGCCATTCTTTGCGGCCTCGCGCGCATCCAGCAAGAATGCGGGATGGTCTGAGATCGCAAGTCTCACCATCTCGCATCTGTCCATGGCCGAGACGCCGGGAGAGTTCCGGTGCGGAGGGTTTCCCGCCGGAATGAAGCGTATCTCCTCAAGCCTCAGGAGCTCCAGCATTTCCTCGGCCAGCCGCAGGTGCCCGTAGTGTACCGGATCGAATGTTCCGCCGAGGATGCCGACAGGCTTCACAGCGCCAGACGACGGATATCGGTCAGCACCTGTGCGAGATAGGTCGAGAAGCGGGCCGCTTCGGCGCCGTCTATCACCCTGTGGTCATAGGATACGGACAGCGGAAGCATCAGGCGCGGGACGAACTGGCCGTTCTGGTATACGGGCTTCATCGCCGAGCGCGACACGCCCAGGATGGCTACCTCGGGTGCGTTGATGATGGGCGTGAAGGCCGTTCCGCCTATCCCGCCAAGGCTCGAGATGGTGAAGCAGCCGCCCTGCATGTCGGCGGCGGTGATCTTCTTTTCGCGCGCCTTGGCAGAGATTTCGGAGAGCTCCTTCGCGAGCTGGACGACGCCTTTCTTGTCCACGTCGCGCAGCACGGGAACCACGAGGCCATCCGGCGTGTCGACCGCGACGCCGATGTGGAAGTAGCGCTTCAGCACAAGGCTTTCGCCATTCAGCGATGCGTTGAACTTGGGAAACTGCTGCAGCGCGGTGGCCGCCGCCTTCAGCATGAACGCGAGCGGAGTGACCTTGATGTTCTGCGAGGCATATTCCGAATTGAGCTGCTTGCGGAATTCCTCCATGTCCGTGATGTCCGCCTCGTCGAACTGCGTGACATGCGGGATGTTCACCCAGTTGCGGTGCAAATTCGCGCCCGAGAGCTTCTGGATGCGCGAGAGCGGCACGGTTTCGATTTCTCCGTATTTTGCAAAATCGAATGTCGGCATGTCCGCGACCTGAAGGCCGCCGCCGGTTCCACCGCTTGCCAGCGCTGTCTTGACGAAGGACTGTACATCCTCCTTCGTCACGCGCCCTTTTGCGCCGCTACCCGCAACCTTCGCGATATCCACACCCAGCTCGCGGGCGAAACGCCTGATGGCAGGGCTCGCATGCCCGCCTGCCGAGGCAGCCTGGGCTGGGGCAGGCTTGGGCGCTATGGGCGCCTCTTTTGGAGCAGGCGCTGCCTCGACGGGAGCTGCTTGAGAAGGCGCTGGCTCGGAGGCTGCTGTGGCAGTCGTTTCCAGCACAAGGATCAGCGTGTCCTTGGAAACCTTGTCGCCGATTTCGACGTGCAGTTCCTTGACGGTTCCGGCATAGGGGGAGGGAACGTCCATCGCCGCCTTGTCTGTTTCCAGAGTCAGAAGGGTGTCGTCTACGTTGATCGTATCGCCAGGCTTGACCATCACCTCGATGACGTTGACCCCCTTGTAGTCGCCGATGTCCGGCACCAGTACCTGTTTGATGCCCGCTTGGGGCTTGGTCGATGTATCTGCCACTCGTTTCTCCTGATCCTAGACCGTCATTGGATTCGGTTTGTCCGGATCGATGTTGTAAAGCGCGATCGCGCGCGCAACTTCGGATGCCTTGATGGTGCCTTCGTCAGCCAGCGCCTTGAGAGCCGCGACGGCGACATAGTAGCGGTTCACCTCGAAGAATTCGCGCAGGTGCTTTCTCGTGTCAGATCTTCCGAAGCCGTCCGTGCCCAGCACCTTGTAGCCCTTGGGCAGGAAGCCGCGTATCTGGTCGGCGAAGGAACGCATGTAGTCCGTCGCGGCGATCGCCGGTCCCTGGCGTTTTTCCATGCACTGCTCGACATAGCTCTTGTGCGGCTTGGCTTCGGGGTGCAGCATGTTCCAGCGCTCGCAGTCCATGGCCTCGCGGCGCAGTTCGGTGAAGCTCGTCACGCTCCAGATATCGGCGTCCACGTTGAAGTCCTTTTCCAGAAGCTCGGCCGCTTCGATCACTTCGCGCAGTATCGTGCCGCTGCCCATCAGCTGCACGACGGGTTTCTTCTTGCCCTTGTGCTCCTTGAACAGGTACATGCCCTTGATGATGCCTTCCTCTGCGCCTTTCGGCATCTCGGGGTGCGCATAGTTCTCGTTCATCAACGTGAGGTAAAAGAACACGTCCTGCTGTTCGACGTACATGCGGCGCATGCCGTCGTGGATGATCACGGCCAGTTCGTATGCGAAGGTCGGGTCGTAGGAAACGCAGTTGGGAACTGTCGCCGACATCAGGTGGCTGTGCCCGTCTTCGTGCTGCAGGCCTTCGCCGTTCAGCGTCGTCCTGCCTGCGGTGCCCCCCAGCAAGAATCCCCTGGCGCGCATGTCGCCGGCAGCCCATGCAAGGTCGCCTATGCGCTGGAAGCCGAACATCGAATAGTAGATGTAGAAGGGCAGCATCGCTTTTCCGTGGTTCGCATAGGCTGTCGCCGCCGCGATCCAGGAGGACATCGCGCCCGCCTCGTTGATGCCTTCCTGCAGGATCTGCCCTGTCTTGTCTTCCTTGTAGAACATCAGCTGGTCTGCGTCCTGGGGCGTGTAGAGCTGGCCCACCTGGGAGAAGATGCCGAGCTGCCTGAACATGCCTTCCATGCCGAAGGTGCGCGACTCGTCCGGTACGATGGGCACGACCTGGCGTCCTATGTTCTTGTCCTTGACCAGTATGCCCAGAAGGCGCACAAAGGCCATCGTGGTGGAAATCTCGCGCCCGTCCGTGCTCTTCAAGAGGGAGTCGAATGCCGAAAGCGCAGGGATGTTGAGCGCCTCGGTCGAAGGGTTGCGCGCAGGCACGGAACCCATCTGTTGCGTGCGCTCCTTCAGGTATTTCATCTCCAGGCTGTCCTCGGGAGGACGGTAGAAGTTGAGGCTTCCGACCTCCGCATCGTTCAGAGGAAGATTGAAGCGGTCGCGGAAGGCGAGGAGCACCTGGCCCGCCATCTTCTTCTGCTGGTGGGTGATGTTCTGCGCCTCTCCTGCCTCGCCCATGCCATAGCCCTTGACGGTCTTGGCGAGTATCACGGTGGGCTGTCCCTTGTGCTTGGCCGCCGCCGCATAGGCTGCATAAACCTTGTCGGAATCATGACCACCGCGGTTCAGGCGCCAGATCTCGTCGTCAGACATGTCCGAGACCATCTCCAGAAGTTCGGGATACTTGCCGAAGAAGTGCTCGCGCACATAGGCGCCGTTCCTGGACTTGTATGTCTGGTATTCGCCGTCCACCACCTCCTGCATGCGCTTTTGCAAGAGGCCCTTCTTGTCCTTGGCGAAAAGGCGGTCCCACTGGCTTCCCCAGACGACCTTGATCACGTTCCAGCCCGCGCCCCTGAAGACGCCTTCGAGCTCCTGTATGATCTTGCCGTTGCCTCGCACGGGGCCGTCAAGGCGCTGCAGGTTGCAGTTGATCACGAAGATCAGGTTGTCGAGCTTCTCGCGACCCGCCATCGAGACCGCGCCCAGCGATTCCGGCTCGTCCATTTCGCCGTCGCCGAGATAGGCCCATACGCGGCGCCCTTCCGTTTCGACCAGGCCGCGGTGCTGCAAATAGCGCATGAAGCGCGCCTGATAGATCGCCATCAGTGGGCCAAGTCCCATCGACACGGTGGGGAACTGCCAGAAGTTAGGCATCAGCCAGGGGTGGGGGTAGGACGAGAGCCCGCCTCCCTTTGCTTCCTGGCGGAACTTGTACATCTGATCCTCGCTGATGCGGCCTTCGAGGAAGGCGCGCGCATAGATGCCAGGCGAGGAATGGCCCTGGAAATACACGAGGTCGCCGCCGTGCTTTTCGGTCTTGCCGTGGAAGAAATGGTTGAATGCGACGTCGTAGAGTGTGGCGGCGGAAGCGAAGCTTGCGATGTGGCCGCCAAGTTCAGAGGAGTCGCGGTTTGCGTTCAGCACCAGCGCCATCGCGTTCCAGCGGGTGAGCGCGCGTATGCGATGTTCAAGTTCGCGGTTTCCCGAAGAGCGCTCCTCGTCGCCCAGCGCGATGGTGTTGCAGTAGGGCGTGGTCGCGCTGAAGGGCACGCCAGCACCCGAGCTTCTCGCCTTGTCTATCAGTTGCTCCAGCAGGAAATGGGCGCGTTCGGCGCCCTCGTACTTCAGCACCGATTCCAGCGCATCGAGCCATTCCTGGGTTTCCTGCGGATCGTTGTCAATGTTAGCCATCTTGCTTGCTCTCGTTAAAATTTATTCTCTTGCCGGCAGGATATGGTTTCGTTTTCTGTGATTATCCACTCCACCCCGACATCGGTTTCTTCCTGCGGGATTTCTTCCACGACCTGCAGACCGTATGCGGCAACCGCCAGCACAGGCCGTGCGCTGCCGGACAAAAGCTTGTCGTAGAATCCACCGCCATAGCCCAGCCTCGCGCCTTTTCTGGTGAACGCGATTCCGGGCAATAGGGCGAATTCTACCTCATTTATCGCCTTTAGCCGCTCACAGCGTTCGACCATGGGCTCGCGTATGCCCCACAGACCGGGCTCGAGCTGGGTCTCCGGGTCGTCCACGAAATAGAGATCGAGCGTGTTCGTGTGGCGGTTTACCCTGGGAAGCGCGAGCCTCTTCCCATCCTTTAGCACCTGATTTACCCAACTCTCAGAGGCAAACTCGCTGCCGAAATTCATGTAACCCAGCAGCGTTTGCGCCTTTCGATACTGGGGCAACTGAAGGATGCGCGCCATGATCGCCGCGTCAAACCCGGATTTCACATCGAAGGGCAGCCCGTCCCGCAGCGTGAGTATGCTTTTGCGCAGGGATTGCTTCAAGGACTGCATCGGGTTTAACCCAGAAACAGCTTGTATGCGGGATTGCCGCTTTCGTCCCAGTAGCGGTATCCCAGCGTCTTCAAGAATCCGCTGAAAGCCTTCTTGTCATGCCTTGGCACCTGCATGCCGACCAGCACGCGGCCGTAATCAGCACCGTGATTCCTGTAGTGGAAGAGGCTGATGTTCCAGCTGTGATTCATGCTGTTCAGGAAATTCATCAGCGCGCCCGGACGCTCCGGAAACTCGAAACGGTAGAGGATCTCGTTGTCGACCTCGGGAGAATGCCCGCCCACCAGATGCCTCAGGTGCAGCTTGGCCATCTCGTTGTCGGAAAGATCGAGCGTGGGGAGTTCGTGGCTTTGCAGCTTTTCAACGAGATCCAGAGTTTCCGCCTCGTTCTTGACCTGGATGCCGACGAACACCTGCGCCGACTTGGGGTCGGCGAAACGGTAGTTGAATTCGGTGATGTTGCGGCGGCCAAGCAGGGAGCAGAACTTGCGGAAGCTTCCAGGCGTCTCGGGGATCGTCACGGCGAGAAGCGCTTCTCGCTTTTCGCCTATGTCTGCGCGTTCGGCGACGAAGCGCAACCTGTCGAAATTCATGTTCGCGCCGCTGCAGACGGTGACCAGCGTCTTGTCCTTCAGCCCTTCGCGCTTTGCATAGAGCTTGGCGCCCGCGATCGCGAGCGCGCCCGACGGCTCCAGTATCGAGCGCGTGTCCTGGAACACGTCTTTTATCGCCGCGCATACCGCATCGGTGTCCACCAGCAGGATCTCGTCCACATGCTTCTTGCAGATGCGCAGCGTCTCCATGCCCGCGAGCTTGACCGCGGTGCCGTCCGCGAAAAGGCCGACATCGGCGAGCTGTATCCTTCTCTTCGCACGGATGGAGCGGTACATCGCATCCGAATCGCAGGTCTGAACGCCGATCACCTTGATCTCGGGGCGCAGCGCCTTGACGTAGGCTGCGACACCCGAGATCAGCCCGCCCCCGCCTATCGCGCAGAAGATCGCGTGTATCGGCTGGCTGTGCTGGCGCAGTATTTCCATTCCTATCGTGCCCTGTCCTGCGATCACGTCCGGGTCGTCGAATGGATGAACGAAGGTGAGGCTGTTGCGGTTCACGAGATCGAGCGCATGGTCGAACGCGTCGTTGTAGCTCTCGCCGTGCAGCACGATCTCGACCGAACGCTGGCCGAAGCGCTTCACGGCGTCTATCTTGACCTGCGGCGTGGTGGTGGGCATCACGATGACAGCCTTGCAGCCCAGCCTGTGTGCGGAAAGCGCGACCCCCTGAGCGTGGTTTCCCGCGGATGCGGTGATCACGCCGCGCTTCAGTTGCGCTGCATCGAGCTGCGCCATCTTGTTGTATGCGCCGCGCAGCTTGAATGAAAACACGGGTTGCATGTCTTCGCGCTTAAGCATGATCGTGTTGCCGGTGCGCGCCGAAAGATTCGGGGCGGCTTCCAGGGGGGATACCATCGCCACGTCGTAGACGCGGGCATTTAGGATGCGTTTGAGATAATCGTTCATGTATTTTGCCTTTCAACATGGAAGATTAGCATAAAGGAAGTTTTAACTCTTGCGATGAGGGATAAAATCGGTTCAAATGTCGAGCATGGAAAAGAACAATCCACATGGCATCGTCATTGAAACTCAGGTGAAATATTTGCCCGAGCAGTCTGATGAAGAGGCTGACCGGTTCGTGTTCTCCTACACGATCAGCATCACCAATCTGGGTAGCATTGCAGCCAGACTCATCAGCCGACATTGGGTCATCACCGATGCGTATAACCACGTCCAGGAAGTGCGCGGGCAGGGCGTGGTCGGCGAGCAGCCGATGCTGCAGCCGAGCGAGAGCTTCGAATACAGCAGCGGCACGGTGCTGGCGACCCAGGTGGGCACGATGCGCGGCAGCTATCAGATGCTGGCAGAAGACGGCTCGGAGTTCGACGTCGAGATACCGGAATTCGTTTTAAGTGTCCCTCGGGTACTGCATTAGGCTATGGCTGCTGCCGCTGCTTTTTCTGGCGGCCTGCGCTCCTCCCCCCGTCAAGAAGGCCGTTCCTCCTTTCGCCGAAAGCAGCTGGGAGAGTCTGCCTGACTGGCAGAAGACGGACCTTGCCCCAAGCTGGGCCGCCTTTATGCAGAGCTGCCATGCGTTGAAGAACAGACCCGTCTGGCTGGATGTATGTTCGCAGGCGGAAGGCATGAAAAATCCCGACAATCAGGAGTTGCATTCCTTCTTCGAGTCTTCATTCACGCCATATCAGGTTTTCAATCCGGACGGATCAAGGCAGGGCCTCATCACCGGTTATTACGAACCCAGGCTCTTCGGGAGCCATGTCAGGACGCAGCGCTTCAAGTATCCGCTTTATGCGGAGCCCGACGATATCCTGGACGTGGAGTTCGGCGATCTTTATCCGCAGCTTAAGGGCATGCGCCTGCGCGGCAGGCTGGAGGGAAGCCGCGTCGTTCCCTATTACAGCCGTGCCGAGATAGACGATGGCGAGGGTATGCAGAATGTGCTCTTCTGGGTGGACGACGAGGTCGATCTTTTCTTCCTGCAGATACAGGGCTCTGGCCGCATCGAGCTGCCCGACGGACAGCTTGTCAAGGTGGGTTATGCGGACCAGAACGGAAGACCCTATGTCTCGATCGGCAGGAAGCTGGTCGATATGGGCGAACTCACGCTGGACCAGGCATCCATGCAGGGCATCAGGCAGTGGGGCGAGAAAAATCGCGACAAGCTTAAGTGGCTGCTCGAGCAGAATCCGAGCTATGTCTTCTTCCGCACCCTGCCAGGCGGGCTTTCGGCGCCCTTGGGCGCCTTGGGCGTGCCGTTGACGGATGCATACAGCCTCGCGGTCGACCCGCATACCATACCACTGGGTTTTCCTGTATTCCTTTCCACCACCTATCCGAATGAACAGGCACCGCTAAACCGCCTGATGCTCGCGCAGGATACGGGAGGCGCGATCAGGGGGGCTGTGCGTGCGGACTTCTTCTGGGGATTCGGGGAGGAGGCGGCAAGAGAGGCCGGCCGGATGAAGCAGAAGGGGCAGATGTGGGTGCTATTCCCCAAGGGGGCAGCGCCCGTAGGCAACTAGCGATTAGCGTGCTTCATCCTTTTGGTTCAGGGTTTCGTTGACCAGCAGCTTCGCCTTGATCTCCGCCATCTCGTATGTGTCGAACTTTTCTGCAGGCCGCTCGCCTATCCTGCATATCCAGTGTTTTTCATATGGCCAGATGAATCCGTGGGTTCTTCCGGTCTGGTCTATCACCTCGAAGTCGTTGCGCTTGGCATCCTTTTTGAACATGACCATAGCCTTTCCTCCTGCCTCTGTAATGTCTCTGTTCACTGTCATCTAGGCCGCCGAATGCGAGGATAGTTCCCTGGTCTTCATTTCTTCGATGCGGCGTCGAGTGCCTTTTCCAGATCGGCTGCGGGCATGTAGCCGGGGAACTGGGTGCCGTCCGCAAAGATCAGATTGGGCGTGCCGTTAACCCGCAGCTGCTGCGCAAGGGCCACGATCTTCGCGCTCGAGTAATTGCAGGCCGCAGGAGGGGGTTCCACGTCTTTCAGCATCTTGTCCTCCCAGACCTTGAGCGGATTCTTCGCGCAGGCGATGTTGCGCACGATCTCCGGGGACCCTGGGAATATCGGGTACATGAATAGATAGAGCGTGACGTTGTTGACCTTGGTCATCTCCTTTTCCAGCTTCTTGCAGAAGCTGCAGTTGGGGTCGGCGAAATAGGCCAGCTTGCGCTGACCGTTGCCCTTGACCTTCTTGATCGCGAGATTCAGCGGCAGCTTGCTGAAATCGATCGAGAAGAGCTGCTGTCGGCGCGCTTCCGTGAGATCCGTACGGGTCTTCGCGTCGATGACGCTGCCGTCGAAAAGGTAGATGCCGTGCTCGTCAGTATAAAGGAGATGATCCCCTACCACGATCTCATAGAGGCCTGCATAGGGCGTCTTGACGACATGCTCCAGCTTTCCGATGTTGGGGAATTTGCTTTCGAGCGACTTGCGTATCTCGTTCTCGTCGGCATGAGCGGTCAGGATGAAGGCGGATAGGAGGAATGCGAATATTTTTTGCATGTCGATTTCTTTGAATTCAGTTTAGTGCGTGTTGCATCAGCAACTTCTTAAGCGGGGTTATCCTGTTGGCCAGGGTGAGACCGGCATTCTGCAGGATGCGCAGGAAAGGGTCGTCGTTGCAGACTTTCAGCCCGTAGGTGGTCGCCTGCATGCTATAGATGTCCTCGCGGCGCTTTCGTTCATAGCGGCGCAGCAGCATTCTGTCTCCGGGATCGGTGCATGCGCCTCTTTCGTTGAGAAGATGGGCGAGCGTGCGCGCGTCCCTGAATCCCGTGTTCACGCCCTGCCCTGCGAGCGGATGCATGTTGTGCGCTGCATCCCCTATCAGCGCCACCCTGTGGGAGATTATTTCGGGCAGCGTCATCATGCGGAGAGGAAAGGAGGCGGCCGGCGTGATGAGTGCGAGCTTCCCAAGCGCATGCTGGGATGCCATTCCCACTTCCTTGCACAGATTTTCCTCATCCATCGCTAGCAATGCCTCCGATCTTTCCGGGCTGACCGACCAGACCATGGAGACCCTTTTCCCGGGAAGCGGCAAAAGTGCCAGGATGCCGTCATTCTGGAACCACTGATAGGCGATGCCGCGATGCGGCAGCTCGCAGGAGAAGTTGGCTACCGTGCCCATCTGTTCATAGTCGAGCGCCGAAGAGACGAGCCCTGCCTGGCTGCGCACCCAGGAATTCCGGCCGTCCGCGCCTATCACGAGCCTTGCATCGAGAATGCGGCCATCCTGAAGTTCGATCCTGGCCGCATCTTCGGTCACCGTGAGCTTCCTGCAGCGGACGGGATGGATGAGGTTGATGCAATCCTGCGCCTTAAGTTCGTCCCACAGCGCGCGTTGCAGCGCGTTGCTTTCAACGGTGCAGGCGAGTTCAGCAACGCCCATCTCGTAGGCCGAGAACTCCAGCCTTGCGCCAGTTGCCAGGGCCGACCTGTCTCCTGATACGCGCATTTCCTCGATGGCTGCGATGCGGCCTGGGTCAAGGCGCTGCCAGGCGCCTGTTTCTTCAAGAAAACGGCGGCTCCCGGGGCTCAGCGCATAGATGCGGCTGTCCCATCCTTTTTCGGGGGCATGGGGGGCTGCCGTCTCGACGACCGCCAGGGAAAGGCCGCTTTTTTTGAGCGCAGAAGCGAGGCTTGCGCCGACCAGTCCTGCGCCGACGATCGCGACATCGCATTGCATGGGAATTTTCATGGCTTAATCATAACGGTATTTTCCATGGCTGTCCTCATGCTTTATAATCCCCAACCCTACTGCGGAAAATTGCCCATGCGCATCGGACCATACGAACTCAAGAACAACCTCATCGTCGCACCCATGGCTGGCGTGACGGACAGGCCTTTCCGCATGCTCTGCAAGAGCATGGGTGCTGGCATGGCGGTGAGCGAGATGGTCGCATCCAATTCCTTGCTCTACGGTTCCGAGAAGACCAGGCGCCGCGCGGATCATGCGGGCGAGGTCGATCCGATCTCGGTGCAGATCGTGGGCGCCGATCCAAAGATGCTGGCAGAGGCAGCGAAATACAACGTGGATCACGGCGCCCAGATCATAGACATCAACATGGGCTGCCCCGCCAAGAAGATATGCAACGTGATGGCGGGCTCGGCGCTGCTGCAGAATGAGCCGCTGGTGGCGACCCTGCTGGATGCGGTGGTGGGTGCAGTCGATGCGCCGGTGACCCTGAAGATCCGCACGGGCTGGGACAAGAACAACAGGAATGCGGTGCGCATCGCGAAGATTGCCGAGTCGGCCGGAATACAGGCGCTTGCGATCCACGGAAGAACGAGGGCATGCGCTTACACAGGGGATGCCGAATACGACACGATACGTGCGGTGAAGGAGAGCGTGAACATTCCCGTCATCGCCAACGGCGACATCACCACCCCTGAAAAGGCGCGCCATGTGCTCGAATATGCGGGCGTGGACGCGGTGATGATAGGGCGCGCGGCGCAAGGCCGCCCCTGGCTTTTCCGCGAGATAGAGCATTTCCTGAACACCGGCACCAGGCTTCCCGAACCGGATGTGACCGAGATCCACCGCGTGACCATCGCTCACGTGATGGAGCTTTACGATTTCTATGGCGAGCATACGGGACTTCGCGTCGCGCGCAAGCACATCTCCTGGTACACGAAGGGACTGGCGGGTTCTGCGAACTTCAGGCATCAGATGAACAGGCTGGAAAGCGTAGAGGAACAGCTCGCGGCTGTGAACGAATTTTTTGTGGAGCAGGCGCAGCGCGGATCGCAGCTGCATTATCTTGAAGAGTTGGCGGCATGAGGATCGGGCAATGAGCAACTGTATGGTGAGTGAAAACGAAATGGCGCTCTATGTGCGTCGCGCTCTGGGCGAATACTTCAACGATCTTGACGGCGAGGACCCCTGTTGCAACCTATACGACATGGTGATGAACTGCGTCGAGAAGCCGCTGGTTGAAACCGTGCTGGGATGGGTGGGTGGTAACCAGTCAAAGGCCGCAGAGATGCTGGGCATCAACCGCAACACGCTGCGCAAGAAGATGCAGTTGCACGGCATCGAATAAGCAAACATACATAAACTGGATTCAATATGGCAATTATCAAACAGGCGTTGATCAGCGTCTCGGACAAGTCGGGCGTGCTCGAATTCGCAAGGGGCTTGCATGAGCTCGGCGTCAAGATGCTCTCCACCGGAGGCACCGCGAAACTTCTTGCGGACAACGGTATCCCGGTCACCGAAGTCGCCGACTACACGGGTTTTCCTGAAATGCTGGACGGGCGAGTGAAGACGCTGCAGCCCAAGGTGCATGCGGGCATACTCGCGCGCCGCGATCTGCCGGAGCATGTCGCAACCCTTGAAAAGCACAACATCCCGACCATAGACCTCGTGGTGGTGAATCTCTATCCCTTCGCTGCGACCGTCGCAAAGCCAGGCTGCACGCTTGAAGATGCGATCGAGAACATCGACATAGGCGGGCCGACCATGGTGCGAGCAGCCGCCAAGAATCACCAGCATGTGGCGATCGTGACCGATCCCCTGGATTACAGTTCGGTGCTGTCCGAGATTGAGACCAATGGCGGAGTGGTGTCGGATGCGACCTGCTTCGATCTCGCGAAGAAGGCCTTTTCCCACACGGCGGCCTATGACTCTGCGATCAGCAACTATCTGACCGCGGTGAACGAAGACGGCACTGTGGGCGCCTTTCCGGAGCAGATCAATTTCAATTTTGCGAAGGTGCAGGAGATGCGCTACGGCGAGAATCCGCATCAGAGTGCTGCATTCTACAGGGAGCTCGTTGCCGTTCCCGGCAGCATCGCGAACTACACGCAGCTGCAGGGCAAGGAGCTTTCCTACAACAACATCGGCGATGCGGATGCGACCTGGGAGCTCGTGAAGACCTTCGATCAGTGCGCCTGCGTGATCGTGAAGCATGCAAACCCATGCGGCGTCGCGGTCGCGGATACGCCGCTTTCGGCATACCGGCTCGCGTTTGCGACTGATCCAACATCCGCTTTCGGCGGCATCATCGCCTTCAATCGCACGGTCGATGCGGCTGCTGCCGAGGCGGTTGCCCAGCAGTTCGTCGAAGTCGTGATCGCCCCTGAATACAGCGAAGATGCGCTCAAGGTGTTTGCAGCAAAGCCCAACGTCAGGGTGCTCACCGTTCCGCTTTCCAATGCGCACAACCAGTACGATTTCAAGCGCGTAGGAGGGGGGCTGCTGGTGCAGACGCCTGACATGTTGAACGTTCAGTCAGATCAGCTCAAGGTGGTCACGAGGGTGAAGCCCGACGCGTCCCAGCTTCAGGATCTGCTCTTCGCATGGAGAGTCGCGAAATACGTGAAATCCAACGCGATCGTTTTCTGCAAGAACGGGCAGACGCTGGGCGTTGGCGCGGGGCAGATGAGCCGCGTGGATTCCACGCGCATCGCGGCGATCAAGGCCAAGAATGCAGGCCTGAATCTTGTGGGGTCCGTGGTCGCATCGGATGCATTCTTCCCGTTCAGGGACGGCGTTGACGTGCTGGCGGAAGCGGGTGCGAAGGCCGTGATCCAGCCGGGAGGTTCGATGCGCGATGCAGAAGTCATCGCGGCTGCGGACGAGCACGGCATCGCGATGGTCTATACCGGTTACAGGCATTTCAGGCACTAGCCGTTTCTCGTTCGAGGTAAACAATATGAAGATTTTGGTGATCGGCTCGGGCGGCCGCGAACACGCGCTGGCCTGGCGCCTTGCGCAGGCGCCCAGGGTCCAGAAGGTATATGTCGCGCCGGGCAATGCGGGAACAGGGCTCGAGAACGGCGTCGAGAACGTCCCGATTAGTTCGGTCGAGGATCTGCTTTCATTCGCGCAGAAGGAGAGCATCCATCTCACCGTGGTAGGTCCCGAAGCGCCGCTGGCCAAGGGGGTGGTCGATGCATTCCGCCGCGCGGATCTCAGGATATTCGGTCCCACGAAGGCGGCGGCCCAGCTCGAATCCTCCAAGGATTTCGCAAAGGCCTTCATGGTGCGCCACGGAATTCCGACGGCTCTCTACGAGACCTTCAGCGATGCGGCTCTTGCCCATGCATATGTGGAAAAGCACGGCGCGCCTATCGTGATCAAGGCGGACGGCCTGGCTGCAGGGAAGGGCGTGGTGGTCGCGATGACGCTTTCTGAGGCGCACGAGGCGATAGACATGATGCTCTCGGACAACAGGCTGGGAGATGCGGGCGCGCGCGTGGTGATCGAGGAGTTCCTGCAGGGCGAGGAGGCAAGCTTCATCGTGATGGTGGACGGAAAGAACGTGCTTCCGCTTGCGACGAGCCAGGACCACAAGCGTCTGCTCGACGAAGACCAGGGCCCGAACACGGGAGGCATGGGTGCGTATTCTCCCGCGCCCGTGGTCACGCCAGAGGTTTATGCGCGCGCGCTGCGCGAGGTGATTCAACCCGTCGTGCACGGCATGGAGAAGGAAGGCCATGCCTATACCGGTTTCCTCTATGCGGGGCTGATGATCTCGCCTGACGGAGCGATCAAGGTCCTGGAATTCAACTGCCGCATGGGAGACCCCGAGACCCAGCCCATCATGATGAGGCTGAAGTCGGATCTATTGAACCTGCTTGACCATGCGGTGGACGGCAAGCTAGACAGCGTCGAAGTCGAATGGGACAGGAGATGTGCGCTTGGCGTCGTGATGGCCGCGCACAACTATCCCGATGTACCCAGGACGGGCGACGAGATTTCCGGGTTGCCCGCAAAGGCGGAGGAGGACGCGCATGTGTTCCATGCGGGCACTGCGCTGAAGGACGGGAAGGTGGTCACGAGCGGAGGCCGCGTGCTTTGCGTGACCGCGCTCGGCGAGAGCGTGCGCATGGCGCAACGCCGCGCCTACCAGATCGCCGAAGGGATACACTTCGATGGCTCACAGATGCGCAGCGACATCGGCTACCGCGCGATCAAGCACGCAAGGTGATGCAGTACCGCAACATTGCAGCCTATCTTGCGCAGGGTGGGGTGATTGCCTACCCCACGGAATCCTGCTATGGCCTGGGCTGCGATCCCGCAAACAGGAAGGCTGTGCTGCGCATTTTGAAGTTGAAGCAGAGGCCGCAGCATAAGGGCCTGATCCTGATCGCATCGAACTACGCGCAGGTTGCAAGATATCTTTCGCCCCTTTCGACAGAACAGCAGAAGAAGCTTCACGATGCGGGAAAGAATGCGATCACCTACCTGATGCCCGTGAGGCAGTCGGCGCCGAGATGGCTCAGGGGAAAACACGACACGCTCGCGGTGCGCATGTCTGCGCATCCTTTTGCCAGAACGCTTTGCCGCGGCGCCGGCAGCGCGCTGGTTTCGACAAGTGCAAACAGGAGCGGGATGAAGCCTGCAAAGACCTACAAGGAATGCCGGCGCCTTTTCGGAAGCCAGGTATGGGTATTGCCAGGGCGCGTCGGGAAACGCAAAAGGCCTTCTACGATCATGAGCTGGGCGGATGGTAGAATCCTGCGCGGCTGACTTTGTGACAGAACCGGAGAGAACATGAGTGTGAACAGCGCATCCGTCAAGGAATACCTGCTCGAATTGCAGGAACTGATCGTCGAACGTCTGGAGCAGGTGGACGGCAAGTCCTTCATTCGCGACAAGTGGGAGCGCTCCACCGGAAGCGGCGGCATAGGCAAGGGGGAGGGCATCAGTTGCATCCTGGAGGAAGGCAACGTACTGGAGCGCGGGGGTGTTGCGTTTTCCCATGTTCAGGGCGACAAGATGCCGGCGTCCGCAACGGCGCACCGCCCGGAGCTCGCCGGATGCAGCTGGGAGGCGATGGGCGTGTCGCTGGTGATGCATCCGAGGAACCCCTATGCGCCCACCACCCATGCGAACGTGCGCATGTTCATGGCGCACAGGCCGGATGGCGAGAAGGTGTTCTGGTTCGGCGGTGGCATGGACCTCACCCCCTATTATGGATTCAGGGAAGATGCGGAGCACTTCCATCAGACCTGCAGGAATTCCCTTGCGCCCTTCGGAGACGATCTATATCCGAAGTTCAAGAAATGGTGCGACGAATATTTCTTCCTGAAGCACAGGAATGAGCCGCGCGGCATAGGCGGCATCTTCTTCGACGACTTGAGCCAACCCGATTTCGAAACCGCGTTCGCGATCCAGCAAAGCGTGGGCGACCATTTCCTGTCGGCGTATATACCGATTCTTGAAAAGCGCATGAACACGCCGTACGGCGAGCGCGAGCGCGACTTTCAGCTATACAGGCGCGGCCGCTATGTCGAGTTCAATCTGGTGATAGACCGCGGCACCATCTTCGGCCTGCAGTCAAACGGCAGGACCGAATCGATCCTGCTTTCGATGCCGCCCCTGGTCAAGTGGCGCTACGATTGGCATCCCGATCCCGGCACGCCCGAGGCGGAGCTATACGATGTGTACCTGAAGCCAAAAGACTGGGTATAGCAGCTGCAAGGTCCGCGAACGCGCTCATCCGAAAGTGAAGGCGTAGGCTTCAAGCCCAGGCGAATCGGTCTGGATTTCGATCAGGCCGTTCTTGGGCGATTTCTGGTCTATGAGCTCGTATAGCGTGTTGCGCCTGATCGTCAAGAAACCTCCGGGCGCATCCTTGCCTGAATTTTCTCCGGGCTGTTTCCCGTCGAGCAAGATCCTGGCCCGCAAGGGTTTCCCGTTCTCCGTCCCGAGAACCAGGAATACTTTGGATGCCTTGAAGTTGAGGCGCAAAGCGGAGCCCTTTTCGCCGGCCACGATTTTTTGTGATTCTATTCTCCATTTTCCCCCGAGCGCCCATGCATTGAGGGGAAGGAAATCGGGAAAGCGGTAATTCTTCTCGGAATTCGGGCTAGCCCTTTCATCTCCGCCAAAGCCTTCTGCCCTTGCATATCCGAGATAGGTCTCCGGGGTTTGGTCGAATTGCAGCGATTCTCTTGGCGCAGGCACTGCCTTTCCCCCGACTCCGAGGAGGTGACGGATATTGTTTTCCGTCACATCGTATTCGCCTTCCCCGAAATGGGTGTAAACCACGCGGCCTTCCCTGTCTATGAGGTAATGGGCAGGCCAGTAGCTGTTTCTGAATCTGTCCCAGGTGGCAAGTTCGTTGTCCTGCGCGACGGGATAAGCTATCCCGTCTTGCTTCACTGCGGCCGCGACGTTCTCGAACTTCTTCTCGAATTCGAATTCAGGGCTGTGGATGCCGACGATAGTGAGGCCGAGGCCTCTGTATTTCCTGTCCCAATCCTCGAGATGAGGAAGGGTCCTCACGCAATTGATGCAGGAATAAGTCCAGAAATCCACGAGAACGACCTTTCCCCTGAGGTCCTTCATGGCAAGGGGAGGGGAATTGATCCAATGTTCCAGGCCGGAGAACTCGGGGGCGGGATAAGGATGGTCTAGGCCGTTTTCCAGGGAAGCGCTTGACGTCTGGCGGCGCTCACCAGGCAAGGAATAAGCCTGCTCGCCGAAGCCTATGTACGCGACTGCAAGGAGGATGATTGCGCCGAGTGCGCGCCGCGCCGCCTTTCCATGGCGGCCCAGGAATCCGATTCTTTCCATGATTTTTCTCCCGAAGAGTGCGATGGCCAGCATGGGAAGAGCCGACCCCAGTGAAAATGCGATGATGACCATGACGCCCATGAGATCGGTTTTCTGCCTGATCACCTGGACTAGGACGGCGGCCAGTATCGGACCGGCGCAGGGAGTCCACACGAGGCCGATCAGGGAGCCTATCCCTATCCCGCTTAAAATTCCGTCCCTTCCTTTCGATGCGAGCCTGCTTCCGAAGTCAGCCGCTGATTGCGTGGCCCTGCCGAATTTCCCGGATATTTTTTCTGAAAGAAGCGTCAGCCCGAAGAAGGCCAGAAGAAACAATGAGGCATGCTTGACCAGATCGAGATCTATCCCCAGGGCCGTCACGATCTTTCTCGAAAGGATCGCGAAGGCCGTGAAGGATGCGACGAATCCGATGATGATGCCGTAAGGCCTGCGTCTTCCCCCCTCGGAGGAAGCGGCCAGGATCAGTGGGAGGACGGGGAGGATGCAGGGGGATGCGATGATCCCCAGCCCCTCCAGGAATGCCAAGCCGATTTCTATCATGATTTGCCTCGTGAAAAGGGAGGGCAGGCCCTCCCGGGAGTTACTGCTTGTCTTCCTTTTTCATCATCATGGATTTTTTTTCATCCATCTTCATCGGTTCCTTCTTCATGGAATCTTTCTTCATGGAATCCTTCATCTTTGCGGAGTCCTTCATCGGCATTTTCGCGCCGGGATCGACCATCATCTGCTCGGCGGAAAAGGCGCTTCCCGCAGAAAAGAGAGCGAGGGCTGCAAGTGCAATCGAAAATTTCTTCATTTGATTCTCCTGTTAAAAGTGGCATCATTGAAAGCGCATGAGTTAAGGTCCATGCAATCACATATTCGCAACGGCGGGAAAAAAGGTTACAGAATTTTGCATGGGCGATCAGAAAGTCAATCTGGAAGAGCTGATGAGGCAGGCTTCGGCGGGCGACAGGCTCGCCTATGCCGCGCTTCTTCGAAGGACCTCTCAGATGCTCAGGCCCTTCTTGAAGAGGAGGCTGAGCCATGCGAGCGAGGCGGAGGATGTGCTGCAGGAAATCCTGATCTCCATCCACAAGGCGCGCCATACCTACGACGGAAAGAGGCCTTATGAACCCTGGATGTATGCGATAGCCAGGTATCGCCTTCAGGATTATCTGCGCACACATTACAGGGACGAGCTGCGGGAGGCAGTCGAGATTTCCGAGATCGACCTGGCGCAGGATGTAACCGAACCTGCGTTGAGCTACGAATCCATCAGGGGGGAGATAGAAAAGCTGCCTGACAAGCAGGCGACTATTTTGCAGATGATGCACGAGGAGGGATACACCTCGAAGGAGGTGGCCGAAAGGATAGGCATGAAGGAGTCGGCGGTCAAGGTTGCCGCACACCGCGCATACAAGATATTGAGAAAAATTCTGGATAGATGATGGGAAATATCGAGGAACTTGTTGAAATTCTGAGCGAGGAAGCAAAGCCCTTGAAGGCGGCGCCTCATCCTTTTTCGCTTTCCGCGAAGTGGACGGTTTATGCCGCAATCTATCTCGCGGCATCCCTCGCGATTTCGGGAGTCAGGCCGGATTTGAACGGAAAATTGCACGACTTCTGGTTCGATGCGGAAATCGCCTCCCTCCTTCTCGTCTTCGCCTCGACGGTGCTCAGCGCATCCCTCCTCTCCTTTCCAGATCTGCACCAGATGAGAAGAACGGCGATGGCCCCGATCGCCGCCTTCGCGCTGTTCCTCATCGTGCTGTTTCTCTCTTGGCGCGCCGATTTACCCCCTTCTCCGCTCCCCGTGCACAGCTATCAATGCACGATCAGCATCACCCTGGTTTCCCTCGTTCCTGCAGTCTGGACTTTCATCTCGATGAGAAAATTCGCGAGCACGCATTTCCATCTCGCCGGAGCCATTGCGCTGCTGTCCGCATTCAGTGTCGGGGCTATCTGGCTGAGGCTGGAGGAGATCAACAATTCAGTCGTCCATGTGCTGGAATGGCATTACCTTCCCATGCTCGCCATCGCCTTTCTCGGCTGGAGCCTGGGCAGGCCACTTCTGAAATGGTAGAAAGCCGCTAGATGAATTGGTTGGTCAGGCGCATGAGCTCCTGTATCTTGCGGTTTGCGCCCTGCAGCTTCTTGAAGAGTGCTAACAGGAGCGCCTTGTCGAGATAGGCCTGGGTCTTCGCGTCGCGCTGCAGGCGGCTGATGCCAAGCTTGTTGAATTCGGCGACGATCACGTGTTCATCGGCTGTCACGGTCGCGGAACGGGAGACGTTGCTGCCTAGGAAGAAAGTGCCTTCGCCTATGCATTCGCCGCTGACGATCGTTCCGACGACTTCATCGTCGCATGAAACGGTGGTCGAGCCGAACAGCACGACATAGAAGTTGTTCGACGCATCGCCTTCCGTGGTCAGCTTGTTTCCCGCATAGAAATGCCTGATCACGCATTCTTCGGATATGGGCTTCAGCCATTCGCTGGGAACGGGATCGAAGAAGGAGCATTTGCGCAGTTCGTTGAAACGCTCCGACATGTCGTCGTCGAGGCGCTTGGTGAAGCTTGCAAGGCTCTCCTCGATCGAGGGGATGGGCAGGACTCCGTCGAACTTGTTCATTTTCACCTTCCGCGGGTTGATAAGCTCGGACGCATTGTAGCGCGCGATCAGGCCTGCGTCACCTTGCGCAAGACGATGCTGCGAAACCATCCCATTGCGAGCGACGGCTCATCGCTTGCGACCTCTAGCCCTGCCGGCAGGGTTTCCTCGAACACCACGTCCATGCGGGTCGCGATATTGCGCGACAAGGGGGTCAGCATGCGTCTCAATGGCGCCAGCTGGCCCTGGCGCAGGAACTTGTCGAAAAGCAGAATCGAACCATTGGGTTTCAGCACGCGCGCTGCCTCGCTCATGCAGAGTTCGGGCTCCGGCACGACTGCTGCGATCAGGTGCAGGACGACATGGTCGAAACTTTCATTTGCGAAGGGTAGATTCATGCTGTCTCCGAGCAGCCAGTTTATATCGAGATCCTTCCCGCGAGGCCTTGCGCGCTTAAGCATCGCGGAATTGAAGTCGAGCGCGGTATAGCGATGCAGTGAAGGCAGGAAGGGAAGATCGAGCCCTGTGCCGACGCCGCTGATCAGCACATCGCAAGACGAATTTCTGGGTAGCGCAAGCAGGGAATTCTCTCGAGCTCTTCTCATGGCCTTCTCGATCGCGAGATCGTATATCGGCGCGATCAGGCTGTAGCTTGATTTAAGCATGCTCCTCATTTCAGGTAATCCAGAAAGATGCCGCAAAACACCGCTGCGCCGAACCAGTTGTTGTGCAGGAATGCCTTGAAGCAGTTGTCGCGCTTCTTTTCCCTGATGAGGCCGTAATGGTAGAGCGCGATGGCGGCCGCCACAACAAGGCCTGAAAAATAGAACAGACCAAGGTTTGCCATCTTTCCTGCGAGCGCCAATAAGAACAGGGTCGCCGCATAGCAGGCCATCACCGCTTTAACGTCATGCCTGCCGAAAAAAAGCGCCGAGGAGTGGATGCCGAGATGCACATCGTCGTCCCTGTCCACCATTGCGTATTCGGTGTCGTAGGCGACAGACCAGAAGATGTTGGCGGCGAGCATGACCCACGCCACAGGCGGCACGCTGTCCAGCAGGGCCGCGAACGCCATCGGGATGCCGAAACCGAAGGCGATGCCGAGATAGGCCTGGGGAATCGCGAAGAAACGCTTGGTATAGGGATAGCTGCCCGCCAGGAATGCCGCGGGGATGGAAAGCAGCAGGGTCAGCGAATTGAGCGGCAGGATCAGCAGAAAGGAGGCTATCGCAAGGCCTGCCGCGAGCAAGAGCGCTTCACGGGGTGTGATCTTTCCGCTGGTGATCGGACGCTCACAGGTGCGCTTGACGTGCCGGTCTATGTCGCGGTCCGCATAGTCGTTGATCGCACAGCCTGCGGAGCGCATCATGAAGGTGCCCAGCGTGAAGATCAGCACGATGCGGAGATCCGGGCGGCCGCTGCCTGCGATCCACAAGCCCCAGAGCGTCGGCCAAAGCAGCAGCAGCGTGCCGATGGGCTTGTTCATCCGCGTGAGCTGCATGTATAGCGATAGGCGTTCAAGAAACATGGATCAGGATCGGGGATTGAAGCTTTAGCAGTATGGAGAGTTTAACAGAAACCGTGTTTCACTCGTTCCTCACTCCTCAATCCTGAGTTTAAGTATGTCAGGAAGGAAGACTTCCGTGACCAGCAGCGGTTCATTGTGAAGATAGAAAAGCGATCTGCGCGCCCACATGCGGGCAGGTGCGTCATCCAATGCCCGGGCTGCGAGTCTGTATAGCGGATGTCCTTTTCCCAGCGCATTGTAATGCAGGGGGAGGCGCATGACTTCTGGATGAGAGAACAGCACGGCGCCCAGCGGCCTGGTCCCGAGGCCTCGCAGGGATTGCCATGCGCCATCAAGGGACTCCAGCCTGCATGCGCTGTGCGCGAAAACCACGGGACGGTCGTCCGCATGAAGGAAGACATCGCGCGACCAGACGAGGCGTCCTTGCGCAAGGCCGAGGACGCGGGATTCGTCCTGCGCGACGGGTGTCTTTCCTTCATGGGTTATCTCGACTGCAAAGCGCTCGGAACGCAGCATGATGCGCCTCGTGAGGGAACCCGCATCGCGAAGCCAGGGCTGCAATCGCGCATCGGCTCCCAGCGTCGAGCGCTTCCAGTCAAGCATGGAGGAACTCATGCTTCTTCGCCATCCAGCGTTGCAGATAGCCGCGCGCTGCATCCGGATGATCGCGCAGCAGCACGTCGACCGTCGTCCTCGCATGTTCCAGCAGATCCTCGTCCGCATTGATGTCCGCGAAGCGCAGCATCGCGATGCCGCTCTGCCTTGCCCCCAGAAGTTCGCCAGGGCCGCGCAGTATCAGGTCCTGTTCTGCGATCGCGAAACCGTCTGTGTTTTCGAAGATCACCTTGAGCCTCGTTCTGGCGAGTTCGGAGAGCGGCTGCTGGTAGAGCAGGATGCAAAGACTGTGCTGAGCACCCCGCCCCACTCGCCCGCGCAGCTGGTGCAGCTGTGCGAGCCCCATGCGTTCCGCATGGTCGATCACCATCAGGCTTGCGTTTGGGACGTCCACGCCGACCTCGATCACCGTCGTCGCGACCAGGAGCTGCAGACTGCCCGCCTTGAATTCATTCATCACGTGAGCCTTTTCAGAGCTTTCCATCCTGCCGTGAACCAGACCTACGCGCAAATCCGGGAAGGCTAAACAGAGCTGCTGATAGGTCTCCATCGCGCTTTGCAGTTCGAGCGTCTCGGATTCCTCGATCAGCGGGCATACCCAGTATGCCTGCTGGCCTGCAAGGCAGGCGCTTCTTACCCTTTCGAACACCTCGCTGCGCCGCCCATCGCTGACCAGCTTCGTGGTCACGGGCGTGCGCCCCGGCGGAAGCGTGTCTATCACCGAGACATCCAGATCCGCGTAATAGCTCATCGCGAGCGTCCTCGGGATCGGGGTCGCGCTCATCATCAGCTGGTGAGGCTCGGTGGATTTCTCCTTGCCCTTTTCGTGGAGCGCCAGGCGCTGCTCCACGCCGAACTTGTGCTGTTCGTCGACGATCGCAAGCCCCAGATTGTGAAAGCTGATCTGCTGCTGGAAGAGCGCATGAGTGCCGATCGCGAGCAGCGTCTCGCCCGATGCGATCTTCTCCGCAGCCAGCCTCTTCTCCTTCTGTTTCAGGCTGCCCGAAAGCCAGGCCGGAATGATGCCGAGCGGGGCTAGCCAGCTCGAAAGCTTCAGGTAATGCTGCTCTGCCAGGATTTCGGTGGGCGCCATGAAGGCGACCTGATAGCCGTTCTCGATCGCCTGCAATGCGGCGAGCGCGGCGACGATGGTCTTGCCGCTGCCCACATCGCCCAGAAGCAGTCGCTGCATGGGATGGGGCCTTGCAAGATCGAGGCCTATCTCCTTGACAACCTTCTGCTGCGCGGAAGTCAGGCTGAAGGGAAGGCTCTTCAGGAGCGTATCGCAATAATGTCCCTTTGCCTTCAGCGCGGGGGCTCGGCGGGCGCTGCGCGCCAAATGGTGCACGCGCATCGATATCTGCTGCGCGAGAAGTTCGTCGAACTTGATGCGCCGCCATGCGGGGTGCGAGCGGTCCTCCAGGGATTCGGCGGGGATGTCGGGAGTCGGGTTGTGCAAGAGCTTCACGCTTGCCGAAAATTCGGCGAGCGTGAGACTCATGCGCAGATCTTCCGGCAGATGGTCTGGCATGGGGATGACCTCGATGGCATTGGCGATCAGCTTGCGCAATGCGGTCTGAGACAGGCCTGCCGTCGTGGGATAGACAGGAGTGAGGCTGGTCATCAGGGGCGTGTCCTCTCCCGCCTTGCTGCATTTCGGATGGACCATCTCCAGTCCGTGAAAGCCCATGCGCACCTCGCCGACTGCGCGGATATTCTGGCCCTTTGCGAGCATGTTGGTCTGGCTGGGATAGAAGTGCAAGAAGCGCAGGGAAAGCTCGCCGGTTTCGTCCCGCAGACGGCAGAGCAGGGTACGGCGCGGGCGGAATGCGATCTCGCTCTGTGTGATCACGCCCTGAACCTGCATCGTCCGTCCGGGCTCCGCGGTTTCTATCGGCTCAATGCGGGTCTCGTCCTCGTAGCGCAGCGGCAGGTGCAGCAACAAGTCTGCGCGGTGGCGTATGCCAAGTTTCGAAAGTTTGGCAAGCGTGGCGGGGGGAATTTTTGCGGGGGCTGCCAATTGAATGCTGGTTAGCTTAAAGCAGGTAAAGTATCGCAGCACATCAGAAATTAACCAACTTTTAAATCAGGCTGCGCGCTTATGAAGCGCAAGCGATACCGACTCAGAGACTTCCATAGGCATGAAAAGTTTTTCCGGATACACGTAATCTTCACCATCTTCATCCACAATGCGGATGCAGTGCATGGCCTCGGCCTTGGGATCCGGCAGAAGCTCATAAAGTTTGCGTACTTCCAGCGAAGCTGCATAACCTTCATTGTTAAGGCAGATGACGTATTTTTCCATGTTATACCTCAAGTAAATTCTTTGATCTTCATCTCCATTTTACCAATGCCATGCGCTTCATACCAATGCACTTCGGCGTGGGCAGAAGTACCATCATCAAAAACAACGGTGGCAAATCCCTTTTTCTTCTTCCAGTTACCAAGTCCATAAACTCTTTGCAGCCTGCCAAGACAACGAATGCCAGAGCCTTGTGCGATAAGTTCAACGGCAGTTATTTCGCCGCATATCTTGAAATACATGGCCCAGTATAAGTGAATAGTGTTGGATATGGATAGCTAGTCCTGGATCACCAGCACGCCGTCCATTTCCACGAGCGCGCCGCGCGGAAGCTCCTTCACGCCGACCGCTGCGCGCGCGGGATAAGGCTGCTGGAAATAGCCCGCCATGATCTCGTTCACCTTGGCGAAATTGCCAAGATCGGTGAGATAGACGTTGAGCTTCACGAGGTCGTCGAGGCTTCCCCCTGCCGCTTTGGAAACCGCGATCAGATTCTTGAAAACCCTGTGTATCTGCTCATCTATGCCGTCGACCATCTGCATGGTGGCGGGGTCAAGACCGATCTGGCCCGAGAGGTATACGGCGTCGTTAACTTTTATCGCCTGGGAATAGGTGCCGATCGCGGCGGGCGCATCGGGTGTCTGGATGAACTGCTTGTTTGCCATGTCTGTTGTCCTTTGTCGAGTCGGGGAATTATAACCGAGGCTTGTCAGACTGCGATCTTGAAGATCACCTTGCGGATTTTTCCGTTTCCGACCAGGGGCGCATGCGCGTCTTCCGGAAAGAAGATGCAAAAGCAGCCAGGTGGTACATGAACCCAGGATGCAGGTTCATCGTCGAAGAAGACGATGTCGCGTTCCGGGCTGTATTCGGCAAGAGGCTCCTTGCATTCGGATAGC
Source organism: Pseudomonadota bacterium (assembly GCA_021782365.1). Taxonomy (GTDB): domain Bacteria; phylum Pseudomonadota; class Gammaproteobacteria; order Burkholderiales; family Gallionellaceae; genus Gallionella. The sequence continues at coordinate 43,594 of JAJXVB010000008.1, forward strand.
GTCCTCCAGCCCATCGTCTCGTCGCCATTCAAGACCATCTGGATGTCGATGTGCTTGCGGTGGGCTTCAAGTTTTGCGGCTTCCCGCGTGCGCCCATCGAGGTGCTCAACGATCGCGAAGAGTTTTCCTTCGACGATCTGATGGACGCCGGGTGCGAGCGCATCGAGATCTTTGTCGCGTATGAAGTCGAACGCCTGAGGGAACAGCGGATGCAGCGCCGCATAGCGGGATGATTGTGAGAATGTCGAGAGAATCATCGTCAACTAATTAAAGTTCGTCAAAGAAGCCGAACCTGCTTATAAAACTTATTTAGGATAAGCAATTACTTGTTGAGACTTGCTGTACGTTTAGTTTTCTTAATTCTAGATAGTTGAGTTGCGGCATTCCTCAGTGCTTCCTGGGCTAATACTTCTGCCAAAGCAGATGGATCTTTTCCTAAGCTTGTTAATCGCGCTTTAGAAGCAACATCAGGAAAATAAGCACCATCCCATTCTTGAATAGTTGAGTAGCTCTTTACGTATTTTTTTGACATGTTTACCCCTCAAAATAATTAGCAGTGAAGTGATGATTTAATTGCGGTTGGAAATAATGTTTGCGCTTAATCCAAATAAAACCGTCCCCCTTTGAGATTACGGCTACATCAATTGCACCCCCAACGGTTTCTGTTTCAATTGTTACTTTGCGTTTAAACGAGGTAAGGTTAATCAATGATTCCGCCATTGCAGCCAATTCATCCTTTGGAAGAGATGCCACGGCACTTAGTACAGGGCTAATATGATTTTCTTTTTGATATGTTCGCAAGGCGACGTTAAAGTTATTAAAAACATCTTGACCTGCTTGGAGTAATCTTTGCTTTAAAGCTTCATCATGAGCAAGATTCAGGTGCTCTAGCAGCGTTTTCGGTAATTCACGAAAAACGGTTGCTAAATATTTTGAAGTTAGCATGTCTAAATAAGGATCCATTCCTTTCATAAATGCATGAACCATTTCGCCTTGAGCAAAAGGTTTAATTACAGCTGTATTCCCTTGGTCAAGAGATGAAGAAATTTTTGCAGTTTCCAAATTAGAGCGTATGAGCCATTTATTTGCACGGCATTTAATCTCACAACTCAACATAGATGGAAAAACTTCTAATTTTCCAAAACCTGCAATGACTATTCCGGATTCGTGATCAAATATTTTTCTAAAGAGGGATTTTATTCCAGTCCTAACAAGCTTTTTTCGTTGTACTGCAGTAAGAGGAAGTCCGCCAAATGTGGAAACCAAACTCTTTATAAGAATCGGCGAGAATTTTTTAGCCAATTCCGTTTCAGTCTTGATATTTAAATCGGAATATATTTCTCGTTGGTTTATTTCCTCAATCATCTTAGAAATTTCGGCATTGACTGCATTAAGAGTGTCACTGTCACTAGCTGAGCCTTTCGTTTTGATAAGCTCTTCTATAGAACTGCGGATCCTTTGAACAATCTCTGCATAAATTGGGTAAATTGCTTGAGCAACGTAAGATGTTTCATCCTGATCGTTGATATGATCGTTTGAGGCAAGGAACTCAAAGAAACTGTCCGCATAATCAGCTACCGTATTAAACTCCTTTTTCCCTAATTTGTCTCTATGCAGTTTGATTAGCATTTCCCACGGGAATCCCATAAATTCAGCATTCCCATAGACCATTATTCCAATTGGGTGATACTTAGATAGCGTGAATAATTTGTTTGCAGAGTTATAGACTTTCTTTCCACCAACTGTAACGGCGCTATCCGCCGCCATCGCTACGCCCATTTTATTCATGATCACAATTTCAGCTGTCATCACTTACCTTCCAAGTAGCTTGGTTTGCATTTGTTTGATTTAGACCGCAATGTATGAAGCATTATAGGTCTAATTGTATTGTGATGTTTGTATATGCATATGCTTACAGGAACCTCGCAATCATCCCTTTGGACATATCTTCATGCAGCGGGATGCGCACGGAGTGGCCGCTGCCAGGCGCTGTGCTCAATGCTTCCCCATCTTCGTTTCTCATCTCCGAGAGTACGACTATTTTGTTGCCTTTCGGGTGGATGATCTCGAGCCTGTCCCCGATTTGGAACTTGTTCTTCACGTCTATCTTCGCATAGCCGCCGCTGCACGATACGATGTCGCCGACATACTGCTGGCGCGTGCTCTCGGAATGGCCGCGCATGTAGTTCTGCTGCTCGTGCGTGTGATGGCGCTCGTAGAAGCCGTCCGTGTAGCCGCGGTTGGCAAGCGCATCCAGCGCGCCCAGCAAGCTCAGGTTGAATGGCCTGTTCGCGACTGCATCGTCTATCGCCTGACGGTACACCTGGGCGGTGCGAGCGACGTAATAGAGGGATTTGGTGCGTCCTTCGACCTTCAGCGAATCGATGCCAATTTTGACCAGCCTCTCCACGTGCTCGACGGCGCGCAGGTCCTTGGAGTTCATGATGTAGGTGCCGTGCTCGTCTTCCATCACGGGCATCAGTTCTTCAGGATGATCCTTTCGCGAGATCAGATAGACTCGCTCCGCCTTAGGATGGCGGGGCTGCGAACCGCAGTCCGAGAGTGCGCTCTGACTCAATGCGCTGTCGAAATCGAAGTCGATCTTCTCGATGTCGCCGGTGCCGTTTTCAACGGCGTTGTCCACCTTGTAGTCCCAGCGGCATGAATTCGTGCAGGTGCCCTGGTTCGCGTCCCTGTGGTTGAAGTAACCCGAAAGCAGACAGCGGCCGGAATAGGCGATGCAAAGCGCGCCGTGCACGAAGACCTCGAGTTCCATGTCGGGGCATTGCTGGCGTATCTCCTCGATCTCGTCCAGGGAAAGTTCGCGCGACAGGATCACGCGTTCAAGCCCCAGGGATTTCCAGAATTTGACCGCGGCATAGTTCACGGTGTTGGCCTGGACGGAAAGGTGGACGGGAACTTCCGGCCAGCGCTCCCGCACCATCGCAATCAGCCCCGGATCCGCCATGATCAGCGCGTCGGGCTTCATCTCGATCACGGGCTCCATGTCGGCCATGTAGGTCTTGACCTTGGCGTTGTGCGGCATCAGGTTGCTCGCGACGAAGAGTTTCTTGCCCAGCCGATGCGCCTCGGTTATTCCGGTCTTGAGCTCCTCGAGCTTGAACTCGTTGTTGCGCGCGCGCAACGAATAGCGCGGCTGTCCTGCATATACCGCATCCGCGCCGAAGGCGTACGCAGCGCGCATCTTTTCGAGGTTGCCTGCAGGAAGCAATAGTTCGGGGGTGCGCATCATGGTTTCAACCTTTCCAGGATCGCCATGCTGGGCTTTGCCTGATTGAGCGTATAGAAGTGAAGTCCCGGCGCGCCGCCTGAGAGGAGTTTCTCGCAGAGGCTCGTCACTGCGTCCAGCCCGAATGCCTGAACCGATTCGCTGTCATCGCCGTAGCCTTCGAGCGTCTTTCTCATCCAGCGCGGAATCTCGGCGCCGCATGCGTCCGAGAAGCGGGCAAGCTGCGCATAGCGCACGATGGGCATGATGCCGGGAACGATGGGGGCCGTTATCCCGAGTTTCCTGCATTCGTCGACGAAATGAAAATAGCTGTCGGCGTTGTAGAAGTACTGGGTGATCGCGGAATTCGCGCCCGCATCGAGCTTCTTCTTGAAGTTGATCAGGTCGTCCCTTGCCGATCTTGCCTGGGGATGCACCTCGGGGTAGGCCGCGACTTCCAGGTGGAAGTGGCCGCCTGTCTCCTTGCGGATGAATTCGACCAGCTCGTTTGCATACTGGAATTCGCCGACGGTCGCCATGCCCGATGGCAGGTCGCCCCTAAGCGCTACGATGCGGTTGATCCCCGCCTCCCTGTAGGTGGAAAGGATCCCCCTTATGTTCTCCCGCGTTGAGCCGACGCAGGAAAGATGGGGGGCCGCGTCATATCCCTGCGCCCTGATTTCCTTCACGGTGTTGAGCGTGCGGTCGCGGGTGGATCCTCCCGCGCCGAAGGTCACGGAGAAGAATTCGGGCTTCAGCGTTGCCAGCTGAGTGCAGGTATGCGCGAGTTTTCCCGCGCCCTCGCTGGTCTGGGGCGGGAAGAATTCGAAACTGATATGCGGATTACTCATTGTTTTCTCATCAATTGTGCGGCTGCTGCCGAAAGCGCCCAGGAGAACACGCTGTAGAGAAGCGCGCCCAATACGCCATGCCAGAAGGTGTCGACGATGAAGCCGCGCAGCACGGATCCCACGAACCAGAACAAAAGCCCGTTGATCACGAAGATGAAGAGGCCAAGCGTGAGCATCGTGACCGGCAGCGTGAGCAGAAGCAGCAGCGGCCTTATCATGGTGTTAACGAGCCCCAGCACGAGTGCTGCGACCAGTGCGGCCGCAAAGCCGTCTACATGGATTCCCGGCACATAGTTCGCCACGGCAATCAGCGCCAGCGCGTTCAGTATCCAGATCAAGAGCAGCTTCATGTCAAAGTCTAGGATTGAGGATTTGGGATTGGAGGAGTGAGGGGTGAGTCAAGAGCGGTGCAGTTCCTCAATCCTCAGTCCCGCCTCCTCAATCCTGTTCTTAGTACCGGTAATGTTCCGCCTTGTAAGGGCCGTCCTTCGGCACGCCGATGTAGTCGGCTTGCGCGTCTGTGAGCTCGCTCAGTTCGGCGTTCAGCGTGGAGAGCTGAAGCCTTGCGACCTTCTCGTCCAGATGCTTGGGCAGGGTGTAAACGCCGACAGGATATTCCTTGGTGCGCGTGAAGAGCTCGATCTGCGCGAGCGTCTGGTTCGCAAAAGAAGAAGACATCACGTAGGAAGGGTGTCCGGTCGCGCAGCCCAGGTTCACCAGGCGGCCTTCTGCCAGAAGCAGGATGCGTTTTCCATCCGGGAAGATCACATGATCGACCTGTGGCTTGATGTTCTCCCACTTGTACTGCTTCAATGAGGCGACATCGATCTCGTTGTCGAAATGGCCGATGTTGCAAACGATCGCCTGGTTCTTCATCTTCTTCATGTGCTCGTGCGTGATCACATGATAGTTGCCGGTACAGGTCACGAAGATGTCCGCCTTGTCGCACGCATAGTCCATCGTGACCACGCGGAAGCCTTCCATCGCCGCCTGCAGCGCGCAGATGGGATCGATCTCGGTGACCCAGACCTGTGCGGAGAGCGCGCGCATCGCCTGCGCCGAGCCCTTGCCCACGTCGCCGTAGCCTGCGATCAGCGCGATCTTGCCCGCGATCATCACGTCGGTTGCGCGCTTGATGCCGTCGACCAGCGATTCGCGGCAGCCGTAGAGGTTGTCGAACTTCGACTTGGTGACCGAGTCGTTCACGTTGATCGCGGGAATCTTGAGCTCGCCTCTTTCATGCATCTGATAGAGACGATGAACGCCTGTGGTGGTCTCTTCCGTCACGCCCTTGATCGCGGCAAGCCTCGTCGAGTACCAGGTCTTGTCTATTGCGAGCTTGGCCTTGATCGAATTATAGAGACAGACTTCCTCTTCCGAGCCTGGATTGTTCAGGATGCTTATATCCATTTCGGCTCGCGAACCCAGGTGCAGAAGCAGCGTCGCATCTCCGCCGTCGTCCAGGATCATGTTGGAAAGACCGCCATCCTTCCATTCGAAGATGCGGTGGGTGTAGTCCCAGTATTGTTCGAGGGTTTCGCCCTTCACGGCGAATACCGGCGTGCCAGTCGCCGCGATCGCGGCGGCTGCATGGTCCTGTGTGGAATAGATGTTGCAGGAGGCCCAGCGCACGTCCGCACCCAGCGCCTTCAGCGTCTCGATCAGCACGCCGGTCTGTATGGTCATGTGCAGCGAACCTGTGATGCGCGCGCCCTTAAGAGGCTGGCTCGCGGCAAACTCCTTGCGGATCGCCATGAGGCCGGGCATCTCGACCTCGGCGATCGCGAGCTCCTTGCGGCCCCAGTCGGCAAGCGACATGTCGGCGACGATGTAGTCCTTGTTGTCAACAGCGTTCATACTAAGCTCCATTCATTGGGATGATTAATGAATAGGTGCCGTTGAAACAATCGAGCCTGACGGTCATGGGACCGTTGCAGCACCTCTCGAGGGATGTGGATTATAACGCAGGTTTAAAGGTCTGCGTCTGCCCTGAGCGCCGCCGCCTTGTCTATGCCCTCCCAGGTGAACTCGGGCTCCTCGCGTCCGAAGTGGCCGTATGCCGCGGTCTTTTCGTAGATCGGGCGCAATAGGTCCAGCATGTTCACGATGCCCTTCGGTCTGAGGTCGAAATGGCGCAGCACGAGTTCGGTCAGCTTCTCGTTGGAGATCTTGCCTGTTCCAAAGGTGTCGACCATCACGCTGGTGGGTTTTGCGACGCCGATCGCGTAGGAAACCTGAACCAGGCACTTGCTTGCAAGCCCTGCGGCGACGATGTTCTTCGCGACATAGCGGCCCGCATAGGCTGCCGAGCGGTCCACCTTGGAGGGGTCCTTGCCGGAGAATGCGCCGCCGCCGTGGGGGGCTGCTCCGCCATAGGTATCGACGATGATCTTGCGGCCTGTCAGCCCGCAATCGCCCTGGGGTCCGCCGATCACGAAGCGCCCGGTCGGGTTCACCAGGTAGTTGATGTTGCCCTTGACGAGCTCCTTAGGCAACATGGGCTTGATGATCTCCTCGATTGCGGCTTCGCGTATGTCCTCGAGCTTCATCTCCGGCGCATGCTGGGTCGAGAGCACAACGGTGTCGATGCAGTGAGGCTTTCCGTCCACATAGCGCACCGTGACCTGAGACTTCGCATCGGGGCGCAACCAGGGCAGCCTTCCGTCGTGGCGCAGCTGTGCTTGGCGCTGCACGATGAGGTGCGAGAGATAGATCGCAAGCGGCATCAGGGTCGGAGTCTCGTTGCAGGCATAGCCGAACATCAGTCCCTGGTCGCCCGCGCCCTGGTTAAGATAGTCGTCCGATGCGCGGTCCACGCCCTGGGCGATGTCTGGGCTCTGCTTGTCATAGGCGACGAGAACCGCGCAGCCCTTGTAGTCTATGCCGTATTCGGTGTTGTCGTAGCCGATGCGCTTGATGGTGTTGCGCGCAACCTGGATGTAATCGACATTCGCGGTCGTGGTGATCTCGCCCGCGAGCACCACGAGGCCGGTGTTGGTGAGCGTCTCTGCGGCTACCCGTGCATACGGGTCTTGCGCTAGAATTGCGTCCAGTATCGCATCCGAGATCTGGTCGGACACCTTGTCCGGATGGCCTTCGGAAACGGATTCGGATGTAAACAGATATTCGCTCATGGTGCCCCGTTTGCTTGATTAAAAAGAAAGCGCATTCTATCAAAGTCTCAAAAACTTGGTAGCATTGCCCTATATGGCCAATTTCCTCTTCAAGTTCATCTTCCGCCTTTTCTCCCTTTTGCCTCTGCGCGTCCTGCACGGGCTGGGCGCGCTGCTGGGTCGCATCACGTATGCTGTTTCTCCCGGATATGCGGCTCGCATCCGCGAAAATCTCGGGCAGGCGGGATATTCCCTCGAAAGCGATGAAGGGAAGAGGCTGCTTAAGTCCTGCATCGAGGAAGCGGGCAAGGGCATCATGGAACTTCCCTGGGTCTGGGGAAGATCCTACGAAGAGGTGCTTGGAAAAGTGCTGGAATGCCGGGGAAAGGAGCATTTCGATGCGGCCCAGCAGGAAGGAAAAAGCGTGATCTACCTGACCCCGCACCTGGGCTGCTTCGAACTTGCGGGGCAATACTGCGCGCAGCATCGCCCCATCGTGATCCTGTACCGCAAGCCCAGGCTCGAGTGGCTGGAAGATGCGATGTGCAAGGGGCGCGGGAGAGGGAAGGCCAACCTTGCGAAGGCCGACTTGAGCGGTGTTCGGCTGCTTTACAAGTCCTTGAAGCGCGGAGAGACCATAGGCCTGCTCCCGGACCAGGTGCCGAGCGGAGGGGAGGGCGTATGGGCGGACTTCTTCGGGCGGCCTGCCTACACCATGACGCTGGTGGGCAGGCTTGCCGAAGCGAGCGATGCGACGCTGCTCCTTGTTTGCGCCGAGCGAAGAAAAAATGGCTATGTGATGCATTTCGAACCCCTGCCGCTCGGTCATGAAGAACCCATCGCGGAGCAGATCAACAGGGCGCTCGAAAACATCATCAGGGTCTGCCCGTCACAGTACCTCTGGAGCTATAACCGCTACAAGGTGCCAAGCGGCGTCGAGCCTCCTGAGAGGAATGCGTGATGCTGGTGCGCATCGGCGTATTTTTCCTGTGGCTGATCCACTTTCTGCCCTTTCGCATCATCGTGGCGATGGGAAACGGCCTGGGCGCGCTGCTCTATCATCTGGCAAGAGAGCGCAGGCGCGTGGGGATGATCAATCTGCAGCTCTGCTTTCCAGGCATGAGCGAGGAAGCGCGCAAGAAAATCGTTCATCAGCACTTCAAGGTTCTCGCGCGCAGCCTGATCGAGCGCAGCCTGCTGTGGTGGGCAAGCAGCGAGCGCATCAACAGCCTGATCCGCATCGAGGGTATGGAGCATTTCGAGTCTGTCAGGGGAAGGCCCGCGATTTTCCTGACGCCGCATTTTGTAGGCTTGGACGCCGCGGGGCAGTGGATAGCGCAGCGCATGGATTCGATGAGCATGTACGCGAACCAGAAGAATCCCTACATGACGAGGCTGCTCTTGCAAAAGCGCGCGCGCTTTGGCAAACAGCTTCTCTATTCGAGGCAGCAGGGGCTGCGCCCGGTGATCAAGGCGATGCGCCAGAACATCCCGTTTTTCTATCTGCCGGATCAGGACCAGGGCATCAAGGACGGCGTGTTCGTTCCTTTCTTCGGCGTGCAGGCTGCGACCATGACTTCGGTTTCGCGCATCGCGAAGATGACGGATGCGATTGTCGTCCCCTGTGTGGCGAAAATGCTGCCGGGCGGTCAAGGGTATGTGGTCAGTTTCTATCCGGCATGGGAAAATTTCCCGGGTGGCGACGAGACACAGGATGCAAGGCGCATGAACGAATTCATCGAGGAGCGCGTGCTGGAAATGCCGGAGCAGTATTTCTGGCTGCATAAGCGCTTCAAGACCAGGCCTGAAGGCGAAAAGAAATTCTATTGAAGCTGCTGCACTCGTCATAACTTTGTTGCTCAAGGGCTCAAAATGCTCATTTACTTATGTGTAAACTCCGCTTTTTCGCCCTTTCGCGCCGCGTTCTGCCATCGTTCGCGACGCTTCAATAAAATTTTTTAGGGGATATTATGCGTTATCGTGACTTGCGGGACTTCATCTCTCAGCTCGAGAAAATAGGCGAGCTGAAGCGGATTTCGCATCCGGTCTCAACGCATCTCGAGATGACGGAGATATGCGACCGGGTGCTGCGCAATGGGGGGCCTGCGATCATTTTCGAAAATCCTGAAGGGCAAAACATCCCCGTGCTCGCGAACCTCTTCGGAACGTCGCGCCGCGTAGCACTCGGCATGGGAGAGGAGTCGACTGTCGCGCTGCGGGAGATAGGCAAGCTGCTCTCTTATCTCAAGGAGCCCGAGCCTCCGAAGGGACTGAAGGATGCATGGGAGAAGTGGCCCGTGTTGAAGCAGGTCCTGAACATGTCGCCCAAGGTGCTCTCATCCGCTCCTTGTCAGGAGGTGGTTTGGGAAGGAAAGGGTGTGGATCTTGCCAGGCTTCCGGTACAGCACTGCTGGCCGGGCGACATCGCACCTTTGATCACTTGGGGGATGGTGGTCACGCGCGGCCCGGAAAAGACGCGCCAGAATCTGGGGATCTACCGCCAGCAGGTGATCGCGCCCAACAAGGTGATCATGCGCTGGCTCGCGCACAGGGGGGGAGCGCTTGATTTCAGGGAACATTGCCTGAAGTCTCCGGGGAAGCCATTCCCGGTCGCGGTGGTGATAGGCGCCGATCCTGCGACGATACTGGGTGCGGTGACGCCCGTGCCGGACTCCCTTTCCGAATACCAGTTCGCAGGCCTCTTGCGGGGATCCAAGACCGAGCTCGTGAAGTGCCTGGGGAGCGATCTTCAGGTTCCCGCAAGCAGCGAGATCGTTCTGGAGGGCGTGATTCATCCCGAAGAGACGGCGCTCGAAGGTCCCTATGGGGATCACACGGGATACTATAACGAACAGGAAAAGTTTCCGGTGCTGACGATAGAGCGCATCACGATGCGCAAAAATCCCATCTATCACTCGACCTATACCGGAAAGCCGCCCGACGAGCCTGCGATGCTGGGTGTTGCGCTGAACGAGGTATTCGTGCCGCTTCTGCAGAAGCAGTTTCCGGAGATAACGGACTTTTATCTCCCGCCAGAGGGGTGCAGCTACCGCATGGCGGTGGTGTCGATCCGCAAGCAGTATGCGGGGCATGCAAAGCGCATCATGTTCGGCATCTGGTCCTTCTTGCGACAGTTCATGTACACGAAATTCATCATCGTGGTGGATGAGGACATAGACATCCGGAACTGGCAGGAGGTGATATGGGCGATCACGACAAGGGTCGATCCTGTCAGGGATACCCTGCTTGTGGAAAACACGCCGATAGATTACCTTGATTTCGCAAGCCCGGTGTCAGGCCTGGGCGGCAAGATGGGACTTGATGCGACCAACAAGTGGGCTGGTGAGACACAGCGCGAGTGGGGCACACCCATCGCAATGGATCAGGACGTCAGGCGCAGGGTGGACGAGATGTGGGGAAAGCTCGGTCTTTAAGAATGGGAGACTGAACTATTTGTCTGAACGGGCTTCCAAACCCACTCCAGCCGGCAGCGCAGGATATAATGCCGGCAGACATAGAGGATAAGAGATGAAGAACAGATTGCTGTGGGTATTGCTTGCGTTCACGTTGGTCGCTTTCAACAGCGCGCAGGCCGACAGGGAACTCGCGCCGCTTCAGCAGCAGACTCAGGCTGCACTGCTTTCTGCCGAGGTGCTGACGCGCTACCATTACAGGCAGGTGCCGCTGGACGACAAGCTCTCCAGGCAGATATTCGATCAATATCTGAAGGAGCTCGACGGCGAGAAGATGTTCTTCCTCCAGTCCGATATCGACAGCTTCAAGCCTGACGAGACAAAGCTGGACGATGCGATCCTGAAGCAGGATCTCACCGTTCCCTTTGCGATATTCAACCTCTATCAGAAGCGCATCGCGGAGCGCTATGCCTATGCCAGGAGCCTTCTTGACAGGCATTTCGATTTCAGCAAGCAGGAGTCCTACCAGTACACAAGGAAGAACGCGCCCTGGGCCAAGTCTCGTGCGGAGCTCGACGATGTCTGGCGCAAGCGCGTGAAGAACGACTGGCTGCGCTTGAAGCTCGCAGGAAAAGACGACAAGAGCATACGCGAGACGCTGGACAAACGGTATGAAAATTCCCTGAACAACTTGACCAGGGTCAAGAGCGATGACGTGTTTCAGGACTTCATGAACGCCTATGCGATGGCGATAGATCCGCACACCAACTACCTGGGGGTTCGCGCCACAGAGGATTTCAACATCTCGATGAGGCTTTCGCTGACCGGAATCGGGGCGGTTCTCCAGGAGAAGGACGACTACACTGCGATACGAGAGGTGATGCCGGGAGGGCCCGCCGCGCTTTCTGGGCAGTTGAAACCCGGAGACCGCATCGTGGGTGTGGGCCAGGGCAAGGATGGCCCCATCGTCGACGTGATGGGGTGGCGCATAGACGATGCGGTAGCGCAGATACGCGGCAAGGAAAACAGCGTGGTGCGGCTTGACGTGCTGCCTGCGGAGGCAGGTCCCGACGGAAAGCACAAGATCGTCACGCTGATACGCAAGAAGATCACGCTGGACAAGCAGGCGGCGAAGAAATCGGTCATCGAGGTGAAGGACGGAAACGTCACTCGCCGCATCGGCGTGATCTCGCTTCCGGGCTTCTATCAGGATTTTGCAGCGCGCATGAAGGGTGACCCGAATTACAAGAGCGCTACCCGCGACGTTGCGCGCATCCTCGGGGAATTCAAGAAGGAAAAGGTGGATGGCGTGTTGATGGATCTGCGCAACAACGGCGGCGGCTCCTTGGATGAGGCGATCGAGCTGACCGGGCTTTTCGTTGGCAAGGGTCCTGTCGTGCAGCAGCGCGACTCCAAAGGGGATGTCACTGTCGAGAGCGATACGGATGAGGATGCGGTCTGGAAAGGGCCCATGGGAGTTCTGATCAACCATGGCTCGGCTTCCGCCTCGGAAATTTTCGCGGCTGCGATCCAGGACTACGGGCGCGGCCTCGTGATGGGTTCGACCAGCTTCGGCAAGGGGACAGTGCAGTCCGTGGTCAATCTCGACAGGCTCGTCAAGAATCCCCAGTCAGAATATGGCGAGCTCAAGATGACCACCGCGCAGTTCTTCCGCATCAACGGGGGAACGACTCAGCTGCGCGGCGTGACCCCTGACATCAGTCTGCCGATGATCGTGGATTCGGAGGATTTTGGCGAATCGAGCTACGACAATGCGCTTCCCTGGATGCAGATCAAGCCTGCAAACTATCATCCCGACGGAGATCTCGCGCCGATCTTGCCCATGCTGATCGTGAACCACGACATGCGCGTGTCGCACGACAAGGACTTCAAGTCCTTGAAGGAGGACATCGCCGAGTTCGATGCGCAGCGCAAGAAGAACCAGATATCGCTCAACGAGGCGGAGCGCAAGAAGGAGCGAGAGACTCAGGAAGCCAGGATCAAGCAGCGCGAGGCGGACAAGTCCTCAGCCTCGGATGAGGCGATGAAGCTTGCGGATGACGGATTGCAGTCCAACGAGCGCAACATCAGCACGGATCTTGCGATCGAGAAGGCGAGAAAGGATGTGAAGGACGTGCTGCTCGACGAGTCCGCGCACATACTGAGCGACGAGGTCGGGTTGCTGAAGGCCAATTCAAGTCTCGCGGCCAGCGTGCTGTTAAAGCCGGGCGCACAATAATAAGTCGGCTTCGATTGGAGGTATGAGTGGGTTCAACGTATGACGAATCGTCATTCAAGGTCTTGCGCGGGCTCGAACCCGTGCGCCAGCGTCCGGGGATGTACACGACGCTGGACAATCCGAATCACATCGTCACGGAAGTGGTGGACAATGCCTGCGATGAGGCGCTCGCAGGCTATTCGGGCAGCATCGCAGTCACCGCTCATGCGGACGGTTCCGTCTCGGTAGCGGACGAAGGCCGTGGCATCCCGGTCGGCATACATCCCGAGGAAGGCATATCGGTGGTCGAAGTCGCCTTCACCGTCCTGCACTCTGGAGGCAAGTTCGAGAAGGAGAAGGGCGGCGCATACCGCTTTGCAGGCGGGCTCCATGGCGTAGGTGTTGCGGTGACCAATGCGCTCTCCAGGGCGGTCGAGGTCACGGTGTTCAGGGATGGCGGCGAGCACCATGTGCGCTTCGAGAACGGCGTTGCCTTGAGCCCTCTGGCACGGGTCGCAAGCTGTGCGAAACGCAAGACGGGCACCGTCGTTCGAGTATGGCCGGATCCGAAATATTTCGACAGCCCGCAGGTGAACCTCGCGGATATGGAGCGCGCGCTGCGCGCAAAGGCGGTGCTGCTTCCCGGTGTGACGATTACGCTCAACATCGAGAAGAGCAATGAATCCAAATCATGGGTCTATCCGGACGGACTGCGCGGCTATCTGGCCGAGGCGCTTTCAGCAGAAGAGCTGGCCGCCCCCATATTCACCGGCGAGCGCTATGTCGCGAAGGGCGGAGACGAGAGCTTTGTCGAGGGCGAAGGGGCTGCATGGGCCTTTGCCTGGTCCGAAGAGGGAACGGTTGCGCGCGAGTCCTATGTCAATCTGATCCCGACCTGGTCCGGAGGCACGCACGACTCCGGCTTGCGCGAGGGCATCTTCAACGCGGTGAAGAGCTTCATCGAGCTGCACAGCATGCTGCCCAAGGGTGTAAAGCTCGCATCCGACGACGTGTTCGGACGGGTGAGCTTCGTGCTCTCGGCGAGGCTGCTCGATCCTTCCTTCCAGGGGCAGACCAAGGAGAAGCTGGTCTCAAGAAATGCGCTGAAGCTGGTTTCGACAATGGTCAGCGACCCGCTTCTGCTCTGGCTAAACGAGCATGTCGAATTTGGCAAGAAGATCGCGGAGATTTCGATCAGGCAGGCGCAGAGCCGGATGAAGTCCAGCCAGAAGATAGAGAAGAAGAAGGGCTCTTCTGTCGCCGTTCTGCCGGGAAAGCTGACCGATGCGGCCGAATACAATCCTGCAAGGAACGAGCTCTTCCTGGTCGAAGGGGATTCTGCAGGGGGATCGGCAAAGCAGGGAAGGAACAAGGAATTCCAGGCCGTGCTGCCGTTGAGGGGCAAGGTGCTCAACACCTTCGAAGTGGATCGCGACAGGCTGTTTTCCAACGCGGAGGTTCACGACATCGCGGTTGCGATAGGCGTCGATCCGCACGGCGTGAAAGACGATGCGGATCTTTCGGGTCTGCGCTATTCCGGCATCTACATCATGGCCGATGCCGACGTGGACGGCTCTCATATCGCGACACTGCTGCTGACCCTTTTCTTCCGCCATTTTCCAAGGCTCATCCAGAACGGCAATGTGTATCTTGCTCAGCCTCCGCTTTTTCGCATCGATGTGCCGGCGCAGGGAAAGAAGCCGATGCGCAAGCTTTATGCGTTGAACGAGGACGAGCTTTCGGCAATCGAGGACAGGCTGCGTAAGGAGAAGGTGCGTGAAGGTTCATGGAACATCTCGCGCTTCAAGGGCCTGGGAGAGATGAATCCCCAGCAGCTCTGGGAGACCACGATGTGCCCTGACACGAGGCGCGCGCTCCTGGTCGAGCTCGATGCGGCTTCCTATTTCGATGCAGAGCAGACGATGATGATGCTGATGGGCAAGAAGGAATCCGGGTTGCGCCGCGAATGGCTGGAATATCACGGTAACGAGGTGACGGGCGATGTCTGAGATGCAGGATGAATTGTTCGAGGCGCCCGAAGAGCCCGCTGAAAAAAGGGAAGTTGCGTCCAGGCAGTTTTCCCCATTGCCGGCAATGCCCGAAGGAGACTCAGTTCCGCTTGCCCAGTATGCCGAGCGCGCCTATCTCGAATATGCGGTCTCGGTAGTCAAAGGGCGCGCGCTGCCCGATGTGTGCGACGGGCAGAAGCCTGTGCAGCGCCGCATCCTTTATGCGATGCGCGAGATGGGGCTTGCTCCGAACAGCACTTTCGTGAAATCCGCTAGGGTGGTGGGAGAAGTCCTGGGCAAGTTTCACCCCCATGGAGACGCTTCCGCATACGACGCGATGGTGAGGCTGGCCCAGGACTTTTCCCTGCGCTATCCGCTGATAGACGGCCAAGGCAATTTCGGCTCCAGGGACGGCGACAATTCTGCCGCGATGCGCTACACCGAGGCGCGTCTGACCCCGATATCGGCCGTCCTTCTGTCCGAGCTCGACATGGGCACGGTTGACATGGTCCCGAACTACGACGGCCATTTCGAGGAGCCGGCGAAGTTGCCTGCGCGACTTCCCATGGTTTTATTGAATGGCGCATCCGGCATCGCGGTCGGCATGGCAACCGAGATTCCCTCGCACAACCTGCGCGAGGTGGGTAGCGCTGCCGCGCTCTGCGTGAAGAATCCCGATTGCTCGGATGACGAGATACTCGAACTCATAGCAGGGCCCGATCTTCCGGGAGGCGCGCAGATCATCTCTTCTCCTTCCGAGATCAGGGAGTGCTACAGGACAGGGCGCGGCTCGCTCAAGATGCGCGCGCGCTGGCATGTGGAGGAGCTTGCCAGAGGCCAGTGGCGGGTTGCGGTATACGAGCTTCCTCATGGAACTTCCGCGAGGAAGATCATGGAGGAGATCGAGGAGCTGACCAATCCCAAGGTCAGGGTCAACAAGAAGGCGCTGACGCCCGATCAGGTGCAGACCAAGCAGCTGATGCTCTCCGTGCTCGACAAGGTTTCCGACGAATCCGACAAGGACCAGGCGGTGAGGCTGGTGTTCGAGCCAAAGTCTTCCCGGCAGTCTGTGGAAGAGTTCATGGCCATTCTGCTTGCGCACACCAGCCTAGAATGCTCATTGCCAGTGAACATGGTGATGGTGGGCATAGACGGAAGGCCCAGGCAGAAACCCGTCGCCTCGATGATAAGGGAGTGGAGCGAATTCCGCATCGCGACGGTGCGCAGGCGCTTTGCATACCGCCTGGAACAAATCAACGACCGCATCCACATCCTGCAGGGACGCATGGTGGTGTTCCTGAACCTGGATGAAGTGATCGCGCTGATACGCGAATCGGATGAACCCAAATCAGCGCTGATCGAACGTTTCGATCTCTCCGAACGCCAGGCGGAGGACATCCTCGAGATCCGCCTGCGCCAGCTGGCCAGGATGGAAGGCATCAGGATAGAGCGCGAACTGAAGGCGCTTCAGGAAGAGGGGGCTGACATAAGCAAGCTGCTGGGATCGGATTCCCTCTTGCGCCGCCGCGTGGCGAAAGAGATCGACGAGGACATGAAGTCCTATGGCGACGACAGGCGAACCTTAATCGAACAGGCGGAGCGCGCCGTACTGACGGCCCAGGTGGTGGACGAGCCCGTGACCGTGATCATCTCCAGAAAATACTGGGGAAGGGCGCGTCAGGGGCACAAGCTCGATCTTGCCGGCGTGAGCTTCAAGGAAGGCGACGGCATGCTGGCGGCTTTCGAGTGCAGGACGACGGATCAATGCATCGTGATCTGCAGCAACGGGCGGGTATGCAGCATACCCGTGAGCCAGTTGCCTGGAGGCCGGGGAGACGGCGTGCCTTTGACTACGCTGATCGAACTCGCCCCCAGCGCTAAGATAGCCCATGTGATCTGCGGATCTGTCGATCAGAGCGTGCTGCTTGCGACATCTTCAAGCTACGGTTTCGTCTCGACGATAGGCAACATGGTTGCGCGCAACAAGGCAGGCAAGCAGTTCATCACATTGGAGGGGGAAGAGGAGATGCTGCCGCCATTTTTGTTTTCCCCGACCGGGCAATCGCTTGTGGTATCAGTCAGCCGGTCAGGCAGGCTGCTCGCATTTTCCTTTTCGGAGATGAAACAGCTTGCGGCCGGAGGGCGCGGCGTGATCGTGATGGGACTGGAGGATCGCGATGTTCTGGCTTCTGCAATTGTCGTCAATCAGCCAAGCGTGATCGCCATCGCTCAGTCTCCGGCGGGCAAGGAGCAGCCCATGCGATTGTCAGGGGCGGATCTGCAGGGGCATTTCGGAAGGCGCGCGAGAATGGGGAAGATGCTGCCCATGAAGGGGAAAACAGTCGTGACGGGTCTTACAGCAGGCTGAGTCATGTGCCGACAAGGCAGCGCTCTATGGTCTCGAGGAAAGGTTCGATGTCGAGCGGCTTGGTGATATATTCGGCAAATCCCGCGGTCTTGCCGTGCTTGATGTCCCGCTCCATCGCCTTTGCAGTGACTGCGACTATCGGCGTGTTTGCCAGCGCCTCCTCCGACTTAAGGATTTCAAGCAGCTGATAGCCATCCATTTTTGGCATGTTGATGTCGAGCAGGATCAGGTCCGGTTTGTGAAGCAGCGCCAGTTCCATTCCAAGCTCGGGATTGTCGGACGTCAGAAGATGGATGTGCTCTTGGTTTCTGAGGATTTGTCTTACGAGCTTCAGGTTCGCGGGGTTGTCCTCGATATAGAGCAGTGTTTTTTTGTCTTTACGCTGGCGTGCGTTGCTTAGGGCGCGAGGCATGTTTCCGGGAGCCGCTTCCCATGCGACATCCATCGGAAGCTCGATCCAGAAAGTGCTGCCTTTCCCGATTTCGCTTTCGACACCCACGCTGCCATTCATCATCTCGACGATGCGCCGGGTGATGGTAAGCCCTATGCCGGTCCCTTCGGTGCCGCTGTTCTCGGCCGCGAGACGGTTGAAGGGCTGGAACAGCTCGGTAATGCGTTCAGGAGGAATGCCCTGGCCGGTGTCGGTGACCAGAATTCGCAACCTGTCTTTCTCCGGTAGGTCCGCGGTCTGAATTTCGATGTGGACGCTGCCGCCATCGCGGTTGTACTTGATCGCGTTCGAAATCAGGTTGAGCAGAGCCTGCTTCAGTCTCATGCGGTCTGCACGCACCATTACGCCTTGCAACCCCTTGTGGCTCAGCCTGATGCTGCGCTTGTCCGCCAGCGCATTCACCAGTGGAATGCACTCTGCGATGATGGCGCATACTTCAACGGGCTCGAGGGAAAGTTCGACACGGCCTGATTCGACCTTCGCGAGATCGAGCACCTCGTTGATGAGCACAAGAAGGTGTTCACCCGCCTTGATGATCTCCTGCACGTTGTCCTTGTGTTCTGCGGACAATGTATCGTCGTATTCCATGAGCTGGCTGAAGCCCAGAATCGCATTCATCGGTGTGCGCAGTTCGTGGCTCATACTGGAGAGAAATTCGGATTTCGCGCGATTGGCGCGGTCGGCTTCGTCGCGCGCATCGATCAGCGCCTGCTGGGATTTCTTGCGGGAAGAAATGTCGTGCGCCACGCCTGTGAAGTGCTTTTCTCCGTCCAGCACCATCTCGTTCACGGAAAGTTCGATCGGGAATATATGCCCGTCCTTGTGCTGCCCATGGGCTTCGCGACCCATGCCGATGATGCGCTTCTCGCCGGTTTCGAGATAGCGCTCCATGTGGCCGTCATGGCTGTCCCGGTAGGATGCCGGCATCAGCATCTTGATGTTCTTTCCTATGACCTCGGAAGCTGGATAGCCGAAGAGGCGCTCTGCGGCCGGATTCATCGTCTCGACGATGCCGTGCTTGTTTATCGTGAGTATGCCGTCGGAAACCGTGTTGAGTATCGTCATGACGCGCGTCGAGCTCGATTCGAGCGCCTGCTGGCTCTTGAGACTGTCCTCCATCTGCTTGCGGATCAGCAGATAGGTCATCGCAATCAGCGTGAAGAGCGCAAGCGTTGTGGTGATGCCTAGCGCGATCGAAGCCGTCCTTGCGCGTACGAGCTTGGCATGGCTTTCCGAGAGCAGCCGGTTCTCTTCGTCTTCCATGCTGTGAAATATCTGGAACAGGCTCTTTCGCTGCTCGCTGACATTTTCGCTGATCAGATAGTCGCGCGCCGCATCCAGCCCTCCGGATTTGCGAAGCGCTATCAGGTGCTTGGCGATCTCCTTGCGCGTGTTGAGCGCCGAGTTGAGCGCAAGCCATTCTTTTGTCAGCACAGGGCTTTCCGCGGTCAGCTCGCTCAGCCTGCCAAGCGCTGCCTCCCGGGAAGCCTTGTATCTTTCAAGTTCAGAGAGATCCTGTTCGTTGCCTGAGATGAGATAGCCTCGCACCATGGCTGAGGGAATCAGGAGGTCGATCTTGATCTGCGAGATGTTGTTCAGGACTTCGAGCGTGTGTTGCAGGCGGTGAGCCTCATTGCGCTCGTTCTTGACGGCCAGTAAAGTTGTTGCAGAGAGTGCCGCGACCAGCAGTGCGGTTGAGGAGATGGTTGTCAGTAGCTTGGTGTCAAAACTTAATCGCTTGAACATTTCAGTGCCAGGTAGACCACTTCGACAGGTGGGTTATACAGGTTGGGCGTGCGCGGGTCAATAGCCCTGTTTGCAGAGTGGGCTGGCGTTTGGTTGACTATGCATTGCTGAGGATGCACGATGAGCGTCCAAAAGACGAATGGAAACATCATGTTCGAATACATCTTCTTCGATGCAAGGCTGCGCGACAAATTTGTGTCGCACGCAAAGGAGCGGGGCGCGCCCTGCCGTGTTTCAGACGATCCGCTTGGTTTTACGGCAAGCGTCCCCGAGGACTTGTCAGAAGAAGTGCTAGATGATCTGGAGCGTTTCTACGAACTTCTGGAAAGGGAGCAGATGGCCTCGAGTCGCGAACAGGGCGAGCTCAGGAGCATCGCCGGGTTCGGTTTCATCCTCCCCGATGGTCAGTCGCGCATGCTGCCATTGAAGCCAGAGATGGCCAACCGCCTCCTGGCAAGCTTCAGCCTCGATGAGATAAGGGAACTATTCTCGGAAGTGGCGCGTTGCACGCTTCAGCCGTCCGATGAGCATCTTTGCAGGATTCTGAGGGAAGAGCTGAAGGGCAGCTGAGCCTATTTCTTCTTTTTCTTCTTCCCGTCTTCCTGCTCGCTCTGCATCTCGCGCAGCTCGCGCAAATCTGACTCGATGATGGAGAGCTGGTAGAAGCTTCCTCCTTCGCGCTTCGCAATTTCAAGCTGCATGATCGCATCGGGAAGATTGCCCTGCCAGGCCATGCTATAGGCCTGAGCGCGGTGCTGTTCGAGCGAGTTGTGAAGCTGGTGATAGGCACGGGCCTCCAGGTCATAAAGCGTGGTGTCCATGGGATGCTGCGTCACCTGGTCGGTCAGCAGCTTGACCGCCGCATCGGCCTGATTGCTGTTGATCAGAAGGTCGGTGTATTCATAGACCAGGGCGCGTGACTGCGGGAAGTTCTGCACCGCAGTGCGATAAAAGGCCAGCGTGTCGGGATCTTTGGCCGCACGCTTCACGCGCGCCTGTAGCGTTGTCAGCATCGCATTGTCCTGCGCTGCCGGTATCGCCTTGGCCTGCTTTAGCAGGATGGCGAGTTCGTTCTTGGCGCGCTCGATCTGGTTGTCGCGCAACAGGGACGATACCAGGCCGTAGCGCTGTGCAAGCTGGTTGCCGAACTTGTGGGTGGTCAGCGCGTCGTTGAAGTAGCGGATCGCATTTTTTGGCGTCTTCTGCAGGCCGATGAGCTTGGTGCGCACGAAATCGAAGTCCAGGCTGTCGGGCAGCAGGTGGTAGGGCAGCTTGCTCACCCGGTTCTCGATATCGGCGATGCGGTCGCTGGTGATGGGGTGGGTGCGCATGTAGTTGGGCGCATTGCCGTCGATAAGCCTCGTCGATTTTTGCAGAAGCTCAAGGAACTCGGGCATCGCGTGAGGGTCGAACCCGGCCTTTTCCATGAGATCAAGACCCAGGCGGTCCGCTTCCTGCTCGTGCTCGCGCGTGAAGTTGAGCTGCTTTTGCATGAGATGCGCGCCTGTTCCGGCCACAGCGGCCTGCGCGATGTCGGGATTGCTGCGCGCGGCCAGTATCGCCAGGGCGATCGCGGCCATAGAAGCCATCGTGTCTCCCTTGGTCGCCGAGACCATGCGCGCCATGTGGTGCTGGGTGACGTGTGAGATCTCATGGCCAAGCACGGAAGCAAGTTCGGACTCGTTTTCGGTGATGAGCAGCAGTCCCGTATTCACGCCGATGAACCCGCCGGGCATCGCGAACGCGTTGACGGTGTTGTCGTTCACCGCGAAGAATTCGAAGTTGAGAGAGGGCTCGTTGGAATACTGGACCAGCTTGTCGCCGATCTCGTTCAGATAGTCGTTGACCTCGGGGTCGTCATAATATTGCTTGCTGGCCTTGATCTGCATCAGGCTCTGCTGGCCGATCTGGCGCTCCTGAAGCGGGCTCAAGGATTCCTGGGATACGTCGCCCAGATCGGGCAAATCGCTGCAGTAGGCTATCGGGGCGAAGATCAGCAGTATAATGAGCGGCAGAATTTTCATGGCCGGTATGATAATGCGTTTACGGGTGTGTGGATTTAGGATTGCAAGAAAAGTTCAGGCGCGGGATATCCGGTATCAGTAGAGAACAGGAAGAAAAGTGGGCGATTACAAGAATATCACGGTTGCAGAGCTGACCAAACTATTGCAGGAGGGCAGTCTCAGGCTGATCGATGTGCGCACCGATGCGGAAATCGCGCGCGGCAAGATACCGCAAGGCATGGCCTTGCCCCTTCATCTTCTGCCTTTGCGCATGCACGATCTGGACAAGACTGCGAAAACGGTCTTCTACTGCCAGGTCGGCGGGCGTTCGGCACAGGCTGCGGCCTTTGCCGCCGCGAACGGTTTTTCTGATGTATACAACCTGCAAGGCGGCATCACGGCCTGGGCGCATGCAGGCCTGCCCATCGCCTAGAAGATGAAGGACATCCAGCCAAGATCGAGAGCCCTCGAGCTCATCGACTTCATCGATGAGAGCCCCAGTCCATGGCATGCCGTTGCGAACGCGGAAAAGCGGCTTCTGGCGAATGGCTACTCGAGGCTTCTTGAGGGCGAGAGGTGGCGGCTCGAATCTGGCGGACGCTATTACGTCGTGCGCGGGGCATCCCTCGTCGCATTCGTGTTGGGCAGCGCTCAGCTTGTCGAACAGGGCCTGCGCATCGTCGGCGCGCATACCGATTCCCCCGGCTTGAGACTCAAACCCAGGCCGGTTCTGGCAGGCGACGGATTGATGCGGCTTGCGGTCGAAGTCTATGGCGGACCGATACTCGCGACTTTCGCGGACCGCGACCTGGGTCTTGCGGGGCGGGTCGTGCTGCGTTCGGGTTCCAAACAGGAGACCAGACTCGTTCGCTTCGATCAGCCTCTCCTGAGGCTTCCCAATCTCGCGATACACATGAACCGCGAAGTGAATGAGAAGGGTCTGAAATTCAACAAGCAGACGGAGCTCGCGCTGACCTTGGGGTTGCTGAAGGAGGGAGAGGATGCAGAAGTGCGTTTTCGAAAGCTATTATCCGATGCCGCGGGTGCCGATGCGGCAGATATTCTGAGCTTCGATCTTGTCGCCTTCGACATGCAGAAGGGATGCCTTTGGGGGGCAGAAGAGGAATTCATCGCGGACAGCCAGCTGGACAATCTGGCTTCGACCCATGCCGCCTTGTCCGCATTGATCGATACCGAAGAGCCCAAAGCCACCTGCATGGTGGCTCTCTTCGACCACGAGGAGGTGGGAAGCGAGAGCGCGACGGGAGCTGGCGGCAGCTTCATCGTCGACATGTTCTCACGCATCGTATTTCACGCAGGCCTCGACGACGAGGACAAGCGCCGCGCAATCTCTCAGAGCTTCTTCATCAGTGCGGACATGGCGCACGCCTACAATCCGAATTTCCCGGCTTCATATGAGCCCGGCCACAAGGTGATGGTGAACGGGGGGCCGGTCATCAAGACCAATGTGAATCAGCGCTATGCGAGCGATGCCGAGAGTGCCGCGCGCTTCATGAGATGCTGCGAGATCGCAAGCGTGCCATATCAGCAGTATGCGCACCGGAGCGATCTTGGATGCGGCAGCACCATAGGCCCCACGGTCGCAGCGCAGCTCGGCATCTCAAGCGTGGATGTCGGGTCGGCAATGTGGGCGATGCACAGCGCAAGAGAAAGCGCAGGCGTCCAGGATCATACGCACATGATCGCCGCCCTGACAGCGGCTTTCAGCAGTTGAAACCTGAGGCGATCATGCTTGAAGAACGCCTGGTAAACATCGAAACAAAAATCGCCTTCCAGGAAGACCTGATTGAGGAGCTGAACAAAATCGTCTATCAGCAGCAACAGAAGCTCAACCAGTTGGAGGCGACCTGCGCATCGCTTGCAAGACGCATGCAGTCTCTGGCTGATTCTCTGCATGAAAGCAAGCCTGCAAGCGAGAGGCCGCCCCACTATTAGCATGCGCCTCGCCTGCCTTCGCGAGCATTTTCAGTTCAATCTGGCGCGCTGCGACTGAAGCTGGGAGAGCATTGCAGAAAAATCGTTCATACGTTTTTTTTCCTGTTCGACCACCGCTGCAGGTGCTCTGGAAACAAAGCTTTCGTTGCCAAGCTTGGTTTCGGCCTTCGCGATCTCACCCTTTATGCGGAGGATCTCCTTGTCCAGCCTTTCGCGCTCGGCTGCGACGTCGATCTCCACCTTGAGCATCAGCTTGTATGAGCCAATGACAGCAACCGCAGCTTCGTCTGAAGGAAGATCGCTTGCGATTTGAACTTCGGAAAGCTTTGCGAGGCTGCTGATGTAGGGGGAGAGTGCATTGAGCGTCTCTGCATTGCCTGCGGCGATCAGCGGCACGCGGACGGCGGGCGAGAGATTCATCTCGCTTCGCAGACGGCGGCATGCGTTGACCATCTCCTGAAGCAGCACAATCCGTCCTGCTGCTTCTTCATCGCTCCTTGAATCGGCAACGGGGTAGGCTTGTAGCATGATGCTCTTCCCGCTCTTTCCGGCCAGAGGTGCGACGGATTGCCAGAGCTCCTCGGTGATGAAGGGGATGATGGGGTGGGCCAGGCGCAGTATCGCCTCCAGCACGCGCACCAGCGTTCTTCTGGTCGCGCGCTGCTCTGCTTCATTGCCGTTCGCCATCTGCACCTTCGCGAGCTCCACATACCAGTCGCAATAGGTGTTCCACACGAGCTCGTAAACCGTGCGGGCCGCCATGTCGAAGCGGTAGTCCGCGAAGTGCGCAGCCATCTCCGTTTCCGCCTTCTGCAGCTCGGATATCATCCATCTGTCGGCGACCGAATGCTCGAGCGGCAGGCTCTCGTCAAGGCCGGTATCCTTACCCTCGCAGTTCATCAGCACGAAGCGCGTCGCGTTCCAGAGCTTGTTGCAGAAGTTGCGGTAACCTTCGCAGCGCTGCATGTCGAACTTGATGTCGCGGCCGGGGGATGCGAGAGAGGCGAAGGTGAAGCGCAGCGCATCGGTGCCGAATGCGGGTATGCCGTTCGGGTATTCCTTGCGGGTGCGCTTTTCTATGTCTTCCGCCTGCTTGGGATTCATCAGGCCGAAGGTGCGCTTTTTCAGGAGATCATCGAGCGAGATGCCGTCTATCAGGTCGATGGGGTCAAGCACGTTGCCCTTGGATTTCGACATCTTCTGGCCTTCCGCATCGCGGATCAGGCCGTGCACATAGACGTCCCTGAAGGGGATCTTGCCGGTGATGTGCCGGGTCATCATCACCATGCGCGCGACCCAGAAGAAGATGATGTCGAAGCCTGTGACGAGAACCGATGATGGAAGGTAACGCTTTACGAGATCGCTCTGCTCATCGAAAGTCTTGTCCATGTCCCAGTCCAGCGTGGAGAATGGCCAGAGCGCGGAGGAAAACCAAGTGTCGAGCACGTCTTGATCGCGGTCTAGCTGGCCTGCATAGTCGGCCTTGTCGGCAAGGCTCCTCGCCTCCTCTTCATTGCGCGCGACGAAAACTTCCCCGTTCACGCCATACCATGCGGGTATCTGGTGCCCCCACCAGAGCTGGCGGGAGATGCACCAGTCCTGGATGTTGTTGAGCCACTGGTTATAGGTGTTCACCCAGTTTTCCGGATGGAATCGTATCTCGCCTGAGCTCACGCATTCCAACGCCTGTTCCGTGATGCTCTTGCCATTTGCACCCGGCTTGCTCATCGCGACGAACCACTGGTCGGTCAGCATGGGTTCGATCACTGCACCCGTCCTGTCGCCTCTTGGTACCTTCAGTCTGTGCTTTTCGGCCTTCTCGAAGAGGCCGTATTTCTTGAGATCCTCGACGATCTCTTTGCGAGCATCGAAGCGGTCAAGACTCCGGTATTTTTCGGGAGCATGGTCGTTGATCTTCCCATCCAGGGTTAGCACCGAGATCATCGGAAGGTCATGCCGTTGTCCCACCGCATAGTCGTTGAAGTCATGCGCGGGCGTGACCTTGACCACACCCGTGCCGAATTCACGGTCAACGTATTCGTCGCCTATGATGGGGATGGTGCGGTCGCACAACGGTAGTGCGACTTGTTTGCCGATCAAATGTTTGTAGCGCTCGTCCTCGGGATGAACCATCACCGCCACGTCGCCAAGCAGGGTTTCGGGGCGCGTGGTGGCGACGGTCAGATGCGTCAGCCCTGCATCGGGCGAGCTCAAGGGATAGTGGATGTGGTACATGAAGCCGTCCTCTTCCTCCTGTACCACTTCGAGGTCGGAGACCGCGGTGTGCAGCTTGGGGTCCCAGTTCACGAGGCGCTTGCCGCGGTAGATCAGGCCTTCGTTATAGAGCCTGACAAAGGTCTCGGTGACGGATTTCGACAGGCCTTCGTCCATCGTGAAGCGCTCGCGCGACCAGTCTGGCGAGGTGCCCAGGCGGCGCATCTGGCGGGTGATGTTGCCTCCCGAATACTCCTTCCATTCCCATACCTTTTCGATGAAGGCCGCACGTCCCAGGTCGTGGCGCGATATGCCCTTCGCGTCGAGCTGGCGCTCGACCACGATCTGTGTGGCGATGCCCGCGTGATCCGTGCCAGGCTGCCAGAGCGTGTTGTCTCCCTTCATGCGATGGTAGCGGGTCAGCGCGTCCATCAGCGTCTGGTTGAAGCCGTGCCCCATGTGCAGCGTGCCGGTGACGTTCGGGGGAGGCAACTGTATGCAGAATGATGAAGTCTTCGAAGGGTCGGCACCTGCATCGAAATAGCCCAAGGCCTCCCATTCCGGATACCAGCGCGATTCGATGTCTTTCGGTTCAAAGCTTTTGTTGAGTTCCATTTGTCAGAGCAGGATTTTGCAAAAACGCAATTATACAGGCAGGCACGCCGGGCAAATCTGCAAATCCACATATAATGACGCAGACTTTTTGAAAGGAGGCATCATGTTCATTGCAATGAATCGTTTCAAGATCGCGCCTGGAATGGAAGGCGAATTCATCGAAATCTGGAAGAAGCGCGACAGCCATCTCGAGGGCGTTCCGGGTTTCAGGAGCTTCAATCTGCTGCAGGGCGCATCCACCGACGAATACACGCTGTTTGCCTCGCATTCGGTGTGGGACAGTCGCCAGGCATTCGAGGACTGGACGCGCTCCGAGGCTTTCAGGATGGCCCATGCACAGGCGGGGCAGACCAGGAACGTCTATCTCGGCCCGCCCAACCTCGAGCTCTTTGAAGCGGTGATCTAGACGGGCTTGACGTCCTTCAGCGCGTCTATGAGGAGGCGTGGAAGCTCCGCCTTGAGTTCGCTGATCGCAAGCTCGACCGCGAGTTTCTGCAGCTGTTCGAGTTGCTGGTTGAGCTTCTGGGAAAAAGCACTCTCGAGATGGGATTCGAGATGGCGCAGCAGTTGATCCACTTCGGCTGGATTGAGCGGGCGCATGTGCGTGCCTGTCGCGGAAAAGTCGGGAAGCGGCGGTGTGACGACCGAGGTGAGCAAGGGAAGCTCTTGGGGCTCGCCTGAAATTTCCGTCAAAACCGGCAGGTCTGGCTGATCGGTCATGGCTGTGTCCGGTTGAGGTCGAAATGCCTGAGCTCGTAGCCCCGGTCGCGGTAGAACTTGAAGCGTTCGCGGCCAAGCTGGCTGTCCTTGTCGTCCATCCCCACGATCTCCGCGACGCGTTCGAAGCGGCTGAAAAACGGCATGCATTCTTCGTGCAGGCTGATCAGCATGTCGTGATGCGGAAAGGTTTCATCGCTGCAGCTCAGGATGACAGGCAACTTCTCCGCCTTTTCGTCGCGGCTTCTGGCGTGCGGGATGAAGGCGATGTCGGGATATTGCCAGAGCAGCTTGTCCATCGCATCGAGACTTGCCTCGTCCGGCAGGCTCACCACGGTTTGCAGGCCGTGCTGCATCGCCTTGTGGCAAAGCTGACAGGCGGTGCGCAGCTTGTCGGATGATCCCGTATAGAAATCGACCTTGGTCATCTGCCCCCCTGAAAATCTACTGCGCAGCTAGAAGTCGCATGCTCGTTCAATCCTCGCCTACCCGAAAGGTATGTCTCGTCATTCACTGCGCGGCTCCTTGCATTCTGGCTTGCTCGCTACGACTTTTAGTGGGACAGTCATTTTTTTCCGGCGCGCCTTATCAGATATTGCGCGAGCAAAGGCACGGGGCGGCCGGTCGATCCCTTTTCCTTGCCTGATTTCCAGGCTGTGCCCGCGATGTCGAGATGCGCCCAGCGGTAATCCTTGGTGAAGCGGGCGAGGAAGCATGCGGCGGTCACGCTGCCTGCGGCCCGTCCCCCGATGTTCTGCATGTCGGCAAAGTTGCTGTCCAGCTGCTGCTGGTATTCATCCCAGAGCGGCAGCTGCCATGCCTTGTCGTTCATGTAGAGGCCCGCATCCAGAAGCTCTTTCGCAAGCTCCTCCTGGTTGCTGAACAATCCCGATGCGACGCCGCCCAATGCGATCACGCAGGCGCCCGTGAGGGTCGCGATATCGATCACGGTATCCGGTTCGAAACGCGCGGCATAGGTCAGCGCATCGCACAGGATCAGCCTGCCCTCTGCGTCCGTGTTGAGTATCTCTATCGTCTGTCCGGACATGCTCTTCACGATGTCGCCGGGCTTGCTTGCGGCGCCATCCGGCATGTTTTCGCTGCTCGGGATCACGCCGATCACGTTGAGCTTGAGCCCCATCTCCGCGACGGCGAGGATCGCACCCAGAACGCTCGCCGCGCCGCACATGTCGTATTTCATCTCGTCCATCTCGGCGGCGGGTTTGATGGAGATGCCGCCTGAATCGAAGGTGAGTCCCTTGCCGACCAGCACCACCGGTTTTTGCTTCTTGTCGGCGCCACGGTATTCGAGCGTGATCAGTTTTGCGGGCTGTCGGCTGCCGCGGGTCACTGAAAGAAGCGAGAACATGCCGAGTTTCTCCATGTCCTTCTCTTCGAGTATGGTGGCTTTGAGCTTGTGCGCGCTTGCGAGCTTCTTCGTCTGGTCGGCGAGATAGGATGGCGTGCAGATGTTGCCAGGCAGGTTGCCGAGATCCTTTGCGAGCTTCATGCCGTGAGCGATCGCGCTGGCCTGCTTCAATGCGTCTTGCGCTAAAGATCCGGGTTTCTTCGCTGTGCCCAGGAGTATCTTGCGAAGCGCAGGCTTCTCGGCGGGCTTGCTCTTCATGCTGTCGGAACGGTAGGCTGATTCGGCTGCGGCAAGCACGATCTGGGTGATCTTCCACGATTCGTCCTGGTCCTTGACGGAGATGTCGGTGAGATAAAGTGCTGCGTCCTTGCAGACGGATTTGCCAAGCGTTGTAAAGATTGAGCGCAGCATGTCGATGAACTGCTTTGCATTGAGCTCGTTCTGCTTGCCAAGCCCGACCAGCAGGGCGCGTTCGGCCGCAACGCCTGTCAGCGTATGGACCATCAGGCTAGAACCGGATTTCCCGGTCATATCGCCTCGCGCGATCAAGTCGCTAAGCTGATGGTTCGCTGCTTCATCGAAGCCGTGAGCGGAAGGAGCGAGCTGTCCGCCTTCGTAAACGCCAAGCACGACGCAGGCGCTGCGCTGATTTTCCGAGCTGCTTTGTTTTATGCTAAATTCCATGACTTGCTCCCATACCGTTTGATTTCCAATGACCGATTATCCGCAAACCAGCAGTATAAAGTCAAAGAGGTTCCGACGCGGCCTCTTTCATCGCGCGCTGGTGAGCGAATTTGCCGGGAACGGTCTTCTGATATTCGCGACGCTTCTCGGCATCGTGGTGATCACCCAGCTGATCCGTTTCCTGACAGAGGCGGTCAGCGGAAAACTGGCGGTAGACGGGGTGCTCGCCCTGTTGGGTTTCAGCGCATTGAACTACCTTCCCGTTCTGCTTTCCATCTCGCTTTTCATATCCATCCTGCTCACGCTCTCGCGATGCTATAAGGACAGCGAGATGGTCGTATGGTTCACGGCGGGAATCGGTCTT
Organism: Pseudomonadota bacterium; assembly: GCA_021782365.1. GTDB lineage: Bacteria > Pseudomonadota > Gammaproteobacteria > Burkholderiales > Gallionellaceae > Gallionella. The sequence continues at coordinate 72,914 of JAJXVB010000008.1, forward strand.
ACGCGCTGGATAAGGCCCGTTCTCTGGTATGCGATACCGGTCGTGCTGGTGGTCGCGCTGATGAGCCTCGTGCTTTCTCCCTGGGCATTGCGCAAGTCCAACGAATACAGGCAAAAGCTCGACAGCCGGGACGAGGTCAGCACGATCACGCCCGGAACCTTCCACGAGTCCCCGCAGATGGACAGGGTCTATTTCGTCGAGGCCGCAGACGTGAAGACGGGGGTGATCGGGCGCGTCTTCGTGCGCTCGATACAGAACGGGGAGCTTGGCACCATGGTCGCAAGCCGGGGCATGCAGGAAATCATGCCCAATGGAGATCGCTTCCTGGTCTTGCTGAATGGCACGCGCTACGAGGGCACTCCCGGGCAGAGGGACTACCGCATCGTCGACTTCAGGCGCTATGCGCTGCGCATCGACAGCGTGGCGGCAAAAGAGGGATTGCCCGATGTGCGCACGCTGCCGACTCCCGAATTGTGGAGAAATCCCACGACCTGGAATCTGTCCGAGCTTGAGTGGCGGCTGGGTCTTCCCATCAGCGCCGCCGTGCTCTCCCTGATGGCGATCGCGCTGAGTTATGTCAATCCGAGAGCGGGGCGCTCCTTCAACCTGGTTCTCGCACTCGTGCTCTACATGATCTACAACAACATGATCAGCGTCACCAACGCCTGGGTGGGCCAGGGGAAGATGTCTCCCGGCATAGGGCTGTGGGGGCTGCACGCGCTGATGATGCTCATCGCGGTTGCGCTTTTCTATAAGCGCATGAACCTTTTCTCCTGGCGCAAGGTGTTCGGAAGATGAACCTGCTGACCCGCTATCTTGCCCGCGAGATATACGCCAGCGTGTTCCTGGTTTTCGCATCCCTCCTCATGCTTTTCTCATTCCTCGATTTCATCCATGAGTTGAGCGTGATGGGCTATGGAAAATACAGCCTGGGCTATGTGCTGGCCTTCGTTGCGCTGACGATACCCGGCCATATATACGAGCTTTTCCCGGTCGCCGTCCTGGTGGGCACGATACTCGCGCTGGTGCAGATGGCTTCGCGTTCTGAACTCACGATCTACCGCGCATCGGGCGCATCGACCATGCAGATGCTGAGTGCTTTGGGAAAGATCGCGCTGCCGATGATCGTCATCAGCTTTCTCTGCGGAGAATTTCTGGCGCCACCTTCCGAGCGCATGGCCCAGAAGCTGAGGCTACAGGCGATGAACAGCAAGGTCTCGCTTCAGGCCTTCCGCTCAGGTGTCTGGGTCAAGGACGGAAAGAGCTTCGTGAACGTGAAGAACGTGATGCCGGATACGAGTCTTTCGGATATCGTGATATACGATTTTGACGAGACCTTTCATCTAAAGTCTGTCGTGAGCGCAAAGGGGGCGGCCTATCTCGAGCCGGGGCTATGGAAGCTTACGGATGTGCTGCAGACGAACTTTTCGAAATCAGGCGTCACCACCGATTCGATGAAGAGCCAGAGCTGGAAGTCAGAGCTCACGCCGGGCATCATGAGCGTGATGCTCGTTGTGCCGGAGCAGATGTCGGCCCTTGATCTGTACCAGTATGCGGAGCATCTTAAGGAGAACAAGCAGCAGAGCGCGCGCTACGAGATCGCGATGTGGAACAAGCTGATCTATCCTTTTGCGCTGCTGGTCATGATGGTTCTTGCGCTGCCATTCGCCTCCTACCAGAGGCGCTCCGGCGGCGTAGGGGTGATGGTCTTTCTGGGCATCGTGCTGGGCCTCGCATTTCATTTCACGGGACGCCTCGTCGCGAGTCTCGGAGCGCTCAACAACTGGCAGCCGCTTCTCAGCGCCACCGCGATGACCATCGTCTTCTTGGCGATAGGCGTGGTCATGATCTGGTGGGTGGAGAGACGCTAGCCGCTGTTGCGCAGGCCCGTCGCGATGCCGTTGATGGTCAGGTGGATTGCGCGCTTCACAAGCTCATCGTTGTTGCCTGCGCGGTGGTGCTCGAGCAGCGTCACCTGCAGATGATTCAGTGGGTCAATGTAGGGCGTTCTGGTCTGCAGGCTGCGCGAGAAGGTCGGGTTGTCCTGCAAAAGCGTGGTGTGGCCCGTTATCTTGAAAAGCATCTCTATGGTGTCTTCCCACTCGCGCTCGATCGCGCCGAAGACGCGTCCGCGCAGATCTGCGTCCTGCACGAGTCCTGCATAGCGGGAGGCGATGCCCATGTCGGTCTTTGAGAGCACCATGTCCATGTTCGACATCAGTCCGCGGAAGAATGCCCAGTTCTTGTACATGGATTGCAACTGCAAGAGACCTGCCTGACCTTCCCTTTCGACGAACCGTTTGACCGCGCTGCCGAATCCGAACCAGCCTGGAAGCAGCGTGCGGTTGAGCCCCCAGCTGAACACCCAGGGGATCGCGCGCAGATCTTCTATGCGGTTCGAGGCTTTGCGCGCGGAGGGGCGGCTGCCGATGTTGAGTTCGGCAATCTCGCGTATCGGCGTCGAGGTGAAAAAGTATTCCGTGAATCCCGGAGTCTCATAGACCAGCTTGCGATAGGCTGCATAGGCGTCAAGGCTCAGTGATTCCATGATGCGATGAAATTCAGGCATCGTGCTGTCGTCGCCGTGGTGGTGCAGCAGCGTGGCTTCCATCGTCGCGGCGATCAGCGTCTCGAGGTTGCGCTGGCCGATCTCGGGGTTCGAATATTTGCTGGAGATCACTTCTCCCTGCTCGGTGATGCGTATCTGCCCGTTCACGCTTCCGGGGGGTTGGGCGAGGATGGCCTCGTAGCTCGGGCCGCCGCCTCTGCCCACCGTTCCGCCGCGCCCGTGGAAGAGCCTGAGCTCTATGCCGTACTTCGCGAAAACCTCGACGAGTTCGAGTTCCGCCTTGTAAAGCTCCCAGTTGGCCGTGACGTATCCGCCATCCTTGTTGCTGTCCGAATAACCCAGCATGACTTCCTGGGTGTTGTTCCTGAAGGAAAGCAGCTTCCGGTAATAAGGGATAGAGAAGAGTTCGCTCATGATCGCGCCGCAGCCGCGCAGGTCGTCTATGGTCTCGAAAAGCGGGATAATGTTAACGTGCAGCCTGTCATTTTCGAGCAGACCCGTTTGCTGCAGCATCAGCGCCAGTTCGAGCATGTCGCTCACCGCATCGGTCTTGGAGATGATGTGGTTGGGGAGCGCATCGCGCCCGAAGCGGCCGTGTATGTCGGCGGCCGACTGCATGATGAGCAGTTCGCTTTGAGCGACTTCCGAATACTTTTCGAGCTCGACCATGAGGGGTTTCCCTGCCCCGAGCGTTGAAAGCAGAACCTTGCGCTTTTCAGCCTCAGGAAGGTTCGCGTAACCTTTGGTAATGCCCGCATGAGAGAGGAGTTCGCTCACCGTCTGCTCGTGTATTGCGCTGTGCTGGCGCATGTCGAGAGGGGCGAGATGGAAGCCGAACACTTCTGCCGCGCGGCGCAGGTTCGCAAGCCGCCCTCGCGCAAGATAAACCGCGCCGTGCTTGAAGAGAGAATCGATCAGCACGTCCAGGTCATGGATGAACTCTCCGGGGTTCGCATAGGGCTCGGCATGCTTGTCGACGGGGGGTCTGTGCGTGATCTCGTGTCCCAGATGTTTTGCGGTTGCAGAAAGGCGGGAATACATGAGTATCAGCGCGCGACGATAGGGCTCGTCCACCCGGCTGACCGCAGTGTCCGGGGAGGCATCCGACAAGGCGCGCAGCGCTTCGCTTACATCGGCCAGCCTGTCTGTCAGCGAAAGCCGGGTGCCCAGTATGTGCGCCTCGTTCAGGTAATGCTGGAAGGCGAGTTCCGAGTGCTGCTGCACCGCATAGCGCATCATCTCGTGCGTCACAAAAGGGTTGCCGTCGCGGTCTCCTCCTATCCAGCTGCCGACGCGCAAAAGCGGCGGAACTTTCATTCCATTGCCGAGCCGCTTTTCGAGCTGGCTTTCCAGGTTCGCATAGATCTTGGGGACTTCGCTAAGGAAGGTGTAGCGGTAGAATTCCAGACCGTTCTTGATCTCGTCGCGCACCGTGAGCTTGGCGGTGCGCAGCATGCGCGTCTGCCAGAGGATCAGCACGAAGCGGCGCAGCGCATTCTCGTTCTCGGCGAACTCGTCCGGCGTCATATCCATGCGGTCGCGGTTGGACAAAAGACTGGAGATGATGAGATGGCAATCCAGCGTGCTCTTGCGCTGCACCTCTGTCGGATGCGCAGTCAAGACGGGGGAGATCAGGGCGCTGTCCAGGAAGGACTGCAGCGATTCGCGGCTGATGTTTTTTTCTTCTATGCGGTCCAGTGCGCGCAACAGGCTGCCGTCCTTGGGCGGGCTGCCGGCTTTCAGATGGGCGCGGTGGCGGCGATTGTGGTGCAGGTCTTCCGCGATGTTCGAAAGTTGCGAGAAATAGCTGAAGGCGCGCACCACGGAGAGCGTCTCGGCCGGGCTCAGCGCGTCCAGCATCTGCTCCAGCTTTTCGCCGTCACGCTCGTCCTGGGTCTTGCGAAAGAGCACCGCGGAGCGGCGCACGTTCTCGACCAGCTGGAATGTTTCTTCGCCTTCCTGTTCGCGCAGGGTGTCGCCGAGTATCCTGCCAAGCAGGCGCACGTCCTCGCGAAATGGCAAGTCTTTGCTGGAAATGTCAGAAGGAGCAGAAAATAGGTTCATTGCAGTCTAGTACGCAAATAAGCGCGGCAGCCTCCGTGATAGAATGCGCCGCGTAATTAATCACAAGGAAATTCCGATGAGTTCCCCAGCCTCACCCAACCCGTTGCAACGTCTGGTCATCGCCTCCCGTGAAAGCGCACTTGCCATGTGGCAAGCCGAGCATATCAGGGACAGGTTGAGCGCATTATATCCGCAAACTGAGGTCAGCATCCTCGGAATGACCACCCAGGGCGATCAGATACTCAATGTCAGCCTGTCGAAGATAGGGGGGAAGGGGCTGTTCGTCAAAGAACTGGAGACGGCGCTTGAAGACGGAAGGGCGGATCTCGCCGTGCATTCCCTGAAGGATGTGCCGATGGTGCTGCCAGATGGCTTTGCGCTTGCGGCCATAGGGGAACGCGAGGATCCGCACGACGCCTTTGTCTCCAATCTTCACGAAAGCCTGGACTCATTGCCCGCGGGCAGCGTGGTCGGGACCTCGAGCCTGCGCCGCGAAAGCCAGCTGCGTGCGCGCTATCCTCATCTCGTGATCGAACCTCTGCGCGGCAATGTGCAAACGCGCTTGCGCAAGCTGGACGAAGGGCAGTATGCGGCGATCATACTGGCTGCCGCTGGCCTGAAGCGGTTGGGGCTGGAATCGCGCATACGCAGAACCATTTCGAGCGAGGACAGCCTGCCTGCGGTGGGCCAGGGTGCGCTGGGTATCGAATGCAGGGCGGACCGGCTGGACGTGATCGAGATGCTGAAGCCGCTGCACCACGCGGATACGGCGGCCTGTGTGCTGGCCGAGCGCGCGATGAGCCGTACGCTCAATGGAAGCTGCCAGGTCCCATTGGGTGGATTTGCAGAAGTCAGGGAAGGCAGGCTCTTCATGCGCGGCTTCGTCGCAAGCACGGACGGCATGACCATGATGCGCGCAGAAGCGGACGGCAGCATAGAGGAGCCCGAGGCTTTGGGAAGGCGCATCGCAGAAGAGCTGCTCGCAAAAGGAGCGGGCAAGATACTCGCTTCTCTGAATGGCTGAACTGCGTTTTTCCGGACAGAAGATACTGGTCACAAGGCCGATTGACCAGGCGGCGCATCTTGCAAAGGCCATAAAGGAGGCGGGAGGCGTGCCGCTGCTGTTTCCCCTCCTGCAGATCGAGCCTGTAGAAAATCAGAAGAAGCTTCAGGATCAGATTTCCCGCCTTGTCGATTTCGATCTCGTCGTCTTCATCAGTCCCAACGCGGTGCAATACGGGATGGATGCGATACGAAGCAGATTGGGCAGCATGCCGCAAGGCATCAGGGTTGCGACGGTAGGCATGGGAAGCGCGAAGGCGCTTCATGACCAGGGCATAAAGGATGTGCTTGTGCCGCAGGAAAGACATGACAGCGAAGGGCTGCTCGAGGAGTTGCATCGGGTCGAGGGCTTGCGCGTGTTGATACTGCGCGGCGATGGCGGACGGGAGCTTTTGGGCGATGAACTAAAGGAGCGCGGAGCAGAGGTCGAATATGTTGCCTGCTACAGGCGAAGCAAGGCGCCGCTTGCCGGACTCGAAGGACTTCATCCCGATGCGCTCACCGTGACCAGCAGCGAAGCGCTCCTTCATCTGTGGCAGAATGCGCCTGTGCGATTTCACGATATCCCACTTTTCGTGCAGCATCCACGCATAGCGGCGCTGGCCAGGAGTCAGGGCTGGGCCAGGGTCTATCTTGCGGATGCGGGGGATCAGGGATTGCTGCTTGGCCTTTTTGAATGGGCAGGCGGGAAAGCCACCCAGCGGAGAGATTTATGAGCGACAAGCCTGACGCGCAGCAGAAAGAGAGCAGGGCAGCCGATCTTTTTGCGCGCTTGAATCTTACCCAGATGACGCTGATCGTTCTGGTGGTCATATTCCTTTGGCAGTGGTTCGATGCGCACAGGACGATCGCCGAGATGAGAGGCGAGCTCGCAAAGAAGATCGCCGAGATGGACGGCATAGCTCATGCCAATGCGCTGCTGATTTCGCAAAACCAGGACACGGTGCGTTCCATTTCGGTCAGGTTGTCCACGCTGGAAGCCTATTACGACCAGGCGCAGAGTCAGCGCGCCGCGCTCGAGACGCTATACAACAATCTTTCCGTCACGCGCGACGAGACGGCGCTGGCGGATGTCGAGCAGCTGCTTCTGATTGCGGGCCAGCAGCTCCAGCTCTCCGGCAACGTGAAGGCGGCGCTGATCGCGATGGAAGGCGCGGACGCGAGGCTGCAGCGGATGAACAGGCCCGCGTTCAACATTCTCAGCAAGGCCATAGAGCTCGACATGGAAAGGCTGAAAGCCTTGCCTGTCGTGGATGTGTCAGGCATCAATCAGAAGATCAATGAGATGCTGGAAAGCGTCGATGACCTGCCTCTGGTCGACAGGAGCAGGCCTTCCGAGAATGCCGCAGAGCTATCCAGTGCGCCTGTTGCAAACAAGACTGCCTGGCGTAAATGGACAGATGCGATCTGGCTCGAAATCAGGCAGCTTGTGCGCATCGAGAACACCGGTTTGAAGCAGATCGCGCTATTGCCTCCCAATCAGGAATTTTTCCTGCGCGAGAACCTCAAGATGCGCCTGGTTTCGGCGCGCCTGGCGCTGCTCTCAAGGGACGAGGAAAGCTTCAGGCAGGAGCTGAAGACGGCGCAGTCCTGGCTTGTCCGCTATTTCGACGTGAAGTCGAAGGAGGGTGCACGCATGCTCTCGGAACTCAAGAAGCTTTCGACCGCCAGCATCAATATCGACATGCCGGATATCAGCGGCAGCCTTCGGGCTGTGCGCAGCTATCGGTTGAGCCACGATCAGACTGGCCCTCGAAAGAAGGCGCTTCAGTGAAGTATCTGATCACGATGTTGGTGATCTTTGCAGCCGCCGTAGCGCTCGGCACGCTGCTGCAGAACACGGCCTATGTGCTGCTGGTCTATCCGCCATACCGCATCGAAATGTCGCTCAAGCTCTTTGCGGTCCTGTTTCTGCTGATCCTGGTGCTCGGGCACTGGCTGATGCAGCTCCTGTCGGATACCACGAGGCTCCCCGCTCTGGTGAAGAAGATCAGGCTGGAGCGTGCGCAGAACAATTCGCGCAAACTGCTCGATGTGACGCTGAGGGCGTATTTCGAAGGACGCTACCAGGAGGCGGAGAAGGCGGCTCTGCGCGCGATCAAACATGGCGAGGCTTCCGTCATCTATTCCATCATCGCGGCGCGCGCGGCTCACGAACTCGGCGCATCGGACAGAAGGGACGACTACATGGCTCAGGCGGGCCAGAAATTCCAGGGTGAGTCCACAATGCGCCTGCTGGCCGATACAAGGTCAAGATTCGGCCAGCAGGAAGAAATCAGGTGATCACCGTGGGTTCGTTGCGACCCGTGAGCGACGCTATCTGACTGACCTCTCCTGCAATTTTTATGAGATCGCCAAGCGCCTCCTGAGCATCGAGCCGGTGGCGTTCGATTGCGGGGTCAAAGACTTCGAGATAGATGCGCAGCGTCGAACCTTCCGTTCCGGTGCCGGAGAGTCGGAACACGATGCGCGATCCGTCCGTGAAGAGCAGCCTCAGGCCCTGGCCTGTGCTCAGGCTTTCATCGACTGGATCTTTGTAGCTGAAATCGTCGCAGTGCTCGACCCTGTAGTTGCCGAATGTATTTCCGGGAAGATGCTCAAATTCCTTCCTGATGTGCGCCATCACCGAGTTTGCGGCGTCAATCGGAATGGCCTCGTAGTCGTGACGCGAATACACGTTGCGGCCGAAGTTCGACCAGTGCTGGCGCACGATCTCTTCCACCGACTGTTTTTTCGATGCGATGACGTTGAGCCAGAAAAGCACGGCCCATAGTCCATCCTTTTCCCTGATGTGACTGGATCCTGTGCCGAAGCTTTCCTCGCCGCAGAGCGTGACCTTTCCGGCATCCATCAGGTTGCCGAAGAATTTCCATCCGGTAGGCGTCTCGAAGCAGGGTATGCCGAGCTCTTTTGCAACACGGTCGACGGCGCTGCTAGTCGGCATCGAGCGCGCAACTCCCGAGAGGCCCTTGCGGTAGCCCGGAACGAGCGTTGCATTCGCGGTCAGGATCGCGAGGCTGTCAGAAGGGGTGACGAAGAAGCGGTTCCCCAGGATCATGTTGCGGTCTCCGTCCCCGTCGGATGCGGCGCCGAAATTCGGCGCATCTTCTCCATAGAGGATTTCGACCAGTTCGTGCGCATAGGTGAGGTTGGGATCAGGGTGGCCCTTGCCGAAATCCGGCAGGGGCACTGCATTCATGATGCTGTCTTCAGGCGCATGCAAACGGTTGATGAGGATTTCCCTCGCATAGGGCCCTGTGACCGCATGCATCGCGTCGAATTTGATGCGAAAGCCGCTCCTGATGAGGTCTCTTATCGCATCGAAATCGAAAAGGGATTCCATAAGGTCTGCATAGTCTGCTACCGGGTCGATCACGGATACCTTCATTTCTCCGAGTTCGACCTCATCAGTCTTCTCGAGATCGATGTCGGGCGCATCCAGAATGCGGTATTGCGAGATATTGAGGCTCATCTCGTAGATGCTGTCGGTGAGTTTTTCGGGAGCAGGGCCGCCGTTCGAGGCGTTATACTTGATGCCGAAGTCGCCATCCATCCCGCCGGGGTTATGGCTTGCAGACAGGATGATGCCGCCGTATGCCCCATGCTTGCGGATCACGCATGAGGCTGCGGGGGTGGACAATATGCCGCCTTTGCCAACAAGCACCCGCCCGAATCCGTTTGCCGCCGCCATCTTCAGGATGACCTGTATCGCATTGAGGTTGTAATACCGTCCGTCTCCGCCAAGGACCAGCACGGAACCTTGAGGGGGCTTGATGCTGTCGAAGATGGACTGGACGAAGTTTTCCAGATAGTGGGGCTGCTTGAAAATGGGCACGCGCTTTCTGAGTCCTGAAGTGCCGGGTTTCTGGTCGCTGTAGGGCTGGGTGGCTATGGTCAGTACGGCTGGCATTGTCGGTTCCCTGTGTTCGTTTGAAGTTGAAAGGTCATCCCGTCCATGCTTGCGTTGACAGATGACTTTCCCTAAAGTTGCCATTTCCTGCAATAATTATACGGATATCAATCAGATCGAGAGCAAACAATATGAATCAGGATGATTTGAAAAGGGCCGTTGCGGCAGCAGCAATCGAATATGTGCCGGCGGATTGCATCGTCGGCGTCGGGACGGGTTCCACCGCCAATTTCTTTATCGATGAGCTTGCGAAGATCAAGCACAAGATACGCGGCGCCGTGGCAAGTTCGGAGGCTTCAGCCAAGCGTCTGAAGGGCCATGGCATAGAGGTGATGTCGCTGAACGATGCGGGCGATTTGCCCGTTTATGTGGACGGAGCTGACGAGATCACGCGCCACATGCACATGGTCAAAGGCGGCGGCGGCGCACTGACGCGCGAGAAGATCGTCGCCGCTGCAAGTAAAAAATTTATCTGTGTCTGCGACGAGAGCAAGCTGGTGGATGTGCTGGGCAACTTCCCGCTGCCGATCGAGGTGATTCCGATGGCGCGCAGCTCCGTTGCAAGGCAGCTTGTGGCGCTTGGCGGCCAGCCAGCCTTGCGCGAAGGCTTTACCACGGACAACGGCAACCTGATCCTGGATGTGCGCGGCTTGAAGATCATGAATCCGGTCGAGCTCGAATCGACCCTGGACCACATCGCGGGTGTGGTGACCAACGGGCTTTTTGCGAGACGCCCTGCGGACGTGCTGCTGCTCGGGACGGCTTCCGGCGTGAAGACGATGACGGCCTGATTGTCATATTTCTTTCATGATCGTATAATAGTATATACGGTTTGTTGTGAGACAGGAGGGCGCCATGATCAGCAGTGAACACACTTCCAAGCAGTTCGATGTCGAACTCGAGGCGATACGCGCCTATGTGCTGCAGATGGGCGGCCTGGTTGAAAGCCAGATACGCAGCGCTATCCATTCCATGGTGGAAGGCGACACCGCCTTGATGAATCGAGTGATCGACGACGATCACCGGGTCAACGCGATGGAAGTCAAGATAGACGAAGAGTGCAGTCAGGTGATCGCGCGACGCCAGCCGACCGCGAGCGATCTCAGGCTGCTGATGATGGTCGTGAAGACCATCACCGATCTCGAGCGCATAGGCGACGAGGCGGAAAAAATTGCGCGCATGGCGAAGATGCTGTCCGAGAAGCACGGCCTGGCCATTCCCCGTTACCACGAGGTCATGCATGCGTCCGAGATTGCGATCGACATGTTGAGGAAATCGCTGGATGCATTCGCAAGGCTGGATGTGGCGATGGCCGCCGAAGTGGTGCGCCAGGACGATCAGGTGGACATCGAGTTCCGGTCGATCTTGCGCTATCTCATCACCTTCATGATGGAAGACCCGAGGACGATCACGACTTCACTGGAAATACTCTTCGTTGCAAAGGCGATAGAGCGCATAGGCGACCATGCGAAGAACATCGCCGAATACGTGATCTACATGGTCAAGGGACGCGATGTTCGCCATGTCTCTCTGGACGAGATAGAGCGGGAAATCCGCGAATAATGGAGCAACAGCCCTTTCTTGCCGCAGTCGATCTGGGATCAAACAGTTTCAGGCTGCAGGTGGCAAAGGTGGAAGGCGAGCAGCTTTACATGCTCGACGGGCTGCGCGAGCCGGTCCGCCTGGCGGCAGGCCTCACCCCTGAAAATCATCTGGATGAGTCTTCGCAAAAACGCGCCTTGGCCGCACTCTCACGCTTTGCAGAGCGCTTGAGAGGCATGCCTCCTGAAGCCGTGCGCGCCGTCGGCACCAACTCATTGAGAGTCGCGAAGAATTCCGCGAGCTTCATCGCGGAGGCGGAAAGGGTGTTGGGTTTTCCGATCGAAGTCATCGCGGGCAGGGAAGAGGCGCGCCTGATTTATCTCGGAGTCGCCCACGGGATGCCCAAATCGGAAGAACAGGTTCTGGTGGTGGACATAGGTGGCGGTTCGACCGAGTTCATCATCGGACGGGGATACGCGCCCATCAGGCTCGAGAGCCTTTACATGGGTTGTGTGAGTTTCAGCGAACGTTTCTTTCCTGATGGCAGAATCACGAAACAGGGCATGGCAAGTGCCGAACTTGCCGCTCGCAGCGAATTGCAAGGCATCATCGCCGACTACAAAGGGCAATGGCGGAGGGCGATAGGTTCTTCGGGGACGGCCAAGGTGATCAGCGATATCCTTGAGCTCAACGGCTACAGCGAAAACGGCATCACCCGCGAGGGGCTTGAAATGCTGCGCGCGCATCTGGTCAAGGCGGGGGATGTGCAGAAGCTGTCTTTCCTTGGCCTGAAAGCCGATCGGCTGCCGACACTGGCTGGCGGCTTTGCGATCATGTATGCGGCCTTCGAGGAATTGGAGATCAGGCAGATGCAGACGGTCTCGACCGCGCTGCGCGAAGGCGTGCTTTACGACCTCTGGGGGCGCTTTCACAACAACGACATGCGCGATGTGACGGTGCAGAATTTCATGCGCCGTTATCACGTCGATGTGAAACAGGCGGCGAGAATCGAGCATCTCTCGCATGTTCTGGCAACCCAGTTTTCCGGCTCTGGCAATCACGAGGCCGCGCTGCAGACGCTGGGGTGGGCGGCAAAACTGCACGGCATCGGCATCAGGGTGGCGCACAGCGGCTATCACAAACACACCGCCTACATTCTTGCGAATGCGGACATGCCGGGATTTTCGAAGAAGGAGCAGGCCAGGCTCAGCCTGCTTGCGCTTGCGCACCGCGGCAATCTGAAGAAGCTTCAGGGGCTGTTCCTGAACAGCGAAGATTGTCTTCTGGCGATGAGCCTGCGTCTTGCCGTCCTTTTCTACAGGAATCGCAGCGATGTCGTCTTGCCCGAGATGACGGCGAGCTTCACGGGGACGAAGTATTATCTTGCAATCGAATCGGACTGGCTAAGCCAGAATCCGCTCACGGAAACGGCCTTGCAGGAAGAAGTGAAACAATGGAAAGTGCTGGGAGTAACGATACAGATAATCAGAAAATAGCTGCATTGGAGCGACGCTAAGTCGCAGACGGGTTCATGGTGAAATGACGCATTCGGCAAGGAAATGGCTGGACAGCATCGTCGCGGCGGGCCTCGATCTGTCGGATAGGGCAGAACTGCGTCTGGAAAAGACCGTGATGACGCTGGTTCCGCTGATCATCGCGCCGCTCGCGCTGATATGGGGGACGACCTATTGTTTACTCGGCCACTGGCTGTCAGGCGCAATCCCGATGACTTATGCGCTCATTTCGGCAGCCAGCCTTTCCCGTTTCTTCAGGACCAAGGATATCCGGTTCGTCCGCCAAAGCCAGCTGATCCTGGTGCTCATTCTGCCCTTTTTTCTGATGTGGTCGCTGGGCGGATTTTCCGCAGGCAGCATGGTGATGATCTGGGCGATCTTCTCGCCGATCGCGGCTCTCCTGTTTCTCGAAAAGGAAGAAGCGTTCAAGTGGTTCCTCGCATATTTCCTGCTGATCCTGATCTCCGCTTTGATAGACGATCGCATAGCCTTGGCGGCAACCCCGCTGCCAGATCTTGCCAGAAAAATCTTCTATCTCCTGAACATCGGATGCGGATCGGCCGGTCTTTATCTCCTGGTATCCCGCTACATGGGAGAGGAGAAACGCGCCCATGAGGCGAGCCTTAAGATGGCGGCAGTGTCATTCGAGTCCAGGCAGTGTCTGTCGATCATGGATAATGATGGCGTGATCCTGAAGGTCAACAGCGCATTCTCGGAGGATACGGGATATGTTGCGGAAGATGTGGTGGGGAAGACCCCGCGAATCTTCCAGTCCATGCATCACGATGCGGACTTCTATGCCGACATGCTGGCGTCTATCAGGCGCACTGGAGCATGGTCGGGGGAGATATGGATCAGGCACAAGGGAGGGGAGATACGTGAAAAATGGCTCAGCGTATCCGCGATCAGGGGAGAGGATGGCCTGATCAGCCACTATGCTTGCGCGCATGTCGACATCACCGCGCGCAAGGAAGTGGAACGCAGGAATGAAGTGCTGCTGCTGCGCCAGAAGGTGCTGATGAGTTCGACACTGGAAGGCGTGCACATCATGGATGTTGACGGCAACATCGTTGAGGCCAATGACACCTTCTGCCAGATGCTGGGGTATTCCCAGGAGGAGGTCAGCAGAATGAGCGTGGCTGATTGGGATGCGCAGTGGACGAGGGAAGAACTGATGGAGCGTTTCAAGGCCCTTGTGCATGTCAATGCGGCCAGATTTGAGACGCGGCATCGAAGGCGAGATGGGACTATTCTCGACGTCGAGGTGAGCACGACGGGTGCAGAGATAGACGGGAGGCGATATCTTTTTGCATCGAGCCACGACATCACGAGGCGCAAGGAGGCTGAAGATACGATAAGAAGATTGGCATTCCACGATGCATTGACCGAATTGCCGAACCGGCAGCTGTTTCTCGACAGGCTAAACCATGCGATCGCATCCAGTGAGCGGGATGAAAACAGGGGGGCGCTGCTGTTCATCGATCTCGACAACTTCAAGAAACTCAACGATACGCTGGGCCATGTGATGGGTGATCTCCTTCTGAAGCAGGTTGCGGAGCGCCTCGTTTCCTCGGTGCGAGAAGGCGATACCGTTGCCCGTCTGGGTGGCGACGAATTCGTCGTGATGCTTGAGAATCTGGGCGAACAGGAAATCGTCGCGGCAGAACAGGTCGAAGCGATAGGTGAAAAGATACTCGCTGCATTGAGCAAGCCCTATCAGCTGAAGCAGCAGATTTTCCGTAGCTCTGGCAGCATAGGCGCGACCCTGTTCTGCGGGGAAAAACAGGATTCGGAAGAGCTCTTGAAGCAGGCAGACATCGCGATGTACCAGGCCAAGAGGGTCGGGCGAAATACCCTGCGTTTTTTCGATCAGAAGATGCAGGAGGCGATCAACGCGCGAGCTTCTATGGAAGAGCAACTGCGTCTTGCGTTGGAGAGCGGGCAATTCGAACTTTATTATCAGGTTCAGGTCGATCGAGAAGGCAACCCCATAGGCGCCGAGGCATTGATACGCTGGCATCATCCGGAGCGCGGCATGGTCATTCCCGTCGACTTCATATCCCTCGCGGAAGAGTCAGGCCTGATCCTGCCGATAGGGCGCTGGGTGCTCGATGAAGCCTGTGCGAAACTCGCAAGCTGGTCGAGCGATGAAAAGATGCGAAGATTCGTTTTGGCGGTGAACATCAGCGCGCGGCAATTCCGTCAGATGGAATTCGTCGATGAGTTAAAGGCGCTCATTGCAAAATATTCGCTCGATCCCTCCCGCCTGAAGCTCGAGTTGACCGAGAGCATGCTGCTCGAGAGCTCCGCTGCTGTGACGATGAATGCGTTGAAGGAGATCGGCGTTCAGTTATCTCTGGATGATTTCGGCACGGGCTATTCCTCGCTGCAATACCTGCAGCGCCTTCCCCTGAATCAGGTCAAGATAGACCAGTCCTTCATACGCGATATCGCAACGGCCCCCAATGATGCCGCGATCGTCCAGACCATCATCGCGATGACCGAGGCTTTGAGGATGGACGTGATCGCGGAAGGCGTGGAGACAGAGGCGCAGCGAAAATTTCTGGACATGCAGAGCTGCGGCGCCTACCAGGGATATCTGTTCGGAGAGCCTTTGCCCATCGAGAAATTCGAGGCGCTTTTCGGAATGAGATGAGGCTCGAAATGAGGAGCGAATTTGCAGCAATCAACCCGCGTTGTTACACTTGATGCTGAAGCTGGCCAGGCAGTCGCCGCGCACCTTGGTGCGGGGAGGAAAGTCCGGGCTCCAAAGAGCAGAATGCCGGTTAATGGCCGGACACCGCGAGGTGATGAAAAGTGCCACAGAAAACATACCGCCGATGGCTGTGAAAACAGATCAGGCAAGGGCGAACCGGTGCGGTAAGAGCGCACCGCGCCTCCGGCAACGGGGGTGGCAGGGTAAACTCCATTCGGAGCAAGATCAAATAGGCTGACCATGACGTGGCTCGCGTCGTCAGCGGGTAGATCGCTTGAGCGTCAGGCAACGAAACGCCTAGAGGAATGACTGTCCACGACAGAACCCGGCTTATCGGCCAGCTTCACCCTTCTTCAGCAATATCTCGAATTCTTCGGGGGGAACGGGCCTGGAAAAAAGGTATCCCTGCCCAAAATCACAGCCTGCCGCAAGCAGCCTTTCCTTCTGCGCCTCTGTCTCCACGCCTTCGGCGACCACTTCGAGCCCGAGTTTGTGCGCCATCATCACGATGGCTTCGGAAAGCGCCATGTCGCTCGCATCGTTTGCGATATCCTCGACAAAAGACTTGTCGATCTTGAGATAGTCTATGTCCAGTCTCTTGAGGTAGGAGAGAGCGGAATATCCGGTGCCGAAATCGTCTATCGCGACCTCGATGCCCGCATCCCTGAACTTGAGGAACTTGTCGGTTATGCTGGCGTCGGCATTCAGCAGCAGTCCTTCCGTGATCTCGATCACGATGTGCTTTCCGGAAAGCCCGAGGTTCTCAAGATAAGAAAGCCATTCGTCTATGTTTCCGTTGTCGCTTTGAAACTGCATCGGGGATTTGTTCACGCAGACCCTGAAGCCTTGAGGCGAAATTTCAAGCCAGCGTCTGATCCAGCGTGCGGACTCCTTGAACACCCAGTCGCCGATCTCCATGATGAGGCCGCTTTCTTCGGCCAGCGGAATGAAATCCATCGGGCTTACCATCCCGCGGACAGGATGCATCCAGCGCAATAGAGCCTCTGCCTTGACGATCCTGCCTGTTGCGAGTTCGACGACGGGCTGGAAGTGCAATTTGAACTGGTCTGATTGAAGCGCGCCTCTCAAGTCATTTAGCATCTTGAGTCTCAATTGCGCCTTTTCCTGGAGTGCGCTGGTGAAGTAGCCAAGACGGTTGCGCCCCGCACTCTTTGCCAGATACATCGCCTGGTCGGCATTGCGCAGCAGCTGTTCCACGTCGAGCGCATCGTCGGGATAAAAGGTGATGCCTATGCTTGCCGATATATACGCGTTGTCAACCCCGAGACGGAATGGCGCGACGAGCTTCTCGAGTATGTTCTGCGCGATCTTTTCTGCATGGGTTCCTTCCGAAAGTTCGGACAGGACGATGGTGAATTCGTCGCCGCCAAGGCGCGCGACCGTGTCCGATTCGCGCACGCAGGAGACGATGCGTTTCGCTGCCTCGATCAGCAGCTGGTCGCCCAGATGGTGCCCCAACGTGTCGTTGATTTCCTTGAAGCGGTCGAGATCGATGAAAAGCAGCGCGACCCTGGATTGTCCACGATGCGCCTTCTTGATTTCCTGCTCCAGTCTGTCGTGGAACATGCGCCGGTTGGGCAGTTCGGTCAGCAGGTCAAAATTGGCCTGCTTCCAGATCAATTCGTCCGTGCGCACCTTGTCCGTGATATCGGAGAAGAGCGCGACATGGCGATGCACGGAATCATCCGGATTCAATATGGTGTTGATCGTTAGCCACTCCGGATAGACGTCGCCGCTCTTGCGGCGGTTCCAGATCTCGCCGTGCCAGCTGCCCAGATTCTTCACTTCGTTCCACAGATTCCTGTAGAAGTCCGCGTCGTGCTTTCCCGATTTCAAGAGGCCAGGGTTTTTCCCGAGAACTTCATCCATCGCATAGCCCGTGATGTCGGTGAAGGAGGGATTGATCGCGATGATCCGGTTGTGCTCGTCGGTGATCATCATCGCTTCGCTGGAATGTTTATAGACCATGGAGGCGAGCTGCAGCTCATCTTCGGCCTCTTTGCGTTCGATGCTGATACCGGCCAGTCTTGCGCAGCTTGCGATCAGCGAGATGTCGGCGCTGCTGGGGATGCTGGGTTTTTTGTGATAGATCGCAAAGGATCCTTGTACCTTGCGCGTGGATCCATATATCGGCTCGGACCAGCAGGAGACGAGGCCTGCCTGATCCGCGAGATGCCTGTAGTTCTTCCAGTAAGGATGGCTGCGTATGTCCTCGACGATGACGCGCTCACCGGTATAACACGCAGTCCCGCATGAGCCGGCTTCGGGTCCGATCTCGGCGCCTTCTATTGCGGCATTGTAGGAGGGAGGAAGCGAGGGGGCCGCGCCTATCGAGAGGTGGTTTCCTTCGGCATCCAGAAGCACGATGGAGCAGAGCATTGCGGGATTCTGTTCTTCCACGCCCAGCACGATCGCATTCAGGATTTCGGCAAGCGGCTTGCCCTGGGTCAGGAGTTCGAGAACATGGTTGCGCAGATGCTCGTTGTTTTCCGCTCTCCTGCGTTCCGTGATGTCCTCGATGAGGGTGACGATGTAATCGAGGCTGCCGCCATTCTTGCGCACGGCCTGGGGCGCGCGGCGCACATGGATGATTTCGCCATCCTTGCGTATGAATCGGCTCTCTAGCGTATAGCTGTCTAATTCGCCTCTGAGCAGGCGCTCGTACAGCTTTAGATTCTCATCAAGATCGGCTGGATGAGTGAGCTCTGCCCAGTTCATGCGCAACAGCTCTTCTCGCGAATATCCCAGCATTCTGCACAGCGCATCGTTGACCTCTAGCCAGTCCTTCTCTGCATTGGTCGATGCCATGCCGATCAGGGCCTGTTCGAAGTAGGCCCTGAAATGGCGCTCGCTTGAAATCAGCGCATCCTCTGTTTCCCGCTTGGCCTGCCTGTTCAGGGCTTCGCGCAGCTCGCGTTCGATCGCGGGCACGAGGCGCGCGAGGTTGCTTTTCATCACGAAGTCGTGGGCGCCGGACTTCATCGAGGCGACAGCCATTTCTTCGCCTATGCTGCCAGAAACGATGATGAGCGGGATGTCGAGCCCATGCTCGCGCACGATTTTGATCGCATCAGAAGAGTTGAATCCCGGCATGTTGTGGTCCGTGATCACGAGGTCCCACTCCTGCCGCGACAGGGCATCCTTCAATGCCTTCTCGCTGGATACGCGCTCAAAAATTGCGTCAAAGCCTCCGCGCTTCAGTTCGCGCAAGGCAAGGAGCGTATCGTCCTCTGAGTCTTCGATGATCAGGACGCGCAGTTTTTTCACATCAGTCGTCCGCCGCTTCGTTCAGCATCAGCCAGTACATGCCAAGCTGTCTTGCTGCTTCGATGAACTCGTTGAAATCGACGGGCTTGCGCACATAGCTGTTCGCGCCGAGATTGTAGCTCGAGATTTTGTCCTGCTGTTCGTTCGATGAGGTGAGTATCACGACGGGAAGGCGGCGCGTGCGGCTGTCTGCGCGTATCCTTTGCAGCACTTCCAGGCCGTCCACCTTGGGTAGCTTGAGATCGAGCAGGATGATCTGCGGCTGTATCGAGGTGTCCCTTCCCGCATATTCCCCTTCTCCGAAAAGGTAGTCGAGCGCCTCCTGTCCGTCTTTGACCTCTTTTATCTCGTTTGAGATGTTGTGCTGCTTCAATGCGCGCACGGTCAGTATGCGGTCATCGGGATTGTCTTCGACCAGAAGTATGATTTTGTTCTTCATCTAAGCTCCGCTTGGTAATTCAGGCCGCGATATGCGGCAATACGAAATAAAAGCAGCTTCCTTCACCGACCGCACCTTCCGCCCATATCCTGCCGCCGTGGCGGTTGATGATGCGCTGAACGGTTGCAAGGCCTATGCCCGTTCCTGGGAATTCGTCTTCCGTGTGCAGGCGCTGGAAAGCGCCGAACAGTTTTGAGGCGTAGCGCATGTCGAATCCTGCGCCGTTGTCCCGGATGAAATGGATCTCTTCGCCATCCTGTTTGAGGCTCCCGAACTCGATGATCGCATGATCCTTCTTGCTCGTGTATTTCCATGCGTTGTTCAGCAGATTCTGCAGCATGATCTGCATGAGGCCTGCGTCTCCCGTCGCGGAAATCCCGGGTTCTATCTTGATGCTGGCATTTCGATATGGGCTTTCATTCTGGAATCCGCGCATGATTTTTTCGGCGATCGCGCTCAAATCGACTTCGGCATGTTTTATCTCGAGTCGCGTCACGCGGGACAGCTGAAGCAAGTCGTCGATCAGCGAGCCCATCTTCTGCGCACCGCCTCTTATGCGCTTAAGATAGAACGCGCCTGTTTCGTCTAGTTTGCTTCCGTAATCCTCGATCAGCGCCTGGCTGAATCCGTCAATTGCGCGCAGCGGCGCGCGCAGGTCGTGGGAGACGGAATAGCTGAACGCCTCGAGCTCCTTGTTGCTTGCACTGAGCTCAACGGTGCGCCGCCTCACCGTTTCTTCGAGCGTGTCGTTCTGCACCCTGATCTGCTTCGCATCTTCCAATATGCGCTTGTCAGCGGATTCGATGGCTCTTGCGAGCGTTCCATATTCGTCCTGCCTTCTGGTGAGGGCGGGAAGCGCGATGGTTCCGCTTCCCATCGCTGGAAGCGTGCCCTGGATATCGCTCAACGGGCGGGTGATCCAGCGCGCAAGGATCAGGCCGAATGCGACGGAAGTCAGGGTTAGTGCGGAGAGATAGATCGCAAAGTCGCGCAGGTGTATCCAGAGAAATTCCCTGAAAGACGTTATGTCGAAGAGGGCTGCGACGCTGCCGATTTTTTCTCCGCCGAATTCGACGGGAGCGATCCCGCTCATGGTTTCCATGCTGTTCCATGCGCTGGAAACATAGGGCTGCATCAGAGGGTGCTCTTTGGGATCGGTGGAGCCTATCGTGTTCCCTAAGCTGTCGATAACGGTGATCTCCCGGAACCTGTAGAGGGTGCCCTGATCTTCCTGTTCCTGGACGCGCCTAAGCTTGCTCCAAAGTTCGAAGAGCTTTCCATAGCGCAAATCATCCGCGACGGTCAGCGCGACGAGCCGGGTTGCATCTGATGCCTGGGATCTTATCGCATCGCGCCATTGGCGCTTCAGTTCTAAGTAGTTGTGGATCGCGTAGGCCGAAATCGAGATCACGGAAAAGACCAGGAGCAGAACGCTCACCTGGCGGAAAAAGGAGCGGTATAGCCAGTTCTTCACCGGGCAGCGTGTCCGTCAGGCCTGACTGCTGCGAGCATCTTTGCGATCGGCGCATAAAAGCTGTCCGGTTCGACCACAAATCCGTCCATGCCGAAATCCTTGAGCATGGTCCTTCCCTTGGCGTCGGCCTTCATTCCGGTTAAGGCATCTTCCAGCTTCTTCAGGATCGCAGCATCGACCTTGGGGCCTGCGACGACAGGCGTGAAGGGGTAGGGCCCCATGCGTTCGATTTCCTTGAGCTTTATCGCGGTTTTAGGATGTGTCTTGATATATTCGACCCAGACATATTCGTCGACAGCCGAGACGTCGGCAAGTCCTCCCAGAAGGGCTTGTATGCTGTTCTCGTGGGAGCCCGTGTCTATCGCAAGCCTGAAGTATTTTGAGATGTCGATGCCTTTTTCGTGCAGCGCATAGGCGGGAGAGATGAATCCGGAATTGGAGCGTATGTCGGAATAGGCCAGCACTTTTCCCTTGAAGTCGGAAAGCTGTTTCTCCGGTCTGTCCTTCTGCGTCAATATCAAGCTGTGGTAGAGGGGTTTCCCCTGGAACAGCGGGACTGCGACAAGCTGCTGCCCGTATGCCTTGTGATCCTCGACATAAGGGGCGCCGCAGGTCCAGCCTATCGAATCTGGGTGTTCCCTCAGGATGTCTGACAACCCGGTGTAGTGCGATGTGAAGACGGCCTGCATCGGATAGCCGCTCTTTTCGGATAGGTAGCGCACGAACGACTCGATCTGTTTAGCCTGTCCCGAGTTGACGACGACATCGCTTACGACGAAGGAATGAACGGGAGCGGCCTCCGCATTGCCAAAAAAGAGCAGCAGTAAACCTAACATAACGCGCAGGATTTGCATCTTTACTCCTCCTGATGGTGCTGTTCTTATTGTCGGATTGGTAAGCGAATTATGAGGGCTTTGCAGCGGTATGCGCAATGCCCGTCGACGCGGATCAAACGCATCTCTAATGCTTCAATCGCAGCCTCCATAACAAATGGCTTTAGCTTAATTATGCAATTCATTGCTTTTTAAGTACATTTGCTAACTTTAGGTTTCTTCGCTAAGCCTTTGTCTTGAAAAGAAAAAATCCGATTTTTCGCTTGACCGCCGGCATTTTTTTAAATATAGTGGGATCAAGTGGTAAAAAGTGGGTAATTGTGGGAGGTGGGATGTTTCAGGGGGCGGCGCAACTCAATCTGGATGGCAAGGGCAGGCTTGCGATACCCGCTAGGTATCGCGATGTTCTGCTGGGCGCCTGTTCAGGAAATCTTGTGCTGACTGCCGATGTTGATGGATGCCTCCTGATCTATGCGCAGCCCGAGTGGCTGCCGATACGCGACAAGCTGAACAAGCTTTCCTCATTCAATCCCAGAAGCCGTGCATTGCAGCGCCTCCTGGTCGGGCATGCGGAGGATGTGGTGATGGATAGTGCGGGCCGCGTGCTGATATCCCCGGTTTTGCGCAGCTATGCTTCTCTCGACAAGAGCGTGATGCTGATCGGTCAGGGCAACAAATTCGAACTTTGGGATGAGGCGAAGTGGCAGGCTCAGCAGCAGGCTGCGCTTTCGCTCATGGAGGGTGATCTGCCGGCCGAGCTGGACGGGTTCTCGTTGTGAGCGCGACGCTCGCGCACGAGACCGTTTTGTTGGATGAAGCAGTCGATGCGCTCGAAATCAAGCCTGACGGAATCTATGTGGACGGCACTTTCGGACGAGGCGGGCACAGCTCGCTGATATTGCAGCGGCTCAACGAAAACGGACGGCTGATCGCGCTGGACAAGGATGTGGCTGCAGTTGAGCATGGGCGGACTCTGAATGATGAAAGGTTTCGCATCGAGCACAGCGGATTTGCGCATCTGGAAGAGATGCTCGACAAACTCGATGTGGATCTCGTGGACGGGATATTGCTCGACCTCGGTGTTTCCTCTCCTCAGCTTGATGAAGTCGGGCGCGGCTTCAGCTTCAGGTTCGATGCGCCGCTTGACATGCGCATGGATATGAGCCGCGGTTTGACTGCGGCGCAATGGCTTGAAAGTGTTGATGAGACTGAGCTTGCGGAGGTTATACGTGAATACGGCGAAGAGCGGTTTGCTAGGCAGATTGCAAGAGCGATTGTTGCTGCGCGGGCGACGCAACCCGTCAAGACCACGCGGCAGCTCGTCGAGCTGGTTGGCAAGGCGGTACGTACCCGTGAAGCCGGCAAAAACCCGGCGACGCGGACTTTTCAGGCTATACGGATTTATCTCAATCAGGAACTCGAGGAGCTAGAGCAAGTGCTGCCTCAGTGCATATCAAGACTCAAACCGGGCGGACGTCTCGTGGTGATCAGTTTTCATTCCCTGGAGGATCGCATCGTCAAGCGTTTCATGCGCGACATGGCAGAGGCTGACAAGCTGCCGCGCAATGTCCCTATACGCGCAAGCGAAGTTCCGATGGGCAAATTGAGGCTGGTCGGGCGCGCTGTGCGGCCGGGTGCAAATGAGGTACAGCGTAATCCTCGTTCGAGAAGTGCCGTGATGCGCGTGGCGGAGCGCAGCAATGTATAGCAGCATCGCGAGGGGTTTTCTTCTGGCGCTGGTGATTGCGGCGGCTTTGGGTGTGGTTGATTCGCAGAATCAGGCGCGCAAGCTTTTCGTTTCGCTGCAGCAGGAGAAGGAAGAGGCGCGCCAGATGGAAGTCGAGTGGGGGCAGTTGCAGCTCGAGCAAAGCACGCTGGCCGCGCCTGCGCGCGTGGAAAGAATTGCGTCGCAACAGTTGCAGATGCAACTGCCGAAAAAGGAACAGATCAGATTCATACGCATGGGGCAAATTTCTTCGAGCGGGGCAGGGGAGAAACCATGAGTTATGCGGCAACAAAAGCCGAAGTGAGCAAGTTGCCGGGATGGCGTGCAACGGTGCTGTTCGCGGTGTTGCTTGGCGGACTCGCCACATTGATCGGCCGCGCGGTCTATCTCCAGGGAATACACAACGACTTTCTTCAGGAGCAGGGGAATCAGCGATTCAGCCGTGTGATGGAGGTCAGCGCGCATCGCGGGATGATCACGGATCGAAATGGCGCGCCCTTGGCCGTGAGCACGCCGGTCGAGTCCGTTTGGGCGAGTGCGGCCGAAATCAAGCTTGGCGATCCTGCTGCAAAGCTCGACGAGAAGGATCTGCGGAAACTTGCCCAGGCGCTGAACATGCCGGAGGCCGAGATCAAGCACCGTCTTATGGATGCGACGCGCGACTTCGTTTATCTCAAAAGACAGATTCCTCCGGAAGAGTCTGGCAAGGTTGAAAGCCTGAATCTGCCGGGAATTTTCCTGCAGCACGAATACCGCAGGTATTATCCGGAAGGAGAAGAGTTTGCGCAGGTGCTGGGTTTTACCGGGCAGGACGATGTGGGTCAGGAAGGACTCGAACTCGCATTGCAGGGCAGGCTTGCGGGCAAGCCCGGCAGCCAGCGCGTGATCAAGGACAGGCGCGGGCACATCGTGGAAGATGCAGGCAGTCTGACGCCGCCTAAGCCAGGTGCTGACATCGCATTGAGCCTGGACAGCAAGATGCAGCATCTGGCCTATCGCGAGCTGGCTCTTGCCGTAAAAGAGCATCAGGCCAAGGCGGGTGCGATCGTGGTGCTTGATGCAAAAAGCGGTGAAGTGCTGGCCCTTGCCGATTATCCCAGCTACAACCCGAACAATCACGAGCACGTGAGCCCTCAGAGGATGCGCAACCGTGCTGAGACGGACGAGTTCGAGCCTGGCTCGACGATGAAGCCATTCACCATAGGGACTGCATTGAATCTCGGCAAGGTGACGCCCAATACCGAGATCAATACCGAAAACGGCGTGTTCACGCTGGGCAACAGGAAGATACACGACACGCATCCAGAGCCTGAGCTTACGGTATCGCAAGTCATCCAGAAATCGAGCAACGTGGGCGCTTCGAAGATTTCATTGATGCTGAACCCGGACTCGCTCTGGCAAACCTTTCACACAGCCGGATTTGGCGGGCATACAGGCAGCGATTTTCCTGGGGAGGCGATAGGCAGGCTGCGGGATGCAAAGACATGGAAGCCGATCGAGCAGGCGACCATGTCCTACGGGCACGGCATATCCGTGAATCTTTTGCAGCTTGCAAGGGCTTACACGATCTTCGCGGATGGCGGGGAAGTGCTCCCCGTCTCTCTCCTGAGGCTCAATCAGCCCGCAGTCGGTCATCAGGTGTTTTCGAGAAAGACCGCGGATGAATTGAAGCCCATGCTCGAGTCGGTGGTCATGCCGGGTGGCACGGCGCCGTTAGCGCAGGTCGCAGGCTACCGGGTTGCGGGAAAGACGGGCACCGCTCACAAGCTCGAGGGCGGGCGCTATGTCAACCGCTATGTTGCCTCTTTTGTCGGAATGGCCCCGGTCAGTTCGCCTCGTCTGATCGTGGCCGTGATGATAGATGAGCCAAGCGGCAAGGAATATTACGGCGGACAGGTTGCAGCACCCGTGTTCAGCAAGGTGATGGGTGCTGCGCTGCACATGCTGAATGTGCCCAACGATGCGCCTCTGGATAACGTGATCCCGCCGCCAGCCGAAATCATCAAGGAGGAAGTGTGATGATGAGGCGAACAGGGGATGTGGAGAGGATGAAGGAACTCCTGGTTTCCGTTTTGGACACGCTCCCGCCGAATACCCGTCTCGTGACGGACAGTCGGCGCGTCAAAAAAGGCGATGCATTTCTGGCTTATCCGGGAGAAAAGGCCGACGGGCGCAATCACATCGAGCAGGCGATCCTTCATGGCGCGGGTCTCGTGATCTACGAGGAACGAAACTTTTCCTGGAATCAGGATTGGCAAGTGGAACATTTGCCCGTTTCCGATCTGCGCCACAAGGCGGGATATATCGCAGACGCGGTTTATGGATATCCTTCTGAAAAGCTCTGGATGGCGGGCGTGACCGGAACCAACGGCAAGACTTCGACCTGCCACTGGATTGCGCAGGCTATGGCAAGCCTTGGCAAAAAATGTGCGCTGATCGGAACCCTGGGTAACGGTTTCGCAGGAAAACTTGAGCCGAGTGTCAATACCAC
Organism: Pseudomonadota bacterium; assembly: GCA_021782365.1. Classification (GTDB taxonomy): domain Bacteria; phylum Pseudomonadota; class Gammaproteobacteria; order Burkholderiales; family Gallionellaceae; genus Gallionella. Next base: position 98,542 of record JAJXVB010000008.1, read on the forward strand.
GCCGGATGTGGTCCTGTTGCATGAACTGCTGGCGCAATACCTGGGTTTGGGTGCAAGCGCCGTTGCGATGGAAGTTTCCTCTCATGCGCTGAGCCAGGGCAGGGTCAACGGCGTGCGCTTCGATGTTGCGCTCCTGACCAATCTTAGCCGCGATCATCTCGACTACCACGGAGACATGGAAAGCTATGCGGCAGCCAAGCGAAAACTCTTCGAATGGGAGACGCTGAGGCACGCAGTGGTCAACCTCGACGATGCGTTCGGAATGGAGACGGCCGTGAGGCTCCTTGAAAAGGAAGTCGAGGTCATAGGCTACGGGTTGACGGATGAAGCATTGCGATTTGCCGAACGACACGGCATGCGCATGGTGTTCGGGAAGCTAGTGAAAATGAGCACGGATGGCCTGGGCATCGAAGTTTATTCGAGCTGGGGCATGGGCGAACTTGAAAGCAGGATGCTGGGCAAGTTCAATGCGGCCAATCTGCTGGGCGTGCTGGGCGTGCTGCTTGCGGGCGATGTGAGTCTGAACGACGCGCTTCATGCATTGCGAAATGTCGAGCCCGCCGCAGGACGCATGCAGAGGATTGGAAGAGAGGGGCTGCCTGCGGTCATCGTGGATTATGCGCACACGCCCGACGCGCTCGAAAAGGTGCTTGTCGCGCTTCGCGAGATGGGCGTGAATGGAAAACTGTATTGCGTGTTTGGCTGCGGAGGAGATCGCGACCGAGGCAAGCGCTCGATGATGGGCAGGGTGGCCGAGAAGTTTTCGGATGTCTGCATCGTCACGAGCGACAATCCCAGAAGCGAGGATCCTGCCTCGATCATCGAAGAGATCGCGAGCGAAATGGAGATGGGAAATCACGAAATCGTCATCGATCGCGCATCGGCCATAGAGCGGGCGATTCTGCTGGCCGATACTTGCGACACCGTGCTGATCGCAGGAAAGGGGCATGAAGACTACCAGGAGGTAAGGGGGTTTAGGCTGCCTTTCAGCGATGCGGATGTCGCATTGAAGGCGCTGTCTTCATGGCCTGCTGAGGGGGGTGTTCAATGATGAAGATCTCTGAAGCCGTCCTTGCCCTGGGCGGGAAAATCGAAGGCGAAGACGCCGAATTTTTCGCGGTCTCCACGGATACGAGAAAGATAGGCAGCGGGGATCTCTTCGTCGCGCTCAAGGGCGGGCATTTCGACGGGGCGGATTTTGCGGTGCAGGCGCTCAAATCCGGGGCCGCAGCGGTGATGGTGAATGAAGGAAGCTGGACGGATTCGATGTCTCCCGCCCTGCTCGTTCAGGATACGCGACTGGCTTTGGGAAATCTTTCTGCATACTGGCGCAAGCAATTCGAGATTCCGCTGGTCGCGATCACCGGCAGCAACGGCAAGACCACGGTCAAGGAGATGACCGCAGCCATTTTGCGCGCGGCGGCAGGCAGCATCGATGCCGTACTCGCAACCAAAGGCAATCTGAACAACGACATCGGCATGCCATTGACTCTGCTGCAGCTCAATAAACAGCACAGATATGCAGTCATCGAAATGGGCATGAATCACTTTGGCGAGATAAGTTATCTCACGCGCATCGCCAAGCCCCAAATCGCGCTGATCAACAATGCAAGCGGCGCGCATCTCGAGGGGTTGGGCAGCGTTGAAGGCGTCGCACGCGCAAAAGGGGAGATCTTCGAGGGGCTTCAGGATTCCGGAATAGCGATCATCAATGCAGACGACGAACATGCGCCGCTTTGGCGCAGCCTTGCGAGCTCAAATTCCCGGCTTGAGTTCGGGCTGAATGAAAAATCAGACATCAAGGGAAGCTGGCAGCCTCATGAATCCGGACTGCGCCTCGAAGTCAGGACGCCAAAAGGGGAAATTGAAGTTTTGATGCAGGTGCCGGGAGAGCATAACGCGCGCAATGCGCTGGCGGCGATATCCATCGCGATCGCCTTGGATATCCCTCTAAAGAGCATCGCCTCAGGGCTCGAGCACTTTTCTGGCGTGGCAGGAAGAATGCAGAGAAAGAAAGGGCGCAACGGCGCCTCCTTGATCGACGACACCTATAACGCAAATCCTGCCTCCATGCGCGCCGCGATAAAGGTGCTCGCAAAGTCGGCTGGAAGGCGCGTGATGGTGCTGGGAGACATGGGCGAGCTGGGAAGCGATGCGGAGAGCATGCATGCCGAGATAGGCCAGTTTGCGAAGGAATCCGGCATAGAAAGGCTTTATGCGCTGGGGGAAATGAGCCGGATCGCTGCGCGCGAGTTTGGCGAGAATGCAAGGCACTTCGAGCGCATAGAAGATCTGCAAAATGAACTCGAAGGTGAATTGCAAGAAGGCACAACCCTGCTCTTCAAGGGGTCGCGCTTCATGAAGATGGAACGGGCTGTCGAATTTTGTTTGGGCGGGAAGGAAGACAAATGCTCTTAGCATTGGCGCAATGGCTGGCACAGGATGTCAGGTTTTTCAGCGTGTTCAATTACATCACGCTGCGCACCGTGCTTGCGGCGATGACCGCGCTCGTGATCTCGTTCATGGTGGGGCCTGCGATGATACGCAAGCTGACAGCCTACAAGATAGGGCAGTCGGTGCGCACGGATGGTCCTCAGACGCATCTCGTCAAGGCGGGCACCCCCACCATGGGAGGCGCGCTGATCCTGACTTCTGTCGCGATCACCACCCTGCTTTGGGGTGAGCTGCGCAACCATTACGTGTGGGTGGCGCTTCTTTCCACACTGGGTTTTGGCGTGGTCGGATGGGTGGACGATTACCGCAAGGTGGTGCACAGGAATCCCAAGGGATTGTCGGCCAAGGTAAAGATGTTCTGGCAGTCGATCATCGCGCTGATGGTGGGCGGCTACCTTTGGCATACCGCCACGCTGCCCGCTCAGACGGAAATGATCGTGCCCTTCATGAAGCTATGGGTGCTTCCGCTGGGCGCTGTCGCATACATTGCGATGGCCTATTTCGTGATCGTCGGGACAAGCAATGCGGTGAATCTGACCGACGGGTTGGATGGCCTTGCGATCATGCCGACCGTGATGGTGAGCGGGGCCTTGGCGATATTTTCCTATGTCGCGGGAAATGCGGTGTTTGCAAAATATCTGGGCATTCCATACATACCCGGAGCCGGAGAGCTCGCGGTGTTTTGCGGAGGCATATCCGGCGCAGGCCTGGCGTTCCTCTGGTTCAACGCCTATCCGGCGGAAGTGTTCATGGGGGATGTGGGCGCACTCGCACTGGGCGCCGCTTTGGGCGTGGTTGCGATGATCGTGCGTCAGGAGCTCGTGCTTTTCATCATGGGCGGCGTGTTCGTGGTGGAGACGCTGTCCGTGGTGATTCAGGTCGCCTCATTCAAGATGACCGGAAAGCGCGTTTTCAAGATGGCGCCGCTGCACCATCACTATGAACTCAAGGGTTGGAAAGAGACGCAGGTGGTGGTGCGATTCTGGATCATCACCATGCTGCTGGTGCTTTTGGGATTGGCAACCTTGAAGCTGAGATGATGAACATGACTCAGGATACCAGGACATCATTGCAGACCAGCCCGGACGCAAAAATGCGTTCGGATGGGAAGGTATTGCTGGTGCTTGGGCTTGGAGAGACAGGGCTGTCGATGGTGCGCTGGTTTAAGGAAGAAGGCGCAAGGGTTCGCGTGGCCGACAGCAGGGAAAATCCCCCGGGTCTCGAAGATGCGGCCCGCATCGTAAGCCTGGATGACATCCGCTGCGGAAAATTCGAAGAGGCATTGCTCGAAGATGTCGGCATGATCGCGATCAGCCCTGGGGTTCCCCTCAACGATCCGTTTGTTCAGAGGGCGGTCAAGTCCGGCATCGAAATCGTGGGGGACATCGAGATATTTGCGCGTCAACTTTCCGGGTCGGAAAGCAAGGCCAGGGTGATCGCAATCACAGGTTCAAATGGCAAGACCACGGTCACGAGCATGGTGGAGCATCTTTGCAAGGCCGCAGGAAAGGATGCCATTGCGGCAGGAAACATCTCTCCTGCGGTCCTGGATGCGGTGATGGCGCGCAAGGAAAAGCAGCCTGAGGTTTGGGTTCTTGAATTGTCGAGCTTCCAGCTCGAGACGACGGAGAGTCTCAAGCCGGACGCGGCTGTCGTGCTCAACATCAGCGAGGATCATCTCGACCGCTATGATGGCATGGAAGAATACGCGAAAGCCAAGGAGCGCATATACCAGGGTTGCGGGATCCAGGTGCTGAACCGGGACGATGAACGCTGCATGAACATGAGGCAGGACGGAAAGCATTTCGTCACCTTTGGTTTGAACCGGCCTGAAAGGGCGACGGATTTCGGCATCGAAAGAAATGATGAGGATATCTGGCTGACAAGAGGAAGCGAGAGGCTCATCAAAACCTCGGAGCTCAAGGTTGCCGGGCTGCACAATGCCGCGAATGCACAAGCCGCGCTCGCCCTTTGCAGTTCCATAGGTCTGCCTATGCCGTCTCTGCTCGATGCATTGAAGAATTTCAAGGGACTGGCGCACCGCGTCGAGTTCGTCGCGAGCATGAACGGCGTGAGTTTTTACGATGATTCTAAGGGGACCAATGTCGGGGCAACCGTCGCCGCTCTGGAAGGGCTGGGATGCAAGTCAGTGCTGATCGCGGGAGGCGTTGGCAAGGGGCAGGACTTTTCGCCTCTCAAGCCTGTCGCAATGAAGCATGCAAGAGCCGTCGTTCTGATAGGTCAGGATGCGCCGATGATAGAGGCTGCATTGCAGGGAAGCGGGGTTGAATTGGTCAAGGCTCGCGACATGAGAGATGCGGTTGCTTCTGCAGCGAGGCTCGCAAAGGAAAACGATGCGGTTCTGCTCTCGCCCGCCTGCGCGAGTTTTGACATGTATAGGAATTATGCGCACCGCGCCGAGGTCTATGTCGAGGAAGTCAAAAAGCTTATCGAGGAGGGCGCATGGCTTCATTAGTCAGGACAAAGACGCCTCCTCCACAGTCCCAGTTCGACGATCTTTTGATCTGGGTATTCATCGCACTCCTGTCGATAGGGCTCGTGATGGTCTATTCGTCTTCGATCGCAACCGCCGAAGGCAGCAAGTTCACGCATCACCAGGCGACCTATTATCTGCTTCGCCACGGCATGTTCATCGCGGCGGGCATCCTTGCGGGCGTGTTCGCTTTCCAGATGCCCGTGCAGAGCTGGCAGAACTATGCGCCTTATCTCTTCACGATAGGCGCAGTGCTTTTGGTTCTCGTGCTGATACCGCATGTCGGGCGAGAGGTGAACGGCAGCCGCCGCTGGCTGTCCCTGATGGTGATCAATCTTCAGCCTTCTGAATTGATGAAGCTCTTCGCGGTGATGTATGCGGCGGATTACACGGTGCGCAAGGGCAAGGTAAAGGATCAGCTTATCAAGGCATTCCTTCCGATAGTCGCGGTGATGATGGGTGTGGGATTCCTTCTGCTGCTGGAACCCGACATGGGCGCATTCGTCGTGATTCTTGCCATCGCGGTCTGCACGCTCTGGCTTGGCGGTTTCAATGTGAAGATGTTCGGCTTATTGCTGATCGTATTGCCCATGGGATTCGCGGCGCTGATTCTTTCTTCCCCATACAGGTTGCACCGCGTGATCGGATTCATGGATCCCTGGGCGGATCCTTATGGCAAGGGCTATCAATTGAGCCATGCGCTGATCGCATTCGGCAGGGGGGAATGGCTGGGCGTGGGGTTGGGTGGCAGCGTGGAAAAACTCTTCTATCTGCCGGAGGCGCATACCGATTTTCTGATGGCTGTCATCGCGGAGGAGCTCGGGCTTGCAGGGGTTGCCTGTGTGATCCTGCTTTTCGGGTTGCTCGTGATGCGCGCATTCCAGATAGGACGCCATGCGGCGTTTTTCGATCGCAATTTTTCTGCGCTGGTCGCTCAGGGAATAGGCGTATGGATAGGCGTGCAGGCGACGATCAACATCGGCGTGAACATGGGGGTGTTGCCAACAAAGGGACTGACGCTGCCTTTCCTGAGCTTCGGCGGAAGCGGCGTGGTGATGAACTGCATCGCTGCAGCGATATTGCTCAAGGTCGACTATGAGAACAGAAGGCTCGCGAGGGGGCTGCCGGTATGAGCCGCTCGATCCTGATCATGGCAGGCGGAACAGGGGGGCATATATTCCCCGCTTTGGCCGTGGCCGATGTCTTGCGCGAAAAGGGCTGGCATGTGACCTGGCTTGGCGCGCCGCAAAGCATGGAGGCTGAGATCGTGCCCAGGCATGGCTATGAGATGGCATGGGTTCGCTTCTCCGGGCTGCGCGGCAAGGGAGTTCTGCGCAAGCTGATGCTGCCATTCAATCTATTGGTCGCGATGTGGCAGAGCGCCGTTGCACTCTTCCGATACAGGCCGGACGTCGCTCTGGGCATGGGGGGCTACATCACATTCCCCGGCGGGCTGATGGCGGCACTGCTGCGCTGCCCGCTTGCGATACACGAGCAGAATTCAGTGGCAGGACTCAGCAACAAGGCGCTATCCCGTCTTGCGGACAAGGTGCTGTCGGGATTCCCGGATGTGTTGAAAAACGCCATATGGTGCGGGAATCCGGTGCGTAGCCAGATCGAGATGCTGCCGGCGCCACAGGAGCGTTATGCGGAAAGAGAAGGCGCATTGCGGCTGATGGTGGTGGGGGGAAGCCTGGGTGCTCAGGCGCTGAATGAGGCCGTTCCCCGTGCGCTCGCAAGGCTGCCTATGGAAGAGAGGCCCAAGGTGCTGCATCAGACAGGGCGCGCGCATCATGAGTCCGTTTCCTTGCTCTATCGGGAGATGGGGGTGGAGGCGGATATCAGGCCCTTCATCGATGACATGGCAGGGAGCTATGCAGATGCCGATCTCGTGATCTGCAGGGCGGGTGCGCTGACTGTCGCGGAGCTTGCCGCAGCGGGAGTGGCCAGCCTTTTGGTGCCGTATCCATTTGCGGTGGATGATCATCAGACGCATAACGCGAAATTTCTGAGCGACAAGGGCGCTGCGATCCTGATGCCGCAATCTCAATTGAATGCAGAGAGTCTGGCGGAATTGCTGAAGGGGTTGAGCAGGGAAAGATTGAGCGGGATGGCGCAGAAGGCGCGCGAGATGGCAAAGGCGCACGCCGCAGAAGCGGTGGCGGAAGCTTGCATGGAGTTGGGCTTATGAGACACAAGATCAAGAAGATACATTTCGTGGGCATCGGGGGCTCCGGGATGAACGGCATCGCCGAGGTGCTGTTCAACCTGGGGTTCGGCGTCAGCGGCTCTGACATCAGCGACAATGCGGTGACAAGGAGGCTGCGCGAACTCGGCATGATCGTGAACATAGGGCATGACGAGAAAAATATCGACAACGCAGACGTGGTGGTAGTGTCGACTGCGGTTGCGCAGGACAATCCTGAAGTGCAGGCTGCTCGCGCACGCCGCATTCCGGTCGTCCCCCGCGCGATGATGCTGGCCGAACTGATGCGCCTGCGCCAGGGGATAGCAGTTGCGGGCACGCACGGCAAGACCACGACGACCTCTCTGACTGCAAGCATACTGGCCAGGGGCGGTTTCGATCCCACCTTCGTGATAGGCGGGAGGCTCAACAGCAGCGGAACGAACGCGAAGCTCGGCACGGGCGAATACATCGTCGCCGAAGCCGACGAATCGGATGCCTCATTTCTTTATCTTCAGCCCATCCTCGCCGTGATCACCAACATCGATGCCGATCACATGGAGACCTACGGGCACGACTTTTCAAGACTCAAGCAGGCATTCGTGGATTTCGTAGAACACCTTCCGTTTTATGGACGCGCGATGCTTTGTGTGGACGATGCAAATGTCCGCGAGATCCTCTCCAGGATCACGAAGCCCGTGACGACATATGGATTCAGCGAAGGCGCGCAGATCAGGGCGGTGAATGTCAGGGCTCAGGGAGGGCAGATGCTGTTCACTGCGCAATGCCGTCAGAACGGCACTCCCAAGGATCTGAACATCACGCTGAACCTCGCCGGCAACCACAACGTGCTCAATGCGCTCGCGGCGATCTCGATCGCGCTGGAAATTGGGGTGGCAGATGAGGCGATCATCGCAGCGCTCGGCGAATTCGAGGGCGTGGGCAGAAGGTTTCAGCGCTACGGCGAGATCGCCTTGCCTAGCGGCGGGAGCTTCACACTGATCGACGATTACGGGCACCATCCGGTTGAGATGGCGGCAACACTTGCAGCGGTGCGCGGCGCATTTCCGGGAAGGCGATTGCTTCTGGCATTCCAGCCGCATCGCTATACCCGGACGCGCGATCTCTTCGAAGACTTCGTGAAGGTGCTCTGCAGCGTGGATGTGCTGGTTCTGACCGAAGTGTATGCGGCGGGGGAGGCGCCTCTGGTGGCGGCGGACGGGCGCGCGATGATGCATGCACTGCGCCTTGCAGGGCAGAGCGAAGCGGTTTTCGTCGAGAACATCGCGGACATGCCGGCTATCGTGATGCAGCAGGCGAGGGATGGCGATGTGGTCCTGAACATGGGGGCGGGTTCCATAGGCAATGTGCCCGCATTGATCAAGCAGATGGCCCAGTCATGAACATGAGCGAACCCGAAAATTTCGCAGCATTGCGAGGAAGCCTGAAGCTCAACGAGCCGATGAGCCGGCATACCAGCTGGCGGGCGGGCGGGGTTGCCGAAAGATGCTATCTGCCGGCGGACATCGAAGACCTGTGCGCGTTCTTGAAGGGATTGCCGGTCGATGAGCCGCTGGTCGTCGTGGGCCTGGGCAGCAACCTGCTGGTGAGGGACGGGGGAATAAGGGGCACCGTCATTCTGATGCACGGCGCCTTGCGCGAATTGCGCATGGAAGAAGACGGACTGATCTATGTTCAGGCGGGTGTTCCGGGGGCGAAGCTTGCGCGCTTTGCCGCGCTTCACGACAAAAGCGGTGCTGAATTCTTTGCAGGCATTCCGGGAACCGTGGGCGGCATGCTCGCGATGAATGCCGGATGCTATGGCGGCGAGACGTGGAATTGTGTTGAGAAGGCGGAGATCGTGACGAGACGGGGCGAGATTCTGGTGCGAAAGCCGGAAGAATATGAGATCGGCTACCGTCATGTCGAAAGAATTGAGGCGCGGGGGGGGAGGAGCGAGCGCGCGTCCCCCACAGGCAAAGTAGAGGACATGTCTTCCCTCGGGCCTCAATACCTTGAGCTGTTTGCCGGTGCATGGCTGAAATTTGCACCGGGTAACGGAGAAGAGGCAAGACGAAAGATCAAGGAGCTGCTTGGCAAACGGATCGCAAGCCAGCCCCTGAGTCTGCCCAATGCGGGATCGGTTTTCCGCAATCCTCAAAACGACCATGCGGCGAGATTGATCGAGCTTTGCGGACTGAAGGGGAAAAGCATAGGCAGCGCCAGGGTGTCTGAAAGGCATGCGAACTTCATCGTCAATGAAGGCGGCGCGAAGGCGAAGGACATAGAGGATCTGATCGGGCTTGTGAAAGAGACGGTGGAAAGTCAGACGGGGGTGCGGCTGCATCCTGAAGTGAGAATTATCGGTGAGCATGAAAATGAATAACCCAGAATCGTTCGGCAAGGTTGCGGTGCTTTTCGGCGGGCGTTCCGCAGAGCGCGAAGTGTCGCTCAAAAGCGGCGCCGCGGTGCTTGCCGCACTTCAGAGGAGCGGCGTGGATGCGCATGCGTTCGATCCGGCCACAGAAAACCTGCAGGCATTGAAGGATCGCGGTTTCGATCGCGCCTTCATCGCGCTGCATGGCCGTTTTGGCGAAGACGGAACGGTGCAGGGTGCACTCGAATTGCTGGGCATACCCTATACCGGAAGCGGCGTGATGGCTTCCGCTCTCGGAATGGACAAGTGGCGCAGCAAACTCGTATGGCAGGCGGGCGGTTTGCCGATACCCGAATATCTGATGCTGGATGATCAGAGCAAGGATACCGAGGTCGTCGAAAGACTGGGCCTTCCGCTCTTCGTGAAACCGGCGAACGAAGGTTCGAGCGTGGGCATCAGCAAGGTGAAGAAAAAGGAAGAATTGCAGGCTGCCTATTTCAATGCGGCAACGCACGACAAGCTCGTGATCGCGGAGCGCTTCATCTCGGGCGGCGAATACACCGTGGCGATACTGGGAGATCGGGCGCTGCCAGTGATCAAGATAGAGCCTGCCAATGAATTCTACGATTACGAGGCGAAATATCTGCGCGACGACACGCGCTATCTCTGCCCATGCGGCCTGGATGATGCAGCCGAAAAGGAGATGCAGCGCCTGGCAAAGATCGCATTTTCCCTGATAGGTGGACAGGGATGGGGCAGGGTGGACTTTTTGATGAGCGAGGATAGGAAGATGTATGTGCTGGAGGCGAACACCTCGCCCGGCATGACAGATCACAGCCTGGTGCCGATGGCGGCGCGCCAGGACGGAATCGGATTTGAGGAACTGGTGCTTCGCGTTCTGGAGCTTGCCCATGTGGGATAACGCGCCTCTTTTGCGCAATCTTGCAAATTTCCTGCTGGGATGCAGCTTCCTTGCGATCGCATACGGGGCTGTGCATTACGCCGTGCATCTGCCTTCGCTCCTGCCGATCAGGACCGTGCGTCTGGCGAGTGCGCCTGAGCGCGTAGACCCTGCTGAGGTGTTGGCCGTCGTGAGAAGCGGGGTTCAGGGAAACTTCCTGACGGCTGACATAGAAAGGCTTAGGCGCTCCTTGCAGGCCATGCCATGGGTGAAAAGCGTGAACATAAGGCGCAAATTTCCGGATGGCCTGGTCCTTCAGATCGAGGAACATCAGGCGGTGGCGCGCTGGAATGACGATGAACTGGTGGATAAGCAGGGAGAGGTCTTTGCAGCGGAAACGGATCAGCAGTTGCCGAGATTCATCGGCATAGAGGGAAGCTCTGAAGAGGTGCTGGACGAATACAAGAAATTCAGCGAACAGCTATCCGCATTGAATCTGCAGGTGTCTCAGATATCCCTGTCGGCAAGGCATGCATGGCAGCTGCATCTTAGCAACGGCACGGTGTTGGAGCTGGGGCGCGATGCATTGCAGGAGCGGATGGCGAGATTCGTGGCTTACCAGATGAGCGAGGGCGGCGCTCAGAAGAAGGCCGAAGAGGTGGTTGACATGCGTTACCGGCATGGCTTTGCAGTGAAGTCGACAGGGAAGGCTTAGGGATGAACGGCGTGAAAGACAGCATGCTTTTTGGAATGGAGCATATGCGATGAGCAGAAACAAGGAAACGAAGAATCTGGTGGTCGGTCTCGATATCGGTACGTCCAAGATCGTGGCGATCGTGGGCGAGGTAAAGGACGACGGATCGCTTGAAGTCATCGGCATGGGCATGCATGAATCTTCCGGCATGAAGAAGGGCATGGTCGTGAACATTGAGGCCACAGTGAGCGCGATACAGCGCGCGCTGGAAGAGGCGGAGCTGATGGCTGACTGCAAGATCACGGCGGTTCACACGGGCATCGCGGGGAGCCACATACGCAGCACCAATTCGCGTGGCATGGTGAAGATCAAGGAAAAGGAAGTGGCTCAGGCCGACATAGACCGCGTTCTCGAGACCGCGAGCTCCATCAGCCTGCCGGCCGATCAGCAGATACTGCACGTGCTGGAACAGACCTTCAGCATAGACGGGCAGGACGGGATCAAGAAGCCTCTTGGCATGAGCGGGATGAGGCTGGATGTAGAGGTGCACATCGTGACGGGAGCCGTCGCTGCGGTGCAGAACATCATGAAGTGCATACATCGCTGCGGTCTGGAGGTGAACGAACTGATCCTGCAGCCACTGGCATCCAGCCGCGCGGTGCTGGCGGACGACGAGATGGATCTGGGTGTTTGCCTCGTGGACATAGGCGGAGGCACGACCGACATCGCGGTGTTTACCGGGGGGTCGATACGTCACACCGCGGTGATTCCGATCGCGGGAGACCAGATCACCAACGACATCGCGATGGCCTTGCGCACGCCGACCCAGGATGCGGAAGACATCAAGATCAGGCATGGCTGCGCATTGCGCCAGCTTGCCGATGACGGATCTATCGAGGTGCCTGGGGTCGGTGAACGCGGTCCGCGGATGCTGTCCAGGCAGACGCTATCAGAAGTGATCGAGCCTCGAGTCGAGGAGCTTTACTCTCTGGTGCAGGCGGAGTTGAGGAGGAGCGGATTCGACGATCTTCTGTCATCAGGGATCGTGATCACCGGAGGAAGCAGCGAAATGCAGGGCATGGTCGAACTCGGAGAGGAGATTTTCCATCTTCCGGTGAGGCTTGGCATACCGAAGTATGTGGGTGGATTGTCGGAAGTGGTGAAGACGCCGCGCATGGCGACCGGGGTGGGGCTGTTGTTATATGGACTTGAGCATCACAAGAGCAGTGAGGAGACGCGCAAGCAGTCGAATGCTTTCAAGGATGTGCTGGCAAAAATGAAGTCGTGGTTTTAGTTGGAAATTCATCGTCAATTTTGGTTAGATAAGGGGGCAAAGATGTTTGAAATCATGGAAGCGCAATCACAGGATGCGGTCATCAAGGTTATCGGTGTCGGGGGATGCGGGGGCAATGCGGTCGATCACATGATCGAACAGGGCGTGCAGGGTGTCGAGTTCATCGTCATCAATACGGATGTTCAGGCGTTGAATCGAAGTCGCGCTCGCACTCAGCTGCAGATAGGTGCTGCGATCACCCAGGGTCTGGGTGCGGGAGCGAAGCCCTCTGTCGGCAAGGCCGCTGCCGAGGAAGACCGCGAGCGCATCAAGGAGCTGATCTCGGGGGCAAACATGGTGTTCATCACCGCAGGCATGGGTGGCGGCACGGGGACGGGAGCCGCGCCCATCGTCGCTCAGATCGCGCGCGAGATGAATATCCTGACCGTCGCGGTGGTGACCAAGCCGTTCATCTACGAAGGAAACCGCATGCGCTATGCGGCAGATGGCATCAAGGCGCTGCACGAGCATGTGGATTCCCTGATCATCGTGCCCAATGCAAAGCTGATGGAAGTGCTGGGCAAGGATGTCACGGTGCCCGAGGCATTCAAGGCGGCAAACGGCGTATTGCAGGGCGCGGTTGCGGGAATTGCGGAAGTCATCAATGTGCCAGGCCTCATCAACGTGGACTTTGCGGACGTGCGCACGGTGATGTCCGAAAACGGCATGGCGATGATGGGCTCTGCGATCGCCTCGGGTCCGGATCGCGCAAGAACCGCCGCCGAGCGCGCGATCGCAAGTCCCTTGCTTGAAGACATCGACATGACGGGTGCGCGCGGAGTGCTGGTCAACATCACTTCATCGAGCTCGCTGAAAGTCAGCGAAATGGAAGACGTGATGGCCTGCGTTCAGTTTGCGGCGGAAGAGGCGACCGTGATCCTGGGGTCGGTGTTCGACGAGACCATGGGAGACGAGCTGCGCGTGACGGTCGTCGCGACCGGATTGGGTGGCCCGCTGGAACGCAAGATGACCAAGCCCGAAGTGGTCTACGTGGACCAGAGCTTCAAGAAGACCGGAACACATGACGAGCCAGTGGCAGTCAATTACGGCGAGCTCGAGATGCCGACCATCATGCGCACAGGGCGTCGCGCAGCGGTGGATGCGATGGAAAAATCCGGGATGGATACCTACGACATCCCTTCTTTCCTGCGCAGACAGGCAGACTGATCTAGACCGCTGGCGCGGTATGCACCGCGCCCAGGATGCAAGGGTGTGCGGCGCCTGTGACCTGTGGCAGGTTTGCGGGGATGCCCAGAAGATTCTGTTTGGCAAGCCATGCGAAGGCGATGGCTTCCAGATAGTCTCCGTCGATGCCGACTTCGTCCGTGGTCTTGATGATGCGGTTGGGCAGCAGCCTGGAAAGCGCGCGGCGCAAGGCGCTGTTGTGCGCCCCTCCTCCGCAGAGATAGACTTCCTGTGCGCCATGTATCGCCTGCGCGATGGCCGTGGCCGTTAACTGAAGCAGGGTGGCCTGGATGTCTTCGGGCGCTTCGGCCTTCTGCAGATGGCTTTCCAGCCAGCCCATGTTGAAAAGATCACGCCCGCTGCTCTTGGGGGGCGGGAGCATGAAATAGGGCTCGGCAAGCAGTCTTTCGAGAAGCTCAGGCAGCACCTTGCCGCTTTCCGCCCACGCGCCATCCTTGTCGTATGGCATTTTCATGTGTCTCATGCACCAGGCATCCATCAGCATGTTGCCAGGACCGCAGTCGTATCCGGTCGCGGGTTCTCCGGGCGCCAGGTCGGTCAGGTTGCTGATGCCGCCTATGTTCACGATGGCGCGGTGTATGTCGGGATGGCGAAATACTCGGTCGTGGAAGGCAGGGACAAGAGGCGCTCCCTGCCCGCCGGCCGCAACGTCGCGCGAACGGAAGTCGCTGATCACGGTGATGCCGGTCAGTTCGGCAAGCAACGCGGCATTGCCTATCTGCAGCGTAAATCCCAGCTCGGGTCTGTGGCGTATGGTCTGCCCGTGGCAGCCGATGGCTTTGACCGGCAAATGCGCGTCTTGTGCGAGCAGAGAGCGAACGGTGCTTGCATAAAGCCTTGCCAGCTGGTTGCCTAATAGCTGAGAGCGGTGCAGTTCGTCATGAGAGGGGTGCTGGAGATCGAGGATGGAGCGCTTCAATTCTTCTTCATAGGGCATGAAGAACTTGTTCAGGACGATAGGCTGGTCATGCTCGAACTCGACCAGGACGGCGTCTATGCCGTCCAGGCTGGTTCCCGACATCAGTCCGATGTATCGCTCAGTCAAGTTTTGCGAGATTGGTGTTGCGAAGCTGGTTCAGGCTGGCGATGAACTTGTTGGCCAGCGCGTTGAATGCGGTGCGGTTGGCAGAACTGATGGGGCGCGCATTGGGGAGGGCTACGCTCATCGGGTCGTGCTGCTGCCCGTTGACGCGGAATTCGTAGTGCAGGTGCGGGCCGGTCGCAAGTCCGGTCATGCCGACATAGCCGATCACGTCGCCCTGTCTTATCCGCTCACCCTTGTGCAATCCCTTCGCGAAACGCGAAAGATGGCCATATACCGTGGAAAGATTCCCCTGGTGCTGGAGGATCACGACGTTTCCATAACCGCTCTGGACACCCTTGAAGGCGACCTGTCCGTCAGCGGTTGCCTTCGCAGGCGTACCCATGGGGGCTGCGAAATCAACTCCCTTGTGCGCGCGCCACTTGTTCAGGATTGGGTGGAAGCGAGCCGTGGTGAAGCCCGAGCTGATGCGCGAGAATGGGATGGGGGAGCGGAGGAAGGCTTTTCTCAGGCTCTTGCCCTCGGGCGTGTAATAGTCGCTGTGCGTCGCATCGGTCTGGAAGCGTACGGCGCGGAAAGATTTACCGCGGTTGATGAATTCAGCCGCCTGTATCTGGCCTATCTTGACCAGCGCGCCGTTGCTGTAAGTCGTTTCATACACCACGGTGAATCTGTCGCCGCGTCTCAAATCGTGATGGAAATCGATGTCGCCTTCGAAAATCTCGGTCAGCTGGTTTGCGGCGGCCTCAGGCAGGCCTGCTGCGTCGGTGGCTGCATAAAGGCTGCTCTTGATTTCGCCTGTCCTGACGAAAAGCCGCTTTTCCAGTTGAGGGGCCGTGGTCTTGGTGGCGAAAGCGTCCCCCTGCTTTCTGACGACGATCTGATCGCCCTGTTTGTCGAGATAGCTCAAGGACAACAGTGAGCCATTGGCATCGGTTTCCGCCTGAACTTCACGGCCAACGGGCAATTTGCGAAAGGCCTGCGCATCCTGGCTGTTGCGCAGGTAGTTGCTTGCGGCGCTATCCTTGATGTTGAGCCTCAGCATCAGCTCCGCAACGGTGTCGCCTGGTTGCACGCGCTCGGTATGCCAGAAGGTCGCAGCAGCGGTTTCGACAGGAGCGGCCGATGGAAGCGATAACTGTTCGATGGTGATGTTGCCGCTATTGATGCCAAGACTCGAGGAGGGAACCAGTCCGAATGCGGTCAGAACGCCCAACAAGGGCATGGTGGACATTGCGACAAACCAGCGCAACTTTTTTTTGCGCTCTTGGTTGAGCATGTTTTGCGTTAACATTATAGGATATCTCCGTGAGCCATGGCTTTTTTAGCGGATTTGGATGCGTACTCTAGCAGAAACCGTGTATTACATAAAGATTTGGCTGATGATTGGTAAGGAAAAGACTAAGAGGTGGTTTCTTTCCCGATGAGCGGTCTGGATTCCCGGATGAGCGGCATTTTTGAACTGGATGAATATAAATGAGTGAAATGAATGAAGCGCTGGAAACGATAAGGCGCGGAGCAGACGAGATATTGGTCGAGGCGGAGCTTAGGCGGAAGCTGGCATTGGGACGCCCTTTGCGCATCAAGGCGGGTTTTGACCCGACCGCCCCGGATTTGCATCTGGGTCATACCGTTTTGTTGAACAAGATGCGCCAGTTTCAGGATCTGGGCCATCATGTGCTGTTTTTGATCGGCGATTTCACCGGCATGATAGGCGACCCGACGGGCAAGAACACGACCCGCCCGCCTCTTTCGCGGGAAGAGGTCTTGCAGAATGCGCAGTCATACCGCGACCAGGTCTTCAGGGTGCTGGACCCTGAAAAGACCGAGATCGCATTCAATTCTGCATGGATGGACAAGTTCAGCGCGGTTGACCTGATCCGCCTGGCGGCAACGCATACCGTCGCGCAAATGCTGGAGCGCGACGATTTTTCGAAGCGCTACCGGAGCAACCAGCCGATCGCGATACATGAATTCATCTACCCGCTGGTTCAGGGCTACGATTCTGTCGCCTTGAAGGCGGATGTCGAGCTGGGAGGCACGGACCAGAAATTCAATCTGCTGATGGGGCGCGAGCTGCAGCGGCATTTCGGCCAGCCCGCGCAGTGCATATTGACGATGCCGCTTCTTGAGGGGCTGGACGGCGTGAACAAGATGTCCAAGTCCCTGGGTAACTACGTGGGCATCACGGACAAGCCACAGGACATGTTCGGCAAGATCATGTCGATCTCGGATGAGCTGATGTGGCGTTATCTCAACCTGCTGTCATTCAGGCCCATCGGCGAGATTGCAAAATGGCGATCGGAAGTGGATCAAGGGCGCAATCCTCGGGACATCAAGGTGCTGCTGGCAAAGGAGATCGTCGCCCGCTTCCATACGCAAGGAGATGCCGATCTGGCCCTTGAGGAATTCGAGGCGCGCTTTCGCCGCGGCGCATTGCCCGACGACATGCCCGAGGTCTCCGTGCAGGCGGTCAATGGCAGCATATCGGTTCCGCATTTGCTGAAATCGGCGAATCTGGTCGACAGCACGTCTGATGCGATCCGCATGATCAAGCAGGATGCGGTTAAACTCGACGGGGAGCGCGTGAGCGACAAGGACCTTTCGGTTCGGGCGGGAAGCGTGGTGGTCGCGCAGGTCGGCAAGCGCAGATTTGCAAGAATCACGGTGATCTGAAAATATAGGTTGTGGTGTGCAAATGCATTTGCTAGAATCGCGCCCTCAATTTTTTGGTAGAGTTCGTAGATGACAACTGTACGTGTTAAAGAGAATGAACCCTTCGAAGTTGCTATGCGCCGCTTCAAGCGTTCCGTTGAAAAGACAGGTCTGCTGACCGATTTGCGCGCTCGCGAATTTTACGAGAAGCCAACTGCCGAGCGTAAGCGCAAGCTTGCCGCAGCGGTCAAGCGCCACTACAAGCGTCTGCGCAGCCAGACCCTGCCACCCAAGCTTTACTGATCCGGCCTTGCGGGCGCATGAGCCTCAGGCAAAAAATCACGGATGACATGAAAGCCGCGATGCGCGCCAAGGATGCGGCGCGCCTCTCGGCTATTCGTCTTTTGCTGGCCGCGATGAAGCAGCGCGAGGTCGACGAGCGCATCGAGCTTGCGGATGCGGACATCATCGCGATCATCGAAAAGATGAACAAGCAAAGGCGCGATTCCATCAGTCAGTATGAAGCTGCCCATCGCCAGGATCTGGCCGATGCGGAGAAGTTCGAGATGAGCGTGCTGGCTGAATACATGCCAAGGCAGCTCGACGAAGCGGAGATTGCAAAGGCGGTTGATGAGGCCATCGCCTCTGTCGGCGCGCAAGGCCCGCAGGACATGGGCAAGGTGATGGGCTATATCAAGCCTAAACTGGCAGGGGTGGCGGACATGAGCCGCGTCTCCGCGTTGATCAAGGCCCGCCTGTCTATTTGAGTTTTCCGGCAGATCATGCTGGTTCCGCTGTGAGGTGCTGACATGATTCCAAGAAGTTTCATTCAGGACCTGCTAAACCGCCTGGATATTGTGGACGTGATCGAGCGCTACCTGCCTCTTAAGAAGGCGGGCGGCAATTATGTCGCATGTTGCCCGTTCCACAGCGAGAAATCCCCTTCCTTTACCGTCAGCCAGACCAAGCAGTTTTATCATTGCTTCGGGTGCGGCGCGCATGGAACGGCGATCAGTTTCGTGATGGAACATCTGGGCCTGGGATTCGTCGAGGCGGTAGAGGAACTCGCGAAAAGCGCTGGAATGGAAGTCCCTCATGAGCGTTCGGGCGAAAATTTTCACAAGGCGGCGCCCGATCTCTATGAGGTGATGCAGGCAGCAACGCGCTATTACCGCGAACAGCTGAAATTTTCCAGCCGGGCGATCGAATATCTCAAGAAGCGCGGATTGAGCGGCGAGATAGCAGCAAGGTTCGCGATAGGCTATGCGCCGGATGGATGGCAGAATTTGGCCCAGGCCCTGGATTATCAAAGTCCGGCGTTGGAGGAGACGGGGCTCGTGATCGTCGGGGAGAAACGGTATGACAGGTTTCGCGACCGCATCATGTTCCCCATCATCAATCAGCGAAATCAGGTGATCGGATTCGGTGGTCGCGTGCTCGACAAGGGGGAGCCCAAGTATCTCAATTCCCCAGAGACGACGCTCTTTGAGAAGGGGCATGAGCTTTACGGGCTCTTTCAGGCGCAAAAATCCATCAGGGCGGGGCAGCGTGTCCTGGTCGTCGAAGGTTACATGGATGTGGTTGCGCTCGCGCAGCATGGGATAGATTATGCGGTCGCCACTCTCGGCACGGCGACCACGCCTTACCATATACAAAAGCTTTTGCGCCTGGCCGAGCAGATCGTATTCTGTTTCGATGGCGACAAGGCTGGGCGGAAGGCTGCATGGCGTGCGCTCGAGAATGCGTTACCGCATTTGCAGGATGGAAAGCGCGTGAATTTCCTGTTCTTGCCCCAGGAACACGATCCGGACAGCTTCGTGCGGGAATTCGGCAAGGAGGCCTTCGAAAGAGAGCTCGGGCAATCCATGCCCCTTTCCGAATATCTGTTGAGCGAAATCAGCAGGGAGCTGGATCTGAAGACGCAGGAAGGGCGTAACCAGTTGCTGCACCGAGCAAGGCCGCTTGTCTCGGCCATCACTTCCCCTGTCGCATCGCTGCTTTTGCGCAAGGAAGTGGCGATGCTTGCAGGCATCAGTCAGGCCGAACTTGAGTCGCTGTTCGAGATCAAGTCTGTCGCGCCGCGGCTCGACTTGAAAAAGGCTACTCGAACCCCATTTTCGGTTCAGCGACTGTTGCTGCAATGCCTGATTGCGAAGCCGGAGCTTGCGAGGAGCCTGCCTTCAGACTGGCATGGAGAAGGTGCGGAGGGCGAGGCGATTATCGCCATGCTGTCCGCGCTTCGAGAGGCGGAATTTGCGATGAGCAGCCCTGCGCTGATGCAGATGTTCGAAGGAACGATACATGCCAAGGTGTTGTCTCAGGCCGAAGCAGACATGCTGGCCTGGGGCTCGTCTTTCGATGTCGATGCTGAATTTGCAGGGCTTGTGAGCCGCCTTGACGACGGACAAAGGCGCGAACAGTTTGAGGCGCTGCAAAAAAAGACGGCTCAAGGCGGCCTATCCAGCCTGAGTCCTGAAGAGCGGGAGCTATACTTGGGTCTCTTGCGGCGCTAGGCTAAGGATAGGAAAGATTTGGCGCATTCGGTATAATGATGCGATTTTCCACGGCCCTTTCGGGTCTCACGCAATTGGAAACATGATTATGGCAACAATCAAAAAGAGTAAGAAGAAGCAGGAAAAGGTAGAAGACATCATAGAGCTGCCTTTGGCCGACATGCAGCAGGACATCGAGGCGAGGCGCACAAGTCTCAAGGCCTTGATCGTGCTGGGCAAGGAGCGAGGCTACCTGACTTACGCCGAGATCAATGACCATTTGCCTGACATGCTTGAAGTCGAGCAGATCGAAAGCGTGGCCAGCATGATCAACGACATGGGCATCAGGGTGTGCGACGTCGCTCCCGATGCGGAAGCGCTGATCATGACCGATGCGGCTCCTGCTGTGGCGGACGACGATGCGGCAGAAGAGGCGGAAGCCGCGCTGTCCACCGTGGATTCGGAATTCGGCCGCACCACCGATCCCGTGCGCATGTACATGCGCGAAATGGGCACAGTCGATCTCCTGACACGTGAAAAGGAAATCGAGATCGCGAAGCGCATCGAGGAAGGGCAGCGCAACATGATACAGGCCATTTCGGCCTGCCCGGTGACGATTGCGGAGATCCTGGCGCTCGCGGCGAAAATCGAAAGCGACGAGATTCGCGTCAATGAGCTGATCGACGGCTTCGTGGAAGCGGAGATTGATGATGAATCCGGAATCAATGGCGACGAGGATCAGGATCAGGATGGCGACGAAGAGGGCGACGAATCTGCCGAAGATGCGGATGCGGGCGTAGACGAAGAAGGCGATGAAGACGAAGAGGCGCTTGCCGCGGCGTCAGCCGCTGCCGCTGCCGCCGATCTCGCCCAGCTCAAGGTGGATGCGCTTTCCCGCTTCGCGGTGATCGCGGACCTGTTCAATAAAATGGGCCGCGCCTATGAAAAGCACGGCTATCTGAGCAAGCAGTACAACACCTATCAGGCGGGCATCACCGAAGAGCTGATGGCTTTCCGTTTTACCGCGAAACAGGTTGAGTCGCTTTGCAATACCATGCGCGGTCTGGTGGAAGAGATACGCGAGAACGAGCGCGGCATACAGGAGATCTGTGTGACCAAGAGCAAGATGCCGCGCGCGCATTTCATCAAGAGCTTCATCGGCCATGAGGTCGATCTGAACTGGCTGGCGCAGGAGATCAAGGCAAACAAGCCCTACAGCGAATTGTTGCAGCGCTACCAGCATGCGATCATCGAGAAGCAGCAGAATCTCATCAACATGCAAAAGCGCGTCGGCTTGCCGATCAGCGACCTGAAAGAGATCAACCGCCGCATGACCAATGGCGAGGCGCGTTCGCATCGCGCAAAGCGCGACATGATAGAGGCCAACCTGCGCCTAGTGATTTCGATTGCAAAGAAATACACCAACCGAGGTCTGCAATTCCTGGATCTGATTCAGGAAGGCAATATCGGGCTGATGAAGGCGGTCGACAAGTTCGAATACCGTCGCGGCTACAAGTTCTCGACCTATGCGACATGGTGGATACGCCAGGCGATCACGCGTTCGATCGCGGATCAGGCACGCACCATCCGCATCCCTGTACACATGATAGAGACCATCAACAAGATGAACCGCATCTCGCGCCAGATCCTGCAGGAGACCGGGCAGGAGGCGGACGCTGCGACGCTTGCCGCGAAGATGGAGATGTCGGAAGACAAGATCCACAAGATACTGAAGATCGCGAAGGAACCGATCTCGATGGAGACTCCGGTCGGCGACGACGACGACTCACATCTCGGGGACTTCATCGAGGACTCGAATACCACCGTGCCGGTCGATGCGGCCGTTTACGAGAGCCTAAGGAGCGCAACTTCTGATATACTGGACAGCTTGACGCAGCGCGAAGCGAAAGTCTTGCGCATGCGCTTCGGCATCGAGATGAATACCGACCATACGCTCGAAGAGGTCGGCAAACAGTTCGACGTGACGCGCGAGCGGATACGCCAGATCGAGGCCAAGGCGCTGCGCAAGCTGCGCCACCCTTCGAGGTCCGAGAAGCTGAAGAGCTTTTTGGACAGCGAAGGCTGACAGTTTCGGGCCCTTAGCTCAGTTGGTTAGAGCAGAGGACTCATAATCCTTTGGTCCGCGGTTCAAGTCCGCGAGGGCCCACCAATAAAAAGGCTTGCATTATCGCAAGCCTTTTTTCTGTCTTGCGAAGATATGGCTGATTGACTCAGGCTTGCGATGATGGTTGAATCCATCATGAAAAATGGTCACGAGAAATGAAATGATGAACAAGAGCACTGAAGAGATGCAGGCGGCGCTTCAACGCCATGAGCGGATCAGCAGGCAGGATCTCGAGTGCAGCGGGTGCGGCTACAAGGGACGCATGGGGTTGAGCGGCACAAAGAAGGCATCAGCGCTCGTGCTTTCCGAGCGGGTCATCTATTCGGCCATCGCGCTGTTCTTCTTCGCCTCCTATTTTGCGGAAAACCAGGCCCTGGCCTTCACGATACGCATGGTGATTCCTGCGCTGGTTTTCGTGATCTTCATCTACACCGAACAGAAGCTCAAGACCTACACCTATTCATGCCCGAACTGCAGCGCGGCGATAAGCTCGCGCGGCAGCAAATAGCTTCACTCGATTGGCTGGTCCGCGACGCGGTGGATGCTGATCGGCGGGATGCGGCGCACCAGATAGAAGGAGAGTGCGAGCAGCGCGGCGATCAGCCACTGGCTGCCGTGTATCGCACTGATCAGCGCATCGCGAGAACCCATCAGCAGCGCGTTTGCGTCCAGTCCTGCCGCCTTCAGGAATTTCGCAGCCTTTGCGCGGTCGACCAGTATCTGCGGGTCGTCGAGCCACGATGACCACTGCCCGGTGCGATGGAATTTCAACATCGCGTTCGTCTTTGCGACGTAGAGATTCGAGATCAGCGCGCCTGCCAGCGCCGTGCCCATCATGTTGCCGACCATGCGCATGCTCTGCAGCATCGCGGTCGCGACCCCGAGCTGTGTGCGCGGGATGCTGTACTGCGCCATCAGGGTCAGGTTGGGCAGCAGCATGCCCAATCCCAGTCCACCCGTCACCATCGTGATCGCAATCGCCGCATGGGAAGTGGCGGGGGAGGTCTGCGTCAGCGCCAGCGCCGAGACAAGAAAGAGTCCAAGGCCGACATACAGCAGCGCATTGGGCGCATGAAGCCTCGTCACGATGCGCCCGTTCAGGATGCTGCCGACGGTGATGAAGACCGCAAGCGGGGTGACCAGAAGGCCTGCCTCGTTGGGCATCAGTCCGAATCCTCCCTGGAATAGCAGCGGGGCATAGTACAGGATGGCGAACATGCAGAATCCCATCGTGACCGCCAGTGTGAAGAGCGGGCCCAGTACGCGGTGGGTGAACATTTCAAGCGGCAACAATGGATGCTTACAGCGCCGCTCCCAGAATAAAAGCGCGATGAATGAAAGAACGGCAGAGAACCCAAGAGCGGCAAGCAAAAAAACAGGCTTGTGCTGGGGTACCCATTCGGCCAGAAGCTGCAGGCTGCCAAGTGCGGCTGCGATCAGCAGGGAACCCATCCAGTCCATGCCGGAAGGAGGGCGTTCCGAATGGCGTATCGTGGGCAGAAAATGCCAGACGAATGCGAGGCTGGCTGCTCCCACCGGAAGATTGACGAAGAAAACCCAGCGCCATCCCCAGTACTGCGCGAGATAGCCTCCGAGAGACGGGCCTATCGCATTGGCAAGACCAAAGGCGGTGCTGAAAAGGATCTGCCAGCGCAGCCGCTCGCGGGCTTCGGGGAACAGGTCCGGAACGGATGCGAATGAGGTGGCGACCAGCATGCCGCCCCCTATACCCTGAAGAGCACGCGCCAAGACGAGCTGAAGCATGCTTTGCGCGATCCCGCAGAGCATGGAGGCCAGCGTGAAGAGCACGATGGCGGCGACCACGAAGGGCTTGCGGCCATGCTCGTCGCCAAGCTTTCCGAATATCGGCACCGTGATGACGGATGTCAGAAGATAGGCAGTCCCGACCCATGCATAGAGATCGAAGCCGTTGAGTTCCGCGACCACGGTGGGCAGCGCCGTGCCGATCACCGTCTGGTCGAGTGCGACCATGATGAGCACGAAGCAAAGCCCCAGCATCGCCAGTAGGTTTTGCCGGAAACTGCGACCGCTTTCCAGGGTTTTCTCCATCCGCTTTCCGTTTTTCGTTTCCATGGGATTATGCCACCTCAGGCAATCCCGAAGACTATTGATTTTGGATTGCGCGAGGCGCATGCTTCAGATTTCTGATGGAGGGGGCATTGGACAGCGTTGACCTTGAGGTGCTGACTCGCTTGAATGAATGGCAGAACGATATGCCATGCTGGCTTGCGACCGTGGTCGAGACATTTGGCTCCAGCCCCAGGCCTAAAGGATCCATGCTCGCCCTGAGGAAAGACGGGGATATGGCGGGATCCGTGTCGGGAGGATGCGTCGAGGACGATCTGCTATTGCGCGCGAAGGAGGACAGACTCGCGACAGACAGGGCCGAGATCCTGACCTATGGCGTCACGCGCGAGGAGGCGCTGCGCTTTTCGCTGCCTTGCGGAGGAACCCTGAGGCTTGTGATGGAGCCCGTGTGTAAAGCCGGATGGATGAGGAAGGTCCTGCAGGCCGTCAATGCGCGAAGGAAAATCATGCGCACGCTGCATCTGGATACATTGAGGGTGGAGCTCTCGAACGACACAGAAGGCTTTGAATTTGACGGCCGCATCATGAGGGTCGTGCACGGCCCCCGTCTGCGCATGCTGATCATAGGCGCGAACCAGACGGCCGCGTATCTCGCGCGAATGGCGCAGGTCCTGGACTACCATGTGCATGTCTGCGACCCTAGGGCTGAGATGCGCAAGACCTGGGATGTGCCGGGCACGAGTTTCACAGGCGAGATGCCGGACGATGCGGTGATGGCGTTGAATGCCGATGAGGACACCGCGATCATCGCGCTGACCCATGACCCGAAACTGGATGACATGGCGCTGATCGAGGCGCTAAAATCCGGGGCGTTCTATGTGGGCGCGCTTGGTTCAAATGCCAACAATGCAAGGCGCCGTGAGAGGCTTGCAATGTTCGATCTCTCGAAAGACGAGATCGAAAGGCTGCACGGTCCTGTCGGTCTTTCGATAGGCAGCAGGACGCCCCCCGAAATCGCTGTTTCCATACTCGCCCATCTGATCTCTGTCAGGGCGGGCACCGATCAATCCGTCGTCAAGGAGGCGTGTTCATGATTTCATTTCATCTCAACGGCAAGGAGACGAGGGTCGATGCGGATCCAGGCACGCCGCTGCTCTGGGTGCTGCGCGACCATCTGCAACTGACCGGGACGAAATACGGCTGCGGGATCGCGCAGTGCGGCGCATGCACCGTGCATCTGGACGGCAGGGCGGTGCGCTCCTGTGTCACGCCCCTGTCGATGGCGAGCGGCAAGAAGGTTGCGACGATAGAAGGTCTTTCCGAGACAGAGCTTGGAAAAAAGGTGCAGGCCGCATGGCAGGAAGTGGATGTGCCGCAGTGCGGATACTGCCAGTCAGGGCAGATCATGGCGGCCGCAGCGCTCCTGAAGGAGCATCCGCATCCGACAGATTCGCAGATCACCGATGCGATGGACGGCATCCTTTGCCGCTGCGGGACATACAACCGCATCCGTTCCGCGATCAGGCTTGCATCGGGAGGTGAGAAATGAACGTCACGCGCAGAAAATTCCTGAAGGATACGGCGGCATTGGTTGGGGGACTTGTGATCGGCTTTCACCTGCCGGCAAGGGGCCGCGCCTATGCGGCCGGCATGGACGCAGCAAAGGTCTATCCGCCCGATGCATTCATCCACATCGCACCTGACGACCAGATCACCATAGTCGTGAACAAGTCCGAGATGGGGCAGGGCGTTTACACATCGCTTCCCATGCTGATCAACGAGGAGCTGGAGGCGGACTGGAGCAGGATAAACGTCATGTCCGCACCTGTGGCTTCCGTTTACAACCACACGCACATGCCGATGCAGCTCACGGGAGGAAGCTCAAGCGTTTCATCCTCATGGGACCAGATGCGGAGGGTGGGGGCGATAGCCAGGGTTCTCCTGGTCCGCGCTGCTGCCGAAAAATGGGGGGTTCCGGAAAAGGAGTGCCAAGTTGAAAACGGCCAGGTGATCCATGCGGCGAGCGGAAGAAGGGCGGGCTACGGGAGTCTTACAGAGGCGGCAGCAAAATTTCCTCTTCCGGAAAAGGTCGAATTGAAGCAGCCTGTGGATTTCAAGCTCATCGGAAAGGCGACCAAGCGCCTCGATACGCCCGCCAAGACAGACGGCAGCGCTGTGTTCGGCCTTGATGTTTATCTGCCCGGCATGCTCACCGTACTGATCGCTCGCAGCCCCGTTTTCGGCGGCACGGTGAAGAGCTATAACGCTGACGAGGCCAGAAAGCAGCGCGGCGTTCACGGGATATATCAGGTGCCCACGGGAATCGCGGTTGCGGCCGATGGCTTCTGGACTGCGAAGACCGCGCGCGACCTTCTGCAGATCGAATGGGAAGAGGGAAATGGAGCCAGGCTTTCGACGCCCGAGATGTTCGCGGAATATCTCGAGCTTGCGAAGAAGCCGGGCCTCGTCGCGCGCCATGACGGCGATGCGGCGAAGGGAATGAGCGGAGCATACAGGACTGTTGCCGCCGAATACCAGGTCCCGTATCTCGCGCATGCCGCGATGGAACCGCTCAACGTGGTGGTGGATCTGAAGCCCGGCCATTGCGCGATCTGGACGGGAACTCAGGCGCAGACCATGGACCGCGCGGCGGCGGCGAGGGTCGCGGGGCTGAAGCCGGAACAGGTGGAGATACACACGACATTTCTGGGAGGCGGATTCGGCAGGCGAGCAAACCCGAGATCGGATTTCGTCACCGAGGCCGTGCAGGTGGCGGTGGCTGTCGGAAAACCCGTCAAGGTGGTGTGGACCAGGGAAGACGACATGCAGGGAGGGAACTACCGGCCGATGTGGGCTGACCGCATAGAAGCCGGGATAGACAGGGAAGGAAAGCCTCTCGCGTGGAAGCACACCATCGTCGGGCAGTCCATCGTGGAGGGCACGCCTTTTTCGGCCTTCATGGTGCATGCGGGGATAGATGCGACATCCGTCGAAGGGGCCGCGACCATCCCCTATCTGATCCCCAACATAGCGGTCGAGCTGCACAGCCCGAAAAACGAGGTTCCCGTGCAGTGGTGGCGCTCGGTCGGCCATTCGCATACGGCCTTCGTGGTGGAGACCATGATGGACGAGCTCGCTCACATGGCGGGCCGCGATCCTGTCGCCTACAGGCTTGCCTTTCTGCCTGCCGATTCCCGCTACAGGGGAGTGCTGAAGCTGGCTGCCGAAAAATCGGGCTGGGGAAAGCTGCCGGCGGGCCGCGCTCACGGCGTCGCGGTGCATCAGTCTTTCGACAGCTTCGTCGCGCATGTCGCTGAGGTCTCGCTTGAAGACGGCAGGATACGTGTGCACCGCGTGGTTTCCGCAGTGGACTGCGGCATGGTGGTCAACCCAGACGGCGTGCGCCAGCAGATCGAGAGCGCGATCGTCTACGGGCTTTCGGCCGCGCTGCACGGCGAGATCACGCTGGACAAGGGGCGGGTCGTGCAGTCCAATTTCAACGACTATCCCCCTCTCAGGTTTTCCGAGATGCCAAAGGTCGACGTGCACATCGTGGAAAGCGGCATGCCGCCATCCGGAATCGGCGAGCCAGGCACGCCGCCCATCGCACCCGCGGTCGCCAATGCGGTCTTTGCGCTGACCGGAAAGCGCTTGAGGCGTATGCCTTTCGGACAGGAAAGCCTTGCCTGATCGCATAGCGGCCGTCGTGCTGGCTGCCGGGTTTTCCCGCCGCTTCGGCTCGGACAAGCTGCTTCATCGTCTGACGCTGAACGGCAGGACCCTGCCGCTCGCAGCGCACAGCCTGCTGCCCTGGCTCGAAGTCTTCGACAATGTCTGCGTGGTCACAAGGATAGGCGCAGAGACGCGGAAGATCGCGGATGCGCTAAACGAAGATTCGCGGCTCTCCTGGGCAGTCTGCGAGCATGCAGGAGGGGGCATGGCAGAGAGCCTGGCGTGCGGCGTGCGCGCGAACATCGATGCGGCAGGCTGGCTGATCGGGCTTGCAGACATGCCTCATGTTACGGCAAGTTCGATAACAGGCGTGAGGGATGCGCTTCTGAAAGGTACCGGTGTTGCGGCGCCCGCGAAAAACGGCAGGCTGGGCCACCCCGTCGGATTCTCTGCGCGCTATCTGGATGAACTGCTGGCGCTCGAGGGAGACCGGGGTGCTCGGCATATTCTCGAAAGGGACGATGTCAGAAAATTTGAAACGCAAGACGAGGGTATCTTTTTCGACGTCGACCTGCCTTCGGACTTGATGTGAATCATCGCCTGTCGTAGAGCCAGGAAATCAGCGCATCCTGCGCTTCCTTGCCGTACTTCGCATTGGGGTGGTTGATGATGAAGACCAGCACCCAGTTGTGCGCTCCATGCACATAGCCTGCGATGGATTTCACGTCATCCAGAGTCCCTGTCTTGAGATGCGCGTGCCCCGCGATCGCCTGCCCTTTGAAGCGCTTTCTCACCGTGCCGTCCATGCCCAGTATCGGGAGAGAAGCCTCGAATTCGGCGGAATAGGGGCTCTCTTCTGCGCGCGCCAGGATGTCTGCGAGATGCTTTGCGCTGATGCGCGCGCCTCTGGACAGTCCGGCCCCGTTTTCGATTTCAAGCTCGGGGAAGCCGAACCACTGCGAGATCGCCTGAACGCTGCTGTCAGGGTTCTTCTGGTCTGACGAAGCAAGCGTCAGGAAAAGCTGCTTCGCCATGGTGTTGTTGCTGAACTTGTTGATGTCGCGGATGACTTCGGACAAAGGCGGAGAATAGTGCGTGGAGAATACGGCGAGATTGGGAGGTGTTGCGCCCATGCGGACGTCGCCCGTGATCTTCCCGCCTAGCTCCTGCCAGAGGGATCTGAATACCGCGAAGAAATAGTCCTTGGGCTGCAAAAGGGAGAAATAGTCCTGCTGTTCTCCGCAGTCTTGCGGGATGCTGCCTTCGATCACGATGTCCCGGCCTTCGAGGCGGGAACGGTAGGCGTCTTCTCCGCCGCAGGCAAGACTGGAAGAGGTGGTGACGCGGTTGACGAGATGGTAGCCGTAGAGCTCGGGCTCGAGCAACGCGGTCGTGTCTTTGCCATCCGGTATGAGTTGCAGATGAAGCGCATTGAAGTTCAGAAGCAGCGCATCAGGCCCCACGTTGTATGCGCGATCCGGCCTGTTGTCGAATGCGCCCGGATCGTAGTGCTGGTCCGCGAAGAAGCTGTCGTCCAGCACGATGTCGCCCTGTATCTCTTTTAACCCGCGCTGGCGAAGTTCGCGCAGCCAAAGCCAGAATGCCTCTAGCGTGAGCTTGGGGTCTCCGTATCCCTTGAATACCAGGTTGCCTTTCAGAACCCCATGCTCAAGTCGGCCATCCAGATAGGCCTCCGTCTTCCAGCGGTAGGAAGGGCCCAGCATCTCGAGCCCCGCAAAGGTGGTGAGCAGCTTCATGGTCGATGCGGGATTCATCGGCATATCCGCATTCAGTCTGATGAGCGGTTTCAAATTGTCAGCCCTGCGCACCTCTATCGCGACGGAATTCAGCGGAATGTTTGCCTTCCTGAGTTCCACCCGGACTGAATCAGGGAGGCTCGCCGCCTCGGTTTGCATCGTGAAGGCGAGCAGGATAAACAGTATTATTTTCATGCGAGCCTTTCCATGACCGCTGAAGTCCGCTCGACAAGAAGCCGCATTTCTTCTTCATCGACGACATAGGGCGGCATGAAGTACACGGTGTTGCCCATGGGCCTCAGCAGCAGCTCGTGCTGCAATCCAAGCTGGAAACAGCGCTGGGCGAACCTGTCCCTGGATGGTGCGACTTCGAATGCCCAGATCATGCCGGTGTTGCGCCAGTTTCTGACCATGGGCATCTCCCTCAGCGGCTCCGAGATTCTGTTCAGGTATTCCGCCTTGCGGCGATTGGCGTTCAGCACATCGTCCTGCCTGAATATGTCGAGCGTGGCGAGAGCGGCCCTGCAGGCCAGGGGATTGCCCGTATAGGAATGGGAATGCAGAAAGCCGCGGGCCGTGCTGTCGTCGTAGAAAGCCTGATAGATATCGTCTTTGGTCATCACGATGGACAGCGGAAGATAGCCGCCCGTGATGCCCTTGGAGAGCAGCAGGAAGTCTGGCGAGATCTTGCCCTGCTCGCACGCGAACATCGTTCCCGTTCTGCCCATGCCTACCGCGATCTCGTCGGCGATCAGGTGCACCTCGTAGCGGTCGCAGATCTGGCGCGCGAGCGTCAGGTAGCTTGGGTGATGCATCGCCATGCCCGCCGCGCCCTGGACCAGCGGCTCGACGATGAAAGCCGCGATGCTCCTGTGGTGACGCGCCAGATGTTCTTCCAGCATTTGCGCGCAGCGCGCCGCATAGTCCTCGCCGGATTCGCCCGGATCCGCCAGCCGGGCGTCAGGGCTTGCCACCGTGGCCTGCTGGGAAATCAGCGCGCCATACGCGTCGCGGAAAAGTGCTACGTCGGTGACCGAAAGCGCGCCCAGGGTCTCTCCGTGATAGCTGTTTTTCAGGCTGATGAACTGCGTCTTGTCTGAATGTCCCATGTTGCGCCAGTAATGCGCGCTCATCTTGAGCGCGATCTCTGTTGCGGATGCGCCATCGGAGCCATAGAAGCAGTGGCCGAGGCTGCTTGGCGCAATTTCCCTCAGCCTTTCCGAAAGCTTGATCACGGGCTCGTGCGTGAAGCCCGCGAGCATCGCGTGCTCGAGTCTTTCGAGCTGGTCCCTTATCGCGGCATTGATCTTCGGATTGCAGTGGCCGAAGAGATTCACCCACCAGGAGCTCACCGCGTCGAGATACCTGTTTCCCTCGAAGTCATAGAGCCATGCGCCTTTCCCTCTCTCGAGCGGGATCAGGGGGAAACTTTCATACTGTTTCATCTGGGAGCAGGGATGCCAGACTGAAAAGAGGGAGCGGCGGATGAGGTCTGCGTTTTGGGCGGGATTATGCATCGGCTGATGATAACGAATTTGCGGCCGGTAAGGAAACCCATGCTGCCTGAACTCCCGATTCTAGCCTATCCCACACTGCGATCGCTGCTTTTTGCTTTAAGTATTGCTCCAATTGTGGCATTCTTAGCACCTTGTGCAATTGTATCGCCTGCATGCGTTTTGGGCGATGTCGGAGGATGGCAGCAACATGAAGTGTGTAGATGATTTCCGCCTGCGCTTTGGCAACCGCGAGCTGGTGCCTATCGTGATCGGCGGTATGGGTGTGGATATTTCCACTGCCGAACTGGCGCTGGAAGCGGCCCGCCTTGGCGGAATCGGGCATATCTCCGACGCGATGCTGCCGACTGTGACCGACAGGCGTTACAAGACGAAGTTCGTCAGTGACAAGCAGAAACAGTACAAGCTGAACATCAAGCAGGCGGACAAGTCCATCGTGCAGTTCGATCTGGCGCAGGTCGCGGAGGCGACGCGTCTGCATGTGAGCAAGACCATGGAGGCCAAGCGCGGCGAAGGCATGATCTTCGTCAACTGCATGGAGAAGCTCACGATGAACTCGCCTCGCGAGACCCTGCGCGTGAGGCTCAACGAGGCGCTCGATGCGGGAATCGACGGGATCACGCTGAGCGCGGGTCTGCACCTGGGCTCCTTCGAGATGATGAAGGACAACCGCCGCTTCCGCGACGCGAAGCTCGGCATCATCGTCTCATCGCTGCGCGCCCTGATTCTCTTCCTGCGCAAGACTTCGAGGCTCGATCGCCTGCCGGACTTCATCGTGGTGGAGGGTCCTCTGGCGGGCGGGCATCTCGGTTTCGGCATGGACTGGGCGAAATACGACCTGCATACCATCATCGCCGAGATTCTCGCGCATCTCAAGGCTGAGCAGCTGGACATCCCGGTGATCGCCGCTGGCGGCATCTTCACTGGCACCGATGCGGTGGGATTTCTCGAGCAGGGGTCTGCCGCCGTCCAGGTGGCGACTCGCTTCACGGTTGCGAAGGAATGCGGCATACCCGAGAAGGTGCAGCAGGAATACTTCAAGGCGACCGAGGACCAGATGGTGGTCAACACCACTTCTCCGACTGGCTATCCGATGCGCATGATCAGCACGAGCCCGTCCATAGGTTCGGGCATCATGCCCAACTGCGAGGCATACGGCTATCTGCTGGACGGCAATGGCTGCTGCGCCTATATCGACGCCTACAACAAGGTAGTTGCGGAGAATCCCGACGAGAAGAAGATCGCGGTTTACGAGAAGACCTGTCTTTGCACGCACATGCGCAATTACGACTGCTGGACCTGCGGCCACTATACCTACCGCCTGAAGGACACCACGCACCGCAACGAGGATGGCACTTACCAGATCCTCTCGGCCGAGCATATCTTCAGGGATTACCAGTTCAGCCGTGACAACCAGGTGGCCCTGCCGCCCAAAAAATAAATTTCATCCCGGGACTTGAAATGCAGGCTGAGCGTCCCCATCGTATCGGCCAGCGGGCAAGACCTGCCTTTGGTATTTAACCCAACTAATTGATTCAGGAGAAACCGAGTATGAAAATTCGTCCTTTGAACGATCGTGTCATCGTCAAGCGCATGGAAGAAGAGCGCAAGACTGCATCTGGCATCGTGATCCCAGACGCTGCCACAGAAAAGCCTGACCAGGGTGAAATCATCGCCGTCGGCAATGGCAAGGTAAGCGACGACGGCAAGTTGCAGGCGATGACAGTCAAGGTGGGTGACCGTGTGCTGTTCGGAAAATATGCAGGCCAGGCCTTCAAGATGGACGGCCAGGAATACATGACCATGCGCGAAGACGACATCATCGGCGTGATCGAAGCCTAATTGACCCATATAAAGAATTCAGGAGAACAAAACATGGCAGCTAAAGACGTAAAATTTCATGACGCCGCGCGCAGCAAGATGGTTGTCGGCGTGAACATCCTGGCCGATGCGGTCAAGGTAACGCTGGGCCCCAAGGGCCGCAACGTGGTGCTGGACCGCTCCTACGGCTCTCCCACGATCACCAAGGACGGCGTGTCCGTCGCCAAGGAGATCGAGCTCAAGGACAAGTTCGAGAACATGGGCGCACAAATGGTCAAGGAAGTCGCTTCCAAGACTTCGGATGTCGCGGGTGACGGCACGACTACTGCGACCGTACTGGCGCAGTCGATCGTGATGGAAGGCATGAAGTTCGTCGCGGCCGGCATGAATCCCATGGATCTGAAGCGCGGCATCGACAAGGCCGTGATCGCGGCTGTGGACGAGCTGAAGAAGATTTCCAAGCCATGCACCACCAGCAAGGAGATCGCACAGGTCGGCAGCATTTCAGCGAATTCCGATTCCGCAGTGGGCGAGAAGATCGCCGAGGCGATGGACAAGGTCGGCAAGGAAGGCGTGATCACGATCGAAGACGGCTCCGGACTGCAGGACGAGCTCGATGTCGTGGAAGGCATGCAGTTCGACCGCGGCTACCTGTCTCCCTATTTCATCAACAACCAGGACCGCCAGATCGCCGCGATGGAGAATCCCTTCATCCTGCTGCACGACAAGAAGGTATCCAACATCCGCGATCTGCTGCCGGTGCTTGAGCAGGTGGCAAAGGCAGGCCGCCCTCTGCTGATCATCGCGGAAGACGTGGACGGCGAGGCGCTGGCAACCCTGGTGGTCAACAACATCCGCGGCATCCTGAAGACCGTTGCGGTCAAGGCGCCTGGCTTCGGCGACCGTCGCAAGGCGATGCTGGAAGACATCGCGATCCTGACAGGCGGCACCGTGATCGCCGAGGAAGTGGGTCTCACGCTTGAGAAGGCAACGCTTGCAGAGCTCGGCCAGGCCAAACGCATCGAAGTGGGCAAGGACAACACGACCATCATCGACGGCGCAGGGAAGGAAGAGTCCATCAAGGGCCGCATCGCGCAGATCAACAAGCAGATCGAAGAGACCTCCAGCGACTACGACAAGGAGAAGCTGCAGGAGCGCAAAGCCAAGCTGGCTGGCGGCGTTGCGGTGATCAAGGTTGGCGCTGCGACCGAAGTCGAGATGAAGGAGAAGAAGGCACGAGTCGAAGACGCGCTGCATGCGACCCGCGCCGCTGTCGAAGAAGGCATCGTTCCTGGAGGCGGCGTTGCGCTGCTGCGCGCGAAGTCTGTCGTGTCCAGTCTCAAGGGCGACAACCACGACCAGGATGCGGGCATCACGATCGTGCTGCGCGCGATGGAAGCACCTCTGCGCGCGATCGTTCAGAACGCGGGCGACGAGCCATCCGTGGTCGTCAACAAGGTCCTGGAAGGCAAGGGCAGCTTCGGCTACAACGCAGCGAGCGGCGATTATGGCGACATGCTCGCGATGGGCGTGGTCGATCCGACCAAGGTCACCCGCACCGCGCTGCAGAATGCGGCTTCCATCGCCGGCCTGATGCTGACGACCGCCTGCATGGTTGCCGAACTGCCTGAAGACAAGCCTGCTGCTGCAGGCGGCGGCATGGGCGGAATGGGCGGCATGGAAGGCATGATGTAATCAAACATCGCTTCGGCCGATCGCAAAAAACCCCGCAATGCGGGGTTTTTTGTTGCCGTTTCCTGTGAAGCAGGTATAATGCGCGGCTTCCCGATATCGGGAAGCATTTCAGATTTGGCCTGGTAGCTCAGTCGGTAGAGCAGAGGATTGAAAATCCTTGTGTCGGTGGTTCGATTCCGCCCCGGGCCACCAATTTCTAATCCGGAGCAATCCGGAAACCCCTCGAAACCCGCATAACAGCGGGTTTTTTATTGATTCATCATCCATTCACGTCCGATCAAATCCGTTGACACTCGGGGCCAACTGGGGCCAACATTGGGGCCAACTGACCACCAGTGAAAAGGAGTTGGCCCCAAATGTCCAGAGCTGGCACCGGAAATTTGAACAAGCGGTTAAGTGGGAAACCTGCTACCTTTGATGCCCATGCAGGGCGTAGAAATGGAGCAGGAAATGGCAAAGAGAACGAGGCGTACGCATTCATCGACATT
>JAJXVB010000016.1 GCA_021782365.1 Pseudomonadota bacterium
TTTGCCAAATCGATGCCAATCGTTGTAATCTTCATGACGGACGCTCCTTCTCTGTTTAGTGAATAAAACCATCACTACTTTGGCACTCAGATGCCGTTAGGGGAAGTGGGCGTCCATTCCATTACTAGTGATGGCGAGTATACAATTAAAGAAAACCGGCTAAAATATTGGAGTAAAGTCAAAAGTGGTATATATAGACTTAAATCCGCGTGATCCCTAAAGGACAATGAAATTGAATAAAGCCAAGTTAGTTATTGTATTTTTGCCATTTGCACTTTCGCTGTTGCCATTACAAGCTAAAGCAGAAAGCAACCCACTATCAAACTTGTTTGGCTCGATCATCGTCTTGGGGAATAAGCATAACAACACTGCCAGCGACAACCAGAATACAGCGGATAAATCTCAGGACAACAGCAATTCACCATCTCCAAACGAAATCATGAGAGATCTTGCGAGTAAGTACGATGGTATCCATGGTGCTCATGTTCCAATGACTTATAGCACAGAGTGTAATAAATATATTAATCCAGGTCTTACAGAAGATATTAAGAAGATGGAAGAAAATTTCAAAATGGGACACTATGCCTATGTTGGTGGCCTGGGATTTGAGGATGCAAATGCTGCCGCATTTTGCGCATTTGCGAATCGAACAATTGCCACGCCTTCAGATGAGAGCTTAGTTGGATTTTACCTGGGGTGGTCAGTATTGGCCAATCATAAAGCAGGGATGGATACTCCAGAAGGTATAAGAAACGCTCAATATGCCTTAATTCTTTTAAAGCAAGATGCTCAAGCGAACAAAAACTTGATATCGCTAATTGAAAACTCTGGTGTTATACCAGATGTGCCTGTTGCAGCAGAAAACGCGGATTTTAAAATGACTGCATTCAATGCAGCAACACAATATAGCGGCAACAGCTTCGCATTCAAAAGAAAATACACCGGAAAAACCTTACGGATAAGTGGTGTGGTTGAAAGAATTAATGGTTCGGACAAGAGTGCCTTGATTGTCTTGGCAGGAATTCACAAGAAAAATCCAAATGACGAAGGTTGGGGTGACGTCGTTCAATGCACCATTACAGAGGATGGCGCTCTAAACCAAGCCATGAATATATCCAAAGGACAAGCAATCTCTGTGCAAGGTATTTATAAGCCCGATCAATACACAAGCGGAGTTTCGCTCGATGACTGTAGAATTGCCAACTGATCACCCATTAAAGCCGCGCACAAAACTTCTGATACCTTCCGCACCAGCTCGCGATCGAGACAGAAAGCATCATCATATTCACCAATTTGGCTTGTTCATGTAAAACTGCAATGCTTAAATCTCCCACAAAATAGGAACGCATCCAATGAAACGCTATCTTTGTTTTGCTGCAATCACAATACTGTTGACTGGTTGTTTTGGGCCTGCTGAACCAACAGCCAAAGAAATTAGTGCTGCTTTAAAAGCAGCATATCTCAAGCATGGAACGCAATGGGTTGAGCTGATATCAGCTGAAAAAATTGGGTGTGTTGCAGCAAAGGATAAGCCTGGTTTTTCCTGTGATGTAAAACTTACCGAATTAAAAGCGGATATAAGATCATTCAACCCAGTAAAAACCATTCAACCACCTCGCACCGTTAACATTCGGTTTGTAAAATCTGAGAATGGGTGGGAAGCAATACCAGAATAGGTTGCATTGATGCAATTTTCAGCTTCCGGTTTGTTCCCGTCTTACTGCACCCCTTTAGTGCCTGATTTTTTCAGGGCTCGCTGAGGGAACAGCAGGATGCAGGCGACAATGATGAGCATGAGCGCCGCTGAAGCGGAATAGCCGTTGAATGCAAGCCCGCCTGCATTCAACGGCTTGTCGAGAAAATCGCCCACCACAGCGCCAAGCGGTCTGGTCAAGATAAACGCGGCCCAGAAAAGCGTCGTCCTGGATATGTTTGTCCAGAAATAGGCTGCGGCCACAGCCCCTAGCAGGACGCTGAAAATGATCGCACCATCGCCGTACCCGAGTCCTGCCGTATCAGCTGTCCAGTCGCCAAGCGCGGTACCCAGGGTTTGAGAAAACATGATGGTCACCCAATAAAATATTTCTTCTTTGGGAGCGTTCACCGTTTCGACTGAAACAGAGCCAAGCGATTTGTACCAGACAGCCAAAGATACCATCAGTAGAATAAACAGCAATGAGGCGCCGCCCGCATAACCTATCCCAAGCGACCTGTCTGCAAAATCAGCCAGCGTTGTTCCGACTGTCGTGGTTGCGATGATGGTCGTCCAGTACAGAACCGGGTGAAACTGCTTCGCCTTGACTTGAGCAAAAACCGCGATGAAAAATATGACCGCAAAAATCGCTGTCCCTGCCAGATATCCCAGATTCATCGACATGGACACTGCGTCGCCGCCGGTTTCACCCAGCGTGGTGGCAACAATCTTTATGATCCAGAAAATCAGGGTCAGCTCGGGCACCTTGCTGAGTGTGCTGGCATTGTTCAAGACCGTTTCCTTCATGTTCGAATGATAGCTCCGACCGCAAAATCAGCAAAAGGGTTCGCAATGATCGCGAAGTCGGAGATCTTTGTTGCGCGGGATTAAACGTGAAGTCAGTCTTCTAACGTTCCGTTCAAAACAAAACGCACCCACACCTCGAACTGCAGTACCTTGCCGGCAAATCCGGCTGGCGGCGCAGGATAGGAAGCCGCTACAACGGCTCTTTTGGCTGCCGCATCCAGCATGCTCGAACCGCTTGATGTCACAATAGACAGATTGCTCACCCTTCCGTCCAGATAATTGAAGGCCACCTTGGTCTTGCCCGCGACATGCGCCATGCGAGCGGATGCCGGATATACCACAGCCGCCTGAACAGCCGCCTTCACCGCCCCCTTGAAGCTGTCCGAAACCGTCGCGGGTTGCGCAGGCTTAGGCGGCGCGACAGGTTTTACAGGCAGCGTCACCGGTGCTTCCTGCGCGATCGGCTCGGGCTCCTCTATCTTCGGAATTGGCTCAGTCTTTTCTCTTGGTTCCGCATGCGCAACTCTATGCTGCACAGGTTTGGGCGGCTCGATCTTTTTCTCCGGCGGAGTTTCGGGTTTCACGGGCTCCGGAAAGGAAAGCATCACGGCAGGCTCCTGGGTTTCCGCTTTCACCTGTTTCTTTGCGGCAACGAGCAGTATCCCCGAGATCACCAGCACCTCGATCGCCAGTGCGGCTATGGCGGAATTCGTCAACCGTAGTCTCACGGGCCCTCCTGCTTTTGCGCAGCAAGTCCGATCTGTGTGACGCCCGCCTGCCTGCATGCGTCCATCGCATGCATCAGATTCTGCGTCGAAGTCGCGCTGTTTGCGATGATCGTCACGATCGTGTGATCGCCCTTCTGCCTAAGAAGGGCAGTCAGCTGTGCGAGAGCCATCCTCTTTCCATCGACGTCGACGTTTCCATCCACGTCCACATTCACGATCAGCTTTGGCTGGTCGAGTGTGGTGGCCGTCGAACTCTTCGCAAGGCTGGAGCTGATCCCTGTCGAAGGGATCATGTGCAGCGTGATCATGATGAAGAACACCAGAAGAAAGAACATGATGTCTATCATCGGGATGATCTCGATGCGCGCCTTCTTCACCTCGAAATATTTCATCGCAGCCATTTCACGCAATCCTCACCTTGGGTCCCTGAACGATCTTGGGGGGGCTCGTTGCATCCTGATAATGCAGATACATGCGGTTTAGCAGCATCACCTTGAGCGTTTCCAGCTGATGCATGATCACGCGCACCCTGTTGTTCAGCGCATTGAAAAAGAACAGCCCTATGATCGCGATAACCAGGCCGAAAGCCGTCGCGAGCAGCGCTTCCGCGACTCCGCCCGTCACCTTGGTCGGCGCGCTTCCCGCATCGCCCAGAACCTGGAATGCGTTGAACATCCCGAGTATGGTTCCAAGCAGTCCCAGGAGCGGAGCCATCGTGACGATGGTGTCGAGTATCCACAGGAAGCGGTCTATGCCTGGCGCCTCGCGCATGATGGATTCGTCCAGCTTGTCGGCTATCCTGTCGAAGTCATGCGCAAGATCGTGCTTCAATGCGACCTCGATCACATTCACGTGCGGCAGCGCGTCATATCCTTCGCCGAGATGGGCGAGAATCTGATCGCCGATGCTCGTTTCGGATTCCAGCTTGTCCATGATCTGATTGCCCTGCTTGATCACCTTCATCAGATGCCAGCTCCGCTCTATCGAAATGGTCAGCGCCAACAGCAACAGCACCGCCATCAGATAAAGTATTCCGCTGGAAGAATTTGCAACGTGTTCTATCGTTTCCATGTTCATCTCTTTCTCCTGTCCCCTTAAATAATCTATTCGACTCTCGCCCGTTCGCAGACCGAACGGTTGCCGTCTATCGCGCAGGTATTGCGCAATTTTCCATCGACATCCCAGACCTTGGCTTCCCACTTTGCTGCCCCTGTCCTCTCCAATGTCATGTAACCGAACCCCCCCACCCATGAACTCAAGTGTTTAACGATCGCTCCGGGTGCCGGCGCAATATCGATGGAATCGGGCAGAGGCGCCGTATCTTCCATGGTTCCGGAAAAGCCCGCGATGAATTGCGTGGGATGTCCGCTTGAAAAGCTCACCTGCTGCCATGCATGCACATGCCCGGAAAGCAGCATGTCCACGCCCGCCGGCAAAAGTTCTGGATCTAGCGCGCCGAATACGGACTGTATTCCCTGATTTCCCGGAAGAAGGCGGCCGTCTTCGGAAGTCGACAAGCCGAGCATAGGCTGATGGTTGGCGACTATGTTGTAAGAAGCCTGCTTCACCAATTCTGCAAGCCTTTTGTGCATTTTGCTGTATTTCATCCAGCGCATGTCCCCCGATGGAATCGTTTCTTCCGGCGCATTGGACGTATCCATCACGATGAGCTGCGCGTCTTCCCCCAGGGGAACCGCATAGGGATCGCTGTAATTTCCGATATCGTCGTTAGCCGCATCGTTGCAATCCCGTCCCGATTCAAGAGGGCGAGGATCCATCATGCGCCACCAGCCCTGGCCTGCCCTTGAGCAGGACTCATGATTGCCGCGCACCAGTACCCACGGCGCTGCTTTCAGCAATGCCTTTCCTGGCATGAAAAAATCCGCCTCCCACGCATCCCAGCCATAACCCCATGGGCTGCCTTTGCACTCCGGATAGTCGGAAGGGCAGGGACTCTCCCTGTATAGAAGATCGCCGACATGAACGACGAGATCGGGCTTCCAGCCTGACGCTTCCGCGGCTATCCTTGCAAATGGATAAAGCCTTCCGTCATTGCATGCCTGGTAGGCATGGTCTCCCTTCTTCAGCCGGCAGCCCGTATCGCCGATGACGACGATGCGTTTCACCACCCTGGGAATGAGCGGCAGCAGTTCATGCCCCACCGATACTCGTCCGGCATCTTCAGGAATTTCCATTTCGCAGGCTAACAGCGGAAAATCAGCCGGTTTTCCGTTTCTGCCAGGCAGAGAATCTGGCTTTGCTCTTACCTTCATGCGCACTTCCTTTCCGTCGATCCGGATCAACGGACATCTTGCATTTGCGGTGATCACCCTTGCCACCTGAACGCCATTCTCTCCCAGCACAACGTAGACAGTGTCCTCCGCGAGCGCAGTCCTGCCTGCCAATGCAAACAGCATGCAGAACATTATGCCGATGTATCCTGGCATGTGTTTTCCCTCTCGCACAAATGGAAAAGGGGCACGAGGCCCCTCTCCATTCAGATTAAAGATCGACGGACAGGCTCACCATCACGGTGCGCGTCGGCATCGCGTAGAACATCGGATTGCCATTCGCATCGTTGGCAAAAGAAGCGTAGATCTGGTTCTTGTTCATCAGGTTGTCAATCTGAAATCCGACCCTGGCATTCTTCCCAAGAAAACCGTTCTTATCCAGCACATAGCTCGAAGCGAAATTCACCGTGGTATAGCTCGAAAACGGAATCGCATTGCCGTTTACATCTACGCCGCTGTAATACTGCCCGACTTCCTTAGCCATCAGGGAGGCATAGGCCGGACCGTGGTTGTAAATCAAGCCCAGAGCAGCCGTTCCCTTGGGCACGTTCTGCAATACCGTGCCTGCCGTGCTCACCGAATAGTTGTTGATCGCATAGTTGCCGTACAGGCTTAAGCCGCCACCCAACATGTAGGTGCCTTCACCTTCGATCCCGCTGTATTTCACTCCACCCGTGTTGTTATAGCAGGTGTAGATTCCGCAAGGCGTCGGCGTATTCTGGTTTGAAAAATCGATGTAATAGACATCGGCTGAAAGCGCAAGCTTCTCGGTATTCCATGTCGTACCCAACTGGTAGTTGGTCGACTGTGCAGGCTGCAGGGTACCGGGATCGGTGGCAACCGTGCCATGGGTCGGATAAAAAGCGTTGAGATTAGGCGCCAGCATACCCTGGGCATACTGGGCATAGACAGACAGGTCGGGTTGCACCATGTATCGCGCATTCAAGGTCGGCAGCGCCTTGGTCCAGGTCTGCGAAGTGCTGAGCGGTCCATTCGTTGCTCCCTGATTCACCGTTGCATCTATCGTGCGGTTGAAGGACACGTATTTCAAACCGGGTGTCACGGTCAGATCCTTCATAGGTTTCCATTCATACTGCAAATAAGGCTGTATGGTGGTCAGCGTGTCCTGCATCAGCCTGTCTATCCCGTTGACGCCGCCACCAGCAGGATTGAGCGCGCCATTGAGCGAGAAGTCGACTTCGATCTGGGAACGGTTGTTCGACTGATGATCAATCCACAATCCCATGTCGATCTGGCCAGCTCCAACCGGCTTTGTCATGCGCAGGGTGTTGCCTACCGACCTGTAATTCATCGTCATCATCTGGCCTGGCACATTGTTCGGGCCATAGGTCGTGCCATTGGGCTGGGCAAGGCCGGGATCCACACCATTGGTGCCGTCATGATAATAGGCATAGGTGTAGAGCTTGTCGTCTATCGTCCAGTCGCCCTGCATGGTCTGCAGTCCGATATACTCGAAGTCCGACGTGATGTTGTCGATGTTATAGCCTGCAAAATCCTGGCTGGTCGGGTCGTTGTTGAGACCGAAGTTGGTGCCGAATTTCTGCATGTTTGCTGCGGTCGTGCCCAATGCAACGTTTTGATGCAGCTTGTTTTGCATGGTGACTATGGTGAGCAGCGAGTTGTCGCCAACCGGCCTGATGTATTTCAAAAACAGGTTCTCGCGACGCTGGCCTGCATTGGTCAAGTATCCATCCGTCTGGAAATTCTTGTAATCGATGAAGGCGCGGGCATCTCCTGCATCCTTCATCGTTCCGGTATCCAGTTCCGCACCGAACAGCCTGGTGTTGAAACTGCCTACTGTTGCATAAGGTGTGACACCGCCCTGTGAGCTGACATCCTTGGATGAGACAGCGATCGTTCCGCCGAAAGTTGCATTGCCGATATTGCTGGCGTCTCCCGGGCCGCGATCGACGACGATCTTGCCGGTGTCCTGCTGCATGAAATAGGAAGTCGAGTGCTGCGAGAAGTCGTTCGAGTCGCCCCAGGGTATGCCGTCAAAGGTCACATTGTATTGGCCGTTCTGGAATCCCCTCATCGACAAGGCCTGCGTTTCCATCATGCCCGTTCCGTTAGGGTCCACGCTCATCACGCTGGGCGCAATTGCCGCAATGTCTGAATAATTTGAACCAGGCGCTGCATTTTCCTGGATGTAATGCTGGTTGATAATGGACTGCGGTTCGGTCGCGACAAGCGAACCCTTGGTTGGAGCCTGGTAAGTCGCTGAATTCTGAGTCTGCGTTGGCGCATTATCCGAATTGCTTCCGCTCTGTACCGTTCCCAAATCCACGGCGTCCTGAGCCAAGGATAACTGCGTTGCGCTGATCAACGCACCGCTCAACATCAGCTGAGCGAGTTTTTTCATCTTGAAGCTGGCTTGCATTTATATCTCCTGTTGAATTAATCCATGGGATGCATCGCGGACATTCCAACAAGATAAGGGGCGAGACTTAATTCAGGGTGAAATTAAAATGAACTTTTTGTTACGCGCTGTTGTCAGGTGATCGGTTTTTCGCCAACAATCTGAAGGAAGCCTTCGCCTTGATCCCTTTCGCATCCTTTCTGTTCTCAAGGCTTACTTCGACAGACTCGCGCTTTGCGATCGCATTCACGATGGCCAGCCCGATCCCGCTTCCCTCCGACCCGTGGCCATTCACCCGGAAGAAGCGATCGAATACGCGAGGTAGCAGCTCCTCAGGAATTCCAGGGCCATTGTCCACGATGCAGACACTGGCCGTATCCTCCAGCACCTCGACCGAGACATCAATCCTTCCACCGCTCTGCGTATAACGCACCGCGTTGTCCAGCAGGTTGCCTATCAGGATGCGCAGATCGTTTTCGTTTGCCAGTATCTCCGCGGCTTCGTCGCATACCATTCCGAGATCGATGCCTGATTTTTCCGCCAATGGAATGATCTCGCTGATGCAGCGCTTGATCGCCTCTCCCAAATCCACCCGCTTTCTAACCGAGTCATGCTGCTCAGCCTCGTAATGAGCCATTTTCAAAAGCTGTCCTACGATATGCGCAGAACGCTGCATCCCGAATTGCAATTCCCTGATGCGTGCCTGCAAATCCTCTTGCGACAAGCCTTGCGAAAGATTATCAATTTGCAGCTGAAGTGCTGCGAGCGGCGTGCGCAACTCATGCGCCGCATCCAGCACAAAATTTCGCTGTGATTCCATTGATTCCTTTATGCGCAGGAGCAGACTGTTGATTTCAGTGATCAGCGGGGCCGCCTCTTTTGGAATGTTCCTGCCTGAGATAGGCGCAAGGCTGGACGCATCCCGCTGCGTGACCGCCATCGTTACATCGGCAAGCGGCTTCAGGATGCGGCCTACTCCGAAAACCACCAGCATCCACGACAATGGAAGCAGTCCCGCGATGGGCAGCGCAGCAAACAAGGCTGCATCGGATGCGATATCCCGCCGAACTATGTCGGATTGGGAGACCTGCACTGTCCTGTCCGGATAGACGATCGTATAGCTTCGCCATTTTTCATACCGGTAGACCTGATCAGAATAGCCGCTTGTGTTGCCTATCGGAAGATCGAAATCCGGTCGAGATGAACGGACCGGCTCATTTTGCTCCCTTACCTGTATCACGAATCCGTATTCCCTTTTTTGCGGATCTTCAACGAGATATTTCTTTTGCATCGAAGGGAGCTGGGAACCCTCGTCCACGCTACCCGCAACCAGGCGAAGCTGATGGTCCAGAAACAGTCCCACCCCTTTCTGGGCGAACAGGTATGAAATGCTCCCGGCAACCAACGCAATCAGCGTCAGGATTCCGATAGACCATATGGTCAGTTGACTCTTCAATGACATATCAGGCGTGCTTGACCACCATCCAGCCTATCCCTCGCACATTGCGGATGATCTCGCTGTCGAACTTTTTTCTCAGTCCGTGTATCAACACCTCGATCACGTTGCTGTCGACTTCGTCTATCCATCCGTACAGGTGCTTTTCGAGCT
Source organism: Pseudomonadota bacterium (assembly GCA_021782365.1). Taxonomy (GTDB): domain Bacteria; phylum Pseudomonadota; class Gammaproteobacteria; order Burkholderiales; family Gallionellaceae; genus Gallionella. The sequence goes on from JAJXVB010000016.1 coordinate 9,509, forward strand.
GGCTGCGCGAAAGTATCATGCCCGGCTGTTTCAAAAACGCATTCATCAGCGCCAGCTCCCTGACGGAGAGCAACTGAGTCGTTCCTCTATAGGTAGCCTTGTACGATGCAAGATCGAGCGTGATCTCTCCGTTGCTCAGCATTGCATTGCCGCCATCCCATCTCGATATCCTGCGGATTCTTGCGAGCAATTCATTGATGCTGAAAGGCTTCACAAGGTAATCGTCTCCCCCCATGTCGAGCCCCTGCTCCACATCGTCTATCTTCTCACGCGCTGTGATGATGAATGTCGGCGTCCGATCGCCGCTCGCCCGCATCTCCTTCAGGATTTCAAGTCCGGACTTTCCAGGAAGACCGAGATCCAGCAATACCACGCTATAACTCCCCGACTCGGCCGCTTTTTCCCCTTCGCTGCCATCCTGTTTCCAGTCGACCCTCATCCCCGCATCGTTTAGCGCGCGAACCAGACTCTGTCCTATCATCGGATCGTCTTCAACCAGCAAAACTGTCGTGTTCATCAATATTCGGGGGGGATTCTTTCTTGCATTACTGTACTGCAAATTTGTTGCGGATTGATTACGAAAAAATTGGCCGCTTAAAGCGGCCAATTTTTTCTGGAGCAGTTCGATATTATTACTTGATGATGGGGTTCAGCTCGCCCTTCGCATAGCGGGCTGCCATCACGTCCAGCGCGATCGGCTTGATCTTGCCTGCCTGGCCTGCACTGCCGAAGGCTTCATATCTTGCCTTGCAGATGGCCTTCATCGCCTTGGTGGTTTCGGCCAGGAACTTGCGCGGATCGAAATCCTTGGGGTTCTCTGCGAGATAACGGCGAGTCGCACCCGTTGATGCCATGCGCAGGTCGGTGTCGATGTTCACCTTGCGAACGCCGTGCTTGATGCCTTCGACGATCTCGGAGACGGGCACGCCATAGGTCTGTGGCATCGCGCCGCCAAACTTGTTGATGATCTCCAGCCATTCCTGAGGAACGGAAGAGGAGCCGTGCATCACCAGGTGCGTGTTGGGTATGCGGGCGTGGATTTCCTTGATGCGGCTGATCGCCAGCGTCTCCCCTGTGGGAGGCTTGGTGAACTTGTATGCGCCGTGGGAAGTGCCGATCGCGATGGCCAACGCATCGACGCCTGTCTTGCGCACGAAGTCTGCAGCCTCTTCGGGATCCGTCAGCAGCTGGTCGTGGCTCAGCACGCCTTCAGCGCCGTGGCCGTCTTCCTTCTCGCCATGACCGGATTCCAGGGAACCCAGGCAGCCCAGTTCGCCTTCGACCGAAACACCCACTGCATGCGACATTTCCACCACCTGACGGGACACGTTGACGTTGTACTCGAAGGAGGAAGGGGTCTTGCCGTCGGTCATCAGCGAGCCGTCCATCATCACGCTGGAGAAACCGGACTTGATCGCGTTGATGCAAACTGCGGGTGAGGCGCCGTGATCCTGGTGCATCACGACAGGGATGTGAGGATACATCTCGACTGCTGCCTCGATCAGGTGACGCAGGAAAGGCTCGCCTGCATATTTGCGCGCGCCTGCCGAACCCTGCATGATGACCGGGCTGTTGCACTCATCGGCCGCTTCCATGATGGCCTTGACCTGTTCCAGATTGTTCACGTTGAATGCGGGCAGCCCGTAGCCGTTTTCTGCGGCATGGTCTAATAGTTGACGCAAAGATACTAATGCCATTTTTTTCTCCTGATTATCTAAATTACAAATCCAAAAGCGCTTCTAAGAGTATAACTCCTAAATGCTGTTCTTGTGATGATCGCCGACCCTTACGATCTTCATGGTATTGGTATGTCCCGACTTGCCGACTGCCTCTCCAACCGTCACCACGACCAGATCTCCGTCCTTGACATGGCCCAGTTCAACCAGCTTCTGCTCTGCTTCGATCACTTCCTGCGCAGGCTGATTCTCTCCCCTGTTCGGGAAATAGACCGGATGCACGCCGCTGAAAAGGGTGACCTTGGTCAAAGTCTGCTCCACGGGCGTGATCGCAAAAATGGGCACGCCGGCATTCACCCTGGACATCCACAATGCGGTGGAGCCAGACTGGGTCAGCGCAACGATAGCCTTCACGTTGAAATGCGAGGCTGCAAACAGGGCCGACATCGCGATCGACTGGTCTATGCGGGTGAATTTGTTCGCTATGCCGCGGCGGTCTATGTCTTTTTCGTCCGTGTGATGCTCTGCATTCAGACAGATGCGCGCCATCGCCTCGATGGTTTCGACGGGATAATCGCCCACTGCCGTTTCTGCTGAAAGCATGACCGCATCCGTTCCATCCAGCACCGCATTAGCCACGTCCGAAACCTCGGCTCGCGTCGGTATCGGATTGGTGATCATCGATTCCATCATCTGGGTTGCGGTGATCACCAGGCGGTTCTTGCTTCTTGCCATCTTGATCATGCGCTTTTGCAGACCGGGAACCGCAGCGTCACCGACTTCGACGCTCAGGTCGCCGCGCGCCACCATGATCGCATCGGATGCGTCTATGATGTCCGCAAGTGCCGGGATGGCTTCGGCGCGCTCTATCTTGGCCATCAGCATGCTCTGGCCTCCGGCCTCGTGCATCAGCTTGCGCGCATAGCGCATGTCGTCGCCGCTTCTGGGGAATGAAATCGCCAGGTAGTCGGCCTTGATCATGGCCGCAGTCTTGATGTCTTCCTTGTCCTTATCGGTCAGCGCAGGAGCGGTGAGACCTCCGCCCTTGCGGTTGATGCCCTTGTTGTTGGACAGCACGCCGCCGCGCACGACCTTGCAGATCACCTTGGACCCATTCACCTCGACGACGTCGAATTCAAGCATGCCGTCGTTCAGAAGCAGCACGGAACCTGAACTGACGTCATTGGGCAGTTCCTTGTAGTCGAGGCCCACCGCCTGCTGATTGCCAAGCCCTTTAAGCTCGGCATCCAGGACGAAGGTTTCGCCCTTGTTGAGGGTGATCTTTTCATTTTCGAATTTGCCCACGCGTATCTTCGGGCCCTGCAGATCCGCCAGGATGCCAACGGTGCGCCCGACCGCCCTTGCCGCCGCGCGCACGGTCTCCGCACGCTTCATGTGATCCTGCGCCGAGCCATGCGAAAAATTCATGCGCACCAGATCCACGCCCGCGCGGATCATTTGTTCGAGCACTTTCTGATCGCTGGAGGCCGGCCCCAGCGTTGCTACTATCTTGGTTCTACGCAGCATGAGACTCCTAATTATTTGTTTTTAGCGCGCTCTTCCAGTATCGCGACTGCCGGCAATGTCTTGCCTTCCAGGAACTCGAGGAATGCGCCGCCAGCCGTGGAGATGTATGAAACCTTGTCATAGATATCGTATTTCTGGATCGCCGCTATCGTGTCTCCGCCGCCTGCCAGGGTAAAGGCATTGGTCTCAGCAATCGCCTTGGCGATTGCCTTGGTGCCTTCGCCAAACTGGTCGAATTCGAATACGCCCACAGGGCCGTTCCAGACCACCGTTCCGGCCTTCATGATGATGTCCGCGATTTCCTGGGCAGAGTTTGGACCTATGTCGAAAATCATCTCGTCATCGGCGACATCGTTTGCCGACTTCAGGATGGCTGGCGTGTTTTCATTGCCTGCGACAAACGGGGGCTCCTTGCCGACGACCACATCCGTTGCGATGGGGATCATCGCGCCGCGCGCGCTCATCTTCTCGATCAGCGCCTTGGCTGTCGGAACCAAATCGTCCTCGCAGAGCGACTTGCCAACCGGATGGCCTGTCGCCTTCAGGAAGGTATTCGCAATTCCACCTCCGACCACCAGCTGTTCGCATTTTTCTGCGAGCGACTCCAAAACGGTCAGCTTGGTGGAAACCTTGGATCCTCCCACGATCGCAACCATGGGGCGTGCTGGCTGCAAAAGCGCCTTGGTCAGCGCATCGAGCTCTTCGGTGAGCAGGATGCCTGCAGCGGCGACAGGCGCGAATTTCGCGACGCCATGGGTCGAGGCCTCCGCGCGATGCGCAGTGCCAAATGCATCCATCACGAATACGTCGCAAAGCGCCGCATATTTTTTCGAAAGCTCGTCAACGCTTTTCTTTTCGCCCTTGTTGAAGCGGCAGTTCTCCAGCAGAACCAGCTCGCCTTCGGCAACGTCGAATCCGCCGTCTATCCAGTCGCGGATCAGGCGCACGGGCTTCGCCAGTTTGTTTGCAATCACGTCTGCAACGGGCTTCAGGGAGTTCTCCTCGGAATATTCCCCTTCGACTGGACGCCCCAAATGGGAAGTCACCATCACGCGGGCGCCTGCCTTCAGCGCTGCGTTGATCGTCGCCATCGAGGCGGTGATGCGTGCATCTGATGTCACCTTGCCGTCCTTGACGGGCACATTGAGGTCGGAACGGATCAGGACGCGCTTGCCCTTCAGATCCAGATCGGTCATTTTGATAACGGACATTGTTTTTCCTTCGAGTCTAACTGTGAATCAAAAGGGCCGGCGCGATGCCAGCCCTTTGTGAGTTACGCGATGTGGCGCACCATTCGCATCAGGTTGCAGGTGTAGCCGTATTCATTGTCGTACCAGGCAACCACCTTGACGAAGGTCGGATCGAGCGCGATGCCCGCTTCCGCATCGAACACGGAAGGGCATGTATAGCCGCGGAAGTCCGTGGAGACAACCTTCTCCGTCGTATAGCCCAGAACGCCTTTCAACGGGCCGGACTCGGAAGCAGCCTTCATCGCCGCGCAGATCTGATCATAAGTGGCCGGATTGTTGAGCTCGCAAGTCAGGTCGACCACGGACACATCGGAAGTCGGAACGCGGAAGGCCATGCCGGTCAGCTTCTTGTTCAATGCAGGAATCACCACGCCCACCGCCTTGGCAGCGCCGGTCGAGGAAGGGATGATGTTTTCCAGGATGCCGCGTCCGCCGCGCCAGTCCTTGTTGGATGGGCCGTCGACGGTCTTCTGCGTTGCGGTTGCCGCATGCACGGTCGTCATCAGGCCGCGCTTGACGCCGAATGTATCGTTCAGAACTTTGGCAACAGGCGCCAGCGCATTGGTGGTGCAGGATGCAGCGGACACGATGGCCTCGCCCTTGTAGGTTTCATGGTTCACGCCATACACGAACATCGGCGTGTCGTCCTTGCTGGGCGCCGACTGGACCACCTTCTTCGCACCGGCGCTGATGTGTGCCTGGCAGGATTCCTTGGTCAGGAAGAAGCCCGTGCATTCGATCACGATGTCCACGCCTGCCTCGTTCCACTTCAGATTCGCCGGATCGCGCTCAGCGGTCAGGCGGATCTTCTTGCCGTTGACCACCAGGTTGTTGCCATCGACACTGATGTCGCCGTTGAAGCGGCCATGCACCGAATCGTATCTCAGCATGTACGCCAGATAATCCGGCTCCAGCAGGTCATTGATCGCCACGACTTCGATTTCCGGAAAATCCTTGGTCGCTGCGCGGAAAACCATGCGGCCGATGCGACCGAAACCATTGATACCAACTTTGATTGCCATTTTTATCTCCCCATCCTATTTTAAAATCTATCCGCTCTGTGCCTTGTCAGGCCAGAACCTTCTTGACCCTTACGTTTTAGTTTGGCATTGCGTTACGCAATGCCTCACAGAAACCAAACTACAAAACGCTCTTCACTGTCTTGACGACGTTTTCAGCGGTGAAGCCGAAGTGCTTGAACAATTCAGGCGCCGGCGCCGATTCGCCGAAACTATCCATGCCGACAACAGCACCATCCAGTCCGACATACTTATACCAGCCGCCCGTAACGCCCGCTTCGACGGCTACGCGCTTCACACCTTTGGGCAACACGCTGTCCTTGTACGCCTGATCCTGCTTGTCGAAAACGGTCGTCGACGGCATGGATACAACGCGCACGTTGATGCCTTCTGCAGCAAGCGCCTTTTGCGCTTCCATCGCCAATGCCACTTCCGAACCCGTCGCGATGATCACCGCCTGGGGCTTGCCGCCCGCGGCTTCCGAAAGCACGTATGCGCCCTTGCGGATGTTGGCGATCTGAGCCGCATCGCGCTTCTGGAATGCCAGATTCTGGCGGCTGAATATCAGGCTGGACGGGCCGTCATTGCGCTCGACTGCCGCGGCCCAGCTCACGATGGACTCGACCGTGTCGCATGGGCGCCACACTTCCATGTTGGGTATGTATCTCAGCGTCGCGGTCTGCTCGACTGGCTGATGCGTGGGTCCGTCTTCGCCCAGGCCTATCGAGTCATGGGTGAACACGAAGATCACACGCTGCTTCATCAGGGCCGACATGCGCAACGCATTGCGAGCATACTCCGAGAACATCAGGAATGTGCCGCCGAAAGGCAGGAATCCGCCATGCAGGGCCATGCCGTTCATGATGTGCGACATGCCGAATTCGCGCACGCCATAGCTGATGTAGTTGCCGGTCGTCTTTGCATGCACATGCTTGCAGCCTGTCCAGTTGGTCAGGTTCGAACCGGTCAGGTCGGCCGAGCCGCCAAGAAACTCAGGCAGAACAGGCGCCAGCGCGTTGATCGCATTCTGCGAGGCCTTGCGGGTCGCAACAGTTTCACCCTTCGCGTCGATCTGGGCGATCGCAGAAGCCACATGCTGAGCCCAGTTTGCCGGCAGATCACCCTTGATGCGTCGCTCGAATTCGGCGGCCTCTGCAGGATAGGCAGCGCGGTATTCGGCGAACTTGTTGTTCCAGAGCGTTTCCAGACCGGCGCCGCGGGTGCGCGCATCCCAGGCCTGATAGACATGGGTCGGGATTTCGAAAGGGGGATAGTTCCAGCCTATGTGAGCGCGCGTTGCCGCGACTTCGGCATCACCCAGTGCCGCGCCATGCACGTCGTGGGTGCCTTCCTTGTTCGGTGAGCCCGCGCCGATGATGGTCTTGCAGCAGATCAACGTTGGCTTGTCTGTTACGGCCTTGGCAGCGCGTATCGCCTCGTCGATCGCGACAGGATCATGACCCTGCACATCCGCGATCACATGCCAGCCATAGGCTTCGAAGCGCTTCGGCGTATCGTCCGTGAACCAGCCATTGGTGTGGCCGTCGATCGAGATTTCATTGTCATCCCAGAAGGCGACCAGCTTGCCCAGACCCCAGGTCCCTGCGAGCGCGCAAGCCTCGTGCGAAATCCCTTCCATCATGCAGCCGTCGCCAAGGAATACATAGGTGTGATGATCGACGATTTCATGGCCTGGCTTGTTGAATTCAGCCGCCAGCAGTTTTTCCGCCATGGCCATGCCTACTGCATTGGTAATGCCCTGACCCAGCGGCCCGCCGGTCGTTTCAACGCCGGGCGTATAGCCATATTCTGGGTGCCCCGGCGTCTTGGAATGCATCTGGCGGAAGCGCTTCAGCTCCTCGATCGGCAAGTCATATCCTGAAAGATGCAGCAAGGCATAAATCAGCATCGAACCGTGGCCATTGGAGAGTATGAAGCGGTCGCGATTGGGCCACTTTGGATTGGTCGGGTTATGACGCAGGTGGCGGTTCCACAATACTTCGGCAATCTCTGCCATTCCCATGGGCGCCCCAGGATGACCGGAGTTTGCCTTCTGCACGGCATCGACTGCCAGCATACGGATTGCGCCGGTGATTTCATTGTATTTCGGGGGGGTAATGTTGCGATTTGTTGTCATCTACTGACTCCTTCTAGCATCCCTGGGGATGGGTTATATGTATATTGCCGAATTGTTAATTTATTGATTATGCCGCACACCCCGCAATACATCAACCTGGATGCAAGCAAAGGCCCCTCCGCGACCGGGGAAAAAAGCCTCAGGATTCGTGGTCTGCGCTCTTTTTGGCAACTTTTATGCCAAGTTGCTTGAGTTTTCGGTAAAGATGCGTGCGTTCCAGTCCTATTTTCTCGGCAACTCGCGACACATTGCCGTCTTCCTTTTGCAGATGATAGTCAAAGTATATCGCGTCAAAATGTTCCCTGGCCTCGCGCAAAGGCAAGTCCAATGGGAGCGTAAAGTGCTTGGCCGAACCGTCTATCTCCACCATCAGATTCTGCACCGTATCTTCAACCTGAACCAGCGGCCTTGGGGCGCCTTCTTTTAGCGCATTGGCTACCGTCCCCAGCAGCTTTTGCATCGAAATCGGCTTTTCGAGAAAATCCACCGCCCCGATGCGCGTCGCCTCAACCGCCGTCTCTATCGTGCCGTGGCCCGACATCATCACAACCGGCATGGTCAGCAAATCCTGTTCCACCCATTCCTTCAGCAGCGCCACTCCGTCTATATCCGGCATCCATATGTCGAGCAGCACCAGATCGGGTTCATACTCCAGCCTGATGCGACGCGCCTGATGGGCATCTTCGGCAAGCTTTACCTGATAGCCTTCATCAAACAGGATTTCAGCCAGCAATTCCCGAATACCCACCTCATCATCCACCACCAATATCTGCTTGCTCATTCTTCCGACTCCTCGCTAAGCGGCAGGCTGAAACTTACACAGGCACCGCCATTTACATGATTCTCCACATTTACTTTACCGCCATGCTCCTCGATGATCTTCTTCACGATCGCCAACCCGAGGCCGGTTCCCTTGGTTTTGGTCGTCATGTAAGGCTCGAAAACGCGGGACAAGGCGTTTTCTGAAAATCCGCTCCCGTTGTCCAGCACGCGCACATATATTTCTCCGTTCAAATTTTCCGTGCTCAGCGTTATCTTGGGGTCGGGCAGACCCTGCACCGCGTCCTGCGCGTTTTGCAACAGGTTGTGCAGCACCTGACGCAATCTCGTTGCGTCTCCATTTATCCTTGCTTTACCGGCATTCAACTGCAAGGCAATTTGAACGGCATTTGCCTCATACAGTCCCAGCACTTCCTTGACAAGCCTGTGTATATCGAGACTGGCGAGCCTCAACACCGGCCCACGCGCATAATCCGCAAAATCGCTGACCATGTTTTTCATCGCGGACACCTGGCTCACTATGGTCTGCGTTGCGCGCTGCAAGAGCCTTGCGTCAGGCTCGTCGAGCTTGCTGCTCAACTTGAATTGCAGGCGTTCAGCAGACAGCTGTATCGGTGTCAGCGGATTCTTGATTTCGTGCGCCAAACGGCGCGCCACCTCTCCCCAGGCTGACTGGCGTTCCGCCTGCAACAGATGGGTGATGTCGTCAAAAACCACCACGAATCCCGCCTCAACGACCTGGGGCAGGCGAGTGCCACGTATCAGCAGAATTTGCACTCCGTTCTTGCTCAATCGCTCGATCTGGCGTTGCCATTCGCCGTTGCTGGTCTCGGCAAATGCCGCCATGACCGTCTGGCAAAAGGTATTCAGAAGCGCATATTTTTCTCCGATGTTCTGCAACGAATCCCGCTGCAATTCCCTCAGCGGCACGCCCAGAATCTGCTCCGCGCTGGTGTTTGCCGAACGCAGGCGGAACTCTCCGTCCAGGGCCAGCACTCCCGATGAAAGATGCGTCAGGACGCTCTCGAGATATCCTCTGGACCTTTCAACTTCGCGCTGCTGCCTTTCGCTGACCCGCTTGGCATCCGCCAGTTGCAGCGTCATCTGATTGAACAAACCGGTCAGCGCACCCAGTTCGTCGCTGCTTCGTATCGGATGCCTGCCGGTAAAGTCGCCTTGCGCAACCGCACGCGTGCCCTCCGCCAGCGCCTCAAGGGAAGACCCCAGCCGCTCGCTGATAAAAAACGCGACCGATATGGCCGTGAGCAAAACCACCAGCAGCGACAGCGTCAGCGTGATGCCATAAAGGCGCTTAAGCCCCACCCTCGACAGAGTCAGTTCCTGGTAATCGCGGTAGACGGCCTGAACTGTTTGCGCGTCAGCTTCGATCTGCTTGGGTACGGCCTGATTGAACTGCAATATGTAATTCTTTCCCGTATAGCGATTTGCGCCGACCAGCACCAGCACCCTCAGAACCATGGCTTTGTTGGGCAGTTCCTCGATGGCCGCATACTGGCCCTTTTCGCTCACCTCCTTGATCATCTCGTCATCAGGCACGTCTGGCAAGAGCACATTGTTGATCGCGGCAAAAGCGATCATCTTGCCATGAGTATCGAACAGCGTCGTTTCCTGGGCTGCGCCTTCTACGATCAGATCTGTCAGCGCTCCCTGGAACTGCCTGGGGTTCTTTTCCGAGAGCAATAGCGCAATGAACTGGGTCTTCTTTGTGAGATCCTTCAGGCTGTTGTCCAGACTGCTTTTGCCCAGATTAAGCCCGCCTTCCAGCGCCTTTTCGACCCTCACGTCAAACCACGACTCTATGCTCTTTGAAAGGAAGCTGACCGATACGGCGTAAACCAGTATGCCGGGCAGGACCGCGATCAGCGTAAAGAGCAGCACCAATCTCAACGTCAGCTTGGCGCCGAATACCTTTTTTCTTAATTTGTCCCTCAGACGCCAGATCTGAACGAGCACGAGCCCCAGCAGCCCACCGGCCAGAAGCGCCATCAGCGCCAGCAGGCTGTAGTAATTCACCGAGAACACCTCGGTATTCGCGCTGCTGCTGGACAACAGGTACAACAAGCCGGTGCCGGCAACGATGCTTAAGATGATCAGGTATTTCAAACGCTACTCCGTTTTCCTGCGCACGATGCCGTCGGGCGGTCGTATCGTCCAGCGATACCAGCCAGAATCGAAATTCCAGTCCTTGCTGGTCAGCACGTTTACCTGCATCAGCTTGGGAAGCTGTTTGGTGTCCAGGCGCAATCTCACCGACGCGGTATAAGTGCTGCCATTCTTCATCGAGTCGGCGGGAATGTGGGCAGAAATCTGGCGCTCCAGTATGCGCATCATTTCATCGAGGCTCGTGAAGTTCTGGAACAGCGTGCCGCGTGAAATCCGGTATTGCCTGGTCAGCGCGTTATAGGAAAGCTTGATTGTCTGATCGCTTTGGAAGACCTGCTCATCCAGCCAATACCAGCGCGACCTTGTGAGCGAAAATTCGCCTACAAAATAAAGCGGCACGCCCAGCAGCAGGGTTTGCTGCACGACGGAATTCAGGTTCACGTTGAAATTGGCCACCAGCTGATAGCCTTCATCGGTCAACCTCATCTCTGCATTGTTTACACCTATGCCGTCGGCATATGACCATGCGGCAAAGAGCCACATGGCAAGCCCCAGCAGAAACTTAAGCCGTCTTTTGCAGCAAAGCATAGAAAAATCCATCATGCTGATCGTTGGGCAACAACTGCTCGCTTGGCAAATCCATAAGGCGCGCCTGCGGAGTCTTCGCAAGAAACCTTGCCACCACTTCCTGATTCTCCTGTTTGAACACGGAACAGGTGGCATAAAGCAGCATGCCGCCCGGATTCAGAAGCTCCCACAAGGATTGCAGAATTTTTTCCTGCTGTATAGCGAAAGATGCGATATCTTCCTTCCTGCGCAGCCATTTTATATCAGGGTGCCGCCGCACCACACCGCTGGCGGAGCAGGGCACATCGGCCAGGATTCGGTCGAAAGGCCTGCCATCCCACCAGCCTTCCGGGTCCGCGGCATCCCCCGACAGCAATTTCGCGGAAAGCCCAAGGCGCTGCAGGTTTTCCCCGACGCGCTGCAGGCGTTTTTCATCCTTGTCCAGCGCGACCAGTTCGACATCCGAAAGCTCCAGGATATGCGCGGTCTTGCCTCCTGGTGCGGCGCAGGCATCCAGTACGCGCATGCCGCGCCCCGCATTCAAAAACCTCGCCGCGAGCTGTGCGCCTGCATCCTGCACCGACACAAGGCCTTCGAAGAAGCCAGGAAGCCTGTCGACCGACACCGGCTTTTCGAGCTGCAGCGCATCAAGTCCTATCTTCCTTGCCATGATGCCCCGTTCGGACAATAGCGCGAGATAGCCTTCGGGAGCGATGCGCCTTTGGTTCACCCGCAATGTCATGGGAGGGTGTCCGTTGCCCGCTTCCAGTATTGCAGCCGAAACCTCCTCGCCATACTGGGCTTTCAATTCGTCTATCCACCAGCCAGGATGGTTGTATCTGTCCTTTGCTTGAATCTTAGGCGCGCATCTTAAAAAATTGCGCAATATCGCATTCACCAGCCCGCGGACTCTCGGATTCAGGGTGGAGGCAGCTCTCACGGCATGATCCACCACGGCATACTGGGCCGCGCTGCTATGCTGAAGCTGATACAAGGCGACCAGCAGAATATGCCTGATGCGGCCGTCGGTTATGGGCTTGTGCGACAAGGCGCCGAGCGTCGCATCGAGCTCGCCGTAAAACCGCAATGTGCCATAGCAGAGATCCTGCAAGGCCGCGCGCTGCGAAGGCTCCCATCCCGATTTCTTTGATAGGGATTCATCAAGCGCCTGATTGAGATTGCGCCCGTCCACCAGCACTTGCTGGACGATCTGGGACGCGGCCAGTTGGATGTTCTGCATCTAAGGCGCCGAAAAATGATCGCCGACTTTTACAGCCGCGGCCTGCATGACTTGCACCGCGCTTTGCGCCTTTCCTCCCGGCCGCTGCAGGGTCAAAAGCCTTAGCGCATCCTTGCCGCATGCGACGACGATGCCCTGCCTGTCGAGAGCCAGGACCTCGCCGGGTTTTCCTTGCATGCCCGCGCAGACTTCGGCCTGCCATATCTTGAGCACAGTCCCGTTGAGATTGGCCTGGCAGACCGGATAAGGATTGTACGCACGCACTGCCCGTTCAATCTGCGCGGCATCCTGGCTCCAGTCGATCGCAGCCTCGGCCTTTTGCAGCTTGGCCGCATAGCATGCCGCACCATCGTCCTGCTGAACAGGAACGAGCCTGTTTGCCGCGAGAAGCTCAAGGGCTTCGAGGATGCATTCTGCGCCAAGCGCCGAAAGCCTGTCGTGCAGCGTCTGGGCATTGTCTTCGTTTTGAATCGGGCAGGGTTTTTTGAGCAGCATGTCTCCGGTATCCAGGCCTTCATCCATCTGCATGATGGTGATCCCGGTTTCCTTGTCTCCCGCGAGGATCGCGCGCTGGATCGGTGCGGCGCCGCGCCAGCGCGGCAGAAGCGAGGCGTGGATATTAAGGCAGCCGTGCCTTGGAAGATCGAGGACCGCCTTGGGCAAGATCAGGCCATAGGCCGCCACCACCATCACGTCGCCGCCCAATGAGGCGATTTCCTGTTGCGCCTGTTCGGTTTTCAGTGTTTGCGGCTGCAATACCTTGAGCCCGTGCTGCAGTGCAAGCTGTTTGACCGGGCTCGCATTGATCTGCATGCCGCGCCCGGAAGGGCGATCAGGCTGCGTCAAAACCCCGACGATCTGGTGTTCACCGATCAGCGCGTTCAGGGCGCTCGCCGCGAAATGCGGTGTTCCCGCAAAGATGACTTTCATAAACTAGAGCGCTTCGCGCCGCCGCTTCTTGAGTTTGGCGCGCAACCTTGTTTGTTTGAGCTGGGACAGGTATTCAACGAAAACCTTGCCCTGCAGATGATCCATCTCATGCTGTATGCATACGGCAAGGAATCCTTCGGCCTCAACGGTAAAAGGCTCCCCCTTCTCATCGAGCGCTCTGACCGTGATGTTGTTCGAGCGGCGCACCGTTTCATATATCCCCGGAACAGAAAGGCAGCCTTCCTCGCCCAGCTGTTCGCCGCTTGCGCTTAAGATTTCCGGATTGATCAGCACCATAAGATCGTCATGCGTTTCGGAAATATCCAGAACGATGATGCGCTCGTGCACATCGACCTGGGTTGCTGCCAGGCCGACTCCCGGCGCGGCATACATGGTTTCCGCCATGTCTCGCACCAGTTTGCGGGTCTTTTCATCGACCTTCTCAACCTTTTTTGCGACTGTATGCAGACGCTCATCCGGATATTGCAATATCTGTAAGATTGCCATAAATGCTTGCTAATTTAGTTGACTGGATGCAGAATTTAGCGCGCTACGGTATGCCGTGTGCTTTTGCTACTGACTCTTTTGGAGTTTCCATGCGTAAGATTATATCGCTGTTTTGCTTTTTATTGCCTGTCCTGGCTTTTGCCGGCCAATCCGATAACACTGCACAGATACGCAGCGATGCCCCAGACCAATATACGGTAGTCAAAGGCGACACGCTTTGGGACATCTCCGGCAAGTTCTTCAAGGATCCCTGGAAATGGCCTCACATCTGGGGAATGAACAAGGAAACCATCGCAAATCCCCACTGGATATATCCCGGCCAGACCATCTTTCTCGACAGGGAGCATGGCTCTCTAAGCATAGGCAGAAGCCTTGATAGTGGTATGAATGCGGACAACGTGGTCAGGCTTTCTCCCGAAATCATTTCCGAGAAGGGCAGACAGGATGCCATCCCCAGCATCGCCTCCAAAGTCATCGAGCCATTTCTGAGTCAGCCTCTGGTGATCTCGAACGAGTCTCTGGTAGGCTCTCCCAAGCTGGTTGGCGTGCCGGAGGAAAGGGTGATCGTGGGGCCTGGCGATGTCGTCTATGCAACCGGCCTTTCAGAGAATCAGGGAAAGGTATGGCAGGTCTTCCGGCCAGGAAAGATATTCACCGATCCTGACACCAGTGAAGTCCTGGGAAGAGAGGCGGTCTATCTGGGTTCGATCGAGATCAACAAATTTGACCATGTCAGCACCGGCGTCGTGACCGATGCAAAGCAGGAAATCAATGTCGGAGACTTGCTGGTAGCCCCTTCTGCCCCGACCCCGCTCACCTACCTCCCGCGCGCACCCGAAACGAAGATCAATGCCACGGTGATTTCCATCTATGGCGGCGTGACCCAGGCAGGGCAGGACAGCATCATCACGCTGAACAAGGGGGCAAGGGATGGCCTGCAGAACGGGAACGTGCTGGCCGTGTACAGCAAGGGACGCATCGTCAACGACGACGGAAAGGCGCTTCAGCTCCCGGATGTGCGCTCAGGCCTGATCTTCGTGTTCCGGGTTTTTGACAAGGTGTCCTATGCGCTCGTGATGAACACGCGCATGCCCGTTCAGCTCATGGACAAGGCGTCAACACCCTGATGTTCCCATAGCCCCTCGCGCTTCTAGCGCGAGGGGATTTTCCCAAGCCCAGTTCTTCCGCGGTGCATGCATATCGATGAATCGCTCAGATCCTGGTTAACGTTCAGCCTGATACATGGATTGGGTGGCGAACACGCTCGCCGCCTGCTGAAGGAGTTCGGCTCTCCCGAGGCGGTCCTGACGGCAACTCCGGATTCGCTGAAGCCATTTGTAAATCACGGCATCGCATCCGCAATCCGCAAGGGAGCCGATGAAGAAGCGCTCGCTCGCTCGCTTGCCTGGCTTAAGGATGATGGGAACCAAGTCGTCACCCTTGGCGATGCCGACTATCCCAAGGCCCTGCTCAACATTCCCGACCCCCCTTTGCTGCTATATGTCAAAGGAAGGCTTGACCTTTTGAATGCGCCTTCACTTGCGATCGTCGGCAGCCGCAATGCCACACCGCAGGGAATCAGCAATGCCGAGGAATTTTCAAATGCATTGAGCAATGCGGGGCTGTGCATCATCAGCGGCATGGCGCACGGCATAGACACTGCGGCCCATCGGGGAGCCCTGCGCGGGAAAGGCGGCAGCATCGCGGTGGTCGGCACCGGTCTAGACAAGATTTATCCTGCCGCGAACAGGGACTTGGCTCATCAGCTTGCGAAGGAGGGGGCGCTCGTCACGGAGTTCCCGCTGGGCACCCCGCCCATAGGCTCGAATTTCCCCCGCCGCAATCGCCTCATCAGCGGCATGAGCATAGGATGTCTCGTGGTGGAGGCCTCGCAGCAGAGCGGCTCCCTGATCACCGCAAGGCAGGCCCTGGAGCAGGGGAGGGATGTATTCGCCATCCCGGGCTCCATTCATTCCCCCCAAAGCCGAGGATGCCACAAGCTGATAAAGCAGGGCGCAAAGCTCGTCGAAACCGCCCAGGATATACTCGAGGAGCTTAACCTCCAGATTCCCCAGGGCCTATCCATAAGCCCCGCCCCGGCACGATCCGAAGGTCTGCCTGACATGATAGGCTTTGATCCTGTGAGCATGGATACGCTCTTCCAACGCACTGGCTTGACGGTTAGTCAGCTATCGGCCATGCTATTAACGCTCGAACTCGAGGGCAAGATCGCCAGGCTCCCCGGCGGACTGTTCCAACGCATACACTAAGACTTACGCAAATTATGTTTGAAATTCTGATGTACCTGTTTGAAAGCTATATCGATGCAGAAAGCTATCCTGCGCCGGACAAGCTGTCTCGCAAGCTATCGGCCGCAGGTTTTGAGGGAGAAGACATCGACGAGGCGCTGACCTGGCTATCCGCATTGCGCACGCAGAATGGCGACAACTATCCGGACATGCCGGATCATGCCGGAATGCGTTTTTTTGCCGAGATCGAGGTCGTCCGCCTGAGCGCTGAGGCAAGGCAGTTTCTGTTATTCGCAGAGCAGCAGGAGATGATCACTGCGGTCGAAAGGGAAATCATCATCGACCGTGCGTTAGCCCTGCAACAAAAGGATCTGGGACTGGACAAGCTGAAACTCATCATGCTGATCGTGCTGTGGGATCGCCACCAGAATCTCAGCCCGTTGTTGATCGAGGAACTGCTGGTCCCGATGCAATCAACCCAATTACATTAGAACTGCATGGCAAACAATCTTCTGATCGTAGAGTCGCCGGCCAAAGCCAAAACCCTGAAAAAATATCTGGGCAGCGGTTATGAGGTGCTCGCTTCCTATGGGCATGTGCGGGACCTCGTTCCCAAGAGCGGCGCGGTGGATCCCGAAAACAGCTTCGCGATGAACTACGAGATCATCGCGCGCAACAGCAAGCACATGGACGCGATCGCCAAGGCCGCGGCCGCGGCCGACAGTGTCCTTCTGGCGCCCGACCCGGACAGGGAAGGGGAGGCCATCGCATGGCACATCGCCGAGCTCCTGAAGTCCAAGAGAGGGTTCAAGGGCAAGGACATGAAGCGCGTCGTGTTCTACGAGATCACGCAGTCCGCCGTGAAGGAGGCCGTCGCTCATCCCAGGGATATCGCGATGCCGCTGGTCAATGCGCAGCAGGCAAGGCGCGCGCTGGATTATCTCGTGGGCTTCAACCTTTCCCCGCTTTTATGGCGCAAGATACGCCCAGGCTTGTCCGCAGGCAGGGTGCAAAGCCCCGCATTGCGCCTGATCGTGGAACGGGAACAGGAAATCGAGGCCTTTACCAGCCAGGAATACTGGACAGTGCATCTGGACAGCCACAAGGATCATCAGCCCTTTTCTGCGCGCCTCATCCAGTATCAGGGAAAAAAACTCGAGCAGCTCAGCATAAAGAGTCAGGCCGAATACGATGCGATCCACGCGATGCTAAGCGGCGCAAAATTGCCGCCCAAGGTCGTGCGCGTCGAGAAGAAGGCAAAACAGCGTTCCGCCGCAGCGCCTTTTACCACTTCGACGCTGCAGCAGGAAGCCGTGCGCAAGCTCGGCATGTCTACCGAAAGGACCATGCGCACGGCGCAGACGCTTTATGAAGGCGTGGACATCGGGGGTCAGACAGTCGGTCTGATTTCCTACATGAGAACCGATTCGGTATCCCTTGCAAAGGAGGCCGTTGCAGAGATACGCGCCTACATAGGCGACAATTTCTCCGAAGAATACCTGCCCGCCAGAGCGCCCGTCTTCAAGAGCAAGACCAAGAATGCGCAGGAATCCCACGAGGCGATACGCCCGACTTCGATCGCGCGCACACCGGACAGTCTGCGCGAACATCTGACAGCGGACCAGATCCGGCTTTATGAAATGATCTGGAAGCGAACCCTGGCCTGCCAGATGACAGCGGCGCGCTTCGACACGGTCAGCGCTGACATCCGCCTGGGAGGTGATGACACGCTGTTCAGGGCCAATGGACAGGTGCTGGTTTTTCCCGGCTTCATGAGCGTTTACATGGAAGACGTGGATGATCCCGATGAAGAGCAGGGCGGCAAGCTGCCCCCTCTGGCAGAGGGCGACGTCCTGGCTATAGACAAACTGTACGGCGAACAGCATTTCACCCAGCCGCCGCCTCGCTTCACCGAGGCTAGCCTCGTCAAGGCGCTGGAAGAATACGGGATAGGCCGCCCTTCGACCTATGCCACCATCATCTCCACGCTGCAGACCCGGGAATATGCGATTCTCGACAAGAAGCGCTTCATGCCGACCGATGTCGGCCGTGTCGTCACGCGTTTCCTGACCGATCATTTCACGCGCTACGTCGACTACAACTTCACCGCATCGCTCGAGGATGAACTCGACGAAATTTCGGACGGCAAGCGCGACTGGGTAGGCGTGCTGAGCGAATTCTGGCAGGGTTTCTCGGGCCTCATCAAGGAAAAAACCAATATCGAGCGGCCGCAGGAGTTGCTGGACGAAGCCTGTCCCGAGTGCGGCAAGCCGCTGGCCAAGAAGCTGAGCCGCTATGGAAGCTTCATCAGCTGTTCCAACTATCCTGAATGCAAATACAAGCGCAGCGTGGGCGGCGAAACTCAGGACAATGTGCGCATCGAGCTCGGGAAGCACCCCGAGACTGATCAGCCCGTACTGCTCTTGCGAGGCCCTTATGGCCATTACGTTCAGCTGGGCGAAGTAGTAGAAGGGGAAAAAACAAAACCGAAGCGGGTTTCATGGCCCAAGGACATGCCGATAGACGAGGCCGATCTGGGTGCGGCACTGAAGCTGCTTTCCCTTCCCCGAGAGCTGGGATTGCATCCGGAAAGCAAGAAGAAAGTCATCGTCAACATCGGCCGCTTCGGTCCATACATCGGCCATGACGGGAAATTCAAATCCATTCCGCGCACCGACAGCATCTTCGACATCGATCTCGAACGCGCGGTCGAACTGCTTTCGCAGGCCAAGGATGGCAACGCCGTATTGCGAACCTTGGGCGACCATCCGGACGACAAGGCTTCCGTGGAGGTGTGCAGCGGCCGCTATGGCCCTTATGTACGCCACGGCAAGATCAACGCGACCCTGCCCAAGGATGTATCGGTCGATGAGATCACCCTGGAAGCGGCGCTCGAGCTGATTGCCGCAAAGGCGGCAAAAGGCGCAAAGCCTGCAAAGGCAGCCAAGCCACGGGCAAAGGCGGAAACTAAGGCAGATGCGAAACCCAAAGCCGAAGCCAAACCCAAGAAGAAGGCCGCCGCAAAGCCCAAAGCCAAAACGGCGAAGAAGTCCTGAGCTTACCCGGGCATGAGCCCGGGATTTTCTTCCTCCGCCTGCTGCATCGCCCACATCAGGGCATATGCTCCGTTTCTCGTGAGCAGCTCGGCATGTTTCCCGCGCTCGACGATGCGGCCTGCCTCAAATACCAGTATTTCGTCGGCATCGATCACAGTCGAGAGGCGATGCGCGATGACGAGGCTGGTACGGCCCCTGGATATTTCGATCAGCTCGGCCTGAATGGCCTTTTCGGTCTTGGTGTCCAGCGCTGAAGTGGCTTCATCGAGTATCAGTATGGATGGATTCTTGAGCAGCGTCCTGGCGATCGCCACGCGCTGCTTTTCCCCTCCCGAAAGCTTTAAGCCTCTTTCTCCCACGACCGTATCCCAGCCCTTGGGCAATGATTCGATGAAGCCCAGGATGTGCGCGGCGCGGGCGGCATTGATCACTTCTTCGCGCGTGGCATACGGCCTGCCATAGGCGATGTTGTAATAGATGCTGTCGTTGAAGAGAACGGTATCCTGCGGAACCACGCCGATGGAAGATCTCAGGCTGTCCTGGGTGATACTCCTTATGTCCTTTCCATCTATCCTGATGCAACCCTCGTTGACATCGTAGAAACGGAAAAGCAGCCTGGCCAGCGTCGACTTTCCGGCACCGCTAGCACCCACTGCGGCAACCGTCTTGCCACCCTGAATGGTAAAGCTCACATCGTGAAGGATGGGCCGATCGGCATTGTACGAAAAGCTGACATGCTCGAATTCGACCCTGCCTTCGCCCACCTTGAGTTCTATGGCATCCGTCGCATCCTGTATCTCCCTGGGCCTGTGCAGCAGTGTGAACATGCGCTCCACATCGGTGATGGATTCCTTGATCTGGCGGTACATCACCCCCAGAAATCCCAGGGGCTGGAACATCTGCAGCAGATAGGCATTGACCATCACCAAGTCTCCCAGCGTAAGATTGCCGGAGGCCACGCCCTTTGCCGCGCGCATGACCATCAGCGTGACGCCGATGGCGATCGTGCCTGCCTGCGCCGCATTCAGAAACCCGAGCGATCGCTGAGACTTTAGCGCCGCTTCTTCCCATTCCGCAAGGCTGCCGTCATAGCGTTTTGCCTCATAACGCTCGTTGCCGAAGTACTTCACTGTTTCGTAGTTGAGCAGGCTGTCGATCGCGCGCCCATAAGCCTCCGAGTCCAGCGTGTTGGCGCGGCGCACATACTGGGTTCTCCATTCCGTAATGGAAACGGTGAAGAAGATGTACGAGGCCAGCGTCAAGAGCGTGATCATGCCGAACACCCAGTCCAGCTTGACGAACAGCACGGCTGCCACCATCAGTATCTCAAGGACGGTAGGCGCGATGCGAAACAACAGGTATCCCACAAGGCTTGAAATGGCCTTGGAGCCGCGCTCGATGTCACGCGTGATGCCTCCTGTCTGGCGCTCGAGATGAAAACGCAGTGACAACGCATGCAGATGTTCGAACACCGCCATGCTGACCCTGCGCATCGCGCGCTGAGTGACCTTTGCAAACACCACATCGCGCAGATCGGCGAAGGTCGTGCTGGAAAAGCGCAACAATCCATACGCAACGATGAGCGCCACAGGCACCGTCAGGCTCGCATGCGATTTGTCCACCGCGTCTATGATTTTTTTCAAGACCAGCGGCACGCTTACCGAGGCAAGCTTGGCGCCGAGCAGGAGCGCGAGCGAAAGCATGACCCGCCCGCGGAATTCCCAGAGATAGGGAAAGAGGCGGCCTACCGAGCGCAGATCGGCTTGGACTGTCTTATCTGGTGCATTGTCAGAAGAATGAAATGAATGGGGCGACATAAGCGGATCACATGGTTTTACAGCGATATTACCTGACGATGGCTGACTTCCGCTATATAATGAATTCAATGAAACTGATTTATCTCATACGCGAATTCTTAAAGGCTCGCACTGACAACACCATCCTGGAAACGCCGCTGATGCGTGACTGGAAGCGCAGGCTGGTCTTCTGGAGCGGCGCCATCAGCGTGGGTCTGGCGGCCATCTTCCTGGCCGTCTCCGCCGAATGGGCAAACAAGCTTTTTCACAAGATGCTGGCCGTTTCACCTTATCTTCCCCTTGTTGCGACCCCCGCAGGGCTCGTACTTATCGTCATCTTGACGCGCAACATCTTTCCAGGATCTCAAGGCAGCGGCATTCCCCAGACGATTGCCTCGCTTGATCCCCACAACGTCGTCAGGGAGCGCGTGCTTGCATTGCCCATCGCTTTGGGCAAGATCATGCTAACCGTATTCGGACTTTTGTTTGGCGCCTCAGTCGGCCGCGAAGGCCCCACTGTGCAGATCGGTGCATCCGTGATGCACAGCCTCGGCAAATTTGCGCGCTTTCCCAAACACGATGTGGAAAAAGGGCTGATACTCGCCGGCGCCGCGGCCGGCGTTGCGGCCGCATTCAACACGCCGCTTGCGGGCATCGTTTTCGCCATCGAGGAGATGAGCCGCTCCTTCGAGGAGCACAACAGCTCGACCATACTGATGACCGTGATCATCGCCGGCATCACCTCGATCGCGCTGCTCGGAAACTATTCTTACTTCGGCCACACCTCCGAATCCCTGGCATTCGGCAAGCAGTGGAACGTGGTGATCGCTTGCGGAATGGCTGGGGGTTTCCTGGGCGGCGGCTTCAGCCGCTTTCTCGTCGAGGTCAACAAGGGTCTTCCCGGAAATTTCGGCTCATGGATGAAATCCAATCCTGTAGCATTTGCCGCCGCCTGCGGCCTTATCCTCGCGCTGATTGGTCTGGCTTCGAACAACACCTCCTACGGCAGCGGGTACAGCGAGGCAAAGTCATTGCTCGACGGAAAGTCTGTACTTCCAGAATCCTATGGCCTTTTGAAGATGACAGCGACTGCCGTTTCTTACATCAGCGGGATCCCTGGAGGGGTGATGGCGCCGACGCTTTCCGCAGGAGCCGGATTCGGGGCCAACCTTGCGCACTTTTTCACTAGCGTTCCGGCGGGTGCGACCGTGATACTCGGAATGGTCGCCTATTTCGCGGGTGTTACTCAGGCGCCGATCACGGCTTTTGTGATCATCATGGAAATGACCGACAATCACGAAATGCTATTGCCGCTGATGTCGGCCGCCTTCATAGCCAATCTGTGCTCGAAGCTGATCTGCCCCGCGCCCCTTTTTCACACCATGGCCGTTAACTTCATTTCCAAGCCTGCCGCAAAAAATCCGCCCGAATGATCAGCCTAGAAGATCGACGCTGATAAATGCCGTTTTCTTGTCGATATTCAGAAGGATCTCGCAATACTCGTTGATTTTTTCAACCGGAGTCGGATCATCCGCACAGTTGCACCCCGATATAACCGTCTGGAAAAAAATTCCCGCCATAACCTTTATCGTTCCACCCGATTCATGCGCCTTGACATTGATGACTGAAATGGGCTCGTCGAGGACATAGTTGCCCATAGATATGGCCTTTTGCAACGGCAGCTGATCGATCTTCATCTGCATCAGTTCCTGCTTCAGCACATCGCAAAAATCCGGGGTTCCCCATGCGTCAAGAGCGCGGCTCAAGCGTATCACGGCTATTCCTTGGGCCAATATTCTGTTGCAATACCCTCCCCCAGGTCGGCCTCTACAAGGCGGCGGCGCACATCCAGGAGGCGCTCGACAAGCGCGGGCTCTATGGCGGCATAGGCCTCAGCGTCCGGAGTGCGGTTCACGACCACGCCCAGCAATTCCGTGATCGCGTTGCCGATGGAATTCTGGCTGATGGTGACGATCAGCTTTCCTTCATCATTGCGATAGATCAGCTGCTTGAAAGCCGGCTGCCAGCGTATCGCGCTCGCATATTTTGCATCCATGATGCAGTGGTCGCGCACCTTCTTTGCCGTTTTCATGAAATCGTTATTGAAAAGAAGCACGCTTTCCACCTGCTCTGGAAAATAGACGTCATGCAGCATGGGCGCGTTGCGCGTCGATACCTGTGAAAAGAATGTGCGGTAGAAATCGATGAATCCTTTGAGCACCTCGTCGTATTCCCGCCAGAAATTCACATTCTTAAGCGCTGACTCGCCGCCTTGAATTTCCCAGCTCGGCAGCCCTTGCGGATACCCTGTCAGCCGGATGCGCGCATCGGCCTCGCTTGCAGGTTTCAGTATTTTGAGATTTAGTGCGCGGTCGAAGAATTCCCGATATACATCGCCCATATAGGCCTGAAACAGGCTGTTCTGTCCGCCATCGGTCAGATTCGGGTTGTCCGGATCGGCAAGCTTTGCGTCGCCGAGCGCCTGCTTGGGAAACACCACGAAATGGTTGTGCAGCATGCGGATGCTGGGCACGCCGGGGGAAGTCAAGGGCCAGGTTGCATCCAGGCTCGCTTCTCCAGCCAGGATCAACGCCTCATCCGGATCGGGATATTTTTCCAGCATGTAGGAAATGATGATCTGGTTCATCCTGTTCCAGACATGCTTCACGCTTTCTGCAACCTGCGTGCGCCTGACAGGCCGGCCCAATGGGTTCAGTATCGATCTCGAGGTGTTGTATATAATGGAGCAGTCAAACTCGGTGCTATGCCCGAGCGCCTTCCGGTAGAGCAACAGGTTTTCCGAATTGATCAGCAATCCGTTGTTGTTTGCCAGGTCGTTCAGATTTTCCGTGCTGTTGAAAAATTCGTTATGCTTCATTCCTTCCGGCACCTCCAGGGGAATCGGCCTGAATGGTGTCGTTATTTCGCGCGGACCTGTTTTCATCGCATTCTCCTAGTTTTTTGCCATCTCCTGCAACAACGCTTTGAGCAGCCTCCAGCAGCGCCCGACCGATTCTATCTCCACGCTTTCCCCCGGCGCATGCGCGCCGCGTATGTCCGGCCCGAATGAAATCATGTCCAGATGCGGATGGCTTGATGCCAAGAGACCGCATTCCAGGCCGGCATGTATCACCTGCAATCCCGCAGGTTTGCCAAATTCCCGCGCATAAACCCTCTGGCACACTTCCAGCATGGGTGAATTCCTGTCCGGCGTCCATGCAGGATATGCGCCCGCCTTATTCGCTTCCAGCCCATAGCTACGGGCATGTCCGGCAAGCTTTTCCGCCAATGCCGCCGTCCTTGCGTCGTGCAGCGAACGCACCTTGATGATCGCTTCGAATATTTCATTCTCAAGCGCGGCCACACCGAGGTTGCCCGAAGTGTCCGTCACTCCAGGAAAATCCTGACTTGTAAGGCTGACGCCGTTTGGAACGGTGTCAAGAAAGGCGAGAATCCGGTCCCCGTCCTCTTTTGCCACAGATGAATCGGGTATCGAATCGAAGTGCGTACAGGTAAATTCCACGCCCGCATCGGACAGCGCTAACCGCTTCTGCCATGCTTCACGGCGGTGCCTAACCCAGACATCGATGCTCGCTGCGATTTCATCCGGCAGCGCGCACAACGCATGAGCCTCCCTGGGAATCGCGTTTCGCGCGGACCCTCCTTTCATTTCGACAAGGAACAGATCGACGGATGAACATAGATCTCGCAATGCCTCTGCAACGAGCTTGATCGCATTTCCCCGTCCCAGATGTATGTCTATACCTGAATGACCTCCGCGCAACCCTGAGACGTCGAATCTGACCAGCGAATAGCCCGTGGGGATTTTTATCTGCCGGGAAAGATATCTAATTTTTACGTCCATCCCGCCTGAACAGCCCAGATAGAAGTGACCCCATTCCTCGGTATCCAGATTGATCAGTCTTTTTCCTTGCAGTGTCCCAGGATCCAGGTTCCGGGCGCCGTCCATTCCGCATTCTTCGTTTACGGTGAGCAGCACCTCTATTGCAGGATGGGTGAGGTCAGGCTCCTCGAGAACCGCCAGCGCCAGGGCGACGCCTATTCCGTTGTCTGCGCCAAGCGTGGTGTTTTCAGCAGTGACCCAGCCATCCTTGACGATTGCCTCGATGGAATCTCGCAGAAAATCGTGACTTATCCCGGAGTTTGCCTGGCACACCATGTCCAGGTGTCCTTGCAAGACCACTGGGGCGCTGTCTTCACATCCGGCGCTTGCGGTCTTTCTGAGAATCAGGTTTCCTGCACCGTCGATTTTGCTTTCTATTCCACGCGCATCGGCCCATTTGACGAGATGCTTTATCAGTTCCTCTTCGTGCAAAGACATGCGTGGAATTTCGCACAGTCTCGCGAAATGAACCCAGACATTTTTAGGCGACAACTCGGTGAGGCTGTTCATCTTTCGTTCTCGCTTTGACCATGCAGCCCTGGAATTGTCTGCAGATCGGCATGCTTTATATAGGTTCCCATTTTCCCTGGATTTCATGCCGCATTATTCATATTCTAACCAAACATAAGAAATGACAGCATAACATTTCCTATCGAACTAGATTTACGTGAAGCGCCAACCAAGGCACAACCTCTGGTCGACATGAAAACCCATTATGATCTTTCGCGAACATTTCGCTGATTTCTCATGAACTGTCTGCCGGTCTAGCTGAATGTCATGCGAAAATTTATATATCCAAGGACAGGTCCTTAACCACAGCGGGTCATTCGACAGTTGATTCAATACAGGCAGCAATGCTCTAGTAAGCAGATATTTGGAAAGTCACAAAATTTCTTACGTTTCCGCCCAAGCTGAGGCCGAATATTATCGGTAGTTAGCCAAAATAAAGCTGTCCCCGTTACTTAAATCAATTGGCCTCCACGAGATCATTGGGTTATTCGCCTCCTACAGCCAGGCATGCGCCAGGGCATTCTCAATGGTGGTCTGTCTCGTCACTCTTTTGCGATATTGGCGGCAGGAAGAATTCTCCCGGCTTCTGCCGAAAGCGCCTGCCCAGGCTTCGCAGCAAGGTTCGCCATTGCGTAAAAGCGGCCTTGCGCGCTTTCATCGCCACGCTGAGTGCCAGAGTAAAGCTGACCACCAAATTGGTCAAACCGATCAACCCGATGCCCAGTGCGCCAAGCAGCAGCTCCTGCGATGGCATCGCGAAATCCAGTCCGATCAGCGAGAATCCGAGATATGCGGATGAGAACGTGATATGCCGGATATCCACCGGCAGGCCGAATAGCACGCCGATCGCGGTCATGCCGCCCAGCATGCAGCCGAAATAAAAGTTACCCGCCAATGCGCCCAGGTTGTTTTCCACATAGTCGGCGACCCTTGATAAACGCGCCTTGCCCAGCAGCCGCTGCAGCCAGTGCAACTGCTTTAGCCGCTGCGGAATCCGTTTGTACATGGCGAGGTTGTCGTGATGGCCGGCGATCAGCCCGGAGAGGAACAGGCATACGCCGGCGATCGCGGCATAAAATACCGCCAGGCTGTGGATTGGATCGATATCGTCCATCAGCTGATGGGCTTTTTCGGGGGGGATGAAATGCACACCTGTCGCTTTCATCACCCCCCAGGCGATCAGCATGGCCATCGGTATCACCACCAGCACATTGCCGAGGATCGCAGCCAGTTGGCTGCGAAATGTCTGCGCGATGATGCTGGTCAGGCGCTCCATATCTTGGCTGTTTCCGCCGTGTTCGTCGATGCTGGCGGCGATGGCCGAAGCCGTCATCGCGGGCTGCTTGGTGGCGACGGTAAAATGCAGGATGTGGATCAGCATGAAGCCCAGACCGTAATTCAGGCTGAACAGCAGCGCCTCGGTCAGCGGCGGCAGATGTTGTTTTGCAAGAAGCAGCTTGAACATTGCCATGAAAGCGATGATCAGTCCCGCGCCCATGGCCGACTTCAACAAAGAGAAATATTCCGTGCGCGTGCTGGTGATGTAGTGTTCGCCGGTGCGGCTGGCGTTTTCGGTCACGCGCAATGCGAGCAGTTCCAGGCTTTCCCGCCAATGTTGCCGCACATCGTTCTTGTGGCATTCGCCGCTGACCAGTGTCTTGAACAACACTACAAACAGGGGGAGTGCGCGCTCGCCGCTTTTTTCCTCGCGCAGTGCGGCGAGAATGGCAAGCAGGTGTTCCATGCGTTCCAGTTGCTGTTTCAACCGTTGCAACAGGAATGTCAGGCTGATGCTGGTCCCGGAACGGGACGCGGTTCGCCTGATCTTCTGGATGATCTGCGCACACTGGTCCAGCAAGACCAGGATATGTCGTTCATCCTGAAACTGGCGCGAGGCGTCTGCCCATGCCTGCGAGAACTGCTCAAGATATTCGCCGACTTCATCGTTCTGGGTGAGGAAGGGCGAGGCGAATTCCTCCAGCGACGGCTCGTTGCGTATCAGCTCCGGCTCCAGGCCGATGGAAGATATCCGGTAGGACAGCACCAGGACTGCATCCAGAATACCGCGCACCGGTGAGGGCAGACCGGCCTCGGCAGGCTGTTCGTCGAAGCGAAGCGCCGCCAGCAGTTCCAGCCAGCGAGCATCCGGTACGGCGTTGACCCAGACTTCATCACCCTGGTGGGTAAAGATCAGCGCAAAGACGTCTTTCAGGTAGTTGGGGTCGATCGCATCGGGCAATATCTTGTGGCTCACCCGCCGGTACAGTTCCGTGAAAAATCCGGTGCTGGGCAGTATTCCCGATTCAACATACAACGAAACTGGTTTGTGGGTGCCCAGCAATTTGAGCATTGCGCCGCGGAGCGCGGCGCGCAATTCCGGATGTCGCCCGAGTATGTGGCAGAGCGCTCCTAACATGTGTTCCGCATGAGCCGCCTCAGAGGATTTTTTTGGGCGAATTTTAGATACGAGTCCTGCGATCATCGCGATCTCGTCGAGTTCGCCCTGAAGATGGCGTTTCAGCAATATTTCCATAGAAGTCATTTCATCAATATCTCCATAGAAGCTTTTATTTTAAACTATTTGAGTTGCAGCGGATTTTCGGTTGCATTGATCAAGGGGCGGCTGAGATTTGGAGGCGAACAACGGTCTGTAGTGGCCGTAAGCCGCGATCGGCGGAGACAATTGCTAGTCAGGTCTTGATCAGCTTCAGCATAGTCCGTAATGCTGCATTAAGAATGCCATTCAGATAGACACAAAAATTCCACATGCACTGTCATCGACCCGCTGGCATGAGCGTCACACATGATTGCGCCCCAGCCACCACAACCATGCGAACCCCATCATACCCGACAACAACGAGGCGGCGAGCACGCCCGTCTTGGCCACGAATTGACTCAAGATAAAAGTTACTGAAGGTAGTGGCAAAGAAGGATCGTTGCCTCAAGTTAAAGGTTACCGAACTAACACAGGTAATCAGACATGGGGAAACAAGAAAGACGGGCCTATCTTGAG
>JAJXVB010000017.1 GCA_021782365.1 Pseudomonadota bacterium
CTCAAGATAGGCCCGTCTTTCTTGTTTCCCCATGTCTGATTACCTGTGTTAGTTCGGTAACCTTTAACTTGAGGCAACGATCCTTCTTTGCCACTACCTTCAGTAACTTTTATCTTGAGTCAATTCGATAAATCCGCGATCATTGAAGCCAGAGAAAAAGACAGGTATGATTTTCAAGGATTAGAAACAAGGCCTAATATAAAAAAGCATGAACGAAAAAGCCACCAAGAAGACTGGATCCTCACTGCTCGCTGAGCTTGCAGGCGAAGCGACCAGCAAACTCAAGGCCCTGCAATCGGAATCTGAAGAGAGACAGGCCAGAAGCGAGAAGCTCAGCGCAGCCTTGAAAAAAATCTACAAGTTCCTGCAGCCTTTTTCTGCCCATGTGAACAACATCGCCCCGAGCATACCGCGCACATACCGGGTGGACAGCAATGCGGCCTACAGCAACCTCTCATGGGAAAATGCGCTCGCCGATTATCGCAAGCAGAGCCTGGCTGACAATGCACATTTCGACCACGTCTCTTTCAGCGTCCGCCTGCAAGCCAATGAGCCCGTGACGGTGACACGCCGCTGGAACCAGATGGATGCGCTCAAGAAGGAGCTGGACGCCTTCGGCCTCAGCCCCATGGACGATCCCGACATGCTGATGCGCAGCAAGTCGCAACAGGAGACCTTCAGCATCCGCATCGCACCGGATTTTCTGCTCAAGATCATTTTCAAGGGTGATTACGCAAATGGAATGCTGGATATCAGCGGCAGAAATTTCGACGGGTTCGGCATGAGCGCCTTCAGGCTTGATCCAGAGCGAGTGAGTGTCGAACTGCTGGACGATCTCGGACGGTTTCTGATCGGCCGCACCGACGTTCTGCCAGAACCCTTGAGGCTCGCGAGAACCTCGCCCCAATTTTCACCTTGAAAAAAAATCCCAAATGGAAAACGCCATATACGGTTTTCCGCCTGTAGGGAATCCCGATTCCCTGATGCTGATCCTGGGAAGCATGCCTGGCCAGGCATCGCTTTCCGCAGGCGAATACTACGCCCACCCGAGGAATGCCTTCTGGAAGATCATCTCGCTGCTTTCCGGCTCACAGCCCGAGCCTTCCTATGCGTCACGCCTAAAACTGCTGACAACCGGAAGAATCGCCTTATGGGATGTGCTCTCATCCTGCATCCGCAGCGGCAGCCTGGATGCGGATATCGTCCCATCCTCGATCATCGCGAACGACTTTTTGTCTTTTTTCAGGGCGCACCCAGGGATCACCCGCGTGTGCTTCAACGGCGCGCATGCCGAGACAAGTTACAGGAAACATGTATTGCCTACTTTGGGTCGCGAGTTCGATCACCTGGAATATCTGCGCCTGCCTTCCACCAGCCCCGCCAATGCAACGCTTCCTTTCGAACAAAAGTTTCTCGCGTGGCAGAAAGCCCTGGCTCCGCCTCAGCAGATACCCCCCCCAGCCCCCAGCCAACCCTGCCCAATCCCATGCCCTGATTTTTTCCTGAATCATTGACTTCAATATTGTTAGGCACCATAATATAAACAATTATACATATTAGGGGCTGACATGCTACTCCTGAAAGAATTACCCACCGCAAAGAGTCTGGAGAAATTTGCGGCGCGCTATCCAGGGACCAATGTTCGGGCCATTTCTGACTTTGTAAGTCTGTTGAGGGCCAGCGCGGACATCTCGCAGGCGCTGGACAAGCTTCTGGCCAAGCACGGCCTGCTGCAGGGAAGATGGTGGATACTCGTATTGCTGATGCGCCAGGATGACTTGACCTCATCCCCAACCGATCTGGCTGCAAAGGCCGGGGTTACCAAGGCCAGCATCACCGGCTTTATCGACGGACTGGAACGCGAAGGCCTGGTGATTCGCCTGCCCGATCCCATCGATCGGCGCAAGTACCTGATCAGGCTGACTGCCGCAGGATTGCAGAAGCTCGATGAAACGATTCCCGATTACAACAGCAAAGTGGACGCGCTCATGTCTTCCCTTGGCGAACAGGAACGCGATGAAATGCTGCGATCCCTGAAGACCCTGACCGCGAATCTTGAATTAATGCGCTGACATGCGTTTTTTTACTTATATGATTAGGTTCCTTACTATAAGGCATATTACATTATGCCTCATCGCGCCTTTTTTTCTTGAAGGATGTGCACAGCCATCCATCAATCCATCCTCACACATGGTCAGCACGACCACTCTAGCCGCCGGGCACGAGATTTCCTCATCGGAAAAAATTTGCTGGCCTGAGGAAAACTGGTGGGCTGCATACCATGACGAACAGCTCAACAGGCTTGTAGCGAGCGCCATCAAAGGCAATCCGAGGTTTCAGGCGGCAAAGGACAGGATAGCGCTTGCGCAATCCATGGCAGATATCCGGCAGGGAGACAGGCAGCCGCAACTGGAACTTGATGCCGCCAGCAGCCGCGACCGCTTCACTGCCCTGCAGTTCATTCCCCCTCCATGGGCCGGGGGTACTTTCTGGAACAACAGCGCAGCAGCCTCCCTCTCCTTCGATCTCGATCTTTGGGGAAAAAGGAAGAGCGCATGGCAATCCTCCGTTGATGAGACAAAGGCTGTTTCCGCAGAGGCACAGGAAGTAAGAATAGAGCTTGAGAATGCGATCGTTCGCGGATATGTCGAGCTCGCGAAGGCTTACTCAGAACGCGACATAGCAGAAAAGACGCAGGCGAATCTCGAGCAACTCGTGGCGATAGAAAGGAAGCTTGAAGGTGCCGGCATGGGGACGCAACTTGCGGTCAACGACGCAGAAGCAAATCTACCCATCGCAAAGGCCAGGATGGAAGCGATCGACGAGGGAATCGCCCATCTGAAAAACGAAATTGCGGCGCTGGCCGGAGAAGGGCCTGGGGCCATGGATGAAATAAAACGACCGGAACTGAAATTCGACGAGCCGGCTGGATTGCCGGACAGGCTTCCCGCAAATCTCATCGGGAGAAGGCCCGACGTTGCGGCATCCCGCTGGCATGTCGAATCCTATCGCGAGAAAATAAAAGTGGCAAAAGCCGCGTTCTATCCCGATCTGAATCTCCTGGGGCTGGTCGGATTTCAGGCGATAGGGTTTGAGCAATGGTTAAGCAAGGCTGCTTTCATGGCTGGCGCAGGACCCGCGCTCACACTTCCCCTATTCGATGGCGGAAAGCGCAAGGCCGGACTTTCTGCCGCCAATTCTGAATTCGACATCGCGGTCGATCAATACAACTACGCGATCGTTCAGGCGATCAAGGAGGTATCGGATCAACTGACCGCCTTCCGTTCTGCAACACAGCAAGAACTACAGGCGAAAGATCATCTGCAGAAGGAACAAACCTCGAGCGAACTGGCAACGGAAGCTTACAGGGCCGGGCTAAGCAGCTTCAAGAATGTTATCGAATCTGAGAACAGGGTTTTGCAGGCGCAGGAAAATCTGACCGGGATTCAGTCCCGGCAGTTCGAGGCTTATGCGAGACTGATGCTCGCGCTGGGAGGCGGCAGCAAATGAATGCCATCCAGCCGCTGATATTCATACGCTCGGCTTGGCGAGACTGGGCAAATACGGATGCGCCCGTGCTAAGCCATGCCATCAAGGTACTGATCGCCGGCATCATGGCATTGTGGATCTCCCTGCTGTTTGACCTGGACCAACCCAGGACAGCGCTGATCACGGTCACCATCGTGATGCAGACCCATTCCGGCATGGTGCTGGCCAAAAGCTACTACAGGCTTGTCGGGACCATCGCCGGGATTCTGGTATCCCTTTTTCTGGTTGCTTTCTTTGCCCAGGAACGCGTCATGTTCCTGATCAGCATGGCGGCCTGGATAGGAATGTGCACGGCAGGCGCCGTGATCCTGAGAGACCATCAATCCTATGCCTTCGTTCTCGCAGGTTACACGCTATGCATCGTCGGATTGCCGGCCACGTTGCATCCGGACAATGCTTTCGGCATTGCGATGAGCCGAATTTCCGAGATCGTCATCGGCTTGACCTCTGCCACCGTGGTGAGCGATCTCGTGTTCCCCAAACGGATAGGCGGCGTGATGCTTGCTTCGGTGCGGACCCGCTTCATGGACTTCAGCGCTCTCCTGGCCAGCGCATTTTCAGGAAACGATAAATACAGGATAGCCTTGGCTCGCCTCATGAGCGATATCTTCAGGCTTGAATCATTTCGCGCCTCTTCAGCGCTGGAAAGCGATCAATCCAGGTCTCTGAGGCTCAAACTCGGCAGGCTCAACATGGACTTCATGGAGGTTTCGACCACCTTCCATGCCGTCGACGAGCATTTTCGCCGCCTGGAAAAAAGGGGCCTGAAGCCAACAGTCGATGCGCTGAAAAGCATATATAACCAATTTCTGAAGGCTGCGATCTTTGAAGAGCGCGCCGCCCAGAATGAAAAGGAAGCCGAGGTGGTCGGCTCACAATTAAAGGCATTCATCGCGCGTTTCGATGAAATAGCAGCCGACTCAAAAGCAACAGACATCGATCGATTCGAATACGATGTGGGAGTCGAACTGCTAAGACGCCTCGCAGATGAATTGCGCGTCTATGCCATCACCTACGCCTCTCTTTCAAAAACGAGTCAAACGGTGGAAGCCCCTGCCCTCGGAATCCATTTCGATCCTGTCACGGCAGTGCTCGCCGGTGCGCGCGGCGCGCTCATGCTGGGAATCATGGCCACCGTCTGGATCGCGACCGAATGGGAATCGGGCATCGAAGCGATCACGATAGGCGTTGTATCCAGCACGCTCTTCGCCACCTCCCCTCTTCCCTCCAGGACTATCAGGCAGTTTCTGCTGGGCGCGCTGATCGGCGCAGTCCTGGCTTACTGGGTGAGCTTTCACCTGCTGCCAGAGGCGCAAGGCTTCTGGATGCTGGTCCTTGCGATATCGCCCGGCATTGCATTCGCCGCCTCGCTGACAGGGAAGCCTGATAAGGCGGTGATCGGGGCCGGCATCTTCATCGTGTATCTGACGCATCTGGGATTCGGCCGCATTTATGAACAAAACCCGCAATCCTTCATGAACGACGTTATGGCCGATTTTCTGGGCATCCTGTGCTCCGCACTCCTGTACGAACTGATCGATCTCGAAGGGAGCCGCTGGTCGCAGCAACGCACCATCGCCTCCCTTCGCAAACTGGTAGTTGAAGTCTGCCTCGATGCAAAGCCGCTGAAGCGGGAAAAGCTCGAAATCGGAGCCAGAGACCTGGTCTATCGGTCAGGAAGCCTGAGACGCATCACCGGCCCCGGGGACCGGATGGTCATCGACTGGTTGCTGCTTTGCCTCGAGGTCGGGCATACGATCATCGCGATGAGAGAAAAACTGGTTGACTGCAAGGCGCCAGGTCTTAAGACACATCTTCTCGATGCGATGGAAAAAATGGCGGTACTTTTCGATGCCCCATCGAAAGATGCGCGCGATGACGCGATGCGCACCCTCGAGGTACTGGGATCCTATCTGGCTCAGGAGTCGCAGGTTCAGCGAACAAGAATTGACCTGCAGTTATTGAAAAACGCACTAATGGACGAGGAGTCCGTCCTGATTTCTTCGACGAAGCGGTAACCATGCAAAGAGAAATCATCTTTTCCGGCGCACTCTTCCCGACCCTGGTTCCGGTATTCCTGGCAACAGGCATCCTGATGTTCTTCATCGACAGACTGTTTGCGAGATGGGGCCTCTATTCCCATGTCTGGCACCCTGCACTTTTCCGCGCCGCCATCTTCGCAGGCATTTTTTCCGGCATCGGGCTTTGCATCTACTGAAAGACATGAAAATGAAATACATACTGAAAAAATATTCAAAAATTTCCATCACCGCGCTGATGGCCATCGCTGCGCTCATCCTGGGCAAAGCGCTCTGGCTTCATTACATGAATGCCCCCTGGACCAGGGACGGCAGAGTGAGAGCGGACGTGGTCAACATCGCACCCGATGTCGACGGCCTGGTCGTTGAAGTTGCGGTGCAGGACAATCAATTCGTCCACAAGGGCGATATCCTCTTCCGCATAGACCCCGAGCATTATCAGAATGCCCTGGCTCAAGCAGAGGCTGTGGTCGATGAACGGAAGGCGGAGCTGGACATGAAACTGGCGCAAGCCGCAAGGCGTGCCATGGTCGACGACAGGGTCGTCTCAAACGAAGTCAGAGAAGACGCGAAGCTTGGCGCAGCAGCCGCGAAGGCGCATTACCTTGACGCGCTTGCACACAGGGATCAGGCCAGGCTCAATCTCGAACGAACCAGGGTCAGGTCTCCGGTGGACGGTTGGGTTTCCAACCTGCTTGTCCGTCCGGGAGATTACTCACATGCAGGAACAGCCGAGCTCGCCGTGATTGACCAGAAGTCTTTCTGGATATACGGATACTTCGAGGAAAACAAGATCGGGCTCATCAAGATCAACGACCCCGTACAGGTGACGCTGCTTGGGTCCGATCAAAAGCTTGCAGGCCATGTGGAAAGCATAGCGCACGGCATTGCCGATCGGGACAATCCCACAGGATCGCGCCTGCTCGCCAACGTCAACCCGAGCTTCAACTGGGTCAGGCTTGAACAGCGCGTTCCTGTCCGCATCAAGCTTGATGGGATTCCCAAAGGAGTGAACCTCGTCGCCGGGATGACCTGCACAGTCGTCGTGCATTGAAACGGGCACCAGGCCTGTCGGATGGTGGAGACGAGGAGGATCGAACTCCCGACCTTCGCATTGCGAACGCGACGCTCTCCCAGCTGAGCTACGTCCCCGATTCTGCTATTCTAAAAGGAAAGTCTGAACATCGACAAATGAGCCTACATCGACGTCGCACTCATCGCGAGTTCGAGCTCCATCTGATCGTCGTCGACCGCCTTGTTGGCCTTGCCATTCGCCCTCCCCTGCTCGACCTTGTCGAGATAAGCGGGAGTGATGTCGCCGGTGATGTAGTTGCCGTCAAAGCAAGAGGCCTCGAAATTCTCGATCGCCGGATTGGCCTTGCGCACCGCAGCCTTCAGGTCTTCGAGGTCCTGATAGAT
Source organism: Pseudomonadota bacterium (assembly GCA_021782365.1). Lineage (GTDB taxonomy): Bacteria > Pseudomonadota > Gammaproteobacteria > Burkholderiales > Gallionellaceae > Gallionella. Next base: position 7,008 of record JAJXVB010000017.1, read on the forward strand.
CAGCGCATCCGCACCGATCTCGCGGCAGATCTCCTCATCCGAACGGCCCGTCGCGATCAGTTCCGCGCGGCTTGGCATGTCGATGCCGTACACATTGGGAAAGCGCACGGGAGGCGCTGCAGAGGCGAAATACACTTTCAGCGCGCCCGCATCCCTTGCCATCTGAACGATCTCACGGCTGGTCGTGCCGCGCACGATGGAATCGTCAACCAGCAGCACGTTCTTGCCCTTGAATTCGAGGCCGATCGCATTGAGCTTCTGGCGCACCGACTTCTTGCGCATCGCCTGCCCCGGCATGATGAAGGTGCGGCCGATGTAGCGGTTCTTCACGAAGCCTTCGCGGAACAGAATGTTCAGGCGGTTGGCGAGCTGCAGCGCGCTTGGACGGCTCGAATCGGGTATCGGGATCACCACGTCGATTTTCACATCAGGCCAAACCCGCTTCAGCTTGTCGGCCAGATATTCACCCATGAAGAGCCTTGCCGCATGCACGGAGATGCCGTCCAGAACGGAATCGGGGCGCGAAAAGTAAACGTGTTCGAAAATGCATGGACTCAACATCGCCTTGTCGCTGCACTGGCGGCTGTGAAAGTTGCCTTCGAGATCCACGAACACCGCCTCACCCGGCGCGATGTCGCGCAGGAACTTGAATCCCAGCGTGTCCAGCGCCACGCTCTCGGAAGCGATCAGGTATTCGGCCTTTCCTTCTACTTCATTCACGCCGATGACTAGCGGACGTATGCCGTAGATGTCGCGAAAAGCGAGTAGCCCATAGCCCGCGATGATCGCAACGATCGCATAGGCCCCCTTGCAGCGCTGATGCACTCCGGACACCGCATCGAAGATGGTTGCGGCATCGAGGCGAGATCCCTTTGATTTCGATTGCAGCTCATGCGCCAGCACGTTCAGAAGAACTTCGGAATCGGAGTTGGTGTTGACGTGGCGAAGATCCTGCTGGAACAACTGCTTCTTGAGCTCTTCCGCATTGGTCAGATTGCCGTTGTGTCCCAGCACGATGCCGAACGGTGAATTCACATAGAAGGGCTGCGCCTCGTTGTGGTCCACTGCAGAACCCGCCGTCGGATAGCGCACATGGGCGATGCCGGTATTTCCCTGCAAGGCTCGCATGTTGCGGGTGCGGAATACGTCGCGCACCAGGCCGTTGCCCTTGTGCAGATGTATGGTGTCGCCATTCATCGTCGCGATGCCGGCCGCATCCTGCCCGCGATGCTGCAGAACCTGCAAGCCATCATACAGAAGCTGATTGGCCGGGGTATACGATACCACTCCGAGTATGCCACACATGTTTTATTCCCAAGTATTAACGATAGTAATGTATGCGCCTTGCAATGTCGCCCGGCAGCATGTTTTTCGCAAGCAGCGCCGCCTGTTCCGCCGTCCCGCTGAATTTTGCATTGCGCCAGAACGCCTGTCTTGGCACATTTGTCATGCCGGCCAGCAGCACCAGGATCAGCACGACCAGCAAGCCGCGCAACACGCCGAAGAGCCCGCCCAGAAAACTGTCCAACGCACCCAGGCCCACGGCCTTGATCAACTGCACGAAAAGCCAGACCAGCACAGCCCAAAGTATCAGCGTGGCGATGAACACCAGCGCATAGCCCAGCGCAAACCGCGCATTCTCTTCGCTCACCGGAAGCAATGCCCCTATCTTTCCGGCTAGCTGCCACGCAAGCAAAAACGCCAGAGGCCAGCCCAGCAAGGACAGGACTTCGTGCACGAAACCGCGCCACAACCCGACCAGCATCGACAAAGAAACGATGCCGATCACAGCATAATCAAAACCCGTCATTCAGCTTCCTTGACGACAGGATGCAGATCGTGCTTCTCCAGAGACTTGCGCATTGCATCGGCCTTGCTGCGATCCGCATAGGGCCCGAGCCTCACCCTGGTCGTACCGCTGACCACTTCAGTATAGGCCTTGAATCCCATCGCGTTCAGCCTGTCCGCTTCCTGCTTCGCTGCAGCGGTCTTGGAGAACGCGCCTACCTGAACGATGTATTTGACACCCTTGGTTACGGCCGGTTCTGCTTTCTTGGGTTCAGCCTTTTTGGATTCAACCTTCCTAGGCTCGACTTTCTTTGATTCCGGCTTTTGAGCGGCCGTATTTTCAGGCTCGGCCTTTTGAGGCTCCGGCTTTTTGGATTCTTCCTTCTGGGGTTCAACTGGCCGGGTTTCGATCTTGCCGACGGAGCGGTTTGCGGAAGAGACAGCCGCAGGAGCGCTGACAGCGGATGCCGCAATCGCAGCGCTCTGCGCTTGCTCGGCTTGATCCACCACTTTTGAAAGTGCGACTCCAGGCACGAACTCACCCACCTTGTCCGGCGCCGGGATGCGCAGATCGATGTCACGGCCTGTGATCTTGGGTTCTCGATCCAGCACCATGGGCAGGATGACCACGACGACCAGCGCGAGCGCTGCCGCACCGATCAGGCGGCGCCTTGCGCGGCTCCTGATATTGATCTCTTCTTCAGACTGCTGCTTTGCCATGGATTGAAACCTTAAGTTCAGCGGATGCGTCGCGCACAGCCTTCATGCACAGCCTGCATGACCTGGGCCACCGTGTAGAACGATCCGAAGGCGATGATTCTATCATTTTCACCCGAGACATTACAGGCATGCTTGATGGCTTCGGGCACATCAGAAAAATAGAGCACATTCCCTCTGACTCCCGTTTTTCCAAGCAAGCTCGCAAGCTCTGAACTGTCCATGCCGCGCGGCGCTGCGATGCCAGCGGCAAGCCAGGTGTCCACATGGGGATTTAGCGCCTCGATCACGCCCTTCACATCCTTGTCCTTCAGCATCGCGAACACCGCATAGACATGGGCCGAAGGCGGAAGGCCCTCGAGGTTTTTCGCCAGCGCTCGCGCCGCATGGGGATTGTGCGCCACATCCAGAATCAGATCGGGCTTGCCCGGCAGAAACTGGAAGCGCCCCGCCAGCTGCACTTCGACCAGCCCCCGTCTCACCGCTTCCATGCTCACAGGCAAACGATCGCGCAGCGCATCCAAGGCCGCAAGCACCGCACTCGCATTGTTAAGCTGAAAGGCGCCACGCAACGCAGGAATGGGAAGCGCGGATTTCTTGCCGGCCTGGCTTTCAAAATCCCATTGGCCCTGATGCCGCACGAAGCGGAATTCGCGCCCGATGCGCCAGAGCCTGGCGCCGATTTTTTCCGCATGCCCGACCAGAGATTCGGGTACCGCGTCCCCGGAAAAGATCGCAACCTTGTCCTTGCGATAGATGCCCGCCTTTTCGAACCCGATCTTCTCCACCGTATCGCCAAGATAATCGGTGTGGTCTATATCCACGCTGGTGACTAGGGCGCAGTCTCCATCGAAGATGTTCACCGCATCGAGCCTTCCGCCCAGACCCACCTCGAGGATTGCGACATCCACATTCTGCTCGATGAAAACCTGCATCGCGGCTAGCGTGCCGAACTCGAAATAGGTCAGTTGCGTATCGCCTCTTGCCTCCTCGACCCTTTCGAAGGATACGCAAAGCGCCTCATCGGTAACCATACGCTTTGCGATGCGCACGCGCTCGTTGTAATGCAAAAGATGCGGCGAGGTGTAGCAGCCGACCTTGTATCCTGCCGCGGAAAGAATGGATTCCAGCATCGCGCACGCGGAACCCTTTCCGTTGGTGCCTCCTACCACGATCACGGAGAATGAGGGAACAAGGCCCATCCTCTTCCTGACCTCGTCCACACGCTCAAGACCCAGCGCAATGGTCTTGGGATGAAGGGATTCGAGATGGGCAAGCCAATCGGCAAGCGTGACCGGCATCGTCATGCCTATGTCAGGCTGATTCCGCAACGGCAGGCTGACGGGTGAGCAGGGTGATCAGCTTGGTGAGCTGATTTCGCATCTCGCGGCGGTCTATGATCATGTCCAGTGCGCCGTGCTCGAGCAGAAACTCTGCACGCTGAAACCCTTCCGGCAAGGTTTCTCGCACCGTCTGCTGGATCACGCGTGCGCCGGCGAAGCCGATCAGCGCGCCTGGCTCCGCGATCACCACGTCACCCATGAAGGCAAAGCTGGCCGACACGCCGCCCATGGTGGGATCCGTCAGCACGGAGATGAAAGGCAGCCTGTCTTCCGAAAGCTGGGTCAGCGCAGCGCAAGTCTTGGCCATCTGCATCAGCGAAAGCAGGCCTTCCTGCATGCGCGCGCCGCCGCTTGCGGCAAAACAGATGAAGGGGGATTTCTGTTCAAGCGCGACCCTCACCCCTCGCACGAAACGTTCGCCCACGACCGAACCCATGGAGCCACCCATGAAATTGAACTCAAAGGCTGCCGCAACGACCGGCACGGCGTTGATCGAGCCCTGCATCACCACCAGCGCATCGTCCTCATCCGTGCTCTTCTTGGAAGCGACCAGGCGCTCTGAATACTTGCGGCTGTCCTTGAATTTCAGTGTGTCGACTGGCAGCACCTCGGCACCGATCTCGAAGCGCCCCTCGCCGTCGAGCAGCAAATCGAGTCTGGCGCGCGCAGATATCCTGTGGTGGTGGCTGCAGTTTGGACAAACGTTCATATTCTTTTCGAGATCGGAGTGGTACAGCACCGTCTCGCAGGAGGAACACTTGCTCCAGAGCCCCTCAGGCACATTCTTCTTTGCATCGCCCTCGCGGCGGTTGATCCTGGGCGGCAACATCTTTTGAAACCAGCTCATATATTCCTCTTTCTGCCTTGCGGCATGCTTTCATCAGGACTGATCGATCGCCTGTCTCAATTCGCTGATCAGCGCGCTCACATTCCTGACCACGTTCTGTTCATTTGAAGCCTCGATTTCCTGGACGATGCGGCTACCCACCACCACGCCATCGCAGAGCTTGGCGATCGCCTGCGCAGTCTTTGCATCGCGTATGCCAAAGCCCACGCCTATCGGCAGCTTGATGTGGCGGCGCAGCTCGGGAATCTTTCTTTCCACATCCGACAAATCGAGATTGCCGGAGCCTGTCACGCCCTTCAGCGAGACGTAATAAACATAGCCCCTGGCGAGCTTCGCAACCTTCTCGATGCGCGCCTCGTCGGTGGTCGGCGCGAGCAGGAATATCGGGTCTATCCCATGGCGCTGCAGATGCAGAAACGCATCGTGGCTTTCTTCGGGAGGGAAATCCACCGTCAGCGCGCCGTCAACGCCCACTTCCTCGCATCGCTTCGCAAAGGCTTCCCAGCCCATCGCCTCTATCGGATTGCCATATCCCATCAGGACCACCGGAGTGATGGCGTTCTTCTTCCTGAATTCCGCAACCATCTCAAGCACTCCCTTGAGCGTCATGTGGTTCTTCAAGGCGCGTTCCGAGGCGCGCTGTATCACGGGGCCGTCCGCCATCGGATCGGAAAAGGGAACGCCAAGCTCGATCACGTCCGCCCCCGCTTCCGTCACAGCGTGCATCAAGGGGACGGTCAGGGCAAGGCTCGGATCTCCTGCGGTAAAAAACGGGATCAGCGCGCGGCGGTTTTGCGATGAGAGCCTATCGAAAACGGTCTTGATGCGACTCATAATGAAATCCCCGAAAGACGTGCGACGGTGTTGATGTCCTTGTCACCCCGCCCGGAAAGATTCACCAGCAGCACCTTGTCACGCCCCATGGAGGGCGCGATCTTCGCGGCATGCGCGAGCGCGTGGCTGGATTCCAGCGCGGGGATGATGCCTTCGAACCTGCAGAGGTCATGGAATGCCTTCATCGCCTCCTCGTCATCGATCGCGACATATTGCGCGCGTCCTATGTCCTTGAGCCAGCAATGCTCGGGGCCTACGCCAGGATAGTCGAGTCCCGCCGAGATCGAATGCGTCTCGATGATCTGCCCGTCTTCGTCCTGCATCAGATAGACCTTGTTGCCATGCAGCACACCAACCTTGCTGTTGGAGGTCAGGGGGGCCGCATGGGAGCCGCTCTTGATCCCGTGCCCTCCCGCTTCAACGCCTATGATCTGCACCGATTCTTCCTCGATGTAGGGGTGAAAGAGGCCGATCGCGTTGGACCCGCCTCCCACGCAGGCGATCACCGCATCGGGCTGGCGGCCTATCATCTCCGGCATCTGCACCTTCGCCTCGTTGCCGATCACGCACTGGAAATCGCGCACCATCATCGGATAGGGATGCGGGCCTGCCGCAGTGCCGAAGATGTAGAAAGTGCTCTCGACGTTGGTCACCCAGTCGCGTATCGCCTCGTTGCACGCGTCCTTGAGCGTCCTCGATCCGCTCTCCACTGGCACCACCTTCGCGCCCAGAAGCTTCATGCGATACACATTGGGGGCCTGGCGCTGCACGTCCTCCGCCCCCATGTACACCACGCACTCCATGCCGTAGCGCGCGGCCACCGTCGCGGTCGCAACGCCGTGCATGCCGGCGCCCGTCTCCGCGATCACCCGCTTCTTTCCCATGCGACGGGCAAGCAGCGCCTGGCCGATGGCGTTGTTGATCTTGTGGGCACCGGTATGATTCAGGTCCTCGCGCTTCAAATAAATCTGCGCGCCACCCAGTTTATCGGACCAGTTCTTCGCGTGGTATATCGGGCTAGGACGCCCCACATAGTGCTTCAGCTCGTAAGCAAACTCGGCCTTGAAATCGGGATCATTCTGGTAACGAAGATACTGAACGCGCAGTTCCTCGACTGCGGGAATCAGCGTCTCCGCCATGTAGATGCCGCCGTATGGGCCGAAATGGCCGGTGCTGTCTGGATAATCGTACATCTATCTATTCGACCTCATGTAATCCGCACCCGCGACTTCACTCATGAAGCGCGAGATCTTTTCTTGATCCTTTATGCCCTTTGAAGCCTCCACTCCGCTCGAAACATCCACGGCATGGGGCCTCACCTTTTCGATTGCGTCCGACACGTTATGGACGTTCAACCCACCAGACAGTATCAGAGGCAATAGCAGGCTCTCCGGGATCAGATCCCAGTCGAAGACCGCGCCTGTGCCGCCCGGAATGCCTTCCACATGCGCATCGAGCAGCAGGCCCTGGGCCTGTTTGTAAAGCGCTGCGCATTGTAGCAAATCCACGCCCGTCTTTACGCGTATCGCCTTGAGATAGGGCATTTGAAACTGTTTGCAAAAATCCGGCGTCTCATCTCCATGAAACTGCAACAAGTCCAACGGAACAGAAGCCAGCACTCGGCGCACCTCTTTCTCGCTCGCATTCACGAACAGTCCGACCGTCGTGATGAATGGCGGCAAGGAGGCTTGCAGAAGTGCCGCCTTTTCAATATCCACATGGCGCGGACTCTTCTCATAGAACACGAAGCCTATCGCATCCGCACCGCTGTTCGCAACGAGCAATGCATCCTCGATCCGGGTGATGCCGCATATCTTGACGCGCGTCCTGAAACAGGATTGAGGATTGCGGATTAAGGATTGAGAAAACCCTGCTCCCGATTCAACACTATCAATCAACTCAGCCATCCCCAATCCCCGATCCTCGCTCCTGTATTTGGGGCAGTCCCCATTTTTCGTCGTATCTTATGCGGCGCAAGTATAAACCATCCGGCATGAAGGTCGGCGCAGCCAGACTTCTGTCTCTGACTTCCAGCAATTCGGCCATCCAGGAAGGCGGCCTCTTCCCCTTGCCCACGTGGATCAGGCTGCCTACGAGATTGCGCACCATGTGGTGCAAGAATGCGTTGGCCGTGAAGTCGAAAACCACCATCTCGCCTTCCCTGCGTATGTCTATGCTCTGCATGCATTTGACTGGCGTGCTCGCCTGGCATTCCGCGGCGCGGAACGAACTGAAATCGTGCTCCCCTGTCAGAATTAATGCCGCCTCCTGCATCGCCTCCATGTCCAGCGGAAGATGAAACCAGCCTGCCTTCCCTGCCCATACCGCAGGCCTCACCGGGCGGTTGATCAGGAAATACCGGTAGCTTCTGGCAAGCGCCGAAAAGCGCGCGTGAAAATCTTCGGGCACGACATGCGCCCAGCGCACAGAGATGCTATCAGGCAGGCTCGCGTTCACGCCGCGCACCCATGCGCTCAACGGCCTGACGGCTTCGGTGTCGAAATGCAGCACCTGTTCCAGCGCATGCACGCCCGCATCGGTTCTCCCCGCTGCGAACACCGGAGTATGGAATGCGGCTATCCTGCTCACCGCATCCTGCAGGGTATCCTGGACGGTCGCAAGTTTCCCCTGGCATTGCCAGCCGAAATAGGGCCTGCCGTCATATTCCACACCCAGCGCTATCCTCATTTCATCACTATCCAGAAGACCAGCATCGCGCATCCCGAGAGCAGGTCGGCAAACGCATAGCGATAAACTGGCAGCTCAAGCGTCTTTCCCTCAGCATGCATTCCTTCGTCCATCAGGCTATGCAGACTTTCACGCCAAGGTGTTGGGCGCAGCATGCCGACTTCCGCATACTGCAGCGTCAATGCCAGGCGCACAGCCAGCCTCTCGCGCGAAAGATTGAACCATTTAAGGGGCGCCAGGAGACTGTAGAGACCGGCCATCAACTGCTGGCGATGCAGGCGGTCGAGCAGCATCGCAAGGCCAGCAAGGGCTACCAGAAGACGCATCAGTTGCAACCCTCCGTCCAGCAATCCCTCCCGGGTCGGGCTGATCGCAAAATCGAAAAGCGCCTCGCCTGGAGTCGCATAGGCGTAGATAAACCACAACGAGATCATGACCCAGCGCGTGCGGCGCAAAAGCTGCAGGAGTTTCTGGCGGGAAAAAAAGAAGGCCAGAAAAAGCACCAACCCGCCCGATGCGAGCATGCGCATCGGCGGCAGAAATTGCATCGCCGCCACGAAGGCGCACCAGATCAGAATCTGCGTTGCAGGGTGCAGGTTCATTCGACTCATGCTTGACATGAAAGAAAAACGGCAGCCCGGATAGAGCTGCCGTCAGATTGAAAGGACAGCTCAGCCAAGCTGACTGATGAGCAGCCTGGCTTCCTGCTGCTGAGCCTGGTCGCCTTCCTGCAGGACTTCATCGAGAATCTCGCGCGCACCGACTTCATCGCCCATCTCCTGATATGCCTTGGCGAGATCGAGCTTGGTGGCAACCTCATGCCAGCGCTCGCTGCGTTCTGCCTCCGGTATTTCTTCCACCTTGGCAGGCTCGCTCATGTCCAGGCTGATACCTGAGAGATCGATCGCAGGAGGTGGCGCCTTGACCGGCTCCTCTTCCAGCGGGAAATCCAGCATGAATTCCCCTTCGTCATGCTCCGGTTGTGGTACCGGTTTTTCCGCGGGAGTCGAAGTCACATCGAAGATCAGGTCGTCCAGCGCCGGGAGAGACTCCAAAGGGGCTGGCGCTTGCGGCGGCTCAGCCGAGATATCGAAATCAAGCGGTGCGCCCGACAGAAGGTTTTCCGACGTCACGTCAAAATCCATGTCGCCATGTTTTGCGGTCACATCGAGGGCAGATTCGTCTTTCGCTTCTTCATGGGGGACTGGCGCGGTCACATCGAAATCGATCGTGCCTGCCTCTTCCCCGGCCAAAGCCTCATGCTCAGCCTCCAGCACAGGCATCAGCCTCGTTGCGCTGTCCGTGTCTTCAAGCTTCGAGACCGCTTCATGAGGCTCGGCAACTTCAAAATGAGGCTCAAGCTCTTCATGCAGCGCGCCTTCATCTTGTTCTTCATGAGGCGTTTCCTCTTGAAGCACCTCTTCATGAAGCTCTTCCTCATGAGTTGCCTCTGCGTGAAGTTCGGCTTCAGCCTGAGGCTCCTCATCATGGTGAGGCAGTTTCTCTCTCAAGGCTTCCGCCTGCTGTATCGCTTCGCTGTCGCCAGTTTCGCGCAGCATCTGCTCGATGTTCTCGAACGATGCCGCATCCTTACGATCCGCATAAATGCCCAAAAGCTTCAAATGCAGTTGAGTATTGTCTGGCGTATGTTGCAATGCATCCTTGAGAACTTCTTCTGCCTGTTCGTCCCGGCCAAAATTGAGGAAAAGGTCCGCCTCGCTGATCGGATCCACGTCCTCCGGCTGATGTTCTTCTTCGTGAACAGCACCCGCCGTGAAATCGCCCGTGTCGGGAGATGGCTCGACAGGGCTGGTCAGTTGGCCGGTGATGACGCCTTCATCCTCGATAGTCTGTGCAACAGGTTGCGCCGGCACATCCTTCTTGCGGCGCCCAGCCAGAATACCCATGCCTCCGAGTGCAACGAGCACGGCTGCGCCTATGCCCATGTAGAGAGGGGAGCCCAGGATCTGATCCATGAGCGTAGGCTCTTCAACAGGTTTCACGGGCTTTGCAGGTTTGACAGCGCTTGCCGGCTTCACGGCACTCGCAGGGGCAACTGCGCTAGCGGAAGCCGCCGCGCTCGCAGGCTGAACTGCAGACGCTGCTGCGGCCTTGCTTGCCGCAGCCGCCGCTTCAGACTTCAATTCCGCCAAACGCTTCATGTCCTGCATGTTCTTTTCAAGCAGCGCCGCGCGCGCCTTTTCATCCTCGACTGCCTTGGCTTTTGCTACCGCATCCTCGGCATTCTTCTCTGCAGACTTGGACTTGCCCGCTGCCGCCGACTTATCGCCAGGCGCTTCGCCTCTGGACAGACGCAGCACTTCCTTCGCGGACTCGCTCGCGACAGGCGCCTTGTCTACGCTCGTGATCTTGCCTTTGACGACCTGGCCTCCGCCCTCATGCTCGCTCTTCGATGCCGCACCTGCAAGCCTCTGGCGATACGCATTCCAGTCTTCCGCCTGGGCGCGGATTTCCTGGACTGCCTCGTTCTGAGTCAGGTTTTCGATAGCGTTGTTGTCCGGCACCCGCAGGATTTTTCCTGTGCGGATGCGGTTCATGTTTCTTCCGTCGAACTGGTCTGCATTGGCCCGGTAAAGCGCGACCAGCATGCGCTCCAGGCTCACTTCCTGAGGCTTCACGCGGGAGGCTATCCTGTCCAGGGTATCGCCGCTCTTGACGGTGATCTCGCTGCCGGCAGCTCGAGGTTCGGGATGGCTGACGTTTCTTTCGACCCTCGCAGGCCTTTCTTCCGGTCTCATCGCAGTGGCAGGCTGCACGGCAGGTCTTTCAACCGGCTGAACGGGTGCCTCAAGCTTCTCGGTCTTCACGGGAGGGACTGCAGGCGCCACTGGCTGAACAGAAACAGCCTTGGGCTGTTCGGGAACGTATCCCGGGGGATCAAGCAGGAAAGTATATTCTCGAACCAGTTTTCCGGATGCCCATGAGAGCTCGACCAGCAGGCTCACGAAAGGATCGTTGATCGGTTGGCTGCTGGTAAGCTTGATGTATTGCTGCCCATCCGGACGAGTTTCGATCCTGAAGCTGTATTTGATGTTATAAGGGTATTCTAGGCCCGCGTTCTTGTAGCTTTCAGGCGAGGCAAGCCTTGCAACCAGCCTGTCGCCCTTGTTCACATCGTTTAACTCGATCTCGGCCTTCAGAGGTTGGCCAAGACTGGTCTCAACGTTGATGCCGCCAAGACCCGCGGCATAACCGCATGTCCCAATCGCGAGTCCAGCAGCGATTCCCAGGGCTTGCAGCAGTTTGCGAGGCTTGTTTACAGGAGAGTATAGATCAACCTTCCCGAACTCTGAGTGGCCAGGTTTTAGGAAGTCAGGTCGTCTCGTTTTACTCACAGTGCATGCCTCGCTTTATTTATTGAACGACAAAAGTAACATCAAGAAGCTCGCCAAATCAAGTCAACGCCCAGAACAATAAGGCATAATCCAGACGAATGGCAACTAATTCAGATAGTCGGCGATCAGAATCTCTGCGATCTGTATGCTGTTCAAAGCCGCGCCCTTGCGCACGTTGTCGCTCACGACCCACATGTCGAGCCCCAAAGGATGGGAAACATCCTCGCGTATGCGGCCGACATAGGTTGCATCCTTGCCCGCAGCCTCGACCGCCGTTGGCCATCCTCCCGGCACGCGCTCATCCACCACTTCCACGCCCGGCGCTTTTTTCAAGAGTGCGCGCGCCTCGACGGCGGTGATCTTCTTCTTGGTCTCGATATGCACGGCCTCGGAATGCCCGTAAAAAACCGGCACGCGCACTGCGGTCGGATTCACCAGTATCGTCTCGTCCTCCATGATCTTCTGGGTTTCCCAGACCATCTTCATCTCTTCCTTCGTGTAGCCGTTTTCCATGAAGATGTCGATCTGCGGCAAAACGTTGAACGCGATGCGCTTCGGATAGACCTCAACCTTCACTTCCTGGGAATCGAAGAGCGCATGTGTCTGCGCGGTCAGCTCGTCGATCGCCTCCTTGCCGGTTCCGGAGACAGCCTGATAGGTCGCGACGTTGATGCGCGAGATCCCCACCGCATCGCGTATGGGTTTCAATGCCACGAGCATCTGTATCGTCGAGCAGTTCGGATTGGCGATGATGTTGCGGTTCTTGTACTGCGCGATGGCATGCGGATTGACTTCCGGCACGACCAGCGGAATGTCCCTGTCATAGCGGAAATGCGCGGTATTGTCGATCACAATGCAGCCCGCCTTGGCCGCGATAGGCGCATACTTTTCGGATACGCTGCCGCCCGCGGAAAAAAGACCTATCTGGGCCTTGGAAAAATCGAAACCTTCCACGTCGAGAACGGTATGCTCCTTGCCCTGAAAGGAAATCTTCGTTCCGGCAGAACGGCTGGAAGCCAGAAGATAGAGATTTCTCACAGGGAATTTGCGCTGTTCAAGAATGGCCAGCATCGCCTCTCCGACCGCACCGGTTGCGCCCAATATGCATACATCGTATTGCTTGCTCATGTTTTCTTCCAGGAATCAAAAATTATCAAAGCGCTGCGACCACCGCATCGCCCATCTCGGCACAGCCGATTTTCTTCATGCCGGCCTCGAAAATGTCCGCGGTGCGAAGTCCCTGCTTCAGCACGGAACGCACGGCCGCCTCGATGCGCTGCGCTGAAACTTCATCTGAAAAGGTGTAGCGCATCATCATCGCAGCCGACAATATCGTCGCCAGCGGATTGGCGATATCCTTTCCTGCGATATCCGGCGCGGAACCGTGACATGGCTCGTACAGCCCCTTGTTATTTTCATCGAGCGATGCGGATGGCAGCATGCCGATCGAACCCGTCAGCATCGATGCCTCGTCGGACAAAATATCACCAAAGATATTGCCGGTCAAAATCACGTCGAACTGCTTGGGCGCGCGCACCAACTGCATCGCCGCATTGTCCACATACATGTGGGAGAGTTCGACTTCGGGATATTCGCGCGCGACATCGGTCACGATCTCGCGCCAGAACATGCTGGTGTCGAGCACATTGGCCTTGTCCACCGAACAGAGCTTTTTGCCGCGCTTCATCGCGCTCTTGAATCCGACATGCGCGACTCGGCGGATCTCGGATTCGGAATAATGCATTGTGTCAAACCCCTGGCGCTCGCCGTTTTCGAGCACCCTGATGCCTCGGGGCTGGCCGAAATAGATGTCCCCCGTGAGCTCCCTCAAAATCATGATATCGAGGCCGGAAACAAGCTCTGGCTTCAGGGTCGACGCGTTCACGAGCTCTGGATATACGAGCGCGGGACGCAGATTGGCGAAAAGCCCGAGCTTCTTCCTGATGCGCAGCAATCCCTGCTCTGGCCTCATGGGGCGCGGCAGATTGTCGTACTGATAACCACCCACGGCGCCCAAAAGCACCGCATCGGATTCGAGCGCAAGCTTCTCTGTCGCCTGGGGAAAAGGATCTCCCGCCGCATCATAACCCGCGCCGCCGATATGCCCGTATTCCATCTCGATCTTCATGCCGTGACGATTCAGCGCATCCAGCACCTTTGCGGCCTGCGCCACGATCTCGGGTCCTATGCCATCTCCTGGCAGTATTGCTATCTTCATTATTAATTTCCTAAAAAAGGGAAAGGCTCACAGCCACGGCGATTCGGCCAGATGTTTCTTCTCGTATGCGGCGATCTCATCCACATGCTGGAATGTCAGACCTATGTCGTCGAGACCATTCAATAGACAGTGCTTGCGGAACGCATCGATCTCGAATGAAAACACCCGGCCACTCGGCGTTGCAATCGTCTGCGCCTCCAAGTCGATCGCAAGCCTGTATCCCTCTCTTGCCTCAACTTCGCGAAACAGTGTATCCACTTTATCCGCATCAAGCCTGATCGGCAGAAGGCCGTTCTTGAAGCAGTTGTTGTAGAAGATGTCGGCAAAGCTTGGCGCGATGATCGCGCGAAATCCGTAGTCGTCAAGCGCCCAGGGCGCATGCTCGCGCGAGCTTCCGCAGCCGAAATTCTCGCGCGCAAGCAGAATCTGCGCGCCCTGATAGCGCGGCTTGTTCAGCACGAAGTCCGGATTCAGAGGACGCCTGGAGTTGTCCATGTCCGGCTCGCCGTGATCGAGATAGCGCCACTCGTCGAAAGCGTTGGGGCCGAAGCCCGAGCGCTTGATGGATTTCAAAAACTGCTTGGGTATGATGGCGTCCGTGTCCACATTGGCGCGATCCAGAGGCACGACCAGCGCATCGAGCTTGGTGAATTTTTTCATTTTGATCCGGTATCCTTGTTTCCATCCACTTCATGCAGCTTCTTCTCGACCCAGCGTCCGGCCGTCTTCAAGCCCTTGACGGTTGCGTCGCCGCCTTTCTGTATGCCGCGTCCCGTCGCATCCGCCGCCTTCTCTATGCCATGACCTGCGGCCTCGCCGCCGCGCTTGACCGCATCCCCCACCTTTTCGGGAACGCTCTCTTCCGCAAAAGCGCATGTGCTTGCAAGCAATGCCAGAAACAGTATGATCTTTTTCATGCCACCCTCACCATTTGCTCACATCGACGAAATGCCCCGCGATCGCCGCCGCTGCAGCCATCTCCGGACTCACCAGATGCGTGCGCCCACCCTGCCCCTGACGCCCTTCGAAGTTGCGGTTGGAAGTGGATGCGCAGCGCTCTCCCGGCTCCAGCCTGTCGTCGTTCATCGCAAGGCACATGGAACACCCGGGGTCGCGCCATTCGAAGCCCGCCTCCATGAATATCTTGTCCAGCCCCTCCTGCTCTGCCTGACGCTTAACGAGCCCCGAGCCTGGAACGACGAGCGCCTGCTTCACGTTTGGCGCGATCTTTTTTCCGCGCGCGATTTGGGCTGCCGCCCTCATGTCCTCGATCCGCGCATTGGTGCATGAACCGATGAAAACCTTGTCTATTTTGATCTCGGTGATGGGAGTGTTCGCCTTCAAACCCATGTAGGCCAGCGCGCGCTCCACCCCTTCGCGCTTTTCCGCGCTCACGGATTCGGGGTCGGGAACGCGCCCGTCTATGCCCGCCACCATCTCGGGCGATGTGCCCCAGGTAACCTGGGGGCGTATGCCTGTCGCATCCAGGACCACGACCGCATCGAACACCGCACCCGGATCGCTCTTAAGTCCGCGCCACTGCTCGACCGCCTTGTCCCACATCTCTCCCTGAGGCGCGAAAGGGCGCCCCTTGAGGTAGGCAAAAGTGGTCTCGTCCGCCGCGACCATGCCCGCGCGCGCGCCGGCCTCTATTGCCATGTTGCAAAGGGTCATGCGGGATTCCATTGAAAGCGCGCGAACCGTGCTTCCTGTGAATTCGATCGCATAGCCCGTGCCGCCTGCGGTGCCTATCTTGCCGATCACGGCGAGCGCGATGTCCTTGGCTGTGACGCCTTTTGGAAGTTCGCCTTCTATGCGCACTTCCATCGAGTGCGACTTCTTCGCCACCAGGCATTGCGTCGCCATCACATGCTCGACTTCGGACGTGCCTATGCCGTGAGCAAGCGCTGCGAACGCACCGTGCGTGCTGGTGTGGGAATCTCCGCAAACGACCGTCATGCCGGGAAGCGTCGCGCCCTGCTCGGGGCCTATCACATGCACGATGCCCTGGCGTATGTCGTCCATCTTGAATTCGGTCACGCCGAATTCGGCGCAGTTGGCATCCAGGGTCTCAACCTGGATGCGCGAGATCGGATCGGCGATGCCCGCCTCGCGATGCGCGGTCGGCACATTGTGGTCAGGCACGGCCAGCATGGATGCAGTGCGCCACGGCTTGCGCCCTGCCAGCCTCAACCCTTCGAATGCCTGGGGGCTCGTCACTTCGTGGACCAGCTGACGGTCGATGTAGATAAGCGCAGCGCCGTCCTCATCCTGCCGCACCAGATGTGAATTCCAGAGTTTGTCGTATAGCGTTTGTGCACTCATTGCCTAATCCAGCCCTGTTTCGAGAGCATGGAATTATGACACAATCGCAATAAATTCGCAGCCAGGAAAGGATCAGGAAGGATTGCGCGCGGGTCTTCCGTTCAGCACCAGATGCCCATCCTTCACAGGGATTCTTGGCCCCGGATCGTGGTCCATGCGCAGCACATGGCGCTTTCCGTCGAGATTGTAGGTCACATCAAAACCCAGAGGCTGCTTTTCGTTGGAATATTCCATCCTGCAGCGCTCCTCCATCACCGCCTGCCGATCCGATTGCTGCATGTTCTTCTGCACGGTATTGCCAGCATAACCGCCTGCCGCCGCACCCGCGACGGCGGCGATCGTCCTTCCGCTGCCGTTGCCTATCTGGTCCCCCAGTATGCCTCCCAGCACCGCGCCGATCGCCGTTCCCGCCAGCCGGTTCTGATCCCTGACCGGCGCCTCCTTCGTGACGGGCACTTCCCCGCAGACCTTGTGCGCCGCACGGACTTCCCTGAAAACCTGCTGCACGCTGACGACCTCGGCATATTGGGCGCTGCGGCGGGAAACCTCATAGCTCGCGATCCCGCCTACCGCCGTGGCCGCTATGGCGCCACCCGCCAATCCTATCAACAAAGACTTGTTCAGCATTTGCACACTCCTTGATCTTTAAGACGACGGCATATTATTGCCAATGAATCACCCGGCTTTCAAGTCCCTCTCCTGCAGCAGAAAAAAACCAAAAAGCGCCATCGATGCGCTGAAAGTATAGAGCATGCTCGAACCGAGATGCTGCCATATCGGACCGCTCACTATTCCGCCCAGCATCCCTCCCGCCCCATAGCTCAGGCTGCCAAAAAGCGCCTGACCTCTCGACTGGTGGCGCCCCTTGAAAAGTTCGTGCACGAGCCCCATCGAGGATGCGTGGTAGGAACCGAAGGTCGCGGCATGCAGCACCTGGGCGATGAGCAGCAGCAAGACCGAATCGACGCACCACCCGATCAGCATGAAACGCAGGACCGCAAGCGCAAAGCTCGCCTTCAGTATGCGCTGATAGCCAAAGTTTCGGGCAAGCCTTGGCATCACGAAAAACATCGCGATCTCCGAGATCACCCCCAGCGCCCAAAGCCCGCCCACCGAGCTCTTCGCATACCCGTGTTCGACAAGATAAATGGAAAAGAAGGTGTAATAAGGCCCGTGTGCGACCGACATCAGAAAGCAGGCGCCGAAGAAAAGCAGCACGCGACGCTGCAACACGATGTTCCTGATAGGCTGATGGTCCTCATGATGCGCCTCTATGGAAACAGCTGGCAACCGCAGCGAAAAGAAAAGCATCCCGAGTTCTGAGACCAGCCCCGCCCAGAGCAGCCAGGCGATGGCGACATGATCGAACGCATAGCCCAGACCCACCACGGAAAAGATGAAACCGATCGATCCCCAGGAGCGGATGCGCCCGTAACGCGCCGCCCTGCCCCCGAGATAGCTCAAGGTGGTCGCCTCGACCAGCGGCATCGATGCGCTCCAGAAGAAGCTCATCAAGGCAAGCACGATGAGCATTCCCCAAAATCCCTTTGCCGCAAAAACGCCGAGATAGAAAAGAGCGCTCAGGCTTGCGGCAATCTGCACGACCAGGCGCCTCTTTCCCGTATGGTCCGCAAGCCATCCCCAGAGGTTGGGGGCCAGCATGCGCATCACGGGCTGCACCGACATCAGCATGCCGATCTCGACCGCATCAAAGCCCAGCGACCTGAGATAAAGGCTCCAATAGGGCGAAAACATCCCGATGAACGCATAATAGAAGAAGTAAAAGCCGGCGATGCGCCAGTGATAGCTTTGGGTTTGGGTCACAGCGGAACTTGAATCTTCGATTGAAGGACGCATTTTAGATCATCGAGCCCAACTTAATCCGAAATCCCTCTTGAAAATAAAAAAAACGTCCCAATTTGCAGCAAACACGAAATCCGGAGAAAAATATGGAACAGGAAAAATCCGCTCAAGAAAACACCGCCGCCGAAACCAATCAGGGCGACCAGAACGAGACCATGCCGAGCCTCGAAGAGATGCTTCAGGCTGCCGAGCGCAAGGCTCAGGAACATTATGACGCATGGATGTATGCGAAGGCGGAAGGCGAGAACATACGCCGCCGCGCGACCGAGGACATCTCCAAGGCGCAGAAGTTTGCGGTTGAGCGCTTCTCGAACGAGATGCTGGCGGTCAAGGACAGCCTGGAAGCCGGACTCGCAGTCGAGACCGCAACGGTCGAAAGCTTCAAGAGCGGCATGGAGCTGACCCTGAAGCAGCTCTCCAATGTATTCGAAAAATTCAACATCACCGAGATCAATCCGGTCGGCGAAAAGCTCGACCCGCACAAGCACCAGGCGATCGGCATGGTGGAGAGCGAGCTGCCCGCCAACACCGTGGCGAGCGTGATGCAGAAAGGTTATGCGCTGAACGACCGCGTGCTGCGCCCGGCACTCGTGATGGTTTCCAAGGGCTAAGGAATAAGCAGGTGGCTTGTAGCGGGTAGCCAAGCCTGCTTTTGCTACAGGCAACAGGCTGCATCCCCAACACTTGAAAAATGGATTACCCGCCCCATGTAGGGCAACATCGAAATAATCAACCTTTTGAAAGGAATCGGCATCATGGGAAAGATCATCGGCATTGACCTCGGCACAACCAACTCTTGCGTCGCCATCATGGAAAACGGCAAGAGCAAGGTCATCGAAAACGCGGAAGGCGCGCGAACCACGCCTTCGATCATCGCCTACATGGAAGATGGCGAGGTTCTGGTCGGCGCACCGGCCAAGCGCCAGGCAGTCACCAACCCCAAGAACACGCTGTTCGGCGTGAAGCGCCTGATCGGCCGCCGCTTCGAGGAACCCATGGTGCAGAAGGACATCGGCATGGTGCCCTACACCATCACCAAGGCGAAGAACGGTGACGCATGGGTCAAGGTGCGCGACAAGGAGATCGCGCCTCCCGAAGTTTCCGCACAGGTGCTGATGAAGATGAAGAAGACCGCCGAAGACTATCTCGGCGAGCCCGTGACTGAAGCGGTCATCACCGTTCCGGCCTATTTCAACGATTCACAGCGTCAGGCCACCAAGGATGCAGGCCGCATCGCGGGTCTCGATGTGAAGCGCATCATCAACGAACCGACCGCTGCAGCCCTGGCCTTTGGTCTGGACAAGCAGGAAGGCGACCGCAAGATCGCGGTGTATGACCTGGGTGGCGGCACGTTCGACATCTCGATCATCGACATCGCGGAGATCGAAGGCGAACACCAGTTCGAGGTTCTTTCCACCAATGGCGACACCTTTCTGGGCGGCGAAGACTTCGACATGCGCGTGATCGAGCATCTGATCGAAGAGTTCAAGAAGGATAGCGGCATAGACCTGAAGAAGGACATGCTGGCGTTGCAGCGCCTGAAGGATGCCGCAGAAAAGGCCAAGATCGAACTTTCAAGCGCACAGCAGACCGAAGTGAACCTGCCCTACATCACGGCTGACGCGACCGGCCCCAAGCATCTGGCGGTGAAGATCACGCGCGCCAAGCTCGAAAGCCTGGTCGACGAACTGATCGAAAGAACCATGGAGCCATGCAAGATCGCGCTCAAGGATGCGGGCGTATCCGCATCTGACATCGCTGACGTGATCCTGGTCGGTGGCCAGTCTCGCATGCCCAAGGTTCAGGAGAAAGTGAAGGCTTTCTTCGGCAAGGAACCGCGCAAGGACGTAAACCCTGACGAGGCTGTCGCAGTGGGCGCCGCGATCCAGGGCGGCGTGCTGCAGGGCGAAGTCAAGGACGTGCTGCTGCTCGACGTGACCCCGCTGTCCCTTGGCATCGAGACCATGGGCGGCGTGATGACCAAGCTCATCAAGAAGAACACCACGATACCGACCAAGGCGTCCCAGGTGTTCTCGACCGCGGATGACAACCAGAACGCCGTGACCATACATGTGCTGCAGGGCGAGCGCGATGTCGCATCCGGCAACAAGAGCCTGGGGCAGTTCAACCTGACCGACATCCCGCCCGCACCGCGCGGCATGCCGCAGATCGAGGTTACCTTCAACATCGACGCGAACGGCATACTGCACGTTTCAGCGAAGGACAAGGCGACCAACAAGGAAGCGAACATCACGATCAAGGCGAGCTCGGGGCTCTCCGAAGACGAGATCAACCGCATGGTGCAGGATGCCGAAACGCATGCCGACGAGGACAGGAAGGCGCTGGAGCTCGTGACTGCGCGCAACCAGTTGGACAGCCTGATCCACTCGACCAGCAAGTCCTTGAAGGAATACGGCGAGCAGCTGGCTGCAGACGAGAAGTCCGCAATCGAAGCGGCCCTGAAGGAAGCCGAGGAAGCGGTGAAGAGCGACGACAAGGATGCGATCGAAGCCAAGACCGAAGCATTGGCCACAGCAGCCCAGAAGCTTGGCGAGAAGATGTACGCCGCCGAGCAGGCGAAGGCACAGGGTGCTGCCGCCGAGCCTGCGAAGGAAGAAGGCGATGTGGTCGACGCCGAGTTCACCGAGGTAAAGGACCAGAAATAAGGAACGTGGATTGGGGATCGAGGTCAAATTTCTCGATCCCGATTCCAACCCAAAAACTAAATCATTCAGGAGCAAAGATAGAGGAGCATGGAACGAGGTCGCCATTAGGTAACCCAGTCCTTGCTCCTCCATCCTTTCAGCATGAGCAAAAAAGACTATTACGAAGTGCTGGGCGTCAATCGCGACGCCTCTGAAGAAGAGATCAAGAAGGCTTATCGCAAGCTTGCGATGAAGCATCACCCTGACCGCAATCCGGACAACCCGAAGGCGGAAGAACACTTCAAGGAAGCCAAGGAAGCCTACGAGACCCTGTCCGATGCACAGAAGCGCGCGGCCTACGATCAGTACGGGCACGCCGCATTCGAAGCGGGCGGCATGGGTGGCGGAAATCCTTTCGGCGCGGGCGCGCAGGGTTTCGACTTTTCAGACATCTTCGGCGATATCTTCGGCGGCGGAAGAGGCGGCTCGCGCAGCAATGTGCAACGCGGCGCAGACCTGCGCTACAACCTCGAGATCACGCTGGAGCAGGCGGCTCGCGGCACCGAGACCCAGATCCGCGTGCCCGCGATGGAAGAATGCGAGACCTGTCACGGCTCGGGTGCGAAGCCTGGCACCTCCGCCACAACCTGCACGACCTGCGGCGGGCATGGCCAGGTGCGCATGCAGCAGGGATTCTTCTCGATACAGCAGACCTGCCCGCGCTGCCACGGCAGCGGCAAGATGATCTCCTCTCCGTGCAAATCCTGCAACGGCAGCGGGCGCGTCAAGAAGCACAAGACGCTGGCCGTGAAAATACCGCCCGGCGTGGACAACGACGACCGCATCCGTCTATCCGGCGAAGGCGAGCACGGGGCCAACGGCGGACCGGCAGGGGATCTTTATGTGGTGATTCACGTGAAGCCTCATGCGGTGTTCCAGCGCGACCACAACGATCTGCATTGCGAGATGCCGATCAGCTTCAGCACCGCAGCGCTGGGCGGCGAGATCGAAATCCCGACCTTGGACGGCAAGGCGCACATCAAGATTCCGGCAGAGACGCAGAGCGGCAAGGTATTCAGGTTGCGCGGAAAGGGCATCAAGGGCGTGCGCAGTTCGACGCACGGCGACCTGCACTGCCATGTGATCGTCGAAACGCCGGTCAACCTGACCGACCGGCAGAAGGAATTGCTGCAGGAATTCGAAAGCATCAATCAGCAGAACAGCGATCACCACAATCCGCGCGCCAAGTCCTGGATGAACAAGGTCAAGGACTTCTTCGGGCAATGACGGCTATACGCTGTCCGGCAGTTCCAGCAGGTGATGCCGGATCGCGTAATGGATAAGTTCCGCGCTGCTCGTCATCTGCATCTTCTGCAGGATGCGCGCCTTGTGGGTGCTGACGGTCTTCACGCTCAAAGAGAGTTCATCGGCGATGCTGCCAAGCGACTCTCCCGAGACGATCATCCTGAATATCTGGAATTCGCGGTCGGACAGCAGCGTGTGCGGTTCAATCTCATGATTGCCATGCAGCTCTAGCGCAAGGCGTTCCGCCACACCGGGGCTTATGAACATGCCGCCTCCCGCCACCTTGCGGATCGCCAAGACCAGCTGATCGGGCGCGCTCTCCTTGGTCAGATATCCGCGCGCGCCCGCCTTCAGCGCCCTGACCGCATACTGTTCTTCCTTGTGCATGCTGAGCACCAGCATCGCGAGTTTCGGATGCTCGTCCTTCACCATCTTCAAAAGCTCTATCCCGCTCCTGCCCGGCATCGCCATGTCGGTGAGCAGAAGATCGTAGGGTTGTTCGCGCAATTTCTTGAGAACTTCGATACCATCTGCCGCCTCGCCCGCAACGACGAAATCCGCATGCTCCGAAAGCATCTGCTTCAGGCCGTTCCTGACGACGGCATGGTCGTCCGCGATCAATATCCTGATCAAGGCTTGTCTCCCTGCTTGATCGGCAGGATCACTTCCACGCGCACCCCTTCTCCTGGCTTGCTGTGAAATTCGACACTCCCTCCCACGCCGCGCGCTCTTTCCTGCATGCCCAGCATGCCGAAGGAATTGCGTCTCATCGCATGCGCTTCAGGCATGCCTTTCCCGTCATCGGCAACAGACACCATTAGCTTGTCGTCCCTGCAGCGAAATTTCACTTCGACCATTTCTGCCTCGGCATGGCGCGCAACATTGGTCAAACATTCCTGCACGATGCGGAAAGCAGCCGTGGACAGATCCTTTTCCAGAAAGTAGTCTTGATCATCGATGCAACATCCCGGCTCGCACATGTCGAAACCGCAGGAAACCGCAATGCCGGTGCGGCGGCCAAACTCCTCGGTCAGCCACTCGACTGCCGCAACCAGGCCAAGATCGTCCAGCATCACGGGGCGCAAATCCGCCGCCACCCTGCGCATCGCATCCACTGTCTCGTCGATCAGCCGGAACATCGAGGCCATCTTGTCGGAAACACCGGGAAGATCAAGCGGCAGGTTCGATTCCAGCCACTTCGCATCCATCTTGATGCCCATCAGCATCTGCCCAAGCTCGTCGTGCAATTCGCGCGCGATGCGGGTGCGCTCCTCTTCCCTCGCCTTCTCGAAATAGGCGGTCAGCTCCCTCAGCTTCCTGCTCGACTCGATGAGTTCCCACTCTGCCTGCTTGCGCTCCGTGATGTCCTGAAAGGCGATCACGGCAGCCACGGCCCTGCCCTTTTCGACCATCGCGCTGGCGGCGACGGATACCGGTATCAGGGAGCCGTCCTTGCACCAGAATACGTCTTCCTCAGTCCGCCTTATTCCGTCTTGCATCAGCAGGGCGGGAGACCAATAGTCGGGTTGCTGGTGAAGCGGCCCATCCTGATTAAGGGAGTGGATCACGCCGTGCACGTTACAGTCACGCAACTCCTTCTGGGTCCAGCCGAGCAGGCGTTCTGCTTCAGGATTCATGAACATCAGCCTTCCAGATTCATCTAATACGACCACCCCTTCCCCGAGAGATGATGTGATGCCATTCAACAGTTTTTCGCTCGCGAGCAGCGCTTCCTGCGCCTTGCGATGTTCACGCCTGATGGCCGCATCCTTGAGCTCGCGCTTGATCGCGGGAACCAGCCTTGCGAGGCTGTTCTTCATCACGAAATCGCTGCAACCTTCCTTCATCAAGGAAACCGCGCTTTCCTCGCCTATGCAGCCCGACACGATGATGAATGGAATGTCCTTGCCCGTTTCGCGCAGCACGGAAAGCGCACTGACGGCACCGAATCTCGGAAGATTGAAGTCCGAGATCACCACATCCCAGTCGCCTGAAGACAAGGCCCTGCTCATCTCCTCTTCGGTTTCAACCCTGGTCAAACTTGTGTCAAATCCACCCTCGATGAGGGATGCCAAGACCAGCTCTGCATCGTCCTGAGAGTCCTCGACCAACAAGACGCGCAGATTTTTCATCTCTTCAACGCGGGGGAGGTCTGGTTCAATACCAGCCAGTAGAGGCCAAGCTGGCGCACCGCTTCGACGAACTGAAGGTAGTCGACCGGCTTTTGTATGTAGCTGCTTGCCCCCAGGGAATAGCTGTCAATCAGGTCCTGCTCATGCCGGCTGGAAGTCAGGATGACAACGGGAAGCTGCTTCGTCCTCTCGTCCGAACGGATGCGCTGCAGCACTTCGAGACCATCCACCTTGGGCAGCTTCAGGTCAAGCAGCACGACCTGGGGAAGATCGTTCATTTCACGGTCTGCATATTTTCCCGTAACAAAGAGATAGTCGAGCGCCTCCTGTCCATCGCGCACGACAACGAGCTCATTGGCAAGATGGCACTCCTCGAAGGCGATCCGTGTCAGCTCCTCGTCGTCCGGGTTGTCTTCCACCAGCAACACGATTTTCTTATCCATTCTTATCTCTCCGCGATTCTCTGGGGAATTGTAAAGTAAAAATTAGCTCCCATGCCTTCCTTGGCCTCCGCCCATATCTTGCCCTGATGCCTGTGTACGATGCGCTGAACGGTGGCAAGCCCTATGCCTGTGCCGGAAAATTCATCCGTTCCGTGCAAACGCTGGAATGCGCCGAAAAGTTTCTGCGCATAATCCATGTTGAATCCCGCCCCGTTGTCTCGCACAAAAAAGGCCTGCTCCCCCTCGCGTTCACAGCTTCCGAACTCGATCCTGGCATCGGATTTCTTTCCGGTAAACTTGTAGGCATTGCCCAGCAGGTTGTCCAGCACCACGCGCATCAGCCCCGGATCGGCATAGCAGAAAAGATCAGGCTGCACGACGAAACTCACCTGCCTTGAAGGATCGGTCTTCCTGATCTCATCCATCACCAGCATTGCGATCGCGCTCAAATCGATCTGCTCGCGCTTGATCTGGGTGCGCGTGACCCGCGCAAGCCTCAAGAGATCGTCGATCAGTTGCCCCATGCGCTGACTCGCACGTCTCACCCTTTCCATGTAGTCCCGTCCGGTTTCATCGAGCTGGTCCTGCAATTTCTTGGCCAGTATCTGACTGAAACCATCTATGCTGCGAAGCGGCGCGCGCAGATCGTGGGATACAGAATAGCTGAACGCCTCGAGTTCGCGGTTGACCTCTTCCAACTGGCGAGTGCGTTCCTGCACCTTGCGCTCGAGATCCCGGTTCAATTGTCTGATCTCCTCTTCAGCCTTCTGCCTTTGATCCCTGTTCTCAATGGCATTCAACGCAAAGCTCACGTCATGAGACATGTCCGTCATCAGTTGCACCATCTCTGGCGTGAAAAAATGCTTGTGTTCGGCATAGGTATTGAGCACGCCTACGACATTACCCTCTCCATCGTTTATCGGAAATCCGGAGGAAGAAAGATAGCCGCGCTTTAGCGCTTCATCGCGCCAGGGCTCCATGATGGGATCGTTCTCGATGTCATCGCAGATCACAGGAGCGCCTGTGCGCACCATGATGCCGATCGGACCATTCCCTGTTCTTTCGTCGTTTAGACGGATGTTGAGCCTTTTGGTATAACCTTCCTCGGCGCCCGCATAGGCAACCGGAATCACAGCCTCGCGTTTTTCATCCAGCATGCCTATCCAGACTAGCCTGAAGAGCATCGAATCTTCCGCGATTTTGCAGATCGATTTGAAGAGCTCATCCCTGTCCTTCACGCGCACGATCGCCTCGTTGGCCCTGGAGAGCAGTTCATACAGCCTTGTTATCCTGGTTATCCTCTCTTCGCGGAGCTTGCGCTCACTGATGTCCTGGGCGAATCCCGCTGTCGCGACCACCTTGCCGTCTTCGCCAAAGACAGGCGTCTTGAAGGTCTCCATCCAGTGCAGCTCGTCCCCATCCGTCGTCTGCTCCTCCACATGCTTGGGTCTTCGGCTATTGATCACCTCTGCATCGTCTAACCGATACTTGTCCGCATATGCCTTGGGCCAGAGGTCGAGATCGGTCTTTCCTATGATGTCTTCCGCTTTTCTCCCTGAATATTCGACATACCTTTTATTGACCCTGAGAAAGCGGCCATGGGCATCCTTGAGCCATGCGATGTACGGCGAATTGTCCAGTATCGCCTTAAGCTGTCGCTCGCTCTCCTGAAAGGAGAAAGTCATCTGCTCGGCCAGCCGTTCAGCCCTAGCGCGCATGTATTCCTGGAATCGCACGATGAAGAAAAGAAGCAGGCTGATGAATAGGCCAAGATCAAAGATGATCGCGGGTGATTTGCTGCGCGCCTCGCGCTCGAAGGAAGGCAGGGATGAAGCCGTGACCAGCCAGTGATGCCCGCCGATCAGCATCCTGACAGAAGAAGTGAACTCCGGATCATCATTACGCTTATCACTGTCTTCAATGAAACTGTCGAACATCAGCGCGGATGGGTTCTTCTCCTCGCCGTCGTAGATGTGCACGTCGAGATCGGGAATACTGCGGCCTACTATCCCCTCCATCAAATCGTCCATCCTGAATGGGCTGTACACAAAGCCCTGGATGGATGAGCGGCGGCTGGCCATATCATCGTGACGCATGCCGTTCCGGTAAACCGGGAAATACATCAAGAAACCCGCCTGTTTTTTTTCTCCGGATTCCTGCACCAGCGTGACCTTGCCGGACAACGCGATGTCGTCCGCATCGCGCGCTCGCTCCATCGCCTCTCGGCGCAGCGTTTCTGAATACATGTCGAAACCGAATGCCCGCAGATTAGCTCCTCTAAATGGTTCGATATAGATGACAGGGGCATAGGCGTTGCGCTGCCCGGGAGGCGAAATCGCGAAATCCGGAAATCCTTCGCTGCGTATTTGGGCTATGAGCGATTTCTTCTCTGAATCGGAAATCATCGGGGCATAACCTATTCCCTGTATGCCGCCCATGTACTGATCGATCCTGAGCGATGATACATAGTCATGCCAGGCATTGCGATCGACGGATTTCGATGCGGAATAAAGCGCAGCCCCGCCTCTCAGAAGATACTCGTAGGACTGCATGCGCTGCTGTATGCGCTCTTTCACATCGTTCGTGCGCGCTGCAAACTGCGCCTCTGCAGTTTCCCGTTCCTTGTCCTGCACGACTTTCCACCCGATGGCCGTCAGAAGAAGAGAACCCGCCAACACCAGCCATGCGGAAGGCAAACGCGACATACCGAAAGACGATGTGACCTTCGACATAGAGATGGGTCTTTTTAATTCGCACGCAGATGAAATTGCCAATGCCGTCCTCCCTTTCCGAACGGCTAGGCATGTGAACTATTGCACAGCCTCACAGATAATACAACACGCAGGCGCTTATAACACCGTTTCCATGGATTCCCGCTTCATCAGGGACGAGAATTCATCCTCCGGCATCGGTTTTCCATAGAAATATCCCTGCACCTCGTCGCAGCCATTGCGCTGCAGAAAATCGATCTGCTCCCAGGTTTCCACCCCTTCGGCGATCACCGTGAGTTTCAGGCTATGCCCCATCCCGATGATGGCCCTGATGATGCCATCGCCATGCGCGCCGTCATTGCAGTCCCTGACGAACGACTGGTCTATCTTGAGTTTGTCTATCGGAAAGCGCTTCAGATAGCTCAAGGAAGAATAACCCATCCCGAAATCATCGATCGCGATATGAATTCCTATGCTGCGCAATTCTTCGAGTATCCCGATCACCGCCTCCTCGTTGTGCACCGCGATGTTCTCGGTGATTTCAAGCTCCAGGTATTCAGGCGCCAATCCTGTTTCCTGCAATGCGTTCCTGACCGTCTGCACGAGATTCGCCTGCTGGAACTGTATCGAAGAAAGGTTGACCGCAATCCTCACAGGAGGATAACCCGCATCCTGCCACTTCTTGTTTTGCGCACAGGCGCTGCGCAATATCCACTCGCCTACAGGCACGATCAATCCCGTCTCCTCGAGAAGTGGTATGAAGACCCCTGGCGAAACAATTTCCGAGTCCGGTTGCCTCCAGCGTACCAGCGCCTCCACTCCGACCAGGCGCGATTCGGAAAGATCGAACTGCGGCTGATAATGCAGCAGGAACTCCTCATTCTTCAGCGCGCGATAGAGCGCACTCTCCATCGCAAGCCCCACTTGCTCGCGCGACTCCATTGCGCTCTGATAAGCCTTGAAGCTGCTGCCACCCACGACCTTCGCGGCATAGAGCGCAGCTTCCACATTCTTCATCAGCGCTTCCACATCGCTTCCGTCTTTCGGATAGAAGCATGCGCCCACGCTTGCGGTGACGAAAAGCTCATGCCCGTCTGCGACGAGCACCCTGTTCAGGCTTGCATGTAGGTTTTCGGCGACTTCGCTTGCCTGATCTTCACCATCCATGCATTCGACGATCGCGATGAACCTGTCCGCATTGCATCTTGCAAGCAGGGTCATGTTTCCAAACGCGCCTTGCAAACTTTCTGCGACTTCGGCCAGAACCTTGTTTCCAATTTCTATGCCAAGAGACCTGGTGATCTTCCTGAAGCGGTTCAAGTCGATCATGAATACCGCAAATGGTAATTCACTTCTGCCTTCGGCTGTCATCGTGGATAGATATTCGATCAGATGCTCGCGATTGGGCAATCCGGTCAGGCTGTCAAAATGCATCGCCTGCATCAAATGTTCGCGCGTCAGTCTGAGATCGTTTCTCACGGCCGCTTCTTCGATCTCGCGTTCGATTGCGGGAACCAGCCTCGAAAGATTGTCCTTCCTGATGAAATCTCTGGCACCCGTGCGCATCGAATCGATCGCCTGTTCATCCGGTATCGACCCCGAGACGATGATGAAAGGCAGATCCTTCCTCGATTGCTTGACGATGCAAAGCGCCGTCGTCGAATTGAGCTCGGGCATGTTGTGATCGCAGATCACTGCGTCCCAAGGTTTGCTCTTCAATGCGGCCGCGAGTCCTTCTACGGTGTCCACCCGATCGTGCACGACCTCATATCCGGCTTCCAGCAATTCATGCCTTATCAGAAGACTGTCGTCATCGCTGTCTTCGACCATCAGGATATGTAAGTTTTTCTTGGACATTTCGCTACTCCTTTTTATCAGGCGCAGGCCACCATACGCTCAGGAACCACTCCTCCCAAAGGCGCCATCTTCTCTGCCTGCACTCCTTTATGCCTGACCCAGACATGGCCGCTCCAGAGGTCGAATGCGATATTCCTGTGCCCCGTTCCGCCAAGATCGTAAGCTTCTATCTTGAACCCGTGCACAGCGATGATGGATTTTGCGATTCCTGCATTCTTGCAGGAAACGCTAGCGCAAGCATCGCCGATGCTTCCATCCTTGCAGGCGCATTTTTTCGCAATGCCTGGAAACATGTTGCCGCCGCCAAAAGCCTTGACGATGTATTCGGATGGATGGGTGCCTGATCTTTTTATCTCGCGCATGAACATCTCCATCGCCTCGTCCGCATAGCGTCCGTCCAGATCGGCCTGTTTCTGACTGCGGCTGGGCAGCATGTAATGGCACATGCCTCCGATCAGTCTTTGCGGATGCCACATCGTGATCGATACGCAGGAACCCAGCAGCGTGCGTATCCTCGTATGTGCATTGCCGAAATGGAAATCTCCCGGCTGCAGAACGACTTCATCGATATGGTCCGGATTATTCATTTACGGCTTTCTGTAAACGGATGGCTTGACGAGCTCCAGGCTATCGCTGATCCCGTTCAGGCTCTCTGAATGGCTGACGAAGAAATAACCGCCCGATTTCAGATAAGGCATCATGCGCGAGACCACTTCCCGTTTCGTGTCCATGTCGAAATAGATCATCACGTTGCGCAAAAAGATCACATCGAATTCGCCTATCCTGGGCAGCGCATTGTTCAGATTGATCTGCATGAACTGCACCTTGCTTCTCAGCGTGCGATCGATCAGGAAAGTGCCTTCCTGCGAACCCGTTCCCTTGAGGCAATACTTGACGAGCATATGCTTGGGTATGCCCTCTGTTCTATCCAGCGAATAATGCCCCGTGCGCGCCTTCTCCAAGACCCTCGAGCTGATGTCAGACGCGACGATCTCCCACTGCATGCTGCCCAGTCCTTCCGCCAGTGTCATTGCAAGCGTATAGGGTTCCTCGCCTGAAGAACTCGCGGCACTCCACAATCTGAACGGCTGACCCGGCCTTGCATGGGGCAGCACTTCCTTGCTCAGGAATTCGAAATGCTTGGGTTCCCTGAAAAAATAGGTCTCGTTGGTGGTGAGCAGATCGAGCGCAATCTGCAGCTCATCGCTTCCACTGCTTTGGGTGATCAGCCTGAAATACTCCCCGTAGCTTGGCAGCTTGTAATGCTTGAGACGCTTGGCAAGCCTTCCTGAAACCAGCGGTTTCTTGGCTGGAGAGAGGCTGATGCCGGCAGTCTTGTGCAGCCATGCACGAAACTGTTGAAATTCATCGTCCTTGAGCAGTGCGATTTCCATTTTCTATCCCGCTGTCAGCATCGCAATTTCTTCGACCGAGAGCACCCTGTTTGAATCCAGGATGATCACGAACTTGCCATCCACCTTGCCCATGCCCTGGATGAAGTCGCTGCGTATCTTCGCGCCGAAGCTCGGAGCCGGCTCGATCTCGCTCCCCG
>JAJXVB010000018.1 GCA_021782365.1 Pseudomonadota bacterium
GTGGCCTTGGGAATGGACAAATGCTCTGCCGCGCGCGCCATGCTCTGAAACTCGGCAATCGCGGCGAACAGGATGTAATCGTCGGCGGATATTTGTTCCATATATGGCACAGTCTATCCCGAATGAACGGCTTTATCCATCATTTTGCTTGCGTTACGATGTTTGCAATTCAACCTGGATTGGAAACGCATCATGGACAAGAAATCGCGTCGGATCGAACAGCAAGTCGTCGGCATGCAGACATCCGATGGCGCGGGCGTCAGGCTGACGCGCGTGCTGACCGGAAAGCTGCAGCGCCGCCTGGACCCATTTTTGATGCTGGATGCATTCGGCACTGATGTGGCCGACGATTACATCGCGGGTTTTCCGGATCATCCGCATCGCGGATTCGAAACAGTCACCTATATGCTTGCAGGGCGCATGCGCCATCGCGACAGCGCAGGCAACGAAGGGTTGCTTAGCAACGGCGGTCTTCAATGGATGACGGCCGGACGAGGCGTGATCCATTCCGAAATGCCCGAGCAGATCGAGGGCAGGATGGAAGGCTTTCAGCTTTGGGTGAATCTTCCCGCAAAAAACAAGATGATCGAGCCCTGGTACCGGGACTTTGAAAGCGCCGAGATACCCGAATATCAGGCTGATAACGGCGTCAGGGTGCGTGTCATCGCAGGAACGAGCCATGGCGTTGAGGGCGCTGTCGTCCGTGAAGTCACCGAGCCCTTGTATCTCGATGTTCATATGCCCGAAGGCGCTTCTTTCGAGGAAGAGCTGCCTCTTACGCACAATGCCTTCATCTATGTATATGAAGGAGCGGTCAAGGTGAACGGCACGTCAGTTGCCGCCGGGCGCATGGGAATTCTGAGCAACGATGCGGACAGCGTGAGGATCGTCGCCGCTAGGGATGCGAGGCTGATCCTGGTCGCAGGACGGCCCTTGCATGAACCCATCGTGCAATACGGGCCGTTCGTGATGAACACCCAGGACGAGATCCATCAGGCGATCGATGACTACAGAACCGGGCGACTGGCTTGAGGGAAATGCGATGATCAAACGATATACCAAAATCGCAATCGGACTGCACTGGGCGATCGCATTTCTGATATTTTGTGCTTTTCCACTGGGGCTTTACATGCATGACTTGAAGCTTTCTCCAACCAAGCTTCATCTGTACAGCTACCACAAATGGATAGGCATCACCGTGCTGGCTCTGGTGCTTTTGCGCGTGCTCTGGCGCATCACGCACAAGCCACCCGCATTGCATATTGCGCGCTGGCAGGAAACCGCAAGCCGCATCGTGCATGGCCTGCTTTATCTCCTCATGCTCGCCGTTCCGTTATCAGGCTGGCTGATGAGTTCGGCCAAGGGTGTGAAGACCGTCTGGCTTGGCATCCTGCCGCTTCCGGATCTGGTGGAAAAAAACAAGGCGTTGGGGGAACTGCTCAGCAATGTGCATACCGCACTTAACTACACGATGCTGCTGCTTGTGGTGCTGCATATCGCCGCGGCGCTGAAGCACCATCTTGTCGACCGGGATGATGTGCTTCTGCGCATGCTGCCCATGAAATAAAGGAACACCATGAAACATTTTGCAATTGCGATCGTCCTGCTGTTGTTGGCATATGACGCATCGGCGCTTGAATACAATCAGGT
Source organism: Pseudomonadota bacterium (assembly GCA_021782365.1). GTDB lineage: Bacteria > Pseudomonadota > Gammaproteobacteria > Burkholderiales > Gallionellaceae > Gallionella. The sequence goes on from JAJXVB010000018.1 coordinate 1,651, forward strand.
GCAGCTCAATCAGAGCAAGGTCAGCTTTGGCTACAAGCAGATGGGTGTGCCCATGGAGGGCAGGTTCGGAAAATTCTCGGCTCAGGTTGCATTCGATCCGGACAAGCCAGGAAGCGCCCATGCCAGGATAGATATTACGCTTGCCAGCGTGGACTCCGGATCCAGCGATGCCGATGAATCCGTTCAGGGGAAGCTCTGGTTCGACACCAAGAATTATCCCCTTGCAAGCTTTGTATCGACAGGCGTCAAACCGCTGGGTGGCAATCGCTATCAGGCAGCGGGAAAACTGACCATCAAGGGGAAGACGCTCGATGTTTCATCTCCTGTCGTCTTGACCGTCAATGGCAATAGCGCGCAGTTTGATGGCAGTTTCACCGTCAAGCGTCTATCCTATGGCGTCGGGATAGGCGAATGGACAGACCTCGATACCGTCGCAGATGACATACAGATCAGGTTTCACCTCGTAGTTCTTGCATCACCTTCATCCAACCAGCAAAGGAAAACACCATGAAAAAGCTCATCGCATTGTGCATCGCAGCCTCGCTTTCTTCCGTCGCATTCGCAGAACCCGCGACCTACGTGATCGACACCAACCATACCAAGCCTCGCTTCAAGTACAACCATCTCGGCTTCTCCGACCAGGAGAGCCGCTTTGACACCCTCTCAGGCAGCATCACGATAGATCGTGCAGCCAAGACGGGCTCTGTGGACATCACCATTGACGCGAACTCGGTGGACAGCGGGTATCCGGTATTCAACGGGCATCTGAAGGGCGAGGATTTCTTCGATACCGCGAAATATCCGACCATCACCTACAAGTCGGACAAGTTCAAGTTTGACGGAGACAAGCTGGTCAGCGTGGACGGCGATCTGACGGTCAAGGGCATCACCAAGCCCGTGACCCTGACGGTGACTTCCTTCGAATGCAAGCCCCACCCCATGGTCAAGAAGGAAGCCTGCGGCGCGAATGCAGTCGCTCACATCAAGCGATCAGATTTCAACATGGGCAAATATGTGCCTGCCGTGAGCGACGAAGTCACTCTTTCGATCCCAGTCGAGGCAATCAAACAATAAGGAATTATATATGAGCTCAACCCTATTCACCCCGCTTTCACTCGGGAAACTTCAGCTAAATAACCGCGTCGTCATGGCGCCTCTGACAAGGTGCCGCGCGACAGGCAATGTGCCCAATGCGCTGATGAAACAGTATTACAGTATGCGCGCAACGGCCGGCCTCATCATCACGGAAGGCACCTCCCCTTCTCCCAACGGGCTGGGTTATGCGCGCCAGCCAGGTCTCTTCACCAGGGAGCAGATCGCTGGATGGCGCGATGTGACCGATGGCGTCCATCAGGCGGGAGGCAGGATCTTCGTTCAGCTGATGCACACAGGACGCGTCAGCCATCCTGCGAACATGCAGCAAAATACAAGGGTGCTCGCGCCCTCGGCCGTTGCGGCACCCGGTGAAATGTGGACCGATACGAGCGGAATGCAGCCCTACCCCGTGCCTTCCGAGATGACCGAGTCCGACATCCAGGAGGCGATCGCGGAATATGCGTCGGGCGCCAAAAATGCGATGGAAGCCGGATTCGACGGGATCGAGCTTCACGGCGCGAACGGCTACCTGATAGACCAGTTCTTCAACACCGCGACCAACAAGCGCACGGACCGCTGGGGCGGCAGCATCGAAAACCGCATCCGGTTCGCAGTCGAAGTGGCCAAGGCTACGGCAGCCGCGATCGGCGCCGATCACATCGGAATGCGCATCTCCCCTTACGGCGTATTCAACGGCACGGTGGCCGATGCCGAGATGGACGCGATGTATGAGCTTTTGATGACAAGGCTCAACGAGATCGGCCTCGCATACATCCACGTCGTGGATCATAGCTCGATGGGCGCGCCTGAAGTCAGCCCCGCACTGAAGTCGAAGATACGCGCAACCTTCAAGGGGCGTTATATCCTTTCTGGCGGCTATGATCTGGTTCGCGCCAATCAGGATCTCGATGCATCGCGCGGCGACCTGGTCGCCCTCGGCCGTCCCTTCATCTCGAATCCGAATCTCGTCGAGAAGCTGAAGAACGGCATCGCATTGGCCGATCCTGATCCCAATACCTTCTATACGCCTGGAGAAAAAGGCTATACTGATTATTGAGATGGGATGAAGAAAACCCCGGAATTCCGGGGTTTTTAACGTTGGCTTTTCAGCTTTTCCAGTTTGGCTTTGAGTTCCGGCAATATCGCGGCAACCGCCTTTTCCCCTTCGAGTATCGCAAGATGCCTGTCGTCCAGACTGTCCTGAGAGATGCCACGGGTGACAGGTGCGATCACCACGTCGGCCTTCGCCAATTCGCAGCGATTGATTGTCTGACTCATGATGTCGAAGCTCTGCATCAAGACATCCAGCGTGCTGTCCGTCTTGTTGTTCCTGGGCGAATTGGAGATGTTCACGGCGATCACGAAATCCGCACCCAGCGCACGCGCCTCGGCTGCAGGAACCGGGCTGACGAGTCCTCCGTCGACATAGCTTCTGCCGTTGATGACGACGGGCTGGAATATGCCAGGCACCGCGCAGGACGCGCTGACCGCAAGCCCCGTGTTTCCGGTTCGGAAGACGACTTTTTCGCCGGTTGCAAGGTCAGTCGCAACCACTGCAAAGGTGCGGTTAAGCTTCTCAAGCGGCCTTTTCCTGACTTCGCCGTTGATGAAATTCTCAAGCGGCTTGCCGGTGAAAAGCCCGCGGTCAGGCCAACTCACGTCGATCACCTTGCCTTCCTTCATCGGAATGGACATTTTCTGCAGCTGGAAGCCTGTATAGCCAGCGGCATAAAGCGCGCCGATCGCCGAGCCCGCACTCGTACCGACGATGATATCGGGCTCGATTCCCTGCGCCTCGAGCGCCTTGATCACGCCGATGTGCGCAAAGCCTCTTGCACCTCCCCCTCCCAGCGCCAGCGCAATCCTGATTGGATGCCTGGGAACGGATGGGGCTTCGGTACGAGGAGGTTCGACGGGTTTGGTAGCTGGGGTTGTTGCGCAGGCCGCAAGCAGCAGTGCAAGCAAGGTTCCGCCAAAAGCGCGAAGCGCCTTGCTAATTTTCGGCATCTGATTTTTCGGTCTTTCGGCGCATGAACAGTGCGGGCAGCTTGTTCGCGGGTTTGGTTGCCGGCGGTTTAGGTTGCTCCGGTTTGGCGGATGGAGATGGCTCGTAAGGCTTGTTGTACCAGGCATCCTGGACGCGCGCCTGTTGAGAAACGTGAGCAGGCTGAGCCGGTTGCGCCGGGCGATTGCGCTTATATTCCTCGCGCTGCAATTTTGTCTTGATCAGTTTTTCTATCTCGAGCAGATACTTTTCTTCCTCGGGTGCAACCAGAGAAATGGCGATGCCTAGTGCGCCGGCGCGACCTGTGCGGCCGATGCGGTGGACATAATCTTCGGCCGCATTCGGGATTTCGTAATTGATCACGAGGGGAAGCTGCTCTATGTCCAGGCCGCGCGCGGCCACATCGGTTGCGATCAGCACGCTGATTTTTCCCGACTTGAATGCGTCGAGCACCTGGATGCGCTCGTTCTGGCTCTTGTCTCCGTGTATCGCATCGGCAGCGAATCCTTCGCGCTGCAGCTGGCGTGCAATTTTGCTTGCGCTAAGCTTGGTCTTGGTGAAGACCAGCGCCTGTCTTGCATCCGTGCTGCGCAAAAGACTTGCAAGCAGCGCATGCTTTTCGGCCGTATCGGCCATGCACACTTTTTGCGTCACATTCTCCGATGTCGCGTTGCTGCGCGCGACTTCCAAGAGCTTGGGATTCACCAGAAATTCCGATGACAATTTCTTGATTTCAGATGAAAATGTCGCAGAAAAAAGGAGGTTCTGGCGCTGCTTCGGAAGAAGCGCCAGGATGCGCTTAAGATCCGGCATGAATCCCATGTCCAGCATGCGGTCGGCCTCGTCCAGCACCAGCACCTGAACCTGGTTCAGCTGGACGGATTTCTGCTCGATGTGATCGAGCAGCCTGCCGGGTGTAGCGACCAGAATTTCCACGCCATTTCGAAGCGATGGGGTCTGAGTCTTGATGTCGACGCCGCCAAAAACGACAAGAGAGCGCAGATGGGTATGCTTCGCATAAGCCTTGATGCTGGCCTCGACCTGGATTGCAAGCTCGCGGGTGGGTACCAGGATCAGCGCGCGCACCGCATGGCGTGCTGGAGAAGGGCTTGAACTGGCAAACGGCAAGAGCCTTTGCAGAAGCGGGAGGGAAAACGCAGCCGTCTTACCCGTTCCGGTCTGCGCGCCTGCCATCAGGTCGTGCCCTTCGAGCACCAAGGGGATGGCCTGCATCTGTATCGGGGTGGGAGCGGTATAACCGGATTCTGAAAGCGCCTTCAGGATCTCGGGCGCCAGTTTCAAATCTGCAAAGTTGTTCAAAGTTTTTCTCTTGACAGTGACTAGCTTTGCATTATAGCTTAAGCGGCAATCACCACATACCCCACCTCTATCTTCTAAACTTCCTGATACCAGGCCCGGGTGCGCCTGACGATGGACACCACGCTCAGCATCACTGGAACCTCGATCAGGACGCCCACCACGGTGGCAAGGGCCGCCCCGGACTCGAAGCCGAACAGGCTGATTGCTGCTGCGACAGCCAGTTCGAAAAAATTCGATGCGCCGATCAGCGCAGAAGGTCCTGCAACGCAGTGTGCCTCTCCGAATTTTCTGTTGAGCCAGTATGCAAGCATGGATGTGAAATAGACCTGGATCGTGATGGGCGCTGCGAGCATCAGGATGATCATGGGTTGCCTGACGATCGCATCACCCTGAAAAGCGAACAGCAAAATCAGCGTCAAGAGCAGAGCCGAGATGGATGCCGGCCCAAGCCTTGCCAGCATGGACTGCAATGCCGCTTCTCCGCGAGCCATGAGCATCCTGCGCCAGATCTGTGCGATCAATACAGGCAAAACGATATAGAAGATGACGGACATGAGCAGCGTATCCCAGGGGACGGCGATGGACGACATGCCAAGCAGCAAGGCGACCAGCGGCGCGAAGGCGAACACCATGATCGTGTCGTTCAGCGCGACCTGGCTCAACGTGAACATCGGTTCCCCATTCACCAGACGGCTCCACACGAATACCATCGCGGTGCAGGGGGCCGCCGCGAGCAGCACGAGCCCCGCGATGTAACTGTCAATTTGATCTCCTGGCAAATACGCAACGAACACGTGGCGGATGAAGAGCCATCCAAGCAGCGCCATCGAGAACGGCTTGACCGCCCAGTTGACGAACAGGGTCACGCCGATCCCACGCCAGTGTCTTTTCACTTCGTGGAGCGCTCTAAAATCGATGCGCAGCAGCATGGGGATGATCATCACCCAGATCAGGAAACCGACCGGAAGGTTGACCTTCGCAATCTCGATGCCGCCCAGCCAATGAAAGGGTGCCGGAAAGGCCTGTCCCAGTGCCACGCCGATGACGATGCAGAGGAAGACCCAAAGGGTCAGGTAACGCTCGAAGATATTCATGCTTCAGTCCTCGATGCGCCCGATTTCAGAAAGCTTTTCGCTCAGCACCAGCTGGTCCAGCTTTTCGATAGGCAAGCTCAGAAACAGCTGGATGCGTCGCGCCAGTTGTTCTCCAGCTTTCTTGAATGCCGCACGCCTTTCCTTTTCTCCTTCGACATGAGCAGGATCAGGGATGCCCCAGTGCGCCGTAGCAGGCCTGCCCGGCCATATCGGGCACGCTTCGCCAGCCGCGTTGTCGCATACGGTGAAGATGAAATCAAACTTCGGCGCATCGGACTTTGCGAATTCATCCCAGCTCTTGCTGCGCAGTCCTTCTGTCCTGTGGCCATGCTCTTCTAGCCATTGCAGGGCGCCGGGGTTGACCTTTCCGGCGGGCTTGCTGCCTGCACTGAAAGCCTTGATCCTGCCTTTTCCCATTTCATTGAAAAGCACTTCTCCAAGGATGCTGCGCGCCGAATTGCCGGTGCAAAGCACCAGCACGTTGTATTGCTTTTGACTCATGTAATTTCCTTTTTGAAATTCACCGGCGAGGCGTCTTGCACGCCTCGATGTTTCCGCCGCAGCAGTTCTCGGTCAGATAATCCACGATCCCGTTCATCACCTTGAAATTGGCCGAATAGAGGATGAATCTGCCTTCCTGCCTGCGTTCTATCAGCTCCGCATGGTTCATGGTGTTGAAATGAAATGAAAGGCTTGCGGGTGAAATTGAAAGTTTCTCCGCAATCTGTCCTGCAGCCATACCTTCCTGCCCTGCTTCTACAAGCAGGCGGAATATCGCAAGCCGCGTGGGTTGGGCCAATGCGCCAAGCGCCTTGACCACCTGATCCGGTTTCATCATTACTTTGATATTTGTTGAAATGACAAAGCATTAAAACAGAAAAAAAGATTTTGTTCAAGCCTCGCATTAATTTTTGTGGCATTAATTCTTTTTATCCGTATAATGCGCGCACTGCCGCTCAGCATGCGGCATGAGTTCATCGTTTCCGACCTATCTCTCGTGCGCCTCCAGGCGTGCCTGTCTAAAGAATTCTATGTGATTGCGAATAGCAACACTCGGGATTTTCCGGTTAGCAACGATGCTTTTTGCGCCGGTTGATCCGCTGCCCATTTTAGGCCAGCTGCCTGCGTTTACTTTAGGGATGTTCGTTTTTTGGCTGACACGGCTATAGCCCTGCTCACGCCTGCACTTTGCGCGAACAACCCTTGTTTTTACAAGGAAATAGCAATGTCATTTGCAACACTGAATCTGAATCCATCCATCCTTAAGGCGCTCGCCGAGACCGGCTATACTGAACCTACGCCGATCCAGGCGCAGGCCATACCCGAAATCATAGAAGGGCATGACCTGATGGCTTCCGCGCAAACCGGAAGCGGCAAGACTGCGGCCTTCATCCTGCCCGCATTGAATCGCCTGGCTGCACCTTCCAAGATGCCAGGCAAGGGTCCGCGCGTGCTGGTCCTGACCCCGACCCGCGAACTGGCCCAACAGGTCTGCGATGCAGCAACAAAATATGGCAAAAACATGCGCTTCAAGATCATCAGCATCCTGGGCGGCATGCCCTACCCGGTACAGAACCGCCTGTTGTCCAGCCACGTCGACATAATGGTGGCCACACCCGGCCGCCTGATCGACCATATAGAGCGCGGCCGCATCGACTTCTCGCGCCTTGAAATGCTGATCCTGGATGAAGCGGACCGCATGCTGGACATGGGTTTCGTGGACGACGTGGAACGCATTGCTCAGGCTACCCCCGCGACACGCCAAACGCTGCTGTTCTCGGCAACACTGGAAGGCGTAGTTGGCAATCTGGCTTCACGCCTGCTCAAAACGCCAAAGCGCATCAATGTGTCTGCCGCAAAGGACAAACATGAAAACATCGAACAGCGCATGATGTTCGCCGACGACGTGGCGCACAAGAACAAGCTATTAAGCCATCTGCTGACCGACACCGAAGTCAATCAGGCGTTGGTTTTTACCGCGACCAAGCGCGATGCAGACGGCCTTGCCGACCAGCTCTCGGCGCAAGGCCATTCGGTTGCCGCCTTGCACGGCGACATGAGCCAGCGCGAAAGAAACCGCACGCTGCTCAACATGCGCAACGGCAACCTGCGCATCCTGGTTGCAACCGATGTCGCGGCGCGGGGTCTCGATGTTCGCGGCATTTCGCACGTGATCAATTTCGACCTTCCGAAGTTTGCCGAAGACTATGTGCACCGCATCGGCCGCACAGGCCGCGGCGGATCAAGCGGCATCGCCATCTCGTTCGCATCGAACCGCGACGCACAATTGTTAAAGCGCATCGAACGTTACACCGAACAAAGCATCAAGATGCACACCATCGAAGGCCTTGAGCCCAAGTACAAGCTTCGCACGGGTCCTTCATCTGATCGTCCGCGCAGCGGCGCACCCCGCAGCGGCGGATATGCCGGCAATCGCGGTCCTTCGGCAGGCTCAGGACAGGCTCGCGGCGCAGGCTATACGGATAGCCGTCCTGCCCGCAGCGAAGGTTTCGGTGGCCAGGCTCGCACCGGTTTTGCCGGTCAGCCGCCGCGTGAACGCAGTTTCGGCTCGCGTAACGGCAATACCGCAGCACCGCGCGGTGATCGTCCGGGTTTCGGTGCGCCGCGTCGTGAAGGTTCGGATCGCGGGAATTTCAACGGTAACCGCTCCCACTTCAACAGCAACCGCGGCAACAAGGCATGATCGGCTAACTATCGGCGGGGTTCTTGGCGAGCATGGCTTTCAGTCTGGCCAGCTTGTCCATGCCCTCCTCCTTGGTCACCTGCGGTTCTGCGTTGATGCCCGCATGCAGGAGTTCTCCCTGCGGCATTTCTTCAAGAAAGCGGCTGGGCTCGCAAAGCGCCCAGTCACGTCCTTTTCTGCGGCGTTTGCAATAGCTGATCTGCAGGCTGCGTTCCGCGCGGGTGATGCCGACATACATCAGCCTGCGCTCTTCTTCTATCCCTTTTTCATCGCTGTCGCGAAAAGGCAGTATGTCCTCTTCGACGCCGACGATGAACACATGGGGAAATTCCAGGCCCTTGGCCGCGTGCAGTGTGGACAATGAAACCGCATCGGGTGATTCCTCACGTCCATCCAGCATGTTGATCAGCGCGATGGTCTGTACCATCTCGAGCAGCGTTTTCCCATCCGCCTCGGCCTTGCGTTTGAGCCATCCCGTGAAGTCATCCACATTCTTCCATTTTCCCTCCGCCTGCCTCGCATCGTATGCATCGTAAAGCCAGGCTTCGTAGTTGATGGCGCGCAGAAGTTCATCCAGAAGCTCGCCGCATGGTTCTTTTTCGGCGCGCGCTTCAAGGCGGCTGATGAAGCGGCAGAAAGTCATCAGATCCTCGTATTGATTTGGCGCGAGGAGTTCACGCATCTCGACTGAAAAGGCCGCCTCGAAAAGGCTGATGTGGCGAGATCCCGCATGCGTGCCCAGCTTTTCGAGGGTCGCATTGCCTATGCCTCGCTTTGGCGTCGTGATCGCGCGTATGAAAGCCGGATCGTCGTCCGGATTGGCGATGAGGCGCAGGTAGGCCGTGATGTCCTTGATCTCGGATTTGTCGAAAAACGAAGTGCCGCCGCTGACGGTATAGGGCACGCGCTGTGCTCTCAACTGTTCCTCGAATGCGCGTGAGAGATAGTTGCTGCGGTAAAGGATCGCGTAGTCGGAATACCTGGTCTGATGTTCGAGCTTGTGCGCGATCAGCTTGATCACCACGCTCTCGGCTTCGTGTTCGTCATCGCGTGCCGCATAGACCCTGATCGAATCACCCATGCCGTGATCGCTCCACAGGCTTTTTTCGAAAACCTTGGTGTTGTGATTGATGAGTTCATTGGCCACTTTCAAAATGCGCTGCGAGGAACGGTAATTCTGTTCGAGCTTGATCACGCGCAGCTGGCTGTAATCGCTCTTCAGGTTCTGAAGATTCTCTATGCTCGCCCCTCTCCATGCATAGATCGCCTGATCGTCGTCTCCCACTGCGGTGAATGCGGCGCGGTGGCCTGCCAGAAGCCTGGTCAGCTGGTACTGGCAATCGTTCGTGTCCTGATATTCGTCGATCAGCAAATAGCGCAGCCTGTGCTGCCAGCGCTGAAGCGCTTCTGGATGTTCTTTGAAGAGCCTCACGGGCAGATGGATCAGGTCGTCGAAATCCACCGCCTGGTAGGCGCGCAGTGTCTCCTGATAGCGGGAATAGATGCGCGCATGCATCTCCCTTTCCGCGCTGCCTGCATCCACGTTTTCGGGTGTAACGAAGGCTGACTTCCAGTTCGATATCTGAGTCTGTATGTCGCGGATTTCCTGCTTGTCGGAAGAATTGGCGAGTTCGCTGATGATCTTCGAAGTATCGCTTGAATCGAAAATCGAGAACTGCGGCTTATAGCCCAAGAGGTTCGCCTCGGCCCGCAGTATATTCATGCCCAGCGAATGGAATGTGCTGACCAAGAGACCCTTGGCATCCTTGCCCTCCAGAAGCGCGCCCACGCGCTCCCTCATCTCGCTTGCGGCCTTGTTCGTGAAGGTGATCGCAGCGATGTTTCGCGCCTCATAGCCGCACTCCTCGATGAGGTAGGCGATCTTGTGCGTGATCACGCGGGTCTTGCCGCTGCCGGCGCCGGCCAGCACCAGGAGCGGACCGCCCAGATAAGTGACCGCTTCCCTTTGTTCTGCATTGAGCTTGCTCAGCATTGCAACGGCTATGGATATCCTGACGGGTTCATCGATTGCCAGCGCCAGCTATCCTGGCACATCCTGTCTATCCCCAGGCTCGCGGACCAGCCGAAGAGATTCCTTGCAAGTTCCGGATCGGCATAACAGCAGGCGATATCCCCCGCCCTTCTTTCGACGATGCGATGCGGTATCTCCCGCCCGCTTGCGCTTCTGAAGGCATTGACCATGTCGAGCACACTATATCCCTGTCCCGTCCCAAGGTTCACGGTGAAGAGTCCCTGATTCCTGGCGAGGTAATCGAGCGCCAGGACATGGCCGCGCGCGAGATCGACCACATGGATGTAGTCGCGTACCCCCGTCCCGTCCGGCGTCGGATAGTCGTTGCCGAAGACTTGCAGGAATTCACGGCGCCCGACGGCCACCTGGGCGATGAAGGGCATCAGGTTGTTGGGGATGCCATTCGGATCTTCCCCTATCAGGCCGCTTTCATGCGCGCCCACCGGATTGAAGTAGCGGAGTATGCCGATGCGCCATGCAGAATCGGACTTGTAGAGATCCCGCAGGATCTCTTCTATCATCAGCTTGCTCGTGCCATACGGATTGGTCGTGCCGCCAGTCGGAAAGTCCTCGCGTATCGGCACGCTATGCGGATCGCCATACACGGTCGCCGAGGAGCTGAACACGAGGTTTTTCACGCCGCTCTCCTGCATCACCTCGCAAAGCGCAATCGTCCCGGAGATGTTGTTGTCGTAATAGCGCAAAGGCTGTCCTACCGATTCGCCGACCGCCTTGAGCCCTGCGAAATGGATCACGCTGTCGATTGCATGTTTACCAAATGCAGTTCGCAACGCATCCCTGTCGCGGATGTCCGCCTCCATCACGGCGACTTTTTTTCCTGTGATTTTTTCGACGCGGTTTAATGACTCGATCTTGCTGTTGCAGAAGTTGTCCAGCGCCACCACTTCATGTCCGAACTCAAGCAATTCCACGCAGGTATGGCTGCCGATATAGCCTGCTCCGCCCGTTACCAGTATCTTCATGCCTTGCTTTCAAAGATTGTCGATGTGTTCAAACATACCCAGATATCATGCAGGCGTCAACGATGGCGAGTGATAAAAAAAGACCGCTATAAAGCGGCCTTTTAGATTGGCGTCCCCAACGAGATTCGAACTCGTGTTACCGCCGTGAAAGGGCGATGTCCTAGGCCTCTAGACGATGGGGACGAGGTTTTTTCTTTGGTGGAGATAAGCAGGATCGAACTGCTGACCTCTTGCATGCCATGCAAGCGCTCTCCCAGCTGAGCTATACCCCCTTACCTCGAAAGAGCGCGCATTATAGGGATGTGCCTCATGCTTGTAAAGCCAATTTACAAAAAAATTACAAATATCGATTCATGCGCACGAGCACTGTCTCGCGATCGAACAATGCGATCACGGAATCGACCGAAGGCGTTTGCGTTTGACCGACCAGCATCACGCGCAAAGGCATCGCGATCTTGGGCATCTTGAGCTGATGGGCAGCCAGCAGTTCCTTGATCAGCAAGGCCAAGTGAGGCGCTTCCCATTCGACATCCTTGAGTCTCTCGAAGAGCTCGCGCAGCGCGGGCATGACTTCAGGCGTCAGATGTTCATCGATCAGCGGCTGTTCAGGATACACGTCGATATAAAACACTTCCGCCTCATCGGCCAGTTCGATCAGGGTTGCCACTCGCCCCTTGTAGAGCGCGACCACGTCTTCAAGTTTGGGGGTGTTCTTGAACTGTACACCGCGAGACAAAAGATGTTTTCCGGTCAGCTCGGCAAGACGAGCATTGTCGGCAAGCTTGATGTAGTGCTGATTGAGCCAGCGCAGCTTTTCTGGATTGAATTGCGCGGCCGACTTGCTGATGTGCTCGAGATCGAACCACTCGACGAATTGTTCAGTCGAAAAAATCTCTTCGTCGCCATGCGACCAGCCAAGGCGCGACAGGTAATTGACCAGCGCCTCGGGAAGATATCCGTCCTCTTCATACTGCATCACGCTCACGGCGCCATGGCGTTTGGAAAGCCTCTCGCCATCGCTGCCCAGTATCATCGGCACATGCGCATATTGCGGAAGGCTCCCGCCCAGCGCCTTCAGGATGTTGATCTGACGCGGCGTGTTGTTGACGTGGTCGTCCCCCCTGATCACATGCGTGATGTTCATGTCGAGGTCGTCCACCACCACGCAGAAATTATAGGTGGGCGTGCCATCGGGCCGCGCGATGATGAGGTCGTCGAGTTCGCTGTTTTCAAAGACGATGCGTCCCTTGACCATGTCGTCCCAGGCGGCGACTCCATTCAGGGGATTCTTGAAGCGGATCACGGGCTTGATTTCTTGAGGGATCTCGGGCAGCACTTTGCCTGGTTCCGGGCGCCAGCGGCCATCGTAACGCGGCTTCTCGCCTCGGGAGCGCATCTCCTCGCGCATCGCTTCCAGTTCTTCGGGCGTGGTATAGCAATAATAGGCATGGCCCGAGGCCAGGAGTTGGGCCAGCACCTCCTTGTAGCGGTCCATGCGCTGCATCTGGTAGAAGGGGCCTTCGTCGTAATCGAGGTTGAGCCAATTCATGCCCTCCAGTATCTCCTGGACGGATGCTTCGGATGAGCGTTCAAGATCGGTGTCTTCTATCCTGAGTATGAACTTGCCGCCTAGCCTTCTGGCATAGGCCCAGGAGAAGAGCGCGGTGCGCGCGCCGCCGATATGCAGGTATCCGGTCGGGCTGGGGGCAAAACGGGTGCGTATAGTCATGAATTCGATGAAAGGGCAAAAGGGCTATTCTACGAAGTTTGGCTGCCTCATGCACCAACAAATTCGGATCACGCCTTGCGCGTTGCCAGCGCCTGGTCTATGCCGCTCATGAGCGAGGTTAGACTCTGTTCCATCTTGCCGACCAGGGAATCTACATTGTCGAGCGTGCCGTTCCTGAAATCCTTTTCCAGTTGAGCGGACAAGCCCTGCAATTCCTCGGCGCCGAGGCTCCCGGCTATGCCCTTTAGCGTGTGCGCCTGTCTTTCGGCAGACTTCAAGTCATTTGAAGTCAGCGAATCGCGTATCTCCTGCGCGATGTTTCTGTGGTTCGTCCTGAACATGTCCAGCAGTGAGTAATACAGGCCCACATTTCCGCCTATGCGGCGCACACCTGCAGCCACATCGACGCCTGGCAAATTGGGGAGAGCATCCTGCTCCGGCTTCATGCTCATGGGGCTATCCTTCTGACCGCCAGCTGCGGCAGGATGCGCTGGATGCACCCACTTGGCAAGCGTGGCGATCAGATGATCTGGGTCTATGGGCTTGCCTATGTGATCGTTCATCCCCGCAGCCAAAAACTCGTTCTGCTCGCTGATGAACACGTTTGCGGTCAGCGCGATGATGGGGAGTTTGGAATATTTGGGATCCTTCCTGATTTCGCGGGTGGCGCTGACGCCATCCATCACGGGCATCTGCATATCCATCAGCACGCCGTCGAACTGCTGATCCTTGAGCCATGCAATCGCCTCTTCGCCGTTTTCCGCAACCTTCACGGTGATCCCGAAGCTCTCAAGCAGTTCCTTCGCGATTTGCTGGTTGATCTCGTTATCCTCGACCAGAAGCATGTGCGCGCCCCTAACCTGCGACACGAGCTCCATGTTGAAACGCGCGCCCAGGGTCCTGAACTTGCCTGTCATCGACCTGTCCTTGCTGGAAATCCTGGCAATGGTATCAATGAGCTCATCTTTTCCATAAGATCTATCGAGCAGGCCGTCAACCAGCTTTTCATCAATCGGCGAAGCCTCCTGCTCAAGACCTCTTATCAGGAGCAGCCTGGGTTTGACGCCCAGAACGACCATCGCCTGGAACTCCCTCGCCACATCCGGCTCATTCATGTCAGCCAGCCTTGAATCGAGTATGGCGAGCGAAATCGGACGAGCCTCCTTGTTAGCCTGATGCACGATGCGCAAAGCCTCATGCACATTGTCCGCCACGCTGACATCGAAGTTGAGGGATTTGAGATGGCTTGCCAGCACTGGCCCTTCCGTTGCGACGAGAACGCGCATGCCCTTCATCCCGGGAAGCTCAGCAGCAACAGGCTGCTTTTCCGGCTTCTTGAATCTCGCGGTGAAAATGAATTTAGAGCCCAGGCCAGGCGCACTTTCCACCCATATTTCCCCGCCCATTTTCTCGACCAGGCGTTTGCTGATCGTAAGTCCCAGCCCTGTTCCGCCGAATTTTCTCGTGATGCTGGTATCGGCCTGGGTGAACGGCCTGAAGAGCCGGTCTATTTCCTGCTGTGTGAGCCCAATCCCGGTGTCCTTGACGGTAAAGCGCAAGACCACATGATCCTGTTCCTCCTTTTCGAGCGCTGCGCGCACCACCACTTCACCTTGGGAGGTGAATTTGACGGAATTGCCAGCCAGATTGATCAGCACCTGGCCAAGACGCAGCGGGTCTCCCACCAGCACGGGAGGCACATTTGCAGCGGTATCCAGAAGGAAGCCGAGATCCTTCTCCTGACATTTCGCGCCCAGTATCGTCGAGAGGTTTTCCATGACCTCGTTGAGCTCGAATGGAATCCTGTCGAGCTCCATTTTCCCCGCCTCGATCTTCGAGATATCCAGAATGTCGTTGAGTATCCCCAGCAGCGATTTGGCAGAGCTGTGTATCTTCTGGAGATAGTCATGCTGCTTTCCGGAAAGCTCGGTCTGAAGACAGAGATGGCTCAAGCCGATCACTGCATTCATCGGAGTGCGAAGCTCATGGCTCATGTTGGCCAGGAACTGATCCTTGATATGGCTCGCCGCTTCCGCATGGCTCCGCGCTTCCTCAGCGGATTTCAGCTTTGCAATTTCCCGCTCGAGATCCGCGTTGACGCGCTCCAGCATTCTGTTGCGGTTTTCGACCACTGCCTCAAGCGCCACGATGCCGCGGTTGACAAGCAGCGTGAGGATGCCGATCACGAGGAGCATGACTGCACCGATGATCGCACCCGATCCTTGGGCCCTTTCCGATCTCTTGATCGCCGTCTCTATCGTCTGCTGGAATTCCTTCTCCGCGACTGCACGGTAGTTTGCTGCATCCTTTGAATACGCATCCCTCATGATGCGCATTTGCTGGATCTGCTGAGCGCTTGGAAGATTCTTCCGGATCGTCATCCTTTGCGCGATGTCATAGGCCAATGCGTAGAAATGGTTGAAGCCTGATTTCAGCTTCTCGATCTCCTTGATATGCGCCGGATAGATCTGCTCCATTTTCTGATAACGATCGAGAATTTCGGCGGCCTTTGTCTTCGAGGTTTCGAGGTAATCCACCTCTCCTGTTCCCGCCGCGGTATTCAAGGACTCGATCACGCCTTCGAAGCTTTTCAGGTTTTCGCCTGCCGCATAGAGGATCGGGAATTCAACCTCCTGGATTTCCTTCAAGAGCGCATTGCCGCCTGACAGAACAAAAGAAGAATAGATCAAGTAAACGACAAAGCACAGGACGGCGGTCGCAGGAACCAGAAGCAGCTTTACTTTCAACGGATAGTTGCCGAATCTGCTCATTTGTCACCTATGGCACGAGAACGGCTTTGACGCTGTGGTTCAGCGAACTGCTTTCTATGTAGCCTATCGCATCTGGGTTATCGGCGATGGTCTTGACGACAGCCTTGTCGCCTACGATCAATTTGGGCGGACGTCCTTCCCCTGTGAAGATGATCTTCGCCCAGTATGCGGCAAGCTGAGAGGAGTCCTTGTGTACCACCTTTGCATAAAACTCATCTCTGACCGCGCTTCCGATCTGTTGATCGATAGGATAGGCCGGCTTGCGGTTCGGGAATGTTGCGCTCTTGCCAAGAAAAATCTTCGATACCTGATCGGCAGACAGGCTCGTGATGGGGCTCTTTGCCGAAACGATCACCACCACATCGGCATAGGCAATATTAACGAAAACCAGCATCAAAAGTGCCAGAATCCGCTTGATCAAATTGCTAATCGACATGAATGGGCTCGCGATGCGGCTAGAACACAAAATCGACAACAGCGGAAATCACGTGAAAGGTCTTCCCTGACAGCGTCACGTTATCCGGTATGTTGACCAGATAACCGGTCGAGTTGTTTCCCAGCGTGATGTGCACATACTGCATCTTAAGATCGAAATTCTTCATGAAGTCCCAGCGCACGCCGACGCTGTTGGACTTCTGCGCCATGTTGAGATATGGAAGCGTGTTGTCAAAGGCTGAGGCCGCGCTGCTCTGGCTGTGCATCAAATATGGCGTGAATCGATCTATACGATATCCTGCGCTCGCATACATCGCATTCGTCTTGTACTGGGTGCGATCCTGCAGCCATTCCGACTTGAAAAACCAGCTGCCAGGATCGTAGCTGAACCCTGCAGTCAGATCGCTGGCTGCAACCCATGCTTCGTTAAATCCCGCAAGTTCTGACTGGGTCGAGGTGTCGCGTCTCTGG
Source organism: Pseudomonadota bacterium (assembly GCA_021782365.1). Taxonomy (GTDB): domain Bacteria; phylum Pseudomonadota; class Gammaproteobacteria; order Burkholderiales; family Gallionellaceae; genus Gallionella. The sequence continues at coordinate 18,290 of JAJXVB010000018.1, forward strand.
TAGCCAAGATGGAAAGTCGCCTGTCCGTAATCGAGATTGTCGAAGATTCCGCGCATGTTTTTCGAGTTGACGATGCCAACAGCAGTCTCCGTGGTGTTCTGCCCCGCGATCAGCTTCACCGTGTTTTCGGCGTCCCCCAATGTAAAGTGGTATATCGCGCTTGCTCCGTCCACGCTCATGATGGGCATCTGCTGGTAAAGCTCGAAAGGCGTGTGCACCCATACGAAGCTATAACCGACATCGTGGTTTTCGGAATCCATGAAGGTCGGCAGGGCGAAGCGCCCTACCTTGATGTCGAGATCGGGTGTAAGGGCATACTTGAAGTTTGCCCATTCGACTTCAGGCCGGTAGTTCCCGTTCGAGTTGTATTCGGAAATGACCTGGAATATCGCCGTGAGATCGGGCGTAAAGGTCGCATTCACATGCGCCGCGATCAGGCTGTTATTGCTTAAGGAAAGGTAATTGCTTCGTCCAGCGCCTGATGGCATGGGCGCATCTAGCGCGAAATCCGCGGAATTCAGGCTCGCATGGGTCGCACCCAAGGTGCCATAGCTGCCGAACTCGAACATCGTCTGGTCTGTCACTGCAGCGACTTCGTTTTGCGAAGCGCCGTTCTGATCCGCCCATGCCGAGGAAATGCCTGCACTCATCGACAAAAGCAGTGCGAGGCAATATTTTTTCTGCATACAGTCATCCCCAATAAAACCAAAGCCGCCGAGAATTTTGAACGTCGGACGGAAAAGCAGGCAAACATGAAACCCCATTGTATAATGTTTGCAATTGGCTTCCGGCCTTTCAAGGTCCAAGCAGCGTGCTGATCATAGCGCATAATTCTAAGGAGAACAAAATGGATGAAGAGACCTCTGCATCAGCGCGTCCGACCGTGATGGTGGTCGATGATGCGGATATCAACCTGATGATCATGAAGTCTGTTCTTGAAAAGGATTACTCTTTGAAACTTTTCAAACAGGCGAAGGAGGCGCTGGACTATGCGTTTGCAAATCCTCCCGATCTGATCCTGCTCGACATCATGATGCCCGAGATCGATGGCTTCGAGGCTTGCCGTCGCCTGAAAGCCGATCCGAAACTCGCCGACATACCGGTGATTTTCATCACCGCGAAGAACGAAGACGAATATGAGGAGCAGGGATTCTCGATAGGCGCATCCGACTTCATACACAAGCCGATCAATGCGCCCATACTGCTCGCTCGTGTCAGGACGCATCTCAAGATCAAGCTGGTGATGGATTATCTGAAGAGCGAAAACGCACGCTTGCATGAAAGCAAGAAGCCATCCTCGCCTGAACTCCTGAAGGTGATCAAGCTCCTTTGGGAAAGTCCTTTCATCAAGTTCTGAGCCTTCAGGAGTACAGCTCAGGCAGCGCGGATGTTTTGCCCTCTTGCTTCCGCAATGGCCCGCCCTTCGGCAGATGAACGAGGTCTAGACCCAGCCATGCCTGATTCGCATAACACGCCCTGTCCAGTTCTCGCAATGCAGAAGCAAGCTTCTCATCGTCCATCCGTCTGGACAGGGCATTCAGCCCGGCAGGCGGATTTTCCGGCCAGATCGCGCTTGCCCAATCAAGCAGATGCCTGCGCGCCTGATGCGGATCGTTTGCCAGGCAAGCCTCCTGAAATGCCTTGTATGCCTTGCCCTGATGGATCGGCCTTTCGTCATGCTCGACTTTCTCCTTGCGCCGCCCAAAATACCACCAGGCAAGAATGGCGGAAAAAAGGAGTCCCAGGACTTGCCAGTGAAATACTGAAATTTTTTTCCCGGGCTTTATTGTGGCAGCAGGCATTGCTTCGTGAACAGCTGGATTTGCATGGGATTGCAATGCGGGCAGGATATTCAGCGTTTCCTCCGGCAGAGTCGCTTCAAGCCTTCTGTTGTGCAGCGTATCCCACCAGGATAATTTTAAGGCCGGCAGCACATAGCGCCCGGCACTCTTTGCGATCAGCGCAATGTTCTGATCCCTGCCGCCCAAAACGGTATTGCCTTTTGTCGTGTCTGAAATGCTTGCCTGATCGGGATAAGCCTTGATGCCATCCGGAAGGTTCAAAAGCGTTGCGGGATCGGGGAGCTGTTCGCCGGTCAGGCCGAGCGCTGCGAGATGAATGTGGCGTTCAAGCGGCTCTCCAGCATGTATCGCTGCTTTATTCCCCCATGTTTCATCCAGCGTCACGCCTTGAGCAGGCAGCCAGGGATTGAGATTCTCGGGGCGAGGAAGGACATCGAGTTGAATCGGATTTGTTCGCAGATGCAGGTGGCGCGTCGGATTCATCATCGCGCCCAGCGATCCGAACATGTTGTTGAAAGGATCATTGCCGTCAACGTCGGCGATCTCCGCATCCAGCACGGGCCCTTCCAGGCTGATCTTGCCACTCTTTTGCGCAAACAACAGGTACTTGCGTTCGATGACCTGATAACTTCTGCCATTCCTGGTTTCATTCGACGCCTTGTCCTGACCGAATGGCTTCACGATCACATCGCTGGCAACCGGGAAATCGAGCGTTGCCTGATAAAGCGGCTGATCCGCGTAAAGCCTGACGGTCAGGACAGCGGCAGCCTGCACATAAGGCTTTTGAGGCTCCAAAGAAGTCGAAAGGAAAACATGATCCGCGCTTTGCGGTTTGGTTTCTTCAGGTGAAGAGGATTTTCCCACGTTTATTTCGATCGCGGCAGACCTTTCGCTTCCCCACTGCAATGGAGGTATCTCTATCTTTCCGTCATGTTTGGGCGAGAGCAGGACGGTCATCTGCATCGTCGAGGAAATATGGCCGTTGATGATCTCGAGGTTGGCGCCGCTTCCACTTCCCAGGATATCGAAATCCTTCTTAAGCGGGCCCAAGTCGGGCTGGCTGTCTGATTGGCCATCCCGCTGCAGTTCGAGGCGCACCGTGTCTCCATGAGAAACCGTGGTGCTGCTCACGGTCGCCTGCACTGCGCCCAATGCGGGAAGACTCAAGCTCCACGAAAGGAGGATTGCAAGAAGAAACCTCATTGCTCCTGTTGCCTCATCATGTGTTCGATCAGGAACTTTCGCCGCAGCAATCCCCCTGGATCATCGGGTATGCTGTGCAGCCATTGATCCTTTTCGATCTGCTGTTCGCTCGTGCGAGCGTCATCGAAAGGCTTGAGGGGGCCTGTTGACGGTTTGGGCATGTTTTCTCCGTTTTCGGATGGACTTGCATTCTGACCGGAAGGCTGATCATCGCCTTTTTGCGACTTGTCTGAAGCACTTTCGTCATGCTTCTGGCCATTTTTTTCCTGATTGTTTGGCTTGCCCTCCCCTGATGAATTTTTCTGCTTTTGAGCTCCGCCTGACTGCTTTGGAGGCTGCCGCTTTAGCGCATCGGCCACGAGTTCGCGGTTGTGCTTTGCGTCTCGATCATTCGGATTCTGCCTTAGGGCCGCGTCGTAGGCGCTGAGCGCACCCTTGAGATCCCCGGTGTGCGCCAGCGCATTTCCGAGATTGTAGTAGGCCTCGCCGTCATGGAGCCCGGCAAGCGTCTGGCTGGCAGCCTTGTAGTCTCCGGATAAAAGCTGGGCATAGCCTTTCCGCTGCGGATCAGAATATATGCTTGCAGCGCTTTTCGCATCGCCGCGCTTTATCAATGCATCGCCCTCCTGGTCTGGATTCAGCCAGAATCCTGCAGCATGTATGGATGCCGACATCAGGAGACTGACCATCGCAAAAAGTCCGCGCCTCATAGCCATCCCCTGCGCGCCAGCATGCTGGCAAGCAAAAGCAGGAAGGGCAGGAGCCAGATGCCTTCGTCCTGCCAATGCGACACTTCGATGCCAGGCGCAGCATCGCGGGAAGCGAGCGGCGCCTCCTGCAGATAATGGATCAGACTGCCAAGCGCAGAAAGCCCGACATACTCGCCGCCGCCAGCACTTGCAAGCTGTCTGAATTGGTCCTTGGAGTCGCCGGTACCTATCACGCTGACCGTGATGCCGCGCGACTTCAGGCTGAGAGAGGTCGAAATCGCCGCCTTGTCATCATCGAAACCGTCGCTTAACACGACGATGCGCTGACTTTTTGCAGCCCCTGCCTTCAGCAGTTTTCCCGCAAGCTCGAGCGCCGGGGCCAGCTGATCGCCCGAACTCGGCATGATGTTTGGCGAGAGAGGCGGCAGCAATGCCTTGACGGTTGCGACATCCTGCGTCAAAGGCACGACGGTATATGGCTCGTCGCTGAAAACCACGAGGCCAACGCGCGCATCGTGCGCCGCATCCAGAAGATCGTCCAGCGCATAACGCGCACGCGCAATTCGGCTGGGCTGAATGTCGGTATCCGACATGGAAGAAGACAGATCGAGCACGAATACCCAGTCCATGGCTGTGCGAAAAGCCGCAGCCTGATCCTTTTCCCAGCTGGGACCTGCCAGTGCGAGCGCGGCAAGCGTCCAGAAGAGCGCAAGTACAGGCCATCGACTCATGCCCTTCGCACCCTTGTCGTCGAGGCGCAATGCGGACCAGAGCTCTGCATCGATGATGCCGGACCATTCCGCTTCATTCTCGCGGCGGCGCTTCATCCAGTACACCAGGCCCCACAATATCGGCAATGCAAATAGCCAGAGGGGACGAAGGAAATGAAACGCATGCAGGCTTATCATGCGGCCTCCCTGATCGCCACCGCGGGTATGCTGAGCAATAAAGCGAGCGCAAGCGGCCAGACAAACCATTCCCTGTGCGGCCTGTACCATTGATCGGGTCCGCTGCTGGGCTCAAGCCTGTCTATGCGCGCATAGACCCGATCGAGCGCATCGGCATCGGTCGCCCTGAAATATTCGCCCCCTGTGATGCGGGCGATCTCCTTAAGCGTATTCTCATCGAGATCGGCATTGCCGCTCATGCCAAAGAATCCCTGCCTTACTTCTGCGCCCACGCCTATGGTGTAGATGCGCATGCCGGAACTCGCCGCGATCTTCGCTGCGGAAATCGGATCCATCATACCGGCATTGTTTCCGCCGTCTGTCAGGAGGATCAGCACCATCTCGCCTTTGGATTTAGCCCGGTTGGCAAGCATCACCTTGAGCGCCAGACCGATCGCATCCCCTATCGCCGTCTGCTGTCCTGCAATGCCCACCATCGCCTCACGCAAGAATTCGCTGACCGTGCTCAAGTCTGCAGAGATGGGCGATTGCAGATAGGGCTGGGTGCCGAACAGGATCAGGCCGACCTGGTCTCCATGGCGGTTTTTTATGAAGTCTCCCGCGACCTTCTTCACGACGCCAAGGCGCGAAGCGCCCATGTCTCTCGTCGCCATCGAGCCTGACACATCGACCGCCAGCATCATCTGCCTCCCCGTGACCGGGACGGGAAGAGGCTCATCCAGCCACTGCGGGCGCATCGCGGCGGCGATGAGCAAAAGCCACACCAGCGAAAACAGAAGATTGCGCCTGGACGAGAATGTTCTCTTTGCGCTCAAATGAGCAACTCCTGCCGCAAAGGGAAGAAAAAGCGCGCTTCCCTGTGTCGCTTCGGGCCAGTAACGGCGGACGAGCCAGGGGAGCGGCAGGAAAAGTATCATCAGCGGCCAGGCGACGTGGATCATCGGCGTTCCCTGATGAAACCTCGTGCACCCGCGATCCATGATTCCCGATCTGCCTGAGCGATTCCGCCATAGGCGATGCAAAGCAGGCATTTTCCAGCATCTTCGGACCATCCAGCGCCGCCGTGCTCGACGACAAAGTTTATCCAGCGCTCTCCGCTAAGCATGGCGACCTGATCCCGTCCGAAACGCGCGATTGCATAACGGCGCAGCAAGTTTTCCAACCCTTTGGCAAGCGCGATGTCGTCGCTGGATTCAAGTTTCTTCAGCTCTTGCAAGGCGATGCGGCGCAGGCGGGTCTTGCTTTTCCAATAGAAGAAGGCGGCGATCGACGAGAGAATAATGACAGTCAATATCCACCATCCCGGCGCAGGAGGCCACCACCCGGCAGGTACTGGAGCATGGGGTGGTGCGAGTCTGGTCAGCCAGTCCTGACTCATTCCGCCCATCTTGGCTCCTTGAGCAAGGCGGTCATGCGTTCGACTGCGACATCCTGGGTGTTCAGACGAACGAGCGGCAGATTGAGGCGCATGGAAAGATCACTCAGCCTTTGTTCTCGCTCCCGCCAGGCATCCTGCCATGGGCGGCGAGCCTCTTCACCGTTCATCCACCAAAGGCGTCCCGGCAGTCCGACACGAAAGTTGCCTTGGGGCAATCCGCTGATTTCCAATGCATCGGTGATCCATAGCAGGCGGCAATCGCTGTGTTCGGCCATGCTGGCGAGCATGTGTTCAGAACCTTTAGAAAAGTCTGCAAAATCGCTCAGCAGAAGAATCATGCTTCCGGGTTTCAGCAAGGGGCGCAGCATTGCAAATGCCTGTTGCAAATTGCTTTTCGGCATGCCTGGCGATCTCGGCTGGGATTCGACGAGCGCATCCAGTATCGGAAGAACGCCGGATCTTCTGCCCCTGGGCGGAAGGATGACAGGGTCGCCATTGGAAATCACCGCCCCTACCCTGTCTCCGCCTTCTGCAGCAGCCCAGGCGAGCATCGCGGCGCTGCGAAGCAGCAAGGAGGATTTGAGCTGGCGGCGGCTGCCGAAATAAAGCCCTGCATGCAGATCGGCAATCAGCCACACAGGCCGCTCGCGTTCCTCGCGGTAAAGCCGGGTATGCAGCCTCCCGCGCCTTGCCGTGACGCGCCAGTCTATGCTGCGCGCATCGTCGCCATCCACATAAGCGCGCACTTCCTCGAATTCGAGGCCAGGGCCGCGCTGCGCGCTGCGATGCATGCCTTTAAGCGATGCGATGACCGGGCGATGGGCGTGCAGGTTCAAGCCTTTGACAGCGCCTCGCAATGCGGAAAGTTCAGCCAGATCCGGAAGAGTCATGGAGCAGGAACCTTGAGCAGCAGTTCTTGCACGCAATCCAATGCGCCGATTCCCCTGGCCTCAGCGGTATAGTCGAGCAGAAGGCGGTGACGCAGCGCATTGGGGGCAATCGATTGAACATCTTCCGGGCTTACATAATCCCTTCCGTCGAGCCAGGCCAATGCACGAGCGCCGCGCTCGATTGCGATGGCCGCTCGCGGACTCGCTCCCCAGCGCAGCCATTCCTTGAGCTTTCCGCTATAGCTGTCCGGCCTGCGCGTCGCATCGATCAGCGCCGCGATGTAATCCGCAACGGACGGGGCAAGCGTCAAGCCCAGCGCTTCGCTGCGGGCGGAAAATACGGTTTCCTGGGACATGGAGCATGCAGGTGTCTCAAGCTCTCGCCCGCTGAGCGCCTCGCGCCTTGCAAGATCCATGATAAGCCGAGTGGTCGCGCGATCGGGATAATCGATCAGCACATTCAGCATGAAGCGGTCGAGCTGCGCCTCCGGCAAGGGATAGGTGCCTTCATGTTCGATCGGGTTTTGCGTTGCCATCACCAGAAATAGCCTGGGCAGTTCATAGGTGGCAAGCCCCACGCTGATCTGGCGTTCGGCCATCGCCTCAAGAAGTGCCGATTGCACCTTGGCCGGCGCGCGATTGATCTCGTCGGCCAGGATCAGGTTGTGAAAGAGCGGCCCGCGCTGGAAGCGGAAGCTGCCTTCTTCCGGGCGATATATGTCGGAGCCTGTGAGATCGGCAGGCAGCATGTCAGGCGTGAACTGCACGCGTTGGAAATCGCACTCCAGACCTTGCGCCAGCGCCTTGATCGCGCGCGTCTTGGCCAAGCCTGGCGGCCCTTCTATCAGGAGATGTCCTTCGGAAAGCAACGCGACGAGCAGGCTTTCCACAAGGCCCTTTTGGCCGATTATCTGGGTATTGAGGTATTCCTTCAGCCTATCGAAGGCCGCGAGATTGCCACTTTGGCCTGTTGCAGAATCATTCATGCCGCATTCTCCTGAACTTACACTTCGTTATAGATGGACTGCATGCGGGAAAGTTTCGCGATATCCATAAGCCGGGATTTTCCTCGGCATCCGCAAAAAATACCCGCGACCCTGCACCTGCTGGTTATAATTCGCCCTTTATACATTTAAGCATAACCGGAGTTTTTGCCATGCCGCATAATTTGTTCAACACCCGCGTCGCTTTCAATCTTTCCGATGGCAAGGAGGGCATCATGTATTCCCTGCCCGCGCTCGAGGCCGCGGGTCTTGGCAGGATCTCGCGTCTGCCCGTATCCATCCGCATCGTCTTGGAAGCCGTGTTGCGCAATTATGATGGCAAGAAGATCACCGAAGCGCATGTGAAGGAGCTTGCAGGCTGGCAGCCCAATGCAAAGCGCACCGAAGAGATTCCCTTCGTCGTCGCGCGCATCGTGCTGCAGGATTTCACCGGTGTACCGCTTCTCGCGGATCTTGCCGCGATGCGCGATGCGGCTGCCGCCAAAGGGTGCGATCCCAAGGTGATCGAACCCCTGGTTCCCGTGAACCTCGTGGTCGACCATTCTGTCCAGATAGACAGCTACAACAATCCGGATGCGCTCAAGATCAACATGCAGATGGAATTCGAGCGCAACACCGAGCGCTACCGCTTCATGAAGTGGGGAATGCAGGCCTTCGAGACCTTCAAGGTGGTGCCGCCTGGCATAGGCATCGTGCATCAGGTCAACCTCGAATACCTTGCGCGCGGCGTGCAACATAAGGAAGGTGTCTATTATCCGGACACGCTGGTCGGAACGGACAGCCATACCACGATGATCAACGGCATAGGCGTGGTCGGCTGGGGAGTCGGCGGCATAGAGGCCGAGGCGGGCATGCTGGGCCAACCCGTGTATTTCCTGACGCCAGACGTGGTCGGCGTTCATCTAAAGGGAAAACTCAGGGAAGGGATGACTGCAACCGACGTCGTTCTCACCGTCACCGAGCTCCTGCGCAAACACAAGGTCGTCGGCAAGTTCGTGGAATTTTTCGGAGAGGGGGCTGCCGCGCTCACGCTGCCCGATCGCGCGACCATCGCCAACATGGCGCCCGAATACGGCGCGACCATGGGGTTCTTCCCCGTCGACGATGTCACCGTCAATTTCATGCGGAATACCGGAAGGACGCCTGAAGAACTCGATGCGTTCGAATCTTACTTCAAGGCGCAGAAGCTTTTTGGCATGCCAAAGGCAGGTGATATCGATTACAGCAGCGTGGTGGAGCTCGATCTCTCCACGATCACCCCTTCCCTTTCCGGGCCCAAGAGGCCGCAGGACCGCATCGAACTTTCCAGGATGCGCGAAACATTCGATGCGCTTTTCTCCAAACCGGTTGCCGAAAACGGCTTCAATCAGCCTTCCGAAAAACTGAAGCAGCGCTACTCAATAGGAAGGGATGACATCGAGATCGGCAACGGCGACGTGCTGATCGCCGCGATCACATCCTGCACCAACACCTCCAATCCCGGCGTGATGCTCGCCGCCGGATTGCTCGCAAAGAAGGCCGTCGAGAAGGGGCTTTCGGTCAAGCCACACATCAAGACCACCCTGGCTCCAGGTTCGCGCGTGGTCAGCGCCTACCTTTCCAATGCAGGATTGCTGGAGCCATTGGCCAGGCTTGGCTTTGGCATCGCGGCATACGGCTGCACCACCTGCATCGGCAATTCAGGCCCTCTGGATCCCCAGATCGAAGAGACCATCGTCAAGAACGATCTGATCGCCGCCGCAGTGCTTTCCGGCAACCGCAATTTCGAGGCGCGCATACACGCCAACATCAAGGCCAACTTCCTGGCAAGCCCTCCCCTCGTGATCGCCTATGCCATCGCGGGACGGATGAACGTGAATCTCGACAGCGAGCCGCTGGGCACGGGTAGCGACGGGAAGCCCGTCTATCTTCGCGACATCTGGCCCTCAAGCGATGAGATCCAGGCAGTCAGCCACTATGCGATGGACCCAGAAGTTTATCGCACGCTCTATTCCGACCTGACCCGCGATCTCCCGCTCTGGAATGCGATCACCGCACCGACAGGCGATCTTTACCAGTGGGACGATTCGACCTATATCGCCCGCCCGCCTTTCTTCGAACACGAGCAAAGCGGAAAAATCAGCGGGATCGAGAATGCGCGCGCACTTGCGATCTTCGGCGATTCGGTGACCACAGACCACATCAGCCCTGCGGGCAGCTTCAAGTCGAGCACGCCGGCCGGCAAATATTTGCTGGAAAAAGGGGTCGCCATCAAGGACTTCAACAGCTACGGCTCGCGACGCGGAAACCACGATGTGATGATGCGCGGCACCTTCGCCAACGTGCGCATCAAGAACCTGATGCTGCCTGCAAGGGAAGATGGCTCGCGTTTGGAGGGCGGCCATACGCTCTATAACCATGTTGAAACCGACATATACAGCGCCGCGATGAATTACATCAAGTCGGGCACGCCGACCCTGATCTTTGCAGGCGAGGAATATGGAACAGGCTCTTCCCGCGACTGGGCTGCCAAGGGCACGCAGCTTCTGGGCGTGAAGGCCGTGATCGCCAGATCCTACGAACGCATACACCGCAGCAACCTGGTCGGCATGGGGGTGCTGCCCTTGCAGTTCGAGGACGGCATGAGCGCTGCCTCCCTGCAGCTCAACGGGGACGAGAGCTTCGACCTGACAGGGATCGATGAAAATCTTAAGCCTCAGCAGGAAGTGACGCTTGTGATCAAGCGAGCCGATGGAAGCAGACAGGAAGTGCCTCTGCTGCTGCGCATCGACACGCCGATCGAGGTGGACTACTACCGGGCTGGCGGCATCCTGCCCTATGTGCTGAACGAGCTCACCGCGAAGTGACTTTGGCGCCGCTTAAACGCGGCGCGGATCAGGATTCGGATACCAGGTCTCCCCACAGATCGTGGGTGTCCGAATCCGTGATCACAACCTCTACCCTGTCGCCAACCTTGAGATGAGTCCCCTGGTCGATAAACACCAGGCCGTCGATCTCGGGCGCATCGGCATGGCTTCTTGCAACCGCTCCCTCATCGGTCACCTCGTCCACCAGCACCGTCATGGTCTTGCCCACTTTGCGCTTCAGCTTCTCTTCGCTGATCTTTTCCTGGAGCAGCATCAGCCGGTCAAGGCGCTCCTCCTGGACATCCGGAGGAATATGGTCAGGCAGCTCGTTGGCAAGCGCCCCTTCGACGGGTGAATAGGCAAAGGCGCCCACGCGATCGAGCTCGGCCTCTTGAAGGAAATCCAGGAGTTCCTGGAATTCGGCCTCGGTCTCGCCAGGAAAACCCACGATGAATGTGCTGCGCAGGGTGAGCTCCGGGCATATCTCGCGCCAACGCCTGATGCGAGCGAGCACGTTCTCGCTGTTGCCAGGGCGCTTCATCAGCTTCAGGATGCGCTGGTTTGCGTGCTGAAACGGTATATCCAGATATGGCAATATCTTTCCATCGGCCATCAGCGGGATCACCTCGTCGACATGAGGATAAGGATAGACGTAATGCAGCCTCACCCATACGCCGAGACTTCCCAGCGCTTCCGCGAGCTCGGTCATGCGCGTCCTCAATGGCTTGCCGCCCCAGAAGCCTGTTCGATATTTCACGTCGACCCCGTAGGCGCTGGTGTCCTGCGAGATCACCAGCAGTTCCTTCACACCCGATTTGACGAGATTCTCGGCCTCGGTCATCACATCGCCCACAGGCCGGCTGACCAGATCGCCTCTCATGCTGGGGATGATGCAGAAGGTGCAGCGATGGTTGCATCCTTCGGAAATCTTGAGGTATGCGTAATGCCGGGGTGTCAGCCGGATTCCCTGGGGAGGAACAAGATCGGTATAGGGGTCATGGGGCTTCGGAAGATGCTGGTGCACCGCCTCCATCACTTCATCGGTCGCATGGGGTCCCGTGACGGCGAGCACCTTGGGGTGCGCCTCTCGCACGACATCCCCCTTGGCGCCCAGGCATCCCGTGACGATCACACGGCCGTTCTCGGCCAGCGCCTCGCCGATCGCATCGAGCGACTCGGCAACTGCGCTGTCGATGAAGCCGCAGGTGTTCACGACGACCAGGTCAGAATCCTGATAGCTTGCCGAGATCAGATAGCCTTCCGCGCGCAACCTCGTCAGGATATGTTCGGAATCCACCGTCGCCTTCGGACAACCCAACGATACAAAACCCACTTTTGCGATATTCATTTCATCCTCATTCCGCGACCAGAAGGCTTACCACGTATATCGTGGATACGCCGGCCGTGATCAGCAACACCTGTTCGATTGTGTCGCGCAGGCTGGTTCGTTTGTGCAGATCCGGGATCAGATCGGCCACTGCGACATAAATCAGGCTGGACGCGGCGAGCGCCAGCAGCATTGGAACCACACCCTGCACCGAGTGCAGCGCATAAAAGGCCAGCACCCCGCCTATCAGGGTTGCCAGGGTTGAGAGCAGGTTCAATGCGAGCGCCTGTCCCTTGCTGTATCCCGAATGCAAGAGAATCATGAAGTCGCCCACTTCCTGCGGGATCTCGTGAGCGATGATCGCAAGCGCGGTCACCACTCCGAGATGAAGGTCTGTCAGGAATGCAGCCGCGATGATCACGCCGTCGACAAAATTGTGAAACGTGCCTCCCACCAGGATCATCAGTCCTGTTCGGCCATGGTGCTTGTTTGGATCATGTTCTCCCGAGCAATGGCAATGCCGCCATAGCAGCAGCTTTTCGAGGATGAAAAAGGCCAGGATGCCTGCGAGTATCGTGCCGCTCAGCACTGCGCCATTTTTTGTCAGATGTATCGCTTCGGGAAGGATATCCAGAAAGACGGCGCCCAGCAGCGCGCCGATCGCATAGCTAACCAGCGCATTGAGCCAGCGCGCGCGCGCATTCAATGCGAAAAGCGCGGCGCATGAGACGCTCAGCGCTCCGCCCAGAAGGCTGGATGCGATTATCCAAAGCAGCACGGTCATGGGATGCATTAAAAATTCAGGGTCGCGGATTATAGCGGATTGATAGTTTCCGCGCTTTCAATAAAAAATCCCCCGGATACCCATCCGGAGGACTTTTTAAGCAGGGGGATCTGCACACCCGGCTCAAAGGGGGATAGGTTTCAAGCCGCATGCCCGAGCATATTACTATGGTATTGGATTTGAATCAACAAAAATTCTGTCACAAAAATTCTGTCCGATCAAAGCGCTATCTTGCAGGAGAAAAAATCCCGTACAGGATGCCTATCATCAAAACGAACAGGAATAAGCCGACCAGCAGCATCTTTCTGGAAAACTGTTTCTGCTCCAGAGCCGCCTTTTCTTCAACCTCCTTTTTCATGCGTTCGGCAATCTCGGCGCGATCCTTTGCTGCATCGAGCGCTTCGTTGTTGGCCGCAAGCTCAGCCGCTTCACGCTTTGATTTTGCAATGGCCTCTGCTTCGGCGCGCGCTTCTCTTGACTCCATGACTGAGCGTAGCTGTCCTCTCTGCTTCGCGATTTCTTCTAGCCTCTGCTTCTGTTCCATTTTCAGCCTGCGTTCAAATTCGCGGGCCTCTTCCCTGTCTGCGACCCGTTTTGCGAACAGGTTTTCTCGCACTGCCTTGGCATCAGTCAAAGCCTTTGCACGATTCATTTGCTGAAACAGTTCTTCCGCCCGCTTTTCCTCTTCCTTTATCTGGACCTCCATGACTTCCATTCTGATCTCTGCCAGCCGCCTGACCCAAAGCGCCCTTTCTTCGCGCTCATGTTTGGTGCGATCAAAGGCAATGTCATCCGGTTTCACCGGATTCATGCGCTGAGTCACTTCCGCTTTTTCCAGAGACCAGATGCGGGACTTTGCCTGCTCGGCATAGCCTCCATCCGGAAATTCCACAAGGTAGCGCGTGAAATCGGCAGGATTGTGGCTATGCGAAATGGTTTGCCATGCGGCAATGTCCTCCTCGCGCCATGAACCCGTTGCATGTGCGGGCAGTTCGAGCGTCAGGTCCCTGGTATGCCTCTCATCGGTTCGATGCATCCTGACTCTTGCTTGATTCGATTCAGGCAATGTGCGCGCGGCAATTTTCAATGCGGCCAGAAATTCACCGGCACTCTGAAAGCGGTCATCGGCGCGCTTGGCCATCGCCTTTCTGACCACTTCGTTTAGCTCTTCGGTGACATCCGGATTGAGTTCGGAAGGTAGCGTCGCCTCCCTTTGCATTGCCTGGTGCATGATCGAAATCACGCTGCCCACGAAAGGGCGTTCCCCGGTCAGCACGATGTAGAGGATCACACCCGCAGAATAAAGATCCGCCCTCGTGTCGACATCGATGCCTGTGAATTGCTCCGGCGCCATGTAAGTCGGCGTGCCCAGAACGACGCCAGCATGGGTATGCTCCGATGAATCTATCTTGGCGATGCCGAAATCGGCAAGCTTGACCTGATGGTCCTCCGTCAGCAGGATGTTCGCAGGCTTGATGTCTCGGTGCACGATGCCATGCGCATGCAGATAACTCAGCGCATCCAAAAGTTGCATCACGATGCGCAGCCCTTCCGCGATCGGAAGCAATGCGCCCTGGTCGAAAAGATCGGACAATGCCCTGCCGCGCACCAGTTCCATCACGATATAGGCCATATCGTCGTCTTCTTCATACTCATAGACGCCGATGATCTTTTCGTGAGACAGGCGGCCGGCCGCCTTTGCCTCGCGCCTGAAACGGGAAAAGACATCTTCCGACTCATGCGGATCGATGCTGGACTTCAGGATCGTCTTGATAGCGACATTGCGCTCGATCAGCGTATCGATCGCCTCGTAAACGACGCCCATCGCGCCCCGGCCCAGTTCCCCGATGATTCTGTATTTGCCAAGCGTATCAGGATTCTTCATGCGGGTAATGTAGCCGCGAGAACGCCAAATGGCAACGCGCGCCCAGACTTGGGGTAAAATCGGCAAATGGTGAACCCAACCAGGAAAGATTGTTACTTGCAAAAAATATGATCAACATTCTTGTCGTTGACGACCACGCATTGATCCGCAAGGGATTGAAGCAACTTCTCGAGGACAATCCCGATCTCAATATCGCAGGAGAAGCCGCCAGCGGCGCTCAAGCCGTTGCGATGCTTCGCGCGCAGCATTTCGACCTGATGCTGCTGGACATCAACCTTCCGGATAAGCACGGCATCGAAGTGCTCAGGCAATTCAAATTGGAGCAGCCCGATCTCAAGATCATCGTCTTAAGCATGTACCCGGAGGACCATTATGGGGTGCGCGCGCTGAAGGCAGGCGCGGTGGGCTATATCAACAAGCAAAGCGCTGCCGATGTGCTGATACAGGCGATCCGCCAGGTGATCAGCGGAAAAAAATACATCAGCGAGATCCTTGCGGAACAGCTCCTGAACAATCTGATCGGAGAGTCGAGGGAGCTGATGCACCAGACCCTTTCAAACCGGGAATACCAGACCCTGTGCCTGATGGCATCTGGGAAGTCGCTTGGCGACATCTCGCAGATCATGAGCCTGAGCCCAAAGACAGTCAGCGTGTATCGCGGCCGCATGCTGGCAAAAATGGGTTTTACCAACAATGCTGAGGCAATACACTATGCCATCAGCCACCATCTGGTCGATGCCCAGGAATGAGGCGCTAGATCAAAACTCGAAGAGTCTGAAAAATGAAGAGTCCATCCGAAATTGCACGCGAAACCCTGAAGCTTCTGGCGCAGCGCAAGCTCTCTCCGACGCCGGATCAGTATGCAAAGATTTTTGCCGAGATCAGCGGGGAACCGGCATCAGCATCCGATGGCGCTGAAGAGGTGCTGAAAAATCTGGCCGAACATCTGCTCTCGAATGATCAGTTTTCCCCATCCGGAATTGCGCTCAAGAAGGCGCTTTCCGAAAAAGACTGGGATCAGTGCATCAAGGAGACCCAAAAGATTGCTTCCAAAGGTGGAGAAGATGCGCAATCCTGGCCTGTTTTGATCAAGAACCTTTTGCGCCAGATCGATCTCCCGCACAGGGGGCTGACCACGACGCGAAAGAAGGAAGGTGTTGAGACTGTCATTGCGCGTTTCTCGTCCAAACCGGAAGTGCTTTATGAAAAACTCCACAACCTCATCCGCTCCTGGTCTGCGTCTCCAATGGCCGAGACGCTGGCCGATGCGATTCCGGTCGATACCTCTTCTCCCGTCGCTTCTTCGCCGGCCCCTGCTCCTTCGCTGCCTTTAAGCAAGGGAGGCGAAATCATTTCCAAGCTTGCAGAGCTCCTCGCGCAAACGCTGGAGAGCACGATTAGCGCCCAGCCGGAACTATCAGATGAGATCCGCCAGCTGAGTTCCCAGGTGAGGCTCATCAGAACGACAGAGCAGATCAACGAGCTTCAGCAGAAGCTTCGCCACTTATGGCTCAAGGTCGAATTGCGCGGCACCGACAAGACCCGCATCCAGGAAGGGCTGGTTCGCCTTCTGCGCCTGCTCGTCGAAAACGTCGGCGAGATGGTCGAAGACGAGGAATGGCTGCACGGTCAGATCAAGGCGCTGAACGAGATCATCAGCAAGCCTTTGGACAAGCATGTGATCGCGGATGCCGAACGCAGCCTGAGGGAGGCGATCATCAAACAGAGCCTCTTGAAGAAGAGCCTGACGGATGCGAAATCGACCCTAAAAAACCTGATGACCACCTTCATCGACCGTCTGGGCGCCATCACCACCAGCACGGGCGATTATCACAAGAAGATCGAGGGATACAGCGAGAAGATCGCGAAAACGAACAACCTCAACGAGCTAGGCAATCTGCTCGAAGACATCATGCAGGACACGCGCATCATCCAGACAAACGCATTGCGCTCGCACGAAGAGCTGCTCGATACGCGCCGTCAGGTCGAGGAAGCGGAAGCCAGGATCGCAAAGCTGGAACAGGAGCTTTCCGAGATCAGCGAGCTCGTCCATCAGGATCAGTTGACCGGCGTATTAAACAGACGCGGGCTGGACGACGCATTCGAGCGCGAGTCCACTCGTGTCGATCGCAACCATGCGCCTCTTTGCGTGGCACTCCTGGACATAGACGATTTCAAACGGATGAACGACAGCATGGGACATCATGTCGGAGATCAGGCACTCGTCCATCTCAGCAATGTTATCAGGGAAACCCTGCGACCATCCGATGCGGTAGCTCGCTATGGCGGAGAAGAGTTCGTCATCGTCCTGCCTGATATCTCATTGGAGGAAGCCGCTGGCATCGTGGAAAGGTTGCAAAGAGAGCTCACCAAGCGTTTCTTCCTGCATGAGAACGAGCGCGTGCTGGTGACCTTCAGCGCGGGCGTGGTGCAACGCGAGGAAGGCGAACCTCAGGACGAGGTCATCGGGCGCGCCGACAAGGCGATGTATCAGGCCAAACGTACGGGCAAGAACCGTGTGGTAAAGGCTACATAGATCAGCGCCCGTCGCACCAGTCCTGCCAAACCTTTCGGTAAACCGACTCCATCGCGTTTGCGAACCCAGGGCCATCCATCAGGGGACTCGATTCCATGCGTTGTCTTAGCGTTTGCCTAAGATGAGCTAGCCTTGGCAAATCGCTCGCAAGCTCTGCTGCAATCTTCACGAAGGATTCTTCATCGAAGGCTGCAAGTTCGGTCAGGCCCAGGTTGTTGAGTTGGCTCCACCCTGCCCTGCCGACCACGGTAGCCCCAACCAGCGTCACAACAGGCACGCCCATCCAGTACGCATCGAGACTTGTGGTATGCCCGTTGTACGGCAGCGTATCCAGACAGATGTCGATCCGGTGATAGGTCTCCAGATACTTCCTTCTGGACATCGTCTCGACGAACTCCACACGATCCGGGCTGATTGAACAATCCTTAAGAGTATCCAGAACGCACTGGCGATGAGACCCCGAAGGCGAGAGCAGCAACAGACGGGAATTTGGAACGATGGACATGACGCTTCCCCAGCTCTGAAGCGTGCCTTCTGTAAGCTTGCAGAAATTGTTGAGACAGCCGAAAGTGACATGACCTGCGCTCATCGAAGGCAGTGGATTGGGTTGAATCGTGGATGTCAGAGGATCATAGCACCAGAACGTATGGGGAAGCCTGATGGACTTTTCCACATAGCGTCCATCTCCCATCTCCACTGGATCAAGCCATGGGTCTGTCAGCCGATAGTCGATCCCCGGTATGCCGGTGGTTCCAGGGTATGCAAGCCAGGCAACCTGGACCGGTGCTGGCTTGCCCGCAAATAGCATGGTCCTTCCCTTGTCCATGTGCATCGTCAAGTCAACAAGAATGTCTATTCCATCTGCTGCGATCATCTTTGCCAATTGAGCATCACTCATGCCTTGCGTATTCCGCCACACATCCGCATATCCATGTAGACGCTGGCTCAGTTCATCAGGACTCAACAGTTGCGCATAACAGAAAATCTCAAAATTGCCGTGGTCGTGATTGAATAGCAGCGGGACAGTAAAGAAAGATTGGCAATGATCCCTAAAATTCGGTGAAACATAACCAATGCGCAAGCGCCGATCAGGATTTCGGTCGTGATCCTTGTGAGACATCAGGGCAAGTGGTCTATGGGAACTTGCGAATTTTTCCGCTTCTTCCCGTATTGCTTCTTCATCATATGCGGGATGGAAATAAACCGTATATATCAGATTGCTGTGAGCCGAAACATCCTGTAGATCGAGTTCTGTAGCACGCCGATAGCATCCGATTGCCTGATCAAGATCGCCTGTATCCTTTAATACGTTACCCAGGTTGTTGAGCGCAGCGGCATCATCGGGGTTCAAATCGAGCGCATGCAAAAAGCTGTTCTTCGCGTCATAAAGACGGCCTTTTCCCTTGAGTATCAAACCTAAAGTATTGTGTGCCTCCTGAAGATCAGGATTTATAGATAATGCCGATCGGCAAGCGAGCAGGGCATCATCCAGAGCACCTCTTTCCTTCAATGTCAACGCGAGATTATTGCCTGCTTCTGCAAAGTCCTGCTTGTAAGACAAGGCTTGCCGATAGCACTCCTCAGCCTTGTCCATTTTTCTCTGTTGAGCGAAAAGATTTCCGAGGTTGTAATGCACGCTTTCGTTGTCCGGATTGAACACGAGTGATTGGCGGTACGCGGTTTCCGCCTCATTCAATTTTTTCTGGCCCTTGAGTGCCCTGCCCAATCCGAAATACGCCTCCCCTTCACTACCAGGCAACTGCACAGCACTCTTGAAGATCTGTTC
>JAJXVB010000019.1 GCA_021782365.1 Pseudomonadota bacterium
GTGCCATTCAGCGATTCGACCTGACCCTGCAGATCGAGTATGGTTTGCGTCTGCTGCTTGCCCTGGTCTTCCAGAGCCTGAACGCGCGTCTCGATCTGCTGGATGCTCTTGCGTGCCTCTTCGTCCGAGAACAGCCCCGCCTGCGCGGAGGAGGCACAACACATACCCAGCAAAATCAGGACGCGCGGTTTCAACATCTATTACTGCATGTAATCGATGTCGGTGCGGCGGTTCTGTGCCCACGCTGCTTCGTTGTGGCCCAGTGCACGTGGCTTCTCCTTGCCGTAGCTGATTGCGCTCAGCTGGGATGCCTTGGCGCCGCCTGCTTCCAGCATCTTCATCACGCCATCTGCGCGACGCTGACCCAGACCCAGGTTGTATTCAGCGCTGCCGCGTTCGTCGCAGTTGCCTTCCAGGCGAACCTTGCGATCAGGATGCTGGCTCAGGTACTTGGCATGCGCCTCGACCAGCGGCTTGTCGGCTGCCTGAACAACAGACACGTCGAAGGGGTAGTAAGTGCTGCGGCCAGCCAGGATGCTGTGCGGATCGTTCAACGGATCGACAGCTGTCTGAGCAGGCGCTGCAGGGGCTGCTTTTGCTACAGGCGCTGGTGCTGGGGCAGGTGCCGCTGCTTCTTTAGGCTTCTGGCTGGCGCAAGCTGCCAGCAGATTCAGTAATACGATACTGATGACGAGTTTCTTCATGGCAATTCCCTTCATTTAGTAAAATTTTTAAGGTTGTGGTCCCCATACAGGCTCGCGAGCATCGCCGCTTTGCGTGAACATGTGTTGCTGGACACGACCATCGCTGGACACAGTCGCTAATATACCACGGCCACGGGCTTCGCTGGCAAACAGAATGATTTTTCCATTGGGCGCGAAGCTGGGTTTTCTCTCCCATCCGCCCTCGGTCAGCGTCTGCATCTGTCCGTTCTGCAGATCCTGAACGGCGATGTAGAACTGCCCGCCTGTCAGATTCGCGAAAACGAAGGACTTGCCGTCAGGGCTGTAACGCGGCGAAAAGCTGTTGCCGCTTGCAAAGGTCAGCCTCTGGGGCGCGCCGCCGGATGCCGGCATCTGATATATCTGAGGGCTTCCTCCCTGATCCGAGGTGAACAGGATGGACTGCCCGTCGGGGGAGAAATTGGGCTCGGTGTCTATCGCCCCGCTGAAGCTGATGCGGCGCAAGCCGGTCCCGTCCGGGTTAATGAGATATATCTGCGAGCTGCCGTCATGCGTCATCACGATCGCAAGCTGCTTTCCGTCGGGCGACCAGGCTGGCGCGCTGTTGCTGCCCGGAAAGTCTGCCACGGCGCGGCGGCGGTTGCTGAGCAGGGATTGCACGAAAACTGCCGCATGCCCTGTTTCGAAGCTCACATAAGCCATGCTCTTGCCGTCAGGAGACCATGCAGGAGACATGATGGGCTCCCTCTGCTTCAGCACGACCTGGTCGTTGTAGCCGTCGCTGTCCGCGACGATCAGGCTGTAGCTCTTGGGCTGACGGTTCACGTATGCGATCCTCGTGCTGAAGACGCCCTTGTCGCCCGTCAGCTTTTCATAGATCAGGTCCGCGATGCGGTGACCCACCGCGCGCATCTGGCTGTCGCTTGCGGAGACCGCCTCGCCCAGCAGCTGGTCATGCTTCACCACATCGAGCAGTCTGAAACGCGCCTCGATGCGCCCGTTCTGCACGCTGACATTTCCTATGCCCAGCGCATCCGCTCCGCGCAGCTGCCAGTCGTTGAAGTTCACATCCGCAGTCTCGTGAGGGGATTTGCCAGCGGAGTCGACGATGCGGAAGAGCCCGGAGCGCGTGAGATCGCTCGTCACCACATCGTTGATCTGGGCGCCCAGCTTTTCGTCTCCCCCCATCGGCACGAGCGCGATCGGAATCTGGTGCTCTCCCGCGCCGATGATCTCGATGCTCAAGGCCGCATTTGAAACGGCGCTATGCGCCAGCATCAAGAGGCCCAGCGTGCCTGACAATATTCTCAACATTCGATTACCTTTCCTTTCCATCTGGTCTGAAACTCAGCTTCAGTTCACGAAAATGGCTGAACACGCTCGCGTCCGAAGGCAGGGGCAAGGGATCCGACTTCAGGATCGCGCGTTCCACCGCATTGTCATAAGCCGCATTGCCGCTCGATTTCGTCAGCCTCGCGTTCATCACCGAGCCTCCCGGCAACAGCGTCACCGTGAATTCCGCCTTCGCATCGGGCGCAACATTGGGCGGCATCACGATGTTGCTGCGTATCTTGCTTGCGATTTTAGCAGTATATTCGTCCACCACCTTGCCCGACACGGCATCCTGCACCGTCTGTGCATTATTCGTCTTGGAAGGAGACGAGCGGCCCGGCTGCACATTTGCCCAGAGCTGCGCCTCCTCCTTCGCGGACAGCTTCTTCACCGGCTTCTGTTCAGGCTTGGGCTTGGCCTTGGGCTTGGGCTCTGGCAAAGGCTTGGGCTTGGGCTTGGGCTTGACCACTTCAGGCTTGGGCTTCTTTTCAGGAAGCGCGATGTCCGGCTTGACCTTCTCCTGTACCGGCTCGGGAGGCGTTTCCACCGGCTTCACGACAGGACGGGTCGGAGGCGGCGGCGGTGGTGCCGAGACAGGCTTTGTTGTCGGCAGATTCTGCCAAAGCTCCACGCTCATCGCAGACTGGGCCTGAGGCTTGGTCTGCCAGGCGAAGCCGAAATACAGGAACCCGAAGAAAAGAAGATGCACGAGCAGGGCCAGTACGCCCGCCGGCAGCTTGTACGGTTCCTGGTAAACCGCCTCGCTCATCGCTTGACGGCTTGCGTCAGAAGGCCCACCTTCCTGATGTGCTGCTGCTGAAGCACATCCATCACGTTCATGACCTCTTCGTAGCGCACGTTCTTGTCGGCCGAAATCACCACCGCCTGGTCGGACTGCATGTCCTGCCTTGCCTTCAGGATCGAGACCAGCTCATCCTTGGATACGGCCGCCTCCACATCCCCCTTGGAATGATCGCGCAGCGTCAGCGAGCCGTCCTTCTTGATGATGACTTCAAGCGGGGCAGGGGAGGGCACAGAGGACTTGCTGACCTGTGGCAGATCTACCTGGCCGGGATTCATCATCGGGGCCGCCACCATGAAGATCACCAGGAGCACCAGCATCACGTCGATATAGGGCACAACGTTGATGTCGTTCATCAGGCGGTTTTTCTTGCGCAGCGTCGATCTCATAAGTGCCTCTCGAAACCGTAACGAGCAGGGTGACTGGCAAGGCGCAAGACGCGCAGCGATCGAGACATACCATATCGGTAGGCGACAGAGCGAGCAACGTGCAACGCAGCCAGTCGCCCGCACAGCAGGTTTTCAGAGGTATTTCTCATGGCTGGCGCTGCAATACGTTGGAGAATTCTTCGGTGAAGCTCTCGAAGCGCGTCGAAAGCCTGTCTATCGCATGGGCATAGCGGTTATATGCGACAACTGCAGGGATCGCCGCAAAAAGGCCCATCGCGGTTGCAACCAGCGCCTCTGCGATGCCGGGCGCGACATGGGCGAGTGTAGCCTGGCCCACGTTCGCAAGCCCGCGGAATGCATTCATGATGCCCCACACCGTGCCGAAGAGACCGACATAGGGGCTCACCGATCCCACGGACGCAAGGAATGCAAGATGCGCTTCCAGCCTGTCCATCTCCCTCTGGTAGGTCGCGCGCATCGCGCGGCGCGTGCCTTCCATCACCGCGCTGCTGTCGACGCCATGCTGTTTCTTGAGCTTCACGAACTCGACGAATCCGGCTGCAAAGATGCGCTCCAGCGCGCCCTGGTCGGATTTCGACGGATTGTTCACGGACCTGTAGACGTCGTTGAGATTGGGATTGCGCCAGAACGACTCCTCGAATTCACGCGTCAATCGCGTCTCGCGGCGTATCGCGAAGAGCTTAAGGAAGATGTACCACCACGACATCATGGATACCAGAAGCAATAATCCCATCACCATCTGCACCAGAACGCTGGCCGTGCTGATCAGATGAACAAAAGACAGATCCTGTGTGACTTCCATTAGCAACCTTTCAAGAGTTAAATCCCGGCCTGGTGCAGCATCCTCAGGCGCAGCGCTTCGGGAACCGCGACCGGCCTGAAGGCCTCCTTCGAAACGCATACGAGATGAATTTCGCCCGTGGTCAGCAATTCCGCTTCGCGGCTTACCGTCTGCATCAGCGTCAGACGAGAGCGTCCGATGTCGGAGACTGCAGCCGTCACCTCGAGCATGTCGTCAAGCAGTGCGGGCTTCAGATAATCGAGCTTCAGCGAGCGCACCACGAACATCACGCCGAATTCCCGAAGCAGGTCCGCATTGCTGTAACCGTGGGAGCGCAGCCACTCAGTCCGCGCGCGCTCCATAAAGTTCACATAACTTGCATGATAAACCACGCCGCCCGCGTCCGTGTCCTGGTAATACACACGCACAGGCCAGGTAAATATTCTGATTTCACTCATTTGCACCAACTGATGTAAATTTCTGTTTTAGCAACCGTCAAGCAAATCACATCGCACTCTGCTTCCAACTCTTGATGTTCCATTTTTTCCAAAATGATAATGAAAAGATCAAAAACATACTGATTTATAAAAGTTTTTGTGATTCCAGCAATTCATTATCCGAAGCGTTTGATAATGAATCCGCCTGTTCCAACGAGCGTATTGGTTTAGTATATTTGGCTTGCTGGCGCGATGCGGCAGGTAGCGCAACCAGCACCCCTTGCGCGACCCAGGTGCGCAACATGCGCGATGCCTCCAACGTATCCAACCCGGTAATCTCGCGCAACTGGCGGTTGGCGATTTCGCCGTGCATATCTATCCAGTGGCTGACCTCATCCCACACCGTGGGGCGCTCCAGATTCAACAGCGTCACCGTCACACTTTCCACCGCCGCCTCGGTATTTTGCCGGTACTGCGGCGGATAAAGCTTCGCGCTCGCCATTTCCGCGAACATCATTTTTACGCCCTCTCCAGCATCAATATTAGGCGCGATTGGAAACTCGCGCAGATTTTGTGCAACCAAAGGATTGCGCGCCTTGGAACCAGCCTTGTCCACATTGGCGGGTGTGATGTTGCCGGGGAACACGCCGGGACTTTCTACTTCGATACGGTCGTCAAACAAGCGAACGAAAATGTCCCGATTGAGGCGATAGTCGCGATGGATCACGGCATTCACAATCGCCTCTTTCACCACCCGCTCAGGATATATATGCTTGGTCTTGAAGCCGCTACCAGAAAGCGTCAAGCCTTGCGCAAGTTCGCCCAGCACCGCCTTTACCGCTGCATCAATCAGATCGATCAACGGCCCGCGTATCGTCTTGGGGGTCTTGCGCAAATTAGGTGTTGCGCCCGGCACAATATGTTTTCCGTCATAAACCATCAGACGTATATCTGCACGCGAGCCATGCGCAGCCAGCAGGCCACTCGGCTCTTCGGCAAATAGCAACACTGCCGCACGGGTAGGCTGGACTTCACTTCCCACCTTCGATGCCAAACCGATTTTCTGCAACTGCTCCGCGAATGTGCCGCTCTTCAATCCGCGCGCGGCAACAAAACTGCGCCACGTCTCCGTCTCCAGCAGCGCCAAGGGAACATCCACCAGCTCACTTTCTGCACTCCGCACCCCGCGCCGGTAAGAAAGCTCGGTGATCTCGGCGGCAGTCATCTCGCGGTTGCTCGCATCCAGCCTCGTCCAGGTGCCGTCATCCACGATGGAATGCACCTTGTCGCTCTTGAGAACCTGCACAAGCACCAAATGGCCATCGCTGCCATTGCGCAAACGGCACGGCAAGCGAACGAAGCGAATTGCATCTATCGGGGGATGAAAATGTGTCCTTACTTTGCGAGTCAGATCATCCAACGCTTCCGGATTTTCTTGCACCCCAAAAAATCTCTCCACACCGGTAACATGCTTCTCATCCGCCACACCTAAAGCCAGAATGCCACCTTCCGTATTGGCGAAAGCGCAAATCGTTTCCAAAGCTTTACCCACCATCTTGCCGGATACTCGCTTGAACTCCAGAGAACGGCTTTCGTGGACAGAAAGTAGCGCTGTAATACGCGGCGCTGCTTGCTCCTGAGTTAGCTCTATCAGATTCATGGACTACACCACAGGCTTCGTTTCACGCAGCCACTCTTGTACTGGCAGCAGATCATCCCAATCCACTGTCGTGCCAAGGGTGCCATCGTCATTCACGACACGCATTCGGCTCTGATCCTTGGTGAGAAACAATACCTTCCCGTAAAATTTGGGGATACGCCGCGCTTTGCGCGAAGCGTCCTTCGTGCTCTCCTTGGTCTCGATCAACCGCATCGCAGGCTCATCGTTCGTCAGATGTGACAAACACACTACAAAATCCGGGTGAAAATAATTCTGGTGCTCACCTCGCACCAGCCGCACGGCATAAGGTTTGCGATCCGGATTGCGATGCCACCACTCCACGAAGTCCGCCCTGTCCAGCGCCTCGGCGAATTTCCGCTCTTCACCGTTGAGCTTGGCCGTGCTGTCGTACCGCGCAACGCGCAGCTCCTCCACACCGAACAGCCACTTTCGATCATCCAGCCATTTTCGATCATCCAAAATCATCAGGGATTCAATCTTCGCCAGATCGTCGTCGGAAGGTGGCAGCACTCCATAGATATTCTTGCGCGATGCTGCCAAACTCAATGTTGACGGGAACACCATCAAGTCTGGCAACGGGTCAGCCTCCTCTGCCGCGGTGAACTCCGACACGATGCTCTGCATCAGCTCCGCTATATCCTGCTCTTGGCGGCGTATCACCCAAAACGCAGCATCGCGCGCATGGCGCTTCAGTTCGGCATCGCCTGGCTGCTGCTCCTCTTCGAGGTGCTCGAATTCTTCAGCGATCGCACCGCTCAGCCGGTCGGTTAGCACTTCCACGATGATGCGCACATCCTCATCTTCTACCTGTGGCAATCTCCGCAATACCGCAATGGCCTCGCGCGACAACGCTGCGCGGTCGGTGATCATCAGCACATCCTCCTCGTGACGCTGCCCTTGGGTGAGTTCAGTATGAACCTCTTTCTCCTTCAAGCGATTCAGCGCTGCGCGCACCGCATTGCGCTTCAGTTCATCCGAAATCGGCAACCGGGTCGCCACCGCCTCTGACACCTTACTCATATCCTGCATCTGAGGTCGCTGTTCGCGTTTCAATGCGCGCGGCAAATTGCGCAGCCCTGCATGGCGGGAATAAGTGCGAATGCCTTTTGCTTGCAGCAACTCGATCAAGTCAGCCTTGCTGTTCGGAGTATCCGGCTTGGGAGCTAACATCTTTGCAGTCGCACCCAACGCCGCATCCAGTTCAAACAACACCTCGTCCAGCTTGTACCCGTCGTCACCATCGAAAAGCGATTGCTGGGGGCCAGAAGAAACGGCAGTCACTGGCCCTTGCGCCGGAACATCGCTAGCAGCCAGCCTTTCAGGAAAAGGCAAGCCATAATCTAGCGGCGCTTGCGGCGTCGTGCGATTGGTCAACACCACCGCACCGGAGATCGTCTGGCGCACTATCAGTTTTTCAGTCTGCCCCTCCAGTTGGTTCTTCACCGCGCTGCTGGCTTGCACTGCCGCCTCGAAGCCGCGCTGCGCCTCGGCATCGGCGAGATAAATATATGCGGTATCCAGTTCCTCTTGAATAGGCTGTGGCTTGGGGAAGGCTTCGCGTATCTGGCGAGATACGCGCATCACCCGCCCGATGAACTGCATCGCAAAATCGGGATCGTTCACCGGCTTGGTCGAAGCCAGTACAAAGGCGCGCGGCGCATCAAATCCCGTACCTGCCGACTGCTTGAAGATCAACACTTCCTTGCTGCTGTCGTTTGCAATTGCCGCCATCAGCACTGGATCGGGATCATCCGAAGAATGCTTTCCGATCACCGCCGGATGTACCTTGCACAGCTTGATCAAATCCTGCTCGGCCTCTTCCACCGTCTTGTCGCCGTTCGCCACCTGCACCAGCAACAGCGGGGTCAACGGTACACCTACCGCCTGCAACTGCTTCTTGAGCTTTTGCGAACGCTTCCACGCCTGGCGAAGCACCGTGCGTTTCAGGTCAGCCACCGTCTGCACGCTCTGGCGCAGGTCATATACCACCGCCTCGATGTAGCGCTTGTTGAGCCGCGCATTCACCACCTCGTCACGGCTTGCGGCAAAATTTTCAAAGGCACTTTTGCCAGCAGCCATCAGAAACTCCAGCAGACGCTCGTCCTTTGGCGTGGCAGTCGCCATGATGAGGAAATCTGCCTCCAGCCAATGCGCGAACTTGCCAAACTCAGTCGTCTTGTCCAGTCCGATGTGCGCTTCATCTACCACCAGTCCGATGGACAGCCCTTGCGCTCTTGCTCTGGCTACGAATTGCGCCATCGTGCGAGTATCGTCGTCTCCATCAGCGTTGTATCCAGCATTGCGTTCGCGCGCTTTGGCCACGCCCTGCGCGGTGGAAAGCAGCACCATCCCGGCTCTCGCTTCCTGATTGCGTCCGCGGGATAGCATTACCGGCGTCAGCCCGGCGCAATTCGCCGCCAGCGCATCCTCGGTCTGCTGTACCAGATTAACGAACGGCACGAACCACAGCCACAAGGTGGGCCGCTCTGCGCTCACCGCTTCCAGCACGCGCGAAATCACGAAGGTTTTTCCCGAACCTGTCGGTGCGCGCAGCAGACATGGCGGTGCAGTTTCACGCAACAGGGCGCGCGTCATGCCTTCCACCAGCGCGGTCTGGAACGCTTCCGGCTCGATGGCAGCCGATTGCGCGGCGATGATGTCGCGCAAACTCATGCTATCCCTCCCTGTCCGCGCATCAGCGCATCCATCAGGCTGTAGCAGTTCGCCTCCATCCCGCGCAAGGCAAGCTGTTCGCGCAAAGTCTCGGGCCGCATCGTATAGATCGCCAAACGTGCAGCGCCGGACTGCTGCGGCCAGGCCGCCAGGGCGGCAATGGTTTTTGCATTCACCTCATGGCACACCAGCACCTCGCAATCCTCCACCCGCCCCAGCCGCTGCACCGCGCCTTCGGTCGCGGTACAAACCACACCGAAGCGCTTCAGGGCCAGCAACTGGAAGGCATGCGCCGCATCAATTTCGAAATGCGCATCGGCAGCATTCACTTTGTCCAGTTGCAGATAGGCGAACTCGCCGCCTTGCTCCGGCGTGTAGCCCGGCCTGCCGCCGTAGCCCTGGATGACACGGCGCATACGCTCCGCACACACATCGCGGCAAAGGTTCTTTTCCGGCTCCTTGCTGTTGGCCTCGGTGCTGGAGCACATAATGAAGCGGCGTGATCCGTTATCTTCGGCATTCAGTTCCAGCACCGCCTGCCCTGTGGTGCCCGAACCAGCGAAGAAGTCGAGAATGATGTCGGTGGGGCGGGTGGATTGGGAAAGCAATGCTTTTAGCAACGATGGCGGTTTCGGATAAGGGAAAGCTTTATCGTCCATCAAATCCTTGATAGCCTTTGAGCCTTCTTCGGTCGTGCCGACTACAGGCATGTTCATGCCATCGATAGCAGTTTCCTCTTCTTGCTTCGGCGTTAACCAAGACGAAATAGGTTGATTTTCATTTTTCAAACCCTCTTTGAATCGCTTAAATGCAGGCCTGCCATAACCAATCTTCCGGCCAATCCAAAAATCGATTTCAGGCATATCCTCGTACAGCAATGGGGTATTACCACTCATCGGAACATCTTTGCGTTTTATTGCATCGAGCAATTTTTCTTTGGTCGCAAAGACTTCAATGCGCTGGCTATGTGGAAACCAGATCAATTTTTTCTCGATAAAATCTTCTATCGTGTCACCGCGAATTTTCTGCCCGTCTTTCATACGCCCTTTAGAGGCGTAAGCCCAAACACGCTGCGGATTGCACGGGTAGTAAATTTGCGTCGTTGGGTCGTAGATCGGATAGTAGGTGTTGGGGCGCTCCCGCAGGTCTTTGGGAGAAGTTAAGTCGCTCAGGCGATAAATCCTGTCGCCTTCCTGAAACTTGTACATGGAGTACGATTTTTCGTCTCCCGAAAACCTGAAACCTTCATTGGCATACACCAGCACATGTTCATGATTGGTGGAATGAAACGCGCCCTTGGTATCGTTCCCACCCGTGCGGCTGCGCCAGACGAAACTACCCACCCGCATCCCAGGAAACACCTCATCCATCAAGAGTTCCAGCCGCGCGCGGTTCTCGTCGTTGATCGATACCAGGATCACGCCGTCCGGTGTGAGCAGGTCGCGCGCCAGGGTCAGGCGGCGGTAGAGGAATTCCAGCCACTGCGAATGCCGCCAGCGGTCGTTCGCGCCCACGTAGTGGTCGTTATAGACCCAGTCTCGGTTTCCGGTGTTGTAGGGCGGGTCGATATAGATGACGCGTATTTTCCCGGCATGAGTTGCCTTTAGCAGGCGCAGGCTGTCGAAGTTGTCGCCTTCGATGATGAGGTTGCGATGGATGGCATCTTCGTCCATCTCTTGTGGACGATAGCTCCATTCGCGCACCAGTCTTGGCAATACCAGGTTCGCATTCAGCGCCGCATCGCGTTCGATGGCATTAGATTCCCAATACAGTCCCAGCTTCTGTTTCGTGAGATGCTCCACCAGCAGGCGGCGCAGTTGTTGCTCATTCAGATGATCGAGTTGCGAGAGCAGTCCTTCACTCATCGAACAGCTCCCCTTCTCCGAGATGGCTCGATACCGTGAGACCGAAGTGGAGATATGCATTCGCGGTCGCCATCCTTCCGCGAGGCGTGCGTTGCAGATATCCCTGCTGTATCAGATAAGGCTCCAGCACATCCTCTATCGTGTCGCGCTCCTCGCCTATCGCAGACGCCAGATTATCCACGCCAACCGGGCCTCCCGAAAATTTCTCGATGATGGTCAACAGCAGCTTTCTGTCCATCAGGTCGAGGCCTTCCTTGTCCACATCCAGCATGGTGAGCGCCGCATCCGCAACTGTTCGGGTCGCATCGCCCTTGGATTTCACGTCCGCATAGTCGCGCACACGGCGCAATAAACGGTTTGCGATGCGCGGCGTGCCGCGCGAGCGTTTTGCGATTTCCAGCGCCGCATCCTGTGAAAGCTTCATTTCCAGAAGCCCTGCGGAGCGCATCACGATGCGCTGCAGTTCCTCCGGCGTGTAAAATTCCAGCCTGGAGACGATGCCGAATCTGTCTCTCAGTGGATTGGTCAGCATGCCGGCCCTGGTCGTCGCACCCACCAGCGTGAAGGGAGGAAGGTCGAGTTTCACCGAACGCGCAGCAGGCCCTTCGCCTATCATGATGTCGATCTGGTAATCCTCGAGGGCAGGGTAGAGTATCTCCTCGACGACGGGGGATAGCCTGTGGATCTCGTCGATGAAAAGCACGTCGTGAGGCTCGAGGTTGGTCAGCAATGCGGCGAGGTCTCCTGCCCTTTCCAGAACGGGGCCCGAGGTATGGCGCAGATTCACGCCCATCTCGCGTGCGATGATCTGTGCGAGCGTGGTCTTGCCAAGGCCCGGGGGCCCGAAAAGCAAAACATGGTCCAGCGGCTCGCGGCGCTGCTTGGCAGCCTGTATGAAGATTTCAAGCTGCTCGCGGATCTTCTCCTGCCCGACGTATTCTTCGAGCTGCTTGGGGCGCAGCGCGCGCTCGAGCGCTTCCTCCTGGCGAGATGCGACGGAAGGGGCGGTCAGGCGGGATTCGGAGGTGAGATTATCGCTGTGTATCATGCCTTGGATAATAGCTTGAGTGCCTGCCTTATGCCATCCGAAACGCCGACATCTTTGGGCAGTTGCTGGGCTGCCCAGTCCGCCTCCTTGCCGTTATAGCCCAGCGCCTGCAGCGCATTGACGATGTCGCCCCTGCCGCCGACAGATGCCTCTCCCTGAATTGCTGCCGCGCCTTCCGAAAACTTCCCCTGAAGCTCGAGCAGCAATCTCTCCGCCGTCTTCTTGCCCACGCCCGGTATCCTGGTCAGCATCCCGGTCTCCTTGTTCGCAACCGCATGGGCCAGGTCACCAAGGCTCAATCCGGAAAGCACGGAGAGCGCAAGTTTCGGACCCACCCCGCTGATCTTCAGCAGCTGGCGGAACGCGATGCGCTCGTCGTTCGTCGCAAAACCGTATAAAAGATGCGCATCCTCGCGCACGATCAGCTGCGTGTGCAGCACGACCCTTTCGTTGAGCGGGGGGAGGTTGTAGAAAGTGCTCATCGGCACGTCGATCTCATAGCCCACGCCCTGCACGTCGAGCAATATCTGCGGCGGGTTCTTCTCGAGCAAAATTCCAGTTATGCGACCTATCATTCAGAATCTCCGGTTCAGACCAGCCTGCCGCCGCGCACCCTGAAGCCGCGCGTCGAAAGTTTTCCAAGCCCCTGCCCGCCATGCGCATGGCAGATCGCGCAGGCCAGGGCATCCGCCGCATCGGGGCTAGGTGTGCCTGAAAGCTTCAGGAGGCGCTGCACCATCAACTGCACCTGTTCCTTTTCGGCATGGCCATTGCCCACAACGGACTGCTTGATCTGCAGCGCCGTGTATTCTCCAACCGTAAGGTCGGCGAGCACCGCGGCGCAGACGGCAGCCCCTCGCGCCTGACCGAGAAGCAGAGTGGACTGCGGATTGACATTGACGAACACCTTTTCGACCGCGACCTGATCGGGTTTGTGCTGCCTGATCACAACGCCCAGCGAATCGAGGATGACCTTGAGCCTGCCCGGCAGCGATTCTTCGCTCTGCGTCTTGATGCAGCCGCTCGCGACATAGCTCAACTGCTGGCCTGCCTGGTCTATCACGCCAAAGCCTGTCACCCTGAGCCCAGGATCTATGCCCAATATTCTCATAAACCAGGATGCGGGATGCAGGATGGATGCAAGCCAAAAATCGGGCGCCGGTTCTTACTCAATCCTGAATCCCAAATCCTGAATCCCGATGTCATTCTTCGATGACCGCCGTGGTATAGACTTCCTGCACGTCGTCGAGGTCTTCCAGCGCGTCGAGCAGCTTCTGCATCTTCACCGCATCTTCGCCCGTGAAGAGGACTTCGTTCGCAGGCTTCATGATGACCTCGCCAAACTCGGGCTTGTAGCCCGCAGTTTCGAGCGCCTGCCTGACCGCGATGAAGTCGTTGGGCGCCGTGATCACCTCTATGCTGCCGTCGTCGTTGGTCAAGATGTCCTCTGCGCCCGCATCGAGCGCGACTTCCATCAGCCCGTTCTCGTCCGTGCCCGGCGCGAAGATCATCTGCCCGCAATGCTTGAACATGAACGCGACCGATCCGTCCGTGCCCAGGTTGCCGCCGTATTTGGTGAATGCATGACGCACATCGGCCACGGTGCGCGTCTTGTTGTCCGTCATGCAGTCGACCATCACCGCGGCGCCGTTGATGCCGTAGCCTTCGTAGCGGATCTCCGTGTATTGCACTCCCTCGAGCTCGCCGCTTCCGCGCTTGATCGCGCGCTCCACGTTGTCCTTGGGCATGTTGTTTGCGTAAGCCTTGTCCATCGCAAGTCGCAGGCGCGGGTTGCCTGTGGGATCTCCTCCGCCCATGCGGGCGGCCACCGTGATTTCCTTGATCAGCCTCGTGAATATCTTGCCGCGCTTTGCATCCTGCTTGCCTTTGCGGTGCTGGATATTCGCCCACTTGCTGTGTCCTGCCATGATGTTCTCCAAATCGTTATCGGGTGATGTTATCATTTCCCCCCGATTAACCCAATATGCGAGACATCGCACTACGATGAAAGCCATATTGATCGCAAACCCAAAGGGCGGCAGCGGAAAGACCACGCTGTCCGTGAACATCGCGGGCTTTCTGGCCAACCAGGGAAAGCGGGTCGCGCTGCTCGACCTCGACCGGCAGAAATCGGCCACGCTATGGGTTAATGCACGGCCACCCGATCTGCCAGCGATAACGACGCTGGAATCCAGCCAGGGAGAAGGTCCTTCGATAGACAGGCTGGTGATCGATACTCCTGCAGGGCTGCACGGCAAGAACCTCGCGCATGCGGCAAGGCTTGCGAAGAAGATCATCGTGCCCATCTCGCCGTCCCTTTTCGATCTTCATGCAAGCCGCGACTTCCTGAAAACCCTGTCAAATGAAAAGGAGGCCAGGAAATGCCAGGTAGGCGTGGTCGGCATGCGCATGAGCTCGCGCACTCATGCGGCTTTAGCACTGGAGAATTTTCTAGCCGGACTGGATCTTCCGATACTCGCCTATCTTCGCGAAACGCAGATCTATGTGAACGCCGCCTTCGAGGGAAAATCGCTTTTCGATTTGCCGCCTCATCTTGCGACGCGCGAACTGGAACAGTGGGAATTCATGCTGGACTGGCTGGAGAAGGGCTAGCTTCACTTCCCCTGAACCGCCTCCAGCGCATCCTTCAGCGTGTCCTCGCTCAGCGCATTCAATGCCTTGGAAAGCTTTTCTGCCGCATCCATGACCGACGGAGGAAGATCCCTCGCATCGGCATGCGAGATCAGCATTGCCGCAGAGCCCACGACATCGAGCAGCATCGCCCTCTCGCGCATCAGCATCTCGACTTCTTCGCTCAGCAATTCGACTTCCTGCTTGTTCATAGAATTCTCCCAAAAAGATGGCGGATTATAGCGCGCTTGCCTCATCAGGACTTCATCGAGGCAAGCATCTTCTCCAGCCGCTTCACGGAGACGATCACAGGCGTCTTGAGTTCCTGCGCGAAAAGGGACACGCGAAGCTCCTGCATCAGCCAGGCAAATTCCTCGACTCTCGGATCCTGCACGCCCTGCTTCTGAAATTTCTGCAGCGCCTGCAGCAGCGGCTGCAGATCCGCCATGCACTTCGCATCGCGCTGAGGATTGGTTCTCAGCTTTTCAATTCTCAGCCCAATCGCCTTCAGATAGCGCGGCACATGCTGCAGCCTTTCATAGGGCGTGCTTGAAATGAAATCCTTGCGCAACAGCCATTCGAGCTGAGCCCTTATGTCGGAACTCGCCTGCGCATGCGCCTTGATCTGCAAAAGCGATTTCTGCACCGCCTGAAGTTCGGTCAGCACCTGGGCCACGAGCCTTGCGATCTCCTGCGCGATCAGCATCAGGCGATTCTTCGCCTCCTTGGTCCGCGCATTGAAGGCCGCCTCGTCAACTGGCAGAGGATCGTTGAGGCATGCCCTGTCGAAAGACATCGCCAGGATCTGCTGGTGAAGCTGCTGCTGTGTGCCGAACGGCATGAACAGCATGCCAAGGCGCTGCGCATCGGGAAGATTCTTTTCCAGATACTTCACCTGTTCCTTCAAGGCAAGCATGAAAAGCCTGCGCAGTCCTGCCCTGTGCGCCGCAACCGCAGCATCGCGCGTGTCAAAGGCTCGCAGCACGACGGCATCCTTGTCGTCGACCAGCGCGTTGTATAGCGTGACTCTCTGCCCTGCGCGCCTGACTTCCCTGGTTTCGGAGAAGCTGCCGAAATCCCATGAAGTGCTGCGGTGCTCTACCTGCTGATCGCCGGCCGTAGCCGCCACAATCACGGGCTCTGCGCGCGGCGCAAGTTCGGAATGGAGCTGTGCGAAGTTGCGCGACATGCCAAGCTGTCTGCCGTGTTCATCCAGCACGCGAAAATTCATCATGAGATGCGCTGGCAGCTGTTCCATGCGGAACGCATCCGCCGGCACATCGAGCTGCTTCTGCTCACGGATATAGCGAATCAGGGCCGGCAGCAGCGGGGAATTGGAGGGCTTCACTTCAAGGCAGAACGAGGCCGCAAAATCCGGAACTGGGACCAGATGCCTGCGTATCTTCTGCGGAAGCGTCTTGATGAGTTGGGCGATCTTTTCGGGCAGCAGCCCAGGAACCAGCCATTCGCATAGCGCGGACGAGACCTGGTTGATCAGCGCAAGCGGCACGGAAAGCGTGATGCCGTCATCGTTCTTGCCCGGCGAGAAGTTGTAGCTCAACGCGAAACCCACGCCATCCATCTTCAATTGCGGCGGGAACTGTTCCGTGGTGATCCCCGCCGCCTCGTGGCGCATCAGGTCTTCCTTGTTGAGGTAGAGCAGCTTGGCGTCCGATCTCTCGGCCTCCTTGCGCCACGCCTCAAACGCTGCGCCATTGTGCAGGTGACGAGGAATGCGGCTGTCGTAAAAAGCATAGATGAGCTCGTCGTCCACCAGCACATCGGGACGCCGCGACTTGTGCTCCAGCGCCTGGACTTCGGCAATCAGTTTCTGATTATGGGCAAAGAAGGGCGCCCTCGTATCGAACTCTCCCGCGACCAGCGCCTGGCGGATGAAGATTTCGCGGGATTCGGCGACATTCATCGGACCGTAATGCACGCGCTTTTTCGCGTTGAGCAACAGGCCATGGAGCGTGCTGCGCTCGAAGGCCACCACCTGAGCCGGCTTCTTTTCCCAGTGCGGGTCGTAGTAATGGCGCCTGATCAGATGTCCGCCCGTCTCCTCCAGCCATTCGGGTTCGATTCTCGCAACCGTGCGCGCATAAAGGCGATGGGTCTCGACCAGTTCTCCCGCAACCACCCACTTCGGGCCTTTCTTCGCCAGCGTGGAATTCGCCGCGATATGGAACTTGATCCCGCGCGCGCCCAGGTATTCGTTCCCCTCCATGCTCTTCATGCCGATGTTTCCAAGCAGGCCGCAAAGGAGCGCCTTGTGTATCTGCTCATAGCTTGCGGGAAGCTCGTTCTGGCGCATGCCCATCTCTGACACCTGTGTGTGAAGCTGCTGGTATAGCTCCCGCCACTCCCGAAGGCGCAGAGGCGAGAGGAAATTCTTGCGGCATTCCTCCGCCAGAAGGCGGTTGGACTGCTTGTGCGCCAATGCCTGCTCGAACCATGCCCATATCTTGATGAAGGCCAGAAAATCGGAACGCTCGTCTGCAAAGCGCTTGTGCGCCTGATCGGCCGCCTCCTGCTTGTCCAGGGGACGCTCTCTCGGATCCTGAACGGAAAGCGCGCTCGCGATCACGAGGATCTCGGTCAGGCACTGGTATTGCCTTCCCGCAAGAAGCAACCTCGAGATCTTGGGATCAAGTGGAAGCCTGGCAAGCTCTTTCCCCAGGCTGGTCAGCTCTTGCCCTTCGTCTATCGCATTCAATTCCGAGAGCAGCTGATAGCCGTCGGCTATCATCCTCGAAGTCGGCGGCTCTATGAACGGAAACTTCGCGACATCCCCGAGATCCAGCGCGCTCATGCGCAGGATGACCGTGGCCAGAGACACGCGGAAGATCTCGGGATCCGTGAACTCGTCGCGCTGCAGGAAATCCTCCTCGTCGTAGAGCCTGATGCAGATTCCGCTCATCACGCGGCCGCAGCGCCCAGCCCGCTGGTTCGCGGCTGCGCGGGAAATCTTTTCTATATGCAGCTGCTCGACCTTCTGGCGTATGCTGTAGCGGTTCACGCGCGCCAATCCGCAGTCGATCACATAGCCTATGTTGGGCACGGTGAGCGAAGTCTCGGCCACGTTGGTCGCCAGCACCACGCGCCGTTTTCCGCCAGGCTTGAAAACCCTGTCCTGTTCAGCCGCAGAAAGGCGGGAGAAGAGCGGCAATATCTCGAGGCCATGCGGGCCCGTCAGGTGGCGGCGCAATGCGTCTGCGGTGTCGCGTATCTCGCGCTCGCCCGGAAGGAAAACCAGCACATCTCCGCGCAGGCTGCCCAGCTCATCGAGCGCCGCAGCCACGGCCCCAGGCATGTCCTGCGCCTCGCCTTCATCGCTGACCTGCAAGGGTCGGTAGCGTATCTCGACGGGATAGCTGCGCCCTGAGACTTCGACGATGGCCGCGCCGAAATGCCTCGCGAACCTCTCGGCATCCAGTGTTGCGGAAGTGATGATGAGTTTGAGATCCGGGCGGCTTGGCAGAAGCTGCTTCAGATAGCCCAGGAGGAAGTCGATGTTGAGCGAGCGCTCGTGAGCCTCGTCTATGATGATGGTGTCGTATTTCGAAAGCCTGGGGTCGCTGTGTATTTCGGCAAGCAGTATGCCGTCCGTCATCAGCTTGATCGCCGAATCCGCTGCGACCTTGTCGTGAAAGCGCACCTTGTATCCAACAAGGCTGCCAAGCTCTATCTTTAGTTCTGCCGCGATGCGCGAGGCCACCGAGCGCGCCGCCACGCGTCTTGGCTGAGTATGCCCTATCATTCCGAGAACGCCGCGGCCTAGGGTCAGGCATATTTTCGGAAGCTGCGTGGTCTTGCCTGAGCCCGTCTCTCCGCAGACGATCACGACCTGATTGTCGCGTATCGCGCGCGCCAGATCCTCCCGCTTTGCGACCACCGGCAGATCTGCAGGAAACTCGATTCCGGCTAAGGCTTCTATGCGCGCACGGCGGCGCTCAGCGGATTGGGGCAGAACCTGATTCAATCAAACCTCAAATCGATCATCCAGGGTCTGCCGTTGACTTACTTCGAGCGGCCGTACTTCGCGGTGAAGCTCGCCTTGGCCAGCATGTTCGCATGGATCATGTAGCCTGTCAGCGCAGCCGTTGCGTCCGCAGGAACGTCGATCTTGTCGGTCTTCAGCGCATACACGGTGAAGATGTAGCGGTGCGGCTTGTCGCCCTGAGGAGGGCAGGTGCCGCCCCATGCGTTCACGCCGTAATCCGTGCGGCCCTGCACCGCCCCCTTGGGCAAAGTGGTGCTGTTTTGCGCGCCCGCATCTGACGAAAGCTCGGTCACGTCTGCCGGAATATTGATCACCACCCAGTGCCACCAGCCTGAGCCGGTCGGCGCATCCGGATCGTACATGGTCACCGCAAAACTCTTGGTGCCCTTGGGCGCGCCGCTCCATTTGAGTGCGGGCGACTTGTTCTCGCCCGAGCAGCCGAATCCGTTGAACTCGAAGCGCTTGGGCATGGTGCTGCCAGCCTTGATCTCGGGGCTTGAAAGCTTGAAGTCCTGGGAATATGCCAGGCTGGAAAAACAAACCAGGGCTGCAACAGTAAGCAAACGGCGCATGCTGATTCTCCTTAGAAATATCTGGGCTGCAAATTGTAGCATCGAATCCGGGCATGACGCTCCACCGCGCCAACTGTGCAAGCCGAAAGACTAGCGCTAGAATTGCCCATCTCCACTTCGATCCCATCGCCCATGAAACCCAGGCTGCCCTCGTTCAAGACATTGGCGCTGACCCTGCTGGGCCTGGCGGCAACGTTTCTTTTGTTGAGCTATCTGGTCCTGCCTCGCGTGCTGCAGACCCAGGCCGAGAAGTATGTCCTGGAAAAGACAGGCCACCATCTCGCGATGGACAAGCCCGAATTCAACCCTTTCAAGCTGAGCCTGCATTTGACCAACCTGCGCCTTACCGAACCGGACGGCAAACCCCTGCTGGGCTTCCGCGATCTGATCGTCGATCTTTCTTCTTCGAGCGCATTCAGGCGCGCGCTGGTATTCGACGACATCCGCCTGGACGGGCTCGATGCATCTGTCGTCCTGCTTTCAGGCGGCAGGATGAACTGGAGCGCCTTCCTCGATGCGTTGAAGGGAAAACAACAGGGTGCTTCGGACTCGCCCCTTCCCCGTTTCGACATCGACCATTTCAAGCTTTCAGGCGCCAGGCTCAGCTTTACCGACAGACGAACAGAACCCGTTTTCGCGACAAAGGTCGAGCCGATAGACCTAGAGCTCACGGATATATCCTCTCTTCCCAACGACATGGGGCGATACAGATTTTCCGCGCGCACCTCTTTCGGCGCGGAGCTTGCCTGGCAGGGCGAGGGCAGCCTGGAGCCGCTGGCGATGAAAGGAACATTCAGCGTGTCCCATGCGAACATCGCACCCCTGTCCGATTTTCTGAAGGGGCTTCCTCCGATCAAGGGGCTGGTCGGCCTGTCTTCTGATTACGAATTGCGCTATGCGGACGGCAAGCTGAAAGCAAACCTCACGCACATCAAGTCAAAGTTATCCGGCTTCGAGCTTGAACAACGCACGGGGCCATCTGTAAAGGTCCAGGTCATCTCGGCGAATGATGGCAGCTATGACCTGGCAAAAAATGCTTTCAGGCTTCCCTCTCTCGACATCAATGGCTTCAGCCTGCGGCAAGGCAAAAGCCAGCTCAACATCGACGGGCTTTCCGTCAGGGACACTACACTCGACCTTGCGGCAAAAGAGGCCGATGTCGGGAGCATAGAGGTCAAGGGCGGAAACATGAGCACGTTGCGCGATGCAAAGGGCAACCTGGACATCGCGAACACTGGCAAGCCTGCGAAGGCCGAATCAAAACCAGCCTGGCATTTTCAGCTGGGCAAGTTCGATCTCTCCGGTTTTGCAGCCGGATTCGAGGATGAGACCACGGCGCCTTATGCAAAGTTTTCGCTTCAGGACATTGCGCTTCACGCAAGCGGCATCAGCGACAACCTGAACGATCCTGTGCCGCTCAAGGCATCCTTCAAATCGAAGGATGGAGGAAGCTTCGAGGCTGAAGGGAAAGTCGCCCCAGGACTCCCTTCGGCCGATTTCGACATCAAGCTTGCCGGGCTCAACATGACGCCTGCACAGCCCTATCTTTTTTCGGTTGCAAGGCTGAAGCTCACCGATGGCGCATTGTCCACATCAGGGCATGCGCGCTATGACCCGCACGGATTCGCCTACAAGGGAGACTTTGCGCTGAACCATCTCGCAACCAGGGAATCGGATACGGGTGCTCCTTTTCTTGCGCTGAAATCGCTTTCCAGCCGCTCCATTTCAGTCACACAGAACGGTCTGGATGTAGGCGAACTCTCTCTCGTGGGCCTGGACACCAAGCTGATCATCAACAAGGACAAGTCCGTGAGCTTCAAGCGTATTCTGCGCGACTCACCCAGGCCTGCAACGAAGCAGGCTGTAAGGAGCAAGCCTTACATGGTCGAAATAGACAGGCTCAGATTCGACAGGGGCGAGCTGGATTATGCGGACTATTCCCTGACCATGCCCTTCGGCACGCGCATACATCGCCTGAAGGGGGTGATCACGAATCTCTCCTCAAGGCCGGGAGCGATTGCCGAGGTGAAGCTCGATGGGCGGGTCGACGATTATGGTCTTGCCCGCGCGACAGGGCAGCTGGACCTTTTCAACCCAGCCGACTCGATGGATCTGAATGTCATATTCCAGAACATCGAAATGGCAAGGCTGACCCCTTATTCAGCGACTTTCGCCGGGCGCAAGATCACGTCCGGAAAACTGGATCTCAACCTCGAATATCAGATCCACCAGCGGCAGCTCGAGGCCAAAAACAAGATCGTCATGAAGCAGCTGACACTGGGCGAGCGCGTTGCAAGCCCCGAGGCGAAAAATCTTCCTTTGGATCTTGCGATCAGCATCCTCGAGGATTCCGATGGGCGCATCGATCTGGACCTTCCGATGTCGGGCAGCCTTGACGATCCGAAATTCAGTTACGGCGCGATCATCTGGAAGGCGATCGAGAACGTCATCGTGAAGATCGTCACGGCACCCTTCCGCGCCTTGGGCGCGCTTTTCGGCGGCGGAGAAAAATTCGAGAACATTACATTTGAAGCAGGACATGCCGGACTCACTCCTCCTGAACAGGAGAAGTTGGCGCATCTAGCAGATGCACTCATCAAGCGCCCCGGATTGTCCCTTGCCGTTCAGGGCGTATATGCAGACCAGGACAAGGTTGCCCTTCAGGACCGCATGCTGCGACGCGCCGTGGTCGAGAAAAGCGGCCAGCATCTCGAGCAGGGTGAAGACCCCGGCCCGCTCGCCATGGAAGAGCCCAAGATACAGTCGGCGCTCGAGAAGCTTTATGCAGACAAGTTTGGCGGCGGAGAGCTTTCCGCCTACAAGGCTGCATACCGCGAAGCCAATCCGGGCAAGCTCAAGGAAAATCTGGCCGGTAAACTCGCATCCGGACTGACCGGCCTATTCCAGAAAAAACCTGTCCTCAGCGAGCAGCAGATATCAGGCATGAAGGGTGCTGATTTTTACACCATACTCTTCAACCGGCTGCGCGACCAGATTGCCATCAGCGACGACCGTCTGAACGCGCTGGCTTCAGCCCGAGCTGCCGCGATCGATGCGGGACTCAAGGCGGCAGGCGTTCCTGCGGAACGATTGTCGACGCTCGCTGTCGAAAAAGCCGTTGCCAGCGGCCAGGATGTGCCGATCAAGCTGGTTCTTGATTCGAGCAACAAGAAAACCAATTGAAGAAAGGATATTCAGATGAAGCTGTTTTTCAAGACGCTGCGCATGGTATTGACCCCGTTCATGCTGCTTTGGGCAAAACTTGCAACCCCCAAAGGCATATCGCGCGAAGCGAGTGCTCAGCAAAGGATCGATCAGCAGTGCGGCAGCCTTGCGCTGTACCACTTCAAGACCTGTCCGTTCTGCATCAAGGTCCGCCATGAAATGGCGAGGCTCTCATTGCCGATAGAACTACGCGACGCTCAGCACGACGATAACCACCGCAGCGAATTGCTCAAAGAGGGGGGGAAGGTTCAGACGCCCTGTCTCAGGATCACGGATGAGGAGGGCAAGGCGAACTGGCTATACGAGTCGGGCGAAATCATCAAATACCTGCAGCAACGTTTCGCCTGAATCAGAGGGCCGCTGTTCGCGGCCCGGCAATGACTCAGCCCGTGCTCCAGCCTCTGGGTCTCTTCATGCCCGCAATCTTGCAGGCCTGCTTCACGTACCCGTAGGGAAACAGCTCAAAAATCCTGTTGCGGGAATCGGGCCCAAGCCGCTCCGCCAGATGCTTCATCACATGGCGCACATCGGGGGCGATCTGGTGCTCTGCGTAATACCCGCGCATGAAGTTGATCGCATCCCAGTGATCTTCAACCAGCTCGATGTTTTCCTGCTTTGCGAATTCCTTGGCTACCTCCTCGTTCCAAGAGTTGGGCTCGATCAGATAGCCTTCCCCATCAATCTCTGGCTGTTGCATTTTTTCCTCCTTGTTCAAGTCTGTCGGATCTCATGCTGCGCAATAAATATATCACATATTGACTATATCACAATATGATGTTAATTTAATTTTATGTTCAATTTTCACGCAGCATGAAATGGCCAGGAACATCCTCAGCAAAAAGGAGATCGAGGCGCTCTCGGATTTTCGCTATCAGCTGCGCAGCTTTCTGCGGTTCAGCGAGGATCTGACGCGCGGCCTAGGCATCACGAATCTTCAATATCTCCTGCTCTTGCATGTCAAGGGATACAAGGGAAGGGAATGGGCGACGATAGGCGAGCTCGCCGAGCGCCTGCAGGCACCGCACAACGGCGTCGTCTCGCTAGCCTCGCGCTGCGAAAAACTGGGACTCATCTATCGCGAGCGCGGCAAGGAAGACAAGCGCGAAGTGCGCATATACCTGACGCCGGAAGGGGACGATCTCGTGAAGAAGATCGCCGGCCTTCATCGCAACGAACTTCTTAACCTGCAGGGCATCTTCAAGATTCCGAGCCCGCATGAACTGGGAATGTAACCATGATGCAAGACGATGACGAAACAGAACTGACGGACGACGACATACTGGATGCGATGCAGCATATCCCCGGCTATCTGGATATCAGCACCGATGACTTCCGCTCCATCTATCATCTCGCCCACAGGCATGCGGTAGAGCGGCTCTTCAAGGGCATAACTGCGGCGCGTTTGATGCGAACCGGTGTCACTCCCTTGCAGACTGAGATGACGCTGGACAAGGCTGCAAGCCATCTTGCCGGGTCGGGCTACAAGGGGCTGCCCGTTGTGGATGCAAACGGACTCGTTGTCGGCATGCTGACCGAAACCGACTTCATGAAGCGGCTTGACGCCAGGAACTTCATGGAGCTCCTATTGAAGCTGCTCGACGACATGTTCGAATTCACCCACCGCTGCCACGAGACCAGGGTTCATGATGCGATGACTAAGCCTGTCGTGACGATAGGCCAGAATGCAGGCTTTGCCGAAATCATGAAAAAATTCGATTCGCATCCGGGGCGCAGCATGCCAGTCGTAGGCACAGATGGAAAGCTTCTCGGCTTGCTTCTGAGAAAGGATTTTATCGCCGCCTACAAACCGAAGGATACACATGGGCCTGAGTGAATATTTTAAAAAGATGAAGGGCTCGACCAAGGGCAGCCCGCCCAGGGTCAGCAACGAGGAAATCTTCTGGTCATGGATAGGCGCCTTCCTTGGGATATCGGCGGTTGCCGGGCTGAATCGCCTCTATTTCGATGGAACGGACCTTTCCCTGATGATAGGCTCGTTGGGCGCCTCGTCCGTCCTGATCTACGGCGCGATACGCAGTCCGCTCGCCCAGCCGAGAAACCTGCTGGGTGGACATTTTCTCTCCGCGATCATAGGCGTCACCTGCTGGAAGCTTTTTCACGCATATCCATGGCTTGCCGAGGCGATGGCTGTCGCAACCTCTATCGCGGTGATGCACGCCACCAAGACGCTGCATCCTCCGGCTGCGGCAACCGCGCTTATCGCCGTGGCCGGCTCTCCGGCGATCCACCATGCGGGATACATGTATGTGGTCGTGCCGGCAACCATTTCGCCTCTGGTGCTGCTTCTCGTCGCCCTGGTGGTGAACAACATACCGGCCTCTCGTCGCTACCCTGAAATCTGGTTCTGAGCATCTTGGGAAAATTCATCGGACTCTTGCTGATAGGCGAACTGACCGCACTTGCATACATAGGCGGCGTCTCCGAGGCCGCCGTATTGACCGGCATCTCCTACCTGCTTTTCCCCGAGCTTGCCGCTCTTTCCTACGACGTGTTTACGCGCCCCAGGGGAACCTGGGCGAGTTCACCGTTCCTTCTGATTATCACACCGCTGATCACGGCGATCATCGGCCTCTTGATCGAACAACATCTGGGCTACAGCGCATACTCCGTGCTGCTTTCCATTGCGATTGCATTGCTTGTCATCAGG
This sequence comes from Pseudomonadota bacterium, assembly GCA_021782365.1. Taxonomy (GTDB): domain Bacteria; phylum Pseudomonadota; class Gammaproteobacteria; order Burkholderiales; family Gallionellaceae; genus Gallionella. Next base: position 24,812 of record JAJXVB010000019.1, read on the forward strand.
CTCTTGAATTCCCCGATTGCGCCGGCCATACCGGCAGGTCTCCTTCCCATATTCCTCGAAGAAAAAAGCTGGTGGTATCCGGTTTCGATTCTCCTGGGAACATCGGTGCTGGTTCTCGGATTGCAGGTTTACAAGAGAATCTTTTCAAAAATCATCCCGCAGGTTAAGAGCCCCTCCAGCCTGATAGACGACATCGTCGAGCAACCGCCAAGACGCTATTCATGGCTGCCTGTTTTTGCCCTCTTTCTTCTGGCCGATGCGGCCCTTGCGAAGCTCACGGGGTTGCGCTTCATCATGTTCCCGCCCCTGGTCGTGATCGCATTCGAGATGTTCGCGCACTCCGACGTCTGTCCCTGGGCAAACAGGCCGGCTCTTCTGATCACGGCATGCACGCTTGCAGCGGCAGCCGGCGTTGCATTCGAGATGCTGATGGGAAACAACCCGCTCTCGGTGATGCTCTCGATGGCGGTGGCGATGGGCCTCATCAGAATATTCAGGCTGCATGCACCACCCGCAGTTGCGATAGGTCTCCTGCCCTTCGTGATAGAGCACCCCGATTTCAGCTTCCCGCTTGCGGTGTTCGCCGGCACGCTGCTCCTGGTCGGCATGTTCGCCGTCCATCGCGCCATCATTTCGCGCTCAGCTCGTCGGACAGGATGACGGCCTCGGCGATCTCGGCCATCCGCTTTCCCTTGCTCATCGCCATGTTGCGCATCCTCTTGTAAGCCTCCGCCTCGTCGAGCCCCAGGCGCTGGATCAGAATGCTCTTGGCCTTCTCCACGAGCTTGCGCTCCTGCAGCTGATTCCTGGCTTCCTTCAGCTCGTCGCGCAGACGCTTGTGCTCGGCAAATCGCGCGGCGGCGACCTGGATGATCCCGCTCAGATCCTCGCCCTCCACTTCATGCGACACATAGGCGCTGACCCCTGCCTGCATCGCAGCCTGTATGCTCTGGCTGTCCTTCTGGGCGCGCAGCACGACCACGGGTTTTTCCAGCGTCCTGGACATCAGGCTGATTTGTTCCAGCGTATCCCGTCCGGGCGCATTCGCATCCACGATGATCACGTCTGCCGCCGCGGCCTGTATTGAACGCTCATCCACCTGCTCCCAGCCCAGAACGCCGACCACGACATATTCCGCAAGCTCGAGGCTCACCTTGAGCCATAGAGCCCTGTCTCTTGCATCGTCGATGATCAGTATGCGCTTCAATTTCATCCTCGCCGCGCCCTCGAAGTTGTCATGCCCTGATCCCGAAGCTCAAGGCATATGCGGCCGGATCCCGTCCATCCCAAAGTTTGCCGTCCATCAGCATGGAGGTTCGCATGACATCATTAGGCAAGGAGATTCCGACCTGCAATGCCGCCTCCTTGTACAATTCGATCTGGTTGATTTCCCTTGCAACCGCCATATAGTCCGGGTCGTGCTTCAGCAGTCCCCAGCGCCGAAACTGCGTCAGAAACCACATCCCGTCGGAAAGATAAGGGAAGTTGACTGCACCCTGGTCGCAAAACTTCATGCAATTGGAGTCCATCCACCTGCGGCCCAGTCCATCCTCATATTCTCCCCTCATGCGCTTATCGATCATGCCAACCTTGCAGTCGATATACGCCTCTCCCGAGATGATTTCAGACACCCTGTCCCGGTTCGCCATGTCGTCGATATATCTTGATGCCTCGAGGACCGCCATGATCAAGGCTCGCGAGCTGTTCGGATATTTCTTCGAAAATTCTGCAGTGCATCCCAGCACCTTCTCGGGATGCCCTGGCCAGATTTCCTGCGAAGTCGCGACAGTGAATCCGGCCTTCTCGTGTATCGCGAGGCTGTTCCATGGTTCCCCTACGCAGAAGCCATCGATTTTCGCCATTTTCATGTTGCTGACCATCTGAGGCGGAGGGAGCGTGATGATGCCGACGTCGTTCAGCGGATCTATGCCCCAGCATGCAAGCCAGTAATAGAGCCACATCGCATGGGTGCCGGTGGGGAACGTCTGCGCGAACACGAGATCGCGCCTTTCGCGGTCCAAGAGGTCCTTCAGGGTGAGGCCGTCGGTTGCGCCCCTGCTTCCAAGCTGATTGGACAGTGTGATTCCCTGGCCGTTGTTATTCAGCGTCATCAGAACGGACATCGCCTTGGGCTGCCCTCCTATGCCCATGTGCACCCCATAGACCAGACCGTACAGCGCATGCGCCGCATGCAGCCCGCCATTGTCAAGCTTGTCGCGCACGCTGGCCCAGGAAACCTCCTTCGACAGGATGATCTTGATGCCATGCTTCTCGTCGAATTTCATCGCGCTTGCGATGACGAGCGATGCACAATCGGTCAGCGGCATGAAGCCGACCCTGATTTCCCTGAGCTCTGGCGCATCGGAGCCCGCAATCCGGTTGGTCGAGACTCTGTTCATTTTTTTGCAAGGTACAGAAGAAGGAGCAGGATATTCGCGAAGAGCGAAGCCATAGCGAGGAGCTTCAGGCCCATCTCGGAATCCCGCTTGAAAATCGGCGTGCGGCGCGCGACAAAGAGCGGCCGCTGCGCACCCCGTTCCAGCGCAAGCAGAAACTCTTCCGCAGTCTCGAAGCGCTCGGAGGGTTCGCGTGAAACCGCCTTGAGCATCACGGACTCCAGCCATTCTGGAATATCCGGGCGGTAGCGCGCGGGGGGCACGGGATCGCCAAAACGGGGATTCTGGAATGGCTCGATCTCACCATAGGGATACTTGCGCGTCAGAAGATAATAGAGCGTGACGCCCGCCGCATAAAGATCGCTCGACTCGCTCGCCGCAACACCCTTAAAGAGCTCCGGCGCCATGAAGGAGGGCGTTCCCGGATTGCCCGTTTCGCTCGACACTTCTTCGTCTAAGCCGCGCGATGCGGCAATGCCCAGATCGAGCAGGCGCAGGTGACCGTCTGCGCCAAGGTGCAGGTTGTCGGGTTTGATGTCTCTGTGAACTATGCCCATTCTGTGCAGCACTTTGAGCGCCTTCAGCATGCGCACGGCAAAATCGGCCGCCTCGATGGAGGTGTATCGTCTGCCCAATTCGAGATGGCGGGCAAGCGTTGCACCCTCATGCCAGGTCATCAGATAGTAAAGACAGGTGCGTTGCGGCCAGTTCAGCACTTGCGGAAAATGCGCATTGATGACGCGCCTGGCAAGCCATTCCTCGCGCGCAATCGCCGCGATATCAGAAGCATCGGCATTGGGATGCAACGTCTTCAGCACGCAGCGCTGGTCCGTTGCAGGATCGCGCACGAGATAGAGTATCGTGATGCGCGAGTCATGGATGACCTCCTCTACTTTCAGGCCATCCATGTTCTGCCCCGGCCTCAGGCGGGGAGGAAGAGGGAGCTCTGCAACGCTTGCCACATTGTCCCTCAGGCTGTCTGGCGGCAGGCCCAGGATGCGCACGAGGAGCGCCGTGCAGTTGTCTGAACTGCCAGCCTGCGTCGCCAGAAGCGTGATGCGCGCAGCGACATCTTCCAGACCGTCACTGGATCCGAGCAGCTTGACCAGGGTCTTGCTATCCAGCGCATTCCAGACGCCGTCGCTTGCGAGCAGGAACACATCGCCAACTTCAAGCTCCCCTTCGATGAAGTCGATCGAAACATTGGCATCCAGACCCACCGCCCGCGAAAGCACATTGCTGAATTCCGGATGCGCCCATACATGGTCATCGGTGAGAAGCGTAAGCTTTTCATTGCGCAATCGATAGACGCGGGTATCGCCCACGTGCGCGATGGTATAGCGCCTGCCCCGGAACACGACGGCCGAATGCGTGGTCGCCATTCCAGCCGTTTCACGCGCCTTCCTGCTGTGTGAATATAGCCAGCGATTCACGGCAACGATGACCTTCTCCAGCGACTGCGCAATGCTTAGGGTGTCCGGCGTCGAATAATAGTCGGACAAAACGCTGCGCACGCAGTATTCCGAGGCTTCCCGTCCATGGGCATGCCCGCCCACTCCGTCTGCGATTGCGACCAGCACGCCCTTGTTTTCGAGAGCATCGCCATCCGGCGTGACGCCTGCGCAGTAGTCCTCGTTGGCAGGCCTCAAGCCTGCCAGCGATGCATGCCCGAGATCGATCTGCAGGGTAGCCTTGCCCATGTGCATCAGATCTTGGCTGCGGTCAGATGCGATGCGCCCCAGGTCGTGCGCCAGCGCGTCTTGACTCCGGTCAATCCCATCAGGGCGAACACCGCCAATGCGGCGAAGATCATGAAGCCTGCCTGATAGCTGCCTGTCAGCTGCCTTGAATAACCCAGGCTGGAAGCCAGATAGAATCCGCCGATGCCGCCCGCCATGCCGACCAGTCCGGTCATCACGCCGATCTCCTTTCTAAAGCGCTGCGGCACGAGCTGGAATACCGCCCCGTTTCCCATTCCCAGGCTCAGCATCGCAACCACGAACATTGCGAGCGCGGCCCATGCGCTGGAGGGCGCGAAGCTCACGCTTGCAAGCGAGATGCCGGCTATGCAATACATCGCGGTGAGCGACTTGACGCCGCCGATGCGGTCTGCGATGTTGCCCCCCATGGGGCGCACCATCGAACCCGCAAACACGCAGGCGGCCGTGAAGAAGCCTGCAGTCTTCGCATCCAGCCCGTATTGTGTGTTGAAATAGATGGTCAGTGAGGACGCAAGCCCCACGAAGCCGCCGAAGGTTACCGAATAGAAGAACATGAACCACCACGCATCCCTGTCCTTCAGCACCAAGATAAACTCACGCAGCGACTTGGGCGGTGGACAGTCCGGCGCATCCTTGGCCATCTTCATGTAGAAGATGAAAACGGCGATGAGCGGTATCAGCGCAAGACCGAATACATTCGTCCATCCGTATGCCATCGCAAGGCTGGGCGCTACCAGCGCAGCCAGGGCCGTGCCGGAGTTTCCGGCTCCCGCGATGCCCATTGCGGTTCCCTGATGTTCCGGTGGATACCAGCGGGATGCGAGCGGAAGCGCTGCGGCAAAGGAAGCGCCTGCAACCCCCAGAAATGCGCCGAGAATCAGCGCCTCTTCATAAGAGTGTATACCGGCGCGCCATGCGATGAACAGCGTTGCGATGATGATGACTTGGCCGATCGCGCCAGCAAGCTTGGGCTTGATCTGATCGACGAGCAGCCCCATCGCGACGCGCAGCAGCGCGCCCGACAGGATAGGCGTCGCGACCATCATGCCCTTCTGTATCGGCGTCAGATGCAGGCTCGCGGCAATCTGCACGCCGAGCGGCCCCAGCAGCACCCAGACCATGAAGGCAAGGTCGAAATACAGAAAAGATGCGAGCAGTGTCGGCGCATGTCCCGCCTTCCAAAAATTCTTGTACATGTTGTCTCTCCCTGGGGTTTTGGTCACCCAAGCGAAGCAATTCCTGTGCCAGTGGATGTTTTTCTCCGCAGCCTTGTGCCTAGAGGCGCTGTTGGGATGCATGCAATTTGGTGCATCAAGCCACATGGACGCCACAAAACGGTGCGCCTTTTCCAGCCAAAAGCGGCTGATGCCCGTAATCGGTGCGCGCATGCTCATGGCCCAGCCTTCCATCAACAAATTGATCCATATGCGTTTTTAACTTTCATCGAAGTCATCGCCGGAAATCGCAATGCAGTGGCACAAAGATTGCTGCATGAAAGCCATGCTCTACCCAAAGGCGGGTGGAGCGCTAACACCGACAATGGCGTCGATCCGATCAGTGCTGAACCGCGGGTTCCGTACATGATCGGTCGACGCCTTTTTTATTGCGAGGATGAGATGATGGATAAAAAGCCCAGACTGGTAGTGATCGGCAACGGCATGGCGGGCATGCGCACGGTAGAGGAACTGCTCAAGATGTCGCCCGATGAATTCGACATCACCGTTTTCGGCTCCGAGAAGCAGCCCAATTACAACCGCATCCTGCTCTCGCCCGTTCTTTCCGGCGAAATGAAATTCGAGGATACGATACTCAACGACCTCAACTGGTACGAGGAGAACCGCATCGCACTGCACAAGGGAAGGACGGTTTCAAGAATAGACCGATTCCGTTGCCAGGTAGAATCCGAAGACGGCCTGGTCGCTCCATACGATCGCCTGCTGATCGCGACCGGCTCGAACCCCGTGATGCTGCCGATACCGGGCATGAATCTGCAAGGGGTTGTGGCCTACCGCAGCATAGACGATGTGGAAAATATGCTCGCGGCAGCAAAATCCGGCAAGCACGCCGTCGTGATAGGCGGAGGACTTTTGGGGCTTGAAGCGGCAAACGGACTGTCGCTGCGAGGCATGCAGGTATCGGTGGTGCATCTTTGCGACTGGCCGATGGAGCGCCAGCTCGACAGGACAGGAGGAGAACTGCTAAAGGATGCGCTGGAAAAGCGCGGTCTCAGGTTTTATCTCTCGCGCCAGACAGAAGCCATACTCGGCGAAGAATATGTCACCGGCGTGCGCTTCAAGGACGGCGAGGAAATAGAGGCCGATCTTCTGGTCATGGCCGCAGGCATAAGGCCCAACATTGCGCTTGCAAAATCGGCAGGCATACACTGCGAACGCGGCATCGTGGTCAGCGACACGATGCAGACCTATGATCCGAAAATCTATTCCGTTGGCGAATGCGTGCAGCATCGCGGCCAGACCTACGGGCTGGTCGCCCCACTTTTCGAACAGGCCAAAGTCGCGGCCAACCACATCGCACGCTATGGCAGGATGCGCTATGAAGGTTCTTCCGTGTCCACCAAACTCAAGGTGACCGGCATCGATCTCTTCTCTGCCGGAAACTTCAATCCCGAAAAGGAGGACGAGGAGCTGCTGCTGCAGGATGCTGCGCGCGGCGTATACAAGAAGCTCGTGCTGCGCGACAACAAGCTTAGAGGTGCGGTGATGTATGGCGAAACCGTGGACGGCCCCTGGTATTTCCAGCTGATGCGCGATGGAACGGACGTATCGGACCTGCGCGACCACCTTCTTTTTGGCCAGGTTCATCTGGGAGATGCGGGGCGCGGCGGCGCATCGAATGTCGCGAACATGGCCGATACCGCAGAGATATGCGGCTGCAACGGCGTATGCAAGGGTGCGATCGTGGAGGCCATCATAAGCAAGAAGCTCTTCACCCTCGAAGAGGTGCGCGCTCATACCAAGGCCTCGGCCTCCTGCGGCTCATGCACCGGGCTTGTGGAAGCCTTGCTCGCCAACACCCTGGGAGGCGACTACTCCGCAAAGCCCAGCAAGAAGCCGATGTGTTCCTGCACCGAACACGCGCACCAGGATGTGCAGCAGGCGATTTCAAGGCTGGGCATCAGGAACATGCCCGATCTGATGCGCGCCTTGGACTGGAAGACGGCGGACGGTTGCCATGTATGCCGCCCCGCGCTGAACTACTATCTGATGGCGGCATGGCCCGGAATTTATGAGGACGACAGCCGCTCGCGTTTCATCAACGAAAGGGTGCATGCGAACATCCAGAAGGACGGCACCTATTCCGTGATACCGCGAATCTGGGGAGGCGTCACCTCTCCCTCGGAGCTCCGCACGATCGCCGAGATTGCGGAGAAATACCAGGTATCCACCGTCCACATCACGGGTGGACAGCGCATCGGCCTTTACGGAATATCGAAGGAAAACCTGCCTGGCATGTGGGGGGAGCTCGTGAAGGGTGGCTTTGTTTCCGGCCATGCCTATGGCAAGGCATTGCGCACCGTCAAGACATGCGTCGGATCGGAATGGTGCCGCTTCGGCACCCAGGATTCGACAGGTCTCGGCATCAGGGTCGAGAAGATGACCTGGGGATCATGGACTCCTCACAAATTCAAGATCGCCGTCTCAGGTTGCCCGCGCAACTGCGCAGAGGCGACGATCAAGGATTTCGGCGTGGTGTGCGTGGATTCCGGCTACGAGATACATGTCGGCGGAAACGGCGGAATCAAGGTGCGGGTCACTGATTTCCTGTGCAAGGTCGAAAGCGAGGCGGAGGTGCTGGAACATTGCGGCGCATTCATGCAGCTCTACCGAGAACAGGCCAACTACATGGAGCGCACAGCGCCCTGGATAGAGCGGGTAGGGCTCGCCTATGTCAGGCTTCATGTAGTCGAAAATCAGAAGGAAAGGGAAAAACTGTATGAACGTTTTCTGGAATCCCAGCGTTATTCCCAGGACGATCCCTGGAAGGCCCGCGCAGAAGGCCAGGACGCGCATGAATATGAAACGCTGACAACCCTGGAGGAGGTAAAATGAACTGGATACAGGTTGGTTTTCTTTCGGACATCCCGAGACAGGGTTCGAGGGTGATCAGGACCGCGCAGGGTGAAATCGCGCTCTTTCGCAGCATCGACGACGAAGTCTTCGCACTGGACGACCGTTGCCCGCACAAGGGCGGACCGTTGTCGCAAGGCATCGTGCACGGCAAGAAAGTGACCTGCCCCTTGCACAGCTGGGTGATTTCGCTCGAGACTGGCGAAGCCATCCTGCCGGACAAGGGCTGCGCGCACCGGCATCAGGTTCGGGTCGCGCACGGCGCGGTGTTCATCGAGGTTGTTGAGCGAGTAAAGAGTGAAAAGAGGATGCAATCCCATGCCGAAAACTGAATCGCCCATCCTGACCACCTGCCCCTATTGCGGGGTAGGCTGCGGGCTGCGTGCGAATGAAGGCAGACGGCTCACAGGCGACAGGCTGCATCCTGCGAATCGCGGCATGCTTTGCTCCAAAGGCTCAGCACTTGCCGACACTCTGGAGCACGACGGCAAGCTGCTCCATCCCGAGGTCGATGGCAGGCGCGCCACCTGGGAGGAAGCGCTGGACCATGTCGCCGGAAAGTTCGCCCGCATCATCGCAGAGCACGGGCCCGATGCGGTGGCCTTTTATGTCTCCGGGCAACTTCTTACCGAAGACTATTACGTCGCAAACAAGCTGATGAAGGGTTTCATCGGCAGTGCGAACATCGACACCAATTCCAGGCTTTGCATGGCGTCGGCGGTTGCAGCGCAAAAGCGCGCATTCGGGGCCGATGCGGTGCCGGTCTGCTATGAAGACTTGGAAGCTGCGGATCTGGTGGTGATCGCAGGCTCCAACCTGGCATGGGCACACCCCGTTCTGTACCAGCGTCTGGTTGCGGAAAAGAAGAAGCGGCCCGCCATGCGCGTGGTAGTCATCGATCCGCGCCGAACCGCGACCTGCGACATCGCCGATCTGCATCTGGCAATCACGCCCGGCACGGATGCCCATCTTTTCAACGGACTTTTGCACCATCTGCGCCGCGAGGATGCGCTCGATCTCGCCTACATCGAGGATCATGTCGAAGGATATGCCGCGGCATTCGCAGTTTCGCGCGAGGAAGGCTACACACCGAAAGTGGCGAAGGCTTGCGGCGTTCATGAAACGGAGCTCAGCGATTTCTTCAGCCTGTTTTCCCGCACAAAAAAAACGGTGACGATATTTTCGCAGGGCATCAACCAGTCATCGAGCGGAGTCGACAAAGGCAATGCGATCATCAATGTTCACCTCGCCACTGGCAGAATAGGCAAGGCCGGCATGGGCCCCTTCTCCATAACAGGCCAGCCCAATGCGATGGGTGGAAGGGAAGTCGGCGGACTCGCCAATCAGCTCGCGGCCCACATGGATTTCTCTGACGTTGAGAATATCAACCTTGTCGCAAGCTTCTGGAACACATCACGCATCGCACGCAATCCGGGGCTCAAGGCTGTCGACATGTTCGACGCAATCGCGAATAAAAAAATAAAGGCCGTCTGGATCATGGGCACCAATCCCGTGGTGAGCATGCCGGATGCCGACAGAGTCAGGAATGCGCTGCTTGACTGCGAGCTGGTCGTCGTATCCGATTGCGTGCGCCGCACGGATACGACCGAATGCGCCGACATCCTATTGCCCGCCTGTGGTTGGGGAGAAAAGGACGGAACCGTGACCAATTCCGAGAGGTGCATATCGCGCCAGCGTTCCTTTTTTCCCGCTTCAGGGGAGGCGCGCCCGGACTGGTGGATCATCACCCAGGTCGCACAGCGCATGGGTTTTTCCGAAGGCTTCGGCTACACCAGGCCTTCCGAAATCTTTCGCGAGCACGCGACCCTTTCAGGTTTGGAAAACGACGGCTCGCGCGCTTTTGACATCAGCGCATTGAGCGGGATCAGCGATGAGCATTACGATGAGATGACCCCGATGCAGTGGCCGATCAACGACCGGACTCCGGATGGCAAGGCCAGGCTTTTCGAAGACGGAAGATTTTTCACACCCTCAGGGCGCGCGCGCATGGTCGCCATCGCGCCCAGACCCCCTGCGATTTTGGCCGACACAGACTATCCTCTTGTTCTCAATACCGGCCGCATGCGTGACCAGTGGCACACGATGACGCGCACCGGTCTCGTACCTCGATTGAATGCGCACTCGTTCGAGCCATGCGTAGAGATGCATGCAGACGATGCGCATGAGTTTTCTGAAGGAAGTCTGATGCGCATATCGAGCCGGCACGGCAGCATGCTTGCGCGGCTCAAAATCACCGACGAACAGCGCAGGGGCTCGGTGTTCGTGCCCATGCACTGGAGCGAGACGCATGCAAAGCATTCACGGGTCGATGCGCTCGTCGCACCCGTCACCGATCCGATTTCCGGGCAGCCCGAATCGAAGCATACGCCGGTTCGCGTCGAGGCCTGTCTGCCATTCTGGCAAGGCTTTGCTCTCTCCAGGAAGCGGCTTTCCTTTCCCGACGCGAGCTATTGCGCGGCGACAATGGGACAGGGTTTCTGGCGGCATGAAATCGCAGGCGACAATCTGCCGGATAGCTGGCGAAACTGGATAATGGCGAGCCTCGCATTAGCGTCGATTGACAGCTCTCAAGATCCAGAATGGGTTGAGTATGTTGATGCGGCAAAGGGGCGCTACCGCGCAGCCTGTCTGGTCGAAGGACGGCTCGAGGCAGTCTTCTTCATTTCTGCGGATCATCGCCTGCCCGAGCGCGAATGGCTTTCCAGCCTCTTCTCGAAGTCAAGGCTGGAACCCGCCGACATGGTAGGGCTTCTTGCGGCAAGGTCGCCCGCAGGCGTGGATACAGGACGCATCGTTTGCGCCTGTCACAGCGTGGGAGAGAAGACCATCGTCGATGCGATAAAATCCCAGGGTTTGAAAAGCGCAGAGGAAGTGGGCAACTTCCTCAAGGCGGGAACGAACTGCGGTTCCTGCGTGCCCGAAATCCGCAGGCTCCTGAAGCGCCATTGAAAGCAGCTTCCGCGATGCAAATTGTAAGGTCTGACCAAGGCGACCACAAATAAAAAGGCGCGCCGCGGGGCTCGATACTTCGACATTAAGCAGCACCATATGGTCACAGGACACAAAGATATGCGATCGCTAATGCGCTACGTCAATCCAACAGCAGATGACGTTACATTGCAAAACAAATGGCGAGTCAGTAGTAATGGAATGGACGCCCACTTCCCCTAACGGCATCTGAGTGCCAAAGTAGTGATGGTTTTATTCACTAAACAGAGAAGGAGCGTCCGTCATGAAGATTACAACGATTGGCATC
>JAJXVB010000009.1 GCA_021782365.1 Pseudomonadota bacterium
CTTGGCAGAAAAACCCCGGATGAGATTTACAACGTGATGCTGCCGACGGTTAAACAGGCAGCGTGAGAGCAGCGGGTGATCCACTTAAAAATCCGATTCCGCTGTTCAAACAACCGGAGCCAGCTCTTACCTCCCTTGAAATCGCATAAAGTTCCGGAGCCTAATCATTTTCCGCCGCAATCTGGAAATAAAACTCTGTGCTTGCATCTATTTCCTCCGCTTTTCTGCCACCGCATAAGCTGCGCTGCCTTCGCGCTTGCCGACGGACAGCACCAGCACGAGCAGCACATCTTCCTCGACTGCGTACACCAGGCGATAGCCCTGCTTGAGCAGCTTGATCTTGTAGCAACCCGCGAGTTCGCGATGCAGCAATGAGCCGGGTACATGGGGATTCTGCAGACGCTTGGCGAGTAGCGTCTTGAATGCCTGCTTGATGGAGCCGTCCAGCGCCTGCCATTCGCGCCAGGCATCCGGCACGAACTTCAAACGGTATTTTGCGGCGGCCTTGCGCGCCTCGGGCTTAGAGGTCATCCAGCGTGACCTCGATGGCCCGCCCTTTCTGTTTCAGTCTTTCTTTCGCCAACCGCAATAGACGCAGGTCGTCGAGCTCCTCCAGCATCGCCTCGTAACGTTCCGGAGGCACCATGTAAAAAGCGGGCTTATTGTGGGAGAGCACCGCAACAGCCTGCCCGCCGGATTCGCGCAGCGCTTCGTTGGGGTTCCTCTTGAATTCCGACATGCTAATGGAAAGGTCGGAAAGTATGGTCTCCATCGCCATAGTTAGCTCCATAATTGGCTCATAATTTAAAGCCGATTATAAACCTTAAATGCCGAACATCGTCAAGCCATGAAACGGCCTTGCGGCTCATCGTTGCAGACGCGCAACATATCAAACTACAATCCAGCGTTCCACCCTTTCCACTTAACTCATGCGCCTCACTGAACTCCGCCAACGATTGCAGGACCTTGGCTGCAAGCCTTGCCACATAGACCGGCTGCTGCGCGGCTGGACGCAGCGCTGCTCCTACGACAACAAGCGCAGCCCGGCAGCGACATTCTTTCCCGCAGCACTCCACAGCGAATTGCCAGCGATAGAGGCCAGGCTCGAAAACCTTGCGCGGATCAAAAGCGAACATCCTGCAGGCGAAGGTGTCGCCCGGCTGCTGGTGGAGCTCGCAGACGGCCAGATGATCGAGAGCGTGCTGCTGCCGCGCGGGGGGCTTTGCGTCTCGACGCAGGTCGGCTGCGCGGTGGGCTGCGTGTTCTGCATGAGCGGAAGAAACGGACTCATCCGCCAGTTGGATAGCTTAGAGATCATCGCGCAGGTGGCGCTCGCGCGCAGGCTTCGTCAGGTGGAGAAGGTGGTGTTCATGGGCATGGGGGAACCCGCGCACAACCTGGACAACGTGCTCGATGCGATAGCAGTGCTCGGCATCCAGGGCAACATCGGACACAAGAACCTGGTGCTCTCCACAGTCGGCGATCTGCGCGTTTTCGAGCGATTGCCGTTTGATAAAGTGAAGCCGGCTCTTGCGATCTCGCTGCACAGTGCGGACGATAATCTTCGAGCCAAGCTTCTGCCGAAGGCGCCGCAGATTCCCGTAGCAGAGCTCGTAGAATTGGCCGAAGCCTACGCGCGCGCGACGCACTACCCCACGCAATACCAGTGGACGCTGATAGCAGGGATCAACGACAGCGACGAAGAAATGAAACGCATCGCTGCGCTTCTGAAAGGCAGGCATGCGGTATTGAACTTCATCCCCTTCAATTCAGTCGACGGCCTCGAATTCCGCCGCCCCGAACTTTCGCGCACGATCGAATTGACAAAGCGGCTCAACCGTCAACAGATCTACACGCGCATCCGCGATTCCGCAGGACAGGAAGTGGAAGGCGCATGCGGACAGCTTCGAGCCCGCGCCGAAAAAACCCGCCCCGTAAAATTCGCCGCGATGCAGACAGTCGCATGAGATACCGGCACTACAAGGGCGGCATGTACGAATTCATCTGCGAGGCAAAGTTGGAGCCAGATCCTTCCGTGATCATGGTGGTGTACCGGTCTCTCGACGACGGAGCCATCTGGACGCGCGAAAAGACCGTGTTCTTCGAAACGGTAGCGCACGAAGGAAAAACAGTGCCGCGCTTCTCTCCGATAGATTGAGAATGACGAGGGTCTGACCCTCGTCACCTCATTCAGCCCTTGTCGAAGCGCATCACGCCGGACTTGCAATCGACATGGATGGTGTCCTTCGCGGCGAATCTGCCTTCGAGTATCGCCTTGGCAAGCGGGTTCTCGATTTGCGACTGTATCGCGCGCTTCAGCGGCCTTGCGCCGTACACAGGATCGAAGCCTGCATTGGCGACTTCGGTCAGAGCGGCCTCCGTCACGTCCAGCTTCATCTCCAAAGCATTCAGTCGCTTCTCCAGACCCTGCAGCTGGATCTTCGCGATGGACTTGATGTTCTTCTCGTCCAATGCGTGGAACACAACGACCTCGTCGATGCGGTTGATGAACTCAGGCCTGAAGTAGTTCTTCACCTCGCTCATCACCGCGAGCTTCACCACCTGATAGTCGTCGCCTTCCATCTGCTGGATCATCTGGCTTCCCAGATTCGAGGTCATCACGATCACGGTGTTCTTGAAGTCAACGGTGCGGCCCTGGCCGTCCGTCATGCGGCCGTCGTCCAGCACCTGCAGCAGCACGTTGAAAACATCCGGGTGCGCCTTCTCGACTTCATCGAGCAAGATCACGCTATACGGTTTCCTGCGCACCGCCTCGGTCAGATAGCCGCCTTCCTCGTATCCGACATAGCCGGGAGGCGCGCCGATCAGGCGTGCCACGGAATGCTTCTCCATGAATTCGCTCATGTCGATGCGGATCAGATGCTCTTCCGAATCGAACATGAAGTTGGCCAGCGCCTTGCAAAGCTCGGTCTTGCCGACCCCCGTGGGGCCCAGGAAGAGGAATGAACCGTATGGGCGGTTAGGGTCGGAAAGACCCGAGCGCGAACGGCGTATCGCATCCGACACCAATCGCACCGCCTCGTCCTGCCCCACCACGCGTTCGTGCAGCTTGTCCTCCATCTTGAGCAGCTTGTCGCGCTCGCCCTGCATCATCTTGGAAACGGGGATGCCTGTCGCGCGGCTCACCACCTCGGCGATCTCCTCGGCGCCTACCTGGGTGCGCAAAAGCCTGTTCTTGTGCCCTGCTCCCTCCGCCTCGCGCTGCGCGGCCTCCTTGAGTTTGGCTTCAAGCTGCGGCAGCTTGCCGTATTGCAGCTCGGCGACCTTCTCGAGCTTGCCTTCGCGCTGCAGACGATTGATCTCGGCCTTCACGTGATCGATCTCTTCCTTCACGTTGGCTGCACCCTGGGCCGCTCCCTTCTCGGCCTTCCAGACTTCCTCGAGGTCCGCGTATTCGCGCTCAAGCTTCCCAATCTCTTCCTCGATCAGCAAGTTGCGCTTCTTAGATGCCTCGTCCTTCTCCTTCTTCACGGCTTCGCGCTCGATCTTCAACTGGATGAGGCGGCGGTCGAGCTTGTCCATCACCTCGGGCTTCGAATCGATCTCCATCTTGATGCGCGCAGCCGCCTCGTCGATCAGGTCGATCGCCTTGTCCGGCAAAAAGCGGTCGGTGATGTAGCGGTTGGAAAGCTCGGCCGCCGCGACGATCGCGGGATCGGTGATCTCGACGCCATGGTGCAGTTCGTATTTCTCCTGCAGGCCGCGCAGGATCGCGATGGTCGATTCGACCGAGGGCTCGCCCACCAGCACCTTCTGGAAACGGCGCTCGAGCGCCGCATCCTTCTCGACGTATTTCCTGTATTCGTCGAGCGTGGTCGCACCTATGCAGTGCAGCTCGCCGCGGGCAAGCGCGGGCTTCAGCATGTTGCCCGCATCCATCGCGCCCTCGGTCTTACCTGCGCCGACCATGGTGTGCAGCTCGTCGATGAACACGATGTTCTTTCCCTCGTCCTGCGAAAGCTCCTTCAGAACGGCCTTGAGCCTCTCCTCGAATTCGCCCCGGTATTTCGCGCCCGCGATCAGAAGCGCCATATCCAGGGAAAGCACGCGCTTGCCCTTCAGGGTCTCGGGCACCTCTCCGTTCACGATGCGCTGCGCCAGACCCTCGACGATCGCGGTCTTTCCGACGCCGGGCTCGCCTATCAGCACGGGATTGTTCTTGGTCCTGCGCTGCAGCACCTGGATCGCGCGGCGGATCTCGTCATCGCGCCCGATCACGGGGTCCAGCTTGCCGGCCCTCGCGCGCTCGGTCAGGTCTATGGTGTATTTCTTGAGCGCCTCGCGGCTTCCTTCCGCCTCCTGGCTGTCCACCGACTCGCCGCCGCGCACAGCCTCTATGGCCTGTTCGAGAGGGGCGCGGGAAACGCCATGCTGCTTCAATAGCCTTCCTGTCTCGCTCTTGTCAGCGGTTGCGGCGAGCAGGAACATCTCGCTCGCGATGTACTGGTCTCCGCGCTTTTGCGCCTCCTTGTCGGTGAGATTAAGAAGGCTGGAAAGTTCGCGTCCCACCTGGACCTCTCCTCCATGCCCTTCCACCTTGGGAAGACGGGTGACCGCATCGTTCAATGCGGATTTCAGCGCATTGACATTGCCGCCCGCCCTTGCAAGCAAGGAACCCGCGCCGCTGTCCGCGTCGTTCAACAGCGCGAGCAGCAGGTGCTGGGGCTCGATGAACTGGTTGTCCGCGCCCACGGCCAGGCTCTGGGCATCGGACAGGGCTTGCTGAAGCTTGGTTGTAAATTTGTCGAAACGCATCGCGCACTCCTAGTTTGAATTCTTGAATGTCCACAACTTGGGGCGGGGACTCAGGAATTTCAAGTCTTGCTATACTATTTCCCATGACAAACAAATCCGACACCGCCTTGCTTTCCCAAAAGATCAGACAGAACGTGAGGAATTCGCTGGATGAGGACGTGGGAAGCGGAGACCTGACCGCGATGCTTCTGCCCGAGGATCTGACTGCTCGCGCGCTCGTGATCACGAGGCAGTCCGGCGTGCTCTGCGGCACGCAATGGTTCGAGGAATGCTTTTTTATGCTCGATGCAGGCTGCAAGATCACCTGGCACGCGAACGACGGGGACAGCATCAGGCCTTCCCAGACGCTATGCGAGATAGAAGGCAATGCGCGCGCGCTGCTCTCTGCCGAGAGGAATGCGCTCAACTTTTTGCAGACCCTCTCGGGGACGGCGACCGCAACCCGCCGCTATGTGGATGCGATCAAAGGCACCAGGGCAAAGATCATGGACACCCGGAAGACCCTGCCGGGGCTTCGCGATGCGCAGAAGTACGCCGTGCGCATGGGTGGCGGGCACAACCAGAGGATGGGCCTGTACGACGGCATACTGATCAAGGAGAACCACATCGCCGCCGCGGGCGGCATTGCGGCCGTTCTGGAGAAGGCGTTCAGGATCGCCGCGGACAGGACATCGGTTCAGATCGAAGTGGAAAACATGGTCGAGCTCGACGAGGCACTGGCTGCCGGTGCGAAGCTGATCCTGCTCGACAACTTCGACATCGACATGCTCGCCGCCGCCGTGAAGCACAATGACGGGCGCGCGGAACTCGAAGCCTCGGGAGGGATCACATTGCCTAGCATAAGGGAAGTGGCCGAGACGGGAGTCGACCGCATTTCGATAGGCGCGCTCACCAAGGATGTCGAGGCGCTCGATCTTTCGATGCGCATCGTGAAATAAAAGGAGGAATAAATGAGCGAAGCATTGCACATCGTCTGCCCGCACTGCGACGGGATCAACCGCGTGCCTTCCGACAGGCTTTCGGCGCAGCCTTCCTGCGGCAAGTGCCACAAGCCGCTCTTCACATCCCACCCGGTCGAACTCAGCGCAAAAAACTTCAACCTGCACATTGCGCGCTGCGACATCCCCGTGCTTGTAGACTTCTGGGCGCCCTGGTGCGGGCCCTGCAAGATGATGGCGCCCGCCTTCGTCCAGGCTGCTTCAAGGCTGGAACCCTCGATGAGGCTGGCCAAGCTCGACACCGAACAGGCGCAGGACATCGGCGCACGCTATAACATCCGCAGCATCCCCACGCTTGCCTTGTTCAAAGGCGGCAAAGAGGTCGCGCGCCAGGCGGGTGCGATGGACGCGAACGGCATCGTCGCCTGGGCGAAGAGCAAGGTTTAAACAGGCTATACCTTTTTCGCGACAAGGTCGATCAACGCGGACATGCCCGAATGCCCCGATCCCTCCCGGATCTCCTGGTCGTATTCGTGCAGCGAGACGATCTCCATGTCAGAGAATGCCTCCTTCAGCAGGGATTCCGTATAGAGGTTCTCGGGCGCTGACGGGCCTCCCGTCCTGTATTCGAGCTGTCGCGGCGTGTAGCCGTGCAACAGAAGGAGTCCGCCAGGTTTGAGAGACTCCTTGATCTGTCCGAACATCTTCTCTCTTAGATCGGGCGGCGCGAACTGGATGAAGACCGCGACCACCGCGTCGTATTTCTCGAAACCGAAGTCCCAGTCCGCGAGATCCGCAAGCTCAAGCTCGATCTTCACGCCCCTTTCTGCCGCAAGTCTTTTCGCCTTCCCGATCGCGACGCTCGAGCTGTCGACAGAATGCACCTTGAGCCCCCGCTCTGCGAGCCATACGCCGTTCCTTCCCTCGCCGTCCGCAAGCGCCAGGCAATGCATGCCGGGCTTCAACAGATCGCAGTTCGCGACCAGAAAACCGGAAGGCTCCGTGCCGAAATGGTATTCCTCCCCTGAATAGCGCTCGTTCCAGATATTCATATCGTCCTCCTTATCGTTTAGCATAGGCATGCTAGAAATTTATACCAGAGTAATTTACTATACTTACTTTTTCGCAGGAACCTCTCTTGAACCATCTGATCAGCGAACTGAAAAGCCTGCTGCCTGCAGAGTCCGTGCTGTACGACAGGGAAGACCTGCGCCCGTTCGAGTGCGACGGCCTCTCCGTATACCGTCAGCTGCCGATGGTCGTGGTCTTGCCCGACACCATAGAGGAAGTCCAGAAGGTTGTCCGACTCTGCCGCGAGCACAATGTTCCCGTCGTCGCGAGGGGGGCGGGAACCGGCCTTTCAGGCGGCGCATTGCCGCTCGAAAACGGCGTGCTTCTGAGCCTCGCGAAATTCAAGCGCATCATAGACATAGACGTTGAAAACGCGATGGCGACCGTCGAGCCCGGCGTTCGCAACCTCGCGATATCCGAGGCCGCATCGCGCTTCGGCCTTTACTATGCGCCCGACCCCTCCTCCCAGATCGCCTGCACGATAGGCGGCAACGTCGCGGAGAATTCGGGCGGCGTGCATTGCCTGAAATACGGGCTCACAGTGCACAACATCCTGATGCTCAAAGTCGTCACGATGGAAGGCGAGCTTCTGACCATAGGCGGCCAGACGCTGGATACGCCGGGTTACGACCTCCTCGCGCTGATGACGGGGTCTGAAGGGCTGCTCGGCATCATCGTCGAGGTCACCGTGAAGCTCCTGCCGAAACCCGAGCGCGCCCAGGTCGTGCTGGCGGCCTTCGACGATGTCGCACGCGCGGGGGAGGCGGTGGGCGCGATCATCGCAGCGGGCATCATCCCCGCTGGACTCGAGATGATGGACAGGCTCGCGATCCAGGCGGCCGAAGACTTCGCGCATGCCGGTTATCCCAGAGACGCGGAGGCGATCCTGCTCTGCGAACTAGACGGCACCCATGCAGAGGTTTCCGAATACATCATGGAAGTTCGCAAGATACTGACGGACAACGGCGCGACAGAGGTGCGCACGGCAAAGGACGAGGCTGAGAGGCAGCTCTTCTGGAAGGGAAGGAAATCCGCCTTCCCCGCTGTCGGCCGAATCTCGCCTGACTACTACTGCATGGACGGCACGATACCGCGCAGCCAGCTTCCCCGCGTTTTGCGCCAGATCAGCGACTGGTCCGCGGAATACGGGCTTCCTGTCGCGAACGTTTTCCATGCAGGCGACGGCAACCTGCATCCTTTGATCCTCTTCGACGGAAACAAGCCCGGAGAGCTCGAGCGCACCGAGGAATTCGGAAGCCGCATCCTCGATCTCTGCGTCGAGGTCGGCGGCACGATAACCGGCGAGCACGGGGTCGGCGTGGAGAAGATAGACCAGATGTGCACGCAGTTCAAAAGTGCTGAGCTCGCGCAGTTCCATGCGATCAAGGCCGCATTCGACCCATCCGGCCTTCTGAATCCGGGCAAGGCCATACCCACTCTGCACCGCTGCGCCGAATTCGGCGCGATGCACGTCCATCACGGCAGGCTTCCCCATGCTGAACTGGAGAGATTCTGATGGATGAAGTTTCATTGCAGCAGCAGGTATTGAAAGCCATCGAAAGCAGGGCGCCCCTTCGCATTTCGGCGGGAAAAACCAAGGCCTTCATGGGGCAGGATGCGACAGGCACGCTTGTCGATCTTGGCAGCCATTGTGGCATCATCGAATACGATCCGCGCGAGCTGGTCCTGACCGCGCGTTCGGGAACGAGGCTTTCCGAAATAGAAAAGGCGCTTGCAGATGCGGGACAGATGCTGGCTTTCGAGCCCCCGTATTTCGGAAGCGATGCCACGCTGGGCGGCACGATCTCGGCCGGCCTCTCCGGACCCAGGCGTCCCTACAGCGGCTCTGCGCGCGACTTCGTGCTGGGATGCAAGGTGCTGAACGGACGTGGCGAGATCGCAAGCTTCGGCGGCCAGGTCATGAAGAATGTCGCAGGCTACGATGTCTCCAGACTGCTCGCGGGTTCGCACGGAACGCTCGGCATCCTGCTCGAGATCAGCCTCAAGGTTCTGCCCAGGCCCGCTTCCAGCATCACGGTGAGCCGCGAATGCAGTCAGGAAGATGCGATCTCCATCATGAGCGAATTCCTCTCCAGGCCCTATCCCGTGGATGGCGCATGCCACGACGGGGAGCGCGCGCACTTGCGCATCTCGGGAAGCTCGCAGGCGGTCAAGGAGGCGCGCAAGAAGATACCCGGAGACATATTGCCCGATGCCGACCAGTTCTGGCATGACCTTCGCGAACAGAAGCTGCCCTTCTTCCATCGGCCCGGCACGCTATACCGGATAGCCGTGAAGCCTGCATCCAGGCCCTTGCATTTGAACGGCCACTGGCTGCTCGACTGGGGAGGTGCCCAGCGCTGGCTTTACAGCGAAGAGGATGTGGCAACGATACGCCACCAGACAGCGCTTTCCGGAGGCCATGTCACGGCATTCAGAAACGGCAGGAATTCGACGCCTCTTCCGCCTCCATTGTCGGCGCTGCACCAGCGCCTGAAGGCAAGCTTCGATCCGGAAGACATCTTCAACCGCGGCCACATCTTCGCAACCCTATAGACATGCAGACATTCATCGACCAGCCAAGAACGCCAGCCATAGAGGAAGCGGAATCCATCCTGCGAAACTGCGTGCACTGCGGATTCTGCACCGCGACCTGCCCCACCTACCAGCTTCTGGGATCTGAATTGGACAGCCCGCGCGGACGCATCTACCTGATCAAGGAAATGCTGGAAACGGGAAAGGCTACCGAAAAGACCAGGCTGCATCTGGACCGCTGCCTGACCTGCCGCTCCTGCGAGACGACCTGCCCTTCCGGCGTGCATTATGGCAGGCTGATCGACATCGGGCGGGAGATGGTAGAGGAGAAGTCTCCTCGCACGCTGATCGAAAGGCTGATGCGCCGCGCGATGCTCTCGACCATCCCCTTTACCGGACGCATGTCTGTAGCACTCTCCGCGGCAAGGCTCGCAAGACCGCTCCTGCCAAAATCGCTGGGCGCAAAAATCCCTGAAAAGCAGGATCGGGCTGCCATGCCTAGGACATCCCATTCCAGGCGCATGCTGATCCTGGAGGGATGCGTCCAGCCTCTCACCGCGCCCGACACGAATATCGCGACGGCCCGCGTGCTCGACAGTCTCGGCATCTCCCTCATCAACGCTTCAGGCTGCTGCGGCGCGCTCAACCAGCATCTTTCGGACTCTCATGGCGCGAAGGACATGATGCGCCGCAACATCGACGCATGGTGGCCATACATCGAAGAGGGAGCCCAAGCGATCGTGATGACGGCGAGCGGCTGCGGCCTGATGGTCAAGGAATACGGCGAACTTCTGAAGGACGATGCTGAATATGCAAAGAAGGCATCGCGCATCAGTTCGCTTGCGAAGGACATCTCCGAAATACTCGCAGGCGAAGACATCGAACGTTTCTCGCATGCAGGACGAGGCATGCGCGTTGCCTATCACTCGTCCTGCACATCGCAGCACGGGCAGAAGCTTTCGGGCAGGATCGAAGCGCTGCTTGCGCGATGCGGCTTCGAGCTCACCCAGGTCGCGGACAGCCATCTCTGCTGCGGCGCTGCGGGATCCTACACGCTGACCCAGCCCGAGCTTTCGGGCAGACTACTGAACAACAAGGTTGCCTCGCTCGAAGCAGGAAAACCCGAGATCATCGCCACCGCAAACGTGGGCTGCCAGATGCATCTGGCATCCAGCACTTCACTGCGCGTCGTGCACTGGATAGAATTGCTCGCAACATCGATAAAAACCAACTAAAGAGGAAACCGTATGAACATCAAATCATTCCATCCCCCGCAGCGCGTCCTGATGGGCCCGGGACCATCGGATGTCAGCCCGCGCGTGCTCGAAGCCATGTCCCGCCCGACGCTGGGCCATCTCGACCCTGTGTTCGTTTCCATGATGGATGAGATGAAGACGCTGCTGAAGTACGCCTTCAGGACAGAGAACGAACTGACCATGCCGGTTTCCGCTCCTGGTTCCGCGGGCATGGAGACCTGCTTCGTCAACCTGGTCGAACCTGGCGACAAGGTCGTCATCTGCCAGAACGGCGTTTTCGCGGGACGCATGAAGGAAAACGTCGAGCGCTGCGGCGGAACCGCTGTGATGGTGCAGGACGAATGGGGCCGCGCGATCGACCCGCAAAAGCTGGAGGAAGCGCTGAAGGCCAATCCTGATGCGAAGATCGTCGCCTTCGTTCACGCCGAGACCTCGACCGGCGCGCAATCCGATGCGAAGACCCTGGTCGAGATCGCTCACCGCCACGGCTGCCTCGCCATCGTCGATGCGGTCACATCGCTCGGCGGATCGAAGCTCCTGGTCGACGAGTGGAAGATAGACGCGATCTATTCCGGAACGCAGAAGTGCATCTCCTGCACGCCCGGCCTCTCTCCCGTGAGCTTCAGCAACAACGCGCTCGAGAAGATCAAGAACCGCAAGACCAGGGTGCAGAGCTGGTTCCTGGATTTGAACCTGGTGATGGGCTACTGGGGGGGAGCGACCAAGCGCGCCTACCACCATACAGCGCCGATCAACGCGCTCTACGGTCTGCACGAGGCGCTCGTGATCCTTCAGGAAGAAGGCCTCGAGAACTCATGGGCGCGCCACCAGAAGAATCACCTCGCGCTGCGCGCCGGCCTCGAGGCGATGGGGCTTTCCTTCGTTGTGCCGGAAGGCGAGCGCCTGCCCCAGCTGAATTCGATCAGCGTCCCGGAAGGCGTCGACGAGGCGGCAGTCCGTTCCATGCTCCTTTCCGACTATGGCCTCGAGATAGGCGCAGGCCTCGGCGCGATGGCAGGCAAGGTATGGCGCATCGGCCTCATGGGTCACGCGAGCAATCCGAAAAACGTGAGGCTCTGCCTTGCAGCGCTCGACGATGTGCTGGGAAGACTGAACGCGCCGATACAGCGCGGCGTGGCGGTCGCTGCCGCCAACGCCCATCTCTGATCTTCCAGGTGTCGCGGTCTAAAAGATGAAGCCATTTGCCGAGTCCTGCGAGATCAACAAGCACCCCATACTCGAGGTGCTGAAGAGGGTCTTCGCGGACAGAGGCCGCGTGCTGGAAATCGCCAGCGGGACAGGCCAGCATGCGGTGCATTTCGGCCGCAACCTTCCCCATCTCACCTGGCAGACCAGCGAGCTTGCGAAGAATCACGACGGCATAAAGGCCTGGCTGGAAGAAGCCGGGCTTCCCAACGTGCTTCCTCCCGTCGCGCTGGATGCGGACGACGAGCGCTGGCCGGTTTCAACATACGATGCGATATTCAACGCGAATACCGTGCACATCATTTCCTGGCCTCAGGTCGAATCCCTTTTCGCCCATATCGCGCGCGTCATCGAGCTTGGCGGTTGCGTGTGTTTCTATGGCCCCTACAACTATGGCGGAAAATTCACATCGGAGAGCAATGCGCGCTTCGACGAATGGCTGAAGTCGCGCGACCCGAAAAGCGGGGTCAGGGATTTCGAAGCGATGAACAAGCTTGCCTCCACGCACGGCCTGCATCTGATCGAAGACATAGAGATGCCCATCAACAACCGGACCCTGGTCTGGCGCGCCGAAGGCTGATCCCTCACATGCCCTGCATCGGCATGGTCAGCGGCTTCACTTCCGCCATCGCCTTCACCTTGATCTCGCGCCCGTTTTCCTTCACGTCGAGCGTCAAGGGCAGGCTCTCCCCTTCCCTGAGCTGAGAACGAAGGCCGACCAGCATCAGATGGTAGCCGCTCTTCTCGAGCGACATGCTGCCCTTGGGCAGGTCTATCGCATCGACCTCGCGCATCTTCATCATGCCGTTCTCCTGCTTCATGCTGTGCATCTCACCCGTCCTGCAGGCAGGGCTAGAAAAGCCGACGAGCGTTGCCCTATGCGCGCTCGTGATCACGAGATCGACCATCGCGGTGTCCTGGCCTGGCGCCGTCGCGCGCGCCCATGCATGCTCTACGCTGATGTCAGCCGCATGTGCCGCACCCGTCAAAAACAGCATCGCAAAAAACAATTTTTTCATCTTTCCCCCGTCCTTCCATCGTTATTGAACGGATTATACGCAACCCCGGCCGCTTTGATTACAATCCCACCATGAACATCCTTTCCTCCCTGCCGGGCCACATCCAGTTGCGCCGTCTGGTCAGCCTGCGCAGCCTTGCGATCGCGGCACAGCTCTTCGCGCTCTGGCTGGCATGGCGGACCCTGCATATCGAACTCTCCTGGATTCCGATGCTCATCGGAATAGCGGGGCTCGCCGCATTCAATCTCCTGACACTGCTTCGCATCAGGTCCATGCGGCCCGTGACCAATGCGGAGATGTTCGCCCAGCTTATCATCGATGTCTTCGTGCTTAGCCTTCTGCTTTACTATTCCGGAGGATCGACCAATCCCTTCGTCTCGCTCTATCTGCTTCCGCTGGTGATCGCCGCGGCCACCCTGCCCGCCCCCTACACATGGGGCATGGCGGCGCTGACTACGGCATGCTACAGCTGGCTGATGATCTACCACATCCCGCTTCCTCAGAGGGATATGGAGATGGACAGCCCTTTCAACGTGCATGTGCTGGGCATGTGGATGGGCTTCGTCTTCAGCGCGGTGGTGGTCGCCTCATTCGTGGTCTGGATGGCGAAGGCCGTGCGCAGCCGGGATCAGCTCCTGGCCGATGTTCGCGAAGAAGTCCTGCGCAACGAGCGCATCGTGGCGCTGGGCACGCAGGCTGCAGGCGCCGCGCACGAGCTTGGCACACCGCTTTCCACGATGGCCGTGGTGATCAACGAGCTCGAAAGCATGGCCCCAAAGGATCTGCACGAGAGCCTTATTCTGCTCGACGAACAGGTCAGGCTCTGCCGCAGGATTCTGGACAAGATGATGGTCAACGCCCAGGGCAGCGGAGCGAGCAAGATCCAGGAGGCCCATGAATTCATGGCCGATGTGCTGAACGAATGGCAGCTCCTGAGACCCACCGCCCACTACGATTTCCACGGGGATGAGAGGATGCCCGGAATCAGCGTGGACATCACCCTGCGCGCAGCGCTGATGAACCTGCTCAACAATGCGGCCGACGCGAGCGATCTGCCGATAGACATAGACGCGCGATGCGAGAACGACAGGTTCATCATCGAGATACGCGACCAGGGACCGGGACTGAGCGAGGAAGTCACGCTCAAGGCAGGTTCCGCATTCTTCACGACCAAGCCCCAGGGCAGGGGGCTTGGGCTATTTCTCGCGAATGCGACGGTCGAGCGCATGGGCGGCATGGTGCGCCTTTATAACCGGGATGGCGGGGGTGCGACCACCGAGATCAGCCTGCCGATTGCGGGGACTCCGTGAGCCAGGAAGAATCCGCATCGCTTCTGCTGGTTGACGACAGCGCAACCTTCTGCAGGGTGCTCTCCGCCGCGCTGACCAGGCGGGGATTTTCCGTAAGCGTCGCTCACAGCGTCGAAGAGGCCCTTCCTGTTGCGAACGAGAACCCTCCCGAGTTCGCGGTGGTGGACATGAAGATGAGCGGCGCATCGGGGCTGGTCCTCGTGAAGGCGCTGCACGAGCTCGACCCCAATACCCGCATCGTCGTGCTGACTGGCTATGCGAGCATCAGCACCGCAGTCGAGGCCATCAAGCTTGGGGCGACGCAATACCTTGCGAAGCCCGCCAACGCGGACGAAATCATCGCGGCCTTCAGGCACGAGGCGGACGGCAACGTGGAGCTCAAGACGACCGAGACCAACATAGAGAAGCTGGAATGGGAGCACATACAGCGCGTGATGCAGGAGAACGGCTACAACATCTCCGCGACGGCGCGTGCGCTAAACATGCACCGCCGCACCCTGCAGCGCAAGCTCAACAAGCCCCCGCCCGGCGGCAGCGCCTGAAGGCACTTTCCCGTATAATGCAAGGACCTCAACCGGGCTTATCAATTTCCGCACGCAAAGAGATACCGACATGTCCACTGAACAGATCCGTCAGAAACTCACCAATGCATTGACCGACCTCGATTCGCTTCCCGCCATGCCTGCCATCGCGATGAAGCTGATGGCGCTGGACCTGAGCACTGACGAGGGAGAGGCAGAGCTTCTGAAGCTGATAGGACAGGACCCGCAGATTTCCGCAAAACTGATCAGCCAGGCCAATTCCCCGATGATGGGCTTGAACCGCAAGGTCGGCACCGTGCCTGAGGCCGCGATGCTGCTTGGCCTGACCAGAGTGAAGGCGGTTGCCTTAGGCATCGCGGCGATGTCCAATTTTTCCAAGGTTCCCGCGACGCAGAATTTTGCGCCGCAATACCTCTGGCTGCACAGCCTTTCCATCGCCATCGCGATGAACACGCTCTCGCTTTCGATGCCGAGGCAGATGAGACCGCAGCAGGACCACATCCATCTTGCCGGGCTGCTGCACGACATGGGTTACATGGCGATACACCATGTCGACAGCGGGGCGAGCGACGAACTGCACCGCCGGCTTGCGCTCGAGCCCACCCGCCACGTGGTGGAAATCGAACAGGAGGTGCTCGGCATCTCGCACTGCGAGCTTGGCGCGCAGCTCGCCCGCCGCTGGAACCTGCCGGAAGAGATCATAGAAGTTCTGCATTACCACCATACGCCGCACATCGACGAGGTGCCCCTGAGCAACCTGCTTCCCTACATGATCAACCTTGCAGAGAAGCTGTTGCCCAACTTCGGAATTAACGAATACACCGGCAGCGAGATCAGCGAAATGGAATGGCAGACTCTGGGAATAGACGCGGACGAAGCCGACGAACTCAGAAGCACGATCAACGAGATCGCGCTTCAGGCAGCCCAGATGGCCGACATATTCTAGGCTCAGGCATGAAAGCGATTCTCTTATTCATCGGACTGCTCGCAAGTTTCGCGAGCCTCGCCGAACCTCTTGAACAGGCGCCCGTCCTGGAAGCGAAGTCCTACCTGCTCTACGACCTCTCGAGCAACCAGATACTGGTGAGCCACAACGCCGACGAACATGTCGAGCCCGCCTCCCTTACCAAACTGATGACGGCATATCTGACCTTCGGCGCGATAAAACAGGGCAAGCTCCAGATGAATCAAAGCGTGACCGTGCCCTCGGATGGCCCTCACGCTTCGAACGGCGAATCCCGCATGCTTCTGAAGCCAGGCCAGACCGTCACGATAGACCAACTTCTGCACGGCCTGATCGTGCAATCCGGCAACGATGCGGCCCATCTGTTGGCAACCGAGGTCGGCGGCACGGAAGCGCAGTTCGTTGCGATGATGAACAGGGAAGCCCAGCGCCTGGGCATGAAGAACACGCACTTCGCAAACCCTGTCGGCATGCCGGATGCGGAGCATTACAGCACCGCCTATGATCTTGCATTGCTTGCGGCAGCCCTCGTGCGCGATTTCCCCGAAGACTACCCGATCTTCAAGCTCAAGGAATACACCTTCAACAACGTCTCTCAGGCGAACAGGAACCGCCTCCTTTGGCTGGATCCTTATGCCGACGGCATGAAGACCGGGCATACCGAATCGGCAGGTTTCTGCCTCGTAGGTTCTGCGCTGCGCGACAAGAGGCGCCTGATCTCGGTGGTGCTGGGCGCGGCATCGGACAGCGAGCGCGCATCGGACAGCCAGAAGCTAATGAACTACGGATTCCAGTCCTTCGATGCGGTGAGGCTCTATCAGAACAGCCAGCCCGTCTTCCACGCGCGCGTCTGGAAGGGAACGGAAAGCCACGTAGATCTCGGATTCAGGCGCGATCTCGTGCTGACCATCCCCAGGGGGCAGTATGCCGAGCTCAAGGCGAGCGTGGAAACCCACCAGCCCATCATCGCCCCGATAGAATCTGGCCAGCAGCTTGGCATACTGAGATTCACCCTCAACGGAAAACCGTATGCGCAGTTTCCACTGCTCGCTCTAGACAGCGTCGCCCAGGCCAACGTCTTCTCTCGCGGCCTGGACAGCATACGCCTCTTGATCAGGAAATACAGCTCCATGTAGGAGGCAAACATGATCTACCTGAACGGACAATACATGCCGATAGAGGAAGCCAGGGTCCCCGTGCTGGATCGCGGCTTCATCTTCGGCGACGGCGTATACGAGGTGATCCCCGTGTATTCGGGACGCGCATTCAGGCTTGAGGAACACCTGAGGCGCCTGAAACACAGCCTGGACGGGATCAGGCTTGCCAATCCGCACAGCGATGAAGAATGGGCGGGCATACTCGACAAGGTAATAGCCGAGAACGAAGCCCAAGACCAGTACCTTTATCTGCACATCACGCGCGGCGTGGCAAAGCGCGATCATGCATTCCCGAATCCGCCCGTTCCGCCCACCGTGTTCGTGATGAGCAATCCGCTCCCCACGCCTCCCGATCATCTTCTCGCCTCCGGCATCTCGGCTGTCACAGCGGAAGACAACCGCTGGCTGAGATGCGACATCAAGGCGATATCGCTCCTGCCCAACGTGCTTCTGAGACAGATGGCGATCGATGAAGGATGCGCGGAAACCATACTGATACGCAACAAGGAATTCCTGACGGAAGGCGCCGCAAGCAACATCTTCGCGGTCAAGGAAGGCATGCTTCTGGCGCCGCCCAAGGACAACCTCATGCTGCCTGGCATCACCTATGACGTGATACTCGAGATCGCAGGCGCAAACGGCATCCCGTTCGAGGTGCGCAGGATTTCTTTAGCCGAAGTCCTGCATGCAGACGAACTCCTGCTGACCTCGAGCACGAGGGAAGTTCTGGCGATCACGAAGCTCGACGGAAAGCCTGTGGGCGCCGGCCTCCCCGGACCAATGTTCAGGCGCATGCATGCGCTCTACCAGGAATTCAAACATAACGTGATGCGAGCAAAATGACCGATTTCCCGGAGATTCCCGAATCCGAAAGCCTGGTCGAATATCCCAGCGATTTCCCGCTCAAGATCTTCGGCGCGCAGCATCCCGAGCTCGCTCAGTCCGTGCTCGAGGTAATCATCAAGCACGCCCCGGATTACGACGCCGCGAGCATGGAGATGCGCGCAAGCAGGACTGCGAAATACATCAGCCTCACCTGCACGATACGCGCGACCTCGCGCGCCCAGCTCGATGCGCTTTACCGGGAGCTCTGCGCCCACCCGCTCGTCAAGATGGTATTGTGATGCATCCTGTTGTGCATACTCTGGGGCTTGTCGAATATGAAACCACCTGGGAGGCGATGAAGCGCTTCACAGACCAACGCACCCCGGATACGCGCGACGAAATCTGGCTGGTGCAGCATCCCCCGACTTTTACCCAGGGGATTGCTGGATTACCCGAGCATCTGCTGCGCCAGACCGACATCCCGGTGATCAGGATAGACCGCGGAGGACAGATCACCTATCACGGGCCTGGACAGATCGTGGCCTATCTTCTTCTCGACCTGCGCCGCCTGAGGCTTACCGTGCGCGAGCTGGTGAGCGTGATGGAGCAGTCCGTGATAGACCTGCTCGACGATTACGGCGTCCCGGCCAAGAGCCGCATCGACGCGCCTGGCGTATATGTGAACGATGCGAAGATCGCCTCCCTAGGCCTTAAAATCAGGCACGGCTGTTGCTATCATGGGCTGGCGCTCAACGTCGACATGAATCTCTCGCCATTCAGCCTGATCAATCCCTGCGGCTATCAGGGGCTGCGCGTGACACAGTGCACGGAGCTCGGCATCACGGCCAGCATCAACGAACTTCAGGCAGGGCTTGCGCAGAACCTGGTGCAGGGCCTGAAGCAGACAAGGAATCTTATAAAATGAACGAAAACAAACAGACAGGCGCGGCCAAGACCGCGCGCAACCCGATCAAGATCGTGCCCCTTGAGCAGAGGCTGCGCAAGCCCGAATGGATACGCGTCAGGACCGGCTCTGGCACCGGCTACCACGACGTCAAGAGACTGCTGAGGGAACACAATCTCGTGACGGTCTGCGAGGAAGCCTCCTGCCCCAACATAGGCGAATGCTTCAGCAAGGGCACGGCGACCTTCATGATCCTGGGCGACGTATGTACGAGGCGCTGCCCCTTCTGCGATGTCGCGCATGGAAAGCCCAACCCCCCGGATCCCGAGGAGCCCAGGAACCTCGCGCGCTCCATCGGCCTCTTGAGACTCAACTATGTGGTGATCACGAGCGTGGACCGGGACGACTTGAGGGACGGCGGCGCAAAACACTTTGCAGACTGCCTGTCCGAGGTGCGTGTAAGCTCTCCAGCCACCCGCCTGGAAATCCTGGTTCCCGACTTTCGCGGCAGGCTGGATGCCGCGCTCGATGCGCTCTCAACAAGTCTGCCAGACGTGCTGAACCACAACCTGGAGACGGTGCCGAGACTATACAAGCTCGCCCGCCCGGGCGCCGACTATGCGCATTCCCTGAAGCTGCTCCAGGATTTCAAGGCGAGATTTCCCGGCATACCCACGAAGTCCGGCCTGATGCTTGGGCTTGGGGAAACCGACGAGGAGGTGCTGGAAGTGATGCGGGACCTGCGCGCGCACGGCGTGGACATGCTGACCCTGGGCCAGTATCTGCAGCCTTCCGACGGGCATCTTCCCGTGCTGCGCTATGTCCCGCTGGAAACCTTTGCGATGTTCGAGAGCGAGGCGCGATCGATGGGATTCTCGCATGCCGCCTCAGGGCCCATGGTGCGCAGCAGCTACTACGCGGACGAACAGGCACACAAGGCAGGTGTTGCGCTTTAAGTTACCAGAGCAGCGGCAACAATCCCAGAACGGCCAACCCCAGCAGCAGGACCAGGCTCTGCACACCCGTCTTGCGCGAGGAAAGCGCATAGGCATAGATACCCTTGATCACGTTGTTGCTGGCCGCCGCGATCAGGATGCCGTCCGAGGCGACATGTAGCGGCGTCATCAAAGGCGCCGACTGCGTCAGACCCATGATGAAGGGATCCACATCGGTCACGCCCATGATCGCAGCCAGCGTATAGACGCCCGACCTTCCAAGGTAGGTCACGGCCAGATGGGTCGCGACCAGCATGCCGACAAAGAGCAGCGCAAAGAACAGCGCCGCCCTGATCTCCAGCGGATTCTTCGGTTCGACCGCCTGTCCCGCCTTCAACGCTATGGCATCGGAGCGCCTCGACCAGATCCATCCCGCAGCCATCGCGATGATTGCGAGCACGACAAAAGGGATGGCCAGCTTTTCCATCAGGGCCTGATTGAAGAGCGCCAACAGGACCGCGAGGCGCAGATACATCACACCCGATGCAATCAGCATGCCCCCCGAGAAAAGATGGGGTTGTTCCTGATCCTTGGATCGTCTGGCCAGGGCCACCGTCGCAACCGTAGAGGAATAGGCGCCGCCCAGGAGAGCCGCCAGGATCACGCTCCCCTTCTCCCTGGTCAGGCGTTGCAGAACATAGCTGCCGTACGACACGCCGCTGACCGCCACCACGACGACCCAGGTCTTGAAGGGATTGATCTGGAACGGGGTGTAAGGCACATCGGGCAAGAGCGGCAGGATCACCGCGGAGAGGAAAAGAAACTTGGCGAAGGTCAGGATGTCCGTGCTTTCGATGCGCTTGGCCAGGCTCTCCAGCCCTTCCTTCAGCTCGAGCAGAAGAAGGCTGGAGACCGTCAGCGCCGTGGCGATCCAGAACATCTCGTGGTAGACGAAGGCGCCGACGAGATAGGTGGCAAGCCCCGACATCTCAGATGTGACGCCCGAACTCGACGATGTGGTGAGCTTGTGCCAGTAGGAAATCATCAAAAATCCGCCCACCACGGCGAAGCCAATCGCCTGAGGCAGGAGATCGCCGCCCGAGAGCTCGCTCATCGAATAGCCGATCAGCCCGATCAAGGGAAAAGTGCGCACGCCGCCGAACGAATAGTGCCCATCCCTGTCCTTGCGCTCCTCGCGCTCCAGCCCGATCAGGAATGACAGGAAGAGAACGAAAAGCACATGCGCCCATTCAGGCGGCATCGATCCGAAAAGATTCATGGCATCCATCAAAAATGCGAAGAGGAATCCATTGTATTCCCGTCTTCACTTTACCGCACCAGTCTGGCTCCTGTTGAGGCTCACGATGAGCACCCCGCACATCACAAGGAATGCGCCCGCGACCTGCAGGAGCGTGACTTTTTCGCCGAGGAAAAGATAAGCCAGATAGATCGTGCTGACGGGGCCTATCGAACCGATCAGCGACGCATGGGAGGAACCTATGTGTCTTATCGCATAGGAGAGCAGGAAGACCGGAAGCACGGTGGAAAAGAGCGCCATCGCGACCGAATATTCGTAGACGCGAAAGGGCAGATCGAGTGAGCCCAGCCTATGCGTCACCCCAAACTGCAGCAGGCAGGCGATGCTCGCCACGATCATCGCCAGCGAAGTGAAACGCTCGACGCCCAGTCTCGCGATCGCATGCCCCGCACCCACGAGGTATATCGAATAGGAGAGCGTGCTCGCAAAGACAAGCATGGCCCCAAGCAGGACAGACTCTCCCTGACGCCCTCCCGCATCGTGCAAAAACACGAGCGCAATGCCCAGATAGCTCAACGCCATCGCCGCGAGCACCTTCCTTCCTATCGCCCGTTTGTATATCAGCGCGGCAAGCACCACCGTCATCGTCGGATAGAGAAAGAGGATGAGGCGCTCCAGCCCCGCGGTGATGTACTGCAAGCCCAGGAAATCGAAGAGGCTGGAAAGATAGTAGCCTATCAGACCCAGCCCCAGGACCATCATCTTGTCCTTTAGAGAAAGCGGATCGATTTTTCTGCGGCACACCCAAAACAGCACGGCCACGAAAAAAGGCATCGCGAAAGCCATGCGCAATGCGAGCAGCGTGATGGTGTCGACGCGGTACTGGTAGGCCAGCTTGACCAGGATGGCCTTAGCCGAAAACCCGATTGCCGCGAGCAGCGCGAACACCACTCCTGCATAGCCGCCCTCACGCATCTGTTCTTTCGTGCAACATCCGGTTCACTCCGCTCAACAATGCCCTGACCGCTGCGGTCACGATATTCGCATCCATGCCCACCCCATAACAGCTGCCTCTCTCATGTGCGATCTCGATGAACGCGCAGGCCGTCGCATTCCCGCCGTCGGCGCTCGCCCCTATCGAGGATTCATCGTAGCCCGTCACCTTGACGCTCAGCCCCGCCTTCATCAGCGCATGCACAGCGGCATCGATCGGCCCGTTTCCAATTCCCGAGAAGGTCTGCCTTTTCCCGTCCATCTCGATCACGAGTTCGATTCCCTGCTTCTCGCCCGACTCGAAAAGATGATGGGCAAGATAGCGCAAGGGCAAAGACGCATCAAGGTAGGCGGCTGAAAAAATCCGCCAGATATCCTGAGCGCTCAACTCCCCTCCATCCCGGTCTGCATGTCTCTGAACGACGGATGAGAACTCGATCTGCAGGCGGCGCGGCATGACGATGCCGTATCCCGTCTCGAGCAGATAGGCGATTCCTCCCTTTCCGGACTGGCTGTTCACCCTGATCACGGAGTCGTAATTGCGCCCGACATCCCTGGGATCGATCGGAAGATAAGGCACGCTCCAGAGTTCATCCGGCTTCTGCCTTGCAAAGCCCTTCCTGATCGCGTCCTGGTGAGATCCGGAAAAGGCCGTGAACACGAGATCGCCCGCATAGGGATGGCGCGGATGGATGGGCAGCTGGTTGCAATGCTCGACCGTACGCGCGACCTTGTCGATGTCGGAAAAATCAAGCCCCGGATCGATCCCCTGCGTGTGCAGGTTGAGGGCAAGCGTGACGATGTCCACGTTTCCCGTCCTCTCCCCGTTTCCGAAGAGGCAGCCCTCGACCCGCTCAGCTCCCGCCATCAACCCCAATTCCGTTGCTGCGACCGCCGTGCCCCTGTCGTTGTGCGCATGCAGGCTCAGGATAACGCTGTCCCTTCTTCCGAGATTGCGGTGCATCCATTCGACCTGGTCCGCATACACGTTGGGGGTCGAGACCTCGACCGTCGCGGGAAGGTTGATGATCACCTTATTGAATGGCGTCGCTCCCCATGCCTTTGTCACCGCATCGCATATCTCGAGCGAGAAATCGAGCTCTGTGGCGGAGAAAGTCTCGGGGCTGTACTCGAGCACCCATTCCGTCTCGGGCTGTCTCGCGGCAAGATCCTTGATCAGGAGAACCGCATCGACCGCCATCTTGACGATCTCGTCTTTGCCCATGCAAAAAACCATCTCGCGGAATGGCCTTGAGGTCGCGTTGTAAACATGCACGATCGCGCGCCTTGCACCCTTCAGCGATTCCATCGTGCGGCGGATCAATGGCTCCCGAGCCGCGGTCAGCACTTCTATCGCAACGTCGTGAGGAATTCGGTTTTCCTCGATCAGGGCGCGCACAAAATCGAACTCGATCTGCGATGCGGAAGGGAACGCGACCTCTATCTCCTTGAATCCGATCCCGCAGAGCATCTCGAACATGCGCATCTTGCGATCAATATTCATCGGTTCGAAGAGCGACTGGTTGCCGTCGCGCAGATCCGAGCTCATCCATACCGGAGGATTTTCGATGGTTTTGTTCGGCCACTGCCTGTCTGCGAGCGCTATCGGCTGAAAGGGTCTGTACTTTTCCATGGTCTGCTCCTTGATCTCGATGAGCAGCATCATAAGAAAAATCCCGAAGCAGGTGCTTGCTTTTTATGGTTAATTTACGATATAAATAGCAACTATATTCTTATATAAAAAGTAATATTGAAATTATATTTCAAATATACGGAAAGATACAAAATGGACAACTACGACCTGCAGATGCTGCGCGTGCTGCAGCAGGAAGGAAGGATCAGCAACCAGGATCTCGCGAACCGCATCGGCCTCTCCCCCTCCCCTTGCTTGAGGCGCCTGCATGCGCTCGAACAATCGGGGATCATCACCGGATACAGGGCGATGGTCGATGCAAGGGCGATGGGGCTCTCATTGATGGCGCTGATACACATCTCGATGGACCAGCACACGCCAGAGCGATTTTCCAACTTCGAAGCCAGGATCGCGAAATTGCCCGAAGTGCTCGAGTGTCTGCTGGTCACGGGGCAGGACGCGGACTACCAGTTGAAGGTGGTGGTCAAAGACATGGACGACTACCAGGATCTGCTCCTGAACAGGATCACGAGGATTGCGGGCGTGACGGGCGTGCACTCGAGCTTCGTGCTGCGCCGCGTGGTCGACAAGACCGCGCTGCCGCTCTGAGCGGCCGCTACGCCCCTGCCCGGCAAGCCATCAGCGCATCGCCGAACTCTCGGAAGCTGTTGTCTTTGCCTATCAGATCGATGATGCCCGCCCGCTCGAGTTTGCCCTGCACGCGCTCGTTCGCGCCCGAGAGGATCACGCGCACGCGGCGACGGTGCAGATCGCGTATCACCTCCTCGAGAAACTGCAGCCCGGTGATGTCGATGAACGGCACCCAGCGCAGCCGGATGATCAGGACCTCGGGATCGGTGTGCGTGTCTGCGAGCGCGCGCTCGAAGTTCTCCACCGCGCCGAAGAAGAAGGGGCCCTCGACGGCATAGACCAGCACGCCAGAGGGCAGAGGCCCCTGCCCCAGCTGCGCGATCTCCTGGCTCAATTCCTGCTCGGTGGCATGGCGCACCTCGACGCTGCTCGCCATGCGCCTCAAGAAATGCAGGGTGGCCAATATCACGCCGATATTCACCGCGACGACCAGGTCCGCGAATACGGTCAGGAAAAAAGTCACCAGCAGGATCACCACATCCGCCCTGGGCGCACGCTTGATCATCCTTATGAAGTGGTGAGCCTCGCTCATGTTCCAGCACACCACGAACAGGATAGCCGCGAGCACTGCAAGGGGAATGTTGCTTGCGAGAGGTGCTAGCAACATGACGATGAACACCAGAGTTAACGCATGGACGATCCCTGCAAGAGGGCTGTTCCCGCCGTTTCGGATATTGGTCGCGGTGCGCGCGATCGCCCCTGTCGCCGCAAAACCCCCGAAAAGCGGCGTGATGAGATTGGCGATGCCCTGACCGATCAGCTCCTGGTTGGAGTTGTGGCGCGTGCCGGCCATGCCGTCAGCAACCACGGCTGACAGCAGCGATTCGATGGCGCCCAGCATCGCGATCGTGAAAGCGGGGCCGATGAGATCGATGATCTCCCGTAAGCTCATGTCGGGAAAGCGCAGCATAGGCAATCCCTGAGGTATGCCGCCGAAGGTGCTGCCGATGGTGCGCACGCCTGAAAAGTGGAACACGGCCTGAAGCGAAGTGACCACCACCAGTGCGACCAGGGGGCCCGGAAGGCGGCGCAACAAGGGCAGGCGCGGCGAGATGATCACCAGCGCCAGAGAAAGCAAAGCCAGTCCCGTGGTCGCGGGATGCCACTGGGGCAACACCTGTAGCAGATGCCACAGCTTCACATGAAAATGCGATCCGGCCACCGCAGGCAGGCCGAAGAAATCGCGCCATTCTCCGACCCAGATGATCACCGCGATGCCTGCGGTGAAACCGAGGATCACCGGATCAGGGATGAACTTGATGATCGTCCCCATGCGCGCCAATCCGAGCAGGAGCAGTATCGCCCCCGCCATCAGCGTGGCCACCTGCAGGCCTGCGACGCCGTATTTTGCCGTGATGCTCGAGAGGATCACGATGAAAGCCCCGGTGGGCCCGGCAATCTGTATGCGGCTTCCGCCGAAGAGCGACACCGCAAGGCTGGCAACGATGGCGGTATAGATCCCCTGCTCCGGCTTCACGCCTGTTGCGATGGCGAAGGCCATCGCCAGCGGCAGCGCAACCACGCCTACGATCAGGCCGGCGATGATGTTGGGCAACCAGTTGCTGCGGCCGAACAGGCCCGCGCGTCTGGCTTCAACAAAGGCGATCATGCTTCCCATCCTTCCGTGGTTATGCTTGCGCACCGACACTCGAAGGATATCAGGTTGAGCCAAACTGCTCAAACCCGGCCATCTTGGGAATCGCGACGGTAATCGGAACCTGGCCTGCCAAACGGATCATCGAGCGCATGCCCCGCGAAGCATTCCGGAAATTCGCGACCGTCCTCTTGATCGCGATTGCCGGTTACATGGCAATCCACGGATAGCCCGGCCTCACGCGACTCATATAGACGAAGGCGCAATATTCTATTTTTCCCGATTAGGGCGAATCCCCCAGAACATCCCTAATGCTGCCTGGACGTGCCTGAAGCTAATGCTTTGCGATTACGACTTCCAGGTATTCGCCCGGCACGACCAGAGAATCCGGCCCGCCGACGTTCATGCGAGAGAGCAGCGCCTCGATATCAGCAAGCAATTGAACGCGCCTATCCTGTTCGAGCGCTGCACATGCCTTGTGCAGCGGCCCGTAATATCGGGTGAACACATCGATCCAATGCCCGGCGCTGAGATAGCGGAATTGAAAATAACGACGCACGCACTGGA
Source organism: Pseudomonadota bacterium (assembly GCA_021782365.1). GTDB lineage: Bacteria > Pseudomonadota > Gammaproteobacteria > Burkholderiales > Gallionellaceae > Gallionella. The sequence continues at coordinate 26,135 of JAJXVB010000009.1, forward strand.
TATCCGCAGCCTGGCTGCCGAACAGTTCAACGATTTTCGGCTCGGTTCCCCACAAGAGGGGAGATTGGGTTCCTGGAGGCGGAGGAACGTAACCGGCAATCAGGCGCAGCAGCTCTCCAAGGAAGCCTTCAGGCGTCCAGTTGGCCATCCCTATGCGTCCTCCTTTGCGGACGACACGCATCAGCTCGCGCGCCACCTGAACCTGATTCGGCGCAAACATGGCGCCGAACGTCGACATAACCGCATCGAACGCTCCGTCGGGGAAGCTCAAAGCTTCAGCATCTTCGTCTTGGAACCTGATATCGAATCCTTCCGCCTTGGCACGGACCGCCCCCTTTTCAAGGAGCTGAGGAACGTAATCGGTCGAGGTCACGCGGGCGAATCTTCTTGCGGCCGCAAGCGAAGCGTTTCCGTTTCCGGCTGCGACATCCAGCACCGCTTCTCCGGCGCGCAGGTCCAGCGCCTCTGCCAGCGTTTCGCCGACGATCTGGAGCGTGGCGCCAATGATTGCATAGTCTCCGCTCGACCAGACAGCCCGCTGCTTTTGCTTGATCGCATCGAAGTCGACATTGCCGGCCTGGAAATGGGATTGGGGTACCATACAGGTTGTTGACTGCTTGTTCATGATGCATCTCCTCTTGGGTGACGACATGAGCATTGTTCCTGAAAGTCATCGTTGACACTTTGCACTGCGTCCGCCAGACTTGATCGACCGTCCGTATTTGGGAGGCCATAGACCGATGGAACGATTCGCAAACAACCAGCCAGGCTGGGACTGACTGTGAGCCGCGATACGCTCTCCGACCTCTTGCTCACTGTGCGGCTGCGCGGTGCGGTGTTCTACTATGTGAGCTTCAAAGACCAGTGGTCAGCCCAGGCACCTGAAGGCAGCGAAATCGCGGAAGCCGTGATTCCGGGATGCGAGCATGCCATGGAATACCACATGATCGCCAAAGGGAGCGGCTGGGCGGCGATTTCGGGCGAGCCTCCTGTCAAGCTGGCAGTTGGCGACATCGTGATGTTCCCGCACGGAGACAGCCACGTTCTTTCGAGTGCGCCTGACATGGAACCCTTTCGCCTGACGGCGGACTGGATATTTTCCACGCGCAACCTGCCCAAACCGTTTCCGATCGCATATCACCACGGCGTCCTGGAGCCGGGAGCGAAGCTACCCGTAGAGGAAGCAAATACCATCGCAGTGTGCGGTTTTCTCGGATGCGATCTGAAGCCGTTCAATCCGTTGATTGCAGCCCTGCCCAGGATGCTGCACCTGCCTGCCGCAAGGGCCGGTGACTGGGTTTCGCGCGTCATCGATCAGGCGGTAGCCGAATCGAACAACCCCAGGCCCGGAGGCAGCGCGGTCCTGGAAAGGCTGTCTGAGATGATGTTCGTCGATGCAGCCCGCCGCTATCTGGAAAATCTTCCCGAGGATGCTACCGGCTGGCTTGCCGGTCTACGCGACCAATTCATCGGCCAGGCCCTCGCCCTTATCCATCAAATGCCGGACAAATCCTGGAGCATCGACATATTGGCCCATGAGGTCGGGATGTCGCGCTCTGCATTTTTCGAACGGTTCGTGAAATATCTCGGACTTCCCCCGATGCAATACCTGGCAAATTGGCGCATCCAGCTTGCGTCCAGGCTACTGCGGGAAACCAATCTCAAAGTGGCGGCCATTGCCCTGGAAGTCGGATACGAATCCGAGGCGACATTCTCCCGCGCCTTCAGGCGTTTGGTCGGCTCCCCGCCTGCGGCCTGGAGAAAGTCTCAAACATCTTTCTGACGGCTTACGGATCAAAGCCTGCCTCCGGCCGGCGGTTTTCAGCCCGGCCTGACTCAGAATGGATCGGCGATATACCGCGCGACACGCGCGCATTTTTACGATTCTTTTATACGGACTCGCCGATTATTTTCAGAATCTATATTGCGCATTGCCTATCATGACTTCGTTCATGAATTCGGCATACAGGAGGCAATCGTGGATCTTCTATATCTAGCAGGCGTCGGCCTTTTCTTTTTTCTGATGATCGGGCTGGCAACAGGCTGCAACAGGCTGGGAGGCGAAAAATGAGCCTGATTATCAGCGCTATCGTTGCGGCTGCGCTTTTCATCTATCTTGTTGCAGCGCTCCTTTATCCGGAGGATTTTTCATGAACAGTCATGCATGGGTTTTGCTGATCCTTTATCTGGTTGTATTGTTGCTCACGGTCAAGCCATTGGGATCCTATATCGCGAACATCGTCGAAGGGCGCGGGTGGGCAGTGCGTCTTGGTGGTAGATTCGAGTCCTTGCTTTACAGGCTCTGCGGCGTGAAGGCCGACGAGGAAATGGGCTGGCTGAAATACGCCTTTGCCGTTCTGCTCTTCAATCTGCTGGGCGTGCTCGCAGTCTACGCGCTGCAGCGCCTGCAGCATTTGCTTCCCTTGAATCCGCAGGCGATGGCGAACGTGAGCGCGGATTCCTCTTTCAACACCGCGATCAGCTTTGCCACAAATACCAACTGGCAGGGCTATGCGGGCGAATCGACGATGAGCTATCTGACGCAGATGCTCGGGCTCACCGTGCAGAATTTTCTTTCTGCCGCGACAGGAATAGTCGTTGCGATCGCATTGATACGCGGCTTTGCGCGGCATACGGCGAAGACGATAGGCAATGCATGGGTCGATCTCACGCGCATCACCCTTTACCTGTTGCTGCCGATCTCATTGGTGTATGCGGTTTTCCTGGTGGGTCAAGGGATAATCCAGAATTTCGACGGCTACAAGGATGTTGCGACCATCGAAGTCACCAGATACGACAATCCCAAGCTGGATTCGTCCGGCCAGCCCATGAAGGACGACAAGGGCAATCCCGTCACCGAGTCTGCAACGACGAAAACGCAGACGCTGCCGATGGGACCGGTCGCATCCCAGGAAGCGATCAAGATGCTGGGCACGAATGGCGGCGGCTATTTCAATGCGAACTCGGCGCATCCGTATGAGAACCCGACCCCGCTTTCAAATTTCGTTGAGATGCTTTCCATCTTCCTGATCCCGGCTGCGCTTTGCTATACCTTCGGACGCATGGCGGGCGACACGCGGCAGGGATGGGCGCTTTTGATTGCGATGACGCTGGTGTTTGCGGTGATGGCCGCAGTCGCGATCCACTTTGAGCAGCAGGGCAACCCGCTGCTCGGAAAGCTTGGCGTGGACATGAGCGCCGGCAACATGGAAGGCAAGGAGGCGCGCTTCGGCATTGCCGATTCCGGCCTTTTCGCAACGATCACCACGCTCGCATCCTGCGGAGCCGTGAATTCGATGCACGATTCATTCATGCCCATGGGCGGGTTCGTGCCATTGTTGAACATGATGCTGGGCGAAGTGATATTCGGTGGCGTGGGCTCAGGGCTTTACGGCATGCTGGTCTTCGCGGTCATGGCGGTGTTCATCGCAGGGCTCATGATAGGGCGCACGCCTGAATATTTAGGAAAGAAGATCGAGGCTTACGAGATGAAGATGGTTTCGATCGCCATCCTCGTCACGCCCCTGCTGGTTCTGGCGGGAACCGCAATCGCAACAATGGCCGCAAGCGGCGTTGCGGGCATTGCGAATCCCGGCGCGCATGGCTTCTCCGAAATCCTTTATGCCTTTACTTCCGCTGCCAACAACAACGGCAGCGCGTTCGCCGGGCTTTCCGCCAACACGCCGTTCTATAACGACACGCTCGCAGTCGCGATGTGGTTCGGGCGCTTTGGCGTCATCGTTCCCGTGCTGGCGCTTGCCGGGGCATTGGCCGCGAAAAAACGCATAGCTGCAACGTCGGGAACCATGCCTACCCATGGGCCGCTTTTCATCGCGCTTTTGATAGGCACAGTGCTTCTGGTAGGCGCGCTGAACTACGTGCCCGCGCTTGCATTGGGCCCTGTCGTTGAACATCTCATGCTTTTTGCTTCGCATTAAGGAATAGATATGTCTACCAAAAAACTCGCCATGTTCGATCCGGTTCTCGTAAAGCCGGCGGTTGTTGAATCGTTCAGAAAACTCGACCCGCGCATTCAATGGCGCAATCCGGTGATGTTCGTGGTCTATGCCGGCAGCCTCATGACCACTGTCCTTTGGCTGCAAGCGCTGGGCGGAAAAGGCGAGGCGCCTGCCGGATTCATTCTGGCGGTGGCGCTGTGGCTTTGGTTCACCGTGCTCTTTGCAAATTTTGCGGAAGCGCTTGCAGAAGGCCGAAGCAAGGCGCAGGCCGCGGCGCTCAAAAACATGAAGCGTGAGACCCTGGCAAAAAAACTCTCCTCCAGCCTCGCAGAAGGAGTGAATGCCATTCCTGCCGTATGGGAAAGCATGCACGCCACAGAACTCAGGAAGGGAGATGTCGTGCTGGTTGAAGCAGGCGACATGATCCCGGCGGATGGCGAAGTCATACGCGGCGTCGCATCGGTGGACGAATCGGCGATCACGGGCGAATCCGCACCGGTGATACGCGAATCCGGCGGGGATTTTTCCGCGGTGACTGGCGGGACAAGGGTTCTTTCGGACTGGATCGTCGTGCACGTGACGGTGAATCCCGGCGAAACATTCGTCGACCGCATGATCGCGATGGTGGAGCAGGCCAAGCGCCAGAAGACACCCAACGAGATTGCATTGACCATCCTGCTGGTCGCGCTGACCATCGTGTTTCTCGCAGTCACCGTAACCCTGCTGCCCTATTCGATGTTCAGCGTCGCCGCAGCAAAATCCGGTTCGCCCATCGGCATGACCGTGCTGATCGCGCTGCTGGTATGCCTGATCCCCACCACGATTGCCGGCCTCCTGTCCGCCATCGGCGTTGCAGGCATGAGCCGGATGATGCAGGCCAACGTCATCGCAACTTCGGGGCGGGCCGTTGAAGCAGCGGGAGACGTGGATGTGCTTCTGCTCGACAAGACGGGCACGATCACCCTGGGCAACAGACAGGCAGCGGATTTTTTGCATGCAACTGGTGTGACCGAGCATGAGCTTGCGGATGCAGCGCAGCTTGCATCCCTTGCCGACGAAACGCCGGAAGGACGCAGCATCACGGTGCTGGCCAAACAGAAATTCAATCTGCGCGAACGCGACATTCATGCGCTCAATGCGACCTTTGTGCACTTCTCCGCGCAGACCAGGATGAGCGGCGTGAACCTCGGGGAAAGGCAGATCCGCAAAGGCTCGGCAGATGCGATGCGCGCCTATGTCGCAGAGCGCGGAGGACAGTTTCCGCATGAGATATCCGCCATCATAGAGAGCGTCGCCAAGAGAGGATCCACCCCATTGGTCGTTGCTGAAAGCATGGAAGGAGTTGCGCGCGTGCTGGGCGTGGTGGAATTGAAGGACATCGTCAAGGGCGGCATCAAGGAAAGGTTTTCAGAGCTGCGCCGCATGGGGATCAAGACGGTGATGATCACCGGAGACAATCGCCTGACAGCCGCGGCGATCGCGGCAGAGGCAGGCGTTGACGACTTCCTTGCAGAAGCCACGCCAGAGGATAAGCTTGCCCTGATCCGCCAGTACCAGTCCGAGGGAAGGCTGGTTGCGATGACGGGGGACGGGACCAACGATGCGCCCGCACTGGCACAGGCCGATGTCGCGGTCGCGATGAACACCGGAACGCAGGCTGCAAAGGAGGCAGGCAACATGGTGGACCTGGATTCCAATCCGACCAAGCTGATCGAGGTCGTGGAAACGGGCAAGCAGATGCTGATGACGCGAGGATCATTGACGACCTTCAGCATCGCCAACGACGTCGCGAAATACTTCGCCATCATCCCTGCTGCTTTCGTCACCACCTACCCCCAGCTCGAGGCGCTCAACGTGATGCACTTGGCAAGCCCGGCATCGGCCATCCTGTCCGCAGTCATCTTCAACGCCTTGATCATCATCTTTCTGATCCCGCTTGCGTTGAAGGGCGTGAAATACCAGCCGCTGGGCGCTGCGGTCCTGCTGCGCCGCAACCTCTTCATATACGGACTGGGAGGCCTCATCGTCCCCTTCATCGGCATCAAGATCATCGACCTGATCATCGCGAGCGCAGGTCTGGCATAGGAGAAAGACATGAAAAATCTGTTGCGCTCCGCTGTTTCGCTTTTTGTGTTGTTGAGTCTCATCACGGGCATCGCCTATCCCATAATGACGACAGGCATCGGCAGAGTCTTATTTCCACACCAGGCTGCAGGCAGCATCATCTCCCTGAACGGAAAACCTGTCGGCTCAAGTCTGATCGGGCAGAACTTCACCGATCCAAAGCATTTCTGGGGAAGACCCTCGGCCACTGCGCCGCAACCCTATAACGGCATGGCTTCCGGCGGGTCGAACCTGGGGCCTTTGAATCCTGCGCTGCTTGACGCAGTCAAAGGCCGCATCGATGCGCTGAAGGCTTCCGATCCCTCGAATGCCAGGCCAATTCCTGCAGACCTGGTCACAGCTTCGGGCAGCGGCCTCGATCCACACATCAGTCCCGAAGCAGCTGAATACCAGGCGCCCAGGATCGCGAAGGCGCGCAACATTCCAATTGAAAAACTGAATGCATTGATCGCCCAACATACCGAAGCAAGACTATGGGGGATTTTTGGCGAGCCCCGTGTTAATGTGCTTGAACTCAATCTCGCTCTGGACCATTGAGATGGCCGATCAACGCCCCGATCCCGACGAACTGCTCACCCGCATCAAGGACGAGGAGGCGCGCGCGGCGCGGGGCAAGCTGAAGATATTTTTCGGCGCATCGGCGGGCGTGGGGAAGACCTATGCGATGCTCTCGACGGCCCATCAGCAGGCAAGCCTTGGGACGGATGTCGTGATCGGCGTGGTCGAAACCCATGGCAGGAAGGAGACGGAAGCGCTGCTCGAAGGCCTTGAACGCCTTCCGCTCAAGGAGATTTCATACAGGGGCAGGATACTGAAGGAGTTCGACCTCGACGGCGCGCTGGAGCGCAAACCTGCGCTTATCCTGATGGATGAGCTCGCGCATTCCAACGTGCAAGGCTCGCGTCATCCCAAGCGATGGCAGGACGTGCAGGAACTGCTCTCTTCCGGCATCGATGTCTATTCGACAGTCAATGTCCAGCACTTGGAAACACTGAACGATGTGGTCGGCGGCATTGCGGGTATTAGGGTCTGGGAATCAATTCCCGATCACGTGTTCGACGAGGCGGACGAAGTGGTATTGGTCGACCTGCCTCCCGATGAACTTTTGCAGCGCCTGAAGGAAGGCAAGGTCTACATGCCGCATCAGGCCGAGTGCGCGATACAGAATTTCTTCCGCAAGGGCAACCTGATCGCGTTGCGCGAGTTGGCGCTCAGGCGCACGGCCGACCGCGTTGACAGCGAGATGCTGCAATACCGGCGCGATCAGTCCGTCACGCCGGTCTGGCAAACCCGCGAATCGATCGCGGCCTGCATCGGCCCGGGAGAGGGTGCGGAAAGGATAGTGCGCAGCGCGGCGCGCATTGCGGCCAAGCTGGATGTTCCCTGGCATGTGATATACGTCGAGACGCCCGAACTCCGCGCGCTTTCTGACAGCAGGCGGCAATACATCTTCAAGGCGCTGAAGCTCGCACAGGAAGCAGGCGCTGAAACGGCAACGCTCTCTGGAAGCAATGCGGTTGATGCGGTCATCGCCTATGCCAGAAACCACAACCTCTCCAAGGTGATCGTCGGACGCGATCACGCGCGCGCATGGCGCCCGTGGTACAGATCTGTCGCAGACCGCATCGGCAAGCTGGCGCCCGATCTCGACGTGATCCAGGTTTCCCGTGAAGAAGTAACGGATCGAAGGCGTGTATCGACCGACAAGTCCTTCATCGAGAGCCTGGAGGCACCATGGCGTTCGTTTGCGATAAGCGCGGCATATTGCGGCGCAACGACTGCGATTGCGATGCTGCTTTACCCGAAGTTCGAGCTGACCAACATCGCCATGCTGTTCCTGTTGGCGGTCATGCTGTCTGCCGCGCGCTACGGGCTCGGCCCCGCGGTCGCCGCCGCGTTCCTGAACGTGGCGGCGTTCGACTTCTTCTTCGTGCCGCCCAGGTTCTCCTTTGCGGTCACGGATGCCCAATATCTGCTGACTTTCTCGGTGATGCTCGCAGCCGGCCTGATCACCGCAAAGCTGACCTCGGATCTGACCTTCCAGGCGCGCATCGCAGGCAGGCGGGAGCAACGCATGCGCGCGCTTTACGAGATGTCGCGCGAACTTTCCGCAGCGCTTCTGCCCGAGCAGATCGTGGGCATCTGCCAGCGCTTTGCCGAAACGGAGTTCAGCGCGCGCACCGCTCTCGTGCTGACAGGAAAGGACGACAGACTCCTGCCGCCTGTCAGCGTCCAGGGAAGCGGACTCGCGGTCGATGCGGGGATCAGCCAATGGACATTCGATCATGAAGCCGAGGCAGGCCTTGGCACCGATACGCTGCCCGGGAGCCCGATGCTATATGTTCCGCTCAAGGCGCCAATGCGGATGCGCGGCGTGCTTGTGCTCGAACCGCGCGATCCGCGTCTGCTCCTGATTCCCGAGCAGCGCCGTCTGCTCGACACCTTCGCGCGCCTGATCGCCATCGCTTTGGAACGCGTCCACTATGTCGACATCGCCCAGCAGACCACCGTGCAGATGGAATCGGAACGGTTGCGCAACTCCTTGCTTTCTGCAATATCGCACGATCTGAGAACCCCGCTGACGGCCCTTATCGGGCTTGCCGACTCGATGTCTCTGACCAAGCCTCCACTCACGCAACAGCAGGCGGAGATTTCGGTCGCCATGCGCAAGGAGGCGCAGCGCATGAGCGCACTCGTGAACAACCTGCTCGACATGGCGCGCCTGCAGGCCGGATCGGTCAAGCTGAACCTGCAGTGGCAGCCGCTGGAGGAGGTGGTAGGGAGCGCGATCAAGGATATGGGCGCAAACCTGCATCAGCACCGCGTTTCCGTCCGCCTGCCTGAGGATCTTCCGCTTCTGCAGTTTGACGCGGTGTTGATAGAGCGCGTGCTGGTGAACCTGCTCGACAACGCAGTAAAATACACGCCAACCGGCAGCCTGATCGAAATCGGCGCGAAGCTTGGTGAGCGCGACACGGTAGATGTAATCGTGCAGGACAACGGGCCTGGATTGCCTGCCGGACGAGAGGAGGAGATCTTCAAGAAATTCGAGCGCGGACAGAAGGAAAGCGCCACACCCGGCGTTGGCCTCGGGCTGACGATATGCCGCGCCATCGTGCAGGCTCATGAGGGATGGATACGCGCCGAGACGAGGCCGGAGGGTGGCGCCCGCTTCATTTTTTCCCTGCCGCGCGGCATTCCCCCTTCGATGAGCGAGGAGCATTCCGATATCCATGCATGAATTGCCAGCCACGATCATCGTCGTCGAGGATGAGCCTAGCATAAGGCGCTTCCTGCGCCTCGCGCTGGAAGCCGAAAACTTCCAGGTGTACGAGGCGGATTCGGTCAAGCGCGGAATCATCGAGGCGGGCACCAGAAAGCCCGACCTTGTCGTACTGGATCTTGGCCTGCCCGATGCAGACGGTGTGGAATTCATACGCGATCTGCGCACCTGGTCCGACATTCCGATCATCGTGCTGTCCGCAAGGACTTCGGAGGCGGACAAAGTTTCAGCGCTCGATGCCGGCGCGGACGATTATCTGATCAAGCCGTTCGGAACTGAGGAGCTGATGGCGCGCGTGCGCGCCCAGTTGCGCAGGCGAAGCTCGCTTTCAGCAAGGTCAGGCCAGAGCGTCTGCATCTTCGGCAGGATCAGCGTCGATCTTGCGCGCAGAACGGTGGAGCGGGACGGAAAGCCTCTGCATTTTACGCCGATCGAGTACCGGCTGTTGACCAGCCTCCTTGCAGCGCCCGACCGCGTGCTCACACACCGGCAGCTATTGAAGGAAGTCTGGGGGCCGCATCATGCCGAGGACAGCCACTATCTGCGCGTTTACATGGGGCATCTGCGCAAGAAGATAGAAGACGACCCGTCACTGCCCAAACATATCCTGACCGAAGTCGGCATAGGCTACCGCTTCGTGATGTGAGCTTTTGCTCGGTGCGGCAGTCATCCTGACCCGATCGTAGCCCCGCCCGACTCAGAAAGGATCGGCGAATATCTCGCGCATCGAGGCGCCCGCGAAGAAGGTCTGCTTCTTGGCCGCGTTCACCATCAGCGGATTGCCGCACAGGAAAACGCGCCATCCAGAAAGATCCGGATGCTCGGCGAGCGCCGCCTCGTGCACCATGCCCTTCGCATAACCTTCCGGCGCATCGCCTTCCGAAACGCAAGGCCTGTAGCTGAAGTTGGGATACCGGCTTTCGAGCTCTTTCAGCTCTTCGACCAGATAGAAACCGTATACATCGTAACCACCGTGGTATAGGGAAAGCCTGCCCCTGTGCCCGCTCTGCAACGCATCGCGCACGATCCCATAGAGCGGCGCCAAGCCGGTTCCTGTCCCGATCAGGATGATGTTCTGGTCCGGATTGCCGGGTGCGTAGAAGCAGTCTCCCGCAGCCTCGGATATCTCGATCCGGTCACCCGCCTTGAGATTCTCAAAGAGCCAGCCGCTCACAAGGCCGTTGGGCACCTTGCGCACGTGAATCGCAAGCGACTCGTCAAGCCTTGGCACGCTGGCGAGCGAATAGCTTCTGGCGGTGGTCTTGTCCTTGTAAAGGTTCAGGAATTGCCCCGCCCTGTATTCGAAGATTTTTGAAGGGCTGAGCTTGATTCCCAGGATATCGGGTTTCAGGCGCTCGACGCTCACGACTTCCGCAGAAAGCCTGTTAACTCCCGCTTCAGGCAACGCCACCTCGATGTCGCTTTCCGGAAAACATGAGCAGGCAAGAAAGTAGTTTTGCATCGCAAGGGTTGGTTTGAGCCCCGCCTTCGCTTTTTCCGGAACCTCCCCGTTAACCGTTCGCATCAGACAGGTCTGGCAGATGCCGGAACGGCAGGAAGAAGGAACCGGAACACCCTGGGCAGTCAGACAGTCGAGAACCGAATCGGTCCCGCACTCGTATGACTGCCCGCCGTAGATCACCTTGGCCATGGGTGTATGCGCTTACTTGCCCAACACGTCTTTTCTCGTGCTCTCGGCGATCGCCGCGGCCTGCGCGATCAGGTTCGCCGGCACCTTGAGCTCGGTGAGCGTCGAACCGATATGCTCCATCACCGCGTCAAAATGGGAATCGTTGAGTCCTTTGGCGACCAGGTGGGCATGTCCCTTTCTCATGTCTTCGCCGGTATAGTTGTGAGGCCCGCCGAAAGCCATCGTCAGGAACGCCTTCTGCTTGGCAGCCTGTTTGTCCATGTCGACGCCTTCGAAGAAACGGTTGATGCGGTCGTCCTTCAGAACTTTGCGATAGAAAATGTCCACAGCAGCATTGACCGCAGCGTCACCACCGATATCAGTATACAGACTCAATTTGATCTCCTTTGTCGTTTTGCCCTTGGGGCGGATGTATTGTCAAATCAGAAGACATACTTAATATGCATTCTTAATACATCTTATATTCCGCAAAGGGCGGCGTCAAGCAGAAAATCAAAATTCGTCAAAACACCTTCTCGCACATCTTCCAAAGACTTGCGCTTAATCGGATAATGCGACGCACACGACAAACTTTGGCCTGCCCGCAAGATGCGCTTAACGTTATATACCGATTATTCCCTGCGCGTGCTGCTATACCTCGCGCACAAGGAGAATGAACTCGTCACCATCACGGAGCTCGCCGACTTTTACAACATCTCGCGCAACCACCTCGTGAAGGTGGTGCACAACCTGGGCCTTAACGGCTATATAGAGACCAACCGCGGAAGAGGCGGCGGAATCAGGCTGGCCCGCCCCGCAAAGGACATGCAGATAGGCGAGATCGTGCGGACGACCGAACCTGATTTCGATTTGCTGGAATGCTTCAACGAAGAAACCGACCGCTGCGTGGTCAGCAAGTCCTGCTCGCTGAAGGGTGTGATCCATGAAGCACAGGCGAACTTCCTAAGCGTGCTGGACAAATATACGCTGGCCGACATGGCGCTGAAGAAGAAACCGGAAGGCTCATTCAGATCCATCCCGATCAGACAGAAGAATTGAGCTATTTTTTGCCCGTTCGCTTTTGCACGACATCCCAGGCCATGTAAGCCATCACGCAGAACACAAGCGTGCATACGATGAAGATGATGCGTTGTTCGGAGTCATTGCTGACCAGCCCCCCGATAAACATGTGCACCGAATATCCCGCGATGAGAAGCGCGCCGATACCCGCCACCAGAAAGATCAGTATCTCGACCATCATGTCCCCGGTTTCCTGGCTGCAGGCTGAACAGACGGTTGAACGGGTTCGTGCTTGACTTCGACGATCACGCCGCCTTTTCTGAGATCCACCGTTTCGACCCTTCCCGCCTGCATCGTCGCGAGATTGCGCGACAGCGAACTGTTGGCCGGATTATGCGGATCGAAAAGCAGATAATCGACCCCTTTCAGCATCCCATATAACGCATCGGCATCGCGCGCCTCGGGTGGCAAAGGGAGCGCATCGCAGCGGCAACCCAGCATGGTCAACGCCGGCCATTGGCTCGCGACGCGCAACTTGTGAGCGGGAGCTTGCCCGTGCGCATCCTTCAGCATGTCTTCGGCGTTCTCGGAGAACGCGCGTATCAGCGCATCCCGAGGCGCAAGTTCGCCAAGCTGCGTGGACTGATAATCCGCCTTGTCATTCAGCATGAAGGAAGTCGAGACGACGAAGACCAGAACCAGCGCGATGCCGCGCTGCGACCAGAATCCTCCCTGCGCATCGGATCTCAGGAGCACAGGAAATCCCCAGTAGAGCACGACAGCCAGCGCGGCCACGGCAAAGGCCCCGTCACCATTGAAAAGCCCGATGACAAGGGATGCAAGCAACACCCGTCCCAGCAAATCCGTCCACATCCTGCCCGACTGGCTGATCGCGACCCAAAGCAACAGGACCAGCATGCCCACGCCGGAAATCCAGCCGCCCATACCCAGATCCCCGCCGTCTGAAGGCCCCAGCAGCATGCCTGACGCAGCGCGCACCGGATTTGCGAACCAGGATATGTGGCGCCATCCCATCGTCAGAATCAGCGCGATCACCATTGCGAAGATGACTCCGGCAAACACATAGTTGCGGCGCTCTCGATCCAAGGGATTCTTGTGCCACGACCAGAGCAGCATCAATGGATAGGCGAGCCCCATGGGATGCAGGGTTGCCGAGATGAGCGCAAGGAATATCTGCCCGAAATACACCCCTCCCAGGGCCTGCCTGGATTCACGGTAAATCTTGTCAGTCCAGGCCCCCATCGCAAAAACAAAAAGCAGGAAAGGCCCGACCGACATCGTATCGATCTGATGAAGCACCAATGGAGAGATCAAGAGCAGTCCGGTCGCAATCAGCGACGACTCCTCCTGATCGCTGACCTGCTTGCGCCAACTGTGCAGACCCCATGCGACGATCGCCATCACGATGATGGTCGTCACTTTCGCAGCGATCAGGTTTCCTGTCCAAAGCGCACCTGCTGGAATGAAGAACAGCGTGCGAAAGTCGGGCAATCCCATGGTCACGATGGAGCTGACCACACCATCGGCGACAGACCAGACCAGAAGCAGGGCATGAGCCCCACCCTCATCCAGTCCGAAGTTCGACTTGTTGAGAAGCAGGATCACTGCAGCGCCCCAGACCGCGAGCGCGAAGTAGGCCAGATATTCCTTGGGAATGCGCGATAACAAGTTATTCATACTCGATCCGTCGTAGCTAGTTAACCTTGAGATTGTACCGCACTGTCGTTGAGATCTGTCTGAAAATCGGCGCTACTGGTTGATCGAGAGCAGCAGCCTGATGTCCTGAGCCATTTGATCCGCCGGCTCTTCATAGCGCGACAGCAGCAAGGGCTTTCCTCTGGTTCCCAGAAGAAAGATGCCATCGCTGTGATCCAGCGTGTAGCCGCCGTGCTTGTCAAACTGCTTCTGGTAATTCACGCCGAAGGATTTAGCGGCCTTTTGCGTTGCCTCCGCATCGCCATAAAGCCCGAGAAAGGACGGATTGAAAGAAGTCACATATTTCGCGAGCAGCGCGGGCTTGTCCCTTTCGGGGTCCAGCGTGACAAATATCACCTGCACCCTTTTCGCATCCGGACCCAGGATGCGCATCACCTGTGCCAGGTCGGCAAGCGTGGTAGGACAGACATCCGGGCAATGGGTATAGCCGAAGAAAAGCACGGCCACCTTGCCCCTGAAATCCAGCAGATTGCGCGGTTTTCCGTTGAAGTCGAAGAGCGTGAAGTCCGCATGCGTATGCTGCCAGGTCACGTCTATCGCATGATAGGGCGATGGCAGATCGCGCTGGCCGCACGCAGACAGCAGCAGAAGCAATGCGGCGCACAAAATGCTTTTCATCGAAGGCTTACTTGCCTTTCCCGTCGTTCGCATTTGTCTCCTGCTCGGCGTCCTTCTCATTCTTTATCGAGACTTCATTCCTGTGGACCATGTACCAGATGAAGGCGCCGGCTGCGCTGATGTAAACCAGGGAGCCCAGAAAGCCCGGATCCTTCACCCAGTCGGTCCACTTGACGACCACGCCCGGCCTCAATCCCCAGAACGGGAAACTCAATCCCACGCCAACCAGGAACACACTCGCGACGACCGCCCAGAACCAGTAAGGCACCTTGAGCTGGGATTCGGGAATCTTCTCGACCAGCTCCCAGTCCTCCATGCCGCGCTTATCCAGCCGCTCTTCGTTAGAGTCATAACCGAAGTGGTCCTCGCGCAACTTTCCCCATTGCGACTTTTCCCCTGACAACTCAAGATTATCCTGATCCATCACCGTTCTCCTAATCGACAAAATGCTGCAGTTCAAAGCGCCCGACCCAGCCATCGCGCGAATGAACCACGACGATGAAGGGATGCAGTCCGTGGGAAAGCGAAGGCGACATCGAGAGAAACACCGATGCTCTCCCAACCGTCGGCAGGCTCACCTTGTTGCTGCTCAGTGTAAAGCTTCCAGCGGGGAGGCCCTCGACCGAGACTTCCAGTTCCGCAGGGCGATATCGCTTGTTCGCGATCTCGATGCGATAGTCCCGCGCCGACTGGCTGTGGCCCATCTGCACATATCCCGCGGAAAGATGATAAGGCTGATAAGACCAAAGACCCCAAGCAAACATCGCGATGCCCAGCACTGCAATAGGCAGGGTCCAGCGCATCCTGGACAACAGCGCGATCGAATTGTCCCTGAACTTGCCCAGCCTGGTTTTCGCGCGCTCCCCGAATTCGAAGCGCAGGAGACCGCTCTTGCCCTTTTTCGCATGGAGCGCATTGCACGCATCGATGCAGTCGCCGCAGTTGATGCAGCTGTCGTAGATCATGGTCTTGCGCGGATCGAGCCCGATGAAGCAGGTGGTCACGCAGAAATTGCACTTCTCGCACTCTGCCGAACGGCTCTCGTCATAGAGCACATGCAGCGTCTCCTTGGTCTTGAAGGAATGCTGCCAAACTCTGTAGACGCAGGCGAAACGGCACCAGAAATGCCTGAGCACCGAGACATCCAGCAGGATGATCAGCACCCAGACGAAATAGATCCAGTGAAGCGAACCGGCAAGCCTGGGATCATTCCTGAACAGGATGAAGGAAAGAACGACATCCGGCGGATAGAAATAGAGCAATGGCAACAGCGCGAACAGCATCGATGCGCCGACGAGGGACAAGGCAAGCAGGGTCCAGTTGAGCGCGTTGTTCTTGGCCGCGGCGACCTTGAGCGCCTCGCCGTTCAGGCTGATCTCGGCGCGTTTCCCCAGAAGCTTCCTCGTCATGTGATTTGCCCACTCAGCCATCGAGTTCTGGGGACATGCCCATCCACAAAACACCGTGCCAGCAGTCGAATAGAGTGCAACCAGGAGGGTTGCCAGGGTGATCCACAGACCCGTTATCAGAAAGAAGTCGGAAAACCATACCTGCCAGCCCAAGACCACCAGCGCACCGTTTTCGGGATCTATCCTGAATAGCCCGGAAACCGGGATCAACACCAGCGCTATCAGGAAGGCGATCTGAACGGCGCGCCGCTTCCAGCGAAAATTGTTCATACCCTTTTTGGATCCGCCGCTGACGACCTTGACCGGTATCGCGGAAAGCGTCTTGTTCATCGCTGATGACATGTTTACCTTCGTTCTAGCCGCATTCATAAGGCGCTTTTCGCCTCGTAATCCAGAGGCGCTACCGCGAGGAGCCGCAAACGGTAGCGCTCCGCATCCTCCATGTTGCCCGCCGCCTTCTCAAGATGCCAAAGGGCGCGCAGCGCACCCGCATGGTCTGGGGATATCTTGAGCACGCGCTGCAGCGCCTCGCGTTCGCTCAAGCCGTGCTCGCGCGCCTGTATCAGCGACTGCATCATACTATCAGCTAGCGCATTGGCAATCCAGTGGTCGCGCGGATTCGCCTGGTATGCCATCCATATCATCTGGACCGATTTGGACTCATCCCCCCTGAGGGCCAATATCCAGGCCTCATTCGTCAGCGTGGCGGCCATATAGGCGCGGCCGAACGCCTCCCTGTCCTGCTTCTGAACCCCCAGAATATCCGCTGCAGCATCGACATCCGGGTGGCGCATCATCAGCCAGGAGAGCAGATTCGCGAGGTTGACGCTCCCATCGTAACGCGCTTTTGGCAGGCTGTATTCGATATAAGGCACCCATTCATCCTGAACCTTCCCAGCGCTTTGAGGCACCGCCCCCCAGTAGCGCCCGAGCCAGGTCCATATCCCCTCGTTTCCTGTCGCGGGGCCATCGTCTTTCATCCTCATAAGATTGCGCTTCATCGCATCGGCGATGGGAAGAGGCTTTTGGGGCCCGACGAGCGCGAGATGCATGCCGTCCATGAACATCTGCGCATCCGGGAATGCCTCTCTGAAGCTCCTGAGCACGACAGACAGCGAGCCGATGTCGAACTGGTTCAACGCAAGCCACTGAACAAAGATCCCGTCCGGATTCAGATGGCGCCTGGCGCGCTCGAACTGTTGCACGGAAAGAAGAGAACCCATGCCAGCGAGATCCGGATGGAAAAGATCCCCTATGATCACGTCGTATTTCCTGTCAGTCGCATTCAGGTAGTGCCTCGCATCATCCCGGTACACCTTAGCCTGATCGACTGCACCCTTGTTCACCTCGGAAAACCAATGGCTGGCGGCATAGATCGCACCCTGGGAAAGCTCCACCGCGCTTCTGCTGAGATCCGGGAATGGCAGAGAGCCGCCCATCGAAATTCCCGTCCCCAGCCCCAGGAAAAGCACGCTCCTGGGATCCGGATGCAGAAGCAATGCAAGCCTTGCCTGATCCATTTGTATCTCTACAGCGCCGGGATCGCTGGACGCGTCCATGCGCTGAAGATCCGTGAGCAATATGCGCTGCCCGTCCTTGTGACGAACAACATGAGTCAAAGACACGGCATCCTCGTACAGGTAAAGATCGCGGCTTCCGCCCTCTGCGATCGGCAGCAATTCATGCACGGGCGGCATGTTGCGCAAAGGCCAAGCAAAAAGCAAAAGACATGCGAAACCCAGCCAGCCCCGCCTCGAATTCAATCCCGCGAGTCCAAATCCTGCGATCGAAAGGGCTGCGATAACGACCAGCGCAGCCGTGCCAAAGTTCGGTATGATCACGAGACAACCAAGCAATGCTCCGATGCCCCCTCCCAGACTGTTCGCGCCATAAAGCCATACCGCATTGGCATCCTTATGGCGCCAGGCCAGCAATGGAAGCCACGCGCCCAGAACCAGCGTGACAGGAAGCGTGAAAAGCGCGGCTATCGCGGCCTGTGCGCCGACTGCGCCAAAGAAGGAATTGAACTGGCTACTCTCTACCCAGGATGATGTGGCAGGCAAAAACCAGAGACCCAGCAGCGCGCCGCCTCCCGCGACGACAGGCAGAATGCCCGCAATCCTGCGCGGCGCGATCAGGCTGCCCAATGCGATGCCGGTCAGGAAAACGGCCAGTATCACGCCCAGCACGTATTCGGTTCTCAGCATGATCATGCCATAAAGCCTCACCCAACCCACCTCTAGCATCAGGCTGCCCGCACCTATTCCCGCATACAGAAGAAGTGCAGACATCGGCGGACGCGGCAACGCCTTTTGGTCCTCGCCTGTCTTTGCGTGCCTCGAGAAATACAGCGCGGTGATGCCCACCAGCAAGCCTAGAAATGCAGCGACCCTGACCGACCCCGTCCATCCCAGAACAGGAAGCCCCCAAAGAGGGAACAGCGCCCCCAATGCGCCGCCTATGGTATTCAGTCCATACAGTTTCCCGAGGGTAAGCGGCGTGCGATCGATTGCCTTCAATACCAGCGTAAAACCGACGCCCATCGCAAAGGCCGGAATCATGAGCAGGCTGGTCGCTTCTAGCGCCTGCAGAAGATACCACTGAATGAGACCCAGTCTTCCCGATGCGTCGTCGAGCCAGATGCTCACATGCCTCATTAAACCGGGCAGCGCCAGCGCGTATAGCGCAATGGCCACCTCTATGATGGCGAAAAAGGCAAGCGGCTTTCTGCCTTTGTATTTCACGCCCGCCATGCTTCCGCCGCCCAAACCCATCATGAACGCAGTGACGGTCAACACGACGCCGAAGATGCTGACGCCAAACTGCATGGACAGCATGCGCGACCAGAGCACTTCATAGGCGAGGCTGGTGAATCCGGATAATGCATAGAGCAGGGCCACGCCCCACCACCATGGCTTAGCGCTGTTGCCGGAAATTGAACTCACTCGTTTAGAACCATGTCAGGCTGTTCGGTCGCGAAGCAGCGACCGCGCACACCTGTTAGAAGGGATAGAACCAGACCAGGCCCACGATCGCATGAGCGATCGCCATGGACACGCTAAGTCCCGCAAAAAGCATGTGAGACACAAAGACCTGCTTGCCATACAAACCCATCGCAAGACCCAAGCCGCCGGTGATCAGGACCAGGATGAACAGCACGACTCCCATCAGGAACATGATCTGCTGCTTTTCCTTTTGCGGGATAGATTTCTCACGCACATCTTCCTGGTGCTGTTTGTTGAAGGCCTGCAGTATTTGCGCGCTGTCCTCCCCGTTCGAGACTGTCTCTGCATGGGCAAGGTTCATGGAAGAACACATCGCGATTAGCAGCACTCCGAAGAAACGCAGTGAAAACGATTTGATAAAGGTATTGAGAATGCGTGACATGATTTTCATTCTGATATGGGTTTACGGGCAATATCGGATGCGGGGCTGCTGGATTTCTTCATCGCAACACGCCAGGCCAGAACGGCCATCAGCACGAAGGGAACGAAGACGCCCATCAAAAGAAAGATGAAGATATACCAGGGCGTGGCGATCGTCACATGGGTAAATCGGTAGCTGTCGACCGCGGCATGCGCATTTGCGGCAAACAGCAAAGACATCATCAGCCCGGATTTGATCGACTGTCTATACATCATGCACCTCCGATGATCCATTTAAGTTTCATTTAACATCTTGTGCGCAGCGGAATCCGTAGAAATCCGAAGCCAGATTTGGCAGCGCGAAATCCCTGTGATAGGTCGCGGTCGAGAATGGATCGCCCTTCCAGGATCCACCCCGCATGACCTTGTACATCATCTTCACTGGCACGAGATCGGCCACCTTGAGCGCTCGATCCTCTGCGCTTTCCACCTTCGCCACCTTGGCCTTGAATATCTCGGCATCCGCATCCGTTCCGCTGTAGGGAACGAAGTTGCTTGCCGTCCATTCGTCCACATTGCCCGCCATGTCGTATACGCCATAGGGGCTCACACCCTTGTCGTAAGTGGTGACGATGCTGGCAGACCCCACATTGTAATAAGTGTTGAGCCGCGCAGGATCCATCTCGTTGCCCCATGGCCAGCGCCTGCCGTCCGTGCCCCTTGCCGCCTTTTCCCATTCAGCCTCGGTGGGCAGCCTCTTGCCCGCCCACTTCGCATAGGCCTCGGCGTCGTACCAGTTGACCATCGTGACCGGCATCAGCAGCGTTCCCTTTAGCGGCTTGCCGTTCTTCCAGTCCAGCGGCGGGCGATGACCCGTCGCAGCGATGAACCTTGCGTACTGGGCGTTGGTGACCAGGTACTTGTCTATGCGATAGGCCTTGAGATCGACCGTATGCATGGGGCGCGACTGGGGATCCGCGTTCTTGAGGTCCGTGCCCATTTCGAACTTTCCGGCAGGAATGAGCACCATGCTGTCGAGCTCTTTCCATTGATCATTTTTCAGCAGCGCATTCGCCTGCGCCACGGTATAGCCGGCCGACTCGTCCAGGCGCTTCTCATTCTCTTCGTGAAGCGCGATATCCTCTCCCGCCGCGCGTATGTGGGCCGCCTCATCCTTGAGGTTGTAACTTGCCATGCCGCGCATCTCGCTCATCCTCAGTGACCCGAGCTTGACCACATGCAGACTGCCGCCTATCATCGCAAGCGAAATGCATGTGATCAGCGTGGCTGACAGATAGCGCTTTCTTTTCAGCCGCTCTGCTTCAGTCAGAGGTTGCAACTTTCTTTCCGACATCAGGATTCCTTTTCCACCATCACTTCTTCTGCCACCGCATCGGCCAGCATGTAAGAGCGGCCATAGATGTTCTTGATCAGCACCTCTCCCAGGATTCCGCCTATGCCGGCTGACTCCATCGCGAGGATCACATAAAGCCCCCACCATCCCATCGGATTCAGCGTCGCTCCGTGGGGGACTCCCGTGACGTAAAGTATCTGCCAATAGCTGAAGCAGCGCACGATGAGCGGCGGAAAATAACATAGCCATTTCGCGCCCTTGCCGAAGATCCAGGCCATCAGGAGACCCACGAGCAAAGGCAGAACGAACACGTCCAGCATCCACTTGAAGCTGAACGTGGCAAGGCCCAGAAAAAGCTCCATCTTGACGCCCAGGAGCCTGTCTCCAAAATAGTTGACCAGAACGCCGGTCATCAATGCAAACAAACCCGTAACGAATCGCTGATTCATTTCTTGTACTCCAGGCCCGTCAATTTTTCGTATTCTGCCTTCTTTGTCTGCTCAAGATACCAGTCCTTGACCTTAAGGCTCGCCAGATACTCGGCAAGTATACGCCTATCATCTTCAGGGAGCTTCGCATAGGAAGGCATCATGTATTCCTTCTTTAGCCTGCTCTTCAGCATGGACTGCGGATCTGAAGATGAAAGATAATCGTAAAGCCATGACTCGCTACGCAGAGAGCCTATGCCGTCTAGTATGGGCGCGGGGACAGTCTCCATCATGTCCTTCATCGTCCAGAGTGAATGGCATTCCTTGCAGCCGTTTACTCTGTAGATCTCGGTCGCCCTTTCGGCGACTTCATGAGACGCCGTGCTGTAATAAGGTATGTCCCTCTCATGATCCTGCTTCACGTGCGTGAATGAACGGATCATGCCAAACAGCAGCAATACGCCTATTGAGCCGAGTACGAACTTCTCGCCTGCCTTCATGCCGAATTCTTGTGCTTTGCGCTTTGTTCAGCAAGATGGCGGTTTCTGCTTTCGACCTGTTCCTTGATCACTTCACGGCTCTTTGCATATTCGGCAGGATCCATCTTGTCCTTGTCGTTCTCGTCGAACATCACGTACTTGATGTCCTCATTGAACTGCTCGTTTTTCATGCCCCAGCGGATCCAGTACACAACCGCCAGGATGATCATCGCGCCTATGATCAGCCACAAGTAGATGGTCCAGCCATCGGGAAGATTTTCAATAAAATTTGCCATTTCTATTTACCAGACAAGTTATCAGAAAAGGTAGCCAGCAAGCATCTGCATCGCACCTATGACCACGGCAGCAACTATACCAAGAATGATTGCGGCGAGCATCCACTTCTCGCCCGTTCTCAGGCTTTCCTTGCGGCTCACATGGGTCATCATCGCAAAGACGATACCGGAAAACACGGCGATCCCGACCAGCAGGAAGACGAATACCCATTCGCTGAATTGCTGACTGCGCATGCCCTCGATGCTGAGATCGAGCTTGGGAGAAATTTCAGGGCTTAAAAGAGCAACCGAAATGCTGCCCAATATTGGGGATAATAGTTGAATCGTGAGCTCCTATATCACAGGGCAACCGGGAATTTCATTCGCACGCCCAAAAACCATTGCTCCTGAAAGAACAAATGCGCCCTATTACGACAGCGCATTTGTTTATTCGTTCTGCCGGGACTAGCCCGGCAATCGAATATCAGTCCCTCTTGTTACGATCGATGAACAGACTGTAAAAGAACGGGAATGACAAAGCCACCAGACACAAGCAACCCAGCACCAAAGGACCGTTATCAACTTCTATCATTTGATTCTCCAGATAAGTTGGGCGGTTCCAGCCTATGCCGAAACCGCTCCAGTTTGATTAATGAACGTTATGCCTAGGCTGCCATGAAGATGGTGGCAGACGCTTGATCATCACGATCACCATGGTGAAGAAGTAGGACAGATAGAAGATGTCTATCGTGTAGCCTTTGTCCCACCAAGGTTGCTTGCGCTCGATCGTGCCATCGGGTTTCAGGTTACCCTGGAAGTTAGCAAGAACGACGTGATCCCCAACGACTTCATATTCGCCCAGATCGACGCCGCTTGCCATCAAGGCCTCCATCTGCGGCTTGATGATGCGAAGATCGTTCATGGACAGCGGATGACGCTCGAGCATGTCTTCCATGGAACGGCCATCGAGCGTGCCGGTTCCCTTGTTCAACTGCTCGATCTTCTTCATCGCTTCTTCGTCGTTGGTGATTGCCTTGACTTCTGGCAGATCCATCGACTTGATGTAGCCCGCATAAAGCGAAGCTGTCGGACGCTGACCCCAGAGAGGGAAGGTAACCGCAAAAGCAGTCAGCACTGTCAATACAACGAGCAGCACGACCGGCATCGGCATGCGATTGTTGTCTTCCGTGATGCCACCCAGGTTTTCCTTCTCCCAAAGAACCTTGTCCTTTTCGTTTGTCGCCGCGTCGACCATCGTGATCAGCGGTTTTTCAAAATTCCAAGCCATATTCATACCCCCCTTATTTCAGGCTCAACATAAAGTCGATCAGACTACGGATTTCGGAGTTTTTAGCATAGCTAGGCACTTCAGGCGGCGTTACGCGCTTGCCTTCGCGATACTCGATGTACTCCTGTCTCCACTTCGGATAATCGATCTTGTTGCCGTTTGCATCCTTCTCTCCCCACAGGTAATCGAAGCGAGGCATGATGGAATGCGGCTGCACCAGACGAGGATTGAAGAAGTGCATCATCATCCATTCCCTGGAGGAATTGCGCGATCCGACGTGCAACAGGTCAGGCGCCTTTCTGTCCGAACCGAAAGCGGTGGGAGACTCTCCGTTGAAGTCACCCTGCATAGGTGGCGCACCGAAAACCTGCCAGTCCTGTGTTTCTTCAGGAAGCAGGGTGTGGCACCACCAGCAGCCTTCACGAACGAACATCGTCTTGCCAGCACCCGCATGAGAAACATCCTCATCCTTGGCAACACGCAAGACGTCGTCAGGCGTCCAGCCCTTTGTTGTCGACAGGTCCTCGATATAGCTCACTTCCTTGCCTTGGTATACGGCCTTGTTCAAGGCGAATACGGCACCCGCTTCCTTGCGCGCATCTTCGATGTGACCCTGCTGAACGCTCAGCTCCTCAACACCGGTTCCGAGTATCCTTGGATGCAGGATACCGGCCGGGAAAGGCGCGCCCGCAGGATAGACGAACACCGTCTGCTGCTGAGCCAGAGGCTGACCCGTTTTCGGATCGTTCTTCAGGTTCACGACGATCGGCTTGTTCTTGCCCTTCAGGAACGGGTCATCGAGGTTGAAGCCCGTTTCGTGTCCGACGGTCAGCTGCTTTGCCAGAGCGACATCGGTCGACGCAGTCGATGCGATGTTGATGCTTGGAAAGAACAGCGTGATCGTCATCGATCCGCTCAGCGCGAGGCCGAAAATCCTCGCGCCGATCTTATACTCTCTAAATCCAGCCATGCTTGATCTCCCTATTTATTATATTAACGCTCGTATTGCAGCTCATGAGGCATGCGGCCCGCCGGGATCACGGTGCCTTTTCTGGCAGTCATCCACATGTTGTAGAGCCACATCGTATTGCCGGTGAACACCAGCGTACCACCGAGCCAACGCGCGATCATATAGGGATGCTCAGCAATGACCACATCGATGTAGGGAACTTCGTAAATCTTGCCTGCGCCCTGGATCAGACCCGCGATCGTCATCGAGACCCAATAGGTCGTGAAACCGACGAGCAGAAGCCAGAAGTGCATGTTTGCGAGCTTCAGGGAATAAAGCTTGCGGTTCATCATGGTTTGCAGACCGAGATACACGGCAGCAGCCTCGAGGAATGTTGAGAATCCAAGCAGCGCGAGGTGGGCGTGTGCAACGATCCAGCCCGTACCGTGGATGTACCAGTTGATCGCGCGAGTCTGCTGAAAACCACCCTGCATGTTCAAGGGAATCGCCATCAGACAGCCAGTGATCGTGAAACGAACCTCGATGTTCTCGACGAACATGTGCCACTTGCCCTTCATCGTCAGCATGATGTTGGAGACGAAAGCGATCGCAGGGACCAGGATCAGCACGCCTTCAACCGATGCGAAAGACTTCAGCCACTCGGGCAAAGGCGCCGACATCAGATGGTGTGCAGCGGGTGTCGAATAGAACACCACCACGGACCAGAAATGCAGGTGACCGATACGGTGAGAGTACAGCGGATTTCCTGTCACCTTAGGAATCGTGTAGTAGGCAATCGCAGCCGCAACAGGCGTGATCCAAAGACCCAGCACGTTGTGCGCAAACCACCATGTCAGATAGGCTTCAGTCAAACCTGTCAGATGGAAGAACTCAGGAGAGTTGCCCACCAGGAACACGATGATGACCATGAAGGTCGCCGCAGCAAAGAACCAGTTCGTGGTGTAGATACCCTGAGTGCGACGGTTCAGTATCGTCATCCAAACGTTTACACCCAGGGGGATGAAAACGAAGCTAGCGAGATACAAATCCACTGGCCACGGGAAGTCGGAGTATTCACGTCCGGATGTAATGCCAGCCCAAAGAACTGTCAGGCCAACCAGCAAGCCTATGTTCCACAGCATGCAGTTCCAGATGCCCAGCTTCTCGGACCAAAGCTTGTTGTTTCCAAGCGCCGGCGTGATGTACATCATGGCCATTGCAAACGCCATCGATATCCATCCGAAGATCACCGCCATCACATGCACCTGGCGCATGTGACCGAACGAAAAGTATATCTCACCGGTCACAAAGTCGGGAAATGCGAGCTTGGCCGCATTGAAAGACCCCAACCCGGTTCCGATGACAAACCAAATAATTGCTGAAAAACCAAAGAATACCGCCGATGCTCCTGATGGAATATCCTCATTCTTGGCCATTAGATATTTAAACATGCGCTACCCCCTTCATTCAAAAGAACACTCAGTGTTGATTGTTACTGTTTTTGTTTTCATGCGGTATCAATATATACCACGACAGCAACATGCTGGAAAACGCAAGCAGCACACCCAATGAACCAGCAATCAAAGCCATAGCCTATCCCCCATTTAAGATAAAAACCAACAAGCTGAATTTAAGCAGCAGCCTGTTCCAATTTTTCGTGACGACCCAGCGCAACGATCATGATCATGCAGAAAGCAAACCCGAATACGAGCATCGCCCAGTCGATAAAGCCGGTAAACGTGTGCGGATCGTAGGCCGTTCCGTTGATGCCGCCCCAATTGTCAAAGCCACCGCGCCCCATCAGACACATCAGCGTTGCGCCGAACACGCTGCCGTTCCCCATCCCTGTCAGCATGCCGCCGATCAGGATCAGCCAAAAAGATCGAAGTTTTACAGGCTTTTTCGTACTCATGTACCCCCCCATGCTATTAATTATAAAAACCAAGGCAAGACTTGTTCACACACCCTATCCGTCAACTTGCCTTACCCGTCCATACCGTTTGCGCATCCAAGCCGTACCACTCACTTTGGGCCAGCCTAAACAGTGGCGGATGTTACTGATTGCGAGTTTGGCTTGTCAAGGGAAGTTTCCTCCCAAGCCCTGTACCGCCTGCCGGAGAACAGTGTGCACTGTTCTCGGAATCACCCCATTTGACTATGCATTTCAGGCATTACAACCCACCCCAATCAGGAAGATTAATTATATTTAATGTCCATCTTTTTAATTTTCCCCACCTGCCCTCAACTCGCATCGCTCAAGAAAATCACCGCCCACGACCGCGATATGCCCGCACTCTAATATCCCCTTCGCTTATTTGACATCCTCAAATATTTACGCTTATTATCCAATCGTGGTTTTTCACAAGCGCCACCGACAGTTTACTTTTCATAACGTTTTTCACGGGGTAGAAAAATGGATTCAAATAACATACACGCAGAAAAAGAAGCCAAACTGAAAGAACTGCAAGCTCAAGAAGAGAAGCTGAAGGAATTGCAGGCCGACCTGGCAAAGCTGAATGCAAAGGTAAAAAATCACGAGGAACTTTCTCCTGAGGATACCAAATTTGTCAGCGAACTCGGCTGGATTAGCGCGCTTTCCGTTACGATCGCCGCCATCGCTGCCAGCATGTAATTCAATTCACGCTTAAAGATTAAAAAATTTTAAGCGTTTGACAGGCGGGCTTTCATTGCGCCTGAATGCTGGAGTCGTTATACTTAGTCCGAAGAAGTTGCGCTCGCCGCTCTTCGAGAAGATTCATATATATTTACCGGGGGAATAACATGCCAATCGCACTTTTCATACCAATCGGAATTTTTCTTGTAGGCATCATCATCGCTGTACAACTCGGTGGAATAGGCGTTGATCTGCTGGCCGAAAACAGCAGGAAATAATCAGCAATTCATTCGCGATTACATGAATCAAAGTGTCCGGCATTTGCCGGGCATTTTTTTCCGGCCTGCCATTGGCTGAATTATCCAAGCCGCTACAAGACACCCCCTCATGAGCACTGCCTCGACGCATCAACCTCTGTTGAAATTTCTTCTGTTTTCCGCATTCTCCTTCTTTGTCGGCACTGTGCACGGCATGCTTCAGGTGATGCCCCCGATACGAGCCTGGCTGGACTCCATAGGCAGCCCTTACGGCGGACCTGGGCACATGATAGATCCGCTAGCCCACGCTCACATGAACCTCGTAGGCGGTGTAGTGCTTCTCGCGATGGGCGTCACCTATTATCTGGTGCCCATATTTACCTCCAGGAAGCTTTATTCGGTAAAACTTCTCAACCATACTTTCTGGTGGGTTAGCATAGGCGTATACAGCTTTTACATCATACAGATGGTATTTGGAATCTGGGAAGGGATGCTGCTGCACTCAGATCCCCTTAGAATTCCCACCGTGCACCGTTTTTATGGCCCCCTGATTGCCATCTCGGGAACTGCGATGCTGGTGGGCTTCACAACTTACCTTGCCAACCTTCTGCTCACCGTATTCAGGGGACAGCCTAACCCTTCGAAAGGCTGACCGGGAATTCCAGTATTTTCTCGGCATTACCCTGCAGGATTTTAACTCTTATGACCGCCTTCTTTTCGTCGCCAAGATCGACGGCCCTGCGGTACACCCCGATGAATCCATCCTGGATTGCCTGCACCCACGGCATTGCATCATCTCCTCGCAGGTAGATCGTCAGATCCGACGCAGGCCTGCCTCTTGGCCCCGTCGCGATGACAACCACATCCGACATGCCGGCAAGAGGCGGATTGGGATGCGTCTCTATCCTGACATCCATGTCTTTCCAGTGTTGCGAAGGTATGGATATGCCATTACCGGCTGAATCGCAGGCCGTAATCATCCAGAGCAGACAAAACAGTAATATTTTTTTCATATGGATGCGGCCGCACAGCGAATGATCAGCGCACAGCGCTCATGTTTGCGCATTATTTCGGCTGGCATTGATTCTTGAGTGTATCGCGAGCTGAAACAAACTTGTCTTCGTTTGGAAACTGCCCCTTGTGGAATACAAATTGCAGGAGCTTCCCGGCTCCATCCTGCCCTGACAGGCCGAATGATTTCCCCGCATAGTCTGGAAAATACCTGATATTTTTCAAAAGATCGATCTGGATCCCATTCTTCTGCAAGACCCCCACGCTTTGGCCGGCGATCAGCAACGCCACCGGCGCGCTTGGCAGCAGCATCAGCCTGGTCTTGAATACCCTGTTGAATCCCGCAATGAAGAAAAAGCAGGTAAGAAAAAAGAGCAGGTAGCTCAGGTTATGCTCGCTTCCATACCAGAGGCTCGCCGATATCGATCCAAGCGCCACCACGGTCGGAACATAGAGCAACAAGTCCCACATCATTCCCTTGCGATCTGCAACCAGATCAAATCTCAACGCCTCTCTCATGGATTTGCTCGCTGCTAAAGGACTACCTTGATCGCATCATCCATCTCACCGGTAAGCATCCGGCCCGCCTGCTCGAAGCGGACTATGCCGTTTTTGTCGATGATGAAGGTCCAGGGATCGCCCATCACGTTGTAGGCCCTGTACGCCTGCGGATTTTCATATTGATCTATGTGTATGAAGATGATTCTGTCCTGATACTTCTCGAGCATGCCCTGCAGCATTTGAAGCTGCTGATCGCAGTTCGTGCAATGTCCGGGAGTTGCAAATTCAAGCACGATAGGCTTACCGGTTTGAAGCGCCTTGTCGATCGAATACTGGTACATCCTGGCATCAGGCTGCCTGTATGTCGTCACCTTGCTCAGGTTTCCGCCGACATCCGCCAGCGTCTTGGTTGGCAGACTGGGCGCTTTCGACCCGACATTGAATCCCGAAGACAGCCGTTGTTCGCCGCAGCCCGCAGTCAGGCCCAGCATCAGAATTATGACTGCCCACGCCTGTTTCATTTCGGCTTTTGCCATCCGCACTTTGTCGTCTTGTAAAGGTTGTAACCCCAGATGATGTTGGCCGTGAGAACCAGAATGCCGAATATGCCAACCAACGCCATGAAGCTGTTGACCAATTTTTCCGCATCAGGCCCCTCCATCAGCCCCCCTGCAAGGCCCGCCATCAGGAAGAATACGACCATCCCCAGGAGGCCGAAGTTATGCATCCAGAAATGCACCTTGACCAGCCTGAGACTGTAAATCTGTCTCATCGACACTGTAGGCACGACATAATATAAAGATGCGAATATCGCCATCTCGACCCAGCCCAGGAGATTGATATGGCCGTGAGCCAGCGTGATCAAGCGTCCGTGCGCGCTGTAATCAACGAAATGCCGGTATGCCGGGATTCCTCCCATGATCGCACCCCATGAAAAGCCGACAATGCTGTATATGATGCAGGCATAAACGAACCAAAGTATGTATTTTCTGTATTCTGCCGCCTCTGCCGGTGTATGTTCAATGCTTTGCGTCATTCTTTTCCTCTTTGCCTTTCATCCAGTCACGTATATCGGTAAAGCTCGTCTTCCATCCTGCGGGGGTCCACATCTGAACCATCGCATCGACGAATCCTGATTGCTCCTCAGGCGGTTCAAACGAAGACGAAGATCCCTGGTCGGCTTTCAATTCGGAGAGGAAGACCGCCATGGAATGAAGCTCTGAATCGGGAAGCTCGGAAACGTATGCCGCATCTTTGGGAGGCGCGCCATGATCGAGCGTTTTTGCGCCATAGGTATTTTCTGGGTTCTTTAGAAAATTGTAGAAATACACCACATCATGCTTGGAACCCAAGCCGTCCAGGCTTACGCCCATGCTGGTTCCGCTGCCCACCGCATGATGACATTCGTAACACCCTCTCTGCTGGTAGATGCCGTAACCCTTCTCGCCTTCCGCTGTAAATTCGTAATGCGTCAAAATCGGAAAGAGTGGCTTTTTTGAGTGATGCCTGGTCGACTCAAGCGAAAAAAAGCTGATTATCGTGATGACAAAAAGCAGGCCAATAATGCCAAAAAGAATTTTCTCGCCGAGTTTCATCTATCCCAACCCCGCCCCTGAATTCATGGGGCTTCAAAACAACTACAAAATCGTTTCACCAAAAACAAATTCCAGCACCCATCTCTGGGTGCTGGAATTTCGAAAGAATATTACTTGGTGATCTTGACGTTCTTCATGACTGTTTCATTGTCGATCTCGTATCCATCGCCAGGCGTGCTGTCTTCTGCCTGGGAGAGATAGGTCGCCGCATTGTTGATATCGTCATCGCTCAGATTCTTTGCGATTGCGCGCATCTGGCCCAGCGGATCATTGACACGTCCGTTGGCTGGATCGGCCTTGGGATCATTTGCTCCGTTGCGCCAGTCATGCAGCTGGTTGACGATATAGACAAACTTCTGCTGAGCGATCTTGGGATAGACGGGATCGGAACCTCGGCCATCGAAACCGTGGCATGTCTGGCAGGCAGAAACCTTGCTGCCGTAACGAACCAGTATCTTGCCCTTGTAGGCCTCGCCGACCGGTTGACCGGCCGTTTTCAACGCAGCCAGATCGGACAGATCCGCCTTGCTGGGCTTGGGCAAAGAATTCACATATGCCGCCAAGTCGCGCTTTTCCTGCTCGGTAAGCGATTTCGCGAAGCCATTCATGGCCGCCCCCAGACCCTGGGGCGTACGCTTGTCTTCCGCAAAATTGGTCAACTGCTTGACCACATATACGTATCCGATATTGGCCAGACGGGGAGTACCCATATCGTCATTTCCCATCGCTTTTTCGCCATGGCATGAACTACAAGCCGGCACACTGCCATCCGCCTTGCCGTTTGTAAAGATGTTCTTACCGTTTGCTATATTTGCCGTGACCGGCGCGCCCTCTGCAAAAGTAGCGCCCGAAAAAGCCAGCATGGTAGCGGCCCCCCAACACACCATTGCCAATTTGGATATTCTAAGCATGCACCCCTCCCCCACTAAAAGTTTAATAATCCGCAAGCAGTGCAGATCAAATCATTCCTTGATATGGACTATCAGGAACCTTTTTTCATCAAAATAAATGCAGCACTGAACAAAAACCCAAAAATGCATGCATACATGATAAGCACTTGGCTCGTCGTCACATCTGGTTCAAGCATTTGGCATCTCCCCTGGATACTCATGTTTATAAAATATACACCCCACCCCCGCAACGGAGGACTTTTACACTTTATCATCAAGAAATATGCTAAGCAAGAAGGATTGCCGCTCAAATACCCAGCATTAAATATTTTTAATATTTGCCCGCGGATTGCTTTTAATTTTTCACGCTAAAAAACCGGCTGAAAATTTTGATCGGTCAGCTCATTTCATCCCTCTGTCTTGAAGACTGTTATAATCGACGCCAATTCTTTTTTTGCATCTTCATGAACATCCTGTACGAAGAAGACGGCAGCTTCAAGGTCGGCAGCATCATGGCCGACAACACGAGTTCGCTGCAGATCGAAAGCCTGTCCGGAAAGCGCAGCAAAATCAAGGCAGCCAATGTCTTGCTGCACTTCGCAGAACCTTCTGCGTCCGATTTTTTGATCAAGGCTGAAATGCTCGCGAATGAAATCGACGTGGAATTCCTGTGGGAATGCTGTCCGCCCGATGAATTCAGCTTCGAGGAAATCGCGACCGAATATTTCGGTCACAAACCGACTTCGCTGGAAGCCGCCGCAGCGCTATTAAGGCTGCACGGCGCGCCTATCTATTTTCACAGAAAAGGCAAGGGGCGTTATCGGGCAGCGCCAGCCGACGTGCTCAAGGCAGCGCTGGCAGGCGCAGAAAAGAGAAGGCAGGCACAGGCATTGCAGGCACGCTATACAGACGAACTCATAAGATTCGAGCTTCCGCCAGAATTCGCCGACCATCTCTCGCAGATACTCTACAAACCCGATCGCAATACGCTTGAAGTCAAGGCACTGGAAGCCGCCTGCGAAGCGACCCGCCTTTCCGCTGCGCATTTGCTGCACCGCTGCGGCGCGATCCCTTCCGAGTATGACTACCACCTTCAAAAATTCCTGTTCGAGAATTTCCCCAAAGGCACGGACTTTCCTATCATCGGCCTGCCAGAGATCGCTGAATTGCCGATAGGCGCACAGGATGCATTCAGCATAGATGATGCGCACACCACGGAAATCGACGATGCGTTTTCCGTGGATAAGCTTGCCAACGGCAACTGGCTCATCGGCGTGCACATCGCAGCACCCGCGCTTGGCATACCGCGCGACTCTACTGCTGACAGGATTGCCTCCTCGCGCCTTTCCACCGTATACATGCCAGGCTCCAAGATCACCATGCTGCCCGACAGCGTGGTGCAGGCGTTCACACTTTCAGCGGACCGCATCACGCCCGCTCTTTCTATGTATATCGAAATCGAGCCAGAAAACCTTTCTATCGTCCGGTATGAAAGCCGCATAGAGCGCGTGCACATCGCATCCAACCTGCGCCACGATACGCTGGAGCCCCTGTTCAACGAAGAGACTCTGGCAGCAGGAAAGCTCGACTATCCCTATGCAGAGAAGCTGACGCTGCTTTGGCATGTCGCTCAGAAGATGGAGGCCGCACGAGGCAAGAGCGACAACAATGCCCAGCTAGACTACAACTTCCACATCGAATCCGCAGGGCTCTCGGCCGGGCATCCGAACGATCGCGTGAGCATCACGACGCGACGCCGCGGCTCCCCCATAGACAAGGTCGTGTCAGAACTGATGATACTGGTCAATTGCGAGTGGGGTAAGAATCTCGCGGAGCACGGCTTTCCGGGCATCTACCGCACCCAGCAGGGCGGCAAGGTCAAGATGAGCACGGTCGCAGCGCCCCATCAGGGCCTTGGTGTTGCGCAATACATGTGGTCGAGCTCTCCCCTGCGCCGCTATGTGGACATGGTCAACCAGCGCCAGATCATCGCGATGCTGCAAGGAATGAATGCGCCCTACCCCAAGAACGACACCGCGCTTTACGAAATACTGTGCAACTTCGATGCGACATATACGGCTTACGGCGAATTCCAGCGCAACATGGAACGCTACTGGTGCCTGCGCTGGCTCATGCAGGAAAACAGGGAGAAGATTGAAGCCGTCGTATTGCGGGAGAATCTCGTCAGGATGCAGGAAATACCCCTCACGTTCCGCGCTTCTTCGCTTCCCGAGCAATTCCCCCCAGGCGCCCGAATCGAACTGGCCGTCACCGGGATAGACCTGCTCGATCTTTCCTTGCAGACGCGATACATCGCAACGCTGCCAGATGAAGCGCCAGTCACAGAAAACCAGCAAGAGGAAATCGCTTGCTAGGCATGGTAAAAAAACGCGTTTCCGCAGCGATGCTCTTTTCCATCGCGCTTCACGCCTTCATCCTGTTCGGCATCGCGCTCTCCCTTCCCAAGCCGAATGCGGCAGCATTCATGCAGCCATTGCATGTGGTTCTGGTCAACAGCCGCTCCAAGTCCAAGCCCATCAAGGCCGATGCGCTGGCCCAGGCAAATCTGGACGGCGGGGGAAATACCCCGGAAAACCGCCAGGTCAAGAGCATGCTGCCCAACATCAGCGATGACACCAAGATTTCTCCAGAGCAGGAGGCAAAGCAGGTGGCAAAACTGGAGGATGAACCGCGCCGCATGATGACCCGCCTGAAGGGAAGCTACAAGGTCGCGGTGCCGGAACCCAAACAACCCGAATCCGCAGAAGACCTGGTGCAGCGCAGCCTCGAGATCGCTCGCCTCGAGGCGCAGATCAGCAGAGACAATGACTACTACCAGCACCTGCCGCGGCGCAAATTCGTCGGCGCACGCACCCAGGAATACCGCTTTGCGCAGTATATCGAAGACTGGCGCATCAAGGTGGAACGCATAGGCAACCTGAATTATCCGGAGCAGGCAAGGCGGGAGCAGCTCTATGGCAAACTCCTGCTTTCCGTTTCGATCAGGGCGGATGGCAGCGTGGAGAGCATCGAAATCAACCGATCTTCCGGCCACAGGCTCCTTGACGCCGCCGCGATGCGCATCGTCAAGCTCGCCTCCCCCTTCGCACCGCTGCCCCCCAGCATCACCAAGGATACAGACATCCTGACCATCACGCGCACCTGGTCATTCTCGCCTTCGGACAGACTGGAAAGCGAGTAGGTCCTTGTCGCATCCGGGATTTGTCGTTAAAGTGCACCGCATGAAACCAAACGCATACGCCAGACTGCTCCTGATGTTCGCACTGCTCTTCGTGCAGACGGGCGGTTTGATGCATGAGGTTTCCCATATCGTCGTCCACCACACTCAAGACCATACACTGCCTCACGACAAGCGCTGCGACCTTTGCGCTGCCTATGCACAGATGGGTTCCGCGCTGGGAAGCCCTGTCCTGGAGTTCAAGCCTCCCTCATCCCCTTTGACGCTGGCCGATACCATTTTTGGCGTCTTCTTTGCAGCACCTTTCATTTCCGCCTTTGCCGCGCGCGCGCCTCCCATATCCGCCTGAGCCTCTCTTCATCCTCCTGCTCACCGCATGAGGGATTTTCATTGCTTGTACGGATCAAGAAATGTCTTCGTTCAAAAATTTAACGGGCATCGCCTTGCTTTTTTGCATGCCTGCCGCCATGGCCGACGAGATTCAGGGCGTCGTTCAGGACAGCCTCGGCAGACCCATAGCAGGCGCCGCTCTTAGCCTCAAGACCGTCACGAAAAAGGTGATCGGAAAAACACAAAGCGATGCGCAGGGTCGCTTTCGTTTCAGCAACATGGATCGGGGGATCTATGCGGTAGAGGCTGATAAGGCCGAATTCCAGACGGGTGTTTCCATCGTCAACCTCTCCAAGGGAAAGGATGCCGAGACCAGGCTTACGCTCGCCGCAAAAGCCACCCAGGAAGTGCGCATCGCGGCCAAGCGCAGGGACACTTCGCGAAACATCGTTTCCGCAAAGACCGGAGGCAGCGGCTATCGCTTCGATGAGAAGAACATACAGGAAATGCCCCAGGGTGAGGCCACGCCCTTGAACGAGGTTCTGCTGCAGGCGCCCGGCGTGGTCAATGACTCCAACGGCCAACTGCATGTGCGAGGCGACCACGGAGATCTTCAGTACCGCATCAACGGCGTCATCCTGCCTGACGGCATCAGCGGATTCGGCCAGGCGCTGGATGCAAGGTTCGCGCAGAGCATCAATCTTCTGACCGGCGCCCTTCCTGCCCAGCATGGATTCCGCACCGCGGGCGTCATCGAGATCAACACCAAGAACCAATTTCAGGCGGGCGGCAACATCGATCTTTACGGCGGAAGCTTCGGCACGTTCAACCCAAGCTTCGAGTATGGCAACACGGTGGGCAACTTCTCCTATTTCGTGGACGGCTCCTTCCTGCGCAACGATGTCGGCATCGCAAGCCCAACACCCGGCAACCCGCTGCACGACCAGACAGAGCAGCGCAGAGGATTTGCCTACCTGTCCTATCTTGTGGATCCGACCACCAAGGTCAGCCTGATGTCGGGAGTATTCGACGGTTCATTCCAGATTCCGAACAATCCGGGACAGCCTGCCGACCCCAACAATCTCGGGATAGGCAATTACATGAATCTTGCCGGCCTGAATTCCGCGAATCTCAACGACATGCAGATCGAGACCAACCGCTTCGTCGTCGCATCGCTAAGCGGCTCGATCAGCGACCGCAGCGATTACCAGATTTCGCTCTTCACCCGCTATTCGAGCTTTCACTACATCCCGGATATCCAGGGAAACCTCGCGTTCAACGGGACGGCATCCGACCTCTTCCGAAGCAGCACGAGCAGCGGCATCCAGGCAGACAGTAGCTATCGCCTGAACGATGCGCACACCCTGCGCATGGGACTCTTCGGCAGCATCGAAAATATCGTGAGCAACAACATCGCCACCGTATTTCCGGTCAACCAGCTGACGGGTCTGGTTTCCGGATCGGCGTACACCATCCTGGACAACAACAGCAAAAACGGTAATACGCTTTTCGGCGCATATCTTCTCGACGAATGGAAGCTCACTGACAAGCTGACCGTGAATTACGGCGGGCGCTTCGATTCCGTCAGCGCCTATGTCAACGAGCAGCAGTTCAGCCCCAGGTTGAACGTGACCTACAATGCGACCCAGAAGACCACCCTGCATGCCGGTTTTGCGCGCTATTTCACGCCTCCCCCGACAGAGCTCGTCTCAACGAGCGACCTAGCATTGTTTTCCGGCACGACCAATGCCGCAAACGGCCTCAACTCACCCGTGAGATCGGAGCGCGACGATTATCTTGACGCGGGCCTCACCCATCAGCTCACGAGCACGGTGAGCCTGGGGGCGGACGCCTTCTACAAGAAGAGCCAGAACACGCTGGACGAAGGCCAGTTCGGGCCCGCGCTCTTGATGACTCCTTTCAACTATGCGGAAGGCAAGATCTATGGCGTTGAGCTTTCCGGCAATTACACGACTGAAAAGGTTACGGCCTATGCCAATCTCGCAAGAACCGTAAGCCAGGCTACGAATATCATCTCCAGCCAGTATCTTTTCGATCAGGCAACGCTCGATTATGCTGCGAACAACTGGGTGAACGTCGATCATCAGCAGTCACTGACCATTTCCACCGGAGGCTCCTATCTCATGAACAACGGAACGCGTCTGAACGGAGACCTGATATTCGAAAGCGGGCTTCGCAACGGCTTTGCAAACACCACGAGCCTTCCTTCGTACACCGTGCTGAACCTCGGGATGAGCCGCAAGTTCGATCTTCAGGGTGTCGGCCCGCTCGAGGCTCGCCTCGTGATGACCAACGTGCTGGACAAGATCTATGAGATACGCGACGGCTCAGGCATAGGCGTATTCGCCCCGCAATACGGCTTGAGGCGCGGCCTGTTTGCAGGTCTCACCCGAAACTTCTGAAGCCAATAACACAAGAGGACAACCATGCAGGACATACATGAAGCACTTCAGGCTCTCAAATTCGGCGGCGCGATGGTCTATCCGCTGCTCTTCCTGGCTATCCTGGCGCTCGTGATCACGATAGACAAGCTGTTCGTGTACTGGCGCTATGCGATGCTCCCGAAGAAGTTGCTCGACCTGGTCGAGACCTACGGGTTTTCCTGGGATGATCTGGAGAAAGACCTCAAAGAACTTCCTCCCAACAATTATTTCGGGAGGTTCTTCGGCATCATCCTTAAAAACCGCCACAAGCCATCGTGGTGGGTGGAATCCCGCGCGGGAGACGAGGCAAAGCTGATCGAGAATTCGATGAATCGCGGGCTCTGGGTTCTGGAGACCGTGGTGACGGCAGCCCCCCTCTTGGGGCTTCTGGGCACGATCACCGGCATGATGCATTCGTTTCAGCTGATAGGCGGCAGCGGGCTGGTCGACCCGACAGGCGTCACAGGGGGCGTCGCTCAGGCGCTGATCGCCACGGCACTTGGTCTATTCATCGCAGTCCTGGCACTGTTCGCCTTCAACTTCTTCTCCAAGCGCGAATCCCAGACACTGGACGAGATGGAGCGCCTGGGCACCCGCCTCCTGGACAACATCCGCATGGGAGAACAGGGCAATGAAGCTGCGTAGATCCAGAAAACCCAGGAAGGGCCGCATCGAAATCATCCCGATGATAGACGTGATGTTTTTTCTGCTGGCGACCTTCATGCTCGCATCGCTTTCCATGCAGAACCTGCATTCCCTGACGGTGAACCTTCCCCAGGGGCAGGCAGCCCCCATGCAGGCCAAGACGCCGGTTACGCTCACCATCACAGAGGATAGCCGCATCTTCCTAGACAAGACCCGGGTCACGCTGGACACGCTGGCAGGAATCCTAAAGCCCATGCTTCACAGCCCCGAGTCCAGCGTGATCGTCGCCGCAGACAGCAAGGCCCCCAACGGCATCACCGTGCAAGCGATGCTGCGCGCGAGAGAAGCGGGTGCGCAGCATTTCCTCATCGCGGTCAAGCATGCCAACTGAGAATTCAAGACGCGACAGTCCCTGGCGCAGGCTGCCCTGGACATTGCCTGCCGCGTTGCTGCTGTCGATGGCAGCGCTTTGGGCTGCCGCCTATTTCACCTCCAGGTCCGACAAGAGGCTGCCTGAACCTCCAGCCGTCGAGGCCCAGATCGTCGAACTCCCGCCGCCCGTAACCTCCCCTCCTCCTGCTCCCCATATGGAACATGCAGCGCCGCATGTTGAGCGCGCGCCCTTGGTGCCTCATGAGGCCCCGCAGGCTCAGCCTCAAGCCCCGGCCCAGCCTTCCCCTCCATCGCCTCCCGCATCACCGCCAGCGGATTCCAAGGGCAGCATGACGGAAAACAGCGGGCCTCAGGCGATCGTCAAACCGATGCCCGAGATACCCGACGAACTGCGCCAGGACGCATTCAATGCGGTCGCGATCGTGCGCTTTCACGTCGCGATAGACGGCACGGCGACGGTCGAACTCGTCCAGCCCACGCCGCATCCCAGGCTCAACCGTCTGCTGCTAGACGCGCTCAAAAACTGGCGCTTCTTCCCCGCGATCAAGGACGGGCAGCCTGTGGAATCCGTCTATCCCTTGACCTTCAGGTTCGAAGTCCCCTGAGTTGACAATTCGAACTGCGCCGAGGTTAAAATGCGCATACAGTATATTTACGCTTTGACATGACAGACCGTTACGCCGTCATCGGCCACCCCATCTCCCACAGCAAGTCGCCGCATATCCACAAGTTGTTTGCAGAACAGACAGGAGAAGACATCAGCTATGTCGCGATAGAGGCGCCGCTCGACGGCTTTGCCGAAACGGTAAAAAGGCTGAGGCTCGAAGGCTACAAGGGCTGCAACGTCACCGTGCCTTTCAAGTTCGAGGCTTTCGAACTTGCCGAGAGACGAAGCGAGAGGGCACAGACCGCACAGGCGGTGAACACGCTCAAATTCGATCGCGACATCTTCGGCGACAACACGGATGGCGCGGGCCTGGTGCGCGACATCGAAAAAAATCTGGGCAAGAATCTCGAAGGAAAGCGCGTTCTGCTGATGGGAGCAGGAGGCGCGTCCTATGGCGTCGCGCTGCCGCTGCTGCAAACGCATTGCATGCTCACGGTCGCAAACCGCACGGTCGAAAAGGCAATCAGGCTTGCCTCCGCATTCCAGGGAGTCCAGGCATCGAACTATGCGGACCTCGCGGGTCGACAGTTCGACGTGATCATCAACGCCACTTCAAGCGGGCTGACGGACGATCTCCCGCCTCTGCCTCAGGGAGTCTTCGCTGACGGCGCACTCGCCTACGACATGATGTACGGAAAGGAAACGCCTTTCATGTCGCTCGCCCGTGCCAACGGCGCCACGGTTGCCGACGGCCTGGGCATGCTGATCGAGCAGGCTGCAGAGGCGTTCTACATCTGGCGCGGCGTAAGACCCGACACCCGGCCCGTGATCGAAACGCTGCGCTCATGAAGAAGATCTGGCGCTGGATATGGAAGGGTGCGGTCATCGGCATCCTGCTGCTCTTCGTCTACCAGGTATGGATCTTTGCCCATCTGCTCTGGTGGATCAAGTTCAATCCATCGACCACTTCCTTCATGGAAAACCGTTTGGCCATCATGCGGGAAATCAATCCGGATGCAAGACTCCAGCATCAGTGGGTTCCCTATTCGAAAATTTCCAACAATCTGAAGCGCGCGCTGGTCGCGGCGGAGGATGCGAACTTCGTCGATCACGAAGGCTTCGACTGGGATGGCATACAGAAGGCGTACGAGAAGGATCTCAAGAAGGGCAGGATAGTCGCGGGCGGCTCGACCATCAGCCAGCAGCTCGCGAAGAACCTTTTCCTCTCCGGCAACCGGTCCCCCTTTCGCAAGATGGAGGAAGCGGCGATCACCGTGATGATGGAGGCCGTGATGGACAAGCAGCGCATCTTCGAGATCTATCTCAACGTGATCGAATGGGGAGACGGCGTGTTCGGCGCGGAAGCCGCATCGCGCCACTATTACCGCATCGGCGCATCCCAGCTCTCAGCTGCCCAGGCCGCGAAACTCGCCGCGATGGTGCCCAATCCAAGGTATTACGACAAGCACCAGAACGCGCGCGGATTGATGAAGAAGACCGGCATCATTTTGAGCCGCATGAATCAGGCGGACATACCCTGATCCTTAATTCACGTCTTTCTGACGAAGGCCTCTAACTTGTCGGCCGTCAAAGGCCTGCTGAAATAGTAGCCCTGCGCCTCATGGCAACCCAGCAGCCGCAGGAAGTTTAACTGGTCTGCGGTTTCCACTCCCTCGGCGAGGGTCCGTAAGCCCAGGCTGCTCGCCATATTGATGATCGCGGTCACGAGAGCCTTGTCGTCAGGATCATCGGTAATGCCCCGCACGAAGGACTGGTCGATCTTGAGTTTATATAC
This sequence comes from Pseudomonadota bacterium, assembly GCA_021782365.1. Classification (GTDB taxonomy): domain Bacteria; phylum Pseudomonadota; class Gammaproteobacteria; order Burkholderiales; family Gallionellaceae; genus Gallionella. Next base: position 66,334 of record JAJXVB010000009.1, read on the forward strand.
CTTGAATTGCTTCAGATAACTCAGGTTCGAATATCCCGTCCCAAAATCGTCGATGGACAAGCGTATGCCTTCGGCATGCAGTTTATCCATCATCTTGATCGCGGCCTGCGTGTTCTCCATGGTCGCCGCCTCCGTCAGCTCAAGCTCCAGATAGCGGTGCGGAAGCTGCACTTCGTCGAGTATCCGCTTGAGGATATCCGGCAAATCGCTCTTGCGGAATTGCACGGCGGACAGGTTCACCGCGATCGTCACCGGCGGCATTCCGGCATCCATCCAGTCTTTGAGCTGCCTGGCCGCAGTGCGCAGCACCCATTCGCCGATCGGGATGATCTGGCCCGTGCTTTCCGCAACCGGTATGAATTCTGTTGGAGAAATACCGCCCATTTCCGGATGCTCCCAGCGCAGCAATGCCTCCATTCCGACGATGCGGCCATCCTGCACGGAGAACTGCGGCTGATAATGCAGCTGCAATTCCCCTCGCGCCAATGCCTGCCTCAAACCGTTTGCCAGCATGAGGTTGCGGGCGGAATGTTCCTGCATCTCCGGAGTATAGAAGCGGAAACCGTTCCTCCCCTCCTTCTTCGCGCGATACATCGCCGCGTCCGCGTTCTTGGAGAGGGATTCCAGGCTCGTTCCATCATGGGGATAGATGGCGATGCCGATCGAAGAAGTGACAACCAGTTCATGCCGTTCAATCTGGCAGGGCCTTGATACGATCTCGAGCATCTTTGATGCTACCAGCGCCGCGCCATCTGCATCCGTGTCCGGCAGGATCACCACATACTCGTCCCCGCCCTGGCGGGAGAGCGTATCTTCTTCGCGCACGGCCGATTTGAGGCGCCTTGCGATTTCCATCAACACCTGATCGCCGACGTTATGCCCCAGGGTATCGTTCACGTCCTTGAAGTGATCGAGATCGACAAACATCAAGGCCAACTTCTCCCCGCTTCTTTGCGCCAAACTCAACGCATAGCGGAAGCGGTCATTCAGCAGGATGCGGTTCGGCAAGCCGGTGAGCTGGTCGAAGTGGGCGAGCATTTCGATATGCTCCTGTGCAAGCTTCTGTTCGGTGATATCGTGCATGGTCGCGACGACGCGGTAGGGAAGCGCATTCCCTTCCTTGAAGATGGGCTGTGCGTTGACCGAAATCCAGGTCAAGGTCCCGTCGGGCTTGTGGATGCCCATGATCACATCCGATTGAGGCTGTCCGGTTTTCAGTGTCTTGACGACCGGATGCGCTTCACCGGGAAAAGGCGATCCATCCTCGTGAATCGCATACCATTCCGGATCGAATGATGTCTTGCCCCTCAACTGGTCTGCGCTGAGACCCAATATGCGTTCAGTACTCCTGTTGAAGGCGATGATTTCCGCATTCTCCCCCTGCAGCACCACACCTTCTTCCATCGCGGCAATCAAGAGACGATATTGTTCCTCGCTTTCGGCCAGCAATCGCTCGGCCTTCTTCTGATCGGTGATGTCCCTGGCAAATGCAGCTATCCCGAAGACTGCCCCGTCCCGTTTCATCGCATGAAGGTTAAGCTGAAGCACATTGCCGTTTGTATATCCCCTGTACTCGGTCGCAAACGATCCCTCTTTAAGCGCAGCTTGATAAAGCTCATGCCACAAATGAACGCGGTTTGCATCGACAAAAAGACCGTCCGGGCGCATGCCGGCTGAAATGCGCAGGCCGCGCGCCTGAAATACATAATCGCTGAATGCGCGGTTGAACCAGAGCAGACCGAAAGATTCAGGATCGACAGACCAGATCAGTTCTTTTGTGCTGTTGACCACAGAATCGAGCAGCAGTTGCGATTCATGCAGCGCCGCAGTTGTCCTCTTCTGCTCGGTGAGATCGCGAACGATCATCACCGTTCTTTCGACCCCCCGATCATCGATAAACCTTCTTGAACTGATTTCCCCTGGAAAACGCGTCCCGTCTCCGCGTATGAAGATAAGCTCGCCTCGCATCTCGCCGGTGCGGGTGCGCTCGGCCAGAAGATCGCCTAGATGAGGGGAGGAGGGATCCACCAGCCCTGCCCTGCCGGCTTTGCAGATTTCCTCCTCGGTTCGGCCAAACAACTGGCATGCTGCCGGATTTGCCGCATGGACAGTCCCGTCGGGCGCTGTGAGCAACACCGCGTCCATGCTGTGCTCGAAGACCGAACGATAAAAACTAGAGGAGTGCTCCATGCTCATGCCCATATGCAGTTTGTCCCATTATATACAAGCTGCACTCTCGTTTGATCTTGAAACTTCTGCCCGCGCACATGAATGCTAAAGACATTCCTTAAGCAGTTTTGGATTCACTGCTTTTCCAGCATGTAGCCCAAGCCGCGCAGGGTTTTGATGTTGATGCTTCCGGGCTTCAGATGCTTGCGCAAACGCGACATGTATACCTCGACCGCATTGTCGCTCACCAGATCCCCCAGGCCTGAAATCTGGTCGCTCAGTCTCTCCTTGCTGACCACGCGGCCCGCGCTCAGCATCAAGAGTTCGAGCACATTGAGTTCGCGCGAAGATAGATCCAGGGCCTCGCCATTGAGACTCGCAAGACGCCCGACGGTGTCGAGTTTTAGCGCGCCCACCTGAAGCTCGGCGCCGCTCCCGGCATGCCCGCGCCTAATCAGGGATCTGACTCTCGCCTCCAGTTCCTGTATGTCAAAGGGCTTGGTCAGATAATCGTCCGCCCCCATGTCGAGCCCGCGCACGCGATCTTCCACTTCATCGCGCGCTGTCAGGATCAGCACGGGCACATTGTTCTTGCGGTGCCTCAGACGGCGCAGGATCTCCGCGCCATCCATGCCTGGCAATCCCATGTCCAGTATGACCACATCGAATTCATGCGTGGAAAGCAGATGGTCCGCACGCTTGCCATCCCTCTCGTGCAAGACCGCATATCCTGGCTTGTCGAAGGCATGCAACAGGATCGCAACCTGCACGGGATCATCTTCAACCACAAGAATTCGCATAATCGTAATCTGTTCAGGTTGGTGTAAGGAAACGCGTCTAGTATTCATCCCATAGCAGGTCTGAACGCAAGTTCGAACTGCAAGGCGATGATGAATCGCAACACCGTTTGATTTTACTATGAGGAGATCACAGTCATGCAAGCAAACCACAAAGCAACCGAAAGCACCAAAACCAAGCCGTCCGCACAAACAGCCAAGAAACAAGGCATGTCTAAGGACGACATGAAATTCATCGGCGAACTCGGCTGGCTCAGCGCTGCCGCAGTCTTGATAGCAGGCGTCGCCGCCAATATTTAAGGGTGAGAAAGGCCCCTAGGGGCCCCGATCTAATCGGCTATCACCCTTTCCCCCGCGTAGAGCTGCAACACCGTCTCGCGTTCCCGCACGAGGTGTACCCCCCCCCTATCCACCATCACCTCGGCGGGGCGCGGACGAGTGTTGTAGTTCGAGCTCATGCTCATTCCGTAAGCGCCTGCCGACATGATCGCGAGCCTGGACTGCGGCTCTATCGGCAGGACTCTTGCGTGCCCCAGAAAATCACCGGTCTCGCATATGGGGCCGACGACTTCATAGGTTCCCGCAGCACTCCCCCCGCGCTTCACGGGCAGGATTTCATGATACGAATCGTATAGCGCCGGACGCATCAGATCGTTCATCGCCGCATCGACGATCGCAAAATTCTTTTCCTCGCCGCGCTTGATGTATTCCACAGTGGTGAGCAGCAAGCCTGCATTGCCGACCAGCACTCGGCCAGGTTCCAGGATGAGCTTTTGCGTGCGCCCCTTCAATGCGGAAAGCAGCGTTGCGACATATTCCGGGATCGCTGGCGGCGCCTCGTCGTGGTAGCGTATGCCAAGCCCCCCTCCCAGATCCAGATGTTCGAGAACGATGCCCTCCTTTGCCAGCTCATCGATCAGCAGAAGCACCTTCTCGGCCGCGGCGAAGAAGGGACCGGTCTCCGTGATCTGGGATCCGATGTGGCAATCCATCCCCGTGATCTTGAGGTGGGGCATCGCATTGGCCTTGCGATAAAGATCCAGCGTCTCGGAGTAGGCCACGCCGAATTTGTTCTGCTTCAGCCCTGTCGAAATATATGGATGGGTCTTCGCATCCACGTCCGGATTCACGCGTAGGCTGATCGCAGCCTTCTTTCCCATGCTCCCTGCGACTTCGTTGAGCCTGTCGAGTTCGGAGGCAGATTCGACGTTGAAGCAGAGTATGTCCTCTTCTAACGCCATGCGCATCTCGAACTCGGTCTTGCCCACACCCGAGAAGACCACCTTGCGCGTATCCCCTCCCGCCGCGATCACCCTCTGCAGCTCTCCCCCTGAAACGATGTCGAATCCCGCCCCCAGCCTCGCGAAGAGGTTCAGCACGGCGAGATTGGAATTGGCTTTCACCGCATAACAGACTAGGTGATCCCGCCCCTTTAACGCATCTGAAAACTGATAAAAGCCCTCGGTCAGCGCCGCGCGGGAATACACGTAACAGGGTGTGCCGAACCGTGAGGCGATGTCCTCTAGGCTCACGCCCTCCGCATAAAGCCGATTGTCCTGGTAATGAAAGTGTTCGCTCATGTTATTTTTCCGTTGTCGCATCGGGAACGGCCGAGGCCTTGTGGGGAACGGGAGCCGGCAAGGTCAGCGGCCCCTTGCGCCCGCAGCCTTGCAGCAACAGCGCAAATGCCACGATAATGCCGACTGAAGTTTTGAGCCACATAGCAATTCCCTGAAGATTGAAAGGTGCGATTATAAAGGTTTCCCATGGACGAGCGTGAATTCAACCAGCTGGCAGATCAAGTGCTGGCAAAAATAGAAGGCGCTGCAGACGCCTCTGGCATCGACTGCAACCGCAGCGGCAACGTGCTGGAAATCGAATGCGATAACGGCGCGAAGATCATCGTCAACCGCCACGACATCAACCGAGAGATCTGGGTCGCGGCCAAATCCGGCGGATTTCATTTTTCCCATCAGGAAGGAATGTGGATCAGCCAGCGCGATCAGGCCGAACTATATGCAAAGATGAAAGAGCTGCTCTCGGAGCAGGGCGAGGAAATCTCCTTCTGAACGGCCGCCGATTCGCGTAAAATGTGCGTTTTAAGATGCAAGGCGCTTTCATGAACACACTCACCGCACTCTCGCCCCTGGACGGGCGTTACCACGGCAAGGTCGACGCCTTGCGCGATTACTTCAGCGAATTCGGCCTGATCAAATATCGCGTGCTGATCGAGATCGAATGGCTGAAGGCGCTCGCAGCGCAAGAAGGCATCCCGGAAATCGGCCCATTTCCGGACGCCACGATCGCAGGGCTCGATTCTTTGGCGCAAAACTTCAGCGAAAAGGATGCCGAAGCCATCAAGCTTATCGAACGCACCACCAACCATGACGTGAAGGCCGTCGAGTACTGGCTGCGCGAACGCCTCGCCAGTAATTCCGGAATCGTGCTTGAGTTCATCCACTTCGCGTGCACCTCCGAGGACATCAACAACCTCTCCCATGCGCTGATGCTGAAAAATGGCAGGGACAAGGTGATGCTGCCGGCGCTTATCCAGCTCGTCTCCATCCTCGAGGAGCTCGCGCACCGCTTTGCCGACATTCCGATGCTATGCCGCACGCATGGCCAGACCGCAACGCCCAGCACGCTGGGAAAAGAGCTTGCAAACGTGGTATACCGTTTGAGGCGGGCGAAGCAGCGCATCGAATCGGTTGAGATCATGGGCAAGATAAACGGCGCTGTCGGCAATTACAACGCGCATCTTTCAGCCTATCCTGAAATCGACTGGGAAAGCCTTGCAAGGAATTTCGTCACGAATCTTGGCATCGCATTCAATCCCTACACGATACAGATCGAGCCCCACGACTACATGGCCGAGCTGTTCGATGCCTTTGCGCGTGCCAACACCATCTTGATAGACCTGAACCGCGACATCTGGGGCTACATCTCGATGGGTTACTTCAAGCAGAAGGTGATCAAGGGAGAAGTGGGCTCTTCCACGATGCCGCACAAGGTCAACCCGATCGATTTCGAGAATTCGGAGGGCAATCTCGGGTTGGCCAACGCGCTGCTTCGCCACCTTTCCGAGAAGCTTCCGATCTCGCGCTGGCAGCGAGACCTTACGGACTCGACGGTGCTGCGCAACATGGGAGTCGCATTGGGCTATACGCTGCTCGCCTACGAGTCCTGCCTCAAGGGGCTTAACAAGCTCGAAGTCAGCGAAAGCCGCATCTCTAGTGATCTCGATTCGAGCTGGGAGGTCATGGCAGAACCCATACAGACCGTGATGCGGCGCTACAACATCGATAACGCCTATGACAAGCTCAAGGAGCTCACCCGCGGGCAGAGCGGCATCAACCGTGAATCGCTGAGCGCCTTCATAGAAACGCTGGAAATACCAGAAGCCGAGAAGCAGCGCCTGCTCAAGCTCTCCCCTTCGACCTACACCGGCAAGGCGGCAGAACTTGCAAGGCGCATCTAGCCTTCGCATTTTCTTGTAAGATGGCGCCATGAAACACATCGTGCTTGGCATCAGCGGCGGCATCGCCGCATACAAATCGGCAGAACTGCTTCGCCTCTTGATGAAGCAGGGCCATTCGGTCCAGGTCGTGATGACCGAGGCAGCCTGCCATTTCATATCGCCCACCACGCTGCAGGCGCTCTCTGGTCGCCCCGTCTATCTTGACCAGTGGGATGAGCGCACCCCAAACATTATGGCGCACATCAACCTGGGCCGCGAAGCGGATGCGATCGTGGTCGCACCAGCGAGCGCGGACTTCATCGCCAAGCTCGCGCACGGCCTGGCCGACGACCTGCTATCCACGCTTTGCCTTGCGCGCAACTGTCCCTTGCTGGTAGCCCCCGCGATGAACCGCGAGATGTGGCAGAACAAGGCGACACAACGCAACATCGCGCAGCTCTCATCGGACGGTGTCGCGATACTCGGACCCGATTCGGGTGCACAAGCCTGCGGCGAGACGGGTATGGGCCGCATGCTTGAGCCATTGCAGCTTGCAGAACATATCTCGTCTGCTTTCCAGCCCAAGCTGTTTCTTGGAAAAAAATTCCTGATCACAGCAGGCCCAACCTACGAGGCGATCGATCCTGTTCGCGGCATCACCAACCAGAGCTCAGGAAAGATGGGCTATGCGATCGCAAAGGCCGCACAGGAATCAGGCGCCGAAGTCGTTCTGGTTTCAGGCCCCGTCTCGCTTGCGACGCCTGTCAACGTGAAGAGGATAGACGTAGACAGCGCAGAACAGATGCGCGATGCGGTGATGCGCGAGGTTGCCGACTGCGACATCTTCATCGCTGTCGCGGCGGTTGCGGACTACCGCGTCGCGAACAGAAGCGAGCAGAAGATCAAGAAAGGAAGTTCAGTTCTGACGCTCGAACTCATCGCCAATCCGGACATACTGGCCGAAGTCGCAGCCATGGAACATCCTCCCTATTGCGTCGGGTTTGCGGCGGAAAGCGAGAATCTCGCGGAATATGCCGAACAGAAACGGCGCGTGAAAAAATTGCCGCTGCTCGTGGGGAACATCGCCCAGGATGCAATCGGCCAGGATGAGAACGAACTGGTCCTGTTTGACGACCAGGGATCCTATCCCTTGCCGCGCGCGGACAAGCTCACGCTGGCAAGACAGCTTTTGCAACACATCGCACTTCGTCACATAGGAGCCCGCAAATGAAACACCCCACCGTGGACATCAAAATCCTCGATCATCGCCTGCACGATAACTTTCCTTCCTATGCGACGACAGGCTCTGCCGGCATAGACCTGCGCGCATGCATAGAGCAGAACATGGTCATCCAGCCAAAACAGTGCGAACTCGTGCCCACAGGCTTTGCGATCCATCTTGCGGATCCCGGCTATGCGGCGATGATCCTTCCGCGTTCGGGGCTCGGCCACAAGCATGGCATCGTGCTGGGAAATCTCGTCGGGCTGATCGATTCGGACTATCAGGGGCAGATATTCGTTTCCCTGTGGAACCGCAGCCAGATCCCTTTCACGCTGATGCCGATGGAGCGTATGGCTCAGCTCGTGATCGTGCCCGTGGTTCAGGCGAAATTCAACATCGTGCAGGATTTTCCGTTGAGCGAGCGGGGTGCCGGCGGCTTCGGCAGCACAGGCAAACACTAAAAAACCCGCTCGCGCGGGTTTTTTGTAAATCCTGAATCCTCGATCCTGATTTTATCTTTCCAGATTCAAGTCCAGTTCGGTGCTGTCTCCGCGGCGGACCGAAACCTTTTCGGTGACCATCTTGTAGCCGGCAAGCTTCACGCTGATCGTGTGTACGCCCGGATCCGCCTCCACTCTGAGCGGCGTCATGCCGTAGTACACGTCATCAAGGTAAACCCTGGCGCGCGAAGGCGTCGTATTCACGATCAGCAGTCCTGCGGTATCGCTTGCATGGGGATGGTAGCTCGAGGTCGGCGTCTCAGCGCTTGGCGCCTCGACAGGAACAGAGGGAGCTGAAGGTTGCACGGTCTTCGACACCCTGGGTGCGACCAGCACCGTGACGCCCGGTATCGGCTTCGTACCCGGCGTCAGGTTGAACAACTCAGGGCGCGTTGCCATCAGGGATTCGCTGATCGCTTCGACCGTCTTGGTGCTGACGACCTTGAGCTCGCGATTGAGGTAATTCATCACGTCCTTCTTGTCGTCGCCCGAAACCCCGGCAAACCGCTCGTTCTTCTCAGTCACGAGACCAGACCACACCACCTTGCCAGTGGACACTTCCTTCACCGTGGTTTCTATCGAGATGGATACGTTGTCGCGGTTCATCACGTTGAGCGTCAGATCCTTGATCACGCCGGACACTTCAAACAGCGCGTTGCTTGCACCGGTTCCTTCCAGCACCTGAAAGCCTGCAGTATCGAATTGCCGCTTGATCGCATTGGTCGCGATGACGGAAACATCCTGGTCGGTTCTAAGCGCATTGCCGCTCAGGCTCGCCGACTGGGCCGTGATCTTGCCAAGATAACGCGGATCGCTGCCCACGTTGCGCTGATCCACATAATTCAGGACGCGCAGGGTTGCCGCATATTTGACCGCGGGTCCGGCATCTCCCGATTTCCTGAAGCTCTTGCTATCCAGCGTATTGCTCGAAGAACCCAATCCGACCCAGTTGCCTACCTTGTCTGTTGCATCCTTAACCGTCGAACATCCAGAAACAGCCACCAACAAAACCAGCGGCACGATACGTCGCAATAATGAATTCATCAATCTGCCTTATGTGATTTAAGCGCGTGAAACGGCGTTTTCGATTTCGGCGAAAGTGCTCGCCAATTCCAGATTTTGCACCTCCACGCCAAGCTGCCGCGCTATCTGCGTGATGGAGAACAACCCGCCGACGATCTGCTTGCCATCGGGGCTTTCGCTGACCACCAGCGCATGCTGCCTGTGCACCTTCTTCAGGCTGGCGACGATATCTCCCACCCTCGCCTTCTCGACATCCGCCATTCTCATCGCAGTCAGCTCGCGCAGCGTGCTCATGATGTCGCGCACCATGATATCGTCATGCGTCCCCCCCATGTTCTGCAGGAAATGCATGGGTTTTTCGCCCAGAATATCCGTCGCGGTCAGGAGTCCTGCCAATTCCTCGTTGTCGTCCAGCACCAGAAGCATGCGCACACCATAGCGGATCATCTTGGCATTGGCCTTGTCCATCGAAGTCTTCGCACGAGTGGTCACCAGGGACACCTTGGTCAGATCCGTCATCACGCTCAAAGCCGGGTCGCTCAACTTGACCCTCTCCGGCAGCACCTGAACAGGGCGCGCATGACCCGATCCGGTTCTCAGGTGAACGGATGGCAGATCGCTGTATTCTTTGACCATTAATTATCGCTCCAAAAAAATCACATCTGATATTCCGCCGGCGCCGGCATGCGCTTAAGGTCCGGAAGATAGCGGACCAACTCGTTCAACGCCCTGGTATAAACCTCGCGCTTGAATTCGATCACCGCCTGGAGGTCCAGCCAGTAATCGTTCCAACGCCACGCGTCGAACTCGGGATGTTCGCAAGCGCGCAGACAGACATCACAATCCCGCCCAACCAGGCGCAACAAGAACCATATCTGCTTCTGCCCGCGGTAGCCGCTGCGCGACTCGCGCCTGCTCCAGTTCTGCGGCACTTCGTAGCGCATCCATTCGCGGGTGCGCCCCAGTATCTGGACATGTTGCGGGCTTAAGCCGACTTCCTCATAAAGCTCGCGGTACATGGCCTGTTCGGGATTCTCTCCCTGCTGTATGCCGCCCTGAGGAAACTGCCATGCATGCTGCCGCACGCGTTTTCCCCAAAAAACCTGATTCTTATCATTCGTGATAATGATGCCGACATTCGGACGATACCCGTCTCTGTCTATCATTTTCAGCTCTATCAATAGTTAATTGCAATGTGTGGATTCTTTCACATTTCACCCTCAATGAAAAGCGAATATGCGCCATCTTCATGCCTCTTTTCATAACACTGGTGCATGCAGGCACTGCGCAGTAGAATCGCCACCCTGTTCGTCAATTTTCCAATACATCATGCGCGTTTCACAATTCTTCATCTCCACACTCAAGGAAGCACCTTCTGAAGCAGAACTCCCCAGCCACAGACTCATGGTCCGCGCAGGCTACATCAAGAAGCTCGCGAGCGGCCTCTATACCTGGATGCCGCTTGGCCTGAGAGCGCTGCGCCGCGTCGAGGCTATCGTGCGCGAGGAAATGAACGCAAGCGGCGCGATCGAACTTCTGATGCCGGCGGTGCAGCCTGCAGAACTCTGGGAGGAGACGGGAAGATGGGCGCTGTTCGGCCCGCAGATGCTGAAGATCAGGGACAGACACGACAATTCCTTCTGCTTCGGACCCACCCATGAGGAGGTAATCACCGACATCGCGCGACGCGAGATCCGCAGCTACCGGCAGCTTCCCGTCAACTTCTACCAGATACAGACCAAGTTCAGGGACGAGGTGCGCCCGCGTTTTGGCGTGATGCGCGCCCGAGAATTCCTGATGAAGGACGCTTATTCCTTTCATGCAGACTTTGCGAGCCTCGAGAAAACCTATGCGGTCATGCACGAGACCTATAGCCGCATCTTCACGCGCTTGGGATTGAAATTCCGCGCAGTCTCGGCAGACACGGGTGCTATCGGCGGAAGCGGCTCGCACGAATTCCACGTGCTGGCAGACTCGGGCGAGGATGCCTTGGCCTATTGCCCGGCATCGAACTATGCGGCGAACGTGGAGCTTGCAGAAGCCCTGCCTCCCAGGATGCACCGCACTGAAGCCAGCGAATCCCTGCGCAATGTCGAGACGCCCAGGCAAACCACCTGCGAACAGGTTGCAGAACTCCTGGGCATATCGCTGCAGCGCACCGTCAAGCTGCTCGCAGTCATCGCAGAAGGCAATCTGCATGTATTGCTTTTGCGAGGAGACCATAGCCTGAACGAGATCAAGGCGGCCAAGCTGCCCGGGCTTTCGGAATTCCGCTTCGCAAGGGAAGACGAAATACGCAGCTTCTTCAACTGCCCGCCTGGATTCCTAGGCCCTGTCGGGTTGGACAGAACCCAGGTGCGCGTGATCGCAGACCATTCCGTCGCCGCAATGAGCGATTTCGTGGCTGGTGCCAACATCCCGAAATTCCACACCGCGGGGATAAACTGGGGACGCGACTTGCCCGAACCGGATCTCGTGGCCGACATACGCAACGTAATCGAGGGCGACCCCTCCCCCGACGGCAAGGGCAGTCTGGAGATCTGCCGCGGCATAGAGGTAGGACACATCTTCCAGCTGCGTAAAAAATATGCGGAGAGCATGACTGCAACCTATCTCGACGCCCAGGGAAAATCCCAGATACTGGAAATGGGCTGCTACGGCATAGGCGTGTCGCGCATCGTCGCTGCCGCGATCGAGCAGAACCACGACGAGCGAGGCATCGCGCTGCCCGCCGCGATGGCGCCCTTCCAGATCGCCATCGTGCCCATCGGCATGCAAAAGAGCGAAGAAGTCAAAAACGCCGCCCTGTCGCTCTATGAAGAGCTGAAGGCATCAGGCATCGACGTTTTGCTTGACGACAGGGACGAGCGCCCGGGCGTGATGTTCGCGGACATGGAGCTCATAGGCATCCCGCACCGCATCGTGATAGGCGATCGGGGGCTCAAAGAAGGCAGCATCGAATACCAGGGCAGGCGCGACTCTTCCGCACAGACCATCCCCTTGCATGGCGCGCTGGAATTCATCAGAATCAGGTTACAGGACTGAGGATTGAGGATGAAGGGTTGAGATGACAGGATTGAGGAGAGAGGATCGTGGATTGAGTAAACTGCTGAGCAGAGTTTTGCGCTCGGCCCTCAATCCTCGATCCTCGATCCTGTTATTGGCGTTGTTTGCCACTAACGCCCATGCTGGCGCGCAGATCGACATGCCGCTTTCCGCCAGCGTGCGCGCCGGATTGCAGCAGAGCATATCGGATGAGGCAGCGCCCGAGGCGGGTTTTACGACGCCTTATGAGAGGGACTCGTGGCTGAACAACATGTCGCGGCGGCTCGAAAAACGCCTTCCCGACAGAAAGTACCGCATGGATTTCTTAAGCACGGTGCACTATGAGGCTACCCGTGCGGGGCTGGATCCTCAGCTCGTGCTGGGTCTGATAGAAGTGGAAAGCGGCTTCAAGAAATACGCAGTCTCGCAGGCTGGCGCAAGGGGTTACATGCAGGTCATGCCTTTCTGGGTCAGGGAAATCGGCACACAAGGCCAGGATCTCTTCCATCTGCGCACCAACCTGCGCTACGGCTGCACGATATTGCGCTTTTACCTGGACATCGAAAAGGGCAACCTCTACCGCGCGCTCGGGCGCTATAACGGAAGCCTGGGGCGACCCGAATATCCGAACATGGTCAAGGCAGCATGGCTTAGCCACTGGTCACTGCCGCGCCGCGAGGCGAGCAACCGCACTGTTCCCGCAAGCTGACTATTCCTTCTCATCCTCTTTGGAATCCGCTTTCGATTTCCTCATTCGGGAAAAGAGGTTATCGGTGACCTTGAGCAGATAAAGCGTTGCCAATGCCGAGAGTATGCCCATGACAGCGCCGCCGATGTCCCACAAGAGACTTTCCATATCCATGGATGCGAGAACTCCCTTTTTCGTTGATCTATCGTATGCAGCGGCTAGTGCCCCTGCTTGCTCTTGATGTAGTTCTCGATGCTCTCTTTCGTCAAGGCGCCTTCCTGATAGGCCGCCTTTTCACCCTTCGGGCTGTACAGATAGCTGGTCGGCAGCACCTGCATCTCGCCGATCTGGGCAAAGACGGCATCGTTACCAAGCACGATGGGGTAGTTGATGCCCTCTTTCCTGACGAAATCGGCGACCGCCTTTATGGAATCATAGTCCACCGCAACGCCTATCACAACGAGATCCTGGTGCGTCTTCTGCAGGCTGATCAGATCGGGTATCTCCTTTCTGCAGGGCGGGCACCAGGTCGCCCAGAAATTCACCAGCACCCATTTGCCGCGATAGTCGGACAGATGATGCGTCTTTCCCTGCATATCCTGAAGCGTGAATTCTTCGGCCATGACACAAAGCGGCAGGAAAAGGAGTGCAAAGAAAAGCGCTCCGAAAACTTTCTTCCGCATCCCGTCAATCCTCATGATCCTGCCCTTCCGCCGTTCCCTTGTCGGCCGCATGGCTCAAATAAAGCGCCAATGCGACCAGCGCGATGCTCCCGCCCATGTAGATCAGGTCGACCGGGGTTTGCACCTTCATGTTGATCGCCTCCTGGAAAAGCGTGACGATCATGATCATCAGGATCACCTTGGCCAGCCGCCCCTTCAAATCATCCAGGTTCCTGATCACCAGAATCCTGCTTGAAGCCCGGCTTCCCTGCGCCTGGTCTATGTCGCTGATGAAGAGCTCATAGAGGCCCAGCGAAAAGATCAGCATCACCGTCGCAAGGAGATAACCGTCCACCACTTCCACGATGTGCGTGATCGTGCCGTCGTGCAAGGCGCGGCGTTCGTCGCCCGCAAGGCTGGCATAGTGCAGCACATGCTGCAGCAGGAAATAAACGTCGACCGTGGCCATGTAGAACATCACGAAGCCCGCGACGAGGCTGCCGATCACGGCCGAAAAAATGACGAAGCGGCTGTTCCAAAGCGCACCTTCGAAGATGGATTCGAGAAGTTTCATGGTGTCTGCAACCAGGAGTAGGCGCATATTAGACCTGAATCGGTCCCTTCGGGCAAGCGACTATCTATGAACCTCGCCTGCGTGATAGGATTGCTTCTTTGAGAGGACACAGAGTGATTACCGTCTACGTCAACGGCGCAGCGCGACAACTGGCCGACAACGCAAGCCTTGCAAAGCTGGTCGAGGAGCTTGGCTATTCCGGCCGCCGCATCGCGGTCGAATGCAACGGAAAAATCGTGCCGCGCAGCCTGTATGCGGAACACCTGCTGCAAGATGGCGACAGACTCGAGATCGTCGGCGCAGTGGGCGGCGGCTGACTCACCATCTAACGAGGACATTCATCATGGGCGACCCGTTTATCATCGCAGGGAAGAGCTATTCGTCGAGGCTTTTGGTCGGCACCGGCAAATACAAGGATTTTCAGGAGACGCGCGCGGCGCTCGATGCGAGCGGCGCCGAGATCGTCACGGTCGCGATAAGGCGCACCAACCTCGGGCAGAATCCGAACGAACCCTCATTGCTCGACGCAGTGCCGCCTTCGAAATTCACCTATCTTCCCAACACCGCAGGCTGTTATACCGCAGAGGACGCGGTGCGCACGCTGCGCCTGGCGCGCGAGCTGCTGGACGGCCACAACCTCGTCAAGCTGGAAGTGCTGGGCGACCCGCAATCGCTCTACCCCAACGTGATCGAGACCCTGAGCGCCGCGAAGACGCTGGTCGCAGAAGGATTCGAGGTGATGGTCTATACATCGGATGACCCCATCATCGCCAAACAGCTCGAAGACATAGGCTGCGTTGCGATCATGCCGCTCGCATCCCTGATCGGCTCGGGGATGGGGATACTCAATCCGTGGAATCTGGAGCTCATCCTCGAGCGCATCAAGCTTCCGGTGATCGTGGATGCGGGCGTGGGAACCGCATCCGATGCCGCGATCGCGATGGAGCTTGGCTGCGCGGGCGTGCTGATGAACACGGCGATCGCTGCTGCAAAAAACCCCGTGCTCATGGCATCCGCGATGAAAAAGGCGACAGAGGCCGGACGCGAAGCCTATCTTGCGGGCCGCATGCCGAAGAAACTCTACAGCGCAAGCCCGAGCTCGCCGACAGCCGGCATGATCGCGCCGACCCAGACCTGATTCCGATGAACGAAATCGCAAGACGCCACATCCGCAGCTTCGTATTAAGGCAAGGACGCACAACGACAGGGCAGCAGCGCGCCATCGATGCGCTGATGCCGGTTTACGGCATATCCTACAGGGCAGAACCTCTGAACCTCGACGATGCCTTCGGAAGGAATGCGCCGAAGATACTCGAGATCGGCTTCGGCATGGGAGACAGCACGGCGGAAATCGCAAGAAGCCACACCGAGAACGACTATCTCTGCCTCGAGGTGCATACGCCCGGCGTGGGAAACCTATTGAAGCTGATCGGCGAACAGAATCTCACCAACATCCGCATCATCCAGCACGATGCGATCGAAGTGCTGCGCGACATGATAGGCGACCATGCGCTCGACGGCGTGCACATCTTCTTCCCCGATCCCTGGCACAAGGCCCGCCACAACAAGCGCCGCCTGATACAAACGCCCTTCATCAACAACCTGATGAAAAAGCTGAAGCCCGGTGGATACATCCATGCCGCGACCGACTGGCAGGATTATGCCGAACAGATTTTATCCGTGCTTAGCAGCGAGTCCCTGCTTCAGAATACCGAGAACGACTATGCGCCCCGCCCCGCCTACCGCCCTCTGACCAAGTTCGAAAAGCGCGGCCTGGGTCTCGGCCACGGCGTTTGGGACCTAGTGTTTGTCCGCAAGGAAGATAGCCAGAAGGTCGTTTAGAAAGCGCTGCCCAAGAAGGGTAGGCGCGATTCTCCTGTGATCCCTCTCGATCAGGCCAAGGCGCTCAGCCTCTTGCAACTCCTTCTGGATGGAAAGCAGGGACAGACTGGTCCGCTCCTCGAACAGCAGAGGATCGAACCCTTCGTTGAGGCGCAATGCATTCATCATGAATTCGAAAGGAAGCTCGGCTGAATTCACTTCGTTTTCAGTCTGAACCTTGACCGCCTGCTCCATGTAGGCTCTGGGCTGCTTGAAGCGCATCTGCCGGATCACCTTGTCAGGGAAGCTCAGCTTGCTGTGCGCTCCCGCGCCTATTCCCAGGTAATCCCCGAACTCCCAGTAATTGAGGTTGTGCTGCGACCGCCTCTTTTCCTTTGCAAAGGCGGAAGTCTCATAGTGCGAATAGCCATTTTCCAGCAGCAGCACCTCTATGTTCTGCTGCATGTCGGCACTCGCATCGTCATCGGGGATCTCCGGCGGATTGCGATGAAAAAGCGTGTTGGGCTCGAGTGTCAGGTGATAGCAGGAAAGATGCTGAGGAGAAAATCCCAGCGCAGTCTTCACGTCCTGCAGCGCCTCCTCGAGCGTCTGATGAGGCAGCGCATACATCAAGTCGAGGTTCACGTTTTCGAAGTGCCTCATCGCGATGTCGATCGCATTGCGCGCACCGACTGATGTATGGATTCGTCCCAGCGCCTTCAAATGTTCATCGCTGAAGCTCTGTATGCCCATCGAAAGCCGGTTAACACCGGCATCCCTGAAGTCCCTGAATCTTCCCGCTTCGACCGTTCCCGGATTGGCTTCCAGCGTGATCTCTGCATCATGCGACAACGGAAGCAGCATGCGCACCTGGCGCAGGATCTCGAAAACCGCATCCCCCGACAAGAGGCTGGGCGTGCCTCCGCCGAAGAAAACCGTATACACCTTTCTTCCCCATATCAGCGGAAGCGCCATCTCAAGATCGCGGATCAGCGCCTCCACGTATTCCCGCTCGGGAATCTCGCCGCGCGCCTCGTGGGAATTGAAGTCGCAATAGGGGCACTTCCTCACGCACCACGGAACATGGATGTAGAGGGAAAGAGGAGGAAGGACCCTGAATTCGACCCTGCTCGAATTCAGCGCATGAAGGATTTTCATTCGGAAGAGAGTCGCTGCATCAGGACCTTCATCGCCTTTCCGCGGTGGCTGATCGCATGTTTCGCTTCAGGAGAAAGCTCGGCGCTCGTCTGTCCCATTTCAGGAAGCCAGAAAAGAGGGTCGTAGCCGAACCCGCCGCCCCCCCTTTCGCTTTTCGCGATCTCGCCGCGCCATTCCCCCTCGGCGATGATGGGCTGAGGGTCTTCCGCATCGCGCATCAACACCAGCACACAGTAGTAGTGTGCGCGCCGGTCTGCCACGCCTTGCATGTCTTTGAGCAGCTTCTCGTTGTTACGCTGGTCGGATCTGGGATTGTCGCCGGCATAGCGCGCGGAATAAACGCCGGGAGCGCCCTTCAATGCGTTCACGCAGATGCCAGAGTCGTCGGCAAGCGCGGGCAGCCCGCTAAGCCTGCTTACATGGCGCGCCTTGGCGAGCGCATTCTCGATGAAGGTGCCATGAGGCTCCTCCGCCTCAGATATGCCGAGCTCCGCCTGCGTCAGCACCTCTATGCCAAGGGGTGCCAGCATGTGCTGAAATTCGCGAAGCTTGCCGGCATTGTTCGAAGCCAGGACCAGTTTCTTCATTCGCCCCTCAGCGATGCTTTCTGCTCTTCGGTCAGCTCAACGATACCAATTTTCGCAAGCTCCAGAAGCTCATCCATCTCCTCGCGGGAGAAGGGGTGGCCTTCCGCCGTCCCCTGCACCTCGACGAAATGCCCGCTGCCCAGCATCACCACGTTCATGTCGGTATCGCATTCGGAGTCTTCGAGATAGTCGAGATCGAGCACCGGCGTTCCCTGATAGATGCCGACAGAGATCGCGGCGACCGTATCCTTGAGCGGGCTTTCGGCAAGAACTCCCTTGTTCATCAGGAAGGAGACTGCATCCTGAAGCGCCACAAAACTGCCCGTGATGCTCGCAGTGCGCGTGCCCCCGTCCGCCTGGATCACGTCGCAATCGATGTGTATCGTGCGCTCGCCTAGCTTCTTGAGATCCACCACGGCGCGCAGACTACGCCCGATCAGCCTCTGTATCTCCTGGGTGCGCCCGGATTGCTTGCCCTTGGCGGCCTCGCGCTGCATGCGGGTGCCGGTGGAGCGCGGCAGCATGCCGTATTCGGCGGTCACCCAGCCCTCCCCGCTTCCCTTCTGGTGCGGCGGGACGCGTTCTTCGACGCTCGCGGTGCAGATGACCTTGGTATCCCCGCACTCGATCAGCACGGAGCCTTCGGCATGTTTCGTGTAATGGCGCGAGATGCGAATTTCGCGCAACTGGTTGGGTAATCTTTGACTTGGACGCATGATAAATGAAATGTGATTTAAGGATTCAGTGTATGTCGAGGATATCGACCATTTCGGCATCGTGCGGCATCTCGGCTTTTCCCCAGCGCATCGCAATGCCCGTGATGTTGTCCGCATGGCCTTCCGCGAGTTCAAACGCATGCTTGATCAGCTCATCCAGCGCCATGGTCACAGTCGTATCGACGAAGGCGGATGCGAGATCACGGTCGAGTATCGGGCCGCAAAGCCCGTCGCTGCAAAGGAGAACGACATCGCCGGGTTCAAGCTCCACCGGCTTTCCGAGTTCGATCTCGAACATGTCTTCGACGCCGCCCAGGCAATTGGTGATCTGGTTGCGCCTGGGATGCACGCGCGCTGTTGCCTCGTCTATCAGGCCCGCCTGAAGCCAGAGCTGCACGATGGAATGATCGACAGACTTCGCGATCATCTCGCCCTTGCGAAAAAGGTACAGACGCGAATCCCCCGCATGGCCCCAATACAGCTTGCCGTCCTTGATCAAGGCGGCAACACAGGTCGTGCCTGGAAAGGCATGGTCCTCGTTCTGGGGCAGATCCATGATGCGCCTGTGCGCGGCCTTCATGCCCTCCTTCAGGAAGGCTTGCGGATCCGCGTTCCGCTTCGGAAAAAGCTCGACCAGCGTCTCTGTCGCCAGGCGCGCGGCCAATTCTCCGTGCAGATGCCCGCCCATCCCGTCGGCCAGAACCAGCAGCAGCGCGTCGTTGCCATAGGCGTAGGCCACGCGATCCTGGTTATATTTTCGGTTGCCTATGTGGCTTGCCTGATGAATGGAGAAATTCATAGGCCGTAATCGTAATATAATGCGGGACCGCCGCACAGCGATTTATTCATCAACCCGGAGTTTTGCGATGATCCTCAGCATGACAGGATATGCCAATGCCAGCGCAGATTTTGCGACCGGCTCCCTGACGCTCGAGCTGCGCGCGGTCAACCACCGCTATCTCGACATACAGATTCGCATGCCCGAGGAACTGCGCAGCCACGAGAATACGCTGCGCGAGATGATCGCAGCGGTGCTGCAGCGCGGCAAGGTTGAATGCAGAATCAGCCATTCTGCGCGGGAAGCCCTGGGCAGCACGGTGCTGAACCGGGATCTTCTGACGCAGCTTGCCGCATGGAACAGGGAAGTGCAATCCGTGCTGCCGGATGCTGCGAGCCTCGATGTTGCCGATGTGCTGCGCTGGAACGGAATGCTAAAGGCGCCGGAATCCGCATCCGACGAGCTGCGCGCTGCGCTCATCGGTCTGATGGAGCAGGCATTGCGGGAATTCACCGCATTTCGCGCTCGCGAAGGCGAAAGGCTATCTGCTTTTCTCTCGGAGCGCATGGAGAAAATCGAATCCCTGCGACGGGAGGCGATGCCTCATGTGCCGGCCGCGATCGCCGCATACGAGGCGCGCATCATCAAGCGGCTTCAGGATGCGCTGCAAAACGCGGACGATGAGCGCGTAAGGCAGGAAGTTGCGCTGTTCGCCAGCAAGATAGATGTCGACGAAGAACTCTCGCGCCTCGAAAGCCATCTTTCGGAGATGCGCCGCATCCTGAAACAGGGCAGCGCGGCAGGCAAGCGCCTGGACTTTCTGATGCAGGAGCTCAACCGGGAAGCCAACACGCTGGGCTCTAAATCGGTCGATGCGGAAGTGTCGCGCAGCGCGATGGAGATGAAGGTCCTAATCGAACAGATGCGCGAGCAGATCCAGAACCTGGAATAAATCAACAGGAGACTTCAATGTCAGGAAGCCTATTCGTCGTCAGCGCCCCTTCGGGTGCAGGAAAAACCAGCCTGGTCCGCGCACTGCTCGCCACCAACCCGCAGATTTCGCTTTCCGTCTCATACACCACGCGCAAGCCGCGCGAGGGAGAAGTGGACGGCATCTCCTACCACTTCGTAAGCCGCGAGACCTTCCTCGAGATGTCGGGGAGGAGCGAGTTTCTGGAAAGCGCGGAGGTCTATGGAAACTTCTATGGCACGTCGCAAAGCTGGATCAGTCAGGAAAATGCAAAGGATAGGGACATTCTGCTTGAAATAGACTGGCAGGGCGCCTCACAGGTCAGGCGCCTTTTTCCGTCCTGCATCAGCATCTTCATCCTGCCCCCCACTCTCGAGGATCTTGAGAAGCGGCTCAAGGGCCGCGGAACCGATTCTGCCGAGGTGATCGCAAGGCGCATGGCGGCAGTCAAGGAGGACGTCGCGCATGTTTCCGAGTTCGATTATGTTATCATTAACGACGATTTGAACGAGGCGCTTCGTGAATTCAACGCCATCGTTCTGGCCGCCAGACTGCGCGGACCGAGCCAACTGGCACGCCATCAAACCTTGATCAACCAATTACAAAACCCGGAGTAAACCATGGCCCGCATCACCGTTGAAGAATGCCTGAACTACATCCCCAACCGTTTTGACCTGACGCTGGCTGCGGCATACCGCGCACGCCAGATCGCCAACGGCGCATCCTCATTGATCCCGGAAAGCCGCGACAAGCCGACCGTGGTCGCCCTGCGCGAGATCAGCAAGGGCAAGGTAGGCCTTGAGGTGCTCAACCGGGGTCAAGCCTAGACCGCCAGCAGAGGGGGCCAAAAGGCCGTCGCCGGAAGGGGCAGAATCACATGGCTGACGAAGAGCTGCTCATCGAGGAAGTAGCGGGCTATTTGAAGCCCAAGGATGTGGAGCACATCCGAGAGGCCATCGAGTTCAGCCGCGCCGCCCATCAGGGCCAGACCCGACATTCCGGCGACCCCTATGTCACCCATCCGATCGCCGTGGCGCGCATACTCGCGCCGCTGCATCTGGACACGCAATCCATCATCGCAGCCTTGCTGCATGACGTCATCGAAGACACCCCCATCACGGCAGAGCAGATCGCGGAAAAGTTCGGCGAGCCGGTGGCACAGCTCGTGAACGGATTGAGCAAACTGGAGCGCATCCAGTTCGAGACACTGGAAGACGCGCAGGCGGAAAACTTCCGCAAGATGCTGATGGCGATGGCGCGCGATGTGCGCGTGATCCTGATCAAGCTTGCAGACAGGCTGCACAACATGCGCACGCTGGGCGCGATGAGCCCTGAAAAATCCGAGCGCATCGCTCGCGAAACGATGGAAATATACGCGCCTATTGCAAACCGGCTCGGGCTCAACGAGATCTATCTCGAGCTTCAGGATCTGAGCTTCAAGTATCTGCACCCGAACCGCTATGCCGTGCTCGCCAAGGCGCTCAAGGTCGCCAGAGGAAACCGCCGCGAGGTCGTGGGCAAGGTGCTCGAATCCATCCGCTCCCAGCTCGAGAAGAACCACATTGAAGCGGAAGTCACGGGACGCGAAAAGAATATATACAGTATCTACAAGAAGATGCAGGTGAAATCGCTCGCCTTCTCCGAGGTGCTCGACATCTACGGCTTCAGGGTTCTGGTGAAGGACACGCCCTCCTGCTACTGGGCGCTAGGCGTGCTGCACGCCCTGTACAAGCCCATCCCGGGAAAATTCAAGGACTACATCGCAATCCCCAAATCGAACGGCTACCAGTCGCTGCACAGCACGCTCTTCGGCCCTTTCGGCACGCCCATCGAGATCCAGATACGCACATACGAGATGCACAGGATCGCAGAGGCGGGAGTCGCATCGCACTGGCTCTACAAGAGCGGCACCGCCACCATCAGCGAGCTGCACAAGAAGACCCACCAGTGGCTGCAGGAGCTGCTCGAAAGCCTGAACGACAGCAGCAGCTCGGCGGAATTCATGGAGCATCTGAAGGTCGATCTTTTCCCTGACGCGGTCTACGTCTTCACGCCCAAGGGTCAGATACTTTCCCTGCCGCGAGGGGCTACCGCAGTTGACTTCGCCTACAGCGTGCACACCGACATCGGAGACCGATGCATTGCAGTCAAGATCAACCACGAACTCGTGCCGTTGCGAAGCGAGCTCAGGAACGGCGACCGCGTGGAAATCATCACCGCCCCGCATGCGAAGCCGAATCCCGCATGGCTCTCCTATGTCACCACCAACAAGGCCAGAAGCCACATCAGGCATTTTTTGAAGACCATGCAGTCAGGAGAATCGGCCCAGCTTGGCGAGCGTCTGCTCAACCAGGCGCTGCATGCGCTGGGCATCAAGGCTTCCGACATCAAGGATGGCTGCTGGGACAAGCTTTTGCGTGACACTGGCATCAAATCACGCCAGGAGATACTCGCGGACATAGGACTTGGGCGCCGCCTCAACATGGTCGTCGCAAGGCAGCTCGCCTGCTCCAACGAGACGCTGCCCAGCGAGCCCATGGCAACCCCGGTGATCACGATACAGGGGACTGAAGGCATGGCCGTGCAGTTTGCGAGCTGCTGCAGGCCAATTCCTGGAGACCCCATCATCGGCGTGATCAAGAGCGGCCAGGGCCTCGTCATCCACACCCACGACTGTCCCGTGCTGCGCAAGAGCCATGGGGAACAGTGGCTGGACGTTCAGTGGGACAAGAACATCACGCGCACCTTCGCAGTCAACCTGAAACTTCTGGTCGCCAACCAGCGCGGCGTGCTGGCCAAGGTCGCCGCCGCGATCGCGGAAGCGGAATCGAACATCGAGAACGTCAGCTTTGCAAGCGAGGGCGAATACACCGCGCTGCACTTCACGCTCGAAGTGAACAACCGACAGCATCTGGCGAACATCATGCGCAGCATTCGCATGATCCCCGAAGTCATCCGCATCTACCGCGTGCAGAGCCCGGGTTAGACACCACCCGAATCATCATTCTGTGCCGCATCAGCATCGCCGAAGCCTTTCCGGCATTTGTTTTCACAACAACTGTCAGGCCTTCTGCTTGATCGCAAGCACCGCCTGATCGCGCAAAGTGCGCAGCTGGGTCAACTGCTGCTGCGACATGTTGAGGCTGTTTGCAACCCTCATGTCCGCATAGAACATCGCGATTGTCCTCCCATTTATCATCATGGGAAGCAATATGAAACAGGGCGCATTGACGCTGTTCCTGAACCAGGCAGGAATCTTTCCGGCGATATTGGGAGCATCGATATTTTCGATCGCGATGTCCAGGCCTTTCTCGAGAGAGAGATGGAATACGTCTGCCGCAAAAGGCAATGAAAAACAAAAGCGCGGCACCAGCGCCTCGACTCCGTCCCCGAAGCCGAACTTTGCAACCATCGCGCCCTGCTTGTTGTCCCTGATCAGAAACAGGATGCGGCTGAAGCCTATGCCCCGGTACATCGTCTCCATCACCATCTGCAGCACATCGTTGAGTTTGAATTCTCCCACCATGGACGCAGTGACATCCTGTATGCCCGAGCTCAGCATGGATTCCGCGTCATTCGAACGCTCTGTGTCCGCCACCGAATCCAGCGATGTCTCATCATTCTTCGCGCTGTCATCGGATCTTTCGCTCTCCGGATGCGAGGCATCCTGCTTGCCGCTCCAATCGCGCACCCGCGCCAACAGCGGACTCTTCGCGATGCTCAAACCCAGAAGCTCTGAGCGATGGCCGATCTCGGCCACACCGACTTCGACTGCCGCAGCAAGATCCTTCTCCGTGATTCTGGCGGCTTGTTCATATCGTTTGGCAAGATCCTTGAGCGCTCTCTTCTGATTCCTGCCGGATGCAGCAACCTGGCAAAGTTCATTCGCCAGGTTGACCGTGACGGTCATGTGATCAAGCTCGCTCCTGGGCGACGCAACATTTCCCTCATTCAGCCTGCGCATGCCCGCAAGCAGACGAGGAGGAAAATTCCAGTTGCGCCCAACGGCAAGACCGATCTCGGAATACGGGACGCCGATCACCTTGGCGGATGCCCTGTTTTCATTCTCCCCCTCTTCGACCAGCTTCGCGATTTTCTGGCTCTCATCGAAGAAGTAATACGTGATGAGCATCCGGCCAAGGTTGTGGAACATCGAGCAGACCATCACCTCTTCCACATCGCGTATGTTCTTCCCCGAAGAAAGCTCGGTTGCCATGATGCCGGTCATGATCGCCTGCGCCATCTCGTCCTTGAGCTGCATCGCCTGCGATTTGTTTTGCAGGAACTCCATCAGGATAAGGGAAACCGCAATGTTCCGCACGGTGTCGAATCCCAGGATCACCACCGCCTTTGAGATGGTGTTGATGGTTCCGCCGAATTGACCATAGGATGCGGTGTTCACCAGCTTCAAAAGCTTGCTGGTCAGCGCGAAGTCCTGCAATATCATCCGCGCGAGCTTGTTGCTTCCCTCTGAATCGTCCGAGACGATCTTGTTGATTTCCGAAATGATGTTGGATAGCGCGGGGAAGTCGCTCTTTCTCTGCATGCGGTAGAGCAGGGAATCCAACGTGCCCGGAGGCTCGCTCTTCAGATAATCCCGCAGGGCAATCTTCATCTCGGCAGCATCCCGATAGCGATCTTCAGGATTGGCTGCGAGAGACTTCAGGACGATTTCATCCATCCCTTCGTCTACGAGCTCGTTGTGCACCGAGGGCGCTGTGATCTTCCCGCTTTCCAATGCCTTGCCGGTCAGCATTTCATAAAGCAGGCTTCCGGCAGAATAGACTTGCGCTGTCGCATCCCGCGCACCGCCCTCGTTCAGATCCACCAGCACGGGCGTGCCGTTTGTCGTGACCATCACATTTGTTTGAGAGATGTCGAGATGGGCGACGTTTCTCTCATTCAGGTAGGTCAGTCCCTCCAGCACGCCCGAGACGATTTCAGCCGCGCGCCTGGACGGCAGCACCCCGTTCTCGCGCGGCATCTGATCGAGCATCGCTCCTGCGACATGCGCATAGACCCGATAGGATGAGCCGTAATGCCTTATCGATTCGTAGAGTTCGACGATGTTGTGGTGATGCAGCCCGGGCGCCCAGTTTCCCGGGCTTCCCTGTCTTCTGATTGACACCTTGCGACCGCTTTCAGGATCATGGGCAAGCCACCCGCCACCCTGTTCTTCCAGGATTTCATAATGGCCGATTTTTTGTCCTTGCATGATAGACCCTTTGGCAAGAGGCTTTTTAAACAGCGCATTCTACATCAGCCTGCAGGCATGCACAGCTGATATACTCAATCCGATGTAGAAAGCGGCAGGAATATCTTGTGACAAGCCCCGACACCTCTTTTCTGGAAAACCGCAGCCTTCTGAGGCTCATGGCATTTCGCGTACAGATCGTGCTGGCCTATCAGATCATCGCAGTGGTCGTCGGATGGCACATCTACGAACTGACGCACAATGCGCTTTCGCTTGGACTGATCGGACTTGCCGAAGTGATCCCTTATTTCATCTGCGCGCTCTTTGCAGGCTATGCGGTCGATCACCACTCGAGACGCATGTTCGGCGTCTTTGCCTGCGCACTTGTGTGCATCAACGGGATGATCCTTTTTTCGACCACGAAGATGCAAGGCAACCCTTCCATTTACATCTATTCGGCGATCGCGCTGGGAGGACTTGCGCGCGCCTTCATCAGTCCGACCTACAATGCACTCTTCGCGCTGTTTCTGCCGCGCGAACAATATGCAAGAGCAGTCGGGATGGGGAGCTCCGTTTTCCAGTTTGCGCTGGTCGCAGGTCCAGCACTCGGCGGCGCACTGGTCGCATGGACCAGCATGGGCTTTGCCTATGCCGTCTCTTCGGTACTCGCGGTGAACGCCTCGCTCACCCTGTTTTTTCTTCGCGCAAAGGAGCCCCCTCTTGCGAAGCCATCGCCGATTTTTTCGAGCATAGGGGAAGGGCTGCGTTTCGTGTTCAAAAACCCTATCCTTCTTGGCGCACAGGCGCTCGACATGTTCGCGGTGCTCTTCGGGGGCGCAGTTGCCATGCTGCCAGCCTTCATAAACGACGTATTCCACGAAGGCCCCGAGGCGCTTGGCATACTGCGCGCAGCACCCGCGCTGGGTGCAATCGCGATCGGGCTTGTGCTCAGCCGCCATCCGATGAACAGACATGCAGGGCGCTGGTTCCTGTCTTCAGTCGCAGGCTTCGGCGTCGCGATGATCCTTTTCGCGATGAGCAAAAGCTTCTGGCTTTCCGCATTCATTCTGATGGCGTCTGGAATGTTCGACGGGGTGTCGGTTGTGATGCGCTCGACCATCACCCAGCTTTCGACGCCCGATGCGATGCGCGGACGCGTCTCCTCGATCAACGGAATATTCATCGGCTCATCCAACGAGCTCGGTGCGTTCGAGTCGGGGGTGGCCGCTCGCATGCTGGGTCTCGTTCCATCCGTTATCTTCGGCGGAACGATGACCCTCGCAGTAGTTGCGTGCACCGCATACCTGGTTCCCCCCCTGCGCAAACTCGACATGCAGAAGCTACACTAGAGAAAATCCTGTGCTAACATGGTGGAATCTGAATAAAGGCAAGCCAGGCTGAAAGGCGGGCAGCGCAAAATCACCGGTCTAAAGGGATCAGCCCCACGACAGCGGGATTGCCGGATGCTTCTCTTCCGCGCTTGCCTCATGCGACATGGATGAGTTCGACCCCAACACCGTCAACACGCATTACATGCAAAACGTCGTGGATCTTTCCAAGAGCCACGACATCGTCGCAGCCGAAGACATATACGACGCAAGGGGAACCAAGCTCGTCGCCAAGGGAACCCGGGTCAGCGAAAACCTCAAGGAAAGATTGATCCGCTTCAAGCTCGAGAAGCCGCTTGAAAGCAGCCTGAATGTCGAAGGCGGCGCGAATTCGCAGATGCTGATCGAGGAAGCGCAGATCGTGCTCGATGAGGTTGCGCCCCTTTCGATGCTGCTGAAATCGGGCGCCACCAAGAAGTCCGTGCTTTCAACGCTCAAGGAGGTGCGTTTCGACAGGTTCAACACGCTGCTGCTGAGCATGGAAAAAGGCGGAACCGGATTCAGGCACGCGGTGCTGGCAGCTCTCACCAGCGTTACGCTGGGCATGAGACTGAACCTCGATACAACCGCGCTGCATCACCTTGCGCTGGCAGGTTTGCTGCACGATGCAGGCGAGCTCTACATCAACCCCGAATATAGGAACCCGAGCCGCCAGCTCACGCCTGAAGAGTGGAAGCACATCGCCGCGCATCCGCGCATAGGTCAGCTCGTGACCGAAGCCACGCAAGGCATACCGCGCGCCGTTTCCATCGCGATAGGAGAACATCACGAAAGACCAAACGGTTTTGGCTACCCGCGCCAGCTGACCGTTGAGAATATCAGCAAATTGGGACGCATCCTTTTGATGGCCGAGCTGCTTTGCGGCATCTTTCCGAAGAACGATCAGCCCATGGAACGCTCCTGCCTCGCAATCAAGGTGATCCCTGGCGAATACCCTCACGACATCGTCTCGCTGATCACGAGCAGCGCAGAGGCCGCGCCGGCTTCCTTTGTCGACGAGGAAAAGCAAAGGGAGCTGATGGAGTGCGCAAGGCGCATCGAACCCCGGATGAACGCGGCTCTCGCCCACATCGAAACGGCGCCGCCCGGCAACGAGAACAGCGCGCTGATGAAAATGGTACGCGAACGCCTGCTGATGCTGAAGCGCGCCATGTATTCGACCGGACTCTATGGCTGCAGCGAGTTGCAAAGCCAGGATGCCGAAGGAATCGCGCTGGAAGTGGATGCAGTCACCTACGAAATCGAATGGCGTCTGCGCGAGCTTTCCCGCCAGATTACGCTCAATCTCGCCTCTCTTGCAAAAGAGGAACAGCGCGAATACTACAGGACCCTGATCGCCTGCCTGACCTGAGATGTTTCCACATCCTGATGGACTGCGTTCGCCACAGGATCGGTGAGGAATTGCAAAATGCGGCAATCGACCACCCATGCGCTTGCAGCTCTGATATCATCCCGTATTTGCAGCAATCGCCTAAAGGCGAAGACACCCCGAACTTTGCCCTGGAGACAGCGTGTGGATCGTTGAGATCGCCCTAAGGCGGCCCTATACCTTCATCGTGATGGCCCTCTTCATCGTGCTGATGGGGCTCTATTCGATCTTCACGACGGCAACCGACATCTTCCCCGCGATCCGCATCCCCGTTGTTTCGGTGATCTGGAACTACGCAGGCCTTCAGCCCCAGGACATGGCAAACCGCATCACCTCGATGACCGAGCGCGTGGCCGCCACCACGGTCAACGACATCGAGCACACGGAATCGAATTCCCTGAACGGCATCGCCGTGGTGAAATATTTCTTCCAGCCCCGCGTCAACGAAGACCTCGCGGTAGCCCAGGTCACCTCGATTTCCCAGACCCTGCTCAGGCAGATGCCAAGCGGCATGACGCCGCCCTTCATCCTGGCCTACAACGCATCCAGCGTTCCCGTGCTGCAGATCGCGCTCTCCAGCCCAAAACTCTCCGAGGCGCAGCTCTTCGACCTCGGCAACAACTTCATCCGCACCCAGCTCTCGACCGTCGCGGGCGTCTCCCTTCCCTGGCCCTACGGCGGAAAGCAGAGACAGGTCCAGGTGGACATCGATCCTAAGGAACTCAAGGCGAAGGGCATTTCGGCCGAGGACGTCGCTCAGGCGATCTCGAACCAGAACCTGATCATCCCGGCGGGAACGCAGAAGATCAACGATCTCGAGTACTACATCCAGCTCAATTCGAGCCCCACGATGATAGAGGACCTGAACAACATCCCGGTGAAGGCGGTGAACGGCACGGTGATCTACGTGAAGGACGTGGCGCATGTGCGCGACGGCTATCCTCCGCAGACCAACATGGTGCGCATGGAAGGCCACAAGTCGGTTCTGATGAGCGTGCTGAAGACGGGAAGCGCATCGACGCTCGACATCGTGGACAGCATCAAGAAGATGATGCCCAGCGTGAAGGCCGGCCTTCCTGAAGACCTCAAGGTCTCATTGCTCTCGGACCAGTCTATCTTCGTCAGGGCCGCGGTGTCGGGCGTGATCCGCGAAGGCGCGATCGCGGCGGCGCTGACCGCGATCATGATCCTGCTCTTTCTGGGAAGCTGGAGGAGCACCTTCATCATCGCGATCTCTATCCCTTTGTCTGTTCTCGCCTCCATCATCTGCCTTTCTATGCTCGGCGAGACCATCAACATCATGACGCTGGGCGGACTCGCGCTCGCGGTCGGCATCCTGGTCGACGACGCCACGGTGACCATAGAGAACATCAACTGGCATCTTGAGCACGGCAAGAGCGTGCACGATGCGATCATCGACGGCGCGCGGCAGATCGCGATCCCGGCCTTGGTCTCCACGCTCTGCATCTGCATCGTTTTCGCGCCGATGTTTCTGCTCGGAGGTGTGGCGCGCTATCTGTTCGTCCCGATGGCCGAGGCCGTGGTCTTCGCGATGCTCGCGTCCTACCTGCTTTCGAGAACGCTGGTGCCGACGCTCTCGATGTACTGGCTGAAGCGCCACGATGAGGAGATGGCGCCCGAGTCCTCTTTTTTCGGACACATCAGCCGCAAGTTCGAAGCCGCATTCGAAAGTCTGCGCAAGGGATACAGCAGCGCGCTGTCTTCAGTGCTTCAGATGCCCAAGAAATTCATCGCAGGATTTCTCGCCCTGGTTCTCCTGAGCCTCGCACTCTTCCCCTTCCTGGGTTCCGACTTCTTCCCATCGGTTGACGCGGGGCAGATCAAGCTGCATCTGAGAGCCAGGACCGGCATGAGGATAGAGCAGACCGCAGCGCTTTGCGACAGGGTCGAGGCTGCCGTGAAGAAGGTCGTTCCTGCTGAAGATCTTGAAAGCATGGTGGACAACATCGGCCTTCCCTACAGCGGCATCAATCTCTCCTACAGCACTTCCGCGCCGATAGGCCCCGCCGATGCGGACATCCTGATCTCACTGAAGCGCGATCATCGTCCGACGCAGGGCTATATCGAGGCACTGCGCAAGCGTCTCAACGAGCAGTTTCCCGACGTGCAGTTTTCCTTCCTGCCTGCCGACATCGTGAGCCAGATACTCAATTTCGGCCTGCCTTCTCCTGTTGATGTGCAGGTCTCGGGCTACAACGTGAAGGCAAACCACCTCTATGCGGACAGGCTGCTGCAATCGATGAAGCAGGTTCCGGGGCTCGTCGACCAGAGAATACAGCAGCGCTACGACTACCCCGAGATCAACGTCGACGTGGACCGCACGCGCGCAAGCCTTCTGGGGCTCACCGAAAACGACGTCGCGAAGAACATGCTGATCACGCTTACAGGCAGCTTCCAGACCAGCCCCACCTTCTGGGTCGATCCCAAGACCGGCGTGCAGTACAGCATCGCAACCCAGGCGCCCCAGTACCGCATGCAAACCTTTGACGATCTCGCGCAGTTGCCGGTCACCAACGGAAGCGGCCAGTCGCTGCAGATCCTCTCCAACCTCGCAAGCTTCCATCGCTCCGCAGGACCCGCCGTCGTCTCTCATTACAACGTCAAACCCGTGTTCGACATCTATGCGAGCAACGACCAGCGCGATCTCGGCAGCATCGCCGGGGAGATCAACGACATCGTCGCGAAGTCCCCCCCTCTCCCCAAGGGCAGCAGCCTGATCCTGAGGGGGCAGGTCGAGACCATGCACAATGCTTTCACGGGTCTTGGCTGGGGACTTCTCGCCGCGATCGTGCTGATCTATCTTCTGATCGTGGTGAACTTCCAGTCGTGGCTCTATCCCTTCATCATCATCACAGCGCTTCCCGCGGCGCTGGCTGGGATAGTCTGGATGCTCTTTTTGACAGGGACCACGATCAGCGTCCCCGCGCTCACCGGCGCGATCATGTGCGTGGGGGTGGCGACTGCGAACAGCATACTCGTGGTCAGCTTCGCAAGGGAGCGGCTTGAAGCGGGGGACAGCCCACTGCAGGCAGCGCTCGCGGCCGGCTTCACGCGGTTGAGACCCGTGCTGATGACCGCGCTTGCGATGATCATAGGCATGCTGCCGATGGCGCTTGGCCTTGGCGAAGGCGGGGAACAGAACGCGCCTCTCGGGCGCGCGGTGATAGGCGGACTGATATTCGCGACGGTCGCAACGCTGTTCTTCGTCCCCGCGGTATTTTCCCTGATCCGTAACAAAGCGGAGAAATCGAGATGAAATCCTTTACGAAGACTTTTTTCGCAGCGCTCATCATCATGCTCCTTCTGGGAGGCGCGGGGATCCTTAGCCGCGAGCATCACCTGGATGAACTCAAGAAACAGGCAAATGAAAATTCGCTCCAGAAGGTGATCGTTTTCTCCCCTGCCAGCGAGGACCAGCCTCAGCGCATCGATCTTCCTGGAGACGTGGTGGGCTACAGGGACGCATCGCTCTATGCGAGGAGCGCGGGATACGTGAAGGAATGGTATGCCGACATCGGAACCGAAGTGAAGAAGGGCGCGCTGATCGCAAAGATAGAAACGCCGGAGCTCGACGCTCAGGTGAAACAGGCCGAGGCCGATCTCGCATCGGCGAATGCGGAATATGCGCTTGCGAAATCCACCGCAGAGCGCTGGCAGCTCCTCTCCAAGACCAGGACAGTTTCAAGACAGGACCTGGAAACCAGGCTAGCCGACGAGAAGGCGAAGAAATCGCTGCTCGATTCTGCGGATGCGCATCTCAAAGAGCTGCTCTCGCTGCAGTCATTCGAGGAAATCAGAGCGCCCTTTTCAGGAAAAATCACCGCGAGGAACGTCGACATCGGGGACCTCGTTCAGGCTGCGCCTGCCGGACGCGAGCTCTTCCACATCGCGGATGACAGCAGGCTCAGGATCTTCGTCCAGGTTCCCCAGGCCAGGGCGGGCGATGTCAGAGTCGGCATGCACGCAAAACTCAGCGTTCCCGAAAATCCCGGAAAGACCTATGATGCCAGCGTGACCCAGAACTCGGGCGCGATGAACCCGAATTCCCGGACTGCGATGGTCGAGCTGATCTACGACAATGCAAGGCATGATCTCAAAGCGGGGGACTATGCGAACGTCTCCTTCCTGTCCAAGGAGCAAGGCAAGACGGTGATCCCGATCACCTCCCTGATATTCCGCGGAGAAGGGCTGCAGGTCGCCATGGTCGACGATAACCACAGGATACATCTCGTCAAGGTCGTGCCAGGCCGGGACTTCGGACAAAAGATGGAGATACTCTCGGGCATAAACGGGCATGAGCTGATCGTCGACAACCCGCCGGATTCGATCATGGAAGGGCAGCAGGTCTCCGAAGTGAAG
The DNA here is from genome assembly GCA_021782365.1 of Pseudomonadota bacterium. Classification (GTDB taxonomy): domain Bacteria; phylum Pseudomonadota; class Gammaproteobacteria; order Burkholderiales; family Gallionellaceae; genus Gallionella. The sequence goes on from JAJXVB010000009.1 coordinate 98,832, forward strand.
AACTCCGGGAAGGAAAAATGAAGCCGATTTTATTCCTTGCGCTCTTCTGCTCCGCCTGTTCGCTGGCTCCAGCTTACAACAGGCCCGCGATGGATGTCCCCAGGGAATTTGCAGGAGGCATGTTCGCTCAGGCAAGACCTTCCGACGATCTTCCCAAGGGAACATGGTGGAAGATCTATGATGACCATGATCTCGACGCACTTGAAGATCAACTATCCGAAAACCAGAATCTTCAGGCAGCGCTGCAAAGGCTGAAACAGGCGCAGAGCGCGCTGGGCGCGGCGCGGGCGCAGCTCTTTCCTTCACTGGATCTTGGCGCATCCGCGCAGAAGCTTCAGACCTCGAAGAACAGGGCGACCTACTTCAGCGCGATGCCTTCACGATACAGAGACAACCAGCTTTTCGCCGATGTCTCCTACGAGCCCGACGTCTTCGGCCGCCTCTCAAACCTGGTGCAGGCAAGCCGCATGAACTTCGAGGCATCCAAAGCCGATCTCGCATCGCTCAGGCTTTCGCTTGAAGCCGAGCTCGCAGCCAGCTATTTCTCATTGCAGGCGCTGAGGAAGGAGGAGGCGCTGCAGAAGGAAATCGTCGCACGCCAGGGGGAGCATGTGCGGCTGATCGAATCGCTCTTCGAAGGAGGCGCTGCTGCTGAAAGCGAATTCGACCAGGCGAAGATCTCGCTCGAGAATGCGAAATCGTTGTCTCACGAATACGAACTGCAGGACGATACGCTGGTCCATGCGATCGCGCTCCTTCTCGGCAAACCTGCGACGGGATACCAGGTGCAGACGGAAACTTCGGAGCCAAGACCTTGGGTCTATTCTTCACTGCCCTCGAAGCTTCTTGAGAGGAGGCCCGACATCGCGAGCGCGGAAAGGCAGGTCGAGGCAGCCAATGCGGAGGTGGGCGTGGCAAGGGCAGCCTTCTTCCCGAGCTTCATCCTGAACGCGAACGGAGGGTTTGAAAGCGCACAGCTGGCAAACCTGATCCAGACGCCTAGCGAATTCTGGTCGCTGGGGCTCGCCGCTGCGGTCAATCTGTTCGATGCGGGATTGCGGCGCTCGCTCACCGAAGAGGCAAAGGCGCGCTACGAGGAGACCGTCGCGAACTACAAGCAGACCGTGCTCAATGCATACCGTGAGGTCGAAGACGGCATGAGCACTCTCAACCGTTTGGAGCTCGAGAACGCATCCCAGAAATCCGCAGTCGATTTGTCCTCAAAGAATCTGGACCAGGCCAAGTTCGGCTATGAGGGCGGCATGTCACCCTATCAGGATCTGGTCACATCGAGGATCCAGTACCTTCAGGCAGAGCAGCAGCTCGCTGCGCTTCAGGGAAGGCGCATGACCGGAAGCGTGCTGCTGGTGAAGGCGTTAGGCGGCGGGCCTCAATAAACCGCCCCCCATCCAGTTCCCAACGACTCAATTTCCAGTCTGATCCCTGGTCTGATCCCTGGTCTGATCCCTGGTCTGATCCCTGGTCTGATCCCTGGTCTGATCCCTGGTCTGATCCCTGGTCTGCGAACGGTCCTGGGTCTTTTCCTGTTTCTTTGCGCGAACTTTCTTATGCAGCAACTGCTGATCGTCCATCATTCGACCCTGGCCCATGCCGGATGAACCCATCCCTCCTCCACCCATCCCGCCGCCTCCCCCACCCCCACCACCACCGCCACCTCCTCCGGCGAAAGAAACAGGTGAAGCACTCAGGAAAATTGCAATCAATGCAAGTGACATATATGGCTTTTTCATTCTATACTCCCATCGGTCAGCGTTTCATGACTAAAACAAACCCTATCGGCGGGCCGGCTAAATACTTACATTAATAATATTTAATGTAAGGCTGGCATACCATCAGGCAATTCTGATATTTGCTTAGCTTTTACCCTATGATCACTGGGTTTCCCCCTGCATAGGCATGCTTCCAGAGGGGGAGGGAATCGCAACCGAATTGGGTATGGGAAGGGTCTGTCAGATATCAGACCGGGGAATTCCTTGATGATCGTTCAAGTTTTCCTATGCGCATGTTGATGGGCCATTTGACGCTGCGGCGAATATCGGCATCTCCCCAGAGCCTTTTCATCTCTTCTGCAAACCTTGTGAGGATTTCCTGTCTCCCCTCTTCCCTTGCACGGCGCACCGCGGACCACGTGGAGATGTAGCCCAGCAGTTCGGAAAGATTCCAGTTGAGCTCGATGCTCATCGCCGGCGCAGGAAACTCAGAAAATGGGAAATCGATTCCCGCATAGCCCTCATCGACCAGTTTTCTTTCGGGCGGCCAATAGGGACCGATCTCTTCGCAGTAGAAATGACCAAAGCGCTCGTTCAGTTCAGGCTCGAGGGTCAACACGCCATAGCTGATCAATGCCAGCACGCCGCCCGGCACACATACCCGCCTGACCTCCTGGTAGAATACCGGCAGGTCGAACCAGTGGGCCGCCTGCGCCGCCGCGATGAGGCTTGCGCTCCCATCCGGAACAGGCAGCTTTTCCGCCGGCGCGCACTGATAGCCGATTCTTTCATGATGAACGGCATGCGCTATCTGGTCGACGCTGGGATCGATCCCGATGACACGCTCGAAATTTTCTGCCAGTCGCAGCGCAAACTGCCCGTTGCCGCAACCGACGTCCAGTGCAAGATGGTTGTTTGGGGATGCAGAGGTCAGGAATTGCGCGAGCCTTTCCGGATAGGTCGGCCTGAAGCGCGCATATGCTTCGCCTCCCTGCGCGAACCAGTTCCGCGATAATTCAGCGCTCATCGCGCGCACTCCCGAGCTCCTAGGACAAAAGCATTCCTGTGATTTTCAATCGCCACAATATCTCCGCGAAGCATCCACGCATGACTTTAATGAGTTGAATTCAGGTATTCAGTTTATCTCAGCAATCAGAGGGACGCAGCCGCGGGAGTCCATTACAGAATCGGATACCGCATCTTTCAGAACCGCAGGAACCATTTCTTCCGGAGAGAAACAGTTCTTGTAGTCGATGCATGACAGGCAGTTTCTGGTCGGGCACATGATGATGTCGGCACGGTCGCAAAGCTGCTTGTAAAAGAATTTCTTCCATTTCATGTTGTTCACGTTCTTCACATATAGAGACGCGAAGTATCGCTCGATCAAGGAAGACAGGGCTTTGCGCGCTTCGGTCAGCGCGGCATGGGCATCGTAGGTTTTCTTTGCAACCTCCATGATGTTGAAGCCGAAGCGATGCACGTCTCGCAGTTGTTTGTTCACGACGACCAAGCGGCCTGCAAGCAGCACCTGGCGGCCGAACCCCTCGTGCGACATCTTCATCATCGGCGTGACCATCACGCCTGTCAGCCGCTCTATGGAAAGCCCGATCGCGTTGTAGAAAATCAAGCACGGCGATGGGCGTATACAGCAGCGTGCAGTTTCTCGGGGCATTCTTCAGCGCCAGCGCCGGCGGATTCCTGATGCAGATCAAGGGCGTGCGCGAAGCGATGGTGGTGACCTCCGAACAAATGGCCTGCATCAAGGTGGACGTGCGTGGCTTTGACGAAACAGGCGCCAAGCAGTTGTTGATGAACCGCACAAGCTGAAGCCGCCTCGCTGAACGCCAGAGGAAATCTGGCATGAACCGCGAGCGATGAATTACAATTTGCCCCGTCAGTCACTCCACGGATGATGCAATGCAGCATAATCTTTATGCGCAGTTCAATACTTCCGAACTGATCCTGCGGGATCACCTGGCTGTTGATCGCACCCTGCTTGCGAATGAAAGAACGCTGCTCTCCTATCTGCGTTCGGGTGTGGCGCTTTTTATTGCCGGCATATCGATCATCCATTTTTCGAACCAGGGATGGTTTGCAGCCGTCGGTTTCTTTTGCCTCCCATGCGGCGTCCTGACCGTGCTGTTTGGCATCCAGAGATTCCGCAAGATGAACCGCGCGATACTGGTCATCCGTCAGGAATTGAAACAGATCGAAGAGACTGCCGATGACATGTAGAAATGGCGGCCATAGTTTAAGGAGGAGGTTCACCCATGCTTAAAGATATTGCCGCAATCTGTCTGGCGCTTTTTTGCACCCATGCCCTTGCGCAAGACAAATTGAGAGTGGCCGCAACCCCCAACCCGAATATCTTTCCGCTGCTGGTGGCCATGGCAGAAGACCCCGCACTCCCGGTAGAAATCGTCCCGGTCGCCAACGGCGCAGATATCGATGCCGCATTCTCCAATGGCAAGGCCGATGCCCTGCTTGCGATGACCTATACCATTGCGGACAAGGTCACCACAAGGAGGATCCCCGATTTGCGCCTGGTATTCGTCGGGCTCTGGAAAGGCTTCAGCGAAGTGACCTATCGACAGGACCACATCGGGAACTTCGGCGATCTGCAGGGCAAGGGGCTGATCGTCTCGGGTCCCGCGGGCGGCGGGAAAGATGGCGGACCGGACATGATCTTCCAGGCCGCGCTAAGGCGCAGTGGCATGAAGCTGTCCGATTTCCACGTGTGTTACCTTCCTGTGATGGAAGCGATGAAACTTTTGAACTCGCACTCGCTGCTCAATTCCAATCCGCAATGCGACCCTTCTCTGTCGATGCCCGCATCCGGCATTTCACTGGTTGAGCCTGCGACGACGGGAATGATCATGCAAGGCATGATGCAGGGCATGGAGCGCGGCATCTCATTCCAGCCTCTCTTCACTGGATATACCGCATGGCCTGAAGACCAGCTGCCGCATGGCGGATTTGCGGCGCTGGGAAGCGTGCTGAAAGATCCCGAGAAGAGACAGGTATTCGAAAAGGTGCTGGCTGCTTACAAGAGATCCGCAGCCGAGATCAGTCAGGCCAGGGCATTCCGGGCGATGCGCATCGCCCGCGAGATCAGTTCTGGGATCAAGCAATATTTCCAGCCCTATAAGCTCGATCTTCCCGCCCCGGTCGTGCGCATCGCGATGATGAAAGGCAACCTGCTGTTTCGTGCAGATGCGTCACCTTCCATACAGGGCGATCTGAGCCGTTTCCTGACCGAGGTAGTCGGCACGGCGCCGCCCGATGATTTCTATGCGCTGCAACCGAGCGCGCCATAGCGCCTTCATTTCAAACGCCGGACTGTCAGGAATGCGCCACTGCTGTGCATTCAGCCCATGCCTCACCCTCTTCCAGTTCATATCCCGCCAGTCTTGACGGCAAAAAAATTCCCGGCACAGAAGAAAAAACACACCTTCCGGCATGAAACATGCTTGGTTATAAATCGGGCTCCGGCATGTCTATACGACCATTCAACGACGCCGGGATCATCGAGCCTACAAGGCGGATTCAACTCTGAAGTGCAACTTTTGTAAGTGAATTTAGGTGGTGAGCTGCGTTAGTATCGGGGCCATTTAAACGACCAAGTAAAAGGAGAACAGATGAAGCGCCACATACAGCTCACCAGCGAGCAAAGACACCAGATTTCCGGTGTAAAGAAAGCGGCCTGACCTTGAGGGACAGGCTGGGCATCGAGCACGGGCTTCCAGTCTGGGGGAACACCTATGTCGACAACCGGGTCATGCTGCAATATGCCTTTTGAACCCGTGATCTGGGACGAGCACCTTCCGGATGAATATCTGGAAGGGGTGATCCGTCCCGTCAGGTTCGAAAGATTCGAAGAGCCTGAAGCCGATGCAATGAAATGCATGGGTTATGACGGGGATAACGAATGCTGTTTTTACCGCCATCAGTTCTCTCTAAGCCGCGAGATCCTGGAAGAAGATGAGACTTTCATCTTTGAGGAAAAAGTCTATTTCGAGGAAGTCAGGGCGTGGCGGCTGAGCGAAGGCGGCTGGCTGTGCCGAACCCTCAAAAGGGAAGCAACCCGCGATTGCAGGAAAAGGATTGTACAGCCCGTTTACGAAGTCCTGGCTGCACGCCCACGTTGAAACATAACCAGGAGATAATCATGAAAACAAGCGCAAGAAACGAATTCGCCGGGGTTGTGAAGTCCCTCATCAAAGGGGCCATCAATACCGAAGTGATACTGGACATAGGTGGGACTGAAATCGTATCCATCGTCACGCATGACAGCATCGACGCTCTGGGACTTTCCGTCGGGAAAGCTGCCTATGCCCTGATCAAGGCGCCCTGGGTCATCGTCACCCGCGCAGACAGCAATCTCAAGATCAGCGCGCGCAACAAGCTTTGCGGCACCGTGGACGAACTCATCGAAGGCGCCGTCAACAGCGAGGTCATCATCGGAATCAATGAGGGAAAGCGCATCGCCGCGATCGTCACGAACGAAAGCGCAAAAGGCCTGGATCTCAAAAAAGGCACGGCGGTTTGCGCCCACATCAAGGCATCGCACATCATCCTGGCTGTCGAAGCCTGAGGGGAATGAAAGTGAAGAAATTATTTTTTCTACTGTTTCTTGTCCTTGTCTTTATCCAGGCTCATGCGGAAGAAATCAAGGTCGCAGTCGCCGCGAATTTCGCGGCTCCCATGAAGAAAATTTCAGACGAATTCGAGAAGGACACGGGAAACAGGGCGCTTCTCTCGTTCGGCGCCACGGGACAGTTCTATGCCCAGATCAGAAACGGCGCGCCTTTCGACATCCTCCTGGCGGCAGACGACAGGACTCCCAAGAAGCTGGAGGATGAAAAGCTCGCTCTGCCTGGCACGCAGTTCACCTATGCGATCGGGAAGCTCGTCCTCTGGAGTCAGAAAGCAAACTTCGTGGACAGCAAGGTTCTCGAAAGAAAAAGCTTCTTGCATATCGCCATCGCCAACCCCGAACTCGCTCCCTATGGTGCGGCTGCAATCGACACGCTATCGAAGCTCGGGCTCCTGAAGGAACTCGAGCCCAGGTTCGTCAAGGGAGAAAGCATAGGGCAGACTTACCAGTTCGTGGCAAGCGGGAATGCGGAACTCGGCTTCGTCGCCCTCTCCCAGGTATTGAAGGATGGAAGGATCCCTGGTTCCTCGTGGATCGTGCCGCAGGATCTTTATTCCCCTATCCGGCAGGATGCCGTGATACTGGCCCATGGCAGGGATAATCCCGCAGCCGCTTCTCTGCTGGAATACCTGAAGGGGGAGAAAGCGCGCGCTATAATCCGCTCTTACGGTTACGACATGTGAACATGCCTGACTTGGATGATCTGGGCGCATTGCGCCTCTCCCTCGAACTCGCTGCCTCTGTCACGGCGATCCTGCTCGTCATAGGCACGCCTCTGGCCTGGTGGCTTGCAAGCGGAAAATCCGGAATGAGGCGCCTTGTAGGCGCCATCGCAACCCTGCCCCTCGTTCTCCCCCCCACTGTCCTGGGCTTCTATCTTCTGCTCCTCATGGGACCCGAGGGTCCTGTAGGAAGACTCACGCAAACCCTGGGCATTGGTCTTCTTCCATTCACCTTCACAGGGCTCGTCTTCGCATCCTGCCTCTACTCCCTTCCCTTCGTCGTGCAGCCTCTCCAGAATGCTTTCGAGACCATCGGGAAAGGGCCCATGGAAGCTGCTTCAACCCTCGGCGCATCCAGGATCGACGCCTTTTTCACAGTGGCGCTTCCTCTGGCGAGACCCGGCCTCATTACCGCATCGGTGCTGGGTTTCGCGCACACCCTGGGCGAATTCGGCGTGGTTCTGATGATAGGGGGAAACATACCGGACAAGACGCAGGTTCTTTCCGTTGCCATCTACAACCACGTCGAAGCGCTCGAATATACCCAGGCGCACTGGCTTTCCGGAGGTATGCTCGCATTTTCCCTCCTGGTACTCGTCGTGCTTTATTCCATAGGGAAAAAATGAAAGGGATCTCTGCTCGCATTGCAGTCGATTTCGGAGGCTTCGATCTCGATTTCGGGATCGAAATTCCCGGGCATGGGGTGACCGCGATCTTCGGGCATTCCGGATCCGGAAAGACCACCGCTCTCAGGGCAATCGCAGGGCTCGAAAGATTCAAAGGGCATGTAACCGTTCTGGGAGAAGTCTGGCAGGACGAGCGGATATTCCTCCCTCCTCACAGCAGAAGAGTGGGGTACGTTTTCCAGGAAGCCAATCTCTTCCCCCATCTCGACGTGCGAGGAAACCTCGAATATGGGAGAAAGCGCAGAGGGAGCGGGGCAAGCATCGAGGAAACATCAAAATTCCTGAACATCGGCTCTCTTCTCTCGCGCATGCCTGAAAAGCTCTCGGGCGGGGAAAGGCAGCGGGTTGCGATAGCCCGCGCGCTGGTTTCAAATCCAAGGCTCCTGCTCATGGACGAGCCCCTGGCTTCCCTGGATGTCAAGGCCAGGCGGGAAATCATGCCCTATCTCGAGAAGCTCGGAAAAGAGCTCAACATTCCGATCATCTACGTGAGCCATTCCCCCGACGAAGTCGCATCCCTCGCCGATCATCTGATCCTCATGGAAAAGGGAAGAGTGATTGCAAGCGGCCCCATCTTCGAGATGATGACGCGCCTTGATCTTCCATTAGGGCAAGGCGACTCTGCAGAATCGGTGATCGAGGCGAGCGTATGCGGGAAGGACATTGAAAACCACCTGCTTTGCGTCGAATTTTCCGGAGGGAAGCTCTTTCTTCCCTACCAGAACCTGGAAGTCGGGGAGAAGGTCCGGGTCAGGATTCTTGCGCGGGATGTGAGTCTTGCACTGGAGCAGCCTGAAAAGACGAGCATCATCAACATCCTTCCCGCCACGGTGGAAGCTGTCGTCGAGAGCAGTCCCGGACAGATCATGGTAAAGCTCTCTTTAGGCGGGACTCCCCTTCTTTCCCACATCACCTTGAAATCCGCAAAGATGCTCGAACTTTCTTCCGGATTAAATCTTTATGCCCAGATCAAAGGCATCGCGCTGCTAAAATAGACAGATCGCAATCAGACATCGGCATGAAGCATTTCCTTCATCAGATCTGCCATTGCGACATCGATCTGACTCTCCGACTCTGCCAGATGTTCGATTACGCTGCGCTGGTCTTCCATCGGTCGGTTCTGGCTGACCTTGAACTTGGCCTGTATTTCGGCAACCTCGATTTCGATGCCGACAATCGCGTTCAACAGTTTCGCCCGTCTTTCATCTGCCAGCTCCGCGCTCCATGGTTCCGGCATGTTCGATTCATGGGCACGGGTCAGCCGTTCGAGCAAAGATTCAAGCTCAAATTCGCTATCGATGATCCTGGGCTTTCCGCGCAGATGGGCCACCGCGTAATTCCACGTTGGCACGCCGGGCGACGAATACCAGGAAGGGGACACGTAAGCATGCGGCCCCTGGAATATGACAAGCGCTTCAGCAGCCGCTGAAAGATGCTGCCACTGCGGGTTCGCACGCGCCATGTGGCAAAAGATCCTGCCCTTTTGGCCTGAGGATTGATCGTAGATGAACGGCAGATGGCTCACAAAGGGCGCACCGCCGGGCGCCGTGACCAGCATGCCGAAGGAATGGCTCTCGATGAGCGCCGCGATGCGCTCCGGGCTTGTTTCCTTAAATTGTTCTGGTAGATACATATAGGCTCCCGGGTTGCAAAATCAAAACTTACCGCACAAGACCTGCCCTCTCTCGCTTAACAGGACAAAATCCGGATCACATTTCAGAGCCCTCTGGCCTTGCTTCTGCTTACACCTGCGACAAAAGCCGTCCGGCTATTTTCAGCCGCCATCATCTCTGAGAAACATTCATACTGATTCACTCAAACTAAGGTGCGCGCCGCTTTTGACGTGTCCCGCCTGGATCACAAGCGGTTTTATCGAATCAAAAAAACCATGATCGATGGAAAGAACTGAACCCGAATCCTGATGCAAATCCCGAGCAGGACTCAGATGGCGAACAATACCGACACCTGGCCAGTGGGGTGGGACTCATCACGGGGGCGGATGACGATTTCGATATCGCGGTCAAGCTGTGTCATGAAATGGAGCAGTCTTTCAGATGAGAACCTGTTGAGCTTGTAATGCTTTAGTTCAGAAACATGAGGCTGCGGGATGCCGAACAGCGCCGCCGCTGCAACCTGGGTCAGACGCCGTTCCTTGATGATTTCATTCAAGCGCATGGCAAGCTGCACGCGCAGCTTTCGCTCCGCCGCATCCGCATAACCCAGGTCCAGGAATACGTCACCTGTTCCGGTGTCTATCGCTTCATTTCCCTTTTCCATAACGTGTCTCCCAATCTGCAAGCGCCAATTTCAAGCGCTCATGAATCAATTCCTCATCGACCCGGGCAGTGCGTATGCCGGAGGGCGACTTCTTCTGAAAGCAATGCAGCACATAAACAGTTTTGACCGGGCATCCCGCCTGGATCGCGAGCAATTTTATCGGATCAAGGAAAACGGCGAGCGATGGAAAGACTGAGCCCGAATCCTGTCATGCTACAAAGCTAGACCCGACCCTAGTCCGGCGCTCCTTTAACTGAGCCTGCTTGAGGATGCTATTCAACGTGCCGGGTGCAAGATACAAGGCAGCTTCATAACTCCGCCTGGATCGCGAGCGATTATCGAATCAAGGAAAACGGCGATCGATGGAAAGACTGAGCCCGAATCCTGTCATTCTACAAAGCTAGACCTGACCCCCGTCACCTTGCATAATCTGCGTATCGTGCACCGAGTGAAAGCAAATATCAGCGTTAGGCTGCGATCTCAAGGTATTCAACGATGCTTACCGGAGGGGGAACTGGCAAACCATCTTCGATAAGACCTTCGATATGGAAAGCGATCGCCTCGCGAATTTCGTGTTCTGTTTCTTCGACGGTTGCCCCGGTGGCAACACACCCTGGCAAGTCTGGCACATACGCCGAATAATTGTTTTCTGTTTTCTCCACAACGATTGCGTAGCGCATAATATCAATCCTTTAACTGAGCCTGCTTGAGGATGCTGTTCAACGTGCCGGGTGCAAGATCATCGCTTGGCTTCCCCGGCACGGTGACGCGACCATTCTTGGCTGAATGTTTGAACTGCCGGTGACTGCCGCGCGTTGCAACGAGATACCAGCCATCTTCCTTTAGCTTTGCCAAAATTTCGCCTACTTTCATGCGACGAGAATAACATATTGCCTGAGTGCTGCCAAAAATGCATAACAAAGTCAGGACATCAACGCATCGTGCACCGAACGAAAGCAAATATCAAGGCTAGGCCACACGCGATTTCATCGGATCAAGAAAAGCGGCGATCGATGGAAAGACTGAGCCCGAATCCTGTCATGCTAAAAGCTAGACCTGGCCCTGATTTAGTCTGAAGAGAAGAGTTAACCATTTTTGGTAAGGACATCGGCAATCTGACTGACAAGCGGTTCAAACTCGGAGGAGTGTTCATTACAGACGCACGCTGTAAATAGCTGAAGGCAGGCTTTGGGGTCTAAACCGAGGTTCTTTGATATCTCATAGAACTCATAATGCTTACCGGCCTGAAGTCCGTACTCAAGTACATCTTTCAATATTTCGGATTCCGACGAAGTAAGTACGGAGATACTATCAAGGCAGCTTGAGCTCTTCTGTACTATCCACAGCTCTGGCCAAGTGTCTCCCGGCAAATATGCTATATGGGAATTGTACCAATCTGAGAAATCCTCGTCGACATTCTCGGCCATGTTTTTAGCATGTTTCTTGTTATCTTCCTCTTTGGCACGCTGATCGCCGTCGAACACTGCTAGAGTAGGCCGCTCTTCGCCTCGAACATAGATTGCTGCAAGTTGCCTTGCTAGTGCTGTAGCCGATCCGATGACGGATACGGTTACACGAGATCGTAGGTGGGTTGGTAATATAGTTTGCAAAAGTGTCTTAGCAACTTCGTCTTCGACTAGAATATCGAGTTCATTTCCTGTAATCGCGGCCATCTTCGCGAACGCAAAGTCTGACGAGATCGAGTCAGTAATCCGCGTTTTCCCATTCACGCATTCAACAAAATAGCGCGCATCGTAGGGCAGACAGTCAAAGATTTCCTTTGAATGTGTTGTGCATATGACTTGTGTGTGTGTTTCGAGGCAAACATCCTTGAGCTTGGCAATGAATTTCCTCTGAGCTTCAGCATGTAGACCAAGCTCAACCTCATCCATGACTAGCAGTGCGCCCTCCCCACAGGAATAAATCGTGGAAAAAATTTCGAATAGTGCATTTTCTCCGGCCCCCATATTAAAACCCGAATAGACCGTGCCACCAATCTTTACAAGAGGTAGGCTGTACTTGGAATGGCGGAGGTAGCGAAATTGGTCATAAGACTTGCCAAGCACATAGCCAACAGCCTCTTTCACTTTATCTTCCCATCCCATCGGCTGGGCTTCCTTAAATACTTTTGAATATGAACGGGACTGACTTCGCTCTGCATGCGGGACGATCCTTTCAATTCCAAGGAAGACGACACTTCGCTTTATTCGTTCCGCATAGTCGTTCCATTTGCCTCCTTGGTTCTTCCAGCGCCGCTGGTATCCTATACCGACGCCCTCGGGATAAGCCTCTGTCTTTCTCCATTTATTATGGGCAATTCCATAGCGAATATCGATGCCTTGTGGCGGGACTTCTTCAGCATGTTGAACGAAAAAGTCCGAAAATGTGTAATAGGCAAGTTTTCTTTTCGGGAGATGGAAGGCATTTTTCTGATTATGGTACGCGCAACAGGCGAGGGCCAAGATCGTAGACTTACCTGCACCATTTTTCCCCGCAATTGCCGTAATTGGGTAGTTGAAGTAAACGTCCAAAGAGTTGATACCTCTCAACTCTCCCTCCCTCAGATAGATTCGACGCAACGACGCATGGGAGTTGTCGTTTATAAAACGCTGGCGAAGCGTCTTGTCCATTCGGCTCTCACGATACTTCATGGCAGTAATAGCTAACTTAATTGGATACCTTAACAAAAAGTGGGTTTAAGTATAGAAATGCTTAAACCCTCCTACAGCACCTCTGCACCAAAACAAAAAAGGCGCTTGCGCGCCTCATTCACGGACACATAAGTTTGCTTTATCGTCTTCATAAATTCAACATGTTACTGTGTTTATTGACAACCTCTCTTGCTCTAAATGACAAAATGTTTTGCTCTAGAATTCGTATTTGACAGACCACATTGCTCTGCTCGCAGCATTTAAATCGTATATCTCCTCACTAGTGTCCGGTTAAAAGTCGAACAAATTTAGTTGGTTATAAAAAGCGACCTGAACTTCGATCTGGTCGCCGCCTGCGAAAGCCTGATGTAGCGGGGTTTTCTCAAAGGCAGACACCGAAAGAA
>JAJXVB010000002.1 GCA_021782365.1 Pseudomonadota bacterium
AGGCGCACGACAAGTCTGTTTACTGAAGGAGAACGAGATGTGGTATTTCGCGTGGATACTCGGAGTCACCCTGGCCGTGCTGCTGGCCTCCATGGCCGCCACCATGTGTGACGCAAAAGAATGCGCAAGCGAAGACGATAAGCGCGGCTTCAGATGGTGAGCGCTTAGGCGTTACATGCTGTCGGCGATTGCCGCGATCGTGACTGCGGCGGCGGCAAGCCATCCGAGTTCGGCGACGAACTTCGTGTCCTCTTTCGACAGTTTTTCATTGTTCTTGATCTTTTCCTCGAGCGTGCTGAGCTCCGCCTGCAGTTCTTTCAGCTTGCCCTGCTGAATGCTGAGTTCGCTCAGTTTTTCCTGTCTGCTTTTAAAAAGATGTTCGGTGGATTCTTTCGTTTCCATGGTTTGAGCCTCCTGTCAAAGAGGCTCGAATTACATCATGCCGAACGCACTTTTCATATAGGCCGGAATATCTAGGCGATCAGGCTTATTTTCCCCGACGAGCAGGAGGTTTTGGCGAGAAAAGCGCAGGTTGCGGCATGGCCTGATGGCGGGCGGCTTCGGACAGGTATTTGACCGGTTCCGGTTTTGCTTGTGGCCGAGAGGAAGGGCGTGCTTGCCCCGGTGTTTTGGAGCCTTGGGAGTTGGACGAGCCGGGATTGCGAGGTTTTGCTGCCTGCCCCTGCGGACGATTGGCCGGGGCGTGGCGTTTCTGTCCCTGTTGAGGGCGGGGAGGGCGCGGCGCTTCAGCAGGAATATGCGTGGGCGGCACGAAGCTGTCTATCGTTACCCTTGGGATCTGAGTCTTGATCAGGCGTTCGATGTTCTTAAGATGCTGCAACTCTTCACTGTCCACCAGCGAGATCGCTGAACCGTTGCTGCCGGCGCGCCCCGTTCTGCCGATACGGTGCACATAGTCCTCCGGAATGTTGGGCAATTCGAAGTTGACCACATGCGGCAGCATGTCGATGTCCAGACCGCGCGCAGCGATGTCGGTTGCGACCAGCACAGGCAGCGTGCCGTCCTTGAACTGGGAGAGCGCCTTGGTGCGCGCGGCCTGGCTCTTGTTGCCGTGTATCGCGGCCGCGGGAATGCCGTCGCTGTTGAGTTTTTCGGCCAGTCGGTTTGCGCCATGTTTTGTGCGGGTGAAAACCAGCACCTGTTTCCAGTCATTGAGCTTGATCAGATGCGAGAGCAGATGACTCTTGAGTTTCTGCGCAACCATGTGCACGCTTTGTGAGACAAGCTCGGAGGTGGTGTTGCGGCGCGCCACTTCGACAAATCCGGGGTTGTGAAGCAGGCCATCGGCCAGTGACTTGATTTCTTCGGAGAAGGTTGCCGAAAAAAGCAGATTCTGACGCTGCCTGGGCAGCAGCGCCAGGATTTTACGGATATCGCGGATGAAGCCCATGTCAAGCATGCGGTCGGCTTCATCCAGCACCAGGATTTCCACGGAAGACAGATCCAGCGTCTTTTGTCCGACGTGATCGAGCAAACGCCCCGGTGTTGCCACCAGTATGTCGATCTGGGAACGCAACGCCTTGATCTGTGGATTGATGTTCACGCCGCCGAACATCACTTCTGATTTGAGCGCAAGATATTTGCCATAAGTCTTTACCGATTCTTCGACCTGGGCCGCGAGTTCACGCGTCGGCGTCAGGATCAGACAGCGCGGCGCGCCTGCGCGCGGATGAGCGGCAGGGTTTGAGCTCAAGCGCTGCAGGATGGGCAGGGTAAAACCTGCGGTCTTGCCGGTCCCTGTCTGCGCACCGGCCAAAAGATCCCCGCCTTTCAGCACCAGCGGAATAGCCTGTGCCTGAACGGGGGTGGGGTGGGTGTATCCCGAGTCGTTGATGGCGCGCATCAAGGGTTCGGCCAGATTCAGGTCGGCAAAGGTTGTAACGGTATTAGTCAAGGCGTAGCTCCTGCGGCAGCCTGTCGATCAAGTTGAGCGACACCAATCCAGGCAGACGAAATATGCGATCGAAAGATCGGGAATGTTGTAATGAAGAGGTCGCAGCGTTGATTGGTTTTACGCGGGACTGGCGTATTATACATGGCTTGTGAATTTTTCGCGTGCAGAAAATTTTGCAGCGTTTCATGGCTTTCGCCTTTGCGGCAGTTTCCAGGTTTTTCAAGGCGGGTGCGCAGCAGAAAACCGATATTCCGGGCTGCGCTTGAGATGCAGGCTCGGGTATAATGCGCGTTTATTAATTCTTCCAAGGGAATGGTCATGCCAATTTATGCTTATGCCTGTTCCAGCTGCGGCTTGCAGCAGGACGTGATGCAGAAGATGAGCGATGCGCCGCTCAGCACTTGCCCGGAATGCGGCAAGGAAACGTTTTCCAAGCAGCTCACCGCGGCTGGTTTTCAGCTGAAGGGAAATGGGTATTATGTGACGGACTTCAAGGATAAGCCCAAGCCTGAGTGTACCCCCTGCGGCAATGCAGGCTCCTGTCCTGCGGCTGGCAACTGATCGATGAAAAAATTTCTCGTCACCGGGCTTCTGGTCTGGGTGCCTCTTGGCATCACGATCTGGGTGCTGAATCTGATCATCACGACGATGGATCAGAGCCTGCTGCTGTTGCCGAGAAAATGGCACCCGGACGTGTGGCTGGGAGTGCATGTGCCGGGGCTTGGCATCATTCTGACTCTGGGCATCGTGCTGCTGACCGGGCTTCTGGTCCGCAACGTTTTCGGGCAGAGGCTTTGGGCGGCATCGGAAAAGGCCATGCAGCACATTCCTTTTGTCGGCAATATCTATAAAGGGGTGAAGCAGGTCAGCGATACGCTGCTGTCGGGAAATGGCAATTCCTTTCGCAAGGTGCTGCTTGTGCGTTACCCTCATCCCGATGCATGGTCTCTGGCATTCCAGACCAATGTGCCGAATGTGGTGCAGGGCAGGCTGGACGAAGAACATGTCGCGGTGTTCATACCCACGACGCCGAGTCCCGTGAACGGGTTTTATTTTTTCGTGCGTAAATCAGACACCATCGTGCTCGACATGACGGTGGATGTGGCGCTGCGCTCCATCGTCTCGATGGGGGTGGTGTCCGATGTCGATTCAACCGCATTCCACAAGATTTATAAGGCTGATTGAGAACCATGCGTACACATTATTGCGGCACACTTAACATAGACCAGCTTGATCAGACCGTGACCCTTTGCGGCTGGGCGCATCGCAGGCGCGATCACGGCGGCGTGATCTTCATCGATCTGCGAGATCGCGAAGGACTAGCACAGGTGGTCTGCAACCCCGATTTGCAGGACATGTTCAAAATCGCAGAATCTGTGAGAAATGAATATGTGTTGCGCGTCACCGGCGAAGTGCGCCGACGCCCTGAAGGCTCAACAAACAGCAATCTTGTGAGCGGCGAGATCGAAATACTTTGCAGGGAGATCGAGGTGCTGAATACCTCGGTGACGCCGCCTTTCCAACTCGACGATGAACACATCTCGGAAAATGTCCGTCTGACCCATCGCGTGGTCGATCTGCGCCGTCCGCAGATGCAAAAGAATCTGATGCTGCGTTACAAGGTGAGCAGGGCATTCCGCAAATTCCTGGATAGCCGCGGCTTCATCGACATCGAAACACCGATGCTGACCAAGTCGACGCCGGAAGGTGCGCGCGATTATCTCGTGCCATCGCGCGTGCATCCTGGGGAATTCTTTGCATTGCCTCAGTCGCCCCAGCTATTCAAGCAGATGCTGATGATATCCGGCTTCGATCGCTATTATCAGATCACCAAGTGTTTCCGCGACGAGGACCTAAGGGCCGACCGTCAGCCTGAATTCACGCAGGTCGACATCGAGACATCCTTCCTCGGTGAAGAGGACATCATGGCCCTGACCGAAGAACTGATGCGCACCGTTTTCAAGGAGGCGATAGATGTCGACTTGCCGAATCCGTTCCCGCGCATCACCTACAGGGAGGCGATGGCGCGCTATGGTTCCGACAAGCCGGATCTTCGCGTGACGCTCGAGCTTGTCGAAGTCACCGATGCGATGAAGGATGTCGCGTTCAAGGTATTCTCCAGCGTGGCCAATTCTGCCCAGGGCAGGATTGCTGCGCTGCGCGTGCCGGGTGGTGCTGCATTCACCCGCGGGGAAATCGACGAATACACCAAGTTCGTCGGCATCTTCGGCGCCAAAGGGCTGGCTTACATCAAGATCAATGACAAGAACCAGCTGAACGAGACAGGATTGCAGTCGCCTATCGTGAAAAACCTGAGCGAGGCATCGCTTAAAACTGTCATCGAGCGCACAGGTGCAGAAGATGGCGATATCATCTTCTTCGGTGCAGACAAGGAAAAGATCGTCAACGATGCATTGGGCGCACTGCGCATCAAGATAGGGCATGCGAAAGGCCATACCAATGGTTCGCTCTGGGAGCCCTTGTGGGTGGTGGATTTCCCGATGTTCGAATACGACGATGAGGCCAAGCGCTGGACCGCCTGTCACCATCCCTTCACATCTCCCAAGGATGATCACGTGCAGTATCTGGAATCAGATCCGGGCCGCTGCCTTGCCAAGGCCTATGATTTGGCATTGAATGGCTGGGAGCTGGGTGGCGGATCGGTGCGCATACACAAGGAAGAAGTCCAGTCCAAGGTGTTTCGCGCGCTCAACATCGATGCCGAGGAGGCAAAGCTCAAGTTCGGTTTCCTGCTCGATGCGCTGCAATATGGCGCTCCGCCGCACGGCGGGCTGGCATTCGGACTGGATCGCATCGTGACGATGATGACCGGGGCCGAATCGATACGCGATGTGATTGCGTTTCCCAAGACACAGCGCGCGCAATGCCTGCTGACCCAGGCGCCAAGCGCGGTGGATGAGAGGCAGTTGCGCGATTTGCACATCCGCCTGCGCCAGACTGTGCAGGCAGAGATTTCCTGATTTGCGCCGCATCTGGCTGATATTGCTTTTATGCCTGCTTCAGGCATGTCAGCCGGTTCCGGATGGTGAGGGGGAGGGGCATCGCATTGAACAAGGCGATGCGCGCGAAATCGCAGTCTCCGAACTGCCTTTCGAGGCGCAGGAAACCTTGCGTGCGATCGAGCGGGGAGGGCCTTTTGCTTATGAGCGGGACGGCGTGGTGTTCGGCAATTATGAGCATGCCTTGCCTCGGCAGGAGCGCGGTTATTATCGCGAATACACGGTGAAAACGCCGGGTAAACACGGCCGGGGCACGCGCCGCATCATAGCGGGCAGGCGAGGCGAGTATTATTACAGCCCGGATCACTATCGAACATTCAGACGCATACGGGAGTAGCCATGCAAGAATTAGCTCACCGCACAAGCGGTCCATCAACGAGATGCGGATGGGAGACGATTGCGCCGAAATTGCGCAGCCTGGTCGATGCGGGCAGCTACAGGCTGGGGTGCAGCGTGGATGAACTGCGCGATGCAGCAAGAGCTGCCGGATTTGCGTTGTTAGAAGCGGATTTGAAGGGCGTCAAGGGCAAGAAGAATCTGCTCAATGCGCTGGCCTCTGCCACAGGGTATCCAGATGAGTTTGGCGCGAACTGGGATGCACTGGTCGATGTGCTGTGCGATTTGTCGTGGTGCGAGTCGTCAGGCTATGTGCTGCTTGTAAGCAATGCCACGCCAACGCTGGGTTTGTCCGCCAACGACAGGGAGATCGCGCAGGATATTCTGGACGATACCGTGGTGTACTGGCGTCAGCGCAACAAGCCATTCTGGATCTTTTTCGTATAGTCATGTCCGGGAAAAAACAGCCTGTTTCGGTGCTTGTCGTGATCTATGCCGATATGCCGACCGGGCTTGATGTGCTGCTGCTCGAGCGCGCAGACCATCCGGGTTACTGGCAATCGGTGACTGGAAGCAGGGAAGGCGATGAGGCGCTCTTCGATACTGCGGTGCGCGAAGTGCGCGAAGAGACAGGGTTGGACGCGGAAAAATTCCAGTTGACCGACTGGAAGATGCGGAATGCCTACGAAATATACCCGCATTGGCGGCATCGCTATCCGGATGGTGTCACGACGAACGTCGAACATGTGTTCGGTTTGCAGTTGCCGGATCGGCTTGAGATTTCGGTTGCGCCACGCGAGCATCTGAATTATCGATGGATGTCCTGGCAGGATGCTGCGCAAAAGGTGTTTTCGCCGAGCAACAGGGATGCCATATCGCATCTGGCAAAAATCAGAGGGAAAACATGAACGAGAAACGCATTTCCATTGCCTATGATCACCCAGGAATTGCGACGGCGGAAGCCTGGGCGAGAGTTCCGGCGCAGCCAAGCCCTGAAGAAAGGATGGAGCTGATCTCGCGCATCAAGCGTTTGCTGCTCGAACAGGATGCGGTTTTGCTGGCGCACTATTATGTGCATTCAGACTTGCAGGATCTCGCGGAGGCCACTGGCGGCATCGTATCCGATTCGCTGGACATGGCGAACTTCGGGCATCAGCACAAGGCCAGCACCATCGTCGTCGCGGGGGTGCGCTTCATGGGGGAGACTGCAAAGATACTCAATCCGGAAAAGCGCGTTCTGATGCCGGATCTCGGTGCGGAATGCTCGCTTGATCTGGGTTGCCCCGCGGATGAATTCTCCGCATTCTGCGATGCACATCCCGATCGCACCGTGGTGGTGTATGCGAACACCAGTGCAGCGGTAAAGGCGCGGGCTGACTGGATGGTGACGAGCTCCATCGCGCTGCCTCTTGTCCGGCATCTTGCGGCTGAGGGAAAGAAAATCCTTTGGGCTCCAGATCGGCATCTGGGTGCTTACGTTCAGGAGCAGTCAGGCGCGGACATGCTGCTCTGGCAGGGGGCGTGCGTGGTGCACGACGAATACAAGACCAAGGAACTCATCGCACTGAAGGCGAAGTATCCCGGTGCGGAGGTTCTCGTTCACCCGGAGTCGCCGCGTTCCATCATCAAGCTGGCCGATGTGGTGGGGTCGACTACGCAACTCGTGAAAGCGGCGCAGAATTCAAAGGCGCGCGTGCTGATCGTCGCGACCGACAATGGCATTTTGCACAAGATGCGCACGACTTGTCCTGACAAGCTGTTTCTCGAAGCCCCTACCTCTGGCGTGGGGGCCAATTGTGTGAGCTGCAGCCATTGCCCATGGATGGCGATGAATGGTCTGCAGAATCTGGCCAGGGTGCTGGAGACCGGAGAAAACGAGATCAAGGTCGATCCTGCGATCATCCCGCGCGCTGTGCAGCCGATTCGGCGCATGCTTGATTTTGCAAGGCAGATCAATCTGCCCACGCGAAATTTGGGCAATGCATAAATTGAGAAAAGCCCATGCACCTTGCAAGGCGCATGGGCTTCGTGCTTTATACGGCTGAACCGGTATCGGCGATTACCAGTTAGTCAGCACGATGACCGCAGGCAGCACCACAATCCCAATGAAAATCCACTCTTCTACACCCATGTCATATCTCCTAAGAAGTTACTAAATGGAAATCTTCAGCGCCGCCATGACTTGCTAGGCGCCAAACCCCCCTTGTCAGGACTGATGTCGAATTATTCAATCCCTCGCCGATTGTACGCCTATTGATGAAAATATTATAGATTCTCGCGGTATCTGTTTTTTTTGTCCGAGTTTAGCCCTTCAGCGCAGGGGTCAGGTGAGGGGCGATGATTTGCAATAGTTCTTGGTGTATGTTCGGATTGCCCGCGCAGATGTGCCCTGTCTTGAGAAACTTGTCTTCACCCGCAAGGTCGCTGACCATGCCGCCGGCCTCGGTGATCATCAGTGTGCCTGCCGCGATATCCCAGGCTTTAAGTCCTGTCTCGAAGAAGCCGTCGTAGCGCCCCGCCGCGACCCATGCGAGGTCGAGTGCAGCGGAGCCTGGGCGGCGCAGCCCAGAGGTCTTTTGCATCAGGTCCTTGAATATGCCGATATAGGCGTCCATGTGCTCGAATCGGGTGTAGGGGAAGCCAGTCCCTATGAGGCTGTCACTCAGATGAATGCGGCGCGTCACGCGCAGGCGCTTGTCGTTAAGGAAGGCGCCGCGCCCGCGCGTTGCGGTGAAGAGCTCGTTCTTGGTTGGGTCATAGATCACAGCCTGGGTGATGATGCCCTTGTGCTGCAGAGCGATGGATACCGCAAACTGCGGGATGCCGTGGAGGAAATTGGTCGTGCCATCCAGGGGATCGATGATCCACACATGTTCGGACTCGCCGTGGGCGCCGCTTTCTTCTGCTAGAATCGCATGGTCCGGATAGGCATCCAGCAAGGTTTCCATGATGATCTGTTCGGCAGCGCGGTCTACCTCGCTCACGAAATCAGCATGGGACTTTTTGGTGATGGTGAGATGATCGATCTTGTCTGTGCTGCGGTGTATCAGATTTCCGGCACGGCGCGCGGCCTTCACCGCGATGTTGAGCATGGGATGCATAACGGCTTTCTTTGAATTTAATGAGCGATAGAATCAGGCTTCGCATTCTAATTGGAATTGGGCTTTGTATAAACCAAATTTGAACAACGTCAGAGTCGTCCTGAGCCACACCACTCATCCGGGCAACATCGGCGCGGCCGCGCGCGCGATGAAGACCATGGGGTTGAAGCATCTTTGCCTGATCAATCCGAGCCGTTTCCCCGATCCCCAGGCGACCGCGATGGCGACCGGAGCCGACGATATTTTGCAGAATGCGGTTTTGTGCAGCACGATAGACGAGGCGTTGCAGGGGGTTGTGCTGACCGTTGGGATGACGGCAAGAATGCGCGACATCTCGAACGAAGTCGCATCCCCCTGGGATGCGATGCCGAAAGTGCTGCAGGAGGCGACTATGCATTCCGTGGCATTGCTTTTCGGCACCGAGATGTCGGGGCTCACCAACGAGGAGGCTAGCCGAGCCCAACTGCTTGTGAACATTCCGGCCAATCCGGAATTTTCATCCCTCAATCTCGCTTCTGCCGTGCAGGTGATTGCCTATGAGCTTGCTGCGGCAGCGCAGGTTTTTCAGCCGACGGCAAAAGCGCTGCAGCCGGCTACGCATGAGCAGGTGGAAGGATTGATGGAGCACCTTGAGAAAACGCTATATGAGATCGGATTTTTCACGACACAGAATCCTGAAAGGATGATGCAGCGCCTGCGCAGGCTTTATGCAAGGGCGCGCCTGGAACCTGACGAGATTAACATTCTGCGCGGCATATTGAGCCTGACAACCGAGTACAATGGCAGGCTGAAGGCACGTTATCAGCAGGAATATGATGTTTAAGAATATCAGGGAGGACATCGGCAGCGTATTTGCCCGCGATCCTGCGGCGCGCAACACCCTAGAGGTGCTGACCTGCTATCCGGGGCTGCATGCGCGGCTGATGCATCGCATTGCAAATCGTCTCTGGCATGTCAGGCTGAAATGGCTGGCGCGATTTCTCTCTTATTTAACCAGAGGGCTCACGGGAATCGAGATACATCCCGGCGCGACCATAGGTAAGCGCTTCTTCATCGATCACGGCTTCGGCGTGGTCATCGGTGAGACGGCCGAGATCGGCGACGATGTGACTCTGTATCAGGGCGTGACGCTGGGCGGCACTTCATGGAAGGCAGGCAAGCGCCATCCAACCTTGGGTGATGGCGTTGTTGTCGGCGCGGGTGCCAAGGTTCTGGGTCCTGTCGTGATCGGGGCGGGTGCGAAAATCGGATCGAATGCGGTGGTGGTGAAGGATGTACCGGAGGGTGCGACGGCGGTGGGCATTCCTGCGCGGATACTCGATGAAGAGAGAAAAAAATCGAAGGGTTTCGATGCGTATGCGTTGGGCAATGACCAGAACGATCCGGTCGCCAAGGCGCTGCACGGGCTGATAGGTCATAGCGTGACAGTGGATCAGCGCATCGACTCCATCCTGCAACACCTCGAGAAGATGGGTGTAAACGTTCAGGAGGAGCGTGCAGCCGCCGACAAATTCGACCCTGGGCACTTGAATAAAATAGTTGATTAAAAAATTCGGGTATTATACTATTCATTGCGTCGACAGTCCGATTTGCTGGATTGTCAGCTTTGAACGTATTTAAAGGGGCTGGAAATAACATGAGACTGACTACCAAAGGTCGTTTTGCCGTGACGGCGATGGTCGATTTGGCGCTGCACGGCGGGCGTGGACCTGTCACGCTGGCTTCCATCAGCGAACGCCAGAAGATATCCCTTTCCTATCTGGAGCAGCTGTTTGGCAAGTTGCGCCGGAACAATCTGGTGGAGAGTGTGCGAGGTCCGGGTGGCGGCTATTACCTGGCCAGAACGGCAGGCAAGATCAAGATCGCCGAGATCGTGGTCGCGGTGGATGAGCCGCTGGACACCACTCACTGTGCGGAAAAGGGGGATTGCAACGACGGCAAGCCATGTCTTACGCACAATCTTTGGATGTGTCTGAACGAAAAGATCTATGCCTATCTCGATTCGGTCAATCTGCAGCAGCTGGTGGATGGCCAGGCCAGGCCGAGTTCCGGGATGACTGCGATATCGATGAACAAACAACAGGCGATCAGGTGATCTGTACAATTATTGCATAGAGGATTGAAGATGAAATTGCCGATTTACATGGATTATTCTGCGACGACGCCGGTCGATCCGCGCGTTGCGCAGAAAATGATACCTTATCTGACCGAGAAGTTCGGCAATCCGGCCAGCCGTTCCCATGCGTTCGGGTGGGAAGCGGATGAGGCGGTCGAGCTTGCCCGCGAGCAGGTGGCTGGGCTGGTCAATGCCGATCCCAAGGAGATCGTCTGGACATCCGGCGCGACAGAGTCGAACAACCTGGCGATCAAGGGTGCGGCGCATTTCTATCAGGGCAAGGGTAAACACATCGTCACGATGAAAATTGAACACAAGGCTGTGCTCGATACCGTGCGCGAACTCGAGCGCGAGGGTTTTTCCGCGACTTATCTCGATCCCGAGCCAAACGGTCTTCTGGATATCGAGAAGTTCAAGGCAGCGCTGCAGCCTGACACGGTGCTGGTTTCCATCATGATGGTGAACAACGAGATCGGCGTGATCCAGGACATCGCGGCGATCGGCGAGATCTGCCGTGCGCGCGGCATCGTGTTTCATGTCGATGCGGCGCAGGCGACCGGCAAGGTCGAAATCGACCTGCAGAAACTCAAGGTGGATCTGATGTCGTTTTCGGCGCACAAAACCTATGGGCCCAAGGGAGTCGGCGCGCTTTATGTGAGGCGCAAACCGCGCGTCAGGCTGGAAGCGCAGATGCACGGTGGCGGCCACGAGCGCGGCATGCGTTCAGGCACTCTCGCAACCCACCAGATCGTCGGCATGGGCGAGGCATTTCGCATCGCGAAAGCCGAGATGGCCGCGGAGAACGAGCGCATACGCATGCTGCGAGATCGCCTGTTGAACGGGCTGATGGACATGGAAGAGGTGCATGTCAACGGAGACATGGAGCACCGCGTGCCGCACAACCTCAACTTGAGCTTCAACTATGTAGAGGGTGAATCGCTGATCATGGCGATCAAGGATGTGGCCGTATCCAGCGGTTCCGCCTGTACTTCGGCGAGCCTCGAGCCATCGTATGTGCTGCGGTCTTTGGGGCGCAGCGATGAACTCGCGCACAGCTCGATACGTTTTACCGTGGGGCGTTTCACCACCGTCGAGGAGGTGGACTATGTGATCTCGCTGATGAAGGGCAAGATCGACAAGCTGCGCGAATTGTCCCCGCTATGGGAGATGTACAAGGACGGCATCGATTTGAACACGGTGCAGTGGGCTGCACATTGACAACAGGATTGAGGATTTCAGAGTGAACCAGAACATGGTTTTATTCAATCCTCAATCCGCAATCCAAGGAGTTTAAAATGGCATACAGCGACAAATTACTGGATCATTACGAGAATCCGCGCAATGTCGGATCGTTCGGCAAGGAAGACGAAGGGCTGGGAACCGGGATGGTGGGCGCCCCCGCCTGCGGCGACGTGATGAAGTTGCAGATCAAGGTCGGCAAGGATGGCGTCATCGAGGATGCCAAATTCAAGACCTATGGATGCGGCTCTGCGATTGCATCGAGCTCGCTCGTGACCGAATGGGTCAAGGGCAAGACCCTGGATCAGGCTCTGGAAATCAGGAACACGCAGATCGCCGAGGAACTGGCGTTGCCGCCGGTGAAGATACACTGCTCGATACTGGCAGAAGATGCGATCAAGGCAGCGGTTGCGGATTACAAGGCCAAGCATGGCGGCAATGTCGAGACGGCAGCCTGCACGGGAAACTGCTAACAGGAGGATGAGATGAGCGTTACTCTGTCTGAATCTGCTGCAAAGCATGTGCAGAACTTCATCGCGAAGCGCGGCCGCGGCATCGGTCTGCGCATCGGCGTGCGCACCAGCGGTTGCTCCGGCATGGCCTACAAGCTCGAATTCGCCGATGCGGCTGATGAAGGCGATCTGGAGTTTGACAGTTTTGGCGTGAAGGTGCTGGTCGATCCCAAGAGCCTGCCCTATATCGACGGCATGGTGTTGGACTATACGCGGGAAGGACTGAACGAAGGATTCAAGTTCGACAATCCTAACGTGAAAAATGCCTGCGGCTGCGGAGAGAGTTTCCAGGTCTGATGCAAAGCTTCGACGCCGCAAAGAACCACTTCCAGCTGTTCGGCCTGGAGCCTTCTTTCAAGCTCGACTTAACAAGGCTTGAAGAGGCCTATCGCGCTTTGCAGGCTGAAGTGCATCCGGACAAGTCGGCGCACCTTGCAGATTCCGAGCAGCGACTAGCGATGCAGCGCTCGACGATCGTGAATGAAGCCTATCAGACGCTGAAGAGCCCGATCAGGCGAGCGAGATATCTGCTTATGCTAAATGGAGTCGATACCCAGGAGGAAACGAACACGGCGATGCCGGTCGATTTCCTGATGAGTCAGATGGAGTGGCGCGAGGCGGTAGGTGAAGCTGAGCAGAAGCGGGATGTTGCAGCGCTCGATCGGCTCGAATCAGTCATGAAGCGGGATACGAGGCTGCTTGAAGAATTGCTCGCGGTTAAAATCGACGCAGACCGCGATTATGAAGGCGCCGCACTTCTGGTGCGCAAGCTGCGCTTCATGGAAAAACTCGCGGAAGAAATCGGTTCCGCTTATGACGAAATAGACAACTAGCGCCTGTAGCGGTCAGCTATAAGCCCAAACAATAAATGGCCCTATTACAAATTTCAGAACCCGGTATGAGTACCGCGCCTCACCAGCATCGCCTGGCGGTGGGGATCGATCTTGGCACGACCAATTCCCTGGTCGCCTCTGTTCGCAACGGCATCAGCGTGGTGCTGAACGACGAGCATGGTCGTTCTATGTTGCCTTCTGTCGTGCGCTATTTCGCAGACGGCAGCATCGTTGTGGGAGATGCGGCGCAGGCGCAGCAAAGCGAAGACCCGGCCAATACCATCGTATCCGTCAAGCGCTTCATGGGTAGGGGTTTGTCAGACGTGGGCGATATCAGCCAGCTTCCTTATCTCTTCGCGGCCGAAGGGGCGGGCATGGTGCAACTGCGCACCTCGGCGGGGACCAAGAGCCCGGTCGAAATATCTGCCGAAATACTCAAGGTGTTGAGGATACGCGCTGAGGCTTCCTTGGGCGGAGAACTGGTCGGCGCGGTGATCACCGTGCCGGCTTATTTTGACGATGCGCAGCGCCAGGCGACCAAGGATGCCGCGAAGCTTGCCGGCATCAATGTGTTGAGGCTCCTCAACGAGCCGACCGCTGCAGCGATTGCCTATGGGCTCGATAATGCATCAGAAGGTGTCTATGCCGTGTACGATCTCGGAGGCGGCACATTCGACATTTCGATCTTGAGGCTTTCCCGAGGCGTGTTCGAAGTGCTTGCTGCAAACGGCGATTCTGCGCTTGGTGGGGATGACTTCGATCAGCGCATCTATTGCTGGATACTGGAAAGGAATCAGCTCTCGGCGCTCGCCCCGAAGGACACAAGGCTTTTGTTGACTCAGGCAAGGGCGGCCAAGGAGCAGCTCACGGAGCATAGCGAAGCCCGCATCACCGCAGTCCTGTCCAATGGCGAGGTGATCGACAACGTGTTGACTCTGACCGAATTCGAAAGCATGTCGAAGAACCTGATTCAGCGCACTCTGCAGCCTTTGCGTCGTGCATTGCGGGATGCAAGGCTCGGCGTCGAAGACGTCAAGGGCGTGGTCATGGTGGGTGGCGCGACGCGCATGCCGCAAGTGCAGCGCGCGGTGGGCGAGTTCTTCGGCCAGACCCCGCTCACCAATCTCGATCCTGACAAGGTGGTGGCCCTGGGTGCTGCGATACAGGCCAATCTTCTGGCGGGAAATCAGAGCGGGGGCGACTGGCTGCTGCTCGATGTGATTCCGCTGTCTCTGGGCCTTGAGACAGTCGGCGGACTGGTCGAGAAGATCATCCCCAGAAACAGCACGATCCCGACTGCGCGAGCGCAGGAATTCACCACCTACAAGGACGGTCAGACCGCGATGAGCTTGCACGTGGTCCAGGGCGAACGAGAGCTGGTGGCGGATTGCCGCTCGCTTGCGAAATTCGAATTGCGCGGGATTCCACCGATGGTGGCGGGTGCTGCGCGCATACGCGTGACCTTTCAGGTCGATGCGGATGGTCTGCTCAATGTGATGGCGCGTGAGATGAGTTCAGGGATCGAGGCGGCGATTGAGGTCAAGCCTTCGTATGGGTTAAGCGATGCGGAGATCGCACGCATGCTCCAGGAATCCACAGAGCATGCCAAGGACGACATGCTGGCGCGCGCTTTGCTTGAGCAGAAGACGGAGGCAAACCAGCTTCTGGATGCGGTTGAACATGCGCTGATTCAGGATGGAGAACTGCTCGATGCGAGCCAGCGAGCGGATATCGGAGCTCGGTTGAATGCGCTCAAGGAGACGCTGTCATCCAAGGATCATCTGGCGATCAAGCGCGCCATCGTTCTACTGAATGAAGCAACCGTGAATTTTGCTCAGCTGCGCATGGACAAGAGCGTGAGGCAGGCTCTCGCGGGCAAGAATATATCCGAGCTGGAGGTCAAGTAATGACACAAATCATCGTATTGCCGCATGAGGAGCTTTGTCCAAACGGCGCGCTCTTCAATGCAGATCCCGGAGTCTCCATCTGCGATGCGCTGTTGCAAAACGGCATCGAGATCGAACATGCCTGCGAGAAGTCCTGCGCCTGCACGACCTGCCATGTCATCCTGCGACAGGGGTTCGATTCGCTCACACCTGCCGAAGAGTTAGAGGATGATCTGCTGGACAAGGCCTGGGGGCTTGAGCCCAGTTCCCGCCTTTCCTGTCAGGCGATCGTGGCAAATGCCGATCTGGTCGTCGAAATCCCCAAGTACACCATCAATATGGTCAAGGAGGGCTGACATGAAATGGATAGATGTGCGAGATATCGCAATCGCCCTGAGCGAAAAATATCCCGAAGTCGATCCGCGCACGGTGCGCTTCATCGATCTGCACAACTGGGTGGTTGACCTCGAAGGGTTTGACGACGACCACAGCCGAGGCGGAGAGAAAGTGCTCGAAGCGATCCAGGCAAACTGGATAGACGAGGCGGACTAGCGCGCTATAATGCGGCCTTTGCGTTTTACTTCGACGTAGAGGTCCTTACATGGCAAAACTCTGGAAGCGCATTCCCAACAGCTGGCTCTATCTCGCTGGATTCCTGTTCACAAGCTCGCTCATCGGTTTTGCGCTGTATCTGCAGTATGTCAAACACGAAGACCCATGCCCGCTTTGCATGGTGCAGCGCGTTGTCTTCATCGCCATCCTGGTGATTTTCCTGATTGCCGCAACGCATCGTCCCAAGCGCACGGGAGAGCGAATCTATGCCGTGCTGATCGGCCTCTTCTCGATTCTGGGAATTGCCGTCGCCGGTCGCCACATCTGGATACAGCATCTCCCCAAGGATCAGGTCCCGGCCTGCGGCCCAGGGCTCGATTACATGCTTGAAACCATGCCGATGTCCAATGTTCTGAAATCGCTGATGCATGGTTCAGGAGAATGCGCGGAAAAGGGCTGGACCTTTTTGACGCTCAATATTCCTGAATGGTCTCTGCTTTGTTATTTGGCACTCGGTCTTTGGGGAGTGTTGATCGCAGCAAGGGGCAAATGATCGAATCCCGGTTCTGAATTAACTTCGTCAACGCTTGTCATAAGCCTGCCTGACCAATCCGATAGGCGTTAGTCATCCGATGCGCCGGATGCATACCTGGAGCATGAGAATTTGAACGGAAAGCGTTTTTGATGGACAGCGTGGAGCAGGATCAGGCAGCTTGGGAGCTCCCGGAAAAAGATCCATACATCGAATTCAAGATCAGGCGCAACACGCTGATCGCATTTATTGCATCGGTTCTGCTGCATCTCGTGCTGCTGTTCGCAGTGCTCCCGAAAAAGCCCCTGGAAACCGGCATCAACCTGCCGCCCAGACCTCTGAGCGTGAGGATAGTGAACCTGCCAGCAAAGTCGCATATCATCGCGCTCAAGGAAGAGAAACCGAAGAAGGAAGCACCCAAGGTCAGGCAACCCAAGCCTAAGGTCATCGCAGTTGAAAAGAAGGAAGCGCCGCATCCTGTTTTCAAGGCGCCTGAGCCTGGCGCGCCTACCGATCTGATGTCATACGTCAAGGCCAAGAGGCAGCAAGCTCAGGAACAGGAAGACGCAGCGGCCAGGGAAAATGCGGCTGCAAGGGGGCCGTCGGCCGATCAGATAAGGGATGCAATCATCAAGCGTAATCTGCAGCAGCATGGCACCAACGGCATCTTCCAGATCAGATGGATTTCGGGAGATACCGGGGAATTCAGTTTCAGGGGCTGGAAGAACGATTACAGTAATTCCAGGCTGGAGTTGATCGACGTGAAGGCGGGCCCTGACGGCAATATCGATCTGGCGATCGTCAAGGCGATGATCAAGATCATCAGGCGCGAATACAAGGGCTATTTCAACTGGGAGTCGGAGCGACTGGGGCGCGTCGTCGTGCTTTCGGCCAAGCCTGAGGACAATGCCGGGTTAGAGGACTTCATGATGCAGGAATTTTTCAGCGGTCAGGGATACTATCAGCGGCCCTGATCATGAACCCCGACTGCTTTTCATCCGCACGCGCCTATCGCGCCGCAGCTCGTGCAGAACTCGCAGCCATCCTTCTTGATCAGGGTGGTATTGCCGCATTCCTTGCATGCCTTGCCGGCTAGCGTTTTCATGTCGCTAAGTTTGGCCTTGCCATCGGGAACTTCGAGCACGCCCATCTGTTTTACGGGATAGCCTTGCTCGTCGAGCACGCCCAGCATCGCATAACGGTGGATGATCAGCTTGGCGACATAGGAGACCGTCGAGGGATAACTTTCCATCTTCACGCCGCCTGGCACGCGCGCCATGAAGTCGCCCAGGGGCTCGCCGAAATTGAGCAGCTTGCGCAGCTTCATTCCTATCCAAGCAGGATCGATCACGCGCATGTCGAGGCTCAACACCTTGCAGAGTCCGTCCAGCGCGCGCGGATACACGCCGGAAAGCCACATCGAATAAGGCCTGCGCTGTCCGTCAGGCAACACCAGTTCCTTCAAACCCAGCACGAAATCGTCCCCACTGCCTGCATTGGAGATATCAACCGTCCAGCTCATCGTGCCGTCAGTGCCGGTCTTGGGTTCCTTCCTTGCAAACAGCGCATCCATCATCGGCGTGCTCATGTCGTCGTGCACTTCAAGTGCGCCCAGCGCCTCGATGCGGAACTTCAAGAGGTGTGCGAAGGCCGACACCAGGCTTGGCATGCGGGTCATCGCGCCATCGGGTGGCATGGGCATATCGAAAGCATCGTCACCGGCCGTCTTCATCAGCATTTCAAGCTTCATGCGTATCCATACCGGATCCAGCGTACGCATGTCCATGGAAAGCGTTTTCGCAAGCGCACCCAAGCCTCTGGGCTGTTCCGATCCGTTCACCCAGACTTCGAATGGGTGGTTCACCCCATTGCTTGTAGTGTGGGAGACGAAGGCGACAAAGTTGCCGAGCGGATGTTTGACCACCTGGGATACCCAGCCTTCGCTTCCAGCCGGCAAGGAGGGTCTGCCAGGCCAGCGAAGTGAAGCCAAAGCGGGCTTGGGTGTTGCCTCCAGCTCGATGCGCCTGTCCTGATCAAAAACGAAATCCTGAGGCTGCTCGTCCTTTTTTGCGACCGACAGCACAGAGCCCAGCACGCTGTTTGGCCGATAGGTCGCAAGCCCCTTGAGGCCTGCGCGCCAGGCTTCAGTGTATAAGTCCTTGAAGTCTTCGAAGGGATAGTCGGCGGGAACATTGACGGTCTTGCTGATCGAGGTGTCGATGTAGGGCGCGACTGCCGCGACCATCTTCATGTGATCGAGCGCTGAAATTTCCAGCGCGGTGACAAAGGCGGGAGGCAGAACAGAGGATTGAGGACTGAGGTCTGAGGACTGAGATGTCGTCGCGTCTTCGACACCTTTGACTGTTTTCTGTCCTCCGTCTTCCGTCATCTGATTGTAAAGCCGCCATGCGTGGTCTTCTACCTGATAGTCTTTCGTTGTGCCATCCATCATGCGCTTCTTGCGCGTGTAGAACCACGAGAAGGCGGGCTCTATGCCGTTCGACGCATTGTCGGCAAAGGCTAGCGAAATGGTGCCGGTGGGTGCGATGGACAACAGATGACTGTTCCTTATGCCGTGCGCCCTTATGCTGTCCTTCAGTTCATCCGGCAGTCGCGAGGCGAAATGCGGTTTCGCCAGATACAGATCCGCATTCAGCAGCGGAAATGCGCCGCGCTCTTTGGCCAGTTCGACCGAGGCTGAATAAGCCTCGTCGCGCATGATGCGCGTGATGTCTGCGGCAAAGGCGCGTGCAACATCCGTATCGTAGCGCAGGTTAAGCATCACCAGCGCATCGCCAAGACCCGTGTAGCCCAGTCCTATGCGCCGCTTGCTTTGTGCTTCCTGTTGCTGTTCTGTAAGCGGCCATGCGGTCACATCCAGCACGTTGTCCAGCATGCGCACGGAGACCCGGATCAGCTGCATGTATGCGTCGTAGTCGAAGCGGGCATGCTCGGAAAAGGGTTCTCTTACCATCAGGGTCAGATTGATCGACCCCAGGCAGCAGCAGCCGTAGGGAGGAAGCGGCTGTTCTGCGCACGGGTTGGTTGCCTCGATCACTTCGCAATAAGAGAGGTTGTTGTCGCGGTTCATCAGGTCGATGAACAGCACGCCCGGCTCTGCGTGATCATAGGTGCTCTCTATGATCTGGCGCCAAAGGTCTTTGGCGCTCACTTTGCGGTATATCCACATGCCATCTTCGCGTTGTATGGCTCCAGCTTCCCTGATTGCGGCGGCAGGCTCTGCCTTGTGTACCAGTTCGAATTCCTGATCGTTTTCAACTGCCTGCATCAAGGCATCGGTGACCCCGACCGAGATGTTGAAGTTGCGAAGATCGCCCTGATCTTTTGCGCGGATAAATTTTTCAATATCGGGATGGTCGCAGCGCAACACGCCCATCTGCGCGCCGCGCCTGGCGCCTGCGGACTCCACCGTTTCGCAGGAGCGGTCGAACACGCGCATGTAGGAGATCGGCCCGCTCGCGCGCGAGTGGGTGCCCTTGACCAGCGCACCCTCTGGGCGTATCGATGAAAAATCATAACCAACGCCGCCGCCGCGCCGCATGGTTTCGGCAGCCTGCTGCAGCGCATCATAGATGCCGGGTTTGCCGTCGGTATATCCTGAAATCGCATCGCCCACCGGCTGCACGAAACAGTTGATCAGCGTCGCCTGTATGGAAAGCCCCGCTGCGGAATTGATGCGGCCTGCAGGGATGAAGCCATCCTGCTGGGCCTTGAAAAAAATTTCTTCAAAATGTTCGCGCTGTTCTGGTTTTTCCGCCTGCGAGAGTCCGCGCGCCACGCGGCGGCGCACATCCTGAACGGATTTCTCGCCTTGTTCCGCGTATTTTTCAAGCAGCACTTCGGTGCTGATTTCCTGCGCCATTTCAAATGCTCCTGAATGTCATTCCCGCGAAGGCGGGAATCCGGAAAAACTACAGGCTGCTCTTGAACAGCCTTGTCAGACCGTCCAGCCCGACGAAGTTGAGCGCATAGCTCGCCTTCTCGCGCACCACGGGTTTTGCGTGATAGGCGATGCTCGTTCCAGCCATCGCCATCATCTTCAAGTCGTTCGCGCCGTCGCCCATTGCGATCACCTGTTCGGTTTT
This sequence comes from Pseudomonadota bacterium, assembly GCA_021782365.1. GTDB lineage: Bacteria > Pseudomonadota > Gammaproteobacteria > Burkholderiales > Gallionellaceae > Gallionella. The sequence continues at coordinate 20,149 of JAJXVB010000002.1, forward strand.
CAATTCCAGCATGTCGCGCGTCTCGATGAGCCAGTCCGCCTTTCCTTGCGCATCGAGTATCTTTCCCAACACGCGGCCGGTGAGCTTTCCGTCGACAATCTCCAGCGTGTTGGCATGCGCGTAATCAAGACCCAGGCGCTGTTTCAGGCGTTCGGTAAAGAAAATAAATCCGCCCGACACCAGCAGCGTTCTGATGCCATGTCTTTTGAGTTCGGCAAGCATGATTTCAGCGCCCGGGTTGAGCCTCAGGCGCTCATCATACACCCGCTGCAGCGCGCCTTCATCGAGGCCTTCGAGCAATGCGACGCGGCGGCGCAGGCTTTCTGCAAAATCGATCTTTCCCTGCATCGCCTCCTCGGTGATCGCGGCGACCTGCGGCTTCAATCCCTGCATGTCTGCGATCTCGTCTATGCATTCGATCGAGATCAGCGTCGAATCCATGTCCATCACCACCAGCCTGAAATCTGAAAGGGATTTTTCATCGGGCACGAAGCCGCAATCGATGCGATGCTCAAAACAGTATGAAGATATTTCAGGGTGTTCTTTTGCATTGCGCAGGCGATAGGCATGCGCGTCTAATTGCTCGATGGTAGAAGCGCCTGAAAGTGCGGCCAGATGAGCTATCTGTTGTTGCGGGATGTCGTTGAGCGACTGGATGACGAGGTTCATATTCAATTGCATGGATGGAAAGCATGCGCGTATTTTAACGGAATCCCATTTGCTTTAGCAGCGCATTTACTGTAGCTTCGAAAGATGCCAAGTTCTTGAATGCTATAAAGCTAGACCCGACCCTGCGACCCTCAGACAGGGGGACATTTCTATTTAGCGTTGACAGATAAATGTCAAAACTCCCAACGCTACCCGACTGAAAGGCGGTATGTATGGCATTTTTTGTGTGGATAATCTCTGGGCTGCTTGGCGCTTACGAACTTGGCAGAAGTCTTACCGGGTTAGGTGGTCCTGCACTTTCACTGGTTTTAACAGGTATCCTAGCTCTTGGTGGTGCAGTTGCATTATTGATTGTTGTTTCGAGATCAATAAGGGATAGGGATATCTATGCAGGAATATTGTTAGTTTCTACGTGTTTTGTTGGTGCTATCGTCAGCGCTTGGGGTGCCGACAAATGGGGTGAAGCGTCACTCAACAAATTTGGGTATGCCGTTAATCTCTATAGATCAGTTTGCGATGGCTTAATATTCTACTTCCTAACATCGTTACTCATATCAGGTTCAGGATTGCTTTTTACCTGGCTTCGTCCACCAGTTGACGATGCTCCACGTCCATTTACAAGCCTTGGCCTGGAACCAGGGCACAACGCGTTTTTCACTGTCTTGGGTATTGCAGAGGGAATAATCTTTATAGCGATATTATTTACCCAACTCTTGTTCTTGAAATAGCCCCGCAATTCGTGAGTGACCATCAAATGAAAATGGGGACAATTTTGGAAATCCAGAAAGGGATTGAAGCTGATGATTTGCCGGATGAATTGTTTCTCTTATCCAATGCCTATCTAGACGCAGCGGTCAATTTGAATACTCAACTTGTGCTTGGTGATTGGAAGTCTACCTATCAACGTGGTCAAGTAATAATGTTTCTTGCTCGACACGCGGTTGAATTGTGCATGAAGGCTTGCATTAAGATTGCAAACCCAATAGAGCAAGTTAAAACACACAATCTGCAAGACTTGGAGAAAAAATTAAATGATTCTTTCCCAGAAATAGATTACCAAATCCCCTTTAAAGCGGAACCAGTATTACCTTCTTCAGAATTACTGGAAAAGATGGATAAAAATGCCAAGGTTGCATATGAACAACTTCGTTATCCTATGGATAATAACGGTGTGCCATGGCAAGGAATTTTTGTATTCTCAGCGCCCTTGTTCAAGGACAGCCTCAAAGAAATCCAAGATGAACTTTCTCGAATACGTAACTATGTCGAAAGTTGCGATAAGAAAAAATGAAACGAGTCTATATCATTTAGGGTCGCTGTGGGGTCGGGTCTAGCTTTTAGCGGCTGCCAGCATCGGTCAAGAGGTGGCTAAATTTTTTGATCAGTCGCTACAAAAACATCGCTGCCGTAATGGCAGCATTCGGCATTCTTTTCACTTCATGGGTGCGTAGGGTGCGCTTCCCGGCCTTTTCCTCGGCCAGTGCGTCGAAGCCTTCCGTCAGTTCTGCAAACAGGCGGTTGCACCCTATGCAGCCGGTGCAGGTTGAACGCGCATCGGTTTTTTCTTGAATTTCTGTTCGGCCTGCCACATGTCGTAGGCGTTCTGTTCTGCCAGCCACAACCGCGCTTCGCCGCCGCGTTCCACGCCAAGCCATGCTTCAATGCGCAGCGCCATTTCCGGCGATATGCCTGCGCGACCGTTCAACATTCGGGACAGCGTAACACGTGCAACGCCAAGCTGTGTGGCTGCCTCGGTTACGGAAAGTCCGAGCGCAGGCAGTACATCGTCGCGTAGGGTTAAGCCAGGGTGGGGCGGGTTAAACATGCGTGCCATTTTCAATCTCCTCAATGATGGTCCTGATAGTTCACCAGCACGGCATCAATGCCGTCAAAGGTGAATGTCATGCGCCAGTTGCCATTCACCCATACTGAAAAATGTCCCTTGAGTTCTCTTCCTTTCAGCGGGTGCAAATTCCAGCCCGGCAAGTTCATGCCCTGGGCGTTGGTTGTTTCGTTTAAGCGTCTTAGCATCGCGCCAAGCCGTGCAGCGTGGGCTGGTTGGATGCCTGCCTTGCTTCCTGTTCTGAAGAAAGTCTCAAGCCCTTTGTGCTGAAACGATTTGATCATGGCCTAGTGTATCGTGTATCGCATCACATGCCAATGCGCATAAATCGTTTTTTCACCGGTTCAGTATGGACCTGACAAATAATCGCCCGGTATTGAAGTGAATTGCGGCTATCAGTCGAAGTTTGTTTCCTCCGATGTCAAACACGAACACATCGCCTACTTTGTCTGTACTGGGAAAGAGTGCCCGCAATTCTGCAAAATTGCGCCACTGCGATTTTCTGCTAAGCCGATACCATGGATCGAGCGCACTGGCGCATTGAGGGTGCGCCTGTTGTTCTCTGTGAACTATTTACACCGTTTCGAGCGTGCGACAGGTTTCATAAAGTCTGGCTGGAGAGAGTTCCAGGCCATTGGGCCAGCACAGCGCCCCGGCATCGATGAACAGGCGTCGAAAATAGGTTTCATTCCGAAGAGGTTCAAGTAATGAGCCAGTCCGCTCCAGCAGGGTACGGCCATCGAATGTGCCTTCCCTGCCATTGGAAAAACTTAGCGCAACCTGAAAATCTCCCAGGTAACGAGCCTTAATAATTTTAATCATCCTGATCCGCTCCCGGAATACGTTCCATGGGTTCAAAATTCTGGCCGCGCTGCCAATTTTCCAACAGTTCCTTTTGATGATGGAGACACCATTCCATGACGATGGCTGCGGCCTTGTTAGGAAGACGCCCTTCTATGACTTCGCCTGTCCGAATGTTTATCAGCGCCTCAAATCCCTGATACTCGACATGTATATGGGGTGGCGGATGATCGTCGTGCCACATGCGGACAATGATGCCGAAAAACACCGACACAATAGGCACAATTCTGATCCTTTAAATCTGCTTCGTGATGATTATGCAGCATAGGCCAAAGGACTGCAACGCCGGGTAAAATGTTTTCATGACGTGCTGTTGCTGTTATTTCAGTTCCCCAAAAAAATTCTTGATCGCCAGCACGCGCTGGGCAAGGTCTTCGCATTTTAACTCGATGCGCAGCTTGTCCTGGCCTGCCATCTTGATATGCCGCTTGCTCTGGATCAGGGTGATGATCTTCATCGGATCTATCGGCGGGTTTTCCACGAACTGGATCTGGATCGCGTCTGAAGATGCATCCACCTTGCTGATGCCAAGCGGTTTGGCGAGCATGCGCAGGCGGTGGCAATCGAGCAGGGTCTGTGTCGATTCAGGCAACAGGCCGAAGCGGTCAACCAGTTCCTGGTGCATGTCATCGAGATCGCTCGGAGTTTCGCAGTTGGCAAGGCGCTTGTAGATCACGAGGCGCTGGTGGATGTCGCCGCAATATTCCTCGGGCAGAAGGGCTGGGCTATGCAGATTGATCTCTGTCGTCACGCCAAGCGGATGCGCCATGTCCGGTTCGCGTCCCTGCTTCAACGATGCCACTGCGGCATTGAGCATTTCCGTGTAGAGGGAAAATCCGATCTCCTGCATCTCGCCGCTTTGAGATTCTCCCAACACCTCTCCTGCGCCCCTGATCTCAAGATCATGCATCGCAAGATAGAAGCCGCTTCCCAGCTGTTCCATCGCCTGTATCGCCTCGAGGCGTTTCTTCGCCTGTGAACTCAAACCGTCCAGGCTGTCCACCAGAAGATAGGCATAGGCCTGATGATGCGACCTTCCCACGCGGCCTCTCAACTGGTGCAACTGTGCCAGTCCAAAACGGTCAGCGCGGTTCATGATGATGGTGTTCGCAGTGGGCACGTCTATGCCGGTCTCGATGATGGTTGTGCAAAGCAGAATGTTGAAGCGCTGCTGGTAGAAGTCCTTCATCACGGCTTCGAGATCGCGCTCGCTCATCTGTCCATGGGCAATCCTGATGCGCGCCTCGGGTAGCAGTTCTGCTAGCTTTTCCTCCATGTTGGCGATGGTGTCCACCTCGTTGTGCAGGAGATAGACCTGGCCGCCGCGCCTCAATTCGCGCAGCACGGCTTCCCTGATCACGCCGGCGCTGTAGCTGCTGACGAAGGTCTTGATAGACAAGCGCCTTTGCGGTGCGGTCGCGATGATGGAAAAGTCGCGCAGGCCTTCCAGAGACATCGCAAGCGTTCGCGGTATCGGTGTCGCAGTCAGCGTAAGCACATCCACTTCGGCGCGCAGCGCCTTTAGCTTTTCCTTCTGCTGCACGCCGAATCGGTGCTCTTCGTCTATGATCACAAGCCCCAGGTTTTCAAACGAAATGCCCTTCTGTATCAGCTTGTGCGTGCCTATGATGATGTCGAGCTTACCCTCAGACATGTCCTTTAGCGCCTCTGTCTGCTCCTTGGCCGAACGGAAGCGCGAGAGTTCCGCGATGCGCACAGGCCAGTCGGCGAAACGGTTGGAAAAATTCTGGAAATGCTGCTCTGCAAGCAGCGTGGTGGGGACCAGAACGGCAACCTGTTTGCCGTCCATTACAGCGACGAATGCCGCGCGCAGCGCGACCTCGGTCTTGCCAAAGCCGACATCGCCGCAGATCAGCCTGTCCATCGGCTTTCCTGACTGCATGTCTTCGATCACCGCGCTGATGGCGGCTGCCTGATCTGGCGTTTCCTCGAAACCAAATCCTGCGGAAAACTCCTCGTAATCGCGCGCCGTGAGCTGGAAGGAATGACCCTTGCGCGTTGCGCGCTGCGCATAGATGTTGAGGAGTTCTGCCGCAGTATCGCGCACCTGCTGCATGGCGCGGCGCTTGGCCTTGTCCCAGGCGCCCGAACCCAGCTTGTGCAAAGGTGCCGATTCCTGTGCCCCTCCGCTATAGCGACCGATCACATGAAGCTGAGAGACGGGAACGTAGAGCTTGTCTCCTCCCTGGTATTCCAGAAGAAGAAACTCGTTTTCCCCTTCGCCCAAATCGAGGTTCACCAGCCCCTGATAGCGCGCGATTCCATGCTGTTCGTGCACCACCGGATCGCCGACCTTGAGTTCGGAGAGATCGCGCAGCATGCCTTCGATGTTGCTCTTCTTCGCTGCACGCGTTGCACGGTTGCGAGGCTTGCTTGCATAAAGCTCGGATTCGGTGATGATGGCCAAGCCTTCGCTTGGCAACAGAAAGCCGTTTTGCAAGGGCCCCGTGCAGAGCATGAATTTTTTCGAGCTTGCGAGAAACCCCGCATAGTCCTCGCAGATTTCTGCCTTGAGTCCATATTCCTGGAGGAAACCTGCCATGATTTCGCGCCGCCCCAGGCTGTCTGCAAGAAGCAGGGTGCGCCCGTCGTAGCGCTTCAGAAAATCGGCAAAGGCTTGTATGGGATTCTCCGCATGGCGATTCACCGCGATGTTCGGAACCGCATTGGTGTTGCATGAGATGGCGCTGTCGGAATCCGGCAGCACGTCCATGCGTGCATAGTCCTTTGCGGCGATGAAGAACGCTTCGGAATTCATGAAGAGCTCTTTAACCGGCAGAAGAGGATGATGCATGTCGCCTCTTAGCAGGTTGTAGCGCGACTCTGCATCGGTGTTGAACCGGACTATGGCCTCGTTCACATCGCCGTGCAGGCAAAGGGTCGCATCCTTAGACAGATAATCAAAGAGCGAGGCGGTCTTGTCAAAAAAGAGCGGAAGGTAGTATTCGATGCCGGCGGGCGCATTGCCCTTGCTGACTTCCTTGTAGATGCGGGACTTCGATGGATCCCCTTCGAATCTTTCCCTGAAATTCTGGCGGAATTTCGCTTGTCCCTTTTCATCCAGCGGAAATTCGCGCGCCGGCAGAAGGCGTATCTCGGGAACCGGATAAAGGGTGCGCTGCGTGTCCACGTCGAAGGTCGAAATGCTTTCGATCTCGTCGTCGAAGAGGTCGATGCGATAGGGTAAAACGCTGCCCATCGCGAAGAGATCGATGATGCCGCCCCTGACGCAATATTCGCCGGGCGAGATTACCTGCTGGACATGGCTGTATCCCGCAAGGGTAAGCTGTTCGCGAAGCGCCTTGAGATCCAGTCTTTCCTTTTTCTTAAGGAAGAAGGTGAAGGCGGCCAGATATTCTGTGGGGGGCAGCGGGTAAAGGGCAGTCGTGACGGGCACGATCAAGACGTCGCAGGAATTGCTTCTGACATGGTGCAGGGTTGCAAGCCTTTCGGAAACCAAATCCTGGTGCGGCGAGAAGTGATCGTAGGGCAGCGTTTCCCAGTCGGGGAAGAGATGCATGCGAAGCCTGGGAGAGAAGAAGCTTATTTCCTCGAATAGCCGCTGGGCAGAGAGTGCATCCGAGCAGACGATGGCAAGCGGCGAATCTTTTTCGGCTAGTTGCGCGAAGGCGAGTGCATCGGAAGAGCCGATGAGGGCTTTGTAGCGCGGTCGGGATTGATTGGATGTGAACAGCATGGCAGTTGCAGAAAAGCGTATATGGCGCCATTATAAACGCCTCTTGCCCGGTCGCGGCATCAGACTTGGGGCAAATCACTCGATGTAGATCTTCGAGGCACGTCGCCTGCCGGGACGGGACTTCTGGGTGATGATGCCCTTGATCTCCGAGAGGTCTTCAACCGGCAAGTCTGGATAGTTTTCATTGAGCGCATGTAAAAGCCAGCCCGATTCATTCTTGATGAGCTGGCGGAAGATGTATTCTTCGCCGTTAAACGCCAGCACATAGCTCCCCTCGATGATTCTGGGGCCGGGTTCGATGATGATGACTTCGCCCTCGTTGAATTCCGGCACCATGCTGTCGCCCAGCACCATCAGCGCAAAGGGTTCCGCATCGCCGCAGGAGCTCTGATTCGTCGTATCCGCTTCCCCGGCGGCAATCGGGATGATTTTCTTGTTGGTCATTCGTATTCTCGAGTAATTGCGTAAAATACTACCTGCATGAAGACAAAAAGCCAACAGCAGGCTCATCAAACTATGACATCATTCTACGCCTTGGTTCCGGCCGCAGGTTTCGGCGCGCGCATGGGACATGAGTTGCCCAAGCAATATTTGCCCATTGCGGGCAAGCCGATGATTTACCATTCGTTAAGGACGCTCTGCGATTGCGAAGAGATTAAGAGCGTGTTCGTCGTGCTTTCACCCGATGACGAACTTTTTCACGGATATGACTGGTCTTTATTTTCAGGAAAACTGGAGCCCCTTTATTGCGGAGGCAAGACGCGTGCCGAATCCGTGCTGAACGGGCTCATCGCATCCGAACTGGAACCGGACGATTGGGTGCTGGTGCACGATGCTGCAAGGCCATGTCTTACGCAGGCGAATTTGCGAAAACTGATCGACGAATTGCGAGAGGATGAGGTTGGCGGAATACTCGCCGTTCCGGTAGCGGACACCTTGAAACGCGCAGATCAGATGCAGCGCGTGTTGCGCACTGAAGACCGATCGGATCTCTGGCATGCACAGACCCCCCAGATGTTTCGCCTGGAACTTCTGACGCTTGCATTGCAGCGCTGCAAATCGGTCACGGACGAGGCCTCTGCGGTCGAAGCGATGGGTTTAAGCCCCAGGCTCGTGCTAGGGGATGTCGGCAATTTCAAGGTAACCTACCCACAGGATATGAAGATGGCCGAACTGCTTCTTAAGGAGAGAACATGCGCATAGGGCAGGGTTTCGATGTGCACCAGCTGGTTGCGGGAAGGCGCCTTGTCATCGGCGGCGTGGACATCCCGTATGAAAAGGGTTTGCTCGGGCATTCCGATGCGGACGTGCTGCTGCATGCGATATGCGACGCGTTGCTGGGCGCCGCAGCGTTGGGAGACATAGGGAGGCATTTCTCCGACAGCGATGCGAAATTCAAGAACATAGACAGCCGCATCCTGCTTAGGGAAGTGCTGCACCTGGTGAGAAAAGAGGGCTATCGCATTGCGAATGTGGATGCGACCATCATCGCTCAGGCGCCCAGGATGGCGCCGCACATCCCGAAGATGGTAGAAAACATCGCCGCTGACTTGAGGCTGGAGAAGGATGCGGTCAACGTGAAGGCGACCACCACAGAACATCTGGGCTATACCGGGCGGGGAGAAGGCATCGCAGCGCAGGCCGTCGTATTGTTGCTGGCGGACGCATGAATATCCTCGCTCTTGATACATCCACCGAATACTGCTCGGTAGCGCTATGGCGGGATGGGGTCGTCCTTGCGCAAAACGTGCATGCGGGGCAGAAGCATTCCGAGATGCTGATGCCGATGCTGCATGACCTTTTTGAAGAATCGGGAATCGGGCTGATGCAATGCGATGGCATCGCTTTCGGTTCCGGGCCCGGTTCTTTCACGGGCGTGCGCATCGCCTGCGGTGTGGCGCAGGGTTTGGCACTGGGGGCGGGTCTGCCGGTGGCGGGCATCTCCACCTTGCTTGCGCTGGCAGCAGGGACTGGAAGAACAAGGGTGATCTCGGCGCTCGATGCGCGCATGGGCGAGATCTATTTCGCCGTATATGAAAAGACAGAGAGCGGCTGGCTGGAAGCCGTCGAGCCTAGCCTATGCAAACCGGCAGATGCACCTGCCATCCCAATTGGCGACTGGTTTGGCGCAGGCAGCGGTTTTTCTGCATTTTCTGAGATTCTGCAGAGCCGCTATTCGGGACAGTTGATCGGCATGGATGGCAACGCTCTGCCCATGGCGGAAAACATCGCTGCGTTGGGCGCCTTGCAGTTTTCGAGAGGGCTGGGCGTGGATGCGGCTTTAGCCCAACCATTCTATCTGAGAGACAAGGTCGCGTTGAAGACCTCGGAGAGGGAACAGATGGCGCTCGATAAACCAGGAAAATGAGAAAGATGCAAGCCTCAGATGTGGACGAGGTGCTGGCCATAGAATGCGCCGTTCAGGCATATCCCTGGACGCGCGGCAATTTTTGCGATGCGCTTGAAAGCGGCTATCTGTGTTATGTTGATGAGTGCGATGGAAAACCATGTGGCTATGCGGTGCTGATGATGGGAAGCGATGATGCCGAACTCCTCAATATTGCAATCGCCAAGGCGTATCAGCGCAAGGGAATGGGAAGAAGGATGCTTGAGTCGCTGGTGCAGATTGCAAGAGACAGAAAGATGTCCCGTGTTCTGCTCGAGGTTCGCGCCTCCAATCCGGCGGCGATTGCGCTTTATCGTCTTGCGGGATTTCGTGAAATAGGTGTCAGGCGCGAGTATTATCGGAGCAACAATGGCAGCGAAAACGCGATCGTGATGGCGTGCGACCTTGAGAAAAGGGGTGATGCGTGAATAGGCGTGAGGCAGTGTTGCGGGAGATGAATCTCTATCCGATATGGGTGCGGCGCGAGACGCCTGCTGCAACGGAGACTCTGTCTGAGACGATTCCATCTCTGCTGGATTGGCCGGAACTCAAGGAGAAGGTGAAGAACTGCGAACTGTGCCCGCTTCGAGCCGGCTGCAAGCAGACGGTGTTCGGCGTGGGGAACGAGAAGGCGGAATGGCTCTTCGTCGGCGAGGGGCCGGGGGCCGAAGAGGATGCGAGGGGAGAGCCTTTCGTGGGGCAGGCTGGCAGATTGCTCGACAACATGCTGCTCGCCATCGGGCTAAAGCGAAGCGACGTCTATATCGCGAACGTGGTCAAGTGCAGGCCACCCAGCAACAGGCAGCCTCATGCGAGCGAAATGGCTGCATGCCTGCCTTACCTTGAAAACCAGATTGCGCTCATTCAGCCAAAAATCATCGTGGCGCTGGGCAGGACGGCTGCGTCTGCCCTTTTGAACACCGATGCGGCCATATCCTCTCTGCGAGGCAGGGTGCATGAGCATCGCGGCATTCCGGTGGTCGTGAGTTTTCATCCGGCCTATCTTTTGCGCACGCCGCTCGACAAGGCAAAGTCCTGGCAGGATCTTTGTCTGGCGAGCGAGACCGTGGGCAGGAGCTGATTTTTCCAGGATCAAGGGGGTGGCTGAAATGAAAAAATGGCTGCTGATCCCCGTTGTGATGCTGGTTCTTTTCTTCCTCTATCGCCAGCATCACATTGCTAATCCTGTGATCCGGATAGGCGTGCTGCATTCGCTGACCGGCACCATGGCGGGAAGCGAAGCGCCGCTGGTGGATGCGGTGAGGCTTGCTGTCGAAGAGACAAACCAGTCTGGCGGCATACACGGCGCCAAAATCCAGATGATCGTGAGCGACTGCCGGTCGGACGCAAACTACTGCGCAGCCCAGGCCGAGAAACTGATCTCTCAGGACAAGGTGGATGCCCTGTTCGGTTGCTGGACTTCAGCCTGCCGCAAGGCGGTGAAGAACGTCGTCGAGAAGCATCATCACCTGCTGTTCTATCCCTTGCAATACGAGGGATTCGAGCAGTCGAGAGACATCTTCTACACAGGCGCGGTACCGAACCAGCAGATCATCCCCATGGTCGCATGGGCGATGCAGACGCGAGGCAGAAGAGCTTATCTGATCGGCTCGGATTACATCTTTCCCCATGTCGCCAATCAGATCATCAGGAAACTTTTATTCGCGAAGAGCGGTGAAGTGGCAGGCGAGCGTTATGTGCCGCTTGGCAGCCATGACTTCGATCAGGTGGCGAAGGAGATCGCGAGCGTTCATCCAGATTTCGTCTTGAACACCTTGAATGGCGACAGCAACAGGCATTTCTTTCTCGCGCTCCAAAAAGCCGGAATTAGCGCAAGCGATATCCCTGTGTTTTCAAGCAGCATCGCTGAAGCGGAACTTTCTTCTATGCCGCCAGGCTTGATGACTGGGCACTATGCGGCATGGAATTATTTCGAGTCCGTGAAAAGCACTGAAAACCGCGCCTTCATCGAAAATTTCCACCGCCGCTTTGGCCAACAGCGCGTGGTGGACGACCCGATGGAGGCGGCCTATATAGGTGTGCATCTTTGGGTGAATGCGATGCGCGAGGCTGGTTCGTCGAACATTTCCGCGATCAAGGGGGAACTCGAGAAGCAGGCGATGAATGCGCCTGAGGGCATCGTTGCGGTGGATGCCGACACCCACCATCTTTGGAAGATGGTGCGCATAGGCCGCATCCGTCCGGACGGGCAATTCGATATCGTCTGGCAGTCGGGGCGCAGCATAGGGCCCAGGCCCTTTCCATTTTTCATTTCCCGGGCTGATCGGGAAAAGATCGAGAGTGAATACAAATGAAGATATTCACACGCCTGCTGTTGTTGTTCCTTTTATTGTCCGTGCTGCCTCTGGCGCTTCTGGGGTATCTCAATCTTCAGCAGGATAAGGCAAGGCTGCGCGCCGATGCGCTGGGAAGGGTGGGCGCGCTGGCAGACAAGAAGGCGATGCAGGTCAGAAGTTTTCTGGCTGAACGCGAGCGCAACGTGCGTTTCCTCGCGCAAAGCCCGAGCGCAATCGCAGGGTTTGAGAGGCTGTCCAGGACTTATCCTGCTGATTCGGCCGAAGACGAGGCCTTGATGAAGCAGTATTTCGACCGCTATATCGAAGAGTCCGCCGTATTTTACGATGTATTCATGATCACCCCAAAAGGGGATGTCATCTTTACCCAGAAGCATGAAGCCGATTTTGCGACCAATCTCCTGACCGGCCCCTGGCGGAACACGCAGCTTGCCGAGGTATTCCGCGATGCGAGCATGACCCTGGAGCCTGTTTTTTCCCGCCAGGAAATGTATCCGCCATCGAACGGCGCAGCGCTTTTCATTGCGGCGCCCATCATGAAGGATGGAAAATTTGTCGGTGTGCTGGCAATGCAATTGAGCAATGCATTGTTTTTCAAGATCGCATCCGATGCCGTCGGGCTGGGGCAGAGCGGGGAGGCTGTTTTCGGAAGAAAAGACGAGGAATACATGGTCATGGCGACCCCGCTCAGATACCTGGTCGATGGCAAGGAAGTTCTGAAGCTGAAACTCGCCGAGAGCAAGCATTTGTCTTTGTATGCTGCGATCTTCGGTCGGTCAGGCGAGAGCGTGAAGAAGGATTATCGGGGCGTGCAGGTCGTGTCGGCCTGGCGTTATTTGCCAGAGCTCGATTGGGGCATGGTGGTCAAGATGGACGAGGATGAAGTGTTTGCATCGATCAGCCAGGAGCGCGCCGTCACCTTCGAGTTCGTGCTGGTCTTGCTTGTCCTGTCAGGCATTCTTGCGTATTACTTTGCGCGGCAGATCAGCAAACCGCTGGAGAGCCTGGCGAAGACTGCCGATGAGATGGCAAAGGGCAGTCTCGATCAGCGTGTCGATGAGTCGGCCTTTGGTGAGCTTGGGATTTTCGCCAAGGCATTCAACCGCATGGCGGTGAATCTGCAGGGGATATATGGAACGCTGGAAGACAGGATAGAAGAGCGAACTCAGGAATTGAACGCGACGAATGCAAAACTGCATGAAGAGATTGCGGCAAGAAGAGATGCCGAAGAAGAGATACGAAATCTCGCCTTTTACGATGTGCTGACCGGATTGCCGAACCGGCGGCTCCTGATGGATCGTTTGAGTCTTGCGTTGGCATTGTCTCAACGAAACCGGCAATTCGGCGCGGTGCTGTTTCTTGACATGGACAACTTCAAGACACTGAACGACACGCTGGGGCACGATTACGGCGATCTGATGCTGGTCGAAGTGTCGGAGCGCTTAAAGTCCTGCGTGCGCGATGCCGATACGGTTGCGCGTTTGGGGGGGGATGAATTCGTTGTTTTGCTTGAGGACATCGATATGCAGGCTGCGCAGGCTTTGGAGAAGGTTGCGCTGATCGCGGAGAAGATACGCGAAGTCCTGGCTCATCCCTATCTCTTGTCGGGACGAGAGCATCACAGTTCGCCAAGCATAGGCGTCTGCATGTATTTAGGCCAGGAAACGCCGATCGACGCACTTTTGAAGCATGCGGACATGGCGATGTACGGGGCCAAGGCTGCGGGCAAGAATACGGTGCGCTTCTTCGATCCTGTCATGCAAAAGACTGTGGAGAAACATGCGGCGCTGGAGCGCGACTTGCGGCTTGCGGTTTCTGGAGGGCAATTGGGATTGCACTACCAGATCCAGGTGGACGGCGATCGCAGGGTGTATGGCGCAGAGGCGCTGGTGCGCTGGATGAATCCGGTCAGCGGCATGGTCTTGCCCGGCGAATTCATTCCTTTGGCCGAGGAGAGTTCGCTGATCGTCGAAATAGGCGACTGGGTGCTCGATGCGGCCTGCAGACAGCTTTCTGTCTGGCAGAGCCACGAGTCGACACGCAATCTGACCATTGCGGTGAATGTCAGCGCGCAGCAATTCAAGCTGGCTGATTTTGTCGAAAGGGTCTCGGCCGTCCTGAATGCACATGGCGTGGAAGCGTCCAAGCTCAAGCTCGAACTGACAGAGAGCGTGGTGCTCTCCGATGCGGTCGAGGTGGCCGATGTGGTTGCCAAGATGCGTGCGCTAAAGGCGCTGGGCGTGAAACTGGCGCTGGATGATTTTGGCACGGGTTACTCGTCGCTTGCCTACCTGAAGCAGTTGCCGCTGGATCAGATCAAGATAGACCAGAGTTTCGTGAGGCATATTGCGACGGATTACAACGACGCCTTGATGGTGAAGACCATCATCGATCTTGCCCAGAACTTCGATCTCGATGTGATCGCGGAAGGCGTGGAGACAGAGGCGCAGCTCGCCTTCCTGAATCAGCATGGATGCCTGGCCTATCAGGGATACCTGTTCGGCAGGCCGATGCCGATCGAGACGCTTGAGGAGTTGCTCGGGCCAGGCTAGATTTTTCCGGAGTCCTGATCGTGCCCGTGCCTTTTGTACAATGCGCCCATGATGCCGGAGAGCATCAGGCCGAATATCGTGATGATGAGATAGATGCTGAGATCGAGTTTCACCATCAGCGCATAAAACCCCAGCATCACGAAAATGCTCAGGTTTTCGTTGAAGTTTTGCACGGAGATGGAACTCCCCGACCCCATCAGAAGGTGACCGCGATGCTGCAGCAGCGCGTTCATGGGGACCACGAAATAGCCGCCCATCGCGCCTATGATGATAAGCAGCAATGTGGCGAGCAGGCTGCTGGTCACGGGTATCATGATCAGCACCATCAATCCCATCGCGATGCCGATGGGCAATACCTTCACGGAATGCTCGAGCTTGACGGATCTGGCGGCAAGTATCGCGCCGATCGCAATGCCGATGGCGACCCATGCGGTCAATTTTGCGCTGCTCGCCATGTCGTAATGCAACACGATTGCGGACCAGCTCAGCACGATAAGCCGCAGCGTTGCACCCGTTCCCCAGAAAAGCGTGGTCACGGCGAGCGAAACCTGGCCCAGCGGGTCTTTCCATAGCAGCTTGAAGTTGTGCCAGAATTCGCCGAGCAGAAAGACCGGGTTGCGGCTCAGCGGTAAATGATCCAGCGCCACCCGAGGAATGTAGAGATTGATCAAGGATGCTAAAAAGTACATTCCGACGATGATCGCGATGGCAAGCTCGGGCGGCGTGTCAATTCCGGTGTCGATGAAAGGCACATCCCATAGATTCAGCATGGGATTGGCAATCGCGGGGCTGATAAGCAAGCCGCCTACGACCGAACCCATGACGATGGCGAGCACGGTAAGTCCCTCCATCCAGCTGTTTGCCAGAACCAGTTTTTCAGGTGGGAGATATTCGGTCAGGATGCCGTATTTTGCGGGTGAATAGGCGGCCGCGCCCAAACCTACCAGGCCGTATGCCAGCAGCGGGTCGACGCCTAGAAGCATCGCGACGCAACCCGCTATCTTGATGTTGTTGCTGATGAACATGACACGCCCCTTGGGCAATGAGTCTGCGAAAGCGCCGACGAAGGGGGCGAGGACGATATAGGAGAAGATGAAGGCTTCCTGAAGCACAGGCGTATGCCAGCTCGGCGCATGCAGCTCCTTCAACAGGGCGATGGCGGCAAACAGCAGTGCATTGTCAGCGAGCGCGGAGAGAAACTGCGCCGCAAGAATCGTGTAAAAGCCGAGCTTCATTCAAGACCGATGTGATTTATTCAATGCGTTTATATCACGAAAGCATTGCCCCTGCTATCATTACGTCGTCTAAATCCAGCGACCCTTCGCGATTCATGCCGCGTCCCATATCAGCACGCATCGACCAGGATGCGCTCGAACACAATCTGCAAGTCGCGCGCCGCGCAACGTCAGCGCGCATCATGGCGGTCATCAAGGCGAACGGCTATGGTCATGGCTTGTTGAGAGTGGCGGAAGCGCTATCCAGCGCGGATGGATTTGCGCTTCTGGACATAAAGGATGCGATCGCCTTGCGGGAAGCGGGATACAGGCAGTCTATCCTGCTGTTAGAGGGTTTTTTCGATGCGGAGGATCTCGAACAGATTGCGGCATATGACCTGGGTGCTGTAGTGCATAGCGAATGGCAGATCAGGCTCCTGGATGCCTACCCGCGCGTCGATAGCCTTGATGTATGGCTGAAGGTGAACAGCGGCATGCATCGCCTGGGGTTTCATCCTGCTCAGGTGGGAATGGCGATGGAGGCGTTGCAAAGACACAGGGCGGTGCGTGAGATCACGTTGATGACGCATTTTGCCAATGCGGACGATGAGCGAGGCATCGTAATGCAGCTCGAAACATACAACGAAATCGCGGCGAATTATCGCGTATCCCGCTCTCTGGCGAATTCTGCAGCGCTATTGCGCTATCCTGAAACGCATGGGGATTGGGTGAGGCCCGGCCTCATGCTATATGGCGCTTCGCCTTTTGCGGATATTTCCGCAGCGCAACTGGGATTGAAACCCGCAATGAGCCTGAAAAGCCGCATCATCGCAACCCAGCGGTTAAAGGCGGGCGACGAGGTGGGCTATGGCGGGAAATATCGCGCTGAAAGAGAGATGAGAATTGGAGTCGTCGCATGCGGCTATGCCGACGGCTATCCGCGCCATGCGGGAAATGGCGCGCCGGTGCTGGTGGAAGGAAGAAAGTCGCAGTTGCTGGGACGCGTCTCCATGGATATGCTTTGCGTCGATCTGACCGGTCTTCCCGAGGCTGGAACAGGGTCCGAGGTCACGTTGTGGGGGGCGGGCATGCCGATAGAGGAAGTCGCCAGTTCTTCAGAGACCATCAGCTATGAGTTGATGTGCGCGCTAACGCCGCGCGTGCCGATGTTAACCTAGGGAGAAGTCATGAGCAGCAAGTTGCAGCAGGTCAAGCCTGAAGACATTCCTCTGGGCATGCCGCTGGCCTGGCATGTGTATGACAAATCCGGCAATCTTTTGATGCAGGAAGGCGCCGTGATCGAGACGCAGAAGCAGATAGATGGGCTTTGCGCAAGAGGGTTATATCGCGAGAAGAGCCAAAAAAATGCGAGGGTAGAGCCTGTATCACAGCCTGCGCAAAAAGTCGCGGAGAAATCGCTTCCAGCTCCACAGATCGTCGAGCTTTTGGATCTCAAACTGGGCATAGGCGATACGGTGCAGATGCAGGATATCACATCCGACAAGCATCGCTATTTCGTCAGAATGATCGGATTCTTGAACAAGCGCAGCGTGCTGGTATCTCATCCGAGACAGGAAGATAAGCTGAGCTATATCAAGGAAGGCGCAGGATTTCTGGTGCGTGGTTTTGCAGGCACCAGGACTTATGAGTTCAACACCAATGTCATCAATGTGTGCCTCACACCTTATCCCTACCTGCATCTGGCGTTTCCTGCGCAGGTCAGGTCGATCAACATGCGCGGTGCGGTGCGCATCAAGCTCAAACAGGTGTGTTCGATCGAGTCTTTGGATAGCGGCACCAAGACTTCGGCCATCATCGAGGACATGAGCATCTCCGGGGCGCGCGTCCAGGCTGGCAAGCCATTCGGCAAAGTGGGTGAGGAGGTGACGATAAGCCTGCGGCTGCAGTTTGCCGAAGAAAATCAGGTTTTCATGATTCCGTCCATGATACGCAATGTGCATCAGGAGCTGGATGCGCAGACCGGTAACGAGGTATACATGCACGGCATGGAATTCATTCAGACGCAAAGCGTGGATCTGACCGTGCTGCAGAATTACATCTACAAATTCATGCTGGAGAGCTAGCCATGTTGGGGGTGATAGGCGGGAGCG
This sequence comes from Pseudomonadota bacterium, assembly GCA_021782365.1. Lineage (GTDB taxonomy): Bacteria > Pseudomonadota > Gammaproteobacteria > Burkholderiales > Gallionellaceae > Gallionella. The sequence continues at coordinate 37,818 of JAJXVB010000002.1, forward strand.
GTGTATACCATATCGAGGGGCTGGAAGATGCCCGCTGGGTCAGGGCAGATTCGGCTTTCGGCGAACCTTCAGACGAAGTGCTGATGGCGAGTCTGTCGGGCAGCCCTATCGTTTTTTTGCCGCGCCACGGTCGCGGGCATCGCATCTCCCCATCAGAAATCAACTACCGCGCAAACATCGATGCACTGAAGCGGCTGGGCGTGACCGACATCGTTTCAGTCAGCGCGGTGGGGTCCTTGAGGGAGAATCTGGCGCCTGGAACCTTCGTCATCATCGATCAGTTCATAGACCGCACCTTCGCGCGCGAGAAGAGTTTTTTTGGCTCTGGGCTGGTCGCGCATGTGTCGATGGCGCATCCGGTATGCAACCGTCTTGGCGAACATCTTCATGCAGCGGCAAACCGCATCGGCATCCCCACCGTGAAGGGAGGCACCTATCTCGTGATGGAAGGGATGCAGTTTTCAACGCTCGCTGAATCCGAACTCTACAGAAGCTGGCAGTGCGATGTGATCGGCATGACCAACATGCCGGAGGCGAAACTCGCGAGGGAAGCCGAGATGTGCTATGCCTCGGTTGCGATGGTGACGGATTACGATTGCTGGCATCCTGATCACGACAACGTGACGGTGGATGCGATCGTGAAGGTGCTGCTTGCCAATGCGGATCGCGCGCGCTCTTTGGTCAAGGAAGTTTCTGATCCGGTGTCGGGCGATGCGGCTGCGTCTGGATGTTCATGCAGAACCGCGCTGCAATATGCGATCCTGACTGCACCCGAGGCGCGCGATCCCGCAATGATCGAAAAGCTCTCCGCGGTCGCTGGCAGGATCTTGAAACCTCAATCCTCGATCCTCAATCCTCAATCCTGAAATCTGAAATCATGACCATCAAATCACGCATAAGAACCGTTCCGCATTATCCGCATCAGGGCATCATGTTTCGCGACATCACCACATTGCTCAAGGATCCCGTGGGTTTGCGCACCGCGATCCACGAAATCGTCGCTCGCTACAAACATCTGAAAATCGACAAGGTGGCCGGCATCGAGTCGCGCGGATTCATCGTCGGTTCTCCTGTTGCCTATGAGCTGGGTGTCGGTTTCGTGCCAATCAGAAAAAGCGGCAAGCTTCCCGCAGAAACGGTGGGGCGGGATTACCAGCTCGAATATGGAACGGATCGCATCGAGATACATGTGGATGCAATACAAAAAGGCGAGCGCGTTCTGCTGGTGGACGATTTGATCGCGACAGGAGGCACAGCCGAGGCCGCGGTGAAACTGATCGAAGACATGGGCGGTGTGGTCGTCGAATGCTGTTTCGTGATCGACCTGCCAGACATCGGCGGGCGGGCAAGGCTTGAAAAGCATGGGCACAAGGTGTTCGCCCTATGCGAGTTCGAGGGTGACTGATGAAGGTCAAGGGAATTTCCTATCGCACTATCTGGCCATCAGCCGATGGCAAGGTCGACATCATCGACCAGACCAGGCTGCCGCACGAATTTGCCATCATGCGCCTTGAGAACATGCGGGATGCAGAGCGAGCGATACGCGAGATGCATGTGAGGGGTGCGCCGCTGATCGGCGTGACCGGGGCTTACGGCGTGGCCCTGTCGATGCAGCACCATGCATCCGATGCGGCCCTCAAGGCAAGCTGCGACCTCTTGGTGAAGGCAAGGCCCACCGCGGTCAACCTGAGATGGGCAGTCGAGCGCATGCGTTCATTGCTGTCGTCATTGCCCGAAGGGGAGCGCGCTCATGCCGCATGGAATGAAGCTCAGCGGATTGCCGACGAGGATGTCGAAATCAATGCATCCATCGGAAGGCATGGGCTCGGAATCATAGGGAATACGCACAGGGAAAAAGGTTCGACCGTCAACATACTGACGCACTGCAATGCGGGCTGGCTTGCCACGGTCGACTGGGGAACGGCGCTCGCTCCTGTCTATGCCGCATTCGATGCAGGCATTCCGCTGCATGTCTGGGTTGACGAAACGCGCCCGCGCAACCAGGGGGCAAGCCTCACCGCATGGGAACTTGCGCAGCATGGCGTGCCGCACACGGTGATCGTGGACAATGCGGGTGGGCATCTGATGCAGCACGGCAGGGTGGACATGGTGATCGTGGGTGCGGATCGCGTGACTGCAACCGGAGATGTCTGCAACAAAATAGGCACCTATCTCAAGGCGCTTGCAGCCTATGACAACGGAGTGCCTTTCTATGTGGCGATGCCGAGCCCGACGCTCGACGATACGATGAGCGATGGGATCATGGAGATTCCCATAGAGGAACGCGGGGAGGAGGAGGTATGCTATATGTCCGGGCTCTGCGACGACGGGGAAATCCGCCGCATGCGCATCACACCTTTGGGCTCCCCAGCCGCAAACCATGCGTTCGACGTGACGCCGGCCAGGCTTGTGACAGGACTGATCACCGAGCATGGTGTGGTGGCGGCTGACCCAAACGCCATCCGCGAGCGCATTTTGGAGAGAAGATGATGGAAATTGAACTGCGCGCAAAACTGGTGCAGATGACGAAGCGGCTGGATGCCATGGGGCTTAGCCACGGAAGCTCCGGGAATCTCAGCGTGAGACTTGAAGACGGCTTTCTGATCACACCATCCGGTTTCGGCGCTGAAGGGCTGACCGAAGAAGACATCGTGTTCGTGAGCCTGTCGGGCGAATCTTCCGGGCGCTGGCAACCTTCTTCCGAATGGCTGTTTCACCGCGACATCTATGTGGCGCGCAAAGAGTTCGGCGCGGTCATTCATACGCATTCCAATGCGGCAACCTCGCTCGCCTGTCTGAGACGGGACATTCCTCCCTTCCACTACATGCTGGCGCTGTTAGGCGGGGACAGCCTGCGCTGTGCGAACTATGCAACCTTCGGCACGCAGGCGCTGTCCGACAATGCGTTAGAAGCGATGAAGGATCGCAAGGCCTGTCTATTGGCAAACCACGGCATGATTGCGGCGGGTAAGGATCTGGCGGAAGCGTTCAAGAATACCGTGGAGGTCGAGAATCTTTGCGAACTCTACATGCGGGCGCTTTCCGTGGGCGAGCCAGTTTTGCTGGGCCGGGAAGAATTCACCGACGCGCTGAGCCGTTTTTCGACTTATGGAAAACCCAGGGAATAAAAAAATGCCGCGCTGTTCCGGAGGGGGAGAACAACGCGGACTTAGGGGGTACGGACGCATTCTCCGTCCCGGCATCCGCCCGGTCAATGGCCGAAAACCCTTGATCCAACAGGCGGTCATGAATTTGACATGACAGGTTGCTCGGGGGCGATGAACGGTGTTGAAGCCGACGAGCGGTTGTCGTCTTGTTGAGGCAGGTCGATCAATTGAAAAAAAATTCATGCGATATCTTCTGCAGGGTGGTCGACAACTATGGCGACATCGGTGTCTGCTGGCGCCTTGCCCGGCAGCTTGCAAACGAGTTCGGTCTTTCGGTCAGGCTCTGGGTGGATGATTTAAGAAGCCTTTCCATGCTCTGTCCGGAGGCGGACGCCGCACTCGATATCCAGCGCTGCCGAGGGGTGGAAGTGAGACTCTGGGAGAAGGCATTTCCCGAGGTTGATCCTTCCGATCTAGTGATAGAGACTTTTTCCTGCATGCTGCCTGAGTCCTATATGGCCAGGATGGGCGCATCCCAGGTCTGGATCAACCTTGAATACCTTTCGGCAGAGGGTTGGGTGGAGGGTTGCCACAAACTGCCATCGCCAAGGCCGCCTCTGGATCGGCATTTCTTTTTTCCGGGGTTCACCAGAAAGACGGGCGGCCTGATACTGGAAGAGGGCCTTTTTGCAAAAAGAGATGCCTTTCTGAAGGAGGGTATAGGGGGCTTCTGGCGCTCGCTGCAAATGGATGTTCCTCCTGACACGCTCAAGGTCTCCCTGTTTGCCTACGAGAATGCCGCGCTTTTTGAACTCTTCGATGCATGGGCAAACGGTTTTCAGAAGATATTGTGCCTGGTGCCGGAGGGGCGCATCCTGCCGCAGGTCATGAGTTATTTCGCGGGAGAGGGCTTTTCCCGCGGCAACTTGCAGGTTGCCGTATTGCCTTTTTTTGAACAGGAGAAGTATGACGAACTGCTCTGGGCCTCTGACATCAACTTCGTGCGGGGGGAAGATTCCTTCGTCAGAGCCCAGTGGGCGGGAAAGCCATTTGTGTGGCAGATCTATCCCCAGCAGGACGGAGTGCACTGGGATAAGCTCGAGGCATTTTTGAATCTCTATTGCGGAAGACTTTCAAGGCCCGAAGCCAACGCGTTGCGGAATTTTTGGGAAGTGTGGAACGGAAATGGGCATTCTGTGGTCCATGCGTGGAGTGAATTTTTATCCGCCCGGGCTGAATTGGAAAGGCGTGCTATGGTTTGGGCCGACGAATTGTCGGAAAACAATCTCGCTTTGAATTTGCTGGATTATTTCCAGGAAGTCGGTACAATGCGCGCCTTCAAATAGAAGGGCAGTAAACATGAAAACAGCACAAGAATTGCGCGCGGGCAACGTCATCATGGTCGGTTCCGACCCGATGGTGATCCTGAAGGCGGAATACAGCCGTTCCGGCCGCAACGGTTCGGTGGTCAAGATGAAGATGAAGAACCTGTTGACGGAAGCCGGCAAGGAAACCGTCTACAGCGCAGACGACAAGTTCGACCAGATCATACTGGATCGCAAGGAATGCACCTATTCCTATTTCGCCGAGCCGATGTATGTATTCATGGACGAGGACTACAACCAGTACGAGATCGAAGCCGAATCCATGGGCGATGCGATCAACTACCTTGAAGACGGCATGCCATGCGAAGTCGTTTTCTACAACGAAAAGGCGATCTCGGTCGAACTGCCCAACACCATCGTGCGCGAAGTGATCTATACCGAACCAGCGGTGCGAGGCGACACGTCGGGCAAGGTGATGAAGCCTGCCAAGATCAACGGCGGATTCGAGCTGCCTGTCGCGGCATTCATCGAAATCGGCGACAAGATCGAGATCGATACGCGCACCAACGAGTTCAAGAAGCGCGCCTAACATCGTCCTCTAAAAAAGCCCGGTCTCATGCCGGGCTTTTTGCGTTGCGCCGATTGCCATTTGCGGCGCCTGAAGCCATTCCTCGTATCAGCGACTTTGTTATTGAACTTCTCCTGGCTTTCCGTGGTCCCATTCTTGTTTGAATCATAAAACTGTAACTTCATCGTGCTAAGTTAATCAGGCTTTGCGATGGTCAGTCCAGAATCCCTGCCTTGAAGGCAAATCTACATAAGCGGAGGGTAATATGTTGAATGGAGATGAATCCGAGGTCAAACCGTTTATCAGCGAAATCATGTACAAGGAGATGATGGCAGAGTTGCATGAGCACCGCTATTATCTTGAACAGAAGGTGGAGCAGCGCACCGATCATTTGCTAAAGCGCATAGCATCGCTCGAAGCATGCAATGCGACCCTTTGCGACAAGCTTGCGGCAGCCCAGCAGGAACTTGCAAAGCTCAAGAAGTCTCCGGATCATGCGGTACCGCTGCATGTCATCGACGGAAAGTGGAATGAACGTTTAAGCGTTGCATGAAAGTTTTTACATGGTGAATAAATTCCCGGCTGTGCGTAGAATGTGCCATGAAGAACTTTCTGCGCAAGTTTTTGCCGGATCACGATTCAATCAAGGGCAATCGCTGGATCAAGCCTTTCGGTAGCTGGCTGCAAAATCCCAATCTTTGGCATCTGCATCGCCGCACGGTCGCGGGCGGCGTTGCAATCGGCCTGTTTTGCGGTCTGATACCCGTGCCACTGCAGATGCTGAGCGCTGCGCTGATGGCGGTGCTGTTCCGCGTCAATCTGCCCGTTGCGCTGTTTACCACGCTCTATACCAATCCTTTCACCATCGTGCCGATTTATCTTCTGGCTTACCGGATAGGCATGTGGGTCGAAGGGTCTGCTTTGAAGGATGTGCCGCATGCCTTCCCAAGCATCCATGCCGATGGCATGTGGAGCTGGCTTACGGGTCTTGGCAAGCCGCTATTGCTTGGCTTGCCGATCCTGGGAATAAGCCTCTCGATCGTTGGCTATCTGCTCGTGCGAGCTTCCTGGAGAGTTTTCGTTGTGATCAAGTGGCGGGGCAGGAAGAGGCGGCGCTAATGCAATATGCCATCGATCAGCTGCAGGCTTTTCTGCATGCGCGAGGCAAGTCCAAGATCGTGGGTGACGACGATGAAACTCGTGCCCAGTTCCTCGTTCAGCTGCTGCATCAGGTCGAACAGGACTTCCGCGCTTTTTCTGTCGAGGTTTCCGGTGGGCTCATCCGCCAGCACGCATGCGGGTTTTGTGACCAATGCGCGCGCGACTGCAGCGCGCTGGCGTTCGCCGCCCGATAGCTCTGCGGGCAGGTGATGAATGCGGTGCGCGAGTCCGACTCTTTCAAGCATTGCGCCGGCAACGGGCTCGGCTTCCCTGCGCTTCATGCCGCGTATCAGAAGCGGCATCGCGACGTTCTCAAGTGCGGTGAATTCCGGGAGCAGGTGGTGGAACTGATAGACGAAGCCCAGGGACTGGTTGCGGATCATGCCGCGCTGCACTTCATTCATCTTCTCCACTTCCTGCCCCAGTATCTGAACGCTGCCGCTGGTCGCATTGTCAAGGCCGCCCAGAAGATGCAAGAGCGTGCTCTTGCCTGATCCGGATGCGCCGACGATTGCGATGCGCTCTCCGCGTTCGACTGACAGCGTGACGCCTTTTAATACGGATACATCGGCCTTGCCAAGCGTATAGGTCTTGCTCAGGTTCTGGCATGCAATCACAGGTTTCAGAGATGTCATCTCATTCATAGCGCAGCGCCTCTGCGGGTTGTGTTTGGGATGCGCGGTAGCTCGGATAAATGGTCGCGATCAAGCTGATCAGGAAAGAGATGCCGGACACAAGCAAGACTTCGTGATAGCGCAGGTCCGATGGCAGCTCGCTGATGTAGTACACATCCTTGGACAGGAACTGCACGCCGAACAGGTGCTCGATGAAAGGCACCACCACATCGAGATTGAGCGCCAGCAGTATCCCTGAAACGCTGCCTGCCAGCGTGCCTATCAGTCCGATCACCACACCCTGCACGATGAAAATCTTCATGATGCTTGCTGGAGATGCGCCCAGCGTGCGAAGAATCGCGATGTCTGCCTGCTTGTCGGTGACTGCCATCACGAGCGTGGAGACGATGTTGAAGGCGGCCACCGCGACGATCAGGGACAGAATGATGAACATCATCTTCTTTTCCATCTTCACCGCGCTGAAATAGTTGCTGTTTGCGTGTGTCCAGTCATTGGCATAGATGTCGGGGGGGAATTGGCGCTGCAATTCGCTTGCGACATAGGGCGCATTGTCGACATCCTTGAGCTTGGTGCTGATGCCGGTCACCGCATCTCCAAGCTGAAACAGCTTTTGCGCGTCAAAGATGTCGATGAGCGCCAGGCTGTTGTCATAGGGCGCCATGCCGATCTCGAAAATTCCCACAACGCGGAACTGCTTCAAGCGAGGCATCATTCCGGCCGGCGTGATGGATCCTTGCGGCGCGATCAGCATGACCTTGTCGTTCATCCTGACACCCAATGCACGCGCGAGATCCGAACCCAGCACGATGCCGAATTCACCAGGACGCAGATTGGAAAGACTACCCTCCTTGACCTTGCTCGCGAGTTCGGTGATCGCGGTCTCCCTTTCGGGAGCTATGCCGCGCACCATCACCCCCTGTACGCTCTGGCCGAAGGAAAGCATGCCCTGGCCGGAGACATAGGGAGCGGCAGCTTTCACATCAGGGGCGCGTTCGACCTTTTCCAATATGTTTTGCCAGTTTTCCATGCGTCCGCCATCTGCCACCACCTCGAGCTGGGGGGAGGCGCCCAGCATGCGCGCGCGTATTTCCTTCTGGAAGCCGTTCATCACAGACAGCACGACGATCAGCGCCATCACGCCAAGCGCCATGCCCAACATTGAGATCAGCGAGATGAAGGAGATGAAGTGGTTGCGCCTTTTGGCGCGCGTATAGCGCAGGCCGATGAAGAGTTCGTAGGGTTGCAAGGTTAGTGGTCGCGTGGATCAAACGGCCGATAGTTTGCCACAATCCTGGGGAGTATGCTTGAGTGATGATAAACTTTCCCCTGTGAATTGCGTTCATCTGATCATTGTGGATTTGTTGCTTCCCAGGGAGGCGCGAGCGGGCTTGCGTATTTCTGCAATGGAGAAAATCCTTGCACGAGGGAAGCGGCAGACGCTTCCCGCAATTCCTGTCGAGACCTTGCTGGGCGATCTCTTTGGGCTTTCGGGAGGGACGGCATCAGTTTGCGCTGCTTTCGATGGACTTCCAAAGGGCATCTGGATGCGCGCCGATCCCGTTCATGTGCGGCTGGAGCGCGATCGGGTGGTGCTGTTGCCAGAGGTCAATGTCAGCAATGAAGAGTCCTCTGAGTTTTGCGCGAGTCTCAACGCGCATTTTGCAGGGGAGGGCATGGAATTCTTCGCGCCGCATGCGAACCGCTGGTATGTGCGCCTTGAAGCGCTGCCCGGCATCGAGACCGTGCCGCTTTCTCAGGCTGCATTTTGCGACATGCGCGAAAATCTTCCTGAAGGGGGCGACGAGCGGCGCTGGCGGCAGATTTTCAACGAGATACAGATGCTGCTGTTTGCACACCCTGTCAACGAGATGCGCGAGTCAAGCGGAGAACTGCCCATCAACAGCGTCTGGTTTTGGGGAAATGGTGAAATTGCGCGCGTCTCATCCCCGTTTGATCATGTGAGTGGAGATGATGAGTTGAGCGAGATGTTTGCATCATTCTCAGGCACTCCTTTTTCGCGATGGGGGAAACAGTGGCGTGGCTCATCTGAAAATGAGCTTCTCGTATACACGGGACTGAGACGCGCCTTGCAGCGAGGCGATTTGTCAGCCTGGCAAAAGGCTTTGCAGGATTTTGAAAACGATTATGCGAGGCCGCTTTTGCAAGCTTTACGTCAGGGAAGGATTTCGAGATTGAATCTGGATATTCTGGGCGCTGGTCATCTTCATCGTCTGACCCTTGAGCGCATGGACGCCTGGGCATTCTGGCGCAATAGCCGTTTGCTGGAGGAGGGACCATGAAATTTTGCTGCACCAGCATGAATGCAAAAGCCTGGTTTGTAGTATCATCGCGCCGCGATCGATGGTGCTGCCATCTACAATAATCCATGCCGAAAACTGGCAACGAGCAAGGTATCCATATGAAAGTCACATTCCTTGATTTTGAAGACTCCATTGCGGATTTGGAAGACAAGATCGAACAGCTGCGCAGTATGCAGGATGACACAGCAACGCTCGATATCGCCGATGAGGTCGAGCAGCTTTCGAAGAAAAGCGAGATGCTCCTGAAAGAGCTGTATGCAAAGCTCACGCCATGGCAGATATCCAAGGTATCCCGCCACCCCCAGCGTCCTTATACGCTGGATTACATCGAGCATCTATTCACCGATTTTGAAGAGCTGCACGGCGACCGCAACTTTGCCGACGACAAGGCGATAGTCGGCGGCCTTGCTCGTTTCAACGGGCAGAGCGTGATGGTGATCGGCCACCAGAAGGGTCGCGACACCAAGGAAAAGATTGCGCGCAATTTCGGCATGCCGAGACCGGAAGGTTATCGCAAGGCGATGCGGCTGATGCGGCTGGCCGAGAAGTTTGGCATTCCCATCATGACTTTCGTCGATACGCCAGGCGCCTATCCCGGCGTGGGTGCGGAAGAGCGCGGCCAGTCCGAGGCAATCGGGCGCAACCTCTATGAGATGAGCGAATTGCGCGTCCCCATCATCTGCACCATCATAGGTGAAGGCGGATCGGGCGGTGCGCTGGCGATCGCGGTAGGGGATGCGATGCTGATGCTGCAGTACAGCACCTATTCCGTGATCTCGCCTGAAGGCTGCGCCTCTATACTCTGGAAGAGTGCCGACAAGGCGGAAGATGCGGCCGAAACCTTGGGTATTACCGCAAACCGCCTGAAAGCGTTGGGGCTTGCGGACAAGGTCATTGCTGAGCCGCTTGGCGGCGCCCATCGCGATTACCCGGCGACCATGCAGAACGTGAAAAAGGCATTGCAGGATGCGCTGAAGTCCGCCCAGACAAAGTCCGTCGATGATTTGCTGCGGGATCGCTTCAATCGCCTGATGAGCTATGGCAAGTTCAAGGAAATCGAGCTTAGCTGAACTGGCAGGTGGCATTGCTGCAATGCTGCCCGCCGGCAGTTCGATACTGGTGGGTTTGAGCGGCGGAATGGACTCGGTTGTGCTGCTCGATCTGCTTTATGGCCAGGCCTCCCGTTTTTCCTGGAACATCAAAGCCCTTCATGTGCATCACGGCATCAGCCCTAACGCCGATCATTGGGCGCATTTCTGCACGGATTTGTGCGCGCGTCTCAACATCCCGATTGCGGTCAGGAATGTGGACATCGCTCCCTTGCATGCGCACGGAGTGGAGGCGGCTGCGCGCAAGCTCAGATATGCGGCATTTTCTGAAGAGTCCTGCGATTATGTGGCGCTTGCGCATCATCAGGATGATCAGGTGGAAACCCTTTTCCTGCAGCTTTTGCGAGGCGCAGGTGTCAGGGGGGCGAGCGCGATGCCTATGGTTTCTGACGATGGCGCAAGACATAAGGTCATCCGGCCCCTGCTGCATTGCACGCGCGATCAGATCCTGGAATATGCGAATGAACGTTCGCTGGAATGGATAGAGGACGAGAGCAATGCGGATGTGAATTATCCGCGCAACTTTTTGCGGCATCGTCTTTTGCCGCTGCTTGCGCAAAAATTTCCAGGATACCGTGAGACATTGTCCAGGAGTGCGGGGCATTTCGCCGAGGCGAGCTCCTTGCTCGACGATCTGGCAGGAATGGATGGCATTCAGGCGATATCGAACGGCGCTTTGAGCATTGAGGTGTTGCAGGGCTTGAGCCATGCGCGGGCAAAAAACCTGCTGCGCTATTTTCTGCATTCAGAAAAGGCGCCTATGCCTCAGGTTGCTCAGATCGACGAAATGCTGCGCCAGATTCTCATGGCAAAGAATGACGCGGATGTTGCGGTCGAATTTGGGGGCTGGCAAGTGCGGCGTTTTCGAGGACATGTTTACGCATTGCACATGCTGGAGAAATTTGATCCAAACCTGGAATTGCCATGGTGCGGGGAGTCGCAGCTATCTTGGCTGGCAACCGGGAGGATAATCAACTTTTCCCAATCGATGGGATCGGGGATGAGCCTAACAAAATTGCAGCGTTCTCCCGTGACATTGAGATTGAGAAAAGGGGGCGAGGCGTTGCGACCTGCGCCAGGATCTGCTACGCGCAGCCTGAAGAACTTGTTTCAGGAACACGGCATTCCGCCCTGGCAGCGCGAAAGACTGCCGCTGCTTTATTGCGGGGAGGATCTTGTCAGCGTGATCGGAGTTGCGATTGCTGCGGAATATCAGTGCACGGAAGGGGAGGCTGGCATAATTGTGGAAATGGCTTCTTGAACGGTTACTCAGGAATCACTCTGTTTTTTAGACCATTCTATCTGTTTCAGTTTGATCAGCGGTTTTCCCGGGATGCTTCCGTCAGGAGGCTGAAGTTCGCGTATCAGGGGGTGCTTCAGCTCATCATCGCTGAGTTCGGCCTTTGCGGGATACGTGACCTTGCCCTGGACTGCCTGAACCGGCTTTGGTTTTTCTGCGGGTTTGGTGGCTGGGGGTTCAGCAGGTTTTGGGTTCGCCGCTGCAGTTTTGACGGGCTCCTGTGGTTTCGCAGCGAGAGCCTTGGCTTCCTTATCGGCCTTGGCCTCTTTCTCCGCCTTTGCCTCTTTTTCGGCCTTGGCGCGCTTGTCTTCGGCCTCTATTTCTCTTCTGCGTCGGGCAGCTTCGGCGTTGATTTCGGCGCGGCGTCTTTCCATCTGAATTGCCAGCTGGCTGCGCTGATTTGCGCGTGCCCTGTCGGCTTTGATCTGGGCTAGCTCCTTCTTGATGTCGTCCAGTAACATTCTGACATCGTTCAAGTCCTCTTTCTGGAAGTTTGCATTGGATGCTGCCTTTATCCTTGCCGATTCTTCAGCCTGCCTGATCGCAGCTTCTTCTTCCGCCTTGCGTGCGGCTTCAGCTTCTCTCGCCTTGCGTTCGTCTTCAAATTTGGCCTCAGTCGTCTGACGCTGGGCGATGTCCTTTTGGAGCGCATCTCGGTTGGAAAGATAGGCCTTGCGCTGGTTCTCGTCGCTGGCATAGTTGGCGGCCGTGGCATACCATTTTGCGGCCATCGCATCGTTTTGCGGGACGCCCAATCCCTTTACATAGCATTCGGCCAGTTTGGCATGCGCGCTGGCATTGCCCTGCTCGGCAGCCATTCGATACCATTTGACGGCCTCTTTGTCGTCTTCGGGGACGCCAAGGCCTGAAGCATAAATCTGCCCGACCTGAAGCTCCGCATATGCATTCCCTTGTTTCGCGGACTGGGTCAGCCAATGCAGTGCCTTCTGGTAGTCTTGGGCTGTTCCCGTGCCGCGTTCATACATCATGCCAAGATCGGCCTGGGCTTGAGCATGGCCCTGTTCTGCCGCTGCAATATACCATTGAAGCGCGACGGCATAGTCTCGCTGTATGATGCGATTTTGCGTGTACAAGACGCCCAGATTGAATTGCGCGACAGGATCCCCCTTCTTGGCCAGCGGGAGAAACAGGGTGACGGCCTTGAGGTAATCGCCGGCCTCTTTGGCTCGCAGCGCCTCGTCGAGCTCGCCGGCCCATGCTGAAGTGGTCAGCAATAACAATATGATCAATATTCTCATCGGGTTGTTTCTTCAGGCTTGGCGATATGGATGTGCCGGCCGTTATGCTGGGATCTATGCTCCTGGTTTTCGGGCGGCAGACTGCCTTCATGACTGATATCGGCATATTCAGGGAAAACTTTACCTTGGAGGTGCTGAGGAAAGTCAGCCGGGGGAGTGGCAGGTCACGCGGTTGCGTCCGGCCTTTTTCGAGGCATAAAGCGCTTGGTCGGCCTCGTCGATCAGTTGTTCATAACCGGATTGATCGATTTTGAATGCCGACACACCCATGCTGATGCTGACCTTGATCTGAGTGTCCTGGAAATTCACCGGGGTCTGCTCAATGGCCTTTCGTACCCGATCTGCGAGGAAGCATGAGTCTTCGAGCGATGTGAAGGGAAGGATGATGCCGAATTCTTCCCCGCCATAGCGTCCGAATGTGTCTGTTGTGCGCAGCATGCTGCCTACGCGCTGCGCTATGCTGCGCAAGACCTCGTCTCCGCCGAGATGCCCATAGCCGTCGTTGACCTTCTTGAAGTGGTCGAGGTCGAAAAGGATGAATGAAAACGCCTCGCCATAACGCTTTGCCCGGTCGAACTCAATGGCGATATGCTTTTCGAGATAGCGGCGATTGTAAATTCCGGTCAGGCCGTCCCGGTTGCTGCTTTCTCCCAGGGTTTCTAGCGCCTCTTTGAGCAGCGTCTGGCTGAACGCGACATCGGTCGCGTCCATCAGCGTGATGCAGACCGATTCGACCTCGCCGCTTTCATTTTTGACTGGCAGGAAGGTGCAGTTCTGGAACATGAATTCGCATCCGCCGGTGATGGGGCGGTTGTGCGGGAAGCGGAACAGATAGGGCCTTTGTTCCCATGAAGTGAATGCAAAATTTTTGAGCAGGAAAACGCTCTGGATCTTTTTCGCAAGCCAGGTTTCTGGCAGATCAGGGAAGCATGAGAACAGATTTTTGCCGATCACTTCATCGGCACGGCGCTCGCTGTGTCTTGCCATGAAATGGTTCCATAGCGTGATTTCCATGTTGCGGTTGACCACGAGGATGCCGACATCGATCCACTCAACGATGAAGTCAGGCAGATTTTTTTGGATATTGGTCAACGCGGTTCAGAAGGAAGCGATGAATTCGTCAAGCACGCCGCGAATCTTTTCTATGGTCTTTTCAGGCATCAGCATGACGAGGTGGGATACGAAATTCCGATTTTCAAGAGTGAAATTCACTTCCACCAGCAATGCATGGGTCCAGCTTAGTTTTTCGGGGTTGATCAGCGTCTCGGGTCGCACATTCACGGCCATCACGGAGGGGGCGGAAAAGCGCAGCTCGTCGGATCTGTTCTCCTTGGAGATTCCCTTTAGCTGTTCGGTGATGCCGCCCAGACATGCGCCGACCAGGATGTTGGCGACATCCAGCAGCAGTTCGGTTTCTGCTGCCTGGTTGAGTTCGTCGGTATGGCCCAGCATGTCGGCCAGCTCCTTGCAACCCGCCTGCTGGTAAATGACGATGGCCTCGCCCAGAAGGTAACCCTGAAAGGACTGTCTCACTGCGGTCACTTCGACATCGTTTCCGACCAGATTGCGTATGCCGTTTGAAACATCGCTCAAAGCGAGCAAGTTGATGCGAGGGACGGAAAGATTTACGAAGGTGTCCAGCAGGGTGGCCAGCGATGCACCTGCCTGACCCATGGCGATGTTGGTGATTTCTTGCAATGAGTCGCGTTGATCTGAGGTCAGCGGAGCGACGCTCATAACTCAACTCCATATTCTTTCAATACGGACTCGAGAATTTCTGGTGAGACGGGCTTTTTTACAAAGGCCAAAGCGCCAAGCTGCTTGGCGCGTTCCTGCGCGACCGGCTGGATGTCTGCGGAAACCACGATGATGAAACTGTCAAGGCCTTCCTTTTGCAGGGTTTCCAGAACCTGATAGCCATCCATTTCGGGCATGGTCAGGTCAAGAAACATCACATGGGCTTTGCCTGATCTGTAGGCATTGAGCGCTTCGTGGCCATTGCTTGCCTGAGTGATCTCAACGTCCCAGCTTGAGGGCAGGGACTTGATCAGCATCTTGCGTGCCATAGCCGAGTCGTCAACAACGAGAATAGGGGTTGCCATAGATTTCATTGGTATCGTTATGTTGCAATTCTGACACAATTTTATTAAATCAGAAACCTTTTTTCATCGCGTTTCACAGTCCCGTTTTCAAGGAAAGTTCAGGTGAGATTGAGGGCGACAGGTGAAGCAAAGTCTGATAAAATCCAGGGTCGCATTTCATTAAAAACTCTTGGAGAATTCGCATGGCTGTTGAACGTACCCTGTCTATCATCAAACCCGATGCTGTCGCAAAAAATGTCATCGGCCAGATTTATTCCCGTTTTGAGGGCGCAGGCCTTAAGGTCATCGCGGCGCGCATGATGCATTTGTCGCGCAGCGAAGCGGAAGGATTTTATGCTGTTCATGCGGCGCGCCCCTTCTTCAACGATCTCGTGAATTTCATGATTTCAGGCCCTGTGATGGTTCAGGTTCTGGAAGGCGAGAATGCCATCCTGAAAAACCGCGAACTGATGGGCGCGACCGATCCCAAGAAGGCTGAAAAGGGTACGATACGTGCGGATTTTGCCGACAGCATCGATGCCAATGCGGTGCACGGTTCCGATGCGCCAGAGACTGCTGCCGTTGAGATCGCATACTTTTTCCCTGCGATGAACGTTTATTCGCGATAATTGAGCGCAATGCAACAAAACCTTCTCGATCTGGATGCGCCTGCGCTCACTGACTATCTGGCCGGAATGGGTGAGAAGCCTTTTCGCGCCAAGCAGCTGTTGCGCTGGATATACCAGACCGGGGAGTCCGATTTTTCCGCAATGACGGATATCGCGCTCGCGTTGCGGGAAAAATTGTCGCAATGCGCGAGCGTGTCAGTCCCGGAAATTCTTCGTGAGGAATGTTCGGAGGATGGCACGCGCAAGTGGCTTTTGAATGTCGGGCCGGGCAATGCGGTCGAGACGGTTTACATCCCGGAGGAAAGCCGTGGCACGCTTTGCATTTCTTCACAGGCGGGATGCGCGCTGGATTGTTCGTTCTGTTCAACCGGAAAGCAGGGTTTCAATCGCAACCTGAGCGTTGCGGAAATCATCGGCCAGCTCTGGTGGGCCAATCATCGCCTGGGCAAGAACGATGAGGGAAACTGGGCGATCAGCAATGTGGTGATGATGGGGATGGGCGAGCCGCTTCTTAATTACGCCAATACGGTAAGCGCGTTGCGCCTGATGCTTGACGACAGGTCTTATGGATTGTCGCGCCGCCGCGTGACGGTCTCGACATCGGGCATCGTGCCGGCGATGGACAGGTTGCGGGAGGAATGCCCTGTCGCATTGGCGGTGTCCCTGCATGCGCCCAACGATGCGTTGCGCGACGTTTTGGTGCCGATCAACCAGAAGTATCCGTTGAAGGAGCTGATGCAAGCCTGCAGCCGTTATCTCGAACACGCGCCCAGGGACTTCATCACTTTCGAGTATGTGATGCTGGATGGCGTGAATGACTCGGTGCAGCACGCGCATGAGCTGGTGAGACTGGTGGGCGATGTGCCTTGCAAGTTCAACCTGATTCCATTCAATCCGTTTCCCAATTCGCCATACAGGCGATCGAGACCGGATGCGATCGCACGCTTCAAGGAAGTGTTGATGCGTGCGGACATCATCACGACCACTCGCAGGACACGAGGGGACGATATCGCGGCCGCATGTGGCCAGCTGGCGGGAAAGGTGCTGGACAAGACACGCCGCACCAGGGCATTGCAAAACGACGAGGTGGGAAGATGAGGTTCTTCATGCTGGTATTGGTGGCGGCGCTGATTGCCGGCTGTTCGGGCGAAAGCATCAAACAGACGCGGGATCGGGAGAAGAAAAGCGCGCAGCTGCACACGGAGCTCGCGGGCATGTATTACCAGCGCAATCAGATGGCGATTGCGCTTTCCGAGATCGATGTAGCACTGAAGGCAAACCCGAGTTATGCGCCGGCTTACAACATGGGCGGCTTGATACACATGGCCTTGCATGAAGACAGGGAGGCGGAGGAAGGCTTTTTGCAAAGCCTGCGTATAGACAGCATGTATTCCGAGGCGCACAACAATTATGGCTGGTTTCTTTGCCAGCGGGGTCGTGTGCAGGAGTCCATCGCGCAATTCGAGGATGCGGTGAAGAACCCGCTTTATGCGACTCCCGAGCTGGCTTATCTGAATGCGGGACTGTGCTCCCAGAAGGAAGGAAAGAATCAGGAGGCGATGAATTTCCTGCAACAGGCTTTGCACGCCCGTCCCGGCATGCTTCAGGCGCTCTTCGCGATGTCTCAGCTGAAGTTCACGATGCAAGACTTCCAGGGGGCGCAGAAATATTTTGCGCGCTTTGCAAGTGATCTTGGAACTGAAAACATGACGGCCGAGCAGCTCTGGCTTGGCATACGCATCGCCCGCAGCGTCGGAGACAGGAATTCGGAAGCAAGCTATACATTGAGTCTGCGCGGGCGTTATCCTGATTCGCCCGAAGCCCAACAGCTTTCGCACGGTGAATGATGGAACAGGAAAATAATCCGGAAAGCGCGGCTGCAGAAAAGCCTCTGATCGGACATCTGCTTCGTGAACGGCGCGAGAGCATGGGGCTGGACATCGACGATGTGGTCGCCAAGATCAAACTTTCCCATGGTCAGGTTGTCGCATTGGAAGAAAACGATTTCAAGGCATTGCCCGAGATCGTTTTCCTGCGCGGCTTCGTGCGCAGCTATGCAAGGCTTCTGCAGATGGACGAGCGGGCTTTGCTCGAACATCTGCCGACAGTCCAGGTCTCTGAAGTAAAGATAGAGCCTGATCAGTTCGAGGCGGAATTTCCGACTGCCAGATCTGCGCGCCGCCAGAGCGTCAATCTGCTGCTTGCCGCACTCCTGGTCGTGATCGTGATTCTGGGATTCGTTCTTTGGCAGTCCAAGGTTCCGCATCATGCAAACGTAAAGCCTTCTGAAACAACGCTGACGACCACGCCGCTTGTCTTGCCCAAACCTGAAATTGACGCAGCTTCTTCAGTTCAGGCAGCATCTTCGGTGCCCGCTTCACAGTCAGCGCCTTTGTCCGTCGAGCCTGCTGCTTCGGCGGTCGTGCCCGCCGTGTCTGTCGATCATGTGGCGGGGACATTGCGGATCGTCTTTGACAAGGAATGCTGGGCTGAGATCAAGGATAAATATGGCAGGACGCTTTCAAGGCAGGTCAATTCGGCCGGCAGCGAATTGCGCCTCGAAGGCGATGCGCCTTTTGCGGTGGTGATAGGGCATGCGCAGGCGGTGCATTTGTACTACAAGGACAAGCCCGTGAATCTCGATCCCTACATCAATTCGACCAGCGATGTGGCTCGACTGACGCTGGAATGATGAATATGGACATCATCAAAAGACGTCCGTCGCAACGGGTCTTGATCGGCAAGGTGATGATGGGAGGTGGTGCACCCGTCGTCGTGCAGTCGATGACGAATACCGATACGGCCGATGCGACTGCGACGACCAATCAGGTGCTTGAGCTCGCGCGCGCAGGGTCTGAACTCGTGCGCATCACCGTCAATACGCCAGAGGCGGCAGCCCAGGTTGCAAACATCAGGAGCAGGCTGGATGCGCAGGGTTGCCATGTGCCGCTGGTTGGCGATTTCCACTACAACGGGCACAGGCTCTTGACTGAATTCCCAGACTGCGCGATCGCGCTTGCGAAATACCGCATCAATCCGGGCAATGTCGGGCGCAGCCGCGAACAGGAAGATCCGTTCAGCATCATGATAGAGACCGCGATACGCCATGAAAAGCCTGTGCGTATCGGGGTGAACTGGGGTAGCCTGGATCAGAGGCTGGTGGTGCGCATGATGGACGAAAACGCGAAGCTTGCAAAGCCCAGGGATGTGAAGGAAGTCACGCGCGCCGCATTGATCGCCTCGGCATTGCAAAGCGCGAAACGCGCCGAAGAGCTTGGCATGCAAAAGAACCGCATCGTGCTCTCTTGCAAGGTCAGCGAGGTGCAGGACCTGATCGCGGTATACAGGCAGTTGTCGATGCAGTGCGACTATGCATTGCATCTCGGGCTGACCGAGGCGGGAATGGGTTCCAAGGGGATCGTCGCGTCCACTGCTGCGCTGTCGGTTTTGCTGCAGGAAGGCATAGGGGATACGATCAGGATTTCCTTGACGCCTGAGCCGGGGGGAGATCGGACGACAGAGGTGCGTGTGGGGCAGGAGATTCTGCAGACCATGGGGTTGCGCGCCTTTTCTCCGATGGTGACCGCATGCCCGGGTTGCGGCCGCACCACCAGCAGTTTTTTCCAGGAGCTTGCGCAAAGCATACAGAATCATTTGCGCATGCAGATGCCAATCTGGCGCGAAGCGTATGAGGGTGTGGAAAACATGACGGTCGCGGTGATGGGGTGCGTGGTGAACGGGCCGGGCGAGAGCAAGCTTGCGAACATCGGCATCAGCCTGCCCGGCACGGGAGAGTCGCCAGCTGCGCCTGTATACATCGATGGCGAAAAGGCGGTGACCTTGAGAGGCGACAACATATCCGCGGAATTCACCGCGATCGTCGACGATTATGTAGCCAAAAAATATGCGAGGAAAGAAGCGGCTAGCCAGTAGCACGTAGCGAATGTTCGCTACTAGCTACCGGCTACTGGCTGGGTTTATTTATGAGCAATGAGACTGTGCAAGCCGTACGCGGCATGAATGACATTCTGCCGGACGAGGCAAGACTCTGGCTATGGTTCGAGGAGGTGGTGCGCGACTGGCTTGCAGGCTATGGCTACCGCAATATCAGGATGCCGCTCGTTGAGCCTACTGCGCTGTTCAAGCGCGCGATAGGCGAAGTCACCGACATCGTCGAAAAGGAGATGTACAGTTTCGAGGATGCCTTGAATGGCGACCATCTGACGCTGCGCCCGGAAGGGACGGCATCCTGCGTGCGCGCGGTGTTGCAGCACAACCTGCTTTATAACGCGCCCCAGCGTCTTTATTACAGCGGCCCCATGTTCCGTCACGAGCGCCCGCAAAAGGGAAGATACCGCCAGTTTCATCAGGTGGGAGTGGAGGCACTGGGCTTTGCGGGTCCTGACATGGATGCCGAGCAGATACTGATGTGCGCGAGGCTATGGCAAAAGCTCGGATTGAGCGATGTGACGCTGCAACTCAATACGCTGGGGGATTTGGATGCAAGGCACAGGCATCGTTCGAAGCTGATCGCGCATTTCGAGCAGAACCTGGATCTCCTGGACGAGGATGCCAAACGGCGCCTGCACAGCAATCCCTTGCGCATACTGGACAGCAAGAATCCGGCGATGCAGGAATTGATCGATGCGGCGCCCAAGCTGATGGACGAATTGGACGAGGATGCGCTTTTGCATTTTGCCGCGCTGCAGGAGATTCTGAAGCGTCACGGTGTTTCATACGAGATCAATCCTCGCCTCGTGCGAGGGCTGGATTACTATAACCGCACGGTTTTCGAATGGGTCACGACCCGATTGGGTGCGCAGGGCACTGTTTGCGCTGGCGGACGCTATGACGGACTGGTCTCTCAGATAGGCGGGAAGCCTGCGCCGGCGATGGGTTTTGCGATGGGGGTCGAACGCCTCCTGGTGTTGCTGACAGAGGGCGGCATGAAGCTTTCCGAGCCCGATGTCGACGTCTATGTCGTGCATCAGGGGGAAATGGCAGGCATCCTGGCAAGCCGGGTTGCAGAACAGCTGCGCGATGCAGATTTGCGCGTGATCCTGCATTGCGGAGGGGGAAGCTTCAAGTCGCAAATGAAAAAGGCGGATGCCAGCGGAGCCCGCTTTTCGGTGGTGATCGGGGATGACGAGGCACTGTCAAATGAGGTCAGCATCAAGCCCATGAAGGGCGGGGACCAGGTGAAGGTGGGCGTGCAGGACATGCTTGCCGCAATCAACACATTTATCAAGCAGGAGTAGAAATCATGGCGGCTTTGGATTTGCAGGAACAGGAACAGCTCGACACGCTCAAGGCGTGGTGGAAGGATAACAGCAATATGGTGCTGGGCATCGCGGTTGTCGCCTTGGTTGCCATTCTGGGCTGGAGAGGCTGGACGACCTACCAGAGCAATCAGGCTGGCCAGGCTGCAACGCTCTATCAGCAGTTCGTCAATCAGCTTACCAGCAACGATATCAAGCGGGTCAACGATGCGGCGGCTGCCGTGATGGACAAGTATGCGAGCAGCGCTTATGCGCCGCGTGCGGCTTTGATTGCAGCTCAGGTGAACGAGGCTGACAAGGATGTGGCGAAAGCCAAGACTCAGTTGCAGTGGGTGATCGACCATGCCAAGGAAGAAGGTTTGAAAAGCGTTGCCGAGCTGCGTCTGGCTGCGCTGCTTCTGGATGCCAAAGACTATGAATCTGCGATGAAGATTCTCGAAGAAAAGCATCCCGCCTCATTCGATGCATTGTTTTCGGACATGAAAGGCGACGTGCTGGTCGCACAAGGGAAGCCTGCGCTGGCCCGCGCAGCATACCAGCAAGCCTATGAAAAACTGGACAGCAAGAGCAATTATCGCAATCTCGTCCAGATGAAGATGGACGCACTCGGGGCGGCCAAATGAAGGCGGTAGTGCTGCTCATCGCATTGCTGTCTTTAAGCGGCTGCTCGACGATCAAGGGCTGGTTCAGCAAGGACAAGACAGGTCCGCAGCCTGCGAAACTGGTCGAATTTCATGCGACGAAGAAATTCGTTGAACGATGGCACAGAAAGGTGGGCAGCACGGATGGCCATGTTTTGCAGCCTGCTCTGACTGCCGATGCGGTCTATGGTGTATCGGCCAAGGGCGAAATCACGAAGATTGATCGCAAGACGGGAAGGGAAGTCTGGCATGTGAAGAGCAAGATGCCGGTTTCAGCGGGAGTGGGCGCGGGCGACGGGCTTTTGCTGATCGCCAGCAACAAGGGCGAGGTGCAGGCTTTCGGCGAGGATGGAAAGTTTCGCTGGAAGCAGTTCGTGTCGAGCGAAGTGCTGAGCACGCCTGAAGTGGCAGATGGGTTGGTGATCGTGCGTTCCGGGGACGGGCGCATCACGGCGCTTAGCGAGGCGGATGGCAAGCAGCGCTGGTTTTATGATCATACCCTGCCTTCCTTGATCGTGCGAAGCCACGCGGGTGTGACCGCTTATCGCGGATTGGCTTATGTCGGTTATGCTGGTGGCAAGCTGATCGCGATCAGGCTGTCTGACGGCTCGGAAGTATGGGAGAACACGGTTTCCGAGCCCAGGGGCAACAATGAACTCGAACGCATCAGCGACATCACCAGCAATCCGATGGTCAGCGACAACGAAGTGTGCGCGATCGCCTTTCAGGGGCGCCTCGCCTGCTACGATACGGATCAGGGTAGCCCTCTCTGGACGCGCGAAATTGCAAGCGACAAGGGCCTTTCTGTGCTGAGGAAAAATATCTATCTGACAGATTCAGCAGGCAAGGTGATGGCGCTCGACAAGGACAGCGGCAGCACCGTTTGGAAGAATGAGGATTTGCTGCTTCGGGATGTTTCGATGCCGTTTGCCAAGAGTGATGTCGTGGTAGTCGGCGACTTTGAAGGCTATCTGCATGGTCTTAGCACTTCGGACGGCCATCTTGTTGCGCGCATCCGGCTTGATGGCAGCACGTCAAACGTCGCGCCCGTAGAGATGGACGACGGCATGCTGCTGGAAACCCAGGACGGCGTTGTTTATTCCCTGTCCATTCAATAGGCCTAATTCGCATAATCATGTTGCCTACACTTGTACTGGTCGGTCGTCCTAACGTGGGAAAGTCCACGCTGTTCAACCGCTTGACCCGCAGTCGGGATGCACTGGTCGCAGACCTTCCCGGACTCACTCGCGATCGCCATTACGGAAGAGGGCGGGTCGGCGCCCGCCCCTATCTGGTCGTCGATACCGGAGGTCTTGAACCGGTTGCAAAGGACGGCATCATGTTCGAGATGGCAAGGCAAAGCCGGCAGGCTGTCGACGAGGCTGACGTGGTGCTTTTTCTGGTCGACGGGCGCGCAGGCTGCATGCCCCAGGATCTGATCATCGCATCGGAGTTGCGCAAGACCGGAAAACCGATACTGCTTCTGGTGAACAAGACCGAAGGGATGTCCCGCTCGCGCGTCACGGCCGAATTCTTCGAGCTTGGATTGGGCGAACCCTATCCGATTTCTTCTGCACATGGCGACCATGTCGAGGAGATGATCGAGATCGCGCTCGAGAAATTTCCGGAAGAGGTCGAAGAGGAGGAAGCCTCCGAGAACAAGCCTCCCAAGCTCGCGATCGTGGGCAGACCCAATGTCGGAAAGTCCACGCTGGTCAACGCGATTCTCGGCGAGCAGCGCGTGATCGCTTTCGATCAGCCGGGTACCACGCGGGACAGCATCTACATCGATTTCGAGCGCGATGGAAAACAGTACGTCATCATAGACACGGCAGGTGTTCGGCGTCGCGGGAAAATCGATGAGGCTGTCGAGAAATTCTCCGTGATCAAGACGATGAAGGCGATCGAAGATGCGAATGTCGTCGTGCTGGTGGTGGATGCAAGGGATCAGATCACTGAACAGGACGCGCATGTCGCGGATTTCGTGCTGCAGGCAGGCCGTGCGCTGGTGCTGGCCGTCAACAAGTGGGATGGGCTGGACAGCCACCGCCGTGAAATGGTGAAGAACGATATCGAACGCAAGCTGCATTTTTTGGGTTTTGCCAAACGCCATTACATCTCTGCATTGAATGGAAGCGGTGTCGCGAATGTGCTGAAATCTGTGGACGAAGCCTATGAGGCTGCGATGGCGAAGCTCTCCACGCCCAAGCTAACCCGTGCGCTGATCGGCGCGATAGAGAAGCAGGCGCCGCCCAAGGTCGGTCGCTTCCTGCCCAAGATGCGCTATGCGCATCAGGGCGGAAGCAATCCGCCTCTGATCGTGATACACGGCAGCGGACTGGACAACGTGCCGGCAAGCTATACGCGTTATCTTGAAAGGACCTTTGCGGAGATTTTCAGGCTGCAGGGCACGCCGCTCAAGATTCAGTACAACTCGAGCAAGAATCCCTTCGAGGGGAAAAAGCCCAGGGCGCTTACCGAGGCCGAGCAGCGCGCCGCGCACAGGGCGAGAATACGCGGCCGCAAGCTTTACGGTAAGTGAATTCCTGATTCACGGGGAGCGCATGTCTAACGAACAAACCATCGAGATCGATTGCAAGCAGCTGCAGCCTGGCATGTATGTCTACATAGATCTGGGTTGGATGGATCATCCGTTTCCGCTCAACCGGTTCAAGATCAAGTCAGAATCCCAAGTTCGCACGATACGCGGACTTGGCATACAGCGCATACGCTATAACCCTGATTTGAGTGATACACTGCCATTGCCTCTCGATGAGGAGCCGAAGGAAGAAGAGACCCCGCCTGAACCCGAGATATCGCCTGAGGTCGAGGCGATGATGGCCGAGAAGAAGGCTCGCAAGGAGCGCTTGATATCGCATCGGAAGAAAGTGATCGAATGCGAAAGAAAAGTGGCCAATGCATCCCGGGTGATGCGCAGCATCAACAGCGATATTTTTTCCAAACCTCAGGCCTGCATGGAAACGGCAAGCCAGCTGATGGACGATTTTGTCGAGACATTGATGGATGATAGCGGGACCATCCTGTTTGCACTGAACGACAAGGTGGCCGGGGAAGAAATCTACGTACACTCGGTCAATGTCTCGGTGCTTGCGATACTGCTTGCAAAGGAATTGAAGCTGAGCCCGATCGAGGTCAAGCTGGTCGGCATGGGTAGCCTGTTTCACGATATCGGAAAGCTCGATATCCCAGGCAAGGTGACGATGAAGACCGATCCGCTCACTGCGGCAGAGAAATCGCTGCTGCAGGAGCACACCAACTTCGGCCTGAAGATCGCCAAAAATGCGAAGCTGGATGCACGCGCATTGGCCATCGTGAACCAGCACCACGAGTATGTCGATGGAACGGGCTATCCCAACAGACTGACGCAGGACAAGACTTCACCTCTTGCGCAACTCGTTGCCATCATCAATCTCTACGACAACCTTTGCAATCCGATCAATCCGGCAAATGCGTTGACGCCCCACGAGGCGTTGTCAATCATGTTTAAACAATACAAGGGAAAGCTGAATTCGACGATGCTGCAGGTCTTCATCCGGTTCATGGGAGTGTATCCACCGGGCAGCATTGTGAGCCTTTCCAATGGCGCGATAGGCATGGTGCTCTCGGTCTCGTCGAAAAGTCCGCTGAAGCCTACGCTTCTGATCTATGATCCGGGCGTACCGAAGGAAGAGGCTCTGATACTCGATCTCGAAACGCAGCCTGAAGTCACGATCGACAGGAATATCAGGCCCAATCTCTTGTCTCCCGACATCTTCGCGTATCTCAATCCCAGACAGCGCGCCACCTACTTTTTTGACGCCAGCAAGAAATAGCGGCTTTCATTCGCGCCAGCGATAGGTCTGATCCGTATGGCCTTGGATTGCATCCAGCAGCAGCCTTGCGCTGGCAGGCGACATGGTCACGCCATAGCGGAAGTGGCCGCAGTTGGCATAGAGGTTGGATAAACGAGGGTGCGGACCTATCGTCGGGATGTTGTCCGGCGAACCCGGGCGAAGTCCTGCCCATTGCCTGATCGGGGATGGCCAGTCCGGGAACAGGGTGCGCACTCGTCCCAGAAGATAGGTCATGGCTTCGGTCGTTATGCTCTTGTTAAACCCCACATCTTCCAGCGTGCTGCCGACCAGCACATGTCCATCCGTGCGCGGGATGATGTACAGCTCCTTTTGCAGCAGGATGTTCGAAAATGGGGGGGCTTCGAACTTGAACAGCAACATCTGGCCGCGTATAGGGCGAACTTCCATGCCCATCGCATGTTCACCCAAAAGCGTTTTGCTCCATGCACCCGCCGCCATGATGTAGGCATCCGCGGTCAGTTTCTCTTTGTTCGTGCTGAGTCCTTTGACTTCGTGTCCGGAAATCTCGAAGCTCAGCGCTTCTTGATGCTCTAGCATGTTTCCGCCCAGCATCTCGAAGCGACGGCGCAAAGCCTGCAGCAATCTGGGGTTTCGAACCTGCGCGATGTCCGGCATGAATAGCCCTGCGCCTTGCATGCCTTGCAAATGCTCATCAAGCCTGACATGGTTGAAAATAACCTGATGCGCTTTGCACCATGCAGTTGCTATTTTCTCCTGGAAAGGTGGCAGAATCAGCATGCCGCATCTCTGGTATTCGGGATCTATGCCGGTGTGATGAAGAAGCTGATCTGCCATGTCCTCGAACATGCCCATGCTGCGCTCGGTGAGACTCGTGACCTTTTCGGAATAATCCCAGGAACAGAGCGGCGAGAGTATGCCGCCTCCCGCCCAGGACGCTTCGGAGCCTGTCGCATTGCGATCGATCAGGGTGACTTTGTAGCCTTCTTCAAGCAGGGCAATTGCGCTGCATAAGCCGATTGCGCCGCCGCCTATGATCAGAAAATCCGTCTTCAAGCCTGCAATGCCTTGGGCAGAGGGAAGGTGACGTTTTCGGTGATGCCCTGAAGTTCTGCGACATGAGTTGCGCCGAACTCCTTGAGCCTTTCGATCACGCCCTGCACCAGCACTTCGGGGGCCGATGCGCCTGCCGTCACGCCAACCCTTTGCTTGCCCATGAACCAGGAGGCATCCAGTCCATTTGCATCGTCCACGAGATAGGCGGGGATGCCTACGTTAGCTGCGACTTCTCTAAGCCTGTTGGAGTTGGAGCTGTTTGGGGAACCCACGACGACCACCGCATCGCATTGTTTCACGAGCAGCTTCACTGCATCCTGGCGGTTCTGGGTCGCATAGCAGATGTCGTCCTTCTTGGGGCCGGTGATGAATGGGAAGCGGTTCTTGAGCGCTGCGATGATGTTGCTCGCATCGTCTATGGACAAGGTAGTCTGCGTGACATAGGAGAGATTGTTCTCATCCTTGACCTTGAGATCGGCCACCTGCTCGGGGGATTCCACCAGATACATGCCGGAGTCCGCTTGTCCCATCGTGCCTTCCACCTCGGGGTGACCCTTATGGCCGATCATGATGATTTCCTTTTCCTGCTTGCGCAGACGCGAGACTTCGATGTGCACCTTGGTGACCAGGGGGCAAGTTGCATCGAATACCGTAAGGCCGCGTTCTGCCGCTTCCGCGCGCACTGCCTGGGATACCCCGTGCGCGCTGAAAATCAGGATGCTGCCCTTGGGGACGTCGTTCAAGTCCTCGATGAAAATTGCCCCTTTGCTGCGCAGGCCGTCTACCACGAACTTGTTGTGTACGACTTCATGGCGCACATAGATAGGCGCGCCGTGAATTTGCAGCGCGCGCTCGACGATTTCGATCGCGCGGTCCACACCTGCACAAAAGCCGCGCGGATTAGCTAACAGCAGATCCATGTTTTTTCTCCATGATGCTTTGCCAGATCAACAGGCCTGCGCCGCAGGTGATCGCGGAATCGGCGAGGTTGAAGGCAGGAAAATAATGTTCGTTCCAGTGGAACAGCAGAAAATCGATCACATAACCGTGGTTGATGCGGTCTATCAGGTTGCCCAGCGCGCCTCCCAGAATCAGGCTAAGCGCAAAGGAAAAGAGAATTTCTGTTGCGTGTTTGCGCAAAACCCATGTGATCGAAACGGATGCGATGACTGCAATCGTCGTGAAAATCCAGCGCTGCATACCGCCCGCATCGCTCAAGAAGCTGAATGCGGCGCCTGTGTTGTGCATCAGCGTGAGATCAAACACGCTCAAGATCGTCAGGCTTTCCTGATTGGCAAAATGGTTGACGACCCATAGCTTGCTCATCTGGTCGAGCAGCACGACCAATGCGGAAAGCGCAAGCCAGCGGCTAAGCATGGCGTCTTTCCTCGCCATCTCCATAAAGGTTGCTGACGCATCGCCCGCACAGGGTGGGGTGTGATTCATCGATCCCTACATCTTCGCGGTAATGCCAGCAGCGCTCGCATTTTTCATGGAGGCTCGCGGACACGTCCACCCTGGGTTCATCTGCTGCACGATGGACCGTTGCGCGCGAAGTGATGAACACGAAGCGCAGGTCGTTGCCTAGACTTTCGAGTATGCCGTAGTCTTCGCTTGATGCGAACACATCCACTTCGGCTGCGAGCGCTGAACCGATAAGGCCGGCAGAACGCGCTTCCTCGAGCTGCTTGTTGACGCGATTGCGCCAGGCTTCTATGGTCAGCCAGGCTTTGCTGTCGGAGTCAGACAGGCTGGGATTCGGCAATTCATGCCAGAGTCCTTCGAATACGCTCTCTTCGTCCTTGCCGTTCAGGATGGCCCAGGCTTCTTCTCCGGTGAAACTCAGGATCGGCGAGATCAAACGGGTCAGCGCATGCGTGATGTGATAGAGCGCATTTTGCGCGGAGCGGCGGGCGCGCGAATTTTCACCCGTGGTATAGAGGCGATCCTTCAGGATATCGAGATAGAAGCTGCCCAGGGTTTCTGAGCAGTAAGCCATCAGCTTCTGCACGGCGAGATGAAATTCATAGCTCGCGTAATCTTCGCATACTTCCACTTGCAGCTTCTGGGTCAGGCAAAGCGCATACCGATCTATCGTCAGCCACTGGTCTGTCGGCAATGCATCGCGTTTCATGTCGAAATTGGAAATGTTGGCGAGCAGGAATTTGAGCGTATTGCGGATCCTGCGGTAGCTTTCCACCACGCGCTTCAGGATTTCGTCGGATATCGTGAGCTCTCCGGAATAGTCGGTCGAGGCGGTCCAGAGGCGCAGGATGTCCGCACCCAGCGTGTCGAACACCTTTTGTGGCGCGACTACATTGCCCTTGGATTTCGACATCTTGTGCCCGCTGCCGTCGACCACGAAGCCGTGGGTCAGAAGCGCATCGTATGGCGCACGTCCATTGATCGCGCATCCGGTGAGCAGGGATGACTGGAACCAGCCGCGATGCTGATCCGACCCTTCGAGATACAAGTCGGCAGGAGATCTCAGCCCCTCACGACGCGAGAGTACGGAGGCATGCGTGGTTCCGGAATCGAACCAGACATCCAGCGTGTCGGTGAGCTTCCTGTATTGTGCTGCATCGCTTCCCAGGAAATCTTCGGCATTCAGACTGAACCATGCTTCTATGCCTTGCTGCTCGACAAGAAGCGCCACCTTTTCGAGCAATATCGCCGAGTCGGGATGCAATTCTCCGGTTTCCTTGTGCACGAAGAAGGGCATGGGGACACCCCAGTTGCGCTGGCGCGATACGCACCAGTCAGGCCGGTTCCTGATCATCGCCTCGAGGCGCGCGCGTCCCCATGCTGGAAAGAATGCGGTCTTCTCCACGGCCATGTTTGCCAGGTCGCGCAGTGTGATTTCTTCGCGCCTTTCATGGCGGTTCGAATTCACCAGGTTTTCGATGGCGCTAGTATCGCCCTCCTGCTTGCGGTTTCCCATGCCGATGAACCACTGGGGCGTGGAGCGGAAGATGATCGGGGTCTTGTGTCGCCAGCAGTGAGGATAGCTGTGCTGGACCTTTTTCTGGCATAACAGGTGGTTTGACGCCTCAAGAGCCTGCATGATGATGTCGTTGGCCTTCCAGACGAACACGCCTGCCAGTGCGACTTCGCCTACAGGAGGAACGGAGGATATGAATTTTCCGTCATCACCTACCGGATTGTCGGTTGGCAGATTGTATTTCTGCCCTACGAAATAGTCGTCCAGGCCATGCGCGGGGGCTGTGTGAACGAGCCCCGTGCCGGAATCCGCAGTCACATGTTCGCCGCAGATGATGGGTACGATGCGATCCTGAAAGGGGTGCTGCAAGGGCAGCAATTCGAGTGCAGCGCCCTTGCAGGAGCCTATGGCTTCTTCTTCGAGTTCATAGCGTTCGAGGCAGGATTGCATCAGTGCCGTTGCCACCAGCAGTAACCCCTTGGCGGTCCTGACCAGCGTGTATTCGAAATCCGGATGCACGCTCACCGCCTGGTTTGCGGGCAAAGTCCAGGGCGTGGTCGTCCAGATCACCGCATAGGCCTTCTCGGAACCCGAAAGCGATGCGTTGAAGGCGCGGCCAAGACCCTGCATATCCTTAACTTCAAATGCGACATCGATCGCGCTCGAAGTCTTGTTTTCATATTCGACTTCGGCCTCGGCGAGTGCGGACTGGCAATCGAGACACCAGTTGACTGGCTTGTAGCCCTGATACAGAAAGCCGTGTTGATGTATCGCACCCAGCGCGCGCATGATGTCGGCTTCGGTCTTGAAGTCCATCGTGAGATAGGGATGATCCCAGTCTCCCAGCACGCCAAGACGCATGAAATCCTTTTTCTGGCGTTCGATCTGCTCATGGGCATAGGCGCGGCAGAGCTCGCGGAATTCCTTCGCGGGAAGGGACTTGCCATGCTTCTTCTCGACCTGCAGTTCGATAGGCAGGCCATGACAGTCCCATCCCGGCACATAGGGAGCGTCAAAACCCGAAAGCGTCTTGGCTTTGATGATGACGTCCTTGAGGATCTTGTTCACCGCGTGCCCTATGTGTATGTCGCCGTTGGCATAGGGCGGACCATCGTGCAGGACGAATTTGGGCAGCCCCTTCTTGGCCTTGCGTATTTTCTGGTAATGCTGCAGTGCATTCCAGCGCGCAAGCATCTGGGGCTCGCGCTTTGACAAGTCGCCGCGCATCGGAAAGGGCGTGTCGGGCAGGTTCAGCGTCTTCTTGTAATCATTCATGTTGTTCAAACCATCTCTTTGCATTTTCCACATCCAATGCGATCTGCCGGGTCAGGGCAGCGACATCGGGAAATTTTTCCTCGTCCCTTTGCTTTTGCAAGAATTCCACACGCAAGTTCTTACCGTAAATATCCCGGTCGAATTCGAACAGATGCACTTCCAGAACGGGCTTTGCATCGTGCTTGAAGGTAGGCCGCACGCCGAGACTCGCAGCACCACGCAGGACACCGAAACCTGTGACATGCGCTTCGACCACGAATATGCCGGACAATGGCGGTCGATTGTGCCTCATCTGGATGTTTGCTGTGGGGTAGCCCAGCTTCTTGCCCACTCCGTCTCCATGAATCACGCGTCCGCTGATGCTGTAATGCCGGCCGAGATAATCGTGAGCGCGGCGCAACTGGCCTGCCTCGAGTGCAGCCCGAACCGCGGTGCTGGAAATGCGCACGCCGTCGTGCTTCACGGTGTGCACGGCCCGAACTTCAAAGCCTTCTTGTTCGGCGATCTTCTCCATCAGTGCGAAGTCGCCTGTGCGCTTGCTGCCAAAACGGAAGTCGTCCCCTATCAGTATGTATTTTGCGTGCAGTTTTTCATGCAATGCATGTATGAAATAGGCCGCGCTCATCTGTGAGAATTCGGCATCGAAGCGGCATACATGCACGCGGTCTATGCCCAGGAGTTCGAACATTTCGAGCTTCTCGCGAAGGGAAGACAGCCTGGCCGGTGCATCCTGCGGGGTGAAGAACTCGCGGGGATGCGGTTCAAAAATCACCACGGCTGTTTTCAGCGAGCGCGACTTTGCCGCTGCCTTCAATTCATTGAGCAGGGACTGGTGGCCCAGATGCACGCCGTCGAAATTGCCGACAGTGAGTGCTGCAGGATCGTGCTGAAGGCAAGGGAGTCCGCGTAGTATTTGCATAGCGCTCAATTATACCGTGGGGTGTGGCGCATGTGTCATGCGTTTTCCGTCATGGACTTCATGCTAGGGAAATCCTTACCCTGTTTGCTGGTGTTTTTCTAGGTAAAAATCATCCTTCTCCGATGGTACGCATGTTAAATCGGGTAGAGCATAGTCAATAAACAAGCCGTTGCCTTTCAGGCATGGTCTGATTTTCCACTGACGCTAAGGAGAATTAACATGAACGGAATCACACGATACAAACCGCTGGGCAGCGAAATTTCACGCCTAGACCCTTTCCTTGATTTCGACGAAATGTTCGAAAGATTGAACAAGTCTATGATGCGCCCGCTGTTTAGGGAGGCGATGGATATCGAACCCCAGATCAAGATGGATGTGAAGGAATCCGGAGACAATTATCTCGTTCATGCCGATATTCCTGGCGTGAACAAGGATGATATCCACGTGACGGTCGATGGAAACCGGGTTTCCATCACGGCTGAAGTCAAGCAGGAGAAAGAGGCCAAGGAGGGCGAGCGGGTGATACGCCGCGAGCGTAGCTATGGCATGGCTTCGCGCACCTTTACCCTTTCCGATGAGGTGGATCAGGAGCATATACAGGCCAAATACAACAATGGCGTGCTTGAGCTCACCCTGCCCAAGAAACCCGGAGTTGCAAAGAAAGAAATCCAGATAAGTTAATGCGACGCATGCCATAGCGGAAGACGTTCGCCAAAATCAAGGAGAGAATCATGTTGAAGGAAATTTTGATGGCGTCTGCACTGGTCGTGGCGGCATCGAATGTATGGGCGGCCGATCAGGAAAGGGCCCAGGATCAGACGCGCACACAAGACCAGACTCGTATACAGGACCAGACTCGAACGCGCATATACGGCAGCCAGTTGATGACCAATCAGGAGCGCGTCGAGTATCGGGCAAGGATGCGCGATGCAAAAACTGCCGAAGAGCGCGAGCAGATACGCAATGAACACCATGAGCAGATGAAGGTGCGCGCCAAGGAACGCGGAGTGTCCATTCCCGATGAGCCGCCAGTCAGAGGCGGGGGCATGGGTTCGGGTGGTGGCGGCATGGGCGGCGGAGGCATGGGCGGCGGAGGCATGGGCGGCGGAGGCATGGGCGGCGGAGGTCGATAGCGGTGCCTTGGCTCGTTTGATTAATTTGGGAGCATCATCATGAACATTACGGTAAACGGCAAGACCATCGAAACGGATATGGCGGGTTTTTTAAAAAACCCGTATGACTGGAATGATGAGGTCAGCGATATCCTTGTGAAAGAATATGAAAAGTCGGGACTCAGGCCGGTGGATGATACCTCGCTGGGGCTTGTTGATTATTTCAGGGAATACTATGAGCAGAATCACACTCATCCGACCATGAGTGTACTGGTGAACACGCTGGGAAAGCATCATGGCCAGCGCTTCAGCGATACCTATGCATACAAGAAATTTCTCTACGAACTGTTTCCGAACGGCCCTGTTCAAACACTCTGCAAGTTGGCTGGATTGCCCGACCCGGGTGTCGAGAATCAGAGTTGAATGGGTTGTATTCGACTGCGAGCCGCACCTCTGAAGGGGTGCGGCTTTTTTGCGTGGCTCATTGCGGGAGTGTCATGCTGGCAAGATGCCATGCGACTTTGTAATAGATTCCTTTCCTGCGGTAATGGCGGTAATTTTCAATGAAGCGTGAGAACTGCACAATTTTTTGCATCATGACATTCTCCTCGGTAAGGTTGCATACATGACTTGCAGGGAGAAGGATTGTCGCTCTGCCATCAAAACAAGAGTATCGGAGATGGATGATTTTGATAGGGAGATATCGGTAGTCGAAAACAAGAAAATTCCTATCGAGTATGGCAGGGTAAGACGAACGATCGGGCGTGGCTGAAAATTCTTTCATAAAGGCGCTAAAAATTTTTCTTTAATCTGGCCTTTCGTTTAAGAATCCAGTAAAGTGTGCTTCCCTTGACTTACAAAAAGAGCAATAACATGAGTGCAAAAGGCCAGCAGTTGCAGGATCCCTTTCTGAATACGCTGCGCAAGGAACATGTGCAGGTGGCTATCTATCTTGTCAATGGCATCAAGTTGCAAGGTCAGGTGGAGTCCTTCGATCAGTACGTGGTTTTGCTAAAGAACAATGCCGTCGTCCAGATGGTGTACAAGCATGCCATTTCGACTATCGTACCTGCGCGCGCGATCAATATGTCGATTGAAGATGACGCTGCCGAGTAATGAAGCGGGAAGGCGCTGAATCGGCATTACTGGTCAGCATAGACTTTGGCGATGCGGATTATCGTGAAAGCCTCGAGGAATTGCGCCTTCTGGCCAAAACTGCCGGCGTGCGCGTGGAGGGCGTTATAGAGGCAAAGCGATCCCGCCCCGATGCGGCGCTCTTCGTCGGCAGCGGCAAGGCCGGGGAGATTGCCGAGCTTGTCGAGCGCATGGAAATTTCCCTGGTGATCTTCAATCACGATCTCACCCCCGCGCAGATGCGCAACCTGACAGCGAGGCTGAATGCTCGCGTCATCGATAGAACCATGCTGATCCTGGATATCTTTGCGCAACGGGCAAAAAGCCATGAAGGCAAGGTGCAGGTTGAACTCGCCCAGCTCAAATATCTTGCAACCCGGCTAGTCGGCAGCAATGCCGATATGGGACAGCAGAAATTTGCGGTGGGTGCGCGCGGACCTGGCGAGACGCAGCTGGAACTGGATCGGCGCAAGCTTGACAGGCGCGTGCATCTTTTGAAAGAGCGGCTTGAGAAATTGAAAGCGCAGCGCAATGTGCAGCGCCGCTTTCGCAACCGGACAAACGTCTTCTCCGTCTCCATTGTCGGTTACACCAATGCTGGCAAGTCCACGCTCTTCAACCGTCTGACCAAGGCTAACGTGTACGCGGCCAATCAGCTTTTCGCAACGCTGGACACCACTTCTCGAAAGATATACATCGAGGGGGAAAGCGAGATCGTGCTGTCCGATACCGTTGGCTTCATACGGCATCTCCCTCATGGACTGGTCGCGGCATTTCGCAGCACCCTTGAAGAAACTGCACAGGCCGATTTGCTGCTGCATGTAATCGATGCGAGCAACCCGGGTTACGAGAACCAGATTGTCGAGGTGAACAAGGTGTTGGCAGAGATCGGTGCTGGAGAAATACCCCAGATGCTGGTGTTTAACAAAATCGACATGACCGATATGCAGCCGGGCGTGGAGCGCGACGAGTATGGTAGAATTGCGCGCATTTTTCTGAGTGCGAAAAGCGGCGCGGGACTGAATGAGTTGCGGCTTGCGCTTTCAGAGGCGCGCAAGCTGGCCGCAGAGCAGATTGAAAACTTAAACGAGCGAGAAATGAGCCATGGGATTGAATGATCCGAAATGGGGCAGCAAAAACGGTGGCCCGCCCGACCTAGATGAGTTGCTGCGCAAATTGAATGCGAGGATGTCTTCCTTGCTGGGAGGGAAGGGGCCTGAAAACAAGAATGCCGGGTCCGGTATCCCCAAGATAAATGGCGGCGGCATCGGGCTTATCGTCATCATCATTGTTTTAATCTGGCTTTCCAGCGGTTTTTATATCGTCGATGCGAGCCAGCGCGGCGTGGTATTGCGCTTTGGCAAGATGGTGGAGACGACAGATCCAGGCCCGCGCTGGCATATCCCATATCCAATTGAAACGGTCGAGATCGTCAATCTGAGCGAAGTTCGCACCGTCGAAGTCGGCTATCGCGACAACGTCAAGAACAAGGCTCTGAAAGAGTCCTTGATGCTGACCGAGGATGAAAACATCATCGATATTCAGTT
Source organism: Pseudomonadota bacterium (assembly GCA_021782365.1). GTDB lineage: Bacteria > Pseudomonadota > Gammaproteobacteria > Burkholderiales > Gallionellaceae > Gallionella. The sequence goes on from JAJXVB010000002.1 coordinate 73,050, forward strand.
CGCAGTCCAATACACGGTGAATGATCCGGCAGACTATCTTTTCAACAACCGGAACCCGGACGAGAATGTCCGTCAGGTGGCTGAATCTGCGATGCGCGAAGTGGTCGGGAAGAACAAGATGGACTTCGTGTTGTATGAGGGCAGGGAACAGGTTGCTGCAGCAGCGACAAAACTGATCCAGGATATTCTGAACCGATACAAATCGGGCATCCAGATCAGCAAGCTGACCATGCAGAATGCGCAGCCGCCCGAACAGGTGCAGGCGTCCTTTGATGATGCAGTCAAGGCGGGACAAGACCGTGAGCGGCAAAAGAACGAAGGCCAGTCCTATGCGAACGATGTGATACCGCGTGCAAGCGGCACGGCGGCGCGCCTGATACAGGAAGCGGAAGGCTACAAGCAGAGCGTGATCGCCAATGCCGAAGGCGATGCGAGCCGCTTCAAGCAGATTCTGGTCCAATATGAAAAGGCGCCCGCCGTGACTCGCGAGAGGATGTATCTCGACGCGATGTCGCAGGTCATGTCCAATGTCAGCAAGGTGATGGTTGACCAGAAGAGCGGAAGCAGTCTCCTTTATCTGCCTTTGGACAAGCTGATGGAAGTGAACCGTGCTCAGAGCGTTCCTGCCGCCGTGGATGTCGCGCCATCGAACAAGGCCGATGCAGCCGCAACGCAGAACAATGACAACAGTGCGGCGCAGCGTGCCAGAGATTCGCTCCTTAGCCGCGACAGGGAGGTACGATGAAAACCAGTGTCGCCAATTTTTTGATCGGGGCGGTTATCGCATTGATCCTGCTGAGTCTGAGCATGTTCGTGGTGGACCAGCGCCAGGATGCAATCGTGTTCCAGTTGGGCGAGATCGTCAGCGTGAAAACCAAACCGGGCCTTTACTTCAAGATTCCATTGATGCAGAACGTGCGCTTTTTTGATGCGCGCATACAGACGCTTGATACAGGAGAGCCGGAGCGCTTCATCACAGCCGAGAAGAAAAACGTGATGGCGGATTCATTCGTCAAATGGCGCATCATCGACGTCAAACAGTATTACATCAGCGTGGGCGGAGATGTGGAGCGCGCCAATACCCGACTGAAACAGACCGTGAACTCAAGCATGCGCGAGGAATTCGGCAAGCGCACCATCAATGAAGTGGTATCCGGAGAGCGCGAGCAGATCATGAATGTGCTGCGCACGAAAATCGACGCGGATGCGCGCAAGATCGGTATACAGGTTCTCGATGTACGCTTGAAACGGGTTGATTTCCCCCCAGAGATCAGCGACTCCGTTTACCGCCGCATGGAGGCGGAGCGCAAGCGGGTAGCGAATGAATTGCGTGCATCGGGTGCGGCAGAAGGCGAAAAGATCAAGGCGGATGCAGACAAACAGCGCGAAGTGATACTTGCACAGGCGTATCGTCAGGCGCAGCAGACCAAGGGTGAAGGGGATGCGACCGCGGCTGCCATCTATGGCGCGGCATTCGGCAAGAATGCAGAGTTCTATGCGTTCTATCGCAGCCTAGAGGCATACAAGCAGAGCTTCAAGAACAAGAGCGATGTGATGGTGGTGGATCCAAGTTCTGCCTTCTTCAAGTACATGAAGAGTCCGGGCAAGGAGGCCAAGTAGTGCTGAATTACTGGCTGCTGGGGTTTGCGATGATGCTGGTGATCGAGGGACTGATCCCTTTCATTTTTCCCGATGTCTGGCGCGCGACTTTTCAGAAACTGGTCACCCTGTCGGATGGACAGCTTCGGTTTATCGGCGTGATCGCGATGCTTTCCGGCCTGCTGATACTGTATTGGATTAAATGATGCAAAACTGGTTACTCCCCGAATATATACATGACATGCTGCCTGATGAGGCGCAGCGGGTCGAGTCGATGCGGTCGGCGGTGATCGAACTGCTGCGCCGCAGCGGCTATCAGCTGGTTTCGCCGCCGCTCCTGGAATATGCCGAATCCCTTCTGATAGACGGCGAAGACGAAAAGCACCTGACAGGGCAGCCCAATGACCGCGATCTGCGCACCTTCAAGCTGGTCGATCAGCTGAGCGGACGCACGCTTGCACTTAGAGCAGACATCACGCCTCAGGTCGCGCGCATCGATGCGCATTTGTTGAACCGCAAGGGGGTGGCGCGCCTCTGTTATGCAGGAAGCGTGTTGCACACCATACCGGCTGGGCTGAACCGCACGCGAGAGCTGTTGCAGATCGGCGCCGAGATATACGGCCATTCAGGGATAGAGAGCGATATCGAGATACAGCAGCTGATGCTGGAAGCGCTAGAACTTATCGGTGTGCATGACGTGCATCTGGATCTCGGTCATGTAGGTATCTTCAGCGCGCTGGTTAGGCATGCAGGAATCGATGCAAGACTCGAACGCGACTTGTTCGCCGCGCTATTGAATAAGGATACCACGACTTTGCGCGACTTGACAGCCATCCTCGATGAAGAGCCGCGCGCGGCTCTTAGGGCTTTGCCTGCGTTGTATGGCGATTGCCGTGACGTGCTTAAAAGGGCAAGAGAGGCGCTGCCGGATTTGCCTGAAATTGCTTCGGCGCTCGATGATCTAGAGATCGTGGTAGACAAGCTGAATCCTTCGAGCATCGGAATCGACCTTGCCGACTTGCGCGGATATCATTACCACAGCGGCATGGTTTTTGCCTCCTATCACGCGGGCAGCCACGATGCGATCGCGCTTGGCGGGCGTTATGATGGTCTTGGCAAGAGCTTCGGACGCGCCCGCGCCGCGACCGGCTTCAGCATGGATTTGCGCCAGCTCTATCGCCTGTTGCCTGTCAAGGCCATTGAACCCGGGATACTCGCACCCTATGGGGATGATGCGGCTCTGTCGGATGCGATCGCAAGATTGCGCGCATCGGGCGAGGCAGTCGTGGTGTCCTTGCCTCACAGTGCAGATGATCCTGGCGAATTGCAGTGCGACCGCGAACTGGTGTTGCGCGAGGGCGTCTGGCAAGTCGCGCCGATTTTGAATAACTCTATTTGAAGGCTACATGATGGCTAATAACGTCGTTGTAATCGGTACCCAGTGGGGCGATGAAGGCAAGGGAAAGATCGTTGACTGGCTGACGGACCATGCACAAGGCGTGGTGCGCTTCCAGGGTGGCCATAATGCCGGGCACACCCTGGTGATCAACGGCAAGAAGACCGTGCTGCACCTGATCCCATCAGGCATCCTGCGCGAACATGTGATGTGCTATATCGGAAACGGCGTGGTTCTTTCTCCCGAGGCGCTGCTAAAGGAGATGGACGAGCTGCATGAGGCCGGGATCAATGTATATGGAAGGCTCAAGGTTTCAGAGGCATGCCCTTTGATACTCCCTTATCACGTATCGCTAGATCGGGCGAGGGAAATGGCCAAGGGCGATGCGAAGATAGGCACGACAGGACGCGGCATCGGTCCTGCTTATGAAGACAAGGTGGCGCGCCGCGCGATCCGATTGCAGGATATTTTCCACCGCGAGCGCTTTGCTTCAAAGCTAGGAGAAGTGCTCGACTATCACAATTTCGTCTTGAAGAATTACTTCAATGCGGAAACCGTCGATTTCCACAAGACGCTGGATCAAACGCTGGCGCTGGCTGAGCGGATTCAGCCCTTGGTGATCGATGTGCCGCGCGCCCTGTATGAGGCCAACCGCGAAGGCAAGGGCCTGCTGTTTGAAGGTGCGCAGGGCGCGCTTCTCGACATCGATCACGGCACCTATCCTTTCGTCACTTCCAGCAATTGCATCGCTGGGGCAGCGAGCACGGGATCGGGCGTAGGCCCCCAGATGCTGAATTATGTTCTCGGGATCACCAAGGCTTATACCACGCGCGTGGGCTCTGGCCCTTTCCCGACAGAACTCTACGATGCGGTGGAAAAATGCGATCCGATAGGAGAGGGTCTTGCCAAGCGCGGCCATGAGTTCGGCTCGACTACCGGTCGCCCGCGCCGCTGCGGCTGGTTCGATGCGGCTGCATTGAAGCGCTCCATACAGATCAATGGCGTGTCGGGACTTTGCGTGACCAAGCTCGATGTGATGGATGGGCTCGAGACCGTGCGCATCGGTGTGGCCTATCGCATCGACGGCAAGGACAGCGACATATTGCCGGCGGGTGCGGATGCGCTGGCAAATTGCCAGGTGGTATACGAAGAGATGCCGGGTTGGTCTGAAAGCACCCTGGGCGTGCAAAGGTACGAGGATCTGCCCAAGGCTGCCAGGAATTACCTATCGCGTATCGCAGAAGTGTGCGGCGTTCCGGTGGACATGGTGTCGACAGGGCCGGACCGCAATGAGACCATCGTATTGCGTCATCCTTTTGAATGACGCTTTGCGATCAGACTTCCAAGCGCTCCGGTTTGCCGATCAGATAGCCCTGCAATCCGTCGACATACAGGTTCATCAGCATGTCGCGTTCGGCGACCGTCTCTACTGACTCGGCGATCACGAGTATGTCGAGTTCGTGGGCGATCTTTGAGATCGATTGCACGAGAAACTGATGGCCCTTGTTGCTGTCAACGTCGCGGATGTAGCTTCCGTCTATTTTCAGGTAGTGTATCTTGAGATCGCGGAGATAGCTGAATGATGCGAATCCGCGTCCGCAGTGGTCTACGCCGAATTCACAGTCGTGACTTTGCAGGCGTGAGATGAATTCATGCACCGCCTGGGTGTGATTGATGACATCGTATTCCTGGAACTCGAACATCAACTGCTGGGCTCTTGAGCCTAATGCGCGCAGAATTGCCTCCAGGGTCGAGATGAAACTCTGATCGCATATCGACTGCATCGAAAGGTTGACTGCGAACTTGTCATCCAGACTGGTCGCCAGTTTGGATAATTCAACCACGACCAGTCTGTCAAGCTGCGCGGAGTAGCCCAGGTTTTCGGCCATGGGCATGAAAATGCCTGCGCTCAGCAATTTCCCATCATCGCCAGAAATTCTGAGGAAGGCTTCGCGGTGCAACTTCTGCCCGCTTGGGTTCACGACAGGCTGCAGATGCAGCGATACGGATTTCTCTTCGATGACCTTCTTGAGAAGAGTACGCCAGTCGCCTGCACCATGAACGGGCAGCATGATGGCGTCATCGCGTCTAAACCAGCCAGCTTCGCCCCTGGACTGAGCCGAACGGAGCGCCATATCGGCTTCTGCAAGTAGCTTTCCGGCATCCATTCCCTTTTTGTGGATTGCGACGCCGACGTGCCCGATGTCCACTGTGCTTTCGCCTGCGATATGATGCAGCGCATCCACCAGGCGCTGCGCCATGTTTTCTGAAACCTTGAGATCGATATTGGGCATGAACAAGGCAAAGCTCGCGCCGGACATGCGCGAGATCACGCAGGAAGGGATATCCTTTTCGATTTCCCTTAAGGTTTCTGCGGTTCTAACGAGAATCGCATCGCCGGCCTCGAAACCGTGCAGATTGTTATATTCCCTGAAACGATCGAGCACCAGCAGGAATAGCGCACCGTTGTAGAATTTTTCAGGATTGTGGATCAGGTAATCGACTTGCGTATTGAAATAGTTTCTGTTGCCAAGGCCGGTTACCGTATCCATATAGGTTTCAGCGCGCAGCTTTTCGGTCAGCGCAGACTGCTCTTCAAACATCTGCTTTACCTTGATAGACATCCTGTTCATCACTTCGACCACGCGGCGCAAATCCGTCGTCCACGGCAGCTTCTGCTGCACCGGATATTCTCGGTTGCTGATCGCATTGGCCTGTTCCTCGACTGAGCGAAGCGAACCCAGTATGAGATGCAGGATAATAAATCCCAAAACCAGGGAACCCGAGCCTACCAGCGATATCCAGGTCAATTCATCCATGCTGTTGCGCCAGAGTTGCTCGTAAGCAAATCCGGGATGGCGGCTGACATAGACAAATGCGGCAATCTTTGATCCAGACAAGATGGGGGTTTGAACGAGAGGCGTATGGATGGGGACGAGATCGACGAACCATTGAGGCACGCCTTGCGCTTCTAGCGGTGATTTCCTTTCAATCAACTCCTTCCCATCGGCAGATTTGACGACAATCTCCCGAAAATAGCCGCGGTTGAACATCGCATCGACGATTGAATCCATCTTCTTGAAGTCGTTCTGTTGCAGATGCGGGGAGAGGGAAAGTGCGAGAGCGTTCGCGGTATCTTCGGTGGATGAGCCTAACTGGGCGAGAAGATAGTGCCGGGTATTGTTCACGCTGATCATCGATATGCCAGCGAACATCAAAAGGAAAAGCAACAAGATCGTCAACAGCAATTGTCTTCTTAATGTCATGGCATCTCCATGGCGTAATTGTGCGTTCATCCAATCGGGCAGCCGCTATTATCCGAGGGTGCGAGAAACAAAGCAAATCCGATATCAGCCCGGAAAGTCCTCAATGGTAGGGTATTTTTGAAATTCGATCGCAGAATTTGCATTGACCTGTCAGTGGTAACTCGGCTACGATTGCGCGATTTTTCTGAATTCACAGGGGCGGTACGTGCCATTTGCCAAACTGATTTTTCCGCTGCTCTTTGCAATCGGTATATCGACCGCTCAGGCAGACGAAAAACTCGCCCTCAGCACTTCTCTGGATTCCTTGCCGGGCGCCTACACCAATGCGCACAACGTTCAGCTGACTATTCTTTCGGAAGATGATCTTTGGCAGCGCCTTAGAGATGGTTTTTCGATGTCCTCAGTGGAAGATCCCCTGGTTGTAAAGCATGAACAATGGTATGCGAGCAAGCCTGAATACTTTGCGCGCATGATGGACAGAGCAAGGCGCTACTTGTATTACATTGCCAGCGAGGTCGAACGTCGGGGTATGCCCAGCGAAATCGCCTTGTTACCGATGATAGAAAGCGGTTTCAATCCGGGCGCGCGCTCTTCCAGCAATGCCTCGGGAATATGGCAGTTCATACCTGCCACCGGGAAAAATTTCGGTCTCAGACAAAACTGGTGGTATGACGGCAGGCGTGACATCGTCAGCGCTACCCAAAGCGCGCTGGATTATCTTGAAAAACTGCATACGATGTTCGGCGACTGGAATCTCGCGCTGGCGGCCTACAACTGGGGCGAGGGCGCTGTGCAGCGCGCGCAGGAAAGAAATCGCAGAAGAGGATTGCCAACCGACTACCAGAGCCTTAATCTGCCGGACGAGACTCGCAATTACGTGCCCAAGTTAATGGCGATAAAAAACATCGTCTCGAATCCATCCAGTTACGGCCTGTCCTTGTCCGATATTCCCAATAAACCCTATTTTGCGATCGTCCCAACGGCCCAGCACATGGATGTCAAACTGGTCGCAAAGCTTGCGGACATTCCCAAGGATGAATTCGTTGCATTGAACCCGGCGAACAACAGGCCTGTGATCTTGCACGACAACAGCGATTACATCTTGCTGCCTGTCGACAAGGTCGAGACCTTTCATACCAATCTGCAGAACTACGACAAGCCATTGGTCAGCTGGCAGCCCTATCATGCAAAGATGGGGGAACGACTGGACCGGCTGGCGCCGCGTTTTGGGCTCACGCTTGAGAAATTGAAAGCGGTCAACGGTCTTTCAGCGCGGGCGCGCATCAGCACCAACGAAACCCTGCTGGTGCCCGTGAGCGAGCAATCCACAGAAGCGTCATTCCAGCCATTCAACATGCATCTCCAGGCCGACAGCCTCAACACGCCAGAGAGCGAAGGGTTTGTCGTCCGGGATGGCGATACGCTAAACAAGCTGGCTCATCGCTATCACGTCAGCATCAACACGCTAAGGGACTGGAATGCAGAGTGGAAGCATGTCAAGCCAACTCAGAGGCTGCATGTCGCAAGGGCAGGGCGCCACCATCATGGCGGCCATGCGATCAGAGTGGCGAAAAAGAAAGCTCACCCGGAAAGGCTCGCACACCATACACGGGCTACGCGCTTGGCGAGTGAGTAGGCCGATTTAAGCTTGCTCTTCGCAGATGCGACGATGGCCAAAAAGGCTTTCTACTGAGCCGAAAACGCCTCAAAGCGGTTGCTGGTCGGATTATAGTGCAGCAATTCGCCTTTTTCCATGTCGAAGTACCAGCCATGAAGCGCCAGTTTCTTGCTCGCCACACGCTCGAGTATCCAGGGAAAACTCAGCAGGTTGTCCAGAGAGACCAGAATCGCCTCCTGTTCGCATGCCCTTAGCTGCTCATCCTTCGATTTGCTTTGCATCCTGGAAAGCACCCGGTTTCGCGCCTGGCTTGCGACTTTCATCCATCCTGAAATGAATCCGCTCTGCGAGTCACCTCCGTCTTTCTGATCCAGCAGCGAATTTATGCCGCCGCAATGTGCATGCCCCAGCACGATGATGTTTTCGACTTCCAGATTGCGCACGCCATATTCGAGCGCTGCGCTGGTTCCGTGGAAATTGCCGCTGTTCTCGAACGGCGGAACCAGATTGGCTACGTTGCGTATGATGAATAGATCCCCTGGGTCGCAGTCCGTCACGATCGCGGGGTCCACCCTGGAGTCGCAGCATCCGACCACGATCGTTTTGGGCGATTGGCCCTGTTTGGTCAGACGCTCAAACAGATCCTGGTTTTTTTCATAGTTGTTTTTGCGAAACCGCATATAGCCTGAGACCAGTTTATCGATATGACTTTGTGTCAGATATTGCAGCGCCAGGCGGTACTTCTCGGTGGTTTTTGCAGCTATATCTGCCGGCAATTCGGGCCCCGGCGACTTCTTGTTCCAGCCGGAAGCCTCGAGCCAGTCCCTTACATACTGCTTGTCGAAGCTTGGCGGATTCATGCCTGGCTTGTACTGATCGGCTGGCCAGAAGCGGGATGAATCCGGCGTCAATGCCTCGTCGATCAGATAGAGTTTTCCGTGCTTGTCCTGTCCGAATTCGAACTTGGTGTCCGCGATGATGATGCCCTGTCCCAGTGCATATGATGCGGCTTCCTTGTATAGTGCGATGCAGACGCCCCGTACTTTCGCTGCGAGATCCTTGCCAAGAAGTTCTTCAGCCTTTTCATGGCTGATGTTTGCGTCGTGCGCGCCCATTTCAGCCTTGGTGGACGGAGTGAAGAGCGGTTCTGGCAGTTTGTCTGCCTCGCGAAGATTGGCAGGCAATGGAATGCCGCAGACGCTCCTGCTCGCCTTGTATTCCTTCCATCCCGATCCTGCAAGATAGCCGCGAACGATTGCTTCTATCGGCAGCGGCCTTAGTTTCTTGACCACGATTGCGCGCCCAGCCAATTGTTCGCGCTCGCTCTCCTTGACGACAGATGCGGGGTCGATGCCGGTCAGATGATTGGGAACAACGTGTTCGAGTTTTTCAAACCAGAAATTGGAAATCTCCGTCAAGACCTTGCCCTTTCCGGGAATGGGGGTGGGCATCACGACATCGAATGCCGAGAGGCGATCGGTCGTAACGATCAGAAGATGATCCTGATCCACTTCGTAGATATCCCGTACCTTGCCGCGATTGAGCAGCTTCAGGCTTTTGATGTCAGACTGGAAGAGTGCATTATTCATACTAATTCCCGTAAAATACCGCCATGGAAATCACCTGTTACCGTGACCGCGAAATAGCCAGAGAACCAAGAACGCTGCCAGCAGTCACCTACAATCTGGCGCATACCCTGCTTGCCAGGACCTCAAACGGCTGTCTCTTTATTCCCATCCGCTCGATGCAATACCTCGCGATTTTGGACGATGAAGAACTCATCTTCCTGGATGGCGAGCGCAAATGCTGGATCAACATCGCATGGCAAAGATTCCGGCCACAAAACCGAAATTCACTCGACGAAGCGGTGGCATATGAGGCAGTATATTACCAGACGGATGCGGCAGTCATCATGCCTCGCCTGCAGATCGAGCTTACTCTTGCGCTTCAGAAGCTTACTCAGAAGGGAAGCGTGATCGCTCCAGCTCGTGTGCTCAAATTTCCGGCGCGCTGAACTACTCGTCGTCGCTCAACTCCGGATTCCAGCCTTCCTTGCGGGCGCTGCTGATGGCCTCTGAATAGATCCTCGTATGGCGCTCAAGCAACTCGCCAGACAGACGGCTGGGAAGATGCGCGTAGGGCTCCCAGGCGGCATATACTTCCTCATATAGTACCTGCATGCGTCCCATGTCCCAGCCGGCGCAGGTTTCAGTCTCGGGCAGTATGCCAAAAACCCAGGCATCGCGAACCATGCGGCCCAATGGGGTTAGGCCTGCGTGAGCATCTTTATCTAAACCTACATATGTTTTTTCGTTCATCTTGTCAGTCCCGCATAAAGCAAAGGCAGCTTCTCAGGCAAGCGCTCGACATGGTCCACGACCATGTAGTTCCTCGCACCAAAGATCCTGGATACATACTGGTCGGCTCTGGGATCGAGCGACATGCAGAAGGTGTTGACCCCACTGCGAGAAAGTTCTTCCACCGCCTTTTTCGTATCATGGCGCAGGTATTGGGGATCGCGTACATCCACGTCAGCCGGTTCGCCGTCCGTGATCACAAGAAGCAGCTTTTTGGAAGATTTCTGCAGCTTGAGATAATGACCTGCATGCCTTATTGCAGCACCCATGCGCGTTGAAAGCTGGCCTGTCATCGCGGCAAGGCGTGACTTTGGCTGTTCGTCATAGGGCTGATCGAAGTCCTTGTAGCGGAAGTATTCGACGTTGTGCCTGCCGTCCGAGCAGAATCCGTGTATCGCGAAGGGATCGCCTATCTTGTCGATTGCATCGGCCAGAAGCACCGCAGCCTGACGTTGCAGGTCGAGCACGCTGTATTCTTTCCCGCTTACCTTTTCGTTGGTCGATTCGGAAAGATCGAGCAACACCATCACGGAGATGTCGCGCATCTTGCGCACAGAGCGCATCATGATGCGCTGGTCCGGCTGCTGCACCATGCGTATGTCGATCATCGAGCGGATCGCTGCATTGATGTCGAGCTCGTCGCCGTCCTCGAGTTTTCTGATGCGGGTCACCCCCTGAGGTTGCAACGCATCGAGCAGGAATTTCATGCGCTGTATTTCGCGCTTGTACTGCGTGGCGATGTCATCGATGATCTGCATGTCTCCGGTCTTGGGGCGCTTTTCCTGCACGGTTACCCATGTCGGGCGCTCGAGCTGGATCTGGTAATCCCATTCCGAATAGTGATACGGAGCAGATACCGGCTCCTTACCCTCCATTTCATTGAAGGATTTTCCGCCGCTTTCATCGCCTATATTTTCGTATGGGTAAAGCTCGGTGGACAGCACCCAGATTTCCTGGGCATCGTCACCTGCGAGTTCGGTATCGATCTCGTTGGCCATCTCCATCACGCTGACATACTTCCTGACCTGTCTGACGGTCTCATAACCGGCAGAGGCCGCCTTCTCCATGTCGAATTCCTCGAATTCCCAGAAGTAGCGGTTGTCGTCGAGATAGGGTGCGATCAAAAGGTCTGTGCGCGGATGGAAAGGAATCTTCAGCAATGAGAGCTCATGCGCGAGCGCTACACCGATATCCCAGGAAAGCTGGTTGTCCTTCAGGCGATCCTGTCCTTGCGCGAAAAATTCACGCGCCTTTGCGATCACCGGATGATCATCCTGAAAGTTTTCGTCAAGCAGTGCACGCGCGATGCGGTTGAGATAATCGCCGATCGAATTGCCCTGTGAGGATCCGATGATGTGCAGGCTAGCCCAAAGCTGCTTCAAACCAGGAAAGGCATTGGTCGCAAGGCGTTCGACGCGAGCGTCTTCGATTACCGCAATGGCGGCCATCTGCAGTGTGTTCAGGCCTTCTGCGGAAATCGGCGTCTGCGTATAAACGACATGAGCCGCGCAGTGTGCGGTCGCAGCTCTGTATAGCTCAAGACCCGAGATCCGCACTTCCTCAGTGTCCTTCTTGATGACGAAGTCATCGAAGGCATCCGGGACATGCAGCAGATAATTCTCGATGTAGGGCTTGTATCCTTCGCGCTTCTCGAAGTCGCCGGAAGTAGGGCGCATGAAGAAATCGCGGGCCCATAAGGCGCGTAAATACATGTTGATTCGGCGCTGTACGTCGATGAACAGCGTGCCCTTGCGCTCCTGTTGCAGCACGGCAAGGGATTCCGGGGTCTGCAGGCCGAAATAGCGTACCTGCTCCTCATAGTTGGTGCGGTGCGCCTGTGCGCCCCAATTGGCCCAGCGGCGCAGGCCGCCCAACGTGAGCTGGGAAAATAGCTTATCCAGGTTGTCCAGCATCGGCTTGACGCCGCGCGGCGCATTGGCCAGCAGCGTGTTGATCAGCTGCAGATACTTGGAGAACAGCGCTGCATCGCCCAGGCGTTCGGCTGCTGTGGGTGCCGTTGCAAGCACCAGTTCAATCACCGTTCCGCTGGTCTTGGACGACATCTTCATCGCGCTGTAGACCAGATCGGGAATCACATCCTCGCCCAGCATCTTGGCGATGTTTGGTGCGCTTTCTATGTAGGTTGCAACCAACTCGCTGCCGCGACCCAGGCCCTTCAAAGACACCGCCCCTTCGAGGTAATTCTGCAGTCCGCGCGGGCTGAACACGCGCGCCGCTTCCTGCCAGGCGGATTGTAGAATTTCCCGCGAATTATCTGACAGCTCGCCGAGAATTTCTTGATAATCTTCGAGATGGATAGACATGGCTCAGTTGGAGTCAACATGCAAGCTGACTCATTCTCCTTTGCTCCCTAGACCTTGTTGGTCACTGCGATCAATTTGAGGCAGTGCTGCTTTTCGCTATCAACGATCAGAAATATGTGCTGACTGCAGCATCCAGCGCATCACGCATGTCTGGATCGTCGGTGATCGGGCGCACCAGCGCCACGCGGCAGGCCTTGATGGGATCGACGCCATTGGAGATCAAGCTGGCCGCATAGATCAGCATGCGCGTCGAGATGCCTTCGTCCAGTCCGTGACCCTTGAGGTTGCGGGCGCGCTCCGCGATGGAAACCAGCTTGCCTGCCACTTCAGCATTGACGCTCGTCTCATGCGCGATGATCTCGGTCTCGATGTCGTGTTCGGGATAGCTGAAGTCCAGCGCGCCGAAACGCTGCTTGGTCGATTGCTTCAAATCTTTCATCAGGGACTGGTATCCGGGATTGTATGAAATGACCAGCTGGAAATCCGGATGCGCCTTGATCAGTTCGCCCTTCTTTTCAAGCGGCAAAACGCGACGGTTGTCCGTCAGCGGGTGTATCACCACCGTGGTGTCCTGGCGCGCCTCGACCACTTCGTCGAGATAGCAGATCGCGCCATAGCGCGCAGCCAGCGCAAGGGGACCATCCTGCCAGCGCGTGCCCTGCGCGTCGAGCAGGAAACGACCGACCAGATCGGAAGCTGTCATGTCTTCGTTGCAGGCTACGGTGATCAAAGGCTTTTTGAGTTTCCACGCCATGTGTTCGACAAAGCGGGATTTTCCGCAACCGGTGGGGCCTTTCAGCATCATCGGCATGCGCACGCTGTAAGCAGCCTCATACAGCTCGACTTCGTCGGCGACAGGACGGTAATAGGGTTCTGCTTCGATACGATACTGCTGGATGATGTCGCTCATCTATGTCTCCATCTTTCAACACAAGGAAGGAAGCGGCCTGGTTTTTTGACAAACCGCTTTCGTCATTGCCCCGCCGCAGGCGGCGGGGAATTGCATTGCTTAAACGGTCTTGCCGCGGTAGATCACCATCGACGCGCCCTGGCTTTGAGCAAAGTTGTCATAGCCAACCAGACGAACGTGGTTGTTCGGGTTTGCCCTGTGACATGCTTCTGCTTCACCCAGAACCTTGCTCACGTCGGTTTCGCCAAACATCGGCAGCTTCCACATGTACCAGTAGTTGTCCATCAAATGCTCTGGCTCTGTGTGCTCGATTGCCGGGTTCCAACCCTTGTTGATGATGTATTCGACCTGCTTCTTGATCTGGTCAGCATTCATCGCCGGCAGATAAGAAAAGGTTTCGAACTTGCGGCTCGTAGGGTCAGACAAGCGGCTCTTGTAATCCAACATTTCAGACATTGTATTCTCCAGTTTTGTTTGAGGCCCGGCGCAATGCGCCGGGAGATTCATCACTTGTGAGCGACGTCCAGCTTGTCGACGGTGTCAAACTCGAACTTGATTTCCTTCCATGTTTCCATGGCGACCTTGAGTTCCGGGCTGTTCTTCGCCGCTTCTGTCAACACAGCCTTGCCTTCCTTCTCGATAGCCACGCCGCGGTTGCGCGCTTCAACGCAGGCTTCGAGCGCCACGCGGTTGGCTGCGGCACCTGCTGCATTGCCCCATGGATGGCCAAGCGTACCGCCGCCGAACTGCAGAACGGAATCATCGCCGAAGATGTTGACCAGAGCAGGCATGTGCCATACGTGGATACCGCCGGATGCGACAGGCAATACGCCAGGCATCGAACCCCAATCCTGATCGAACATGATGCCGCGCGAACGGTCTTCAGCAGTGAAGGAGTCGCGCATCAGGTCGATCCAGCCCAGAGTCGCGCCGCGATCACCTTCCAGCTTGCCTACAACGGTGCCGGAGTGCAGATGGTCGCCGCCGGACAGACGCAGGATCTTGGTCAGCACGCGGAAGTGGATGCCGTGGTGAGGATTGCGGTCGATAACAGCGTGCATCGCGCGGTGGATGTGCAGCAGGATGCCGTTGTCACGGCACCAGTTTGCAAGACCCGTGTTGGCGCAGAAACCGCCGGTGATGTAGTCGTGCATGATGATCGGTGCGCCGAGCTCTTTCGCATATTCGGCACGCTTGTACATTTCTTCAGGAGTGGGAGCCGTGACGTTCAGGTAGTGACCCTTGCGCTCGCCAGTCTCACGCTCCGACTTGTGGATCGCTTCCATCACGAAGTCGAAACGCTGCCTCCAGCGCATGAATGGCTGGCTGTTGACGTTCTCGTCGTCCTTGGTGAAGTCTAGACCTCCGCGCAGGCATTCGTATACGGCGCGACCGTAGTTCTTCGCGGAAAGACCGAGCTTGGGCTTGATCGTGCAGCCCAGGAGCGGACGGCCGTACTTGTTCATCATGTCGCGCTCGACCTGGATGCCGTGAGGGGGGCCGCCGCAGGTTTTCACGTAGGCGAGCGGGAAGCGCACGTCTTCCAGACGCAATGCGCGGATCGCCTTGAAGCCGAACACGTTACCGACCAGCGAAGTAAATACGTTGACTACGGAGCCTTCTTCGAAAAGATCGATCGGATAGGCTATAAATGCGTAGAAGCAGGTGTCGTCTCCGGGAACGTCTTCGATCCTGTAGGCGCGGCCCTTGTAGTAGTCCAGATCGGTCAGGAGGTCTGTCCACACAGTTGTCCAAGTACCTGTTGAAGATTCTGCTGCAACAGCCGCAGCTGCCTCTTCACGATCCACGCCAGGCTGAGGTGTAATCTTGAAACATGCAAGAATGTCGGAATCCAATGGGGTATATTCCGGCATCCAGTAAGTTTGCCGGTATTCTTTTACACCGGCGTTGTAGGTCTTGACGGCCATAGCAACTTCCTTTTTGTCTGGTTAATCAGATGTCTTCCATCTTGGAAAGACTTGTAGCCCTGTTGAGCATGTCGGCACTATATACAAAACGAACTATAACTAATAATTGTATTTTCTTATGCAGATCATTTACCATGGTCAATGGTTATCCAGGATGTAAGCCATGATTAGAAATGCGACATTGCGCCAGCTCAAGGTCTTCGAGGCGGTTGCACGCAACTTGAGTTTTACGCGTGCAGCAGAAGAACTGCACACTACGCAGCCTACCGTATCCATTCAACTCAAGCAGTTGACCGATCTCGTTGGCCAGCCGCTCCTTGAACAGACCGGGAAGCGTGTGTCATTAACCTTTGCAGGAGAAGAGCTTCTCAAGGTTTGCCGCGATATTTTCGATGAGCTTTCCCGCTATGAAATGTTGCTGGCCGACATGAGGGGGGTCAAGGCAGGAAGGTTGAAACTGTCGGTTATCACGACCGCTAAGTATTTCGTGCCGCGCCTGCTTGGTCTTTTTTGCCAGCGTTATCCGGGGGTAGACGTTTTGCTCAGCGTTGAAAACAGGGAGCACCTTTTGCAACGCATGGCTGAGAATCAGGACGATCTCTATGTATTGGGACAGCCGCCCCAACACCTGGATGTCGAAGTGGAGCCTTTTCTTGAAAACCCGATCGTCGTTCTTGCCGCGCGCAACCATCCGCTCGCCGGCGTTAAAAAGATATCTCCCAAGCGACTTGCCGAAGAACAGTTTCTGATGCGGGAAGCAGGCTCCGGCACCCGCCTTTCCACAGAAAAATTTTTCGCCGAACGCGGCTTGAAGCTCAAGGTTCGAATGGAGCTGGGCAGCAATGAGGCGATCAAGCATGCGGTCGCCGGCGGCCTCGGAATCGCGGTGCTTTCCGCGCACACCTTGGCGCTTGACCGCAATGAGGATGAACTTGCAGTGCTCGATGTGGAAGGGTTTCCGATACGCCGCCACTGGTATCTTGCCTACTCCAAGGAAAAACCCCTATCGATACTCGCGCAGACATTCCTCGAATTTCTTCAAAAGGAAAGCCAGACGCTCAGCCAGAAATATTTGCTCGGCTTAAGCGGGTTCCCCAATCAGAATCCCCCGACGAAGAAGAAACGGTAATATTGATTTTTCCGGGGGAAGGCTTCTGGTCTTGCTGTTTGAGGTGAGCCAATTGAGCGATCAATTGGATATGCTGGCAGGGCAGGGTGGTTTCAGGAGCAATATCGCTCGAGCTCTCGTTGTATTTTCAGCGCTTCATCGCGCGCTTCGATTGCCGTTGGAGCAAGGCAAGTATAGTGCCCCATCTTGCGTCCTGGGCGCGCCTCGCGCTTGCCATATAGGTGCAGTTTGGCGCGGGGGCTTTTCAGGATCTGTTCCCAATGCGGTTCGCCATTTCGCCAAAGATCGCCCAGCAAGTTTACCATCGCAACAGGCGACAAAAGCCTTGTTTCGCCCAGAGGCAATCCGCACAGTGCACGCACCTGCTGTTCATACTGGCTGGTGACGCAGGCGTCTATCGTGTAATGTCCGCTGTTGTGAGGTCTTGGGGCAATTTCATTGACCAGCAACTTGCCATGGCTTATGAAAAATTCGACTGCGAGCACGCCGACATATTCAAGGTGCAGGGCTATCTTGCGTGCTATGGTTTGTGCTTCGTCGATCAGCTCGTGACTTACGTGCGCGGGAACGACAGTGATGTCGAGCACGCCATTGGCATGCGAATTCTCGCTCAAAGGATAGACTGCCATTTCATTGTCGATACCGCGTGCAAGTATCACGGACACTTCAGTGTCGAGCGGCACCAGGCCTTCAAGCACGCAGGGTTCACGCTTCATCGCATTCCACGCGGACAGGGCTTCCTGAAAAGCCATCACTTTTGCCTGCCCCTTTCCGTCATAGCCGAAGCGGCTTACCTTGAGAATGGCGGGCGCCTTGATCGTCTCGAAAGCATTGACCAGGTCAGCCTCGTTTTCTATAAAGGCAAATGGGGCGGTTGGAAATCCGTGGTCGCGCAGGAATGATTTTTCATAAATGCGGTTCTGGGTGGTAGACACGGCAAGCGATCCTGGGCTGACAATACAATGCAGAGCCAGCCTCTCGAGCGTCGATGCCGGGATATTTTCAAATTCCGTGGTAACGGCAGCGCATTCGCGAGCAAGACGATCGAGAGCATGGGCGTCTTCATATTCTGCCATCAGGTGATAGTCGGCGATCTCGCCCGCAGGGCTTTGCGGATCCGGGTCAAGCACGATGGTCCGATAACCCATGGTCCGTGCGGCAACGACGAACATGCGGCCCAATTGCCCGCCGCCGAGCATGCCAAGTGTAGCGCCGGGCAATATCATTTTGGCAGTTTCATCGCCTTGACCTTGGCGACCTGTTGCTTGCGGAATTTTTCGAGTTTACGTGCGAGGGTTGCATCGTTATTTGCGAGCATTGCTGCGGCGAAAAGAGCCGCATTTGCAGCGCCAGCTTCTCCGATTGCAAAGGTTGCGACAGGAACTCCCTTGGGCATCTGAACGATAGACAAAAGGGAATCCAGCCCTTTGAGTGCGCGAGATGTGACCGGGACGCCAAGTACAGGCACTGTGGTTTTGGCGGCCAGCATTCCTGGCAGATGTGCCGAGCCGCCTGCGCCTGCGATGATGCATTGCAAACCGCGCATGCCGGCGCTTTCGGCGTATTCATATAGAAGATCAGGTGTGCGGTGAGCCGACACCACTTTAGCTTCATGAGGGATCCCGAACTCATCCAGCACCTGTACCGCGTGTTGCATGATTTTCCAGTCGCTGTCGCTTCCCATGACGACGCCAACCAACGGGTTTTTCACGGCTGGCTTTCGCTTTTGACGATCCATATATACACTCAGAATACAGTAATAGCAGTAATAGTTTAATCAGGCCAGACGCGTTCTGAAAGCATCGGAATGCGTGCAGGTTTAACTGCCTTCGCTGGGCTGCTGGGTTCCACTTTTTTCGCTATTGTAGCTGGTTTTTCTTCAGGTTTGTTTTCCTGTACCTTGACCTTGCGCATGCTGACGGCAAGTTTATTGGATGTTTTGCTCATTTTAATAACTCCTTTATGATGGCTTCAATCTCACAAACAGCAGCCTTGCCCCGAGGGCCAAGTCCATAAACGCTTGTTCCTTCCATTGCCGCATTACGATATGCCGCGCGGCGTGCGATCCCTGTCTTTAAAGTCGGAAAGTCAAATTCCGCCAGGGCTTCGTGCATCGACTTTGAAAGCGAATTGCGTGCATCCAGCTGATTCAGCACTACAAAAGCCTTTAGGCGCGGGTTTTGCTTTTTTGCGCGATTTACTTCATCTGCAATATCAATGCTGGCCCACAAGTCTACCGGAGATGGCTGAATCGGAATGAGCGCAATGTCGACGTTTCTTAACACATCGCTGACTGTTGCTGTTTGCAGGGTGGGTGGACAATCCAATACAACATAGCGGTGTTTTTGCATTTCCTTCAGGAATTCTGCTATTGCGGTATTGGCGTGGAGCTGCTGCACTTCTGGCAAGTCACCTGTTTCGTTCATGCGGACCCATTGACTGATCGATCTTTGCGGGTCGGTATCCAGCACGATCGTGTTGCCGCGTTGATGAAGACCCGCTGCCAGATTGAGCGCCAGGGTGGTCTTGCCTGTTCCGCCTTTCTGGTTCGCAATCGCGATGCGTAGCGCAGACATCAGTTATTGCCAGCAAATAAATTATCGATTTTTTGGGCTAGCGCAATATGCTCTGTAGCAATTTTATTGCCATTGGCATCGATGGTGACGCTAACGTAGTTTTTGCCAAAGCTCAAGTTCGGGTAAAGCTGGGTTTGTTCGCAGAGCTTGGACAGATCATCGAGAAAGCGTCTGGTTTCAGCATAGTTTTCGAACTCGAAACGCTGACTTAAGGTCGGTGGCAAATCTTGCTTTAACCAGCGCGGAATAGGATTGTTGCCTTCACTCATGTTTCTCTACCTTAGTTTGGAAGTTCATCTATCATTCTGTTCAGTTCTTCTCGATGCGTCAACTCGTCATTCATTATCTTCGCGAACAGGGCTTGGTGCTCGAAGTCGCGCACGCGCATGCAGTATTCCGCAGCTTCTTCATACAAGCGTATTGCTTCGATTTCCAGGACAAGATCGATGGACATCATCTCGCGCAAATTTCTTCCAAGCCTGACAGCCGGCAACTGAGTGGCGTTGGGCGCGGCGCCAATCTTCAATAGAGCATCGATCAGACTTTGCACATGTTCAAGTTCTTCGGTAACGTCCTGGCGGAAATGCGCGCAGTATTTCTCCATTCCCCATTGGTCGCATATTCTTGACTGGGCCATGTATTGCTGAACTGCAGCCATTTCATGCCCCAGTGCCCGGTTTAAATACCCCAATAGTCTTGGATCCCTTGCCATGATGCAAACCTGATTATGAGACTATGGCGCTTACGTCGCTATCTCTTCCCGCAGCGTTCGCGCTAGGTTTTGCGGGCAGGATGTTCTCGACTTCGTTGTGTACGCGCGCGATGATGTGAGCGGCGACGAGGCCATCGCCGACGCGCTCGCAGGCATCCGCACCCGCACGCACCGCTGCGTTGACTGCACCTGTTTCGCCGCGCACCAGCACGGTGACGTATCCGCCGCCGACGAACTGGCGTCCGATGAGGCGTACTTCAGCAGCCTTGGTCATTGCGTCGGCCGCTTCAATTGCGGGCACAAGACCGCGAGTTTCAATCATTCCCAATGCGATGCCAGTTATTCCGGTAGCCATTTCCATTTCTCCTTTCAATGAATAAAGCGATAAAACTTAAGCTGCCTCAGCGGTAGGCAGGATGTTCTCGACTTCGTTGTGTACGCGCGCGATGATGTGAGCGGCGACGAGGCCATCGCCGACGCGCTCGCAGGCATCCGCACCCGCACGCACCGCTGCGTTGACTGCACCTGTTTCGCCGCGCACCAGCACGGTGACGTATCCGCCGCCGACGAACTGGCGTCCGATGAGGCGTACTTCAGCAGCCTTGGTCATTGCGTCGGCCGCTTCAATTGCGGGCACAAGACCGCGAGTTTCAATCATTCCCAATGCGATTCCGTTAGTTGTATTTGCCATGATGTTCTCCTTTACTTAGTTGATGAAATTGCTGTTTCGCGGACCTCATTTTCCGCATCCCACTGATCGATGATTCCGAGTATCGTCAGATCGGTGAGAATCTTGTAATCGCCGGCGCCATAGCGAGCGGCAGAGCCGCCGGCAGTAAAAACCCATTTCCCTTCCGGTACACCCACAGGATCGACTGCCACGGAAAACTTGCCCTTGGCGTCCGCCAGAACCCTGAGCGAAGTGCTGTACAGTTCTGGAATGCGTCTGGTACAGACCAGGTCGGATACCACGCGCATGATTTCCATGTCAGCTCTCCTCCCAATGATCGATGATGCCAATGATGGTCAGATCGCTCGGAAAGTCCTTGGCGCCCGCAGCCTCACGGGCCGCCGAACTGCCTACGCAGATCACCCAGTCTCCCGGTATGCAACCCACTGCATCTACTGCGACGCTGCGCGCGCCGCCCGCCTTTTCCCTCACCACCAGCAGGGGACGATGCCCCATCTCACGTACTCGATTTGTCGATACCAGGGTTTTTTCAACTTGCATGATTTTCATGACTTCACCTCAATGCGCATTGGTTTCAAATTCTTCAGCGACTTTTTCTTGCATGCTTCCATATTCCTTGCCCTGTACCGTCATGCAGCAAAACAGAAAACCTTCCTTGGATAGCATTGGATAACGCTTTTCGATCGCATCCTTGACGCGGCGGCAACGCGCCACGGCACGTTCTCTCGAGCCCGGTACCTTTTCGTCATAGCGGTAATGGATCGCGATCGGGATCGGCAAGCCATGGACCACGTTCAGCTTGCTGAAGATCTTGATGCCCACATCCATATCCGCAGAACCTTCTTCAATGGTGTGCATATGGCCGAAATAGGCGAGATTTCT
This sequence comes from Pseudomonadota bacterium, assembly GCA_021782365.1. Classification (GTDB taxonomy): domain Bacteria; phylum Pseudomonadota; class Gammaproteobacteria; order Burkholderiales; family Gallionellaceae; genus Gallionella. The sequence continues at coordinate 94,438 of JAJXVB010000002.1, forward strand.
CAGATGGACTTCGTCGAAACCCTCGCCGATATTGATGAAGCGTTCGGCATGTCCAATGTCCGGATAGCGTCCATGATGATTGGTGCACACGTAATCGATCTGCGACAGATTGTTCACGAGCAGGCGCTCAATCAGATTGCGCATGCCGGATTCAGGTGCGCTGATGCCTGCATTTCTCGCAGCTTCGTCAATCGCAGCGCCTATTTGCCGGCGGGCTTCGCTTGCAGACATTTCAGCTGTTTTCTGATACAGCTCGAGATTGTCGACAAAGCAATCCACACTCATGTTTCCTTCGCGGTCTGGCAGATGCACCTTGATCGAATCGTTATCCGTATCAACACCTATGAGCAGCGTTGAGATGGAAGCGCCGCAGCAAAATCCGTTTTCGATCGCAGTGCGAAATGCCAAGAGGCGATCGAGTGCGGCTCTTGCTGCCTTCCTTTCATCGCTGCCGTGTGCAGCGCAGCCTTCGTTATGAGGATCCGAACTGCTGTAGTGATACACCGCAGTCTTGAGGTATCGTGTGCCGGCATCCGACAAGGTTGGAAATCCTTCGCGGAAGCGACGCAACTCGATCTCAATCCACTGCTTCACGTTAAGTTCCACGTCGAACATCGCGCCGGCGTAGGATTTGCGTTGACGCACAGCCTGGTGAGGCAGGCGCAGGATGAACTGGAGCAGTCCTTTGAGGCGGCCATCTGCGCATGGGCTGATGTCCACTTCATGAAAGCCGCATTCGATGAAGAAGCGCTGCATGGCCTCTGCTTCGGCTTTGCCATTCCAGCCCGCGCCAAGTTCACACGCCAGAACCTGATAGGTCTGTAAAACGCTGTGGCCATAAAGCTTGCGCATGTCAAGACCGTTCACCCATGCATCGCTTAAGACATCCGCCGGCAATTCAAAACCCATGCGTTCGCTTGCGATCTGCTGCGCACGTTGTTCGAATCCTGCCTCATGTTCCAGCGCAGCGATGGCTTTAAGCGTTGGCACGATGATGTCAAAGCGGGTGCGCACGGTGTTCTCGTATTCACCCAATTCCTTGTTGCGCAGAGTTTCCACCAGCGGATGCACGCGCGGTGCGCATATGCTGCTCACACATTCGCCGTTGCGCTCATGCATGTTAGGCGGGCAGAAACTCACGCGCTGCGGCCAGGTGGGCATTTCCGAGGATGCGGTGCGCACTGCCATGCCAATGGGTGCCGTTTGGCGAGCTTTCATGGCTGCCATGCGTTGCCGGGTATTCATGATGCGATTCTCCTCGTCAGCACTGAACTTAGCCTCTTGCGCCGCCAGACATGGTGATCATCGCTCCTGCGCTCGAATTGCCGCTGCTACCGGTGATCCTGCTGGTAGCCGCAGCTGGGCGTTCGATTTCACGGTTTTCGCGCGCATTGACAGCATTCCCGCGAGAGTCTCCGCGCATCGTAGGATTGCGTCTTTGAGCTGAACGGCCTTCAGTTCCCGTAATGCGATCTCCGCGATCCCATGCATCCCCCGTGATCCGGCGTTCGCGGCCTTCTCCGGTGATGCGCTCGGGTACGTCAGGCGAAACTGGAGATGCCACTACATGGCTCACATTTTCATCCTTGTAGCGGAACTCCGGCGTGCCGGAAATCAGACCCAGTGCGCGTGCCATGGGCCCGGTGATGCGGCCATTGTCGCCATATGCGCTGCCCGTGATATGCTTCGAAATGCTTTTGCTGGCCGTTCGCGCAGGCGTGTTGATTGAAAAATTGCTTGGCATTGCAGTTGCAGTAGCGGTTCCGCAAACATCTGCGCTTTGATCCTCGCCTACATATGGCGTGCCGCTGACTGGCTGGCACAAACCGCGCTCGTAACCGGTCATCTTGCTATCCGGCCCCGGCTGTATGCCGGTCAAGGCCGAACTGCGACCCAGGCGAGCACGATTGATGGCTTCAGCAGCGGTACGCGCAGCACAGAACTCGGCATACTGATCAGCTCCAATATAGGAACTCCCTGTCAGAGGCTTGCAAGCACCATATTCGTCGCCAGTGACCTTGGATGAACGACCAACCTGCGTACCCGAAACTTCCTGCCCTTTGAGGGTGACAGACATGCCAGTCTTGGCAGGGGACTGATAAGGCTTGGAATGACAGAATGAAACAAAATCTTCGCTGGCAATATAGTCCGTACCAGTCACACGCTTGCAGGAACCCTGCTCATCGCCGGTAACGCTCGACGAGGGACCCACTAGGGTGCCGCTCACCGGTGCTCCAGCGCTGGTGTGACTGGTCTCCACTTTTTTTGGGGAATTGCCTCCCGAATTGCGCATCGCAGAAGCGTCTGCATATGCACTGCCAGTGATCGCTCGTTGAGCGCCCTGTTCAGCGCCGGTCACGTGAGTCTTGCGGTTGAGATCGCTGCCCGTAACGATCTGCTGCTTCTCGGTCATCCCCACGCCAACCTTCTCAGGCCCTTGCTCAGGCGCCGTGTTGCAGAAATCGACTATGGTTTCTGTCGCCAGGTATTCGCTGCCGGTAACTCTTTTGCAAGTGCCGTGCTCATCGCCGGTCACTTTCGTGCTGCGCCCAACTTCGGTGCCGGTCACGCGGCCGCCGCGACTGGTCGTGGTGGTTCCTACTTTGGCGGTCGATGGCTCAGGCAATGTACCGCAAAACTTTCCAAATTGTTCCGCGCCTACATATTCGGTTCCGGTGATGGCGCGGCAGGTGCCAGCTTCGTTGCCTGTAACCTGCGAGGTTCTTTCCACTTGGTTTCCGGTCACGGTGCTGCCTGACAGCGTTGTGCCGATTTCAACCTTGGGAGGCTGAGGGCGCACGCGTCCACATGGACGGCAAGGAGCTGCATCGCCACGGCCTTTCAGCGACTGTTCCATGCGGCGCTGGCGAACGGGTGACATTGGCTCAGGTTTGAACGCAGAGGGGCGAGCGTATTCAATAACTGCAGATGGCTTTTCCTCATGTTGGCAACTGCAGCTGGATGCAGTTTGGCTTGCTACTTCTGGTGCTTCCTTGTTTTCTTTGCGAGCAGCAAGCCTTGCCTCAGTGGCACTCTTTGCTGTTGTGTTGCCAATAGCAGAAGCTGACTTGCCGAACTGAGAAAGCGCCTGGCGTCGGGCAATCGCAGCCTCTCTGCCAGAAAGTGGTTTCTCAGATGTATTTGCAGTCGCTTGGCTCATGAATATTCTCCTTTGCGTCAGCGGTTAGTGGTTATCGGGTTGCTTCATATTTTTGAAGCTTCCTGGTTCATAAATATACAGATAGAAAATATAATTAAAAATGAATAATTATTATCGTTATCATATATAACTATGTATGTGTTCAAATTGTTGCTTGTTCGCAGGAGAGAAGCATGAATGTGACATTTCGCCAATTGAGATTGTTTGAAGCCGTTGCACGTAATTCAAGTTTTACCAGGGCTGCCGAGGAGATGTTTTTGACCCAGCCTGCTGTTTCCACGCAGATCAAACAGTTGGAAGACATGGTTGGGATGCCCCTGTTTGAACAGATGGGCAAGAAGATATTTCTGACCGAGGCGGGGAAGGAAGTTTATGCCTTTAGTCGTTCAATCATCCAGCAGTTCCGTGATATCGAGTCGGTGGTGGATGAAATGAAGGGAGTGAGGCGTGGCATGCTTGCGCTTACCGTCACCAGCACCTGCAAATATTTTGCGCCTTATCTTTTGGCCGAATTTGTCAAACGTCATCCCGGAACGCAAGTGCATCTGGAAGTCGTCAACCGCGAGGAAATTGTGCAGCAATTGCAGGACAATGTTCCAGACATGGTGATAATGGGCAGACCTCCGGAAGATATCGATCTGAAATCCCAGAGCTTCATGCAAAACCCGCTTGTGATCATCGCCGCATCCGATCATCCGCTGGCAAAAGCGGGCTTGGTTTCCCTGGAGCAGCTTGTCGAAGAGAATTTCATTCTGCGGGAGAAGGGGTCTGGCACACGAGATGCGGTGGAAAGTTTCTTCGAGGAACGCAATCTCAAACTCAATGCTTCGATGGAGATGAGCCGCAACGAGGCGATCAAGCATGCCGTGATGGCGGGTCTTGGACTCGGCATCGTGTCGATGCATACGCTGGAGTTTGAGTTGGCGCTTAATCGCGTGGCGATCTTGAACGTGGAAGGATTTCCGATCATGAAGGAGTGGTACCTGGTCCATCGCCATACCAAACGCCTATCGCCTATTGCGCATGCCTTCCACGATTTCGTATTGCAAGAGGCAGACCAGATCGCTTCCTTGCCTCAGCCAAAAACGGCCAAGCGCTCAAAGCGCCGCGTCACGCGTTCATAATGTCAGCCGGTAAACTTTACCAGGCGCGTCACCTGTATGTCTGAAATGAAGACGACGCCGGTATGCTTGTTGAAAAAAGGCGCGAAGCCTTCCAGGATCGGCTCCACCAGCTCCGCAGGAACGGCGACGATGATCATGATCAGAACGGCATCTTCGTTGAACATCAGATGGCCTTCGTGAAAGCCGTGCCGGCCTTTCCCGGACAGATTGCCGACGATGGTGTAGCCGGTCACGCCGGCCATGTCGAGCAAGTCGGTGGCAAACTCCTGGTGGGCGCCCTCAAGAATGATTTCGAGTTTCTTGAGGGGATTCATCTTGAGATTTTTCATGCTGCGATTTCCTTCTCCCGTAGGTCTTTCTTGTGCGCATCCCAGAGTTGCCATGCGCCCTCTTCAAAAATATAAAATGCGCCAGTCTCAGGGTCGGCAATGGCCATGCGCACCCAGCCGTTATGCACCAGATTTCTCACCTTAACCACGCCTTCGATGGCCTGTTTTGCATGCTCAAATGGGGCCTCTATCACGGTCAAGAGGCGCATCGGCTCGTGGTAGGGCTCGCCATTTTTTAATACGGTCTGCGCTGGCAAACCGGTTCTCAAGTCGCTCAAGTTGCCCGTCATCACGCCGAATAAACCGGCGACGTTGTGATAAACCTTGCTGCCGCTGCCGTAGTGTATGTTGTCGACCGCAGAAAAATAATGCTCCATGCTGATCCATTGGCCAACGACCAGCGGGCCAGTCAGTATGTTTTCCAGCAGGCGGGCCTTGGGGTCGCATCGGTAATCATAGGAATGCAGAAACACGCGACCGTCGAGATTGAGTTGCTCCGTGAGATGGCGCCTGCCGATCAGGAATGATGCATTGCGTGATAGGCCCCACTCAGGCCTGACCTGAGACCAGTCCATCGAATTGCGTTGTGCATGACGATAGGCCTCTGCAGGATTTTCGGCATGGCTCGAATCATTCAGCGTGGGCATGCGTTCCGCCGCGCATAAGCGGGAAGCTGCTCTCAACCCATTGTTCAGGCGTTCCAGATAAACCAGATGGCTTGGCGGCAGCAGGCTAAGATCATACAGCTTGAGTTCATCGGTCGTGGTGTTGTGGAATGCAGGAATGAACCAGGTGTCATTCGCTATCTCGATGCCTTGTTCGCGCAGACGTTCGCGCACCGTCGGCTTGTTCGCGATTTGGGCCAGCACGCGTGCATTGACGATGCCATGGTTGCCGCCACAGGCGCCGCAATCGAGCGCTGATTCGTAGGGATTGTTTTCGGATGTGCTGCCATGCCCTGTCAAGAGAACGAAGCGCGAGAAATCTTTTGTAAGTCCGATGGAACGCAGCGCCTGACTGACGAAATGCACCTGCTCGTCTAGCGTAAATCCGATTCGCCCAAGTCGTTCCAGTTGAATTTGGGTATAGCCGCTATTGATGCGATAGACGCGCTGCAGGCGATCCAGGAAGTTATGCTCGGTTTGAGCGTTCAGTTTGAACTGGTGTGCAAAGACAGTTGGTCCGCTATGGTTGCCCAAGGCTGTCTCGCGCAGCTCGCGGATCATTTCGTCGGTGATTGCTTCGCGCTCGATCCCGAGATCGCGTCCTATGGCTTTCACGATCATCGCACGTTGCAATGAACGGATGATGGAATCCGCTTCTTCTCGGGAGAGCTTGTCCAGCAGCAGACGGCTATCAAGTCTTTCCGGATGCAAGCGTTGGCGCCAGCGGTTATAGGCGAGCGGTGCGAAGCTCTTGCCAAACATGTCGAGACCAAACAGCATGCCGATCGCTTCCACAGTGATGAAAGGCGACACGATCGATGCCTTCAGTTCATGGAATACCTGCTCGAGCACCGAGGCCAAGGCTTGTTCTTCCGGGTTGCGTGCAATCGCGAGTTCCAGCACCAGATTCTTTGGGCTCACCACGACTGGGCAAAGCTGGGTTTCACTGCCTTTGTCGAGACCGATGAAACCGACCGGAATGCCGAAGAACCCGGCTATCCCATAAGTCTGATAGTCACCGACCTTTTCAAGGTGGCGGCGGATGCGCTCTGAGCGTACATCGATGCAGAACATGACCTGTGCAAATGGTCGCTTCTCACGAGGCTTCTGGCTTGCAAGATCAAGGTCGGCGAGCAGGCGGCTCATGAAATGGGTTTCCTGTGCATTGAGCCACATCTGACCTTCGTCTTTTTCGAAGCGCATCAGTATCTCGAGAAGCTGATTGAACTCAAGCGTTCCCAATTGCTCGATGTGCTTCAGCATGCCGGCCATGTCAGCAAGCGAATGCAATCTTGCGGCGTAGTGTCGGGCTTCCTGTGCGCGCTTGCGCGCGAGATAGGTTGGCATCAGGCGCGATATGCGTGACTCGCTGTCACTGCAAATGGCTTCTTCGACTTCGCGCGCCAAGACAGGCAAGACATGACCCCCGTGAAACTCGCGACGCAGATAGATTTCCGCTGGGCGTTCATCAATAAGCCGCATGAGGTCGGGAAGGCTGGCTGGCGTACCCTTGCTCTGCGCGTGCTCCCGCAATAGCGCCAAGCCAAGCACCAGGCGAATCGCGAGGTAGTCGACCATGCCCGCAGGGAAATTTCGACTCCAATGGTAATGCTTGGCGCCGGAACGCCAGCGGATGAATCCTGCCCAGCCATGCAGGCGGGTGAGTTCGCAGGTGAAGTAATCAAGCCAGGCGTCTTCAGGAACGCCAAGTTCCGTCATCACGTGGCTGATGATGCCTTCCGGCGTGTCATCGGCGCCGAGAATGTTTTTGACATGCAGGCCGCGTATAAACAATCTCAAATTCTGCTGTGCCAGCGCGCTCCATGCGCGAAACAGGCCCTGCTCACGACCGGGCATCTGCCAAACTGACTGGCCTTCGTCGAAAAAGTCGAGGCAGCTCTTGATCACGAGTTCATCAAGACTCATGCCGATCTCGGTGCCGAACAATTCATCGACGATCGCGTATACGGGACGTGTCGGTGGTATTTCCGATTTCAATTTTTCTTTGAGCCAATCGTTCATAACCTCAGTCTGCGGCAACGCTTTGCCTTTCAGTTCGGCATGAATGTCTTTCGCGTCGGCGACTGAAAGATGGATGGAAAGCGGCTCACTGATTTTTGTCGCCAGCGTATTCAATAAACGAGGGAGATCCACCCCGGGTATATGCGGCTGGTTGGCAATAAAGCGCTCGATCTGGGAGGACAGCGTGCCAAGGTCAATTTTCTTCTGCGCGAGATAGCGCTGATAAGTTGCGCGGGGCAGGTGACCTGAACCATGGAAAAGGCGTTCCCCTTCTTCGACGGCCTTCTGGAATGGCATATGCTCCAAGCCGTACAAGGGGTTGTGATGAATGAAGGTCCGCATTGGCCAGAAGTTAGGAATCGGCTCGCCAGCCACATGCGCCATCGCGCGTATACGCAGTCGCGTGCCCAATGCGCACTTCATAATGCACCTCCCGTGATGTAAATCCCTGTGACGACGAAAGCGCAGAGCACACTCATGTATAGCAAGGTGGATTTGCGTCCCAGATCAGGCATGCCATGCCGACGATCAGCACCGAACACAAAGCCCTGAAGCAATTTGGTGGCAGCCCAGCTCCAAAACAGCCAGATGATCGACACGGCAGCAGCGGCTGGCCAGCTTTGCCGCTGCAGCAAATTCAGCATTGCAAAAAAGCCGGGTGAGGGCGGTGTGGCGATAGCGGCGAACACCGTGACCACAAGCAGGATCGACAATCTTGGCATGCTGCTGGCGAGCCCTCCATACAAGCCTGCATATGCAGCGCCGAAGCGTTTGACCAGGGGGCCGGTCAGGAGGGTCAGAAGCGCTGCCGGCAGGCTGAACCAAAGCGCGAAGAAATGCATTTCGATCGGAGCATGGTGAGCCGCCAATCCCCAGGTTAATGCCAGGGAAGAAGAAGCGAGAAATCCTGCCCAAAGTCCAAGGTCGCGTATGGTCAATAAACGCAATGCATAATGGGCAGAACTGATGAGCGCCCATATCACCATGTATCCTGGGATGGCCTGGTTTGTGAAAGACAATGCGACTATCCCGATCTGCGGCCAAAGCAACAAGAGTAGAAAGCGCGCATAGGGATTACTGAGCCGCATCAGCATGCCATTCAAAACGATGCTGAATGGAAACAATGGGAGAAAAATTGCAGCAGCAAGCGTCAATGCCATATCACACCCACCTCAACAAAACATTCATCCGCTGTGATAGTCTCAGTATGCCTTGTGTCAGCCATGTATACACATCGGAAACATAAAACTCGCGCGAGATCAATGAGTAAACTGCCAGTCGTGCGGCGGATGTATTGCCGCTTTTCTGCTTGCCATTGGCGGTGGAGTAATAGACTGCAATCCAGCCCAACACGATGGTTGCGGTGAGAATTGCCACCAGCGTTTCAAACGTACCGATTGGAATGCTCGCCGCTGCATAGATGCGATTTCTCAGCGCTTCGTCCGGATAGAGGAACAAGTTGAACGCGTGCTCGATGACGGTATAGCCGAAGACTACGATGATCAAAGACAGAATGATCATCGCCATCAGACGCCAGGGATTGTCGGCACGCAGGCGATAGGTGGCAAACAGCAATTGTGCTCCGGTAGCCCAGCCGAAAAACAACAGGATGACGGCACCCTGCTGGCCGATGAAATCGCCGGCCACCAGCCATCTCGACACCCACAGCACCAGAAAGGGAACCACGACCGTCACTGCCGCAGCGACTACCCAGGGCATACGCGAGGCGATCGGTTTACGCTCAACCACAAATGTGTATATGTCGTCGTGCGGCACCCCATCCTGCTTGCGTGCATTGCCGATCATGCTTCCGGCATCGAGAAATAGAGTACCCTTGAACAGGCCGTGTGCAACCAGATGATAAATTGCAAGCGAAAATGCGCCGACTCCGCACTCGACGAACATGAAGCCCATCTGCCCCATGGTCGAATATCCCAGGGATTTTTTTATGTCGTTCTGAGTCAGCATCAGCACAGAGCCCATGATCGCAGTGATCATGCCCACGGCGAACACGATATGCAGCACGAATCCCGCATGTATGAACACTGGCGCGAAACGATTGATGATGAAGCCGCCAGCATTGACGATCCCTGCATGCATCAGTGCTGAAACGGGCGTAGGTCCTTCCATGGTGTAAGGCAGCCAGGTGTGTAGCGGGAACTGTGCCGATCGCGCGAAAGCACTCAGCGCGATCAGCATGGCAACCACGAACGTCAAGGGTAATCCGAAAACGGTTTGCGCGTCAGGATTGGCGGTAATGTGCTCGAACAGCGTGGGAATTGCAAAAGTGCCATATGCACGGTATAGCAATACTGAAGCGAGGATCAATGGAAGATCACCCACGCGATAGGTAAAAAACGACCAAAACGCATATCGCTGAGCGGCGGGACGCACGAGATCATGGCCAAGCAGAAAATAAAGCAGCACGCCGATCAAGTGCCATGCAACGAGCAATGTGATGAGATCGCCTGCTGCTACCATCAATAAAATGGATGCCGTCATCAAATCCAGCAGTATGTAGAAGCGGGCATAGCCAGGCTCTTCAGCCATGTACCGCACTGCATAAATGTGCACCACAAGGCTGATTCCACTAACCGCCATGGCCATCACGCTGGTTAGAGGATCGAGATAAAGGCTGCCCCAGGCCTGGCCGGATGAAAGCCAGTGTGTGTGGGGATGGAACAAATATACCGCGAGCGAAATGCCGGCGATTACAAATGTCAGGGCGCTCAAACTTACGCTCACTCTTGCGACGCTATGCCGCTTTCCATTCGGCAGCAGCAGAATCAGCAAGGCTGACAGCAAGGGTGTGGCCAAAAGCAAGGCAATAAGCTGGTTCACTTGATCAACGTCCCTATGTGAATCTGGTTTATGGATGTGTCAATCGCGCCGAAATGCCGGCACTTTGAAGTGCCGGGCGAGGGCACTGAACAATCCTAAAGGCGTCAATCCATAAATAACAATCGTAATTTCTTATGAAAACGATAAATGTGGTTGATAGACAATCCTGGCTAAATGGGAATTTGACGATTCAAATGCGTTAATCTAAAAAGATCGATGAGGATTGGGCGGGCCAAGTCAAGGGTTGCAAAAATCGCAACGGCCTGGATCGGCATGAGCCAATCCTTGCACCTTACAGGTCTCGCGATGCGCACACTTGATGCAGCCGTATACGATTGCACTGGTTTCCCGTGTCGGCGCACCGCAATCCGCGCAAGGAAGACCGGCGACACGTTCAAATTGCCAGTAACCTGGCGTGCCGCAGGATGGGCACAACGATGCAAGCCTAGCTGCAAGGTTCGCTGCAGCAAGGCCGATATTCGCCATGCGCTGAGGATTCGCATGGGCCCTGCCTTCTGTCTCGACAAAAACCATGCCCGCTTCTGTCAAAGCAGATGCAAAAGCGGATTCCAGAGCCAGCCAATTGGAAAGCCCTTTATGTATGCGCCGGTCATGTTCATCCTGGGGGCGGAGTGCAAGTTGCTGTCCAGGAAAGCCCACCTCGCGCGCAAAGGCTTCGAGCTTCGACCGGTCGTTGGTGAGAAGATGGCGGAAATTTCCCTGGCTCTGCGAGATTCCCACCACTTCCAGATCGCGCACCGAATCGATGAACACGATCAGCTCCAAGTTCCAGGGTGTCAAGCCTATGAAGGGATCGGGCAGGAAGGCGCCTTCGCTTCCGAGCCCGAACGGCAGCCCGGAAAGACCCATCGCGATGCGCGCCTTTCTTCTGGCAGCATCGAGCTGCGTTCCGCTGCGCTGAACATCCATCGTGAAGGTGCCGAGAAGGTCGGTATCGTAATCGTCTACATGACGCACGCGACATCCCAGCGCCTCCTCCAGGACCGGGTTGATCACGCGCTGCTTGCCATGTTTGGTCAGCAGCGCGATCTCCTTTCCGGCATAGAACCGCACCATCCCCGGTTTTTGCTCAGGCGCCATGCTTCCTCACTTCCTCAGGCTTTTTGCCAGTCCGAATTGGCAACGCGCCGGTAAACCGTGCCATCGTCGCTGATGCGGAACAGGTGCAGCCAGCCATTTTCCACGAGCTGACGCACCAGATCGTGGCGGGAAATGATATCGTCCATCTTTGCTTGAGGCGCCTCTATGAACACTGAAAGGCGCAGCGGCTCATGCACCCAGCGCTTGCCGTCGTGCAGAGACTGCATCGGCAGGCCTACGCGCAGGTCGCCGCCATTGCCTTCCAGCACACCGATGGCGCCTCCCACCACATTGTGCAGCACCTTGTTTCCGCTGCCGAAGCGGGGATTGTCCACTACCGAACCGTAATACTGCATGTTGATCCAGTTCGCCACGACCATGGGAGCGGTCATGATCAGCTCGAGGATATTGAAGCCCTCGTCCTTCTGCCACACATACTCGTGCAGAAACGCGCGGCCGCCCAGATCCATGCCGGCAGTGCGCGGGCGCGGCGCAGCGATGAAGGCAGCGTTGTTGGCGAGAGCCCATTCAGGGCGCACCTGCGACCAGTCACGGCTGCGCTGGCGCACGTTTTGTGCAACCTCCTTGTCTGGAAGACCGGCAATACCCAGCAGGGCGGAACGCTCCATGCGCGCAAGGTCGCCTGCCTGTTCCAGCCACTGCCTAAGCTGCGCCAAGTCCTGAGAGAGGGCTGCCGGCACATCGTCGGCGTCATAAAGGCGAACATCGTCAGTGGTGGTATCATGCAAACCGGCAATAAACCATGTGTCTGCCGGAATGTGTATGCCTTTCTTGTCCAAACCGCTGCGGACCTTCAGATCGTTCATCAACGCGGCAACAACCCTGGCGCTGGCTTCCCCGGTCTGACCTGCGCATGCACCGCAGTCCAGACCGGTAGCATGTGGATTGTTGACCGAGGTGCTGCCGTGTCCTGCAAGCAGCACCAGACGTCCGAAGTTCTCGGTCATGGCCATGGCGCGCAGTATGCGTTCGGCATGTTCTGTCCTATCTGACTGGGGAATGCCCGAATCTTTATGTTGTGGGCAACACTGCGCCTGGGGCATCGCTTCCAAGGTCGGACCTATGCGGTCGATGTCCTGTTTCGCAATGCCATGACTGTTAGGATCAGGCACCGGGCGTGTCCAGCCTAAGCTGTCGGTCAGCAATTTGGGGGCGTAGCTCAATCCTGCCGCCTCGACGAAGGAAAAACATGAAGATGCCGAAAGCTTGAAACCTTTCCATGCCTTCGACAGTCCGATGCGTTGACGGCGCTGCTCGAGCATGTTCAAGGTATCGCCACCCTTGACTCTATCGTAGATACGGTACGCTGGATTGAAGATAATCGGCACATGGGTTCGACCGACGCTTGAACCCAAAGGGACATGCTCTATGAAGATACCAAAGAAACCGGCGAAACCCACCGTCTGCACCATAGGCGCGACCGTTTCCAGGGAACGGCGATAGACTTCGGAGCGCACGTCGATGCAGAATGCCGCCTGCGCCGCAGGACGAATTTTTTGGCCGATGCTCGGCGCACCGCTCAGTCCGGAAATGACGCTGCGCTGAAATCCGATTTCCATGGCATTGAGCATGATGCGATCGATTTCAGCCGCAGCCTTGCGCTTGGCCGAAGGGGGGCGCATGCTGGCTGCCAGCATTTCGCGCCAGCGCGCAACCAGGGCCGGGGAGCGCTTCTCACCGAAAAGCAGCATGTCCCAAGCCAGGCGGATGGCCAGCAAGTCGACGATGGAATCGTCCCGCCCGCCAGTCAGTTCAGCCTGCCAGCGAAGATATCTGGCCCATGCAGCCCATCCGCCGATGCTCATCAGCGAGGCATGCAGGTAGCGCTCCACCGCTGCGCCGGAAATGCCTAGCAATTCGATGGCCTGTGCAATCGCTGCGCGCGGATCGGCAGGGAGACTGGCAACCGCTTTGCGGAATTTGTGCAGGCCCATCATTGCCGGGCTGCGGTCTATTGCGGCTGCCTTGCACCAGGACGCATAAAGCGAAATATCTCGCCAGGGCATCGCGACGATGGACTGGCCCAGGTCGAAATAGGCTGCACAGTGCAGACTGATGCGCTCTGTAACGAAGCTAGACCAAAGGCCGCCCTCCACACGCTCCAGCACCTCGCTTACAGCGGCCATGCCCAATTTGGCGCGTGGCGCCTCGGTAGCCAGGGCGCGTTCCACGGATTCGGCATCCAGCTGACTGCTACATCTGGTGATGGCCTGTCGGATGTCATCGCGGCTAATGCGACCAATTGCCAGCTGCTCGCGGTAATAATCGCGCGACATGTAAAGGCTGTTGCCGGTAATGCGCGCCAGGGTATCCGATGCCTCCTGGAAACTATGGTCGCTCAATCCGAAGAAGGGATTAACCGCAATAAAGTTCTTCAATGGCCAAAGCGGCGCGATTCTAGAACAAGCGCTATCGATACAACTGTTAAGCCCCGCGGCATCCAGTTTTGTTAAAGTATTCGATGCGTGAACATTGATAGAACCCTCAGATAAATTGGCGTCTGCTTTTGCTGTTGACTCTTGCTGTCCTTGCAGGGCGATGGCGTCTTTCATGTTCATTTCAATCTCCATGTGAGGTAAGGGTGGCAAAGGGTGCGGGCGGAACGCCTGGCTGAATTGCCGGGCTTGGCCAAACGCGCTGCAACAGTCTGGTGATGTACACGTCGATGTAAAGGCCGTTGTAAAGGTGCATGTAGAGTCCGTCGCCCAACACCGTAGGAGCGTACTTGAGCACTTGCTGCAGAAGTGAAAGTGCCAGGAAGACACCCACGATGACCATAGCCAGGCCTGTGTGGAAAGGATCGGCAACTACCAGGGCCGGCAGCACGCTGTTAGCCAGAGCCATTTTGAAAAGGGCATGCAGCGCGAAATAGGAAAGGGAGACGACAGCACTCATGGCGAGCCCGCGCAGCACCAGGGCACTGCTGTTTACCGCACTGGCACTCTGCAGGATCAGCTGGCTTACGGCGATTGCGACGATGGCCCCAGCTGCAATGAGCGCCGGCTTCTCTTCAAAAGTGATGCCGAATGCGACTCCGACCGCAACCGCCATGATGCCTCCTGCAAGCAGTGATGCCAACATACGTCCTGGCTTGAATCCACCGGAAGCGTAGGGCATTGCCGGGCCACGAAAAGCATCCACGCCGCTGCCCGATGCCAGGAAGGCATGCGCCTTGTATAGCGAATGTGCCACAAGGTGCAGCATGGCAAGACTATAAAGACCTAAGCCGCACTCAAGAAGCATGAACCCCATCTGCGCAGTTGTAGACCAGGCTAGGGAAACCTTGATACTGGTCTGGGTGAGCATCACCAGGGAAGCCAACGCCAAAGTCAGCAGTCCGATGATCGACAGCGTGTCGAGTGCAATACCGGAATAGGACATGATCGGGCTCATGCGGATGACAAGAAACGCCCCTGCGTTGACGATTCCGGCATGAAGAAGAGCTGACACAGGTGTCGGTGCTTCCATAACCTGAATAAGCCAGCCATGGAATGGAAACTGGGCGGACTTGAGCGCAGCGCTCAACACCACCAGGAGGCTTGCAGCCACCAATCCTGAGGGCAGAGGACCTTTCATCTCTGCCATGTGCGAAAAGATCTCGCTGAATTCCAAGGTATGCAGCGTCGAACCGATCAGGAAAATCGACAGCAGCAAGCTTACATCACTAATGCGGCTCGCGATGAACTTCTTGTGTGCTGAAAGAATGGCAGCAGGCCTTTCGCGGTAAAACATCAGAAGTTGATGCAGGCAAAGGCTGGTCGAAATCCAGGCGAGCGAGAACATGAGCAGGTTTCCGGACACGATCAGGGTCAGGATCGAGGCCAGGGTTAGGGTTAGCCACTTGTGAAAGCGACCCTGATTGGGATCACCGTCAAGATAGTTGCGCGCATAAAGCGACACGATCGCGCCCACAAATGAGACGAGCAGCAGCATGATTATAGTGACGCTGTTGACATAGATGCTGATCGAAAATGAGCCTATATCCCCGGGCAGGGCATAAGAGAACAGTTTCCAAGCGTGGGCCATACCAAACAAATATGTGACCCCTGCTGCCAGGGCGCTGGCAAAAGTCAGCCAGGCAGCACCCACATTCATCCGAGCCATCATGCTTGGACGCGCATTGGCTAGGCTCGCAGGTGTAAGGCCGACCAACCAAAGCAATGCCGGAGCGAATAGGATGAGCGCTGGAATAAAGGTACTCACTGTCGTTATCATTTTTAAACTCCTTAAAGTTGATCGCACGCATTTTTGACGTGTTGATGGCAAGTTTAGGAATTAACCTGCTAAAATAATAATGAATAATTATTATAAAAATGATAGCCTAATGGCTATACATTATTTAAGGACCATAATCATGATGCATGTCAGCCTTCGTCAACTGCGAGCCTTCGAGGCTGTGGCACGCCTGAGGAGTTTTTCTCGGGCGGCGGAGGAACTGCATGTCACGCAGCCGACGGTGTCCAAACAGATTCGTCTGCTGCATGAAGAGGTAGGGCTGCCGCTGCTGGAGCAGATCGGCAAGAAGGTCTTTCTTACCGAGGCCGGCGAGCAGCTATACGCTACCTGTGCCGATTGGCTGGAAACTTGGGGGAGCTTCGAGCAGAGCATTGCCGACCTTAAGGGTATCAAGCAGGGCCGGTTGCGGGTCGCGGCGGTGACCACCACAAAATACTTCATGCCGAGGCTGTTAGGTCCGTTTTGCGCGCAGTATCCAGGCATTGATATTGCACTGGAGGTGGTGAACCGCGATCGCCTGCTTGAACGCTTGCTGCGCAATCAGGATGACCTATACGTGATGGGTGTGCCGCCGGAAAACCTCGATATCGAATGCGAGCCTTTTATGGAAAATCCATTGGTGATCCTGGCGCCTGCGACGCACCCGATGGCGCATCTCAATAACCTCTCTTTTACGGATATCGCCAATGAACCCTTCATTGTTCGCGAAAGAGGATCCGGTACACGACTTACCGTTGAGCGCGCATTTCAGGAACGCAATTTGCTGCTGAAGATAAAAATGGAGTTGGGCAGCAATGAGGCGATCAAACAGGCTGTCGCCGGCGGGCTGGGATTGGCACTGTTATCTCAGAGTACGCTGGGTCTCGATGCCAGTCAGAAGGAAGTGGCTGTTCTTGATGTCGAGGGTTTCCCGATCAAGCGCTCATGGTATGTAGTTCGTCCGCGTGGCAAACAGCTATCGGTTGTTGCGAATGCATTCCTGGATTTTCTTCGTGGTCACGTGCAATTGCTTGTGCCTCGAAGTTAAACCCAAATTTCCACTAGCCCGATTGTGATAGCATGAAACGTGAGGCATGCGCAGTGAATTTGGATCGTGGTTATTGATATACATCAGTGTAACATGATGGTTTATTGTTTTTTTTAGAATTCCATGTCTGGTGGTGACTTTGAGATCAAATTCACAAATCGTGAAGTCACCGCGTGGGGCGGGCTGGCGTTGATGACGCGAATGCTAAATCAAATGGCGTTTCGGCGGGTGGTAAACGGATGGGATTTACCTCAACTAGACTCCAATCGAGGCTACTCTCCAGCGCAATTGGATTGAGCGGTAGCTCCATTCTCTCAAATGTTGGAGCCTCCTCAAAACCCGGGGTGGCTCAGGTCACTGCCTTGCTGTTAGCAATGGCCGAACAGCGAGCCTTTGAAAAAATACCAGCGGCCGGTTCGTTGGCTAAAGTATTTTTGCAGCCTCGTCAAAAGTGAGCCTCGGGCTTCTGGGAAAAAGCTTCGTCGCATCGCCGTAACCCAGGTTGATCAGGAAGTTCGACTTGATCGATGTGCCGGCAAAGAATTCCTGATCGACTTTTGCATTGTCGAAGCCTGACATGGGCCCGGCATCCAGGCCAAGAGCGCGAGCGGCGATGATGAGGTAGGCGCCTTGCAGTGTTGCGTTTCTGAAAGCGGTGGTGTCGATCAGCGGCTGGTTTCCAGTGAACCATGAACGGGCGTCGGTGTGCGGAAAAAGATGCGGCAGCTTCTCGTAGAACTCGTGATCCTGCGCGATGATCGCAGTGACTGGTGCGGTGCGAGTCTTCTCCTCGTTGCCGGGTATCATGGCTGGCAAGAGGCGTTTCTTTGCTTCATCGCTTTTCACGAAGACGATGCGCGCAGGGCTCGAGTTTGCGCTGGTCGGCGCCCATTTCATAAGATCATAGATCTGGCGCAGCAGCTCGTCGCTGACAGGCTTGTCCTGCCACCCGTTGTGGGTGCGGGCGGAACGGAAGAGGATGTCTAGGCTTTGTTCGTCGAGCTGCATGCGGATTCCTTGTGTCGTTGGTTTGGTTATTTGAGCTTCTCTATGCCCATCATCTTGAGGATGCTGCCCTCATAGAAAGGCTCGGAGGTGCCCTTTTTCATCTTGCGTATGAAATATTTCTCGAATGCGATCTTGGCCAGATGCACCCACTTGCCTTCTGAAAACCAGTTCACATTGCGCGGCGGAATCTGAGGCACGGCGACGAATGCAACGCCGCTGTCACCGAAGTCGGCAAGGCAGATCGCGTTCCATGTGCCTTCCTTGTCAGGCGTGCCGCCGGTCAGTTCTGCATGAATGTTGTATACGGTTGCAGTGACCATGGATTCAATCATGTAGCCTGTCTTGGGCGTGCCGACCGGGATGGGGGTGGGCTCGACGGGAGGGATCGCAACGCAGACGCCAACGGAAAAGATGTTTTTGTATTTGGGATTGCGCTGGTGCTTGTCCACGATCACGAAGCCGCGCGCCTGTACCAGTCCTTCGATGCCGAACACCGCATCCACCCCCTTGAAGGCGGGCAGCATCATGCTGTAGTTGAAAGGCAGCTCGTGCTTCTTGATCTCTGCACCCGTATCGTCGTGTTCGGTGACATACATCTTGCCCGCTTCGACTTTCGTCACCTTGGCATTGCAGATCCACTTGATGTGCTTGTCGCGCATGCCGGATTCCAGAATTCCCTTGGAGTCCCCAACGCCGCCCAGCCCAAGATGGCCGATATAGGGCTCCGCGGTGACGAATGTCATCGGGACCTTGTTGCGTATCTTTCTGCGGCGCAGGTCGGTTTCCATGATGAAGGCATACTCGTATGCGGGGCCGTAGCAGGATGCGCCCTGCACGGCACCAACGACGATGGGTCCGGGATTGCTGCAGAAGTTTTCCCATTCTGCATTGGATTTCATCGCGTGGTCTACATGGCATACGGAGTGGGTGTACCCATTCGGGCCCAGTCCCTCGACTTCGTCGAATGCGAGCTTGGGACCTGTTGCGATGACGAGATAGTCATAGCCTATCGTCTGGCCGTCGTTGAGCTCCAGCTGATTGTTGTCGGGATGAACGCGCTTGACGCCGCAGGAGATGAAGTCGATGCCCTTGCGTTCGAGATAGGGGCGGATCGGGAAGTCGATCTGGTCCCGCTCTCGCCATTTGACGCCTAGCCAGGGGTTGGAGGGCATGAAGTTGAAATTCTCGGTGTTCGAAATGACGGTGACCTTGTGCGTCTTGTCCAGCTTCTCGCGCATTTCGTAGGCTGCGGGCATGCCGCCGATTCCTGCTCCCATGATGACGATGTGTGCCATTTTCCCCTCCTCTGGTTGACTGTCGATTTGCTGCCTTGCTGTTCTCCGATTGAAGCTGTTAAAAATTTTGTCTGTTGAATCTACAGGTCGTCGATGCCCTGGGTTTCCTGTTCTTTGGTGAACAGAACCGCAGCCTTCACACGTGAAGACAGATTCAGCTTGTTCAGGATGTGACGAACATGCTGCTTCACCGTGTCATAGCTGATCTTCAGGTTGAGGGCGATGGCCTTGTTGCTTTCGCCGCGGGAAAGCAGCTGCAGTATTTCCCGCTCGCGCTCCGTGAGTAGTTTAAGCGAATTTTTCGTCTCCTGCTCGGGTTGTTCGTCGCGCAGCATCTCTATCATCTTGACGGTCATCGCCGGGGCTACGACGAGTTCACCTGCGGCGACGCGCCTTATCGCGTCCACGACCTCCTCAGGCGGCATGTCCTTCAGAAGATATCCGCGCACGCCTGCGCGTATTGCATTCTTGAGGTCTGCATCCGAATCGCTCATGGTGAGCATGATCGCGGGCACGGTGCATTCTTCCTTGCGCAACTGTTTGAGCAGGGAGATGCCGTCCATCGGCTTCATGCGCAAGTCAACGATCAGAAGATCGGGTTTTTCGTTAAGCATCGTGCGCAGTTCGCCGATGTTGTCGGTCGTGCCTATCACATCGAAGTCGTAGCAGTTCCCGAGCAGTTCGCTCAATCCCCGCCGGCACAGGCACTGGTCGTCGACCAGTATGATTCTCAGTTTGTCACTCATTTGTTGCTCTCCAGTTCGGCGAAGGTTCGGGGAAATACAATTGTACCTGCGTCCCTTGGCCTGTTGCACTTTCCACCTTGATGGTGCCGCCTATCTGATTTGCCCGTTCGCGCATGATCAGCACGCCATAATGTCCTTCCACCGGCGCGAAGGTGCATGCGCCGCTGCCGTTGTCCTCGATGGTGAAGACGTAATAGCCGGCATGGGCATCGACGATCAGGCGCGCATGGGTTGCACCGGAATGGCGCGAGATGTTGTTCAACGCCTCATGAACGATATGATATGTCTGTATCTCGTGCTCGAGCGGGAGTTCAAGATCGGCCAGATTGTTATGATACTCGAGAGCGATGTTGTTGCGCTTGCGAAATTCGTTGACGAGATCATTCAGCGCCGCAGACAGACCGCCCCGGTTGATTTCGGATCTGAAGTTGGTGACCAGTTCGCGCGCGTTCTTCTGCGAAATCTCAAGCGCCTCGTCCAGATCGCCTGCATACTTCTTGGTCATCAGCTTGTTGTTGTTGCGATCGGCCTCGATCAGCATGCTCACGCGCATGCGGGCATAGGTCAGCGTCTGCGACAGGGAGTCGTGAATGTCATTGGCGATCGCCTGGCGTTCGTTGATCAGTTCTATGCGCCTTGCTTCTCGATTGACATAGGTGTGCTCGATCGCGGCGCTCATCATCTCCGCCAGCGTCTCTATCCTGTTCCTGTTTTGTATCGCCGATTCGCGGGTCGCATCGAAGAAAATGCTCAGGATGCCAAGCGGTGTGCCGGGCGGGTGGGGCGGCTTGAGCGGCAAGACGATCAGGGACTGAAAGTGGCGGCCTTCATCTGGGCGATCGGTTCCCGATTCGCACGGGTTAATGTCGATTATCTGAATGTCTCCGCTTAGCGCAGCGTTGTGGATGTTCTCGCAATTCAGCTCCCTGAAGACCGCTGAGTCTTCCGAAAGTTCTACAGGGAAACCCGATGAACTGATGATCTGCAGCGTGCGGCCGTCCGGGGATAGAAGGCGCAGAACTGCGGAAGCGGCCCCGGACAGTTTGACGATATTCTCCAGGAAAAGCTGCAACAGGGTCTTGAGCTCTCCGATACGAGGCGCATGCTGCAAGACCTGTGTTTCATTGCTGGATTCCGGAGGGGTGAATTCAGGCTCGCGCAGCCATAGAAAGCCGCCTTTGGCGTTGCTCGAGGCGGAACTTTTTTTCTTTCTCATCAACATGATATCAATTGCATCAAAAAATAAATTTGGTCGGGTTGATGCGGTTTCCCGATCAACCTGGTCAGATTATACAACGAGGTTCAACACTGTAGAGTTATAACCCTTGTTACCCGATGGAGTTATAGACAGAGGAGAGGGCGATTCCGCCTGGTGTCTGACAATGCGATGCGGGGTCGATGCGATGAAGCAGGATGAAAAATGGCACTGGTTGATGCGCGGCTGTTATAGTAAGATCGAATGGAGCCCGATTTGCAGGGGGCGGACCGATTGATGCGATGCATGGCGCCAGCCATGCGGTATAAGAAATGAAAATCTGCATTGTTTCTGACAGCCATGATAGAGCAGAGCCGCTTGCGAATGCGATCGCAAGGGCGCAGTCCATGGGCGCGGAGACGGTGATCCACTGCGGAGACCTGATCGGCGCAAATACGCTGCGCACATCCCTCAAACTCGGCATTCCTTTGCATGTGGTTCACGGCAACAATGTCGGCGACCAGATGGCATTGCACCGAATGATGAGCAAGTACGGCTCGCTATTCACCTATCACGGACACGATGCAGAGCTTGAGCTCTGTGGGCGGCGCATTTTCGCAACGCATTATCCGCATTACGGCCGCGCGATGGCGTGTACCGGAGATTACGATCTGGTGTGCTGCGGGCATAGCCATGTCGCGGAAATCGTACAGCAGCCAAACATACTCGGCGGGGAAACCATGCTGGTGAACCCTGGTTCTGTTTCCGGAATCGGTGCGCCGGGAGTGGAAGAAGCGTTCACCTGGATATTGGGTGATCTTGATAACATGAGGTTTGAAATACATACTTTGAAACACTGAGCAACACTGGCGCACCGCTGATTATCGCAATCAATTACGGAGGTTCACGTGACAGCTTCAATAGCAACCAACCAGACCATCCTGGGCGGCACGGCCAAGCAGGCGGGGCTCGATGGCAATGTGCTGCACCTGCAAAAACTGCTGGATATCGCATCCAAATGATCTTATGCAAAATCTGACGCCGATAGAAGCGCACAAGTTCCTGCAAGACAATCCGGAGGCGGTGTTCATCGATGTGCGAAGCGAGATGGAATACATGTTCATCGGGCATCCCGAGGGTTGCATCTGGATCCCCTGGGTGGACGGGCCGGAGTGGGATCTCAATCCGAATTTTATCGCCCAGGTCAAGAAGGCGGCGAGCCTCAATCGCCCGGTGGTGCTGATCTGCCGCTCTGGACGCCGCTCAATGGATGCCGGCATTGCATTGGAGCAGGCGGGGCTGACGGATGTTTACAATGTGATGCACGGCTTCGAGGGGGAACTCGACGAGCATCATCACCGCAATTCGTGCAACGGCTGGCGCTTTGACGGCCTGCCCTGGGCGCAGACCTGATTTTTCATTGGAAGAGCGTGAGCATTCCGGATTTTACCGAAGCAGAGCGAGAAGTCGTCAGTGCAGAATTGCAGAAGCGTTATGGCAAAAAGGTTGCGCTGGAACTTGCCGATAGCGAATTGCAGCTCGATTCCGCAGCCGATGAGCTGACCCTTTGTCCTGTCTTGTACTGGAGCGAGAGGGGTGCTCATTTCGTGATATGCAAGGTTGGAAACGGGCGTTTCCGCTGCCAGTTCTTCTATTCAGATGCAGACCAGTATGGGACAGGGAAGGATGAATACCAGGGTTTGCATACCTGTGTGGTGACGCTCTTGCAGGTGCAGGCAGATCACGAACGCCAGCTTTCGAATACTTCAGCCGGCGCGACAGCCGCAAATCCTGGCGATGAATACGACGGGCCGCTCGTGATGTGAGTGGCCTGAAGCAGGAGTGCTGAGCCCTCCTGCCAGCGAGATCATTTGGCCATTTGCTTTTCGCGGATCTCGTCCAGGGACTTGCAGTCTATGCATTGCGTGGCGGTCGGGCGCGCCTCAAGCCGGCTTAGTCCGATTTCGATCCCGCAATTTTCGCAATAGCCATATTCGTCCGCATCGATCCTGCTTAACATCTCGTCGATCTTCTTGATCAGCTTGCGCTCCCTGTCGCGGTTGCGAAGCTCGAGGCTGATGTCGGATTCCTGGGTTGCGCGATCGTTTGGATCCGCGAATACGGTGGCTTCGTCCTGCATCGTGTGCACGGTTCGATCGATATCTTCACCCAGGCCTGACTTGATCTGCAGCAAAATGCGCCGGAAATGCTCGCGCTGTTGCGGGTTCATGTATGCCTCGCCCTTCTTGGCTTTGTATGGGGCGATGGGTTTCAACGATGATTGCGGCATTGTACGTCTCCAACGAGAAAAAATTTGAGTCCGCTTTAATACCAGAAAGCGGCATGAAGGGCAACTGTTAATCTGATGCCAGCATTAAAAAAATACTCGGGCGCTTCTTTAAATCGGGGGCTGCGATGCGCTTCCATTCGGCTATGCTTCGGGTTTTTATCTCCTCTGTCGCCAGGGTGATGTCGGTCGCTATGCAAAGGCGGGTATCCGGTCTGCACTGTGCAAGCAGTGCCGAAAACATCTTGTCGTTGCGGTATGGCGTCTCGATGAACATCTGGGTCTGCCTGCGTCTGAAGGACTCGGTTTCCAGCGCTGCAATCGCCTTGTTTCTGTCAGCCTGCTCTATCGGCAGATAGCCGTGAAAGGCGAAGCATTGGCCGTTTAGTCCTGATGCCATCAAGGCCAGGAAGATCGAAGACGGGCCGACCAGGGGAATGACGCGTATGTTTTTCTGATGGGCAAGCGCTACGAGGTCTGCTCCAGGATCTGCGATGCCGGGGCATCCTGCCTCGGAAATCAGCCCAACGTCCTTGCCTTCTAGCAGTGGCGCTATGAGTGCGGGAAGTTCGTTAGCCTTGGTGTGCTCGTTGAGCGTTGTAAAATCGAGAGACTGGATTGCATTTATATGCCTAATCGATGAGAGAAACTGGCGCGCGGACTTGGGTTCCTCGACGACATAGTGTTGCAGTTTGCGCGCGATGTCGATGGCGTGGCTGGGTAAAACCCGATCGGCCTGCATGTCTCCCAGCGTGCAGGGGATGAGGTATAGCGTGCCCCTGGTCATGCTCAGAAGAGCCTCACGCCTTCGTTGCGCAGCATCTTGGTGAGCAGGATGAGGGGAAGCCCTATCAGCGCGTTCGGATCGTCTCCTCGCATGCTGCTCATCAGGGCGATGCCCAGCCCCTCGGATTTTGCGCTGCCTGCGCAGTTGTAGGGCTGCTCCTTTTCAAGGTAGGCTTCGATCTCCGCATCGTTGAGATCGCGAAGCGTGACCTGGTTTTCTGCGACTTCGGTCTGCATATGGCCGTTTTTCGTGTTGAGCAATGTGAGCGCGGTGTAGAAAGAGGTCGTCTTGCCGCGCATGCTGCGAAGCTGTCTGACCGCATTGTCGTGTGTGAGCGGTTTGCCGATTTGCGCTCCTTCAAGGAGTGCGACCTGATCCGACCCGATGATCAGCGCATCCGGATAGTTTGCGGCCACTGCCGCGGCTTTTTCCTTCGAGAGGCGCATCGAGGTGGCGCGCGCTGATTCGTCAGGCCATGGCGTTTCATCGATGTCGGGGGATGCAGTGACAAACGGAAGCTTCAGTCTTTTCAGCAATTCGCTGCGGTATGGCGAGGTGGAGGCTAAAACCAGCAACTGGGGGCTCAAGTCATTTCCTTAGTCATCTAAATGCGGGCTGAAATGTAACTGCAAATAAATCGTTCTGCAATGATGCACTGAATTTTGACAGAATGCCGCAAAAATTATAAGATGCGCGGCTCATGTACGCACGGCCTTGCATAGATAGCCTGGATTTTGCCCGTAATGGCAAGCGGATAAGCGGTCAGGTGCTGCTTTCCGAGTTGCCGCGTTTGCTGGATTTTCTGGACAGCCGGCAGGGCGTATTGAATTATAGCGTACAAGGCGGAATGGATCATCTGGGGCGTCCGATACTGGATGTCAGTCTTCACGGCAGTTTTCGGTTGCGTTGCCAGCGCTGTCTCGGTGCGCTTGATTATGCGATAGGCCATGAAATGCGTCTGTTGCTTTGTGATCAGGCAGGCCTCGACGAACTGGATGACGATGAGGAAGACTTTGATGGCATTCTGGCAGACGAGCACATGGATGTGATCGAGCTGCTGGAAGACGAGATATTGTTGGGTTTGCCTATTTCGCCGATGCATGAGCCTGGCGCATGCATGACGGCTGAAGGCGGGCACAACCAGGATAACAGGCATCCCTTTGCGGTTTTAGAGAAGTTGAAACGTAATTGATTTAGATTTTAAGGAGCATAGCATGGCAGTCCAACAGAACAAAAAATCCCCATCCAAGCGTGGCATGCATCGCGCGCATGATTTTCTGACCGTCCCTGCGCTGGCGATCGAGCCCACGACAGGCGAGTCTCATCTGCGTCACCACGTCAGCCCGACGGGTTACTATCGCGGCAAGAAAGTGGTCAAGACCAAGGGCGAATAAACGCTCAACGGGCGCTGCCTGTGGCGGCGCTTCCTGGTTCTTCAGATTTATTTCCTACCTCTGGACCGGTCTGAAAGGCTTTGAGTGCAGGCCGGATCTTGGGGTTTACTCTCGCCAAGGATCATTTAGTGGATGTGACATTAGCCATAGATGCGATGGGGGGAGACCATGGCGCTTCGGTCACCGTCCCTGCTGCCGTTACGTATTTGCAGCAGCATCCGCGCGACTCCATCATTCTGGTAGGCAATACCGAAACGATGCAGGCTGAACTGAAAGCGCTGCGCATCGCAGAGGATCAGTTTGCCGGGCGTTTGCGTTTGCATGCCGCGTCCGAGGTGGTGGGCATGGATGAGCAGCCGCAGTCTGCCCTTCGCGGAAAGAAGGATTCCTCCATGCGCGTCGCCATCAATCTTGTGAAGGATGGCGAGGCCTCCGCCTGCGTCAGCGCGGGCAATACCGGCGCGCTGATGGCGACGGCGCGTTATGTGCTGAAAACCATTCCGGGCATAGACAGACCTGCCATCGCCTCATATCTGCCGACCCAGAAGGGGCAGATATGCATGCTCGATCTGGGTGCTAACACGGATTGCACTGCGGAACATCTGCTGCAGTTTGCGATGATGGGTTCGACGCTGGTCTCTGCGCTCGAAAAAAAATCAAAGCCCACCGTGGGACTCCTGAACATCGGCAGCGAGGATATCAAGGGCAACGAGGTGGTCAAGCAGGCGGCGACCCTGCTGCGGGAAAGCGACCTGAATTTCCATGGAAACATCGAAGGCAACGATATTTTCAGGGGGGCGACCGACCTCGTGGTGTGCGACGGCTTCGTCGGCAATGTTGCGCTCAAGACTGCGGAGGGTGTGGCCAAGATGATGGGCGACTTCCTGAAAGAGGGATTCAGGCAGAGCCTTTACACAAAACTGGCCGCCGCGATTTCCATGCCGGTTCTCAGGGCATTCAAGCACAGGCTTGACCACAGGCGCTACAATGGCGCCAGTTTTCTGGGCCTCAAGGGAATCGTGGTGAAGAGCCACGGCTCGGCCGATGTTTTCGCCTTTCGCTGCGCGATCGAAAAGGCCGCTGAGGAAGCGCGGGCAGGCATGTGGCAGCAGATCAGCGTGCATATCGAAAAGTGGCACCATGAGCGTCAAAACACCCAAATGGGAGCGACATGATCTATTCTAAGGTTATCGGTACCGGAAGTTATCTGCCTGACAAGGTGCTCACCAATTTCGATCTTGAAAAGATAGTCGACACCACCGACGAATGGATCGTGACGCGCAGCGGCATTCGCGAGCGTCATATCGTGGCCGTTGGCGAGATGACCAGCGATCTGGCCTTGCAGGCTAGCCTCAAGGCCATCGAATCCGCGGGCGTCAAGGCCGATGAGATCGATCTCATCGTCGTTGCGACGACTTCCCCTGACAAGATGTTTCCCAGCACGGCCTGCCTGCTGCAGGACAAGCTCGGCATTGTAAATGGCGGCGCTGCTTTCGATCTTCAGGCGGTGTGCGGCGGTTTCGTGTATGCGGTCAATACGGCGGATCTTTACATACGCACGGGGCAGGCAAAGACGGCCCTGGTGGTGGGGGCCGAGGTGATGTCGCGCATGGTGGACTGGACGGACAGGGCTACCTGTGTGCTTTTTGGAGATGGCGCGGGCGCGGTGATCATGCAGGCCAGCGATGCGCCCGGCGTGCTGGCTGCAAAGCTGCATTCTGACGGCCGCCATCACGCGCTCTTGAGGGCGGACGGCAACATCTGCAACGGCGAGGTACAGGGCGATCCTTTCATCAAGATGGAAGGACAGGCGGTTTTCAAGTTCGCCGTCACCGCATTGAGCCGGGTGGTGGATGAGGTGCTGCAGGATGCCGGCATGCAGGGTTCGGATGTCGACTGGCTGGTCCCGCATCAGGCCAACATCCGCATCATAGAGGCGACCGCGAAAAAGCTGGGCTTGAGCATGGACAAGGTGGTCACCACGCTTTCCCATCACGGCAACACTTCTTCGGCGTCGATTCCCCTTGCGCTGGATGCGGCTGTCAGGGATGGTCGCGTCAAGGCGGGGCAAAATGTTCTGCTCGAGGCGATCGGCGGCGGGTTTACCTGGGGGGCGGTACTGCTTCGCTGGTAGAACGATCTAACGATTTCAAGACTGATCTTATGACTAAATTTGCATTTGTATTTCCCGGGCAGGGTTCGCAATCGCGCGGCATGATGGACGGTTATGCAGACTTCCCGATTGTGAAAGACACGTTTGTCGAGGCCTCCG
Source organism: Pseudomonadota bacterium (assembly GCA_021782365.1). Taxonomy (GTDB): domain Bacteria; phylum Pseudomonadota; class Gammaproteobacteria; order Burkholderiales; family Gallionellaceae; genus Gallionella. The sequence continues at coordinate 121,948 of JAJXVB010000002.1, forward strand.
ACATTCTCAAACAGGACCTGTGGCAGCTCGTTGAGAGCGGCAGCGATGCCGAGCTCAATGCGACGGTCAACACGCAGCCTGTCATGCTCACTGCGGGCGTGGCGGTCTATCGCGCATGGCAATCGAGGCAGGGCGCGACACCTTCGATGATGGCAGGACACAGCCTGGGAGAATATGCCGCGCTGGTCGCAAGCGGTTCGTTGCAGTTTTCGGATGCGCTTCCTCTGGTGAGATTTCGCGCCGAGTGCATGCAGCAGGCGGTACCCGAAGGTGTTGGCGGCATCGCGGCGATCCTTGGGCTCGACGATGAGGCGGTGCGCTCCCTGTGCATGGACGCGGCAGAAGGCCAGGTGCTGGAGGCGGTGAATTACAATTCTCCGGGGCAGGTCGTGATCGCGGGAAACCGCGCCGCGGTTGAACGCGGCATGGCGCTTGCAAAGGGGAGGGGTGCCAAGCGCGCGATCATGCTGCCGATGAGCGTGCCATCCCACTGCAGCCTGCTCAAGGATGCTGCGGAACAATTGCACGATCGCCTTGTCGCAGTCGAGATTGCTGCGCCGAAGATTCCTGTGTTGCACAATGCGGATGTGGCGGCATATGACGATGCGGATCGCATACGCGATGCGCTGGTTCGCCAGCTATACTCTCCGGTGCGCTGGGTCGAGACGGTTCAGGCATTCGGCAAGATGGGTGCTGTCTATAATGTCGAGTGCGCGCCAGGCAAGGTGCTGGCCGGGCTCAACAAGCGCATAGATGCAAGCCAGCAGGCGCTGTCCATCCATGATGGCGCATCGCTGATGGAGACGCTGACTAAACTCGAGGAAACGGCATGACACTACAAGGACAAATTGCGCTGGTGACCGGCGCTTCACGCGGCATCGGCCAGGCGATCGCCCAGGAGCTGGGGCGCCAGGGCGCGACGGTGATCGGCACGGCAACCACGGACAAGGGGGCGGCTCAGATCAGCGCCTATCTTTCGGAGGTCGGCATCAAGGGTTGCGGCTATGCGATGAACGTGAACGATGCCGACCAGACTGAAAAGGTGCTGGAGGATCTTCGCAAGCAGTTTGGCGAGATCACGATACTCGTGAACAATGCCGGCATCACGCGCGACAACCTGCTCGCGCGAATGACGGACGAGGAGTGGGACGATGTGCTGGCGACCAATCTGAAGTCGGTGTTCCGCCTTTCGCGGGCGGTCTTGCGCGCGATGATGAAGGCAAGGAGCGGCCGCATCATCAGCATTTCGTCTGTTGTGGGGAGCATGGGCAATGCGGGGCAGACCAACTATGCGGCCGCCAAGGCGGGCATGGCGGGTTTCACGAGATCCCTGGCTCAGGAAGTCGGCAGCCGGAACATCACCGTGAACTGTGTTGCGCCGGGTTTCATCGACACCGACATGACGCATGCGCTGGGAGAGGATCAGCGTGCGAAGCTGGTCGAGCATGTGCCGCTTAAGCGCCTGGGCAAGCCTGCCGACATCGCATCAGCCGTCGCCTTTCTCGCAAGTCCCTCTGCGTCATATGTCACGGGCGTCACCCTGCATGTGAACGGCGGAATGTATATGGAGTAGTCTGGGGGCGCGTAGCGTCTATTGTCTAAAATTTTCTTGGGAAGCCATCATGCAATGTCCTGTCTGTCGTGCCGAGATCGATTCGAATGTGGATGTCTGTGGCCATTGCGGCGCGGTCCGCGTCTATGTCAGGACCGCCGTTGGCGTTCTGGTGGGGTGGTTCGGCATGGTGCTCCTCCTTCTGTGGGCCATCATGGTTCTCCCGATCGTGGTATTCCCGTTCATCAATTACAGCCTCGAGGGCTATCCATGGCTTGCCTTGGTGATAGGCGCATTGCTGACGGCGGGACTTTTCTGGTATTCGAAGTCCACCGTGCACGAGGAATGGGTGCGTCAAAATCCGGGTTGAGGCGGGATTCCTGTTCGTGTTAGAATGCGGATCGCACCGGAATAGGCCGGTGCAAATTTCCCGTTCGCGCAAGTTGGGGTGCTCGCAAGAGTCAGGCTGGCGGACGGCAGTTCTAACCCTTAACGTATAGGAATTATCATGGCTGTAACAATGCGTCAAATGCTGGATGCCGGAGTTCATTTCGGTCATCAAACCCGTTTCTGGAATCCGAAGATGGCACCTTTCATCTTCGGTCACCGCAACCGCATACACATCATCAATCTGGAAAAGACCGTTTCGATGTTCGCCGAAGCGGAAAACTACGTGCGCAAGCTTGCTGCAAAGAAGGGCACCATCCTTTTCGTGGCAACCAAGCGCCAGGCGCGCGAGATCCTTCAAGAGGAAGCGGCCCGCGCGAATTCCCCCTATGTGAATCACCGTTGGTTGGGCGGCATGCTCACCAACTACAAGACGGTGCAGCAATCCATCAAGCGCCTGCGCGATCTCGAAGCCATCATGGCGGAAGGAACGGTAGAGGGCGTTTCCAAGAAGGAATTGCTGATGATGAACCGCGAGCTCGAAAAGTTGAATCGCAGTCTGGGCGGCATCAAGGATATGGTCAATCTGCCGGACGCGATCTTCGTGATCGACGTGGGCTACCAGAAGGGTGCCATCGTCGAAGCGAAGAAGCTCGGCATACCCGTGATCGGCATCGTCGATACCAACAATTCGCCGGCTGGTGTGGACTTCGTGATACCCGGCAACGACGACTCCACTCAGGCGATCCGTCTTTATGCGCGCGGCATCGCGGATGCGGTGCTCGAAGGCCGCGCGCAGTCGCTGAACGAACTGGTCCAACAGGTTTCGGAAGAACCGGAGCAGGCAGCTTAAGGTCATTCGGCGCACAAAGGGGCGCAAGCCCCTTTTTTTATAGGTTTGTTATCTGAATTTTAGGAGTTGAGCATGGCAGAAATCACTGCAGGTATGGTCAAGGAATTGCGCGAGGCGACCGGCCTTGGCATGATGGAGTGCAAGAAGGCATTGGTCGAGGCGAATGGCGATTTCAAGGTTGCTGAAGAGCAGTTGCGCATCAAGAGCGGCGCGAAGGCCAGCAAGGCGTCGTCGCGCGTGACGGCAGAGGGCGTGGTCAGCACATTCATCTCGCCTGATGCAAAAACAGGTGCGGTCGTCGAAGTGAACTGCGAAACCGATTTCGTCGCGAAGAACGAAGATTTTATTGCGTTTGCAAAACAGGTTGCCGAAACGGTGAGCCAAAACAATCCGGCCGATATCGCGGCATTGTCGGACATGAAGATCGCGAATGGCAATGAGTCCGTTGAAGAGACTCGCAAGGCGCTGGTGATGAAGCTTGGCGAAAACATCTCGGTGCGTCGTTTCGAGCGCTATGAGACTTCGACTGGAAGGCTTTCGAGCTATCTGCACGGCAGCAAGATCGGCGTGCTGCTCAGTTTCACCGGCGGCGACGATGCGCTGGGTCGCGACATCTGCATGCACATCGCAGCCTCGAAGCCGAAGTCTGTCGATGCCTCGGGAGTGAATCAGGAAGAGATAGCCACGGAACGCCGCATCGCGATCGAGAAGGCCAAGGAATCCGGCAAGCCGGACGCGATGCTCGAGAAGATCGCCGAAGGCACCGTGCAGAAATTCCTGAAGGAAGTCACGTTGCTGGGTCAGGTCTTCGTCAAGGCGGAAGATGGCAAGCAGACCATAGAGCAGCTCCTGAAGTCCAAGGGTGCGACAGTTTCCTCATTCAGGATGTTCGTCGTGGGCGAAGGCATCGAGAAGAAGGTCGAGGACTATGCGGCGGAAGTGGCCGCAACGATCGCCGCAGCGCAGGGGTGATGAGCCATGGCGACGCCTGTCTATAAACGCATACTGTTGAAGCTTTCCGGCGAGGCGCTGATGGGGGATGACAGCTATGGCATCAACCGTCAGGTGATCGAGCGCATCGTCGCCGAGATTGCGGAAGTGGTTGAGATGGGCGTTCAGGTGGCTTTGGTGATCGGTGGCGGCAACATCTTCAGGGGTGTTGCTCCTGCGGCTGCCGGCATGGACAGAGCGACGGCCGACTACATGGGCATGCTGGCCACCGTGATGAATTCGATGGCGTTGCAGGATGCGATGAGCCGCGGCGGGCTGGATTGCCGGGTGCAGTCTGCCTTGAACCTGGAACAGGTTGCGGAACCTTTCATAAGAGGCAAGGCGCTGCGCTATCTGGAAGAGGGCAAGGTGGTGATATTTGCAGCCGGGATAGGCAGCCCCTTCTTCACCACGGATACTGCTGCTGCGCTACGCGGCGTCGAGATGGGAGCCGAGGTGGTGATCAAGGCGACCAAGGTCGACGGCATCTACACGGCGGACCCCAAGAAGGATCCGCATGCGGTGCGCTACCAGTCGCTTAGTTTTTCGGAGGCGATCAGCAAGAATCTGCAGGTCATGGATGCCACCGCGCTGACGCTTTGCCGCGACCAGAAGCTGCCCATCATCGTGTTCAGCATCTTCAAGCCGGGCGCGTTAAAGCGCGTGCTGACAGGCGAGGGCGAGGGCACGCTGGTCAGAGTCGAGTAGTTTTGAGGAGAAAGCATGATTGCTGAAATCAGGAAGGATACCGAGCAGAGAATGCGCAAGTCGCTCGATGCGCTGCGCGCCGACCTCGGCAAGATACGCACGGGCCGGGCGCACGCCGGCCTGTTGGACCACGTGATGGTCGATTATTATGGTAATCCTACGCCTGTCAATCAGGTGGCGAACATCACCCTGGTCGACGGACGCACGATAGGCGTGCAGCCCTATGAAAAGAGCATGGTGGGCAAGGTCGAGCGCGCGATACGGGATTCCGATCTGGGATTGAATCCCGCAGCAAGCGGCGACCTGATCCGCGTTCCGATGCCGATGCTGACCGAAGAGCGCCGCCGCGATCTGATCAAGCTGGTCAAGTCCGAAGGCGAGAATGCGAAGGTCGCGGTGCGCAACATACGCCGCGATGCGAACCACGGTTTGAAGGAGCTCATCAAGAAGAAGGAAATCTCGGAGGACGACGAGCGCCGCATGCAGGATGATATCCAGAAGCTCACAGACAAGTTCGTTTCCGAAATCGACCAGATGCTGTCAGCCAAAGAAGTCGATTTGATGGCCGTGTAATGTGACGAGCTCAACGCTTACCATCCCCGATGTCTCGAAGATACCGCGTCACATCGCCATCATCATGGATGGCAATGGACGCTGGGCCAAGCGCAGGTTGCTGCCGCGCATCATGGGGCATCAGCGGGGTGTCGAGTCCCTGCGGATCATCGTCAAGGCCTGCCGCGAGCTCGGCGTAAAATATCTCACGGTGTTCGCCTTCAGCAGCGAGAACTGGCGTCGTCCGCCTGACGAGGTTTCATTCCTGATGTCGCTTTTCATGAAGATGCTGGAGCGCGAGGTCGCGAGCTTGCATAGCAACAACATTCGCCTGAAGATCATCGGCGAGAGGAAGCATTTCGATGAAAAGCTGCAGCGAGCCATTTCCGATGCCGAGGCGCTCACCGCAAACAACACCGGATTGATTCTGACCATCGCCGCGAACTACGGCGGGCGCTGGGATATGATGCATGCCGTGCATGAGATGCTCCAGGAGCATCCCGAATTGGCGGACTCGTTCACCGAAGCGGATCTGCAGCCCTATCTTTCCATGGGCGATGCGCCCGAACCGGATCTCTTCATACGCACGGGAGGCGAGAAGCGCATCAGCAATTTCATACTGTGGCAACTGGCCTATACCGAGCTCTATTTCACCGACACCCTGTGGCCCGCCTTCAATCGCCGCGCGCTGGACTTGGCCATCGCCTCCTACCAGAACCGCGAGCGGCGCTTCGGGCGGACGAGTGATCAGCTGACGGCTGCCAAATAAGATGCTCAAGTCCAGAATCATCACTGCCGTCATTCTGCTGCTGCTCTTGTTGCTCGTGCTGTTCGCGCTGCCCGGCAGCGGGTGGACTCTCGCAGTGATGCTGCTGGTGATGCAGGGAGTGGTCGAATGGTCGAGGCTTTCGAAGCTTACCCGTGCGCAGACCTTCATCTACGCGATACTCACGCTGCTCTTCATGGGCGCGATGATCGTGCGCGGCTTTCCTCATCAGTGGGCATATGCCGTGTCCATCCTGTTCTGGGTCTTCATTGTGCCCGTCTGGATGGTCAAAGGTTTCAAGGTCGAAAACCGTCTGGCCATGTGTTTGACAGGATGGGCGGTCCTACTGCCCACCGGATTGGCGATGCTGGATTTGCGTAGCTTGAGCCCGTGGCTGTTGCTGCTTGCGATGAGCCTCGTCTGGGTTGCGGATATCGGCGCCTATTTTTCAGGCCGCAGATTCGGCAAGCACAAGCTCGCGCCCGCCATCAGCCCCGGAAAAACCTGGGAAGGGGTGATGGGCGCCGTGCTTTGCACAGCCCTTTATGCCTTGATCGTCTGGTATGGGATGGGCTCAAGGTTTGTCGTTCCCTCTTTGGCTATCGTCCTGCCCGCGATCCTTGTCTGGGTTGCGCTGTCTGTGATCGGCGATCTTTTCGAGTCCTTGATCAAGCGCCACGCGGGCGTGAAGGACAGCGGTTCATTGCTGCCGGGGCACGGCGGCCTTTTGGATCGCATCGATGCCCTGACTTCGACATTGCCGCTTGCGGCGATGGCCTTGCTGACCTGGGGATGACATGCAATTTCTCACGATACTGGGATCGACAGGAAGCATAGGCACCAGCACCTTGGATGTGGTGTCGCGTCATCCCGACAGATACCGCGTCGTCGCGCTGACTGCAAACAAGCAGGTCGATTTGTTGTACAGGCAGTGCGTCGAATTCAAGCCTGTCTATGCGGTCTTGCTCGACGAAGCCGCCGCATTGCAGCTTTCCGCGATGCTTGCTCAAGCGGGGCTGAAGACCCAGGTGCTGTGCGGTTTGGATGCGCTGGAAGGCGTCTGTACTCTGCCGGAGGTGGATACGGTGATGGCCGCCATCGTCGGGGCGGCAGGCTTGCGGCCCACGCTTGCCGCGGCTCATGCGGGCAAGAAGATACTCCTGGCGAACAAGGAAACGCTGGTGATGGCGGGCAATGTGTTCATGGATGCGGTGCGTGCGAGCGGCTCCGCGTTGCTGCCGATCGACAGCGAGCACAACGCGATCTTCCAGGCATTGCCGCATGACTATCGAGGAGACATGGAGAGCTCGGGCGTTTCCCGCATATTGCTGACCGCATCGGGAGGGCCTTTTAGGAAGACTTCTTTTGAGGATCTTCAGCGGGTCACGCCGGACGAGGCGTGCGCACATCCCAACTGGTCGATGGGGCGCAAGATTTCGGTGGACTCCGCGAGCATGATGAACAAGGGGCTTGAAGTCATCGAGGCGCACTGGCTTTTCAACGTTGCGGCCGAGAACATACAGGTCGTGGTTCATCCGCAGAGCGTGATTCATTCACTGGTACAATACATAGACGGCTCCGTGATCGCACAGCTCGGCAATCCTGACATGCGCACGCCGATTGCCTATGGGCTTGCGTATCCCGAGCGCATCGCGTCCGGTGTGGCCTCGCTCGATCTTTTCAAGGTCGCGAGGCTGGATTTTGCAGAGCCCGATTTCGAGCGCTTCCCATGCCTTGCGTTGGCCTATGATGCCCTGAAGGCAGCCGGTACGGCGCCTGCCGTGCTGAATGCCGCGAATGAAGTTGCCGTCGCGGCATTTCTGAATCGCGAAATTTCATTCCTTTCCATCGCCCGCGTGATTGAATCCGTGCTGGAACTTCTGCCAGTCGAGAACGTTACCTGCCTCGAGGATGTGCTCGAGGCAGACGCCAGTGCGCGCCGCACTGCCATCCAACAAGTTATGCGATTTAGCCTATGATGACCTTGTTTGCATTTGTCGTTGCAGTGGTGCTGCTCGTGATGTTTCACGAATATGGACACTACTGGGTTGCGCGCCGCTGCGGCGTGAAGGTGCTGGTCTTCTCGCTGGGCTTCGGAAAGGTGATATACCGAAAGCGCTTTGCAAATTCAGACACCGAATGGGTGATCTCCGCGATTCCTCTTGGCGGCTATGTGAAGATGCTGGACGAACGCGAAGGCGAGGTGGCGCCTGAAGAATTGCATAGGGCATTCAACCGCAAGCCTGTCCTGCAGCGCATGGCGATCGTCGTGGCAGGCCCCATCGCGAACTTCATCCTCGCGATACTGCTTTACTGGGTATTGTTCATGCACGGCATAGAAGGGCTGAAACCCGTGTTGGGCAATGTGCCGCAAGGCACGCCAGCCGCGCTGGCCGAGATGCACAAGGGAGAGCGGATACTGAGCGTCAACGGGACAGTCATCCCGAGTTGGCAGGAATTGCGCTGGGCGTTGATGACAGAGGCGCTGAAGTCGAACCGCGAGGTGGATGTGGAAGCGAGCTTGGACAATGCGATCCTGCATCATCAGCTCGACATGAGCGGAATCTCGATCAAGGATCTGGAAGGCGACTTTCTCGAAAAGCTGGGATTGCATTCGGAACAGCCTTCGATTTCCCCCGTGATCGGCATGCTGACCGAGAAGGGGGTGGCAAGACAGGCTGGTTTGCGGGAGGGGGATTTGATCCTGAGCGCGAATGGTGTTCCCGTGCATGACTGGGAACAGATGGTTGAACTGGTGCGCGCGAGCCCCAAGCGTTCGATAAGGATGGATGTGCGGCGCGGGCAACAGACCTTGAGCTTCGATGTGATACCGGAAGCCATTGTCGAATCGGGGAAGACGATAGGAAGGATAGGCGCAGCCCCCAAGTTTGACGAGAAGGCGTGGCAGGAAGTGGTCACGACGGTAAGCTATGGTCCGCTGGATGCGATGCGCCAGTCGTTTTCCAAGACCTGGGAGACTTCCGTCATCAGCCTGAAGATGCTGGGCAAGATGGTGGTAGGCGAAGTGTCCGTTAAAAATCTGAGCGGCCCGGTTACGATCGCGGATTATGCCGGACAGTCCGCGCACATGGGGGTGATCGCCTATCTCGGATTCCTTGCATTGATCAGCATCAGTCTGGGTGTATTGAATTTGTTGCCCGTTCCATTATTGGATGGCGGACACTTGCTGTATTATGTCGCCGAATCGGTCAAGGGCAGTCCGGTGTCCGAGAGGGCATGGGAGAACGGCCAGAAAATCGGCATCGCGTTGCTCGGCACGTTGATGGTTCTTGCTTTTTATAACGATATTAATCGCCTCATCTCAGGTTAGCAATAAATGAATAAGACAAGACTTGCTGGAATACTCTCGCTGTTATTCGTCTCGCCGGCTTGGGCGATCACGCCTTTTACCGTGAAGGACATACGCGTTGAAGGGATACAGCGCACCGAAGCGGGAACGGTGTTCAGTTACCTTCCGGTCAAGGTGGGCGACACGATGGATGACGAGAAGGCGAAAGCCGCGATTCATGCATTGTATGGAACCGGATTCTTCAAGGATGTCAGGCTCGAAGTCGAACAGGGCGTGCTGATCGTGCTGGTGCGCGAGCGTCCCACCATCGCAAGCATAGAAGTCAACGGCGTCAAATCCTTCTCCAAGGATCAGCTCAAGGAAAACATGAAATTCGCAGGCCTGGTCGAGGCGCACATCTTCGACAAGGGCGCGCTGGAAAAGGCGGTGCACGACCTTAAGATGCAATATATCGCCAGAGGAAAGTACGGCGTTTCAGTGACCACCAAGGTGACCAAGCTCGAGCGCAATCGCGTGAGCATCGTGTTCGACGTGGACGAGGGAGAGACATCCAAGATCAGGCAGATCAACATCATCGGCAACAAGGCTTATCCCGAATCGGACCTTGTGGGCCTGATGAAACTGAGCACGCCGACCTGGTTGAGTTTCCTGACCAAGAACGACCAGTATTCAAAGCAGAAATTGTCGGCCGACCTCGAGACGCTGCGCTCGTACTACATGGACAGCGGCTATCTCGAGTACAACATCAATTCCACGCAGATCTCGATCACGCCGGACAAGAAGGATGTCTATATCACGATCAACGAGACGGAAGGCGACAAATACAAGGTTTCCAAGGTTGAGGTCACCGGCAATACCCTGATCTCCCAGGCCGAAATGGACAAGCTGATCAAGATCAAGCCGAACGACACCTTTTCGCGCAAGGCGCTGACCGACACCACCAAGATGATAGGCGAGCGCCTGGCGGAAGAGGGTTATGCCTTTGCGAACATCAATGCGAATCCGGATGTTGACAAGGAAAAGCATGAGGTGTCCTTCAATTTCGTGGTCGATCCGGGGCATCGCGTGTATGTGCGCCACATCAACATCACCGGAAATTCAAAGACGCGCGATGAAGTGATACGCCGCGAATTCCGCCAGGTTGAGAACTCCTGGTTTGATTCGACGAAGGTCAAGAAATCCAAGCAGCGCACGGACCGTCTGGGTTATTTCTCGGAGGTCAACATCGAGACTCCCGCGGTTCAGGGAACTGCGGACCAGCTGGACGTCAACGTGTCCGTGAAGGAGCAGTCCACGGGCAGCTTCACGATAGGCGCCGGCGTCAACAGCGGAGAAGGGCTGGTTTTGTCTGGCGGCGTATCGCAGACCAACCTGTTCGGCAGTGGAAACACGCTGTCCTTGCAGCTCAACACGAGCCAGATCAACCAGAACATCTCGCTTTCCTATACCAATCCTTATTACACCGAGGAAGGGCTCAGCCGGGGCTTTGACATTTACAAGAACGTGATCAACACCACGAGCATTGCATTGAGCGCGTTCACCTCGGATACCTTGGGCGCAGGCATACGCTATGTCGTGCCGATCAGCGAGGACCAGTTCATCAAATTCGGCACCTCGGTCGAACAGACGACGATCGGGCTGACCAGCCTGAGCCCTATCAGCTATGTCAATTACGTGAACACGTTCGGCGGCACGAACAGCACGGTTCTGACGACGCTGGGCTGGGGAAGCGACACGCGAGACAGCGCGATATACACCACGCAGGGCATGATGCAGAACGCCTATACGGAAATTGCGCTTCCCGTGATGGACATGCGCTACTACAAGCTGAATTATAATAACCAGTGGTTTTACCCGATCAACGCAGACTGGACATTCATGACCAATGCGATGCTGGGCTACGGCAACGGCTATGGCGGGAAAGAGCTGCCCTTCTTCAAGAATTTTTATGCGGGTGGTGTTGGGTCCGTGCGGGGCTACCAGATCAACTCTCTTGGACCGCGCGATTCGACCGATTTGCCGGTCGGCGGTTCGCGTATGGGGATTGCGAGCATGGAGCTGATGACGCCTATGCCGGGCGTCAAGGACAAATCGGTGCGCGTGAGCGGTTTCATCGATTCGGGTATCGTCTCGGGCTATGTCGCCAATCAGGGATATTTGCCCGGCACTGCGGGCATGCGCTACTCTGCGGGTATTGCGGTGACCTGGATGTCTCCGATGGGTCCTTTGAAGCTGAGCTATGCAAGGCCTTTGAATGCGCAACCTCAGGACATGCTTCAGGCTTTCCAGTTCACCATGGGTTCGATGTTCTGATGCCGGCATGATTTGACGGCGACGATTAAAGAGGTGGGAGCGATGAAAAAGAAAATCTGTTTGCTTTTTGCAGGCCTCATGTGCGCAGGTTCTGCGCTGGCCGGCGATTTCAAGGTAGGCGTAGTCGATACCGAGCGCATTCTGAGGGAATCGGTGCCCGCGATCGCGGCCGAGAAGAAGATCGAAAAGGAATTCTCCGGCCGTGATCAGGAGATCAAGAAGGAAATGAAGCAGGCCAAGGATCTGCAGCTCCTGCTGGACAAGGATTCGGGAGCCTTGAGCGAAGTGGACAGGCGTAACAAGGAGCGCGAGCTGAATGCGCTGAATGTCAATCTGCAGCGTCTGCAGCGCGAATTTCGCGAGGACTTGAGCCTGCGCAAGAACGAGGAATTGGCGGTCGTGCTCGAGCGCGCCAACAAGGCGATACAGGCGATTGCGGAATCCGAAAAATACGACCTGATCCTTCAGGAGGCCGTCTACCGCAATCCCAAGATCGACATTACCGACAAGGTGATCAAGAGCCTAGCCTCGGACAAGGCCGACAGCAAATAGTGGCTTATACCCTGGCACAGATTGCGGCGCGTTTGGGCGGCCGCGTACTCGGCGATGCGGAAATTGAAGTCGCTCAGGTTGCCACACTCGAAGAGGCTGCTTCGAACGAAATCAGCTTTCTTGCAAACAGCAGGTACAGAAGCAGGCTCTCGGCGACCAGGTCAGGTGCGGTGATATTGTCAGAAGCGGATGCCGATGCGACGGATTTGCCGCGCATCGTTTCATCCAATCCCTATGCCTATTTTGCAAAGGTCTCCGCACTTCTGAATCCGTCTCCCAGGGTTTTGCCAGGGGTGCATCCGCATGCGGTCGTGTCAATTGACGCCACGATAGATCCGACGGCATGCATCGCGGCGACGGCGGTCATAGGTTCGGGCGCCGTGATAGGCGCGCATTCCGTGATCGGCGAGGGCTGCTTCATAGGCGACAGGACGGTTGTGGGCGTTGGCGTGCACTTGAATCCGCGCGTGGTGGTCTACCACGATTGCGTGCTTGGCGACAACCTGATCGCCCATTCAGGAGCGGTGATAGGTGCAGATGGCTTTGGCTTTGCGATGGAGGAAAGACGCTGGCTCAAGATTCCGCAGATCGGGCGGGTCGTGATCGGCAAGGATGTCGAGATAGGCGCGAACACGACGATAGACAGGGGCGCGCTTGACGATACCGTGATCGAAGACGGGGTGAAGCTCGACAACCAGATTCAGATCGCGCATAACGTGAAGATCGGTGCGCACACGGCGATTGCAGGATGCGTGGGGATTGCGGGCAGCACGACGATAGGGAAGCGTTGCCAGATAGGCGGAAGTGCGGGGATACTGGGGCATCTCGAAATCGCTGACGACGTCACGATCGCATCCTTCACCCTGATCGGAAAATCAATACATGAAGCGGGTTCCTATGCTGCAATCTATCCCTTCGGGAAAACCGAGGACTGGCGCAAGAATGCCGTTCATTTGCGGCATCTGGACGAGATGAACCGGCGCATCAAGAAACTGGAGCAGGAATTGGCTAAACAGGAATCGTTAAAGGATCAAAGATGAATACGCAAAAAACATCCCAAGCACCCCTGATGGACATACATGCGATACTAGAGAATTTGCCGCACCGCTATCCGTTTCTTCTGGTGGACAGGGTGTTGTCCATCGAGCCCGGAAAGCGCATCGTCGCGCTGAAAAACGTCACCATCAACGAGCCGTTCTTCCCAGGGCACTATCCTCATCATCCCGTGATGCCGGGCGTTCTGATCATCGAGGCGATGGCGCAGACGGCCGCATTGCTTTCCTTCCAGAGCATGGAAAGAAAGCTGGACGAAAAGTCCGTATACTATTTTGCGGGCATAGACGGGGCGCGTTTCAAGCGGCCTGTTTCGCCAGGCGACCAGCTTGTCATCAAGGCGGAGCTCACGCGCAGCATGCGCGGCGTTTACAAATTCAAGGCGGAAGCCGAAGTTGACGGGCAGCTCGTGGCCGAGGCGGAACTGATGTGCACGGTCAAGACGGTGGACTGATGATACACGAAACCGCGATCGTTCATCCCAACGCCAAACTCGCCGAGCATGTCTCGGTGGGAGCCTACTCGATCATAGGTGAACATGTCGAGATAGGAGAGGGCACGGTGATCGGCCCGCATGTGGTCATCGAAGGCCACACGCGCATAGGCATTCACAACCGCATCTTCCAGTTCTGTTCCCTTGGAGAGATCCCGCAGGACAAGAAATACGCGAACGAGCCGACCCGTCTTGAAATCGGCGACCACAACACGATACGCGAATTCTGCACCTTCAATATCGGAACGGTCCAGGATGTCGGGGTGACGCGCATCGGCAGCCACAACTGGATCATGGCCTATGTGCATATCGCGCATGACTGCCAGGTCGGCAGCCATACCATCATGGCAAACGGCGCAACGCTGGGCGGCCATGTGCATGTCGGAGATTGGGCATTTCTGGGCGGCCTATCAGGCGTGCACCAGTTCGTGCGCATCGGGGCGCATGCGATGACGGGTTTCCAGACCCGGTTAGCCCAGGACCTGCCGCCTTTCGTCACTGCTGCGGGAAATCCGGCCTCGGCTCATGGCATCAATTCCGAGGGGCTCAAGCGGCGCGGCTTTTCAAATGAGTCCATCATGGCGATCAGGCGCGCATACAAGACGCTATACAAGTCCGGCCTTGCCTTTGAAGAAGCCAAACAGGCGATCGGGAGCCAGGTTGCGGAATGCCCGGATTTGCGGCTGCTCATGGATTTTCTCGCCGTTGCGACGCGCGGCATCACACGTTAATCTATGGCACAGGTAATCGGTATCGTTGCGGGCGAGGCATCGGGAGATTTGCTTGCGAGCCATCTGATGGAGGCGATCAGGCGCGTGCGCCCGGATGTGGAGTTTGTCGGGATAGGCGGGCCGAAGATGAAGTCTGTCGGCATGCGCGTGCTGTTTCCGATGGAAAAGCTCGCGGTCTTCGGCTATGTCGAAGTGCTGCGGCATTACCTGGAACTGGTCGGCATACGCCGCAAGCTGCGCGCGCATTTCCTGTCCAACAGGCCCGCGCTCTTCATCGGGGTGGATGCGCCCGATTTCAATTTCGGCCTTGAACATGCGCTGAAACAGCGCGGCATTCCGACGATACATTACGTCAGCCCTTCGATATGGGCCTGGCGCGGGGAGCGCATCAAGAAGATCAGGCGCGCCGTGACCCACATGCTCGCCCTTTTTCCTCATGAGCCCAAGATATACCAGGATGCGGGCGTGCCGGTGAGCTATGTGGGGCATCCGCTTGCCGACATGCTGCCTTTGAATCCGGACCGTGCCGGGATGAGGGAGACGATGCGAATTCCTTTGCATGCGAAGGTGTTTGCATTCCTGCCAGGAAGCAGGCAGTCCGAGGTCAGGCAGCTCGCCGCGCTTTACATCGAGACGGCGAAAATCATCCTGCAAAGCTTGCCCGATGCGCGGTTTCTGGTGCCTCTGGTGAGCCGGGAGACGCGCGCGATTTTCGAGCAGGCGTTATACGATTGCAAGGCAGAGGAGCTGCCTTTTTCGCTTTTGTTCGGACATGCGCAGGATGCGATGACGGCAGCCGACATCGTTCTGGTCGCATCGGGAACCGCCACACTCGAGTGCGCGCTGCTCAAGCGCCCCATGGTCATCACCTATAGGCTGAACAAGCTGACCTGGCGCATCATGAGGCGTAAGAGCTATCTTCCCTATTTCGGTCTGCCCAACATATTGCTCGGGCGTTTCGTCGTGCCCGAATTGATGCAGTCTGATGCGACGCCGGAAAACCTGGCGCAGGCGCTGCTCAATCTTCTGAACGATGGCGATGCGGTGGCGCAGCTCGAATCGATATTCTCAGAGCTGCACGAGACCTTGCGTCAGAACACTGCTCAGAAGGCGGCGGAAGCCGTTTTGTCCTACTTGCCGTGATAGAAACCCTGATCTGTGGAGTGGACGAGGCAGGAAGGGGCCCACTGGCGGGACCCGTGAGCGCCGCAGCAGTGATTTTGGATGAGGCTCGTCCCATCCCTGGCCTGAATGACTCCAAGAAGCTGACAGAGCGACAACGCGAGAAGCTTGCACCTATGATCAGGGAGTCCGCGCTGGCGTGGGCTGTGGCTTATGCGTCTGTGGAGGAGATAGACCGCCTAAACATCCTGAATGCCACGCTGCTTGCGATGAAACGCGCCGTGCTGGCGTTAGACGTCGAACCCAGTCTCGTCCTGGTGGATGGCCTGTACTGTCCAAAGATCGACATGCCATGCAATGCGGTTGTGAAAGGGGACAGCAAGGTCGCCGCGATTTCCGCAGCCTCCATACTCGCCAAGACTTCGCGGGATGAATTGATGCTGGAGTTGCACGAGCGATATCCTCAATACGGATTTGCGATCCACAAGGGCTATCCTACTCACATGCACATCGAGGCATTGAGAAATCATGGCGCATGTTCGGAGCATCGCAAAAGCTTCAAGCCGGTCCGCGACGCGATCTGATTGTGGTTTTCAGGCTTGCTGTGATAATCTTTGAAAAATGATAGCCCTGTGGTCATCGGTCGGAGAGGTGCTTTGAACGAAACAAGTGGCATGGAAGCCCTGGTTCGAGGGCGCAACGCCGTCGAAAATGAATATATCGATTTCGGCAAGCTGTCGGCCCTTGTCATCGACGATATCAGCTCGATGCGGCATGCGGTTCGTTCCCAGCTCCAGTCTTTGGGTATCAATACAGTCAAGCTCGCAAGCACTGCAACGGAGGCCCTCGTTCAAGTAGAAGCGAATTCCTTCGACATCATCGTATGCGACTATAACCTGAACAATGTCAGTTCAGGGCAGCATTTCCTGGAACATCTGCGCACCGAAAATCTGCTTAGCGCGACTTCCGTTTTCGTGATGCTCACGGCAGAGACCGAATATGACTTTGTCGCGAGCGCGGTTGAATTCATCCCTGATGATTATCTTTTAAAGCCATGCCCTGAGAAGAAGCTGCGTTCCCGTCTGACGCGGCTTTTGGATAAACGCGCCTTCCTGATGCCGGTGCTTAAAGCGATCAATGCAAGGCAGTACGATGTGGCCGTGCGCGAATGCAACAGGTTGCTGGAAATTGCGCCAGACGAGCGCCGGATGCTGGATGTGCTAAGGCGCAAGGCGGATTCTGAGCTCGCGATGCAGGACTATGCATCCGCGCTCGAGACTTTTGATCGCGCGGCAAGTATGCGCAGCGATGTTCCGTGGATCATGATGGGACAGGCTCGCGCGCATTATGCGTTGGGTGAACTTGAAGCGGCGGCGAAGATTACCAAGCAGCTCATCGAGATGAACAAGAACTATGTCTCCGCCTACGAATTGCTTTCCAAGATATCGATCGATATGGATGATGAGGCGGGCGCTTATGAATATCTTTGCCGTTCATCCGCGATATTGCCGAGCGCCAAGCGCTTCAGGGCGGTATCACAGGCGGCATTCCTGCTGGGAAAGCTCGAGGAGGCGAAGTCGAACTCCCTTGATGCCATGAGATTGTCGACAGGGTCGATGGTGGAGAGAACGGGGGATTATCTTTCTCTCGCGCAGGTGCAGGTTGACTTGGGCGACCAGAAGGGGGCGATAGAGACCCTGGAAAAGACAGCAAGAAAACATGGCGAGGTGGGGCTTTTCGGCGTCGCGAAAAATGCGATCCTGGCTCAGGCCTATTTCGATCTGGGAGATCATGAGAAATCACAAAAGCTGCTCGAGAGAGCAAAGTCGCTTTTGGCAAACCGGAAGAACAGCTTCGTGATGACCGCGCTTGGCAAGTCAGCGCTGAAAACCGGGGATATGGTTCTTGGCCTGAAGATGATGACGGAAGCGATACAGGTCAGCGGCAAGGACGAGAAGCGCATTGCGCGCCACGTCAAAAAATCCATGGTTGACACGGGGCACGACGACAAGGTTCTGGACGTGATAGACGGGGGAAGAAAGCGCATCCTGAATCTGGTGGAGGAGGCGAACAGGCTGATGCGTGCAGCGCATTTCGAGGAGGCGAATCTGAAAGTCCAGGAAGCGTTTTCCATCCATGGTGAAAACCTGGATGCGTTGATGACCGCAGCTCAGTTGCATCTCTTGTGGCTCAAGCAGGGAGGGCTGAATGATGTGCTCGTGGAACGGGCCAAAGGCTATCTGATGACGCTGGACAGGCTGCTTCCCAACAATCAGAAGGTGATGAACTTTTATCGATTCTTCAACGAGATCGTGAGCGAATGATGCAGAATGCGCTCTCCGCACTGGTCATCCACGACATCAAGAATGCGCTGGCTCTCCTGGAGATTGAACTTGAACAGTTGAACCATCATGAAGGCGTGCCGGTCGAGGGGCAGCGCGCTTACCGGCGCTGCATAGAGCTTAAAGTCAGACTGATGGGTTTTCTGACGCTATACAAGCACGACCAGTCTGGGTTGAAACCGATGATCCAGGAGATCGATCCTCTTGAATTTCTTGAGGATCTGGTTGAGGCCAGCCAGTCCGTGCAGATGGGCAAGAACCATCAGGGGCATCCGATCTCGGTGGAAGTCGATCTAAAGAAAATCAAACAGAAGGCCGCCGGCTTCTTTGACGAGAACCTGGTCGAACTGGCGCTGGAGTCCGCCCTCAACAATGCGGTCCGCTACGCGCATCGCGAGGTCCGGGTTTGGTTCGAGCAGGAAGGCAACGCGTTGACCTTCAAGGTATTTGACGACGGGACGGGCTTCGCGACAGAACCAGTGCGGCGCTCAAGTTCTTCCACAGGTTTGGGACTTGCGCTTTGCGAAGCGGTCGCCAGCGCGCATGGCGACGGCAAGATTTCCATTGAATCCCTGCCTGGCGAAGGGACACTTTTTGCAATGACCCTGCATCGCGCAGGCTAGCTTTTCGAGAGTCAAAGCTCGTCGTCGATGGGCAGCAGAGAAAGGGCGTCGGCCTCGATTCTTTGCCAGTCGTTCCTTGCGGGTTCGGCATGATACTCGATCTCTTTTCCTTTTTCCTGCGTGAGCCAGACGATGCGCTTTTGTGGGCTCAGCAAGAGCTTGTATGCGTTTCCTGGTTGCGTCATGGCGTCGAATCGCGAGGAGATCTGTTTGGCTATCAGCGGGGAATCGATGATCAGGCCGATCTCGGTGTTGAGATGCATGGAGCGCTGGTCGAAATTCATCGAGCCGATGAATACGCGCTTGCGATCGAAGACGAAGAGCTTCGCATGCAGGGCATAATTTCCATGGCGCAACAGGGCCTTGGTCTCGCCGCTGCCTCGGCTATTTTCCGGTTTTGAGCGGATTTCATAGAGCTCCACGCCTTCTTCGAGCAGAGGAATCCTGTAATGCATGTAGCCGGCCTGCGCCAGCAGCACATTGGATGAGTCGAGCGAGCTCGTCAGGATGCGGATGCGTACTTTGCGGTCGCGCAGGTCGCTGATCAGATCCATTCCCTCTCTGCCGGGAACCAGATAGGGCGTGATGATCAGCAGTTCATCCTTCACTTCCAATGCGGCATCGACGACAGAGCGGTTCATCAGGTTTCCCGCCATTTTTCCGCTCTCGACTTTTTTCTTGTAAGGGCTGTCGTACACGAGCGTGGCATGCGCCCATGTCAGCGGCAGGCGTCCCGAAAGTATGCCGGCCAAAGGCTCGTCTGCCGAGACGAGCTTCATGTAGTCGGGATCGTCCACTAACTCGGTCTGCTGTTCATTTGACGGGGGAGTGAGCGCCTCGATCGGGATCGAAAGATCGCAATTCCAGAATTCATCGAAGCTTCCAGAGAGTTTCCGGACGATGGGCCCTGCCGCGAATACATCGTCATCGGCGAACTGGGATGAGGGATCGATCTGGAAATACTGGTTCCCTATGTTGCGCCCGCCTATCAGCGCGACCGCATTGTCTACGACTAGCAGCTTGTTGTGCATCCTGTAGTCAAGCCTACGCGCGTTGAAGAGAAATTCGCCAGCCCTCATGAACATGCTGTGGCCGCGATATGCGAACGGGTTGAATATTCTGACCTCGATGTCAGGGTGCGCCTTGAGCCTGATGATCTGATCGTCGTCCTCTCTGGTTTCGCCGTCGTCGATCAGGATGCGCACGCGCACTCCGCGGGCTGCGGCTCTCAGCACCGCGTCGGTCAAAAGCCTGCCGGTATGGTCTCCGCGGAAGATGAAATACTGAAGATCGAGCGTCTTTTCTGCCGCATTGATCATTTGCATGCGCATCGAGAACCCGTCCATGCCGTCAGGAATGATGCGGAAAGCGGAGTTGCCGGGATGAGCTTGTGCAGCAGCTTCGAATTGGCTGCCCAGGCGGGTTTTTTCAGGATAGGCAAAAGCCGTGGATTTCGCCTTGGGATAGTCCGCTCCGGGAGGAAGCGATGCGCATCCCGCAAGAATGTTGAGCAGGCATGCGAAGAGCATGAGCCTGATCATCGCGATTCAATCTTAAAAAAAAGGGCACCCGCATGGATGCCCAAGATGAAAACATGAAAAGTGTGACGGGGGAGGGCGTCGAAACTCACTTTCATTCTTTGCTTCATCAGGGTTTCATTATGATGCAAGTTTGTTTCAAAATTATGACTGATGCTTCAGGGCTGAGACGCTAGGCTTCGGTTGCGCCAAGCGATGTGGTGTTGAATCCGCCGTCCACATATGTGATCTCTCCCGTGATGCCGCTTGCCAGATCGCTGCAGAGGAAGGCTGCCGCGTTTCCAACCTCTTCTGAGGTGACGTTGCGCTTCAAGGGCGAATGCTGTTCGTTGAAGCCCAGAAGCTTGTTGAAGTCGGCGATGCCTGCCGCCGCGAGCGTCCTGATGGGGCCCGCGGATATCGCATTCACGCGTATGCCTTTTCCGCCCAGCTGCATCGCGAGATACCTGACCGAGGCCTCGAGGCTCGCCTTTGCAAGCCCCATCACGTTGTAGTGCGGCATGGTGCGCACCGCACCCAGATAGCTCAAGGTCAGAAGCGCCGCATTTCGGCCTTCCATCATCGGCAGCGCGGCCTTGGCCATCGCCGGAAAACTGTATGCGCTGATGTCGTGCGCGATGCGGAATGCCTCGCGGCTTAAGCCGTCCAGTATCTCTCCGTCCAGGGACTCGCGCGGCGCATAGGCGATCGCATGCACGAAGCCGTCGAATTTTTCCCAATGCTGCTTGAGGGTTGTGAACACCCTGTCGATCTCTTCGTCGGAGGCGACATCGCATGGGAAGACCAGTTCGCTGTCAAACTGGCGGGCAAGCTCGACGACCCGATCGCGCACCCGTTCGCCCTGATAGGTGAAGGCGAGCTCCGCGCCCTCGCGGCGCATGGCCTGGGCGATCCCGTATGCGATGGAGCGGTTGCTGATCATGCCTGTGATCAGGATGCGTTTGTCGTCGAGAAATCCCATGTGCGATCCTTGTGAAGTTGTCCGGCGGCGATTATAAGGCATGATGCGCAATCGGCAGATGCAATCGTATATAATCGGCGGATTGTCAATTTCAGGTTTGACTCGATGCTGGAAGTCAGCAACTTAGCTTGTAGCCGCGGTGATCATCGTCTGTTTTCGGGATTGGGGTTTGCGCTCTCGCCCGGGCAGATCATGCAGGTTCAGGGCGAGAATGGCAGCGGCAAGACCAGCCTTTTGCGCACCCTTTGCGGCTTCATCCAGCCTGACGAGGGAAGGATCGCGTGGGAGGGGGCAGACGTGAGCGATCTGGCCGAGGCGTATTATTCCAGGGTGCTATATTTGGGGCACCTGAACGCGATCAAGGACGAGCTGAGCGCGCTCGAGAATCTGAAGATATCGGCCGCCTTGTCTGGCGTAGAGCTTGGCGAGTCTGCCGCGATTGCCGCACTTCGCCGCATGGGACTGAAAGGGCGGGAGCGCCTGCCCGTCAAGGTGCTGTCTCAAGGGCAGCGCCGCCGCGCGGCACTCGCAAGACTGCTGGTGAGCGGTGCGGCGCTTTGGATACTGGATGAACCTTTGGCTGCATTGGATGTCAACGCTGTGGCGCTGATCGAAGAGCTCTTCGGGGAACATCTGGCAAGGCAGGGCATGGTGATATTCACCACGCACCAGCCGCTTCTGGTGTCAGGAACGGAAATGATCAGTTTGTCCCTGTCGGCGCCATGAATAAAATATTATTGTTGCTGTTCGTGGTGGTGCGCCGCGATCTGGTTTTGGCGATGCGCCGCCGTGCGGATGTGCTGACCACGCTGATTTTTTTCGTGATGGTGGTGAGCCTTTTCCCGCTGGGAGTAGGTCCCGAGTCGGACATGCTGAGGAAAATGGCGCCAGGCGTGCTTTGGGTATCAGCCTTGCTCGCCTCAATGTTATCGTTGGGCAGACTGTTCTCGGCGGACCATTTGGATGGTACGCTAGAGCAGATGCTGCTGGCACCCCAGCCATTGTCGGTTCTGGTGCTGGGAAAAATGGTTGCGCACTGGATGGTGTCGGGCTTGCCGCTCGTGTTGATGACGCCAGTGCTGGGTTTGCAGTTCGACATGCCGCTTGAGGCTGTCGGGGTGCTGATGTTGAGCTTGTTGCTCGGCACGCCCGTTCTGAGCATGATAGGCGCGATAGGCGCTGCATTGACCCTGGGTTTGCGGGGTGGGGGAGTGCTCTTGTCGTTGCTGGTGCTGCCCTTGTGCATACCGGTGTTGATCTTCGGCACTGGGGCTGTGGGCGCTGCAACCAGCGGGATGAGCTATTCCTCTCATCTGTCACTGCTCGGGGCATTGTTGGTGCTGGCTGTTGCGTTCACGCCGTGGGTTACGGCGCAGGCGCTGCGCATTTCGATGGAATGATTTTAGAGATTTTTTATGGCAATAAACTGGTTTAAATATTCAGCACCTGCCATGTTTTATCCGCTGGCAGGCAAGCTGGTTCCGTGGTTTGCAGTTTCTTCAGCCATTCTGTTTGCGGTGGGCATGTATCTCGGCTTTGTCGTGGCGCCCACCGATGCGACCCAGGGGGAGTTCTACCGCATCATCTATATCCATGTGCCGGCATCGATACTCTCGATGTTCCTTTATCTGGTGATGGCGGGTTACGCCGCGCTGGGCCTGGTCTTCAACACCAGGCTTTCCTCGATGATGGCAAGCGCCATGGCGCCCACGGGTGCACTCTTTGCGTTCATCGCGCTCTGGACGGGCGCGCTCTGGGGAAAGCCGATGTGGGGAACCTGGTGGGTGTGGGATGCGCGACTGACATCCGAACTGATACTCCTGTTCCTCTACCTCGGCTTCATCTCGCTTCATGCATCCATCGATGATCCGCGCCGCGCAGATCGCGCTTCTGCACTGCTTGCGATCGTGGGTTCGGTGAACGTGCCCATCATCTACTTCTCGGTCAAGTGGTGGAATACGCTGCACCAGGGGTCGACCATCAAGTTTACCGGCACCTCGATGCAGATCACCATGCAGCACGCGATGTTCACCATGCTCGCGGCCTGCTGGCTTTATGCGGTCGCGGTCGTGCTCTCCCGCGTGCGCAGCATCATCCTGGAACGCGAGAGACATACCAAGTGGGTTGCCGAATTGCCGGAGGTGGCGCTGTGAGCATGGATTTATGGATGAGGGCGAATCCGCTGACCTATGTATGGATAGGCTCCTATGCGGTCGCATTTGTGGTCTTCGCGGTCGAGATCGCGCTGGTCGTGCACAAGAGAAAAGCCACCCTGCAAGAGGTGCGCCAGTTGATGGATGTTGAGGAGAGCGAATGAAGCCGCGTCAGAAAAGATTGGTATATATCGTTATTGCGCTGGCAGCCGTGGGGCTTGCTGTGGGCCTTGTGCTGAACGCGCTGAAGGACAACGTCAGCCTGTATTTCACGCCTACCCAGGTTTACAACAAGGAGGCGCCGATCGACCGCAGTTTCCGCATAGGCGGCTTGGTCGAGAAGGGCAGCATGAAGCGGGAAGGCGATGGCCTGACGGTGCATTTCGTGATCACGGATTTGAAGAAGAGCCTGCCGGTGGTGTACAAGGGCATACTGCCGGATCTTTTCAAGGAAGGAAAAGGCGTGGTTGCCCAAGGAAAGATGGAAGCCGATGGGGTGATGCATGCCTCGGAAGTGCTGGCCAAGCACGACGAAAACTACATGCCGCCAGAGGCGGCCGATGCGCTGAAGAAGGCGAAATCCGTTCAATAATTTAGAGAGTGCCGACATGATTCCAGAGCTAGGTCATTTTTCCCTCATCATTGCGCTGTTCCTCGCAGCCACACTTGGCGTGCTGTCCATCCTGGGTGCCCAGCGCAACAGCCGCGCGCTGATGGGAGTTGCCCGCCCGCTGGCTTACGGGATGTTCGTTTTCGTGGCCCTGGCCTTCGGCGTTCTGGCCCACGCCTTCCTGAGCAACGACTTCTCTGTGTTGTATGTCGCTCAGCATTCGAATTCCCAATTGCCGGGGCAGTACCGCTTCGCTGCGATCTGGGGCGGGCACGAAGGATCGCTTTTGCTCTGGGCGCTCCTGCTGTCCGTTTGGGCCGCTTCTGTCGCCACCTTCAGCCGTCATTTGCCCGAAGAGATGGTCGCGCGGGTGCTTGGCGTGATGGGCCTGATCGAGGCGGGTTTTCTGCTTTTCATGCTGATCACGTCCAATCCATTCACGCGCCTCCTTCCTGCCGCCGCGGACGGGGCTGACTTGAATCCGCTTTTGCAGGATCCGGGACTCGTGATTCATCCGCCCATGCTGTACATGGGCTATGTCGGCTTCTCCGTCGCCTATGCGTTTGCGATCTCAGCCTTGCTGGGCGGCAAGCTCGATGCGACATGGGCGCGCTGGTCGCGTCCGTGGACCACGGTCGCCTGGGTTTTCATGACCATAGGCATCGCTTTGGGCAGCGGCTGGGCCTATTACGAGCTGGGCTGGGGCGGCTGGTGGTTCTGGGATCCGGTCGAAAACGCTTCTTTCATGCCCTGGCTATTGGGCACCGCGCTGATCCATTCGCTTGCGGTCACGGAAAAGCGCGGCGCATTCAAGAGCTGGACCGTGCTCCTTGCGATCGGCGCATTTTCTCTCAGCCTGTTGGGAACCTTCCTGGTCCGTTCGGGCGTGCTGACTTCCGTGCACTCATTCGCATCCGACCCCAGGCGAGGCATCTTCATCCTGGGATTCCTGGTCGCGGTGGTGGGTGCGTCCCTGCTGCTTTTCGCATGGCGCGCGCCCAAGGTGGGGCTGGGCGGCAAGTTCGACATGCTCTCCCGCGAGTCGCTCCTGCTTTCCAACAACGTGCTGCTTTCCGTGGCCTCCGCCTCGGTGCTGATCGGCACGCTTTATCCGCTGTTCATGGATGCGCTGGGCTACGGCAAGCTGTCTGTGGGTGCGCCCTATTTCCAGGCGGTGTTCGTGCCACTGATGGTGCCCATGGTTTTCATGATGGGCCTGGGCCCATTGGCGCGCTGGAAGAAGATGGCAGCACCCGATCTGGCCAGCCGGGTGAAATGGGGTTTTGCCGGAGCCTTGATTGTTGCCCTCTTGCTTCCTCTCACGATGGGAAAGCTTCTCTCGCTTGAATCTCACAAGTGGTCTCCCCTGATCGCGCTGGGATTGCTGATGTCCTTCTGGATCATCGCATCGCTTGTGATCAGCCTGAAGCAGCGCCTGTCTGGCGAGGGCGACTTCGTGCAGAAGCTGCGCCGGCAGAGCCTGAGCTATTACGGGATGCAGCTCGCACACCTTGGAGTTGCGGTATTCATCATCGGCGTGACGATGGTCAAGGGCTATGAGACGGAGCGCGACGTGCGCATGAATGTCGGCGATACGCTGGCCGCAGGAGGTTATGAATTCCGTTTCAACGGGGTCTCCCAGGTGGCAGGCCCCAATTACGTTTCCGGCATGGGCAGCGTGACGGTGCATAAGGACGGCCGCCTCGTGACCGAGCTTCATCCGGAGAAACGCGTATATAACGTTTCCGGCATGCCGCTGACCGAGGCCTCCATACAGCCTGGGCTGTTCCGCGACCTTTATGTCTCCCTGGGCGAACCCATACCCGAATCGGATGGCGCATGGGCCGTGCGCATTTACATCAAACCCTTCGTCGACTGGATATGGGCAGGCTGCCTGATGATGGCGCTGGGCGGCGTTCTGGCGATCTCCGACAGGCGTTACCGCATCCACCAGAAGGCGGTTGCCCGCGCGGGCAACGGAACCATAGTCGGCAATCTTCAAGGACAAACATCATGATGCGCTTCATCCTGCCTCTCATACTCTTCCTGATCCTTTCCATATTTCTGTACAAGGGGCTGGGACGCGATACCCGCGAAGTGCCTTCCCCGCTGATAGGAAAGCCAGCGCCGGCATTTGCGCTGCCCACGCTGCAGGATCCGGCAAAACAGTTTTCCCCCAAGGAGATGCAGGGCAAGGTATGGCTGCTCAACGTCTGGGCCTCCTGGTGCGAGGCGTGCAAGGACGAGCATCCCGTGCTGATGGAGTTTTCCATGCAGAAGATGCTGCCGATCATCGGCGTGGATTACAAGGACAAGCGGGAGCAGGGCATGGATACGCTCAAGAATGCCGGAAACCCCTATGATCAGGTGATCTCAGACGCGGACGGAAAGGTGGGCTTCGATTACGGCGTCTACGGCGTACCCGAAACCTATGTGATCGACAAGACGGGCGTCATCCGCTTCAAGCAGATCGGTCCGATCACGCCGGAAAACCTGCGCGACAAGCTGATGCCGTTGATTGCGGAGCTGCAAGCCAAATGAGATATCTCCTGATCGCACTGTTTTGCCTCCTGCCCAGCCTGACTTTTGCCGCTGTCGCGAAAGATATCGCCGAGGATCCCGTGATCGAAATGCGCATGATGCATCTGGCCGAAAAGGTGAGATGCCTGGTTTGCCAGAGCGAGCCCGTTTCGACTTCCCACTCCGAATGGTCTCACGATGTGCGCAACATCATGCTGCAAAAGATGAAGGAGGGGGCGACAGACCAGCAGATACTCGACATGCTGGTGGCCAGATTTGGAAAATCGGTCCTGTATGATCCGCCTGTTGACGACGAAACCGCGCCGCTTTGGGTGGCACCCTTTGTGATGCTCTTCATCGGCGGGGGCTTGCTGTTCTATCAGTTGAAAAAACGTCGCGTGAACGATGTTGCCTTGACGCCACAGGATGAGCAACGCGCCGCAGAACTCCTCAACGAAACCTCTTCGAAAGATCCTCAAGCATGACTTTATTCTGGATACTCTGCGCGGCACTGCTCGCGCTGGCGCTGTCTTTTCTGGTCTTGCCGCTTTGGCGCAAATCGGCTGCCGACAACCAGGTGCTGCGTGATGCCGCAAATCTGGAGATTTTACGCGACCAGGCGAACGAGCTCGAAGCGGATCTTAAGAGCGGGCTCCTGACGCAGGATGCTTTCGAGCAGGGAAAGCGCGAATTGCAGGCGCGCCTGCTCGAGGAAGTGAAAGGCAGCGATGCGCCATTGCCTGCAAGGAATGCGCGCAAACTGGCTATCGTTCTGGCCCTGTTGATCCCGATAGGCAGCGTGCTGTTCTATCTCAAGCTTGGCAATGTGAGTGCGATGCAGCCGCCTGATCAGCAGCAGGCCGAATCAGCAGCAGGCTTTGGAACGTTGAAGTCCGAAGCGGCCTTGCAGGAACTCGAAGGCAAGCTTGCAAAGAATCCGAACAACCCCAACGGCTGGCTGACGCTCGGGCGCTCCTATAGCGAGCTTCAGCGCTTTCCGGATGCAGTGCGCGCATACAAGCAGCTGGTCAATCTGGTGCCCAAGGAATCGCAGGCATGGACGGAGTATGCCGATGCGCTGGCGATGACCAACAATCAGTCCCTGCTCGGAGAGCCCACCAAGCTTCTGGATAAGGCGCTGCAGCTCGATCCCGAGAACACCACTGCGCTCGCACTTATCGGATCGGCGGACATGGAGCGGGGCGACTATGTCGCGGCCATCACGCATTGGCAAAAGCTGCTCACGCTGCTTCCCCCGGATTTCCCGCAGATACAGATGATACGGGAAGGCGTTGCTCAGGCGAGAGACTTCCTGTCCAAGCAGCCGGGCGGCAGGGAGAAGCTTGCAAAGCTCCCCGCTGCGCCTGAAGTTGCAAAGGCGGATCCTGCCAAGGCGATCAGCGGCCATGTCTCTTTGAGCGCTGCGATGGCAGGAAATGCGTCGCCGAATGATTACGTCTTCATCCTCGCTCGCGCGGCGGAAGGCCCAAAGATGCCGCTCGCGGTGATACGCAAGCAGGTCAAGGATCTGCCGATGGACTTCACGCTGGATGACAGCATGGCCATGCAGCCTCAGATGAAGCTTTCGGGCTTCGACAAGGTGGTCGTGGTTGCGCGCGTTTCCAAGTCTGGGATGCCGATCGCTCAGCCTGGGGACATCGAGGGCACGGCTGGGGTCGTCAAGCCGGGCACCAAGGGGCTTGACATCAGCATCGATAATTTGGTGAAGTGATCGCACGCCATAGGCAGAAAAACCTGCCACGGTGCAATGCGACGCTTCTATCCCTGATTTTCCCTGATCAGCCTGTACACGATTCCGAGCGCCAGGAGCGATGCTGCAAGTGCCGCAAGAACCGCTGCGGAATCGGACTGAAGCTCAAAGACGATGAACTGTCTGGATATCGCGAGTATGGCGATCAGCACGATCGTCTGGGTCTTGATCATCCCCCCGCTTCTTGAGGTCGGATGGATGATGGAGTGGCTGAATTCCAGCGCGATCAGCAGCGTCAGGATCATGCTGAACACGGCCTGAAAGGCCTTGTGGTCCAGATGGTCTGTGCCGTGCAGGACCAGATGATAGATTTCCACGATGAGTCCCCACAATGCGGCAAGGACCATGATGGAAATCAGCATTGCTAGCACGGCCGTGACGCCTTGCTCGAATCTTTGATAAAGTGTTTTCTTTTCCTCTTCCATGCTTCATCCCGTTGTGGATCGTTTCAACGGGATTAGTCAGGACTTTCCGGCATTAGTTTCAAGGAAGATTTGCCGGCATGGGGCCTGAGGGTGGCGGCTATTCTGCAGTCGGAATGGAGGCGGCTTCCTCGCACAATGCTTCCAGCTCGGCTTCATCCAGTCCGAGCACCTGCAAACAGGCAGCGCCGAGCTTGGGCCATTCCTGGGTCAGATCCGATTGCATCTGTTTCGCTACGATGTATTCGGAGAGCTGTGCGGTTGCGATCAGGCGGCGGCTCAGGATGGGGAGCTTGTCCGATTTCAATGCGGCCAGGTTGTGGTGGTTGCGGATCGCAAGGCAGAGCTCGTTGGGCAGCCACCAGTTCTGCGCCAGTATGCAGCCCACCATCGCGTGGTTGGTCGGCAGCGAGGCATTCTCCACATCGGTGTAGCTGTGTATGGGATCGCTGCACGCTGACTGCTGTATCTTTTCATATTCCGGGAATCGGCCGAGCAGAACGGGAATGCCGCAGTCTCTGAAGAGACCGAAGGTATAGGTGTCTTCTGCATGCAGGCCGGCGATGCGCAGGTGCAGCGCAAGCCAGCCTGAAAGGTGGGAGATGCGCGCCGAGGTATCCCAGAAGCGCTCGAGGTTGCGCACGTTCGGGAAAGTCTTGCGCAGTATGATGCCTGCCACGGCGCGGCTTGCGGTCCTCATGCCGAGCATCGCGAGCGCTTCATTGACGGAGCGCACATGCTGGCGGATGCCGAAGTAAGCGGAATTGGCGGTCTTGATAAGGCCTGCAGAAACGGCGACATCGCTGCTGATGATGCTGGTCATCAGGTTGAAGTCGGGTTCGTCCTTGCGTGCTTCGGTCATGAAGCGATCCAGTATCACCGGGCAAGGAGGGATGCCGATGTCGACGAGCGATCGTTCGATCAGTGCGTCGAGACCCGATGTGTCTTGTTGGGTATCCGTCATTTTTTGTCCCTTGTTTTGAGCCAGTTGATCAATACTTCTTCTGGCATCGGTTTCGCGCAGAAAAATCCCTGTATCGCATCGACACCGGAATTCAAAAGCGCATCGACTTCATCCTGTCTTTCGCAGCCTTCGGCCACGACGGTCATGCCGAGTTCGTGCGCGAGCTGTATCACCGCCCTGACCACCGAGAGGGCGCGGCGGTTTTCCGGCAGCACGTTGATGAAGGCACGGTCCAGCTTGAGTTTTTTCGCAGGGATGTCCTTCAGGTTCGCAAGGCATGAGTATCCGGTTCCAAAGTCGTCTATGGAAAGGTTCACTCCTGTGGTCATGATGTTTTTCAGATTCTTCTGCACTGTGTCTGAAACATCCATGAACAGCGACTCGGTGAGCTCCAGTTCAACCAGTTCGGGTTTGACGTTCGAACAGATCAGCGCCGCATGCAGCGCGTGGGTGAACTTCGTCGAGATCAGCTGAGCGCGGGAGACGTTGATGGAAACCTTGATGTTATAGCCGGCATTCTGCAGTTCGCGCGCCTGCAATGCGCCCTGCAGCAGGCTCCATTCGCCTAGGCGAACGATGATGCCTGTCCTCTCTGCGACAGGGATGAATTTTCCCGGCACGATCTGGTCGCCGTTGACCGTGCAGCGCATCAGCGCTTCGACCGAGTCGACTTCGCCGTTTGCGCGCATGATGGGCTGGTAATGCAAGGACAGCCCGCCCGTTCCCAGGGCCGTATGCAGTGCGCTTTCGATGGAGAGTTCCTCGCGCGCGAGTGTTGCACCTATACGTCCGTGCACGGCGTCATCTCCTGAACATACGATGCTGTTTCCGCCCCTGGTCTTGGCGATGAACATCGCGCGATCCGCGCGCTCAAGCAATGACAGTGAATCCTCTCCGGGCTCGTAGATCGCGATGCCTATGCTGGCAGTGGGGCAGAGGATCAGATTGCCCAGAGGGATGAATTCCTCGACCGTGCTGGCCATTTCCCGAGCGAAGCTTTCCGCCGACGCCTGGTCGCATCGCGGAATCAGGAAGACGAATTCGTCACCACCCATGCGCGCGATTTCCGCCCGGCCGCTTGCGCGTGCGCGAAAGCGCACGGAAAGGTTCTGTATCACCTCGTCCCCGCCAGGGTGGCCGAAGGAGTCATTGATTTTCTTGAAGCGATCCAGATTGATCCAGATGACGGCAAAAGGCTCGCGATTGCTTTTTGCATTTGCGGTGAAGCGTTCGGCCTCGTGCAGACAACCGAAGCGGTCGAGAAATCCGGTCAAAGGGTCTATGTTAGACATGCGTTTTCAAGATGCGAGTCAAGTTAATGCAGGAATGCCTTCAAACATTTGAGCGTGTTTCACTTCAAATCAAAACCGGATTGCAAAATCATGTATGTATTGTGCATCATCTCCGGATTTTAGAATAGTGCATTGTTTTCATAGATACGAATGCATGTCGCGATTCGTGCATGCCGTAATTGATGATATTCTATCAGGGCATGCGGATGCGATTCCGTCAACAGGAATTTGAATCGGATATCAAGGCCAGAGATGCTGACACAGGATACGCTTAAAAATTATTTTTCGATGATCATACTGGCAGCGGCCCTCTGGCTGGTGCACGGATTCATACCTGCGATGCTCTGGGCAGTGGTCATCGCCATCGCCACATGGCCCTTGCGCGTGCGTCTTGCAGGTGTCGTTCCGGGCAACACGAAGGTCGCGGCCATCATGACCGCTGCTGTGGCCATCCTGCTGTTCTTCCCGATCATCTATGCGCTTTTTCGCGCGGCATCCGACATTGGGGCGATGACACGCTGGATGGTGGCAGCTCAGCAGACCGGCATAGCGGCGCCTGCATGGTTGCATGCGCTTCCCGTCATGGGGGAGCAGGCAGCGAAGTGGTGGGCGACAAATTTGACAGATCCCTCCAGCCTCTCGGTCTTTCTGGGAAGGTTTGACAACGCATGGATAAAGTCCGCTGCGCAGAATCTCGGCACACAGGCGGCGCATCGATTGGTCACGCTGGTGTTTACCGTGACCACGCTTTTCTTTCTTTACGAAAAGGGGGAGCGTCTGACGAATAAGGCGCTTGTGCTTTTGCAGAGGCTGGCTGGCGATACAGGAAAAAGATACGGGCTTCAGGCGGCAGTCGCGATCAGGGCGACCGTCAACGGCGTGGTGCTGGTGGGTTTGGGCGAGGGCCTCATCATCGGCATTTCCTATTGGGTTGCAGGCGCGCCTCACGCCGCGATGCTGGGTTTGCTGACAGGCGCTCTTGCGATGATTCCCTTTGCCGCCCCCCTGATCTTCACCGGCGTGTCCCTGATCCTGATCTCCCAGGGAAACACGGCCGGGGCGCTTGGCGTTTTCGTCTTCGGCATGCTGGTGTTGTCGATCGGGGATCATATTGTGCGCCCAAAGATCATCGGCGGCTCTGTCGAGCTTCCCTTCCTGTGGGTGCTCTTCGGCATACTGGGTGGGGTGGAAGTGTTCGGGCTGATCGGACTCTTTGTCGGACCTGCGCTGATGGCATTGGTCACCATGATGTGGAGCGATATGACCAGGGAGCAGGAGGCGATGTAGGAAGCGGAGCGTTTGGTAAGCGAGAACTTTTACGCAATTCTGATGGTCACATGAATATGAAGACGGCATCGAAAATAGCGGCCTTGGCTTTGGTGGTTCTTTCGTTTTGGAGCGTTGAAAGAGGCCCCGAGTCCGTCCCTGTCGTGCAGACCGGGAAGAAGATCCTTCAGGCAGGCGCCAGGATACTTAGGCATGAGGATCCTGTGCCTAAGGAAGCAGCAGCTCCGGTTCCCAAGGCTCATGATGCCCATGTTTTTGCCGTGACAAAGGACAAGCCGAAGGCTGTGCCAGCGCCTCAATCCGACATCAAGATGGTGCCGGTGGAAAAGCTGCTCGAGGAAACTGCAGTCAGAGAGAAAGCCAGGCCGGCCATCGCGTTTGGAAAACCCGCGAAGAAGCGTGAGGATGATGAAGTCGGGGTCGATATAGGAAAGGGGCTGCCCTTGCCCATGCCAGACAGCGCGCTGATCACGCCCATCGACAAGCCTGACGGGTATCACGTCGGTGTGGATTATCGCGTGGATCAGAAATGGGACCTGACAGGCCTGGCAGGTGTGACGACCACAACCGGGCCGGTGGGTTTGATGACCACGACGAAACCCTATATCAATCAGATAGGCTTCAAGGCAAGCTACCGGTTCTGAGATGGCGGCTCTTGCCAATGCCTGATGAGGAGCTGCAGGCTCTGGTTTCCGTTGTATTCGTTGATGCTCAGGCTATATACGATGCGGCAGGTTTCCGGCAGGTATTCTGTCTGGCCGAACAGCATTGCATCGACCGCAACTCCCTCTTTGGATAGCTTGAGTTTCAAGTGCTTCTCCCCCACGATGCGCTGGCTTACCACCGCAAAGGTGTCGTCAAACTGGGGGGCAGGGAAGCCCTGCCCCCATACCTGCTCTTCGAGCTTTTGCGCGGCGCCCAAGGTCAAGGCTTGAGCATCCAGTCCGCCGTCTGTTTCGATGCGCATCAATAGATCGTCAGGACTCAACAGTTCGCGAGCCACTCGTTCGAATGCGCTGGAGAATTCGGCAAGATCGCTTCTTGAAATGCTAAGGCCTGCCGCCGCGGCATGTCCGCCGAATTTCCTGATGAGATTGGGGCTTCGCTTGCTTATGAGGTCGAGCGCATCCCTTAGATGCAAGCCTGAGATGGAACGTCCGGAGCCCTTGAGCTCTCCTGTGGATGCTTCCGCAAATGCGATCACCGGCCTGTGGAATTTGTCCTTGAGGCGAGAGGCGAGTATGCCGATCACCCCCTGATGCCAGGATGCATCGAAAAGCGTGAGGCTGAAATTTTCATGCGGGTCGACAGACTCGAGCGAGGTCAAGGCGCTGTCCTGCATGCCGGTTTCTATGCTGCGCCGCTCGCGGTTCAAGGTGTCCAGCTGTGTCGCGATGCGCTTCGCAATGCCTTCATCCTCGCTCAACAGGCAATCGATCCCGAGCCGCATGTCGTCCAGCCTTCCGGCTGCATTCAGGCGCGGACCCAGCGCAAATCCGAGATCGATGCTCGTGAGCCTGGCGGGATTTTTTCTGGATACTTCCATGAGCGCATTGATGCCGATGGAGGCGCGGCCTGATCTTATGCGCTGCAAGCCTTGCTGCACCAGTATGCGGTTGTTCTGATCGAGTTTCACGACGTCGGCTACCGTGCCAAGTGCGACGAGATCCAGCAGCTCGAGCAGCTTTTTCCCCTTTTCATCCGTCATCTCACCTCTGTTGCGCAGCTCTGCGCGCAGCGCAAGCAGCACGTAAAACATGACGCCTACGCCTGCGAGGTTCTTGCTTGGGAATGCGCATCCCGGCTGGTTCGGATTGACGATGCACGCCGCATCCGGAAGCGAGTCTCCCGGCAGGTGGTGATCGGTGACAAGCACCTGCATGCCAAGGCGGTTGGCCTCCAAGACGCCATCCACGCTGGCAATGCCGTTGTCGACCGTGATCAGGATGTCGGGTCTGGATTCTGCTGACAGCCTGACGATCTCAGGCGTCAGGCCATACCCGTATTCGAATCGGTTGGGCACGATGAAGTCGACATGGGCGCCGAATGCGCGCAGTCCCCTGACCGCGACTGCGCAGGCCGTCGCGCCGTCGCAGTCATAGTCAGCGACGACCAGCATCTTCCTGCCCGCTGCTATCGTATCGGCGAGCATGCAGGCCATCTTTCTTGCGTTCTTCAGTTCCTCGAAGGAATGAAGGTGGGTGAAAGTGGTATCAAGTTGGGAACGGCTCTCGATGCCGCGCGCCGCGAAAATTCCGGCCATCTCGGGCGGGAATCCCTCGGATATCAGGGACGCTTTTGCATTTTGTGGGATTTTTCTCGCTGTGATTTGCATCGCGCAGGGACTGGGCTTTAAACCCGAAGTTTAACATTCGCGCCTGAACGATGTCCGCTAGAGAGGCGAGATCAGCACGCTCTCGCGAAGTTTTTTCATCTGATCCCGAAGTTTTGCCGCCTTTTCGAATTCTAGGTTCTTTGCGGCGGCCAGCATTTCCTTCTCGAGTCTGCTGATTTCCTTGGCGATCTGCTTTTCACTCATCGCCAGATATTTTTCCTGCTCCTTGACGGTCTTCTGGAAATGGCGCACATCTTCCATGTCATAGGCGCTTTCTATGATGTCCTTGATGCGCTTTTGCACGCCCTGAGGGGTGATTCCGTGGGTCTGATTGTATGCCATCTGCTTTGCGCGCCGGCGCTCGGTTTCGTCTATCGCACGCTTCATCGAATCGGTGATCTTGTCCGCATAAAGGATGGCCGTGCCGTGCAGATGGCGCGCGGCTCGCCCTATGGTCTGGATCAGCGAACGCTCCGAGCGCAAGAATCCTTCCTTGTCCGCATCGAGTATCGCAACCAGGGATACTTCCGGAATGTCCAGGCCTTCGCGCAGAAGGTTGATGCCGACCAGAACGTCGAACTGTCCCATGCGCAGGTCGCGGATGATCTCGACCCGTTCTACCGTGTCCACGTCGGAATGCAGGTAGCGCACCTTGATGCCGTGTTCTGTGAGGTATTCGGTGAGATCTTCTGACATGCGCTTTGTCAGGGTCGTGACCAGAACGCGCTCTTCCTGTGCGATGCGCAGTTTGATCTCGGACATCAGATCGTCGACCTGATGGGTCGCCGGACGCACGATGATCACCGGGTCGACAAGTCCCGTGGGGCGCACCACCTGTTCGACCACCTGGCCTGCATGTTCGGCCTCATAGGTCGCAGGGGTTGCCGAGACGAAGACGCTCTGGCGCATGATGCGCTCGAATTCGTCGAAGCGAAGAGGGCGGTTGTCCAGCGCGGAAGGAAGGCGAAATCCATAGTTCACGAGGTTTTCCTTGCGCGCCCGATCGCCCTTGTACATGCCGCCTACCTGGGGAATCATCACATGGCTTTCATCCAGGAACATCAGCGCGTTGGGAGGGAGATAGTCGAGCAGGGTGGGCGGCGGCTCGCCTTGCTTTCTGCCTGAAAGGTGCCTCGAATAATTCTCGATGCCTTTTGTGAAGCCGATTTCTGCGAGCATCTCAAGATCGTGCCTGGTGCGCTGTTCTATGCGCTGAGCCTCGACCAGCTTGTTTTCGCGGACGAAATAGTCGATGCGCTCCTTCAGTTCCTCCTTGATGGTCTCTATCGCATGAAGGACGGTGCTGCGCGGCGTGACGTAGTGGCTGGAAGGATAGACGGTGTAGCGCGGCACCTTCTGCTGGATGCGGCCTGTCAATGGATCGAACAGCGAGAGCGCCTCCACCTCGTCGTCGAA
The DNA here is from genome assembly GCA_021782365.1 of Pseudomonadota bacterium. Classification (GTDB taxonomy): domain Bacteria; phylum Pseudomonadota; class Gammaproteobacteria; order Burkholderiales; family Gallionellaceae; genus Gallionella. Next base: position 157,564 of record JAJXVB010000002.1, read on the forward strand.
AAGTTCTATGCGCAATGCGAGCTCGCTGTTCTCTGCGGGGAATACGTCGATCACGTCTCCGCGGACGCGGAATGTCCCGCGGGAAAAATCCATATCGTTGCGCTCGTATTGCATCTCGATCAGACGCTTAATCACTTCGCGCTGGTGCATCTTTTCGTTGTTCCTGAGATGCAGAATCATGCCGTGGTAGTCGACAGGGTCGCCTATGCCGTAGATCGCGGATACGGTGGCCACGATGATCGCGTCTTCGCGCTCGAGAAGCGCCTTTGTGGCAGAAAGCCGCATCTGTTCGATCTGTTCGTTGATCGCGGAGTCCTTCTCGATGAACACGTCGCGCGAGGGCACATAGGCCTCAGGCTGGTAGTAGTCGTAATAGGAGACGAAATATTCAACCGCATTTTCCGGGAAGAATTCCCTGAACTCGGAATAGAGCTGAGCCGCCAGCGTCTTGTTGGGCGCCATCACCATCGCGGGCCGCCCGAGCCTGGCGATCACATTTGCCATGGTGTAAGTCTTGCCAGATCCCGTCACGCCGAGCAGAGTCTGGAACGCCAAGCCATCCTGAATGCCTTCGACCAGTCGCGCGATCGCATCGGGCTGGTCTCCCGATGGTTCGAAAGGCTGGTGCAAGCGGTAAGGGCTGTTTGGAAAGGTCCTGATGTCCATGCGGCATCAGAAAAAGATCTTGTATGCCTTGAATGTCGCGGCAAATCCGATCAAAGCGAGAAACGGGTAGATGTAGCGCATCAGACCGTTTCCTTCGCTGCGTTTGGCCATGGCCTTGCGCGCGGCGACTGCAGGTCTTGCAGGGGTCACGATTTCGGGCTCCTTGTTGAAGCGAGGATAGAGCGCGTCATGCCGGTCAAGCAGCAAGAGTATCGTCTTGGCATCCTCGTGCGAAAATCCCGTGCGGTTGCCGGCTCGCGAGTCGCTCATCAGGGAAACCAGCATATCCCGGCATTCCTGATTTCCCCATGACATCGTGATTTTCTTTGCAAGATGGGGGTAGCGCGAAAAAAGGGCCGCTGTGTCTATGGTTTGCATCATTCCTCCGAGTGCGCTCGACTAAGCGCTGCGGGTTAATTGGCATATGACATTATGCTTCATCTTCCATCATGCCGCTTAACTGTTGAAGCAATGCGGCATACAGCTGCTTTTGCGTGATGAGCCCGGATGAGACGAGATAATTGCCGCAATGGCCGTCACGCTTCGGGTCGAAATCTGCCAGCACATGTTCGAGTTCGGGTTCTGTCACGGCGCCCATCCTGATTAGGACATCGCTTATGGAGCGGGGTCTGACCATGCTCTCGAGCGGGTTTGCGGGCTGGCATTTTTTTGATTCTTTGTTCTGCAGTTTCAATGCTTCATCGAGTTCGCGCTGCCCGATCAAACCCTTATTGAGCAGGTGGCTGCCGAGCTTTCCGTCCCGAAGGTGATCAAACTGGCTGAGGTTTTTTTCCAGTTCTTCCTTGGACAAGGCCTGGATGTCCACCAGTATGCTTCCCAGGGCCTGCCGCTTTTCCGGTTTGGCTTGAGGCGACTGTATGTCAGGGTCGAAATACAGCGGGTTTTCCGGGTCTATGCAGCAGCCTACTTGCTGTATTTCGCGCCAGGCGTCGTTTCTGCCCACGGTTTTCAGGAATTTTTTTGCGATGACCTCGAACTGGCGGGTATTCCCGCGGAAGATGGATAGCAGCAACAGCCAGACCTCGAGTCTCTCCGGATGTTGCAAAATGATGTTGTTCAATATCTCGATCGCATTGTTCAGGTGGCCGTGGATTGCATACAGCTCGGCCTCTTCGATCATCGAATCGACCTCTTTGGCTTCAATGACATGTTTATGCGGGGCGGTGTTTTCGGAGTTGTTGGAAATGGATTCGGTATAGGCGGGCGTCTTGATCGAGCCTGACCCGATATCAGGCTGGGTTTCGGTCTGCTCTTTCGTGTTGCGGGTTGTCCATTGCCTGAAAAGCCAGAAGGTGAGTGCTGCGGCGGCCAGGAGCCAGGTCATGTTGGCAGGGCTTATCGGGAACGATGCAGAAGGTGCTGAGGGAGGTGCAGCCTTGGCAGGCAATGCTTTCGCAGGCGTTTGAGGCACCGAGCTTGCGGGCGCAGTGGGCGCAGAAGAAGGCAGGCTGGATTGCAGACTCTTGATCGTCGCCTGCATCTGTGCGATCTCAACATTCAGATCTTCGATTTCCTGTTCCCTTGAGCTCAGCACCTTGGGAGCGGGTTCTGGGGAGGCTTGCTCAGGCTCGGAAAGGGGGATGGTGAGCGACATGGTCATCCGATTGCCGATATCTGGCTTGACAGTGGCATCCTCTGCAGATGCGATCGGCGAAAACCATGCAAAGAGGAAAAACGCACACAGAGCGAGCGTCATATCCTCCCTTTTCGGGACGTTCATGAGTTGTCAGGTGAGCGGCTGGGGAATGGGTTTGTCTGGCGACTCATGTGAGGCGCAGCTTTGAAATCTGGCATTGCACGTTCCCTCTGTTTGTAAAGAATCTGTCAGCCCCCCGACAGTGCATCTGACAGATCCAAGAGGTTCCTTCACGGCCGGATTCATCTTGATCAGTCGTGTCAATGTTACCTTAAAAATTCAGGCAATAAAATGCTCTGTCGTCAAACTCAATTCTCGATCTCGATGACTTCAGTTGCTTCTGTCATGACTCTCTCAAGGCCGTCATTGTTGAGATTGAGCAATTGCAGACATGCGGGACCTAACTTGGACCATTCCTGGGTCTGGCTGAGTCCGGAGTGTTTCTGCAGTAGATATTCGGCAAGCTGAGAGACCGCGATCATGTGGCGGCTGTTCACCGAAGGTGGGATGGATGTGCTCTTCAGCGTGTCCACGTCGTGATGACGGCGGATGGCCAGTATGGTTTCCTCCGAGAGCCACCAGCTTTGAGCAAGCACATAACCTATCACGGCATGGTTGGTAGGAAGCGACAGGTCCTCTATGTCGGTGAAGCTGCGGACAGCGTCCTGGTTTGCTTCCTTCAGGATGTTCGGGTAATCGGGAAATCTCGAGATCAATATGGGTATGCCGCAATCGCGGAACAGCCCGAAGGTATAGGCGTCATCTGCACGCAGCGTGCTGTTTCTGATGCGTTGCGCGAGCCAGCCAGAAAGCCTGGCGATGCGGGCTGATGAGTCCCAGAAACGCTCGAGGTGAGGGGAGCTGGGGAATGCGCGGCGCATGACGAGTCCTGCGATCGCCTTGCTTGCGACATTGAGGCCCAGCACCATCAAGGCCTCGCGAGCCGTATGCACGCGGCCGCGAAAGCCGAAATAGGGGGAGTTGGTGATGCTGATCAGGCTCGCAGCCAGGGCCACGTCCGCAGAGATGATGACGGAGAGATGGTTGATGTCCGGCTCATCCTTCTTCATCTCCGCGCTGATGGTCTCGAGGATCGCAGGGCGAGGAGGAATGCCGATCTTGTTCAGCGATATTTCCAGTTGCGTCTCGAGAGCAGAGTGATGAGGTGTCATTTTCTGTTCCGTATCCATTTTAGTAACGCATCTTCCGGCATCGGCCTGGCATAAAGATATCCCTGTATCGCCTGGACGCCGGCATCGAACAGCGCATCTGCCTGCTCCTGGCTTTCCACGCCTTCGGCGACGACCAGCATGCCCAGATCCTGGCCGAGGCGGGCGATCGCGCTTACCACGGAAAATGCGCGTCTGTCATGAGGCAGCGCGACGACAAAGGCGCGGTCTATCTTGAGTTTGCTGGCATGAATGTCCTTCAGGGTTGCCAGGCAGGAAAAACCGGTCCCGAAATCATCAATGCTGATTCTAACACCAGTGTCCTTGGTTGCGCGCAGGTTGATCTGCACGATGCTGGAATTGTCCATGAAAAGCGATTCGGTGAGCTCAAGCTCTACCCGTTGAGGTTCGACATTGGCGCAAAGCAGCGCGGCATGCAGCGTCTGCGGGAAGTGCGGCATGGCAAATTGCGCGCGGGAAATGTTGATGGAGACGCTGGTTTGCTGACCAACTGATTGGAGCCTGCGCGCAAAGGTCGCGCCTTCGAGTAAGCTCCATTCCCCAAGACGGGTGATCAGGCCTGTTTTCTCGGCGATGGGGATGAATTCGCCGGGCGAAATCTGGTCGCTGTTGCAGCGCATCAGCGCTTCGACGGAAATCAGGCTGCCGTCTGCAGCGACGATAGGCTGGTACTGCAGATGCAGCTTGCCATGGTCGATGGCGACATGCAGCTTGTTCTCGATCTGCAGCTCATCGTGTGCCAGGCGTATGCCCAATCTGCCGGGGATAAACTCCTTGCCTGACGTGACGATGCGTCCTCCCCCCGCGCGTTTTGCCGACTGCATCGCATGGTCCGCCCTTTCAAGGCAGGCATGAGGAAATTCGTCGGGTTCGAGCACTGCGATGCCGAGGCTCGCTGTAGGATGAAGCGTAAGATTGTTCAAGGAAAGCGGGACTCCGATTCCATCGAGCAATGAAGAGGCGAGCTTCTTCGCCTGGTCCAGGTCTTCGCTCAGCGCCAAGTGAACGAATTCATCGCCCGCCATGCGAAACCAGAGTGTGTCGGGCTGCGTCCGATCGCGCAGCCGGCTTGCGATCTGAAAGATCGTCAAGTCTCCCCCCTGATGTCCGCAGGATTCATTGACTCTTTTGAACCGGTCGAGTCCTATCCAGATGACGACTAGCCTTCTATGAGAGGTTGATTGTGTGGCAAGCTGCGAAATCTCGTTGAAACAGGCGGCGCGATTGAAAAAGCCTGTGATCGGATCGGTTGATGACGCCTGTATGTTTTGATGACTGAAGTGAGGCATGAACAGAGCTTATTAGGCATAACCCGAAGCTGTCAAGAAATCTTGCACTGCGAAGATGATGGCGTGCTTGAAAAATGAGCGCATGCCTCCATAATTATGCCCTGTGATTGGAGAGGGTGGCGAACCATGAAGCGCATTTTCTTGTTTGTCCTGACGAATCTGGCTGTGCTTTTCGTGATCAACATCACGCTCAGGATTCTGGGTGTCGACCGCATTCTGAATCAGAGCGGAACCATCGATTTCAACTCCCTGCTCGTGATGTCTCTGGTGATCGGATTCTCGGGCTCCATCATATCGCTGTTCATGTCCAAGTGGTCCGCCAAGCGCATGGTGGGCGCAGAGGTCATCACTGCCCCAGCAGATTCGACTCAGCAATGGCTCTTGGCAACCGTGAGCAGGTTGGCGCAAAGCGCTGGCATAGGCATGCCAGAAGTGGCGATCTATGATGCGCCGGATGTCAATGCATTCGCCACGGGCTGGAACCGGAACGATGCGCTTGTGGCAGTGAGCACAGGTCTTCTTCGCAACATGAACAGGGACGAGGCCGAGGCTGTGCTGGGCCATGAGATCAGCCATGTCGCCAACGGAGACATGGTGACATTGACGCTGATCCAGGGCGTGGTGAACACCTTCGTCGTGTTCTTCGCGAAGCTGGTCGGCATCTTCGTGGACTCGTTGCTGCGCCGTGACAGTGAAGAGCGCGGGCCTGGCATGGGATCGTTTGTTGCGGAAATCGCAGCCCAGGTCGTATTGGGCGTTCTGGCCAGCATGATCGTGATGTGGTTTTCCCGCCACCGAGAGTTTCGCGCAGATGCGGGGGGCGCGGCACTCGCAGGCAGGGAGAAGATGATCGCGGCGCTTGAGCGGCTGAAGATCAATCACGAGCAGGCGTCGCTGCCCGAAGAGATGGCCGCTTCCGGCATATCCGGAGGCCACGGCATGAGCCGGCTGTTCATGACGCATCCTCCGCTCGATGAGCGCATCGCCGCCTTGAGGGCGGGGCGCTGATTTCTATTCGCGGTCTGCGCGGTTGCTCTTCCAGATGGAAAGCATCAGCCAGATTCCGCCTACGGCCGCGCTGGTGAACCCAAGAAGTCCCAGCACAGGAAGCCCGAACAGGCGCGGGCCTCCTGGCACGGTCATCACGATCGAAGAGCCCACGATGAGCGAGGCGACCACGATGCCGATCACCAGGCGGTTCGCGGCGCTGTCGAGCTGATTGCCGACATGCCGGAGATTGGTGACGTCTATGTGGATTTCCAGTCTGCCCCGGCGAGCGGCGCGCAGCAGTCTGGAAAGATCGTGGGGAAGGCCCGAGATCAGCGACAGCATCTCGGTCAGCGCCTTGCCGCCGCGCTTGATCAATGCAGAAGGCGTGTACCTTGCCCGCAGCAATTCTTCCAGCATGGGCATGGCTTCGCCCGCGATGTCGAAATCGGGGTCCAGCTCCCGTCCCATGCCTTCGAGAGAGATGAAGGCCTTGATCAGCAAGGCGAGGTCCGCTGGCAGCATCAGCTGGTGCTGGCGCAATATCGCCACCGTGTCGGAAAGCATCGTGCCCAGGCTCAACTGCTTCAAGGGAACGCCGTGATACTGGTCCAGGAAGGTCTGTATTTCCAGGGTGAGCGAGGCTTCGTCCTGAACGCCGTCTCCGGTCCAGTCGAGCAGCACGTCGAGCACTTTCTTGGGGTCGTGTCGCACGAGCCCCAGCAGAAAGTGGATCAGCTGTTCACGGCGTTCGTCGGTCAGCCTCCCAACCATGCCGAAATCGATGAATGCGATTCGGTTGTCTGGCAGGTAGAAAACGTTGCCTGGGTGGGGATCTGCGTGAAAGAAGCCGTCTTCGACTATCATCTTCAATACCGCGTGTGCGCCGCGGCGGGCGAGCAGCTTGCGGTCCAGCCCCGCCTCGTCGACGGCCTTTAGCTGGCGTCCAGGTATGCCCGATATGTATTCCTGCACGCATATTCTTTCGCCGGTCCATTGCCAGTAAACGCGCGGGATTTCAATGATGGGCAGCCCGGATTCATCCTTGTATTCGGCAAAATTCTGCAAGATGCGTTCGGCGTTTCGGCACTCGACCGAGAAATCCAGTTCGCGTCTCAAGGAAAGCGCAAACTGGCGCACCACCTCCTTGGGGCGGAAGCTGCGAAGCTCTGGGCTTTCCGATTCGGCAAGCTCGGAGAGCCTGGATAGCCAGCGCAGGTCTGCCTCGATCACGGGCCTTATGCCAGGGCGGCGCACCTTGAGGACCACCTCGTTGTTATCCTCCGTCCTTGCGCGATAGACCTGAGCGATGGAGGCTGCAGCGAGGGGTTCTGGATCGAAGTGTGCAAATATCTCTTCTGGAAGCGCTCCCAGGTCTTCCGTCAGCTGTTGCCGGATGTTCTCATAGGGTACGGGAGGAGCGCTGTCCTGCAGCTTGCCGAATTCCGCGATCCATTCCGGATCGAACATGTCCACCCGCGTGGCCAGAAGTTGGCCAAGCTTCACAAAGGTCGGCCCCATTTCCTCGAGCGCGCGACGCACCCTGACGGGCGCCGGAAGGTGCGCGTGTTCGGACTTGCCGTTGCGATGAAAGCCTGCACGGTCCAGCGCATGCGTCACACCCATGCGGTTGACGATGTCGCCGAAACCATAGCGGATCATGATGGTGGCGATGTCGTGCAGCCGGGATAGGTCTCGTACCGCCGCCAGAGCCTGCAATAGCATCAGCTTCCCTTGTCGGATGGCTTGATGTGTTCAGCTACTCCGGTGAGCACGCCTGCAGCGATCTGCCGCAACAGATCGGAAGTCGCCTGTGCAAAATGCAATCCTGCGACTGCCTGGGTTTTCCCCGCCGCAGTGAGCTGGTGTGTGATGATGGAGAGCGTTTCCTTGAGCTGTGTGCCAACCGCTGAACCATGGGTGCAGCTGTGGGCCACGATGTCGCGCAGGATTTCGCCCGCGGCATCCTTTGCGCTCGACGCCGAGGTCTGAAGCGTCTCAAGGAACATGGTCTCGATGTTTTCGAGGTTCTCACGCGCATGCGCAAGATCTTCGCTGGAAAATTTCTGCGCGCGCCCGGCTGCTTCCTCGACCGCGAGCTTGGCGGCTGAAGCGACCTGCGCGAGCGCGCCATCCAGCCCTGCGACCGCCTGCTTTAGCTGCGTGCGCGCGGTATCGAGCTGTGCGGAAGACAGATTCAATTCCTTCTGGACAGCGGCCCTTGCTCCGCGCAGAACGCTGGCCGATATCTTCTGCAGGGATTCGATGTCTAAAGAATGGGCATCGATGCGGCGCAGGGTCAACTGCTTGACCTGTTCCTGCACGTCATGCCCCTTTTCGATTGCATTCCTTACGTCGGCTTCCAGTGTGTCGTTCGACATATCCTCCTCCTTTGTGAGTGGCTATCCTGAAATGTCCGGCTGCGCCTGGCAAAATTATCTGCTCAATTCGGCGCGAGATCAAATGATTTGATCAAATGATTTGATCAAATGATTTGAAAGTCCGGTGCGAATCTCACGGCATGCATCTGCTTGGGACGATAGCCTCGTCCACCTGTGTTTCGGGATAGCTCTCGGCTGATGGTGAATGGGCTCCGTTCAAGCACGTTGGCAATCTCGAACTGTGTGTGTACCTCTCTCTTCATGGCATAAATCTGGTATCGTTCTTCATGGGGAGAGCGTAGCGAGGGGGCGGGTCCTGTGTGTAGTTCATTTCTGCAATTTCGACTGGCTGGTCAAAAGGCTCAGATACTACCGCATCTCTCCCACTTGACCAGAATCACTCAAAATTGCACTTCAAACTTGAATCCGCCACATGAGCTACGATGAAAATTTCCAATGAATAAATTTTCTGCTTACCGCATCTTTGAACAGGACGGCAGGTCGCAAGGCCGTTTCGTCGATCTTTCCCTGGGTGATCTGGATCCAGGGGAGGTCTTGATCAGGTCGCATTTTTCGAGCGTGAATTACAAGGATGCGCTGGCGGCAACAGGAAAGGGAAAAGTGGTGCGGCGCTTTCCCTGTGTTGGCGGAGTTGACGTGTCAGGCGTCGTCGAACATTCAGAGGATGTGCGTTTCAGTAAGGGCGATCAGGTTCTGGTCACGGGCTATGGCATGGGCGTATCGCACGATGGGGGATTTGCCGAATATGTGCGCGTGCCGGCAGACTGGATCGTGCCGCTGCCTTCCGGTTTGACGCTTTATGATGCGATGGCGCTGGGTACTGCCGGATTCACCGCTGCGCTGTCTATGCACAGGCTTGAGCAGAATGAATTGTCTCCAGACGGCGGCAAAGTGGTCGTGACGGGGGCTACAGGCGGCGTCTCCAGTCTTGCGATCGCGATGCTCGCTCAAAAAGGCTACGAGGTCGCGGCAATTACCGGGAAGCGGGATGCGCACGATTACCTGAAGTCCCTGGGGGCGGCTCAGGTTATCGACCGCAGAGAGCTTGAAATGGGAGTGAGGCCGTTGGAGAAGGCGCAATGGGCAGGCGCCTTCGATTCAGTAGGCGGAGAGATGCTGGCCTGGCTTACGCGCACCATGCTTCAGGATGGCGCGATCGCAAGCTATGGCAACGCAGGTGGCATAGAGCTCAATACGACTGTGTTGCCATTCATCCTGCGCGGCGTGAAGCTGATCGGCATAGACTCTTCCGCAACCAGGATGCCGCTTCGTCTCAAGATATGGAGGAGGCTTGCGACCGACCTTCTTCCTTCTGTGCTCGATAAAACTGTGCATACGATTTCCATCGAGAAACTTCCTGAAGTCTTCGAGGCGATGCTTGATGAAAAATCCCATGGCCGCGCCGTGATCAGGTTCTGATCTTGGGTTGATGGGAGTGATGATATAATCCGCATTCTTTGCGAGTGTGGCGGAATTGGTAGACGCACTGGATTTAGGTTCCAGCGCCTTACAGCGTGGGAGTTCGAGTCTCCCCACTCGCACCATCAGCATCAATGCAAATTCATCTCGAACTGCTCGATAGGTTCGGGCTTGCCGAAGAGATATCCTTGGTAGTGGGTGCAGCTCTGGTTTAAGAGCATCTCCATTTGCTCTTGGGCCTCCACTCCTTCTGCGATGACATTCATGTTCAGTCCTTCCGCCATCGCGATGATGGTATGCACGATGGCCTTGTCGCTAGTATTGGTTGCGATGTCGTGGACAAAGGAGCGGTCTATCTTGATCTGGTCTAGCGGAAGGCGCTTTATGTATTGCAGGGAGGAATAACCGGTTCCGAAGTCGTCGAGCGAGAACCTGACGCCCAGTTTCTTCAATGCATTCATGGTCGATATGGTTTCGTCGATGTTTTCCTGCAGCAGGCTTTCGGTCAGCTCGAGCTTCAGTCTCATCGGATTGATCTTGTTGCGGGCTATTGCATCCTGCACCTGAAAGACGAATTCAGGATCCTTGAATTGCCTTGCGCTGACGTTTATGGAAAGCGTCAGATTTTTGGTGATCGCTTGCCTTTGCCATGAACTGATCTGGGAACAGGCGGTTTCCAGCACCCATTGCCCGATGGGCAGGATGAGTCCGGACTCTTCTGCCAGTGGGATGAATTGTTCGGGATATATCATGCCTTTCTCAGGATGCTTCCAGCGTATCAGGGCTTCCGCTCCGAGCGCCTGATGATCGCTGTTGGTCTGGATCTGGTAGTAAAGCTCCAGTTGCTTTTCAGAAAGCGCACGGCGCAGCTCATGCTCCATGCCGACCCTCGCATCTATGCTCTCCTGCATCCGCCGGTCAAAGAAGCGCAGCGTGTTGCGACCGGCCTTCTTGGATTGATACATGGTGATGTCCGCCTGTTTCATCAGTTCTTCCATGGTCTGATGATTCTCGTTGAACAGGGTGATGCCGATGCTGGCCGTGCAATGATACAGGTGATTGGCAAGCTGGTAGGGCTGCCTCAATTGAGCCAGGATTTTGTCTCCTATCGCTTCTGTCTGAGCAGCTGCCTCGAGCATTTGCATGTCGAGTTCCAGGAGCATCACCACGAACTCGTCTCCGCCAAGACGCGCCACGGTATCGCCTTCACGGACACAGGATTCGAGCCGATTTGCAACTTCCTTCAGGAGCATGTCGCCGACATCGTGTCCTAGGGTGTCGTTTAGATTCTTGAAGTTGTCGACATCGATGAACAAGAGCGCGCCGGACCAGCCATGGCGCTCGCTCGAAACCATCGCCTGCTTCAGCCTGTCGAGCAGCAGCGCGCGATTTGGCAGGCCGGTTAACTGGTCATGGTAAGCGAGGTATTCGATTTTTCTTTCGGTCAGTTTGCGTTCGCTGATGTCCTTGACGGTTGCGATGTGACTCGCGATGCTGCCATCCTTATCCTTGACGACAGAGGGGCTGACAATGACGGGAAACCGCCTTCCCTCCTTGTGCATGAAGGTCAGCTCCCAGTCGTTCATCTCGCCCTTCAATGTACATCGGAATGAGGCATCGATCTTCTCATGCTCCTCGGGCGGCCAATATGGGAAAGGAGGGGTGGTGCCTATCAGTTCTTCGCGCGTAAAGCCTGTCATCCTGCAGAAGGCCGGGTTTGCATCAATGGTGACGGCATTCTGATCCAGTATCGAAAAGCCATCCTGCATGGAACGTATCAGATTGTTCGAGAATTCGAGCGATGCCTCCAGTCTTTCGCGGTTTTTCTTGCGCGCGCTGATGTCCCTGAAGAATGAAACGAATTGCTGCTGCTCGGGCAGATGGCTGACCGAGACTTCGACATCGAACAGGCTGCCGTCCTTTTTTCGATGCTTGGATTCAAATAGGGCGTTGCCTTCTGAGCTTATTTTCTTGATGCGCTCTTTCACGTCGTCGCGTGAATCTAGCGCATCGACCTCTGAGATGTGCATGTTCAGCAATTCTTCTATCATATACCCAGACATGTCGGCATAAGCCTGGTTTACTTCCAGAAGATTGCCTTTCATGTCGGTCAGCCAGAACCCGTCGCGGGTGGTCTTGAGTACCGCCTGGTAGCGGTTCATCGCATTTTCGGCGATTTTGCGATCGGTTATGTCGCGTTTGATCGAGACGAGCCGGCCGTCTTCGAGCATTTTTGCGGTCATGTCCACCACGATGAAGCTGCCGTCCTTGCGGCGCAGCCGGCGCTCTTCATGTACTGGCTGGCCGGACCAGAGCGTTTCGAGCAGCATTTGAAAGTTCGGCAAGTCATCCGGGTGAATGAAGTCCTTGATGCCAAGCGTAAGAAACTCGTCGCACGTATAGCCAAACAGGTCGCAGGCGGCCAGATTGACTTCGATATAATGCAGGCCTTCATGGTCGGCTACCGTGATCGCATCGCCTGCCTGTTTTATGATATCGCGGTAGCTGCGCTCGTTTTTTTGCAGCGCATCCAAAAGCCCAGGCTTGAAGACGGGTGCGCCGTTCCATGTCTGCATGTCGTTTGGGGTGGAGGTGTGATGCGGCTTGGCGGCTTCCTTGCGAGATCTGATGTCGCGGACGGTGGAAAGAAAAGCCTTTTTCCCGTTCAATGCGATAGTCCTGCTGTAAATCTCTATGGGCAAAACAGAGCCGTCATGGTGCAACTGTTCCGACTCGAGATAGTCTCCTTCCATTTTCGCAAAAGCATGGCTTTGCAGGATAAAGTCGTCCATCGTCCGGCCCAGCATCTCAGCCTTTGCGTAGCCTAGCTGTTGATGGGCGATCCGATTGAGATCAACGATGATGCGGTTTTCATCGAGGATGAACATCGCATCCGCGGCGAGATCGAACAGCCCATGGTAATCCTTATCGCTTAGCATCGGCATCCTCTACTGTTGACTCATTACTTGGGGGCATGAGCAAACGAACGGGATATTACTATAATTTTCAGCGAATGATGATTAAACAGCGTTCGGGTAGTTTTTTACCGTAGAGGCCCTAGTGCACGTTTCAATCTACCACGCCCCAGATGGTAAAGTCCTGTCCCGGCAGGATATGCATGTCAGGATAGTCAGGATGCGCAGAGCGAAGGATTGGACCGTCTGGCGAATGCAGCAGCTGTTTGATCACGAATTCTCCTTCCACCACCGCGATCACGATAGAACCTGGGCAGGGGGTGAGGGCGCGATCGACCACCAGCAGATCGCCATCCAGAATTCCCAACCCCTGCATGGAGTCGCCCGAGACTCTCATGAAAAAAGTCGATTCGCGTCGTTTGATCGAATGTTTGTTCTGGTTAAGGGTGGCAGGTGATGATCCCGCAGGCATCGCGCATTTAAGCAATGCGCTTTGGCGAAAAAACAGTTCCTTGTTCGGATAAGTCATCGAGAGCAGGGCTTTGCGGGATGAATGCTGAAGCATGTTTACCTCTTGTATTTGCGAACAAGGCCTATGAGCACGCCGAATATTTCCAGCGTGCCCTGCGGGCGGATGACGGGAAAGGCAGGATTGGCAGGACGCAGTATGAATGCGCCATTTTCTCTATCCAGGGTCTTGAGCGTGAAGTCGTTGTCCACGATGGCGACCACGATATCGCCTATGTTTGCAGTCAATCGCTTTTCCACCACGGCGACATCGCCGTCCTGGATGCCGGCGTCTATCATCGAGTCACCTTTCACCGTGATGAGGGTGGTTTTGGAGGGCGTGTCGATCAGCATTTCGTCGATGACGAAATAATCGCCCTGAGTGGCTGTCACGGAGACCGGCATGCCCGCCTGTACGGTCGATTCTGCATGCGCACGAGCAAAGAATTGCCGCGTCGGAATCCAGCTGCCGTCCGGTGTGCGCTCGATGAAATCGGCATCTGCGAGGCGCGTCAGTATGGTTTTCACCCAGGATTTGGAGGCAATGCCGAAGACCTCGCACAGCTTTGCGTAGGACGGGATGTTTTTCCAGTCGGCATAATAATCCTGAAGTTTGCTAAGATACTCGCTGTCTTTGGACATGGTAAACCCTTTGAGAACGAACGTGCTGATCAATATAAAGAACGTTTGTTCTGTTGTCAATCCTATGGATTGCTGAAAGCGACTTTGCCCGATGCGGCTTAAATTTCAATACAAATATCAAGCAGCTATCAGTTAGAATGCAGCATGGATGAAAGAATTGTTTTTGTCAGGACGAGCAGTGGTGAAGACGAGGCGCGGAGCAGGACGGCGCTTTTGTCCAAAGACATCAAGCGCGCCCTCCTGATGGTGGATGGCGCGTCTACTGTCGCTGAAATCAAGAAGCGTTCATCGCCCAGCCTGCGCATTGCGCTGGATGACATGTTTGAAGAGCTGCTTAGGGATGGCTTCATACAGGACAAGGCGCGCATAGCCCATACATCCAAACTTGTTCGCCCTTCAGCGAAGAAAAGCATCAACGAAGCGGAAGAACTGGATTTTACCGCTGCATTCAGGGTGCCTACACAGGCGCTTCTGGCGGAGGAAGCAGCAAGGCAGAAAGCTTCCGATGAGGCTCGCGATGCAAAAAGAAAGGCCGGAATAGCGGAAGAAAGAGCCAGGCTTGAAACAGCCGAAGCTCGCGCCCGCGAGCTTGCAAAGGCCGAGAAGGAGGCTGCCGAAGCGCTTAGGCTTGAGGCGGAGCGCCAGGCCAAAACGGCGGTCGAGATGGCGCGCAGGGCTGAACAGCAGGCAGAAAAAATCAAGGCGGAGTCGCTTGATCGTGCACGCATCGTTGCAGAAGAGAAGGCGAGACTCGAAGCTGAAGTAGCCAAGCTCAAGGCGATCGCAGAATCAGAGGCCAAGGCCCGTGCAGAAGAACATGCGAAGCTGGAAGCCGAAAAACTTGCACATCTCGAGGCGGCTGCACGCGCAAAAGCAGAAATGGCAGCCATAGAGGAAGCCGCGCGTCGCAAGGCTGATCGACAGGCCAAGGCTGCCGTTGAGGCTGCAAGGCTTGCCGAACAGCACGCAGAACAAGTCAAGTACGAAGCGCAAGCCCGTGCGCGTGCAATCGCGGAAGAGAAAGCCAGGCTTGAGGCTGAGGTAGTCAAGCTCAAGGCGATCGCTGAAGCGGAAGCTCAGGCGCGAGCCGAAGAGCGGGCGCGCATGGAAGCGGAGAGAGCCGAGCGTCGAGAGTTAGCTTCGAAAGCTAAGGCCGAGAAGGCTGCTTTGGAGGAAGCCGCGCGCATGGAAGCGGAGCGGTTGGCGAAAGAAGCCATAGAGGTCGAAAAGGCTAAAGCCGAGGAGCGCCTGCGCGCTGTAGCCGAAGAGAAAGCCAGACTGGAAGCGGAAGTGCTCAAGTTGAAGGCGGTTGCCGAGGCTGAGGCCCAGGCAAAGCGAGATGCGGAGACTTTACGCATCAAAGCCGAACAGGAAGCCGAACGCATCAAAGCCGAACAGGAAGCCGAACGCATCAAAGCCGAACAGGAAGCCGAACGCATCAAAGCCGAACAGGAAGCCGAACGCATCAAGGCCGAGCAGGAAGCCGAACGCATCAAGGCCGAACAGGAAGAACGCATCAAGGCCGAACAGGAAGCCGAACGCATCAAGGCCGAGCAGGAAGCCGAGCGCATCAAGGCCGAGCAGGAAGCTGAACGCATCAAGGCCGAGCAGGAAGCCGAGCGCATCAAGGCCGAGCAGGAAGCCGAGCGCATCAAGGCCGAACAGGAAGCCGAACGCATCAAGGCCGAACAGGAAGCCGAACGCATCAAGGCCGAGCAGGAAGCCGAACGCATCAAGGCCGAACAGGAAGCAGAGGCTGTGCTGGCATCCGTTGTAAGGCTCAACACGGAGCATGAGGATACGGAGGAGAGCTTTTTCCTGGCGCTGAACGAATCGGTGATGAGGGTGGCGGAATGCGAAGATGCTGACTTCAACCCCGAGACTTCTCCCGAAAGGCGCACGGTTCCGGCTGTCTTATCAGGTTGCGACAGCAGGGGCGGCAATAACGGGGTGCCCGTCGTCGAAAGAAGGACGACGACGGCAGCTGTGTTATTTCTCGATATCGCAGGGTACACAAAACAGTCAGACAGCAAGCAGCTGGAGCTGAAAGAAGAGTTCAACGGTTTGCTGACTGAAAGCCTGGCATCTCTGGGTTCGGGCGAGCGAATTTCCCTGGATACCGGCGATGGCGCCGCGATCGGATTCCTGCAGCATCCCGCAGACGCGCTCGAATCGGCAGTGCGTTTCCGTACTAAATTGATCGCCAACAAACATTTCGATTATCCGGATCTGCGCATAAGATTCGGCATACACCTTGGGCCTGTCAGCCTGGTCAAGGATATGAACGGGCAGATCAACATGCTGGGAGATGGCATCAATAGCGCGCAACGGGTGATGAGTTTTGCAGGCCTGGATCAGATACTGGTGTCTCGCGCCTATTTCGACTTTGTATCCAGCATGAGCGATGAATACGACGAGCTTTTTCGCTACCGCGGTTCTCAGCAGGACAAGCATGGGCGAGAATATCGCGTATACGAACTGATCGACGGTGAAGAAAATGCGCAGGCTCCGGTAGTTCAAACTCAGTCGTCGGACGCATCGGCTGGGTTTAATTTTGAAGCATTTGATGTCCCAGATCAGCATATCGAGACGCAGAGTCAAGAGCCGGAAATCATGCCCGTTGACGGTGCGGAGCAATTGCTCGTGGATACGATCGCTTTGGGACATGCCGATGTCGAAACCGAGCATGAGAAAATCGAGCATGAGGTTAAGGTCCCGCAGGAAAGCCTTGCGCTGGAAGATGAGGCGGATCCTTATGCGAGAGCGGATACAGAGCAATTGGCAGATGCGCAGGCGAAAAAATGGCAGGAGGCGGAGCAGCGCGCGATAAGGCTCGCCAAGGAAAGGTCGGAAAATGTGCCTCACCAGCGTCAAAGTCAACCTGCGACAATAGGCCGGATTCAACAACGCAAGCCTCTTCCATGGGGAAAAATGCTTGCGGGTCTAATGGTGCTATGCGTGCTGGCATTGTTCATTTTGCCGTTTCTGCTTCCAATGGAAGATCAAAAAACAAGTCTTGAGCGCCTGCTGGGTTCGGAGCTGAAACAGCCTGTGCATATTGGCCGCCTTTCCGGGCGCATACTGCCTACGCCGCGTCTGGTATTGGACGAGGTGTCCATCGGCGATGCAAAGCAGATTCAGGTCGCCAATGCGCAGGCGAATTTTTCGATGCTGGATCTTGGAGCAATCAAGATAGTGAACAGTCTCGATCTTCGGGGCGTGGTAGTGAAGGGAGGAGGGTTGCAGCAAGCCGCTTCCTGGATAGAAGAGATTGCAGGCAGCAAGACATACCCAATTGCGAAAATCACGCTGTCACAAGGAAAGCTGGATGCAGAAGGGATGCCCTTGTCCGATGTGGATGGTGAGATCGATTTCAGCTCACTCGGAAAATTTTCGCGCGCGCATTTGAATGCCTTGAGCCGCAAGCTTGCCGTGAATATCAGCGCCGATCCTTCGCAGAAGCTTTCGGTTTCCACAACGCTGCACGATAGTGCGCTGCCTTTTTTGCCTGACTGGTCATTCGATGATTTGAAGGCAAATGGCGAGCTGAGCCATGACGAGTTGCGCATCACTGATCTGGATGGCAGGATAAAAGGCGGGGCGATGACAGGAAATGTGCGGGTGAACTGGAGAAGTGGCTGGCGTGTCCAGGGGGACCTCGTCGCCAAAGTTGTGCCGCTTGAAAACATCAACAAGTTGTTGACCGGTGAAATGGATGGCACGGCGCGCTTTCAATCCCAGGCGGATAGCCTGTCCTCGCTTGCCGATAATGCTCTTTTCAACGGCGTTTTTGATGTCAAGAAGGGCATGATAGGCGGCGTTGATATTGTGGAGAGCACGCGTCTTATGAGTCGCGAAAACTTGCCTGGCGGTAGGACGCATTTCGATGAACTGAGCGGCGAACTGTTCTATTCCAAGGGTGGCTACAGGTTTTCCAAGATCAGCATCCGGGACAGCGTATTCCAGGCTAACGGTTCGATGACGGTCGAGGATCAGGCGATTACCGGTCGCATATTGTCGAGCCTGAAGGTGCGTTCCGGTATGCCTTCCGTGATGCTGCAGGTTTCTGGCACGGTAGACAGCCCTTCCTTGCGTGTGGCGAATTAGCATTTGAAAGGATAAGGTATGAACAAGGTCTGGATCATTTTGACAGTCATGCTGCTTGGCGCATGCCAGACGGTTGACGTGTTCTTTCCGCAGGAGTCGGCAACCAGGGCTGCGGACAGGATCATCAGCGAGGTATGGCAGCCTGTCGGCAAACCCGCTTCGAAGGAGCTGAAATGAGACTCTTCGCATATCTTCTGTTACTGGCGCTTTCATTCAATGCATGCGCGTTGGAGAACATCCAGTTCGATACGCCTAGTGTGCGGGCGGTCGAGGCGCGCATGAAGTCGCGCCATGCCGAGCTTCTGCCATACTATGTCAGCGGCGCGGTGGGTCTCAACCTCGATGGCACGATCGTGCTGCGGGACATCGCTTCGGTGCCATTGGCTGCACGCAAGCATCTAAATGAGCTTGTGAATGCGGAGAACAAGGATCGCGAAATCCTGTATGCCGAAATTGCCAATGCCAATGCGCATCCCGAATGGCAGTCACAAATTCGCAATGCATTCGCGCCTCGCTGGATAGCGCATGCACAGCGCGGCTGGTGGGTAATGAGCGATGACGGCTGGATACAGAAGTGAATGGCATTCAAGACAAGGATTTCTGATTGATTCCCACCCTCGTTTTTGACATCGAAACGGTCCCTGACATTCATGGATTGCGCATTCTGCATGGGCTCGATGAGAGCGTGTCCGATGCGGAAGTCGCCGAAATGGCCTTTCAACAACGCCGCCAGGCGACCGGAAGCGATTTCCTTCAGCACCATCTGCAGCGTGTGATCGCGATTTCATGCGCCTTGCGCGAGGGGGATCAGTTCAGGGTCTGGTCAATAGACGAGACAGAGGAAGGTGATCTGATTCAGCGTTTCTTCGATGGAATCGAAAAATATACGCCTCAGCTCGTGTCCTGGAACGGCGGCGCATTCGATCTTCCGGTGCTGAATTACCGCGGCTTGATCCACGGCGTTCAGTCTCCCCGCTATTGGGAGATGGGCGAGGATGACCGGGACTTTAAGTGGAACAATTACATCAGCCGCTATCATCTGCGTCACCTGGATCTGATGGATTTGCTCGCAATGTATACCGGGCGTGCGAATGCGCCTCTGGACGATATGGCCAGGCTCATCGGGTTACCCGGGAAGCTTGGCATGGATGGCAGTCAAGTGTGGGATGCCTATCAGCAAGGAAGGCTTTTTGAAATTCGCAACTACTGCGAAACCGATGTGATGAATACATACCTTGTGTATCTGCGCTTTCAGTTGATGCGCGGACACATGAGCCGTGATGGATATGAGAATGAATGCAAGCTTGCAAGACGCGATCTGGTAAAGCTCGGCTTGCCGCACTGGGACGAGTTTCTTGCCGCATGGCCTGAAAATTGAGCGCTTGCGTGAATCAGGAACGACATGATTAAAAGCAATAGGGTGACCATCGAGTCGCTGGATCAGGAAGGGCGCGGCATCGCGCATTCGGATGGCAAGGTGATCTTCATCGAAGGCGCTTTGACGGGAGAGGTCGTAAGCTATTCCTCGTATCGCAAGAAGGCGACTTTTGAGATGGCACAGATGGCCGAGCTCCATCATGCCGCCTCCATCAGGGTTGAGCCAAAGTGCGTGCATTTCGGCGTGTGCGGAGGATGCTCGATGCAGCATCTGGACTCGCGCGTTCAGGTTGCCGTGAAACAGCGCATCCTCGAGGAGAGCCTGTTGCGCATCGGGCGCGTGAAACCAGAAAACATGCTGCCCGCGATCTACGGGCAAAGCTGGGGATATCGTGAGCGCGCGCGCATCTCGGTCAAACATGTGATCAAGAAGGGCAAGACGCTGGTGGGTTTTCATGAAAAGCGCAGCAGCTTTGTCGCAGACATGCAGAATTGCGAAATTTTGACACCAAAAATAGCCGCGCTGATCTCTCCGCTTGCAAGACTGATAGAAGGGCTGTCGATACGCGACAGGCTGCCGCAAATTGAAATCGCGGCAGGAGAATATGTCGATGTGCTGGTGCTGCGCATCTTGGCGCCGCTTTCAATCGACGACGAAGCCGCATTGCGTTCGTTCGCGGACATGCACAAAATCCAGTTCTGGCTGCAACCCAAGGGACCGGAGACCATCGCGCCTTTTCATCCAGTCGATGCGCCAGCGCTTTCATACAGCCTTCCTGAATTCAACATCGTGATGCCGTTTGCGCCGAGCGAATTCACCCAGGTGAATAGCCGGCTGAACCGTGTGATGGTGAGCCGAGCGATGCGCCTGCTCGATCCTCAAGCCGAAGAGCGCATCGCCGATTTTTTCTGTGGTCTTGGAAATTTCACGCTGCCGATCGCGAAAAGCGGGGCAAGCGTGCTGGGAGTAGAGGGAAGCGATGCGCTTGTTAAACGTGCCAGACAGAATGCGAGCACCAATGGTTTGCCCAGCAATACGGAATTTTCGGCGGTGAATCTGTTCGAAATGAATGAAGCGGAGCTTTCGAGCTTGGGCAGATTCGACAAATGGCTGGTCGATCCGCCCAGGGATGGAGCCCTGGAGCTCGTGAGATCCATATCGCGTGAGATTGCGCCAGGGCGCATCGTCTATGTGAGCTGCAACCCGGCAACACTTGCGCGCGATGCAGCCGAGCTCGTGCAGAAAGGTTATATACTGAAATCGGCTGGCGTGATGAACATGTTTCCGCACACCTCACATGTCGAATCCATCGCCCTGTTCGAAATGAGCCCTTCATGGGCCAACGCCTGAAAGCCTAGACGATGAAAAAAGTGGATGTCTTGCTGGTGGGGGCTGGCGTGATGAGCGCTACGTTAGGTCAGTTGCTTTTGCTGCTGGACCCCACCTTGCGCATCATGATGGTCGAGCGCTTGAGCCGGGTGGCAAGCGAAAGCTCTCACGCGCTTAACAATGCGGGAACGGGACATGCCGGATATTGCGAGCTCAATTACACCCCGCAGACGGACGGATCGGTGGACATCGGCCGCGCGCTCGCGATCAATTCGGCCTATGAGATTTCCTTGCAGTTCTGGTCCTATCTGGTCGAAAACGGCATGCTGCCGGAGCCTCAAAAATTCATCAATCCGATCTGTCATCAGAGTTTTGTCTGGGGAGAGCAGAACGTAGAATTTCTCAAGAAACGCTTTGAAGCCTTGCATGCGCATCATCTTTTCGCGGAGATGGAATACAGCGAAGACCATGAGGTTTTGAGGCAATGGATGCCGCTCGTGATGGAAGGGCGGGATCTGCATCAAAGGGTTGCGGCAACACAGGTGAAGCATGGCACCGATGTGGATTTCGGCGTGCTGACGAGAAACCTCGTGAAGGCGATGGGCAGGTTTGAGAGTTTCGAGCTTCTGCTTTCCCATTCGGTCTCAGGCATGAAGCAGCATTCCGATGCGAGCTGGCATGTGCGCATCATGGATAATCATACCAAGCAGATCAAGACTGTTTCAGCAGGTTTCGTGTTTTTGGGCGCGGGCGGCGGAGCGTTGCCGCTTTTGCAAAAATCCGGGATTCCTGAGAGTTCCGGTTATGGCGGCTTCCCGGTGAGCGGGCAATGGCTGATCTGCAAGAATCCCGATGTGGTCAATCGCCACAGGAGCAAGGTCTACGGGAAAGCGCCCATGGGCGCGCCGCCCATGTCGGTTCCGCATCTCGACGCCCGCTTGATAGACAGCAAGCCGGCATTGCTGTTCGGTCCTTTTGCAAGCATCACCACCAAATTCCTGAAGGAAGGGTCGGTGCTGGATCTTTTTTCCTCCCTGAAGTCAGATAACCTCAAACCCATGCTTTCCGTCGCACGGGACAATATGGATCTAACGCGCTACCTCATCACCGAGGCATTCAGGTCGCACAAGGAAAGAGTGGCAAGCCTGAAAGAGTTTTATGCCGACGCAAGGGAGGAAGACTGGGAGTTGGCATCTGCGGGGCAGCGCGTTCAGATCATCAAGGGATGCAATGTCAAAGGCGGGCGCCTTGAATTCGGCACGGAAATCGTTTCTGCCCATGATGGCACGCTTGCCGCGCTGCTGGGTGCATCGCCTGGCGCATCGGTTTCGGTGAAGGCGATGCTGGCTGTGATCGAGCGCTGCTTTGATTCCAGAATGCAAGAATCTGGATGGAATGAGAAATTAATGAAAATCATCCCTTCCTTTGGCGTATCCCTGGATGAAAATCCGGAACTGCTGCGCATGGTGCGCGAAAGGAATCTCAGCACGCTTGGTCTTACATAGGCATCCAGTCTGAAATTTCACCAATCCCTCATAAAAAAATTGAAATTCTTCCAATAAATTTCAAATTTTTTCTATCTATTTGTTTTTAAGCAAATAAATCTTTTCAAAAAAACCTAAAGTTTTTCTAAATGCTGCCGATAATACTCACAAGAGCCATGTTTGACCCCTCGCAAACGAGTGCTCCGCAATGGTCTCCGGCCCCCTCAGCGGGCTGGAGAGTTTTGCTTTGTAGGCGAAATTCCTACAAATCCTTACGCCATTCCCTACAGAATAATTAGTCCTCTTCTGATTTGAATTACCTCTTTCCTTCGGCACAATTCAGCCGTCGCCGATGCTCATCAAGATTATTGGCTCAAACGAGGGGAAATTCATGAATACAGCGCAATTGCAAGAAGGGATCCGGGATTTAAATCTGACTTATCTGATGCTGGCTCAGGAGATGATCAAGCAGGACAGGTCGGCAGCGATCTTCCGTCTGGGATTGAGTCAGGAGCTGGTTGACCTAATCGGCGGCTTAACTCCTGCCCAAGTGCTCAAGATGGCGAGCTGCAACATGCTGTTGTGCGGTTTCCGTTTTGATGAAAACATCCTGTTGAACATGGTGACGGACTACAGCAAGAGCCGCATGATGTCGCAAATGCATGCAGCGATTCTGATGTCTGCGCAAAATATCGAAGAAGCTGCAGCGGCCTAAATAGGGAGAGCGACATGGCGATCAAGACGGTGCTGGGTGAGGCTCAGCAGGTTAAAATAGCTAAAGAGCTCATTGAATTGGGCGCCAGATTGCAGGTTTTGCAGGAAGAAACAGCCCTGAGCCGCGAGCGTCTCCTCAAGCTCTACAAAGAGGTCAAGGGGGAGTCTCCCTCCAAGGGCATGCTGCCTTATTCGACCGACTGGTTCATCAGCTGGCAGCCGAACATCCACTCATCTCTGTTCATGGGCGTCTATCATTTCATGGTAAAGCATGCGGGCGTGTCGGGGGTTCAGGCCCTGATTTCCGCGTATCATTTGTATCTGGATCAGGTGCAGGGCATCGAAGACGGAGAGGCTGTGCTTAGCATCACGAGGGCCTGGTTTCTCGTGCGCTTCTTCAATGCGGGCATGATGCAGCTTGTTCCATGCCGCGAATGCGCTGGTCATTTCGTGGCTCACTCCAATGAATTGCACAGCAATTACGTGTGCGGCATCTGCCATCCCCCTGCGCGCGCCGGGAAGACAAATCCCAAGTCCAAGAATCCGGAGCCTATAGAGCAGGCGGCCTGACCGGATTTGCAATTTCAGATATTTGCATTCCTCGCTTTCATGCGGGCGATCGCCGGCATTTCTGAAGTTTGCGTATTTCTAAGTCGCAAATAAATATCGCCTGATGGTTGGCAAGGCGCGCCTTGTTTGGCTGATTTGCATTAAAATGCGCTGGCTATAATTCGGGAGAGTGCTGCATGCTAGTAATCATAGGTTATGTCGTAGTGCTGGGTGCTGTGTTTGGAGGCTTCGCGTTGGCGGGAGGGCATCTGGGAGCACTGTGGCAACCGGTCGAATTGCTGATGATATTTGGCGGTGCCTTGGGGGCTTTTTTTGTCGCCAACAACATGGCGACGATCAAGTCAACCATGAAGGATCTTCCTGGCCTTTTGAAGGGTTCGAAATACACCAAAGACACCTACATGGAACTGATGGCGCTGATGTACGACATGCTGACCAAGGTTCGCAAGGAAGGGTTGATGTCGATCGAGGGGGATATCGAAAATCCCACAGAGAGCCCGGTCTTTTCCAAGTATCCCAAGATAATGGCAGATCACCATGTGGTGGAATTCATGACGGATTATCTGCGCATCATGGTCAGCGGGAATCTCAATGCGATGGAGATAGAGAACCTGATGGATGTCGAGCTCGAGACGCATCATCACGAGGCGATGATCTCATCTCATGCGGTTGCAAAGCTGGCTGACGGTATGCCTGCATTCGGCATCGTGGCTGCGGTGATGGGGGTTGTGCACACCATGGAATCTGTGGGTATACCACCTTCTGAGCTAGGCATGCTGATTGCGCATGCGCTGGTTGGAACTTTTCTGGGGATACTGCTGGCATATGGTTTCATTGGGCCATTGGCAAGTCTTCTGGAACAGAAGGCCGAGGAAGACGGGAAGATATTTCAGACGATCAAGGTAACGCTGCTTGCCAATCTGAATGGTTACGCGCCTGCGATGGCTGTCGAATTCGGACGCAAGGCACTGAGCTCCAAGGATAGGCCAAACTTTGCCGATCTGGAGGCGCATGTCAAGCAAAAGCGCTAAGCTTTGTCCGTGCCCATAAGGGGAAGTCATGGCTGAAGACAAGAATAAACGACCCATCGTCATAAAGCGCGTCAAGAAGGTGGTGGGAGGCCATCACGGCGGGGCGTGGAAGATCGCCTATGCGGATTTCGTCACCGCGATGATGGCTTTTTTCCTTTTGATGTGGCTCTTGGGATCCACAACGAAGGGAGATCTTTCCGGTATCGCCAATTATTTCAAGATGCCACTCAGAGTTGCTTTGATGGGAGGATCCGGCAGTGGCGACAGTTCCAGCATCATCAAGGGCGGCGGTAAGGATCTGACGCGCAGTTCGGGCCAGATCAAAGAAGGTGAATTGCCTGTCGAAAAGAAGGTCATCAACATCAAGGATGCGGCTGAGGAAGTGAGGCGAGTAGAGCTTGAAAAACTCAAGGGGCTCAAGGCCTCGATAGAAGCCGCAATCAACGGCAGCGACAAGCTCAGGAAATATAAGAATCAGATTCTGCTCGATATGACCAGCGAAGGATTGCGCATCCAGATCGTGGATGATCAAAACCGTCCGATGTTCCAGAGCGGCAGCGCGGAACTCGAACCCTATACTCAGGAAATCCTGCGCGCAATAGGCCAGGCGTTAAACGACGTGCCCAACAAGGTGAGCATCTCCGGGCACACCGATGCGACGCCCTATGCGGGTGACGACAAGGGGTACAGCAACTGGGAATTGTCCGCAGACCGGGCGAATGCCACGCGTCGTGAGCTTCTCGCCGGGGGCATGAACGACGACAAGATCGTGAGAGTCGTAGGACTTGCATCGGCAGTTCCCTTCAACAGGGCCGATCCATATGACCCTAGCAATCGCAGGATCAGCCTGATCGTCATGAATAAAAAGGCTGAAGAAGCGGCCGCACATGATGGAGGAACTGTTGGTGTGGATACCGAAGAAAGCGATCAGGGGGTCAAGCAAACCATCAACAACAGCGTCCTTCCTGCGCGTTCTCATCAATAAACCTATTCCATTGGTTTTTATCGATTGGACTTTGAACAACGCCTGCCAGTATGAATCCATTCCGATCGGGCCATCAATTCGTCGAATTGACGGGGTTTCATTTGACTATTCTCCTAAAGAAATTTCATATTTTGCCGTTACAGTAGCTAAGCTTCGTAAACGATGCTCAGATTCTCGAATGGTTGCCATAGACTGAGCGTTGCTTCGAAGAAACATGGGGGAAGAATGTTAAATGATATGACGATCAAGTCGAGGCTCAATCTGCTGCTGTTGGTGTTGATGGCGATTGCGGTGATCATTGCAGCCTTGGCCTTCAAAGGACTTGCCAGCCTGCAAAGCCAGACTGAAGTGATCGCGGTGGAGCAGATCAATCTGATCAGGACAATCAACAAGGCGATGTATGCCGTTGCTGACGATCGGTCGAGCGTGTTAAGGGCTGCCCAGCATGACCCTGAATTGGAAGTGGCTAAGCTGCAGGATCATCCGGTCGAGCGTCATCTTCAGGATATTTCTGCAAGTCTCGCCAAGACCGATGGGTATTTTGCGGAATTGGAGCGGGATACGCATGATGATGAGGGCAAGGCTGACCTAAAGGCATTCAAGGAAGCGCGCGAAACTTATGTCAAGGAGGCAATACTGCCTTCTGTGCAGGCGATAAAGAGCGGCGATTACAAGGAGTTGAACATTTTGCTTGGCAGCAAGATCAACCCTCTGCTTAAAGACCTATTGGAAAAGGGCAATGCGGAGTCTGAGCATGAGGATCAAATGGCAAAGCAGGGATATGAGGCTGCGATGAGGACTGCACATAGTGCGGAGCTTATATTGATCGTGGGCGTGATTCTGATGCTGGCAGTCGCGGCAGGCCTGGGTTATTCGATCATCAGCGGGATATCTCGCGCCACAGGCGATATGCGCGATGTGATGAGCCGGACGGCAGCGGATGGCGATCTTTTGCGTCGCGTCAAAATTCATGGAAATGACGAGGTGGGACAGGCCGCCGCTGCGTTCAATGGGTTGATGGAAGGTTTTTCGGGGATCATCCGTCAGGTTAACGAGAGTGCGGGGACGGTGTCGAGTACTGCCGGGAGCCTGTCGGCGACATCGACGCAGATAGAGCATGGATCGCAGGCGCAGAGCGAGGCGGCGGCGTCGACTGCGGCGGCGGTTGAAGAGATCACGGTGAGCATCAGTTCGGTGGCGAACAATACGGAGGACGTGAGGAAGCTCTCTGAAAGGAGTCTGCAGCAGACGCGTCTTGGGAACGAGAATGTTGCTGGCATGGTAGGGGAGATAGAGCGTGTTCAGGAGTCGGTGAAGCTGATTGCGTCGTCGGTTGCGGAATTTGTTGAGAGCACGCGAGCGATTGCCGGGATGACGCAGCAGGTGAAGGATATTGCGGACCAGACGAATCTTTTGGCTTTGAATGCGGCGATTGAGGCGGCGCGTGCGGGTGAGCAGGGTCGCGGATTTGCGGTGGTGGCGGACGAGGTGAGGAAGCTTGCGGAGAAGTCGGCGCAGTCGGCTGACGAGATAGATAGGGTGACGAGTTCATTGAACCATAAGTCGACGGATGTTGAGGAGGCGGTGTCGCAGGGATTGCAGTCACTGCAGACGACGCAGGAGCAGGTTGAACGGGTATCCCAGGTATTGACGGAGGCGGGCGCACTGGTTGAGCAGTCGAGCGCCGGGGTGAACGATATTGCGTCGTCGGTGAAGGAGCAGAGCATGGCGAGCAACGAGATCGCGCGGAATGTGGAGAACATCGCGCAGATGTCTGAGGAGAATCATGCGGCGGTGGCGTCGAATACGGAGCAGATTGCGCGTCTCGAGGAACTTGCGCAAGAGCTGCAGAATGCCGTGAAAAGATTCAAGGTCTGAAGTAAGCATGTGCTGATTAAAAAATTGCAAATATAATAAAAAATAAAAGGGAGTTATGCATGTTTAGGGATATGAAGATCAGCATTCGCTTGATGATCCTGTTGGGTTCGCTGTTATTGCTTACCTTGGTGATCGGTGCTGTGGGACTTTATGCATCAAGCGGCTCTAACACTTCGCTCAAGTATGTATATGAGGACAGACTACAGCCTATCGTGGAACTCAATTTGATCATGCGCGGCAATCTGCGCAACCGGGTTGCGATGGCTAACGGCCTCTTGCAGCCTGACCATATGCATGAATTTGTCGGCGTGATAGAGGGAAATGTTGCCGAGAGTACAAAGCAATGGAATGCCTACATCGCAAACCCGCTGTCTGAAAATGACAAGGCGCTCGCCGCCAAATTCAATGATGCCAATGTGCGCTTCAACGAGGAAGGCATCAAGCCTGCGCTGGCAGCGATGAAATCAGGGGATGCGGATGCGCTGAGGAAGGTTCAGGCGGAACGCATCAAGCCTTTGTTCTTGAAGATGAACGATGCGCTCGAAGAATTGATCGCGCAGCAGGAGAAACAAGCCAAGAAACTGTATGATGCATCGGATGAGACTTTCAGGACGGTGCGCATGGTGTCGATTGCGTTTATCCTGATTGGCAGCATATCGGGCATTCTGTTCGGGCTTTCCATCATCAACAGCGTCAAACGACCGGTCGGCGAGTTGCGCGGCGTGATGCTGAAGATATCCTCGGGCGGCGACTTGAATGCGCGCGTCAAGGTGCATGGCAAGGACGAGATAGGCGAGATGGCCGCTGCGTTCAATGGGTTGATGGAAGGTTTTTCGGGGATCATCCGTCAGGTTAACGAGAGTGCGGGGACGGTGTCGAGTACTGCCGGGAGCCTGTCGGCGACATCGACGCAGATAGAGCATGGATCGCAGGCGCAGAGCGAGGCGGCGGCGTCGACTGCGGCGGCGGTTGAAGAGATCACGGTGAGCATCAGTTCGGTGGCGAACAATACGGAGGACGTGAGGAAGCTCTCTGAAAGGAGTCTGCAGCAGACGCGTCTTGGGAACGAGAATGTTGCTGGCATGGTAGGGGAGATAGAGCGTGTTCAGGAGTCGGTGAAGCTGATTGCGTCGTCGGTTGCGGAATTTGTTGAGAGCACGCGAGCGATTGCCGGGATGACGCAGCAGGTGAAGGATATTGCGGACCAGACGAATCTTTTGGCTTTGAATGCGGCGATTGAGGCGGCGCGTGCGGGTGAGCAGGGTCGCGGATTTGCGGTGGTGGCGGACGAGGTGAGGAAGCTTGCGGAGAAGTCGGCGCAGTCGGCTGACGAGATAGATAGGGTGACGAGTTCATTGAACCATAAGTCGACGGATGTTGAGGAGGCGGTGTCGCAGGGATTGCAGTCACTGCAGACGACGCAGGAGCAGGTTGAACGGGTATCCCAGGTATTGACGGAGGCGGGCGCACTGGTTGAGCAGTCGAGCGCCGGGGTGAACGATATTGCGTCGTCGGTGAAAGAGCAGAGCATGGCGAGCAACGAGATCGCGCGGAATGTGGAGAACATCGCGCAGATGTCTGAGGAGAATCATGCGGCGGTGGCGTCGAATACGGAGCAGATTGCGCGTCTCGAGGAGCTTGCGCAAGAGCTGCAGAATGCCGTGAAAAGATTCAAGGTCTGAAAGATTTAGGAGCGGGAAATGTCTGATCTGTTGAAGCGTATTGATGGCAGGACCAAATTGGCCGGCACAAACAAGCTGGAGATACTGATGTTCTCGCTGGGCGTGGATACACGAACACAGCGAGAAGAGACCTTTGGCATCAATGTCTTCAAGGTGCGAGAAGTGATGCGCATCCCTGACATCACGCGCGCGCCGGAAATGCCTCCTGCAGTCGAGGGCATGGTCAGCCTGCGCGGGTCGCTGGTTCCTGTGATTGATCTGGCTAAATATATCGGACTTCAGACGGATGGGAAGCCGGAGATCATGATCGTCACCGAATACAATGGCCATACTCAGGGTTTTTTGGTCAAGGCGGTCGACAACATCCTGCGCCTCGACTGGTCCGCGATGCGAGTCCCCCCTGCGATGCTGGTGGCGGAAATGGGCGGCTTGGTCACTGCGATCACCGAACTCAAGGACAAACGCCTGGTGATGATGATAGACGTGGAGAAAGTCCTCGCAGAGACCGGGCAGTTCAATGCGGACGAGATGATGTACAGCGCAGTCAAGCCGCTGGGTCTGGATAACCGCACGGTATTCTTCGCGGATGATTCTGCGGTTGCGCGCAATCAGATTACCCGCACGCTGGACGCGATGGGTGTGAAGCATATCTCAGCGATGAACGGGCGCCAGGCCTGGGAAGAGCTGTCCAAGATGGCGACATATGCGGAGAATACGAATACGCCGATGAAGGACATGATACAGCTCATCCTGACTGATGTCGAAATGCCCGAAATGGATGGCTACATGCTGACGCGCAAGGTCAAGGAAGACAAGCGCTTTGCTGGAATTCCCGTGCTGATGCATTCGTCCTTGTCCAGTCAGTCCAATCAGCAGCTCGGAAAGGCTGTCGGTGTGGACGAGTATGTTCCCAAATTCGAACCGCAAAAGCTTTCCAACACATTGGCAAGGCTGCTGGCATAAAGGCTGACTGAGGAGATTTAAATGTCATATTCGGAAGAAATGCTGAGCAGCGTTGAAGATGGGTTGCTGGGCGATATCGATGCCAGGGCCGGTCTTGCCGGAACGAACAAGATGGAAATCCTGTTGTTCAATCTGGGCAGCGAAGAAAAATTCGGCATCAATGTGTTCAAGGTCAAGGAAGTGAGCCAGGCAGGCAAGATCACGCGCACGCCGAACATGCCTCACGGAGTGGACGGCATCGTCTCGCTGCGCGGCCACGTGATGCCAGTCTTGAATCTGGCCACGTTGATGGGGATAGCTCCTTCTATTCCCTATCAGACCATGATGGTTGCCGAATACAACATGCATGTCCTGGGATTTCTGGTGGAAAGCGTGGATCGCATCATCAGGGTGGACTGGGAAAAGGTGCGTCCTGCAGACGGCATGCTCTCCGACAAGGGCGCGCTGATCACTGCGATCACCGAGCTCCCCGATGGGACGCTGGTGTCGCTACTGGATGTGGAGCAGATCCTGTCGAACGCATTCGGCGAAGCGATCGTCGGTAATGTGGAGCCTATCGAATCGGGACACGAATTGTGTGTATTTTTTGCCGATGATTCCATGGTTGCCAGACGCAAGATTGCCGAGGTGCTGGACAAGATGGGCGTGAAGCACATCCAGGCAAACAGCGGACGCGAAGCATGGGACAGGCTCAAGACCATGGCGGATGCGGCGCAGAGCGCGGGTACCCCCTTGCATGATCAGATACAGGTTATACTCACCGATGCTGAGATGCCCGAGATGGATGGTTATGTATTGACCCAGAATATCAAGGCGGATCATCGTTTCGATGGCATCCCGGTCGTGATGCACTCATCCCTGTCGTCCGATGCGAATCGGGCAATGGGTAGGCGCGTCGGTGTTGATTATTATGTGTCGAAATTCGATTCGATTGTGCTGTCAACGACGCTAAGGCCGTTGTTGATCTAGGAGATTGGTATGGGTATCGAGAGTACGCGTTTTTTGGTTGTGGATGATTTTTCGACGATGCGACGCATCGTGAGAAATCTTTTGAAGGAGCTGGGTTTTGTGAATGTGCAGGAGGCCGAAGATGGCGTCGATGCATTGAAAAAGCTGCGTTCCGATACATTCGATTTTGTCGTGTCAGACTGGAATATGCCGAACATGACGGGAATAGAGCTTTTGAAGGAGATACGCGCCGATGCGAAGCTGAAATCGCTGCCGGTCTTGATGGTGACGGCTGAAGCGAAGCGGGAAAACATCATCGAGGCAGCTCAGGCGGGTGCATCCGGCTATGTGGTCAAACCTTTCACTGCGGCCACGCTGGACGAGAAGTTGAAAAAGATATTCCAAAACATGAATAAGTGAGAACTGACATGGCTACCAATTCTGCAGTCCAGGAAAGCGAAGACCTCGAATCTTTGTTCGACAGCATCCTTGCAGCGAATGTTCAAGAGGAGCAGGCCGAATCCGCGCCTGATGCAGCGGTGGCCACGCCAGCCGGTTCGTCCGGCGGCACTTCAGAGGCTGTTCTGAACCAGTTGGGCCAGATGACGAGAACCCTGCACGACACATTGCGGGAGCTTGGGCTTAACAAGGAAATCGAGAAGGCAACTGCATCGATTCCAGATGCGCGCGATCGCTTGAATTATGTCGCGACATTGACTCAGCAGGCTGCAGAGCGCGTGCTAAATGCATCCGAAGCGGCGCAACCCCTGATGCAGAACATGGAAGTGGAGTCGCAGCGCCTAAGCGGGCAGTGGGCGCTCTTGTTCGAGAAGAAACTCAATGTCGAGCAATTCAAGATACTGGTGATGCAAACCCAGGCATTTCTGGACATCGTGCCCAAGCAGACCAAGATGGCCAATGCCTATCTGATGGAAATCATCATGGCCCAGGATTTCCAGGATCTGACAGGCCAGGTCATCAAGAAGATCATCGATGTCACCCGGCAGATGGAAAGCCAGCTGTTGACCTTGCTTCTGGACAATGCGCCACCTTCGGTCAGGGCAGAATTTGATGCCGGATTGCTGAACGGCCCCGTGATCAATCCGAACGGTAGAAATGTTGTGACTAGCCAGGACCAGGTTGACGATTTGCTGGAAAGTCTGGGGTTTTAATTGGGGCTGAGGAGTGTGGATTCAGGATCCGAGATAAGGGCTGGCGCCTCAATCTTCAATCCTTGATCCTCAAGCCCGATCAGGAGAATACATGAACGATTTTGCTGGCATGGAAGAGCTGTTGAGCGATTTTCTGCTTGAGGCGGGCGACATGCTGTCCGAGGTGGACAGCAAATTGATGGAGCTCGAAAAGCATCCGGACGATAACGGGCTGCTCAACGAAGTGTTCCGAGGCTTTCACACCATCAAGGGCGGAGCGGGATTTCTCAATGCGACAGAACTGGTCACGCTCTGCCATCTGACTGAAAACCTGTTTGACAAGTTGCGCAACAGAGAACTGGCACTGAGTGCGGAATTGATGGATGTGATTTTTTCCGCGACGGCAGAAGTCAAAAAGATGTTTGGTTCTTTGCAGCAAAGTTTGCAGCCTCAGCCAGCACCGCAGCATATACTGGATAATCTCAAATCGGCCCTGGCCGGGAAAGCGCTGAGCGCTGCACAACCAAGCCCTGTTGAGCCAGCTGCCACGCCTTCAATGGACGGTGTTGATTGGAATGCGCTCTATACCGCTTTGACGGGGACAGACATCGTGAGCACCACGGGTGTGGCTCGTGATCCAGAAAAAATTGCAGAGGCATTGTCGCAGGAGGAGTCGACCAAGAAGGCGTTTGGCCGAAGAGTCGATGATGTGCCCGGTGCGACGGTAGGGCGCCGTGAAGGCGATGTGTCTGTCAAGGAGGCCAAGGAAACTACGATCAGGGTGGACACCGAGCGCCTGGATCAGGTCTTGAATCTGTCAGGCGAGATAGGGCTGACCAAGAATCGCCTCAATCATTTGCGCTCGGACATCATGCAGGGGCATCATGGCACGGAGACTTTGCGCGACCTGGATCAGGCTGTCACGCAGCTGGATATGCTGGTTGTGAATCTGCAAAATGCGGTGATGAAAACCCGAATGCAGCCGATCGGGCGGTTGTTCAAGAAGTACCCCCGCCTGGCGAGAGATCTCGCGCGCTCCCTGGGCAAGGATGTGGAGCTCGTGTTAAGCGGCGAAGAAACCGAGATGGACAAGACCATGATCGAGGACTTGAACGATCCCCTGGTCCATCTGGTGCGCAATGCGGTCGATCACGGCGTGGAAACGGTAGAGGGCCGCAAGGCTGCAGGAAAACCTGAAAAGAGCCTCGTTGAATTGAGCGCGCGCCATGAGGGAGATCACATCCTCATCACGATCGCCGATGATGGGAAAGGCATGCGTCCCGAAGTCATCCGCAACAAGGCCATCGAAAAGGGCATCATCACGCCTGAAGTTGCAAACACGTTGGATGAGAACCAGTGCCTTGAGCTGATCTTTCTTCCAGGCTTTTCGACCAAGGATGAAATCTCCAGTGTCTCAGGGCGCGGTGTCGGGATGGATGTGGTCAAGACCAACATCCAGAAACTCAACGGCACGATCAACATTCATTCGGTAGCAGGCCAGGGAACGATATTCACGATTTCCCTGCCTCTTACGCTTGCCATACTGCCCGTGCTTATCCTTCGTCTGGGCGATCAGTCCTTTGCAGTGCCGCTATCCATGGTGCGCGAAATCCTCTCTGTTTCACCGGGTCAATTGCAGAAGATTTCCGGTCGCGCAACCATGGTGGTGAGAGGCGAAGTGTTGCCGGTTCTGCCGCTGGCTCAGTTGATCGGTTGGAATGCCTCGGACAAGGAACCCGAGGTGGGCGTGCTGATGCAGTTTGGCAACAGCAGCTTCATTCTTTCTGCGGATGGCTTCGCAGGCCACGACGATGTGGTGATCAAGTCGCTCGACACTTTCCGTCCTAAGGGGGTGGCAGGGGTCACGATGTCCAGCGAAGGAGACATTGTGCTGATCCTCGACATCAAAGAGCTTTTAAGCGATGTGCGTGGATAAGCGGTATTGAGCTTCTAGGATCGGGAGATATTATGTTTTGCGGGAAATTGAAACAGGAGCTTTCAAAGGCTCAAGGGGAGCTTGCGCGTTGCAAAAATGAGGCGGCCGGTCTGCGACGAGCCCTTTCTGATGCTGAAAGCGAGCGCGAGGCAATGCGAGCAGAAGCCCAGGAAGCGAAGATGGATGCCGAGATCGCAAGGCAGATATACAGCAACATGCAGAGCTTTGGAGAATCGTTCATTGCCTTGCAAGGATCGCAGGTGGCTGCCGCCAATTCGTTGCACTCGGAAAAGATGCACGCAATCGAGGCTGCACATATTTCTGCAGGCAATCGTGATGCGATAGAGCAAATCGCGGACACACTGGGCGTGATGTCTGACAATACCCTGAGGTCTTCACAGAATGTGCAGAGTCTCACCATGCGCGCCGCAGAAATTGGGGACATCGTCAAATTGATCAAGGAGATCGCGGATCAGACCAATCTGCTTGCGCTCAATGCGGCAATCGAGGCGGCCCGTGCTGGCGAGCAAGGAAGGGGATTTGCGGTTGTTGCAGACGAAGTGCGAAAGCTTGCCGAGCGCACGGCAAACGCCACCAGCGAAATTTCGACGATCGTCGCGGCGATCCAGAGTGAGACGGATCAAACCAAGGTCCAGATGGAAGGTCTTGCAGAAAAATCACACCAATTCGGCAGCGATGTGGGAAATGTGGTAGGCAGCATGCGGCAGGTGATGGAGCTGTCCCATCTGATGGAAGGAAGCGTTTCCGCGGCAGCGCTGCGCAGCTTCATCGAGGTGGCAAAGATAGACCACATCCTGTACAAATTTGAAATCTACAAGGTCTTCATGGGGATTTCAGATCGCACGGCCGACAGCTTCGCATCCCATACCGCATGTCGTCTTGGCAAGTGGTACTTCGAGGGGGAGGGAAAAGAAAACTTCTCCAGACTGGATGGATATGCCGCAATCGCTGCTCCGCATCAGGCATTTCACGAGCATGGAAGAGAAGCCGTTTCCGCATTCCGTAGTGGCGAAGCATTGATGGGGATGGGAATGGTTGAAAAGCTTGAGGCGGCAAGCATGGAAGTGCTTGCCGGACTCGAACGTATTGCTGTGGCGGGCAGCAAGAATTGATTGCATCGAACCGGGTCTGAATACATGAAAAAATATCCTCGCTTATTGATAGTGGGTGCGATGGCAAGCGCTGTGCTGTTTGGCGGGCAAGCCTTGTATTTCGGCAGCCTCGGGATTGCGCTCGCGGATAGCCTGCTTTGGCTCTGCGTGGTGGTTTTTTGGGGATATCTTTTAAGGATTGCAAGCGTCAATCAGGCAGCCATCCAAATTTCCGAAACCCGTGACATGGAAGTCTTGCATGCAAGCCACGGTTTTCATGTGCAACTGGGCAGAGCCTTTGCAGGTCAGGCACTTTCGGCCAACAATGAGATGGCAAATACTCAGGCGATACTGGGAGAAGCAATCAACACACTGGTTGCGACTTTTACATCGATGGCTGAAGCCGTGCATATCCAGCAATCTCTCGTGCTCTCGATTGTGGGTGGAGAGAATGATAGCGGCTCCACAAAGCAGAAGTTCGGCAATTTCGTAAATGAAACGGAAAAGGCGATGAACGAGTTTGTCGACAGCACCGTGGAGAGCAGCACGCGCGCGATGGAACTGGTCGAAAAGGTAGATGTGATCAGCGCGCAGGTTTCGAGCATCCTGGCGATCCTGACTGAAGTCGAGAGCATCGCCAAGCAAACCAATCTGCTTGCACTCAATGCGGCGATCGAAGCGGCGAGGGCAGGAGAGGCGGGACGTGGGTTTGCGGTGGTGGCAGACGAGGTGCGCAGTCTTTCCGAGAAGACCAACAAGTTCAGCAGCGAGATACGCATGCTGGTGGGCGGCGTGAATGTCTCGCTCAAGAGTGCGGAGGAGATGATCAACGCCCTTGCTGCAAAGGACATGTCAAATGTGATGCATTCCAAGAAACATGTCTATGACATGATGGAGGACTTGACGAAGCTCAACGAGAGCCTGGCTCGTGATTCCATAGAGCTTGGTCGCATCAGCAATGAGGTCGAGCAGAAGGTGTCGACTGCCGTTTCCACGCTGCAATTCCAGGACATGAGTTCGCAGCTGATCGGACATGCGCAGATGCGCCTTGCGGCCATCCGGGAAGTCGCAGAGAAGTTAGGCGGCGGGACGGAGAGTGTCAATGCTCGCGAATATCTTGCACAAATCGCGGACTATGGCCATGTGCTCCACGAGCACGTCGTATCTCTGGATTCGAAAAAATCCAATCCTGTATCCCAGGACAGTTTCGAGACGGGTGATATCGAATTGTTTTAATGTTGTCATACAACCCTATTCAGGGTAAGATTTTTCGCATTGGCAGTGCTTGCGGCTTAGTGCGCTTCAGAACCGTTTCAATTTTAATTCATCATAACTACTGAGCGAAAAATATGGCAAAAACTGTGTTGACCGTCGACGATTCGGCATCCATCCGGCAGATGGTGGCCTTTACTTTGAAATCTTCTGGTTATACCGTCATCGAAGCGGAAGATGGCCAGGCCGGGCTCGACAAGGCAAAGGCAAGCAAGGTCGATCTGGTTCTGACAGACCAGAACATGCCGAAAATGGATGGCTTGATGCTGATCAAGACCCTGCGTTCACTCCCGCAATACAAGGCCACTCCTATTTTGATGCTGACCACCGAATCAGGAGATGCGATGAAGGCGCAAGGCAAGTCGGCTGGCGCGACCGGCTGGCTGGTCAAGCCGTTTGACCCACAGAAACTGCTGGAAGTCGTCAAAAAAGTGATCGGTTAGCTACCCTTGTCGGACCTTTCAATACTGTCAAAACGGGGATAGCCAATGTCCATCGACATGAGCCAGTTTTATCAGGTGTTCTTCGAGGAGTCTGCAGAACACCTTGCGAGCATGGAATGTCTATTGCTGGGGCTGGACCTCGATGCGCCGGATCCGGATGAACTGAATGCGATATTCCGTTCTGCCCATTCCATAAAAGGGGGCAGCGGCACGTTCGGATTCACCGACATGACCGAAGTCACGCATGTGCTGGAGACGCTGTTAGATGGCATACGCAAGAATGAGATTGCGATTACTTCAGAAATGGTGGATGCGTTTTTGCAGGCGGGAGATGTACTAAACGGCCTGTTGGAAGCGCATCAGAATGGCACGATCGCAGAAGATGAGGCGTCGAAGGAAATCTGCGCAAAGCTTAAGGCGCTCACAGCAAAGGGGCTGGGTCGGCAGGAACAGAAAAGTCTGGAAAATAGCGATACGCCTTCTGTTTTGCGTCGCTACCAGATAGGCTTTCCAAACAACGCAGAAATCTTTCCGAAGGAAGGGCAGCTTCAAAATCTGCTCGAAGACATAAGCAATGTCGGCAGTATCAATCACCAGGAAATCAATGCGGAAAAGGTCGAGTTAGACCTCAATACGGCTTTGGCTCCGGATGGATTGCGTGAAATTTTTTCCTTTTTCCTCAATGCAGATCAAATCACACTGACTGAGCTGGCGTGCGTGGAGCAGAAAGATTCTGATACAGGCTATGGCTTTTTTGACGATGAGGCGACAAGCGAAGAAATGGCGCCGTCGCAAGAGGCTTATGGGTTCTTCATCGAACCCGAGAAGGTCAAGGCGGATGTCGAGGAAGAGCAGGGTTTCGGATTTTTTGTAGAGCCGGAACAGGTTAAGGCTGACGTCGAGCATGCCCAGGGATATGGGTTTTTCAAAGAGCCCTCTGCCATCGATGAGACTCCCCAGCGCCGTTATACGGATATCTCGCCGGAAAAGGCGCAGCGCCGTGCAACCGACAAGCCAGCAGCAGCCGAGACCTCGATCAGGGTGAGCGTCGAGAAAGTCGATCAGATGATCAATCTGGTGGGAGAACTCGTGATCACCCAGTCCATGCTGGCAGAGGCCGCTTCCCATCTCGATCCGGTGCAGCATGAGCAGCTGATAAACGGACTCGCCCAGCTCGAGCGCAATACCCGCGAATTGCAGGAATCCGTGATGTCTGTGCGCATGATGCCGATCGATTTCGTGTTCAGCCGCTTTCCGCGTCTGGTGCGCGATCTGGCAGGCAAGCTGGACAAGAAGGTTCAGTTGAAGCTCGTCGGAGAAGGGACCGAGCTCGACAAGGGATTGATCGAGAAAATCAGCGACCCCCTGACGCATCTCGTGCGCAACAGTCTGGACCACGGCATCGAGATGCCGGATGAGCGCATCGCAAAGGGCAAGGATGTTGTCGGAACCATCACGCTGCGCGCAGCGCATCAGGGTGGAAACATTGTGATCGAAGTATCCGACGATGGCGGAGGATTGAACCGCGAGAGGATACTCGCCAAGGCGCGCGAGAAGGGCATGCCGGTGTTAGACGCGATGAGCGATATGGAAGTCTGGCAGTTGATCTTTGCGCCAGGCTTTTCTACCGCTGCAGTGATCACGGATGTTTCGGGTCGCGGTGTCGGCATGGACGTGGTCAAGAAGAATATCGAGGGTATAGGGGGACGCGTCGAGATCTCATCGCGTCATGGAGAGGGCAGCACGATCACCATACGTCTGCCGTTGACGCTCGCGATACTCGATGGCTTGTCGATAGCGGTGGGCGAACAGACCTATATCGTGCCGCTCACCTTCATCAGCGAATCGCTGCAGCCAACTGAAGATGCCATCAAGGAAATCAGCGGTCAGGGCAGGGTGGTACACGTGCGTGGCGAATATCTTCCGGTGATTGCGCTTCATCAAATTTTCAACATCGAGCCTAAGGTTACCAATCCTTCAGAAGGGATACTCGTGCTGCTTGAGGCAGAGGGCAAAAAGGTCGCGCTGTTTGTGGACGAACTGGTCAGCCAGCACCAGGTCGTCATCAAGAGCCTGGAGACCAATTACCGCAAGGTGGCCGGCATTTCCGGGGCGACCATCATGGGCGATGGACGGGTTGCAATGATCATCGATGTAACAGCGCTGGTCAAATTGGCGCAGCGGTAGTCCAAAGAAAGGGGGGCAACATGGCAGCAGAAGAAGAGGTGTCAAGCAGCCGCGAGTTGCTGACTTTCACGCTAGGACGGGAAGAATACGGCATCGACATCCTGAAAGTGCAGGAAATACGCGGTTATGACGCGGTGACCGCGATCGCCAACGCGCCTGAATTCATCAAAGGGGTGATCAATCTGCGTGGCATCATCGTGCCCATCGTCGATCTTCGCATCAAGTTTCATCTGGGCAGGGTTGAATATGACCAGTTTACCGTCGTGATCATCCTGAATGTGGTCAATCGCGTGGTCGGTATCGTGGTGGACGGCGTATCTGACGTGATCGCTTTGGGTGAAGACCAGATGAAGGCCGCACCGGAATTCAGCTCGTCTTTGGATACCCAGTACATCATGGGGCTGGGCACGGTGGATGAGCGCATGATCATCGTGATGGACATCGAAAAGCTGCTCAGCAGTCGTGACATGGAATTGTTCGACGAAGTATTGAATTGATTTTTAATACGGCATTTAAATTTTAAGGAGAGCAATATGTTTGGAAATAGCAGGATGCTTGAGTCACAGATCAACGATGCGATTGCGATCATAGAAAAGATATCGGACAGCAATTTGTCCGCGATGATCGAAGGATCCGATCCCTTGAGCAAGGCCTTGCGCAATCTGCAGAGCAAACTGGCTGCCAGTTTTTCCGAACTCAGACGCGAAGTGGACGAATGCAAAAAACAGAATTCCGCCATGTCCCGTTTGAAGTCTGCGCTGGACAATGTCTCGACGAATGTGATGATCGCCGACAACGATTTCAACATCGTCTATATGAACAGGACAGTCCGGGAAATGCTCTCTGCTGCAGAGTCGGACATCAGGAAGGAATTGCCAGGATTCAATGTCGCGGCGCTTATCGGCACCAACATCGACAGCTTCCACAAGAATCCGTTGCATCAGCGCAGCATGCTGAGCAACTTCACTTCGACTCACAGGGCATCCATCAAAATCGGCGGAAGAACCTTCTCGCTGATTGCGAATCCTGTGATCGATGACAAGGGGCAGAGGCTAGGAGCAGTCGTCGAATGGAAGGACAACACGGCTCAAGTGGCTGCGGAAATCGAAGCCAAACAAAAACAGGACGAGATGACGCTCATCAAGGATGCGCTAGACAATGTTTCATCCAACGTGATGATTGCCAATGCAAATCGCAACATCGTTTTCATGAACAAGTCG
This sequence comes from Pseudomonadota bacterium, assembly GCA_021782365.1. Classification (GTDB taxonomy): domain Bacteria; phylum Pseudomonadota; class Gammaproteobacteria; order Burkholderiales; family Gallionellaceae; genus Gallionella. Next base: position 197,628 of record JAJXVB010000002.1, read on the forward strand.
ATACTCGCGATGCTATCCAATGCGGAAAGCGACATCAGGCGCGCCTTGCCCAATTTCAACGTGTCAAGGCTCCAGGGGGCAAACATAGACCAGTTCCACAAGAACCCCGCGCATCAGTCGCAGATGCTGGCGAACTTTTCATCCACTCATACCGCGCAGATTGTGGTCGCGGGCAGGACATTCCGCCTGATCGCCAACCCGATCATCAACGATAAGGGGGAACGCCTGGGCAGCGTGGTCGAGTGGGCCGATCGCACGATTGAAGTGGCAACCGAGCAGGAAGTCGCGAACATCGTCGAGAGCGCTGCCATGGGCGACTTCACGGTGCGCATGAATCTGCAAGGTAAGTCGGGCTTTTTCCTGCAACTGGGAGAGGCGATCAACAAACTTTTGCAAACCAGCGAAGTCGGCTTGAATGAGGTGGTGCGCGTGCTGGGTGCATTGGCTGAGGGCGATCTTACAGAGAACATCACCAACGAATACTTCGGCACCTTTGGCAGGCTCAAGGATGATTCCAACCGGACGATAGAAAAGCTCAAGGAAATTGTAGGGCAGATCAAGGATGCCACCGACACCATCAATACGGCAGCCCGCGAAATCGCCGCCGGCAATTCTGATCTGTCTCAGCGCACCGAGGAACAGGCGTCTTCTCTTGAGGAGACGGCCAGCAGCATGGAAGAGCTGACTTCCACCGTGAAGCAAAATGCGGAGAACGCCAAGCAGGCCAACCAGCTTGCGATCGGCGCATCCGACGTGGCAGGCAAGGGAGGCGCTGTGGTGAATCAGGTTGTAGTGACGATGGATTCGATCAACGAATCTTCGCGCAAGATTGTGGACATCATATCGGTGATCGATGGCATCGCATTCCAGACCAACATCTTGGCACTCAACGCCGCGGTGGAAGCGGCCAGAGCGGGTGAACAGGGCCGTGGCTTTGCGGTGGTGGCAGGCGAGGTGAGAAATCTCGCGCAGCGCTCCGCAGCGGCCGCCAAGGAGATCAAGACCCTGATCGGCGATTCGGTGGAGAAAGTGCAGGGTGGCAGCAAACTTGTGGCACAGGCAGGCCAGACGATGGAGGAGATCGTAACTTCCATTCGCCGTGTGACCGACATCATGTCTGAGATCACCGCGGCTTCGGTTGAACAGAGTGCAGGCATAGAGCAGGTGAATCTTGCGATCACGCAGATGGACGAAGTCACCCAGCAGAATGCAGCGCTGGTTGAAGAGGCTGCCGCTGCTGCCGAATCCCTGGAAGAACAGGCGCATAATCTGTCAACATCGGTTGCGACGTTCAAGCTTGATGTGAACGTGAAGGCACAAGCTGCGCGGAAAATTGCTGCGCCGGTTTCTAAAGCGCCAGCTCATAAGGCACCAGTGAAGAAGATATCTGCAAGGTCTCAACCCAAGTCGGCTGATGGGGATTGGGAAGAGTTCTAAGGGCGATTCGCGATATAGATGGAAAATGACGGACTTCAACCTTAAATCCACTGCTGGGCGAGACCGCGAATTCGTGTTCACGGCGAAGGATTTTCAGCGGGTACGGAAATTGATCTACGATCATGCCGGCATTTCGCTAAACGATTCCAAGCAGGACATGGTATACAGCCGCCTGGCTCGGCGCCTGAGGGCAACCCGGATCGATAATTTCAACGATTATCTGGCCTTGCTCGAGAGCAACAACAAGGCGGAATGGGAGGCTTTCGCAAATTCGCTGACCACCAATCTGACTTCATTCTTTCGCGAACCCCATCACTTCCCTCTGCTGGCTGACCATGTTCTAAAACAAAAAGGGAAGCAACGCATCTCGCTTTGGTGTTCGGCATCGTCAACCGGCGAGGAGCCTTATTCGATGGCGATGACCATGGTCGATGCCTTCGGCAGTTTCACGCCCCCCGTGACGATACTTGCGACTGACCTGGATACTAACGTGCTGGCCAAGGCAGAAGAAGGCGTCTATCCGATGGAGCGAGTCGAGAAGCTCTCTCAAGATGTGATCAAGCGCTTCTTTCTGAAGGGGTCCGGTTCTCAGGCCGGCTTTGTACGGGTAAGGCCAGAATTGCGCGCGATGATCACATTCAGGCGGGTGAACCTGCTCGATCAGGAGTGGCCGGTGCGCGGACCGCTGGATGCGATATTCTGCCGCAATGTGATGATCTACTTCGACAAGGAGACGCAGCTCAGGATATTGCAGCGCTTCGCACCCTTGCTGCAGTCGGATGGATTGCTGTTTGCCGGCCATTCTGAAAGCTTTCATCATGCCGCCCATTTATTCAGGCTGCGCGGGAAAACGGTATATGAACTCGCAAAAGCGCATCATGGGCCTCGATAAATTCAAGGCAGTTTCCCGTGGCTGACCACAGTTTTGAAGAGCTGCTGGCGCCCAATCTTTATTTTGATTCAGAGCATGGAATCGATGCGGCCAAGATATTGCCCGGAGAATATTATGTGACGTCTCGCGACATGGTGCTGGTGACGGTTCTCGGCTCCTGCGTGTGCGCCTGCATACGCGATACGATGAGCGGAATCGGAGGCATGAATCATTTCATGCTGCCCGATAGCGGGCGGGATCAGAACAACCCGCTTGGCAATTCTGCACGTTATGGCACCTATGCGATGGAGATACTCATCAATCAACTTTTGAAGCTGGGCGCCAAGCGCAGCAATCTTGAGGCCAAGGTGTTCGGAGGGGGCGCCGTGTTGCGCGGATTCACGGTGTCCAATGTGGGGGAACGCAATGCAAAGTTCGTGCTGGATTTCCTGAAGGCGGAAAATATCCGCATAGCAGCGCAGGATCTGCTCGATATTTATCCGAGAAAGGTATACTTTTTTCCGGGTAGCGGAAGGGTGCGCGTGAAAAAGCTCAAGCAGGTCCACAACGATACGATCATCAGCCGCGAGAATGAATACAGCTCGCGCCTGCGCTATTCGGATCTTGAGGGCGATGTAGAGCTGTTTGTTTGAGGACAGACTGGATACGTGACGTCATGGAAAATCGCAAGATCAGGGTGTTGGTGGTCGATGATTCAGCGCTGATACGCAGCGTGATGAAGGAATTGATCAACCGCGAAGCGGACATGGAATGCGTGGGTGCCGCGCCCGATCCGCTGGTCGCGCGCGAGATGATCAAGTCCTTGAATCCGGACGTGCTGACGCTGGATGTGGAAATGCCCAGGATGGATGGTCTGGACTTTCTGGAAAAGCTGATGCGGCTTAGGCCCATGCCGGTGGTGATGGTCTCCACGCTGACAGAACACGGTTCCGACATCACTTTTCGTGCGCTCGCCTTGGGGGCGGTGGATTTCGTCTCAAAACCCAAGATCGACATCATGCGCGGCATGGAAGAATATGCGGGCGAGATCATCGACAAGATACGCACGGCTGCACAGGCGAAGGTGCGCAGGGCAGCCTCTCCTTCGCCGAACTCGGAAAGGCTGAGCGCTGATGCGATCCTGCCTAGCGTTTCAGGGAAATTTTCATCCACAGAAAAGCTGATCATCATCGGCGCATCGACAGGTGGGACCGAAGCGATCAAGGAGGTGCTGACGCATTTCCCCGCCGATGTGCCAGGCATACTGGTGACCCAGCACATGCCGGAGGCGTTCACCAAGTCGTTTGCGGACAGGCTCAACAATCTGTGTAAGATTTCGGTCAAGGAGGCGGAGCACAACGAACGGATATTGCCGGGACACGCCTACATCGCGCCTGGCCACTCCCATCTATTGTTGAAACGCAGCGGTGCAAACTACATGACGGAGCTGAGCCAGGGGCCGCCTGTGAACCGGCACCGCCCTTCGGTAGATGTGCTCTTCCGTTCTGCAGCCAATGTGGCCGGTGCGAATGCGCTTGGGATCATACTCACCGGCATGGGCAAGGACGGCGCACAGGGAATGCTCGAGATGAGACAGGCAGGATCCCATACGATCGCACAGGACGAGGCAAGCTGCGTGGTTTTCGGCATGCCCAGGGAAGCAATCGCGCTAGGGGGCGCCTCTGAGGTCGTTCCGTTGCAGGGCATTGCCCGCCATACGCTGGATTATCTTGCAAGGCATGGCAGTAAATCCAATCGGGTCTGAATTTATAGTGAAAGGAACAAGATGGCCATCAAAACAGATATTCGTGAAGATATAGCGCGCATTTCCATTTCGGGACGCTTCGATTTTCTGGTACATCGTGATTTCAAGAACGCCTATGCGCCATCCCTTGAGAACCCGGTGATAAGCGAATTCGAGCTTGAGTTGAGCCAGGTTGATTATCTGGACAGTTCGGCGCTTGGCATGATGATGCTGCTGCGCGAGCGCGCGCAGTCAGCGGGAAAGACGGTCATGCTGGTCAGGCCCAATCCTGCGATCGTGCAGATACTCGATATCGCCAATTTCAACAAGCTGTTCAAGATACTTTAGGTCTTGGCTTGATGAGCATGGAAAGCATGCGGTCGCTCAACGTGCTGGTCGTGGACGATGCGCCCGCTAACCGCAAGCTCATGTCGGTGATGCTGCAAAAGATGGGCTATCGCGTGACGCTGGCCGAGGATGGTATGCAGGCTTTGGCGATATGCGAGCAGGGCAGGCCTGACATGGTGCTGATGGATGTACAGATGCCGGTGATGAATGGCATCGAGACCGTGCGCGAGATAAGGAGGCGCTATTCATCCTGGTTTCCCATCCTATTTCTTTCCGCACAGACAGCCAGTCAGGAAGTCGTCGAAGGGCTGCGCGCAGGAGGGGATGATTATCTCTTCAAGCCGGTTCAGTTTGAAGTCCTTAAGGCGAAGATGCACAACTTCGATGTGCGTCTCGAGCAAACCAATCGTCTTCTTGATTACAAGGAGCGCATAGAAGAAGAGGCCGCTGCCGCGCGCACTTTCATCGAACAGTTCACTGCACTCGGCAAGATCAGCGATCCTTGCGTGCGCTTTTTGCTTAAACCTGCCGAGCATTTCAGCGGCGACCTGATCGCGTTTGCCAGAGGACCGGATGGCTCGCTGAATGCGTTGCTGGCAGACAGCGCGGGACATGGCCTGACGGCGGCCTTGGCGGTGATTCCGATCACGCATCCCTTTTACCAGATGACCGCAAAGGGTTTTGATATTGTCTCCATCCTGAATGAGCTCAATGCAAGGGTGCGCGACTATCTGCCTTTGCCACGCTTCGTCGCAGCAGCCTTGTTGTCCATCAATCCTGTGGCCGGGATCGTCCAGGTGTGGAACGGAGGATTGCCTCCAGTTCTGGTGATGAGCGAGGACGGAAAAAGTATCCTGCACAGCTTCAAATCCAGGCAATTGCCATTGGGAGTCTTGAACAACACCGAGTTTGACCCATCTGTTGAATATTACAATCTGGCTGATCAACATGGACAAGTGCTGATGTGCACGGATGGTGCGACAGAAATCAGGAGCGCAGATGGTCAGATGCTGGGGCAGAATGGCCTCTTGCAGTTTGCAATGCAAGCCAAGCCCGAAAGCCTGTTTGACGGGGTGGCGAAAACGATAGAGAGCCTGCTCGCAACCACCCAACCTATCGATGACATCGCCTTGATCTCGATCAGCTGTCCTGCAGTCATCATGCTGGATCCTAAATCGGAAAGACTGGCGGATCATCAAACGGCTTCCTCTGTCCTGCGCGAATTGCTTGTCCCGGTCTGGGATTTCTCGCTGTTGCTGAAGGCGCAGCAATTGAAGCGCCTGGATGTGGTTCCATTTCTGCTGGGCATCGTGAGGCAGATAGAAGACGGGCAGGCGGACAGCAGGCTGTTTCTGGTTCTCTCCGAATTGTTCAACAATGCGCTCGATCACGGTGTGCTCAAGCTCGATTCAGCGCTCAAGAATCAGCCGGACGGAATGGAGCTTTATTTTATTGAACGCGCAAGAAAACTTGCCGAACTCCATGATGGACAGATTTCGCTTAAAATCGAGAAGCTGAAGGGTAACTCCAGTGCCTTTTTCAGAGTCTCGCTCAGCGACAGCGGGGATGGATTCGATTTTGCGAGCGTGCTGCATTGCGATCTGTCAACCAATCAACAAAGACACGGCCGCGGCATCGCTTTACTTCTCAACATGTGTGACAGCCTGGAATACTTGGGAAATGGTTCGCAAGCGGTTGCCTATCTGGATATGCATGAAGAACCAAAAATTAAATCCTGATCTGGAAATGCCAATTTTCTGACCAGAAACCTTCCAGGAATTTCCTTGCCTAATCCCCGAATGTTCTGAGTAGCCAGAAAAATCCCCCGTTATTCGCGGGATTGAAGGACGCGCTTTTGCGTATAGTCCGTCTTATCGGCGGAGCTCATCATGGCAGAAGAAAGCGATCTAGAAAAATCAGAACAGCCTTCGCAACGGCGACTTGACCAAGCGAGAGAAAAGGGTCAGGTTGCGCGTTCCCATGAGCTATCCACATTTTCACTCCTGCTAGCAGGCGGCGCTTCCCTCTGGTTCATGGGAGGGCATCTCAACGCCCAGATGGTGCAACTGCTGCAAGATGGCATGACGATCAGCCGCGATCTGGTTTTCAAGCCTGAGCTATTGATTCCGCATCTTTATGATTTGTCATTGCGCATGTTGATCATATTCTCGCCCGTTTTGGCCCTGATGCTCCTGACGGCGCTGGTTTCCCCGCTGTTTTTGAATGGCTGGCTTTTCAGCACGGAAGCGCTCATTCCCCAGTTTTCACGCATGAATCCTGTCAATGGTATCGGGCGCATGTTTTCCATAAACGTGCTGATCGAACTCGCCAAGGCATTCGGCAAGGCGATCGTGGTGGGCGGCGTTGCGGCATGGGTGATGTGGCGGCATCTGGGAGATGCGCTGCAGCTGGCAACCTTGTCCATCTCATCTGCGATTGCCGAGATGGGATATCTCGTGGGAGGAAGTTTTCTCGCGATAGTGGGCGGCATGGTGCTGATCGTCGCGATCGATGTGCCATTCCAGCTTTATTCGCACAACAAGAAGATGATGATGACCAAGGAAGAGGTGCGTCAGGAGCACAAGGAAACCGAGGGAAATCCGCAGATCAAGGGACGCATACGCAGCATGCAGCGCGAGATGGCAAGGCGCCGCATGATGGCGGAAATCCCGACTGCGGACGTGGTGGTGACCAACCCGACGCACTATTCCGTCGCGCTCAAATACAGCGAGAAAGGCATGCGCGCGCCGATCGTGGTCGCAAAAGGCTCCGATCTGCTCGCCCAGCGCATACGCGAGATTGCGCAGGAAAATCACGTGCCGATACTCGAGGCGCCACCATTGGCTCGCGCTCTGCACAAGCACACCGAGGTCGGCGAATCCATCCCGGAGGCGCTGTATACCGCAGTCGCCGAAGTACTCGCTTATGTATATCAGTTGAAGCGCTATCAGGATGAAGGAGGGGCGCGCCCCATGGAGCCCAGCGGCCTGCCCGTGCCTTCCGAACTTGATCCTGCAAATGGAGCCGCATGATGGACCAGATATTGGAATTTCTGAAGAAGAACTCGAGCCTGCGCGGACTGGCAGGCCCCGTGCTGATCGTGATGATACTCGCGATGATGGTTCTGCCATTGCCGCCCATGTTGCTGGACATCCTGTTCACTTTCAACATCTCGGTAGCCGTGATGGTCTTGCTCATCAGCATGAACACCAACAAGGCGCTGGATTTTCTTTCCTTTCCGACCATACTCCTGATCACCACCTTGCTGCGCCTGTCTCTGAACGTGGCTTCGACCAGGGTCGTTCTGCTGCAAGGCCACACGGGGCCTGATGCGGCAGGCAGGGTGATCGACTCTTTCGGGCACTTTCTAGTCGGCGGCAATTACGCAGTGGGCATCGTGGTGTTCGCGATACTGGTGGTGATCAACTTCATGGTGATCACCAAGGGTGCGGGGAGAATTGCGGAAGTGGGCGCGCGCTTTACCCTGGATGCGATGCCCGGCAAGCAGATGGCAATCGATGCGGATCTCAATGCGGGGCTGATCGGCGAGGACGTCGCAAGACAGAGGCGGGCCGAGATCGGCCAGGAGGCGGATTTCTACGGTGCGATGGACGGTGCTTCCAAATTCGTTCGAGGCGATGCGGTCGCAGGCATTTTGATCATGTTCATCAACCTGATCGGCGGGTTGGTCGTCGGCGTGCTGCAGCACAACATGGACATCGCAACGGCTGCCAAGAATTACACGCTGCTGGCGATTGGCGACGGGCTGGTGGCGCAGATTCCGGCGCTGGTGATTTCCACGGCTGCGGGTGTCGTGGTGAGCCGTGTTTCCACCGAGCAGAACATCGGCGAGCAGATGGTCGGGCAGCTTTTCAAGCATCCTCAGATCATCATGCTGACGGCCGCCATCGTCGGCATGCTGGGCATCATACCCGGCATGCCGCATTTTCCGTTCCTCTTGCTCTCATTCGGGATGATCTGGCTTGCCTATTATTTGACGAAGAGATCTGAGCTGGCGGCAATTGAGTCTCAGGCAGAAGCTCCCTCAACGCCATTGATTGCAGAGGGGGCGGATGCCAGCTGGGAAGATGTCGCACAGGTCGATGTGCTAGGGCTTGAAGTGGGATATCGTTTGATCTCGCTGGTCGACAAGGCGCAGGATGGCGATCTCTTGAGAAGGATCAAGGGGATACGCAAGAAATTCACTCAGGACATCGGATTTTTGCCGCCTCCCGTGCATATACGTGACAACCTAGAGCTGCGCCCCAATGCTTACCGTATTACGTTGAAGGGCGTCGAGATCGGCAGCGGGGATGCCTATCCTCAGCAGTTTCTGGCGATCAATCCGGGCAGTGTGACAGGCCCTCTTGCTGGCATGGAAACGCGCGATCCCGCATTCGGGCTTCCTGCAGTCTGGATAGATGCAGGATTGCGCGAACAGGCGCAGATCATGGGCTATACCGTCGTCGATCCCAGCACAGTGGTTGCAACCCACTTGAGCAATCTGATCAATACGCGCGCAGCCGAACTGCTTGGGCGTCAGGAAGTGCAGCAACTGCTTGACCATCTGGCCAAGACCGCACCCAAGCTCGTCGAAGATCTGGTTCCCAAGACCTTGCCGCTAGGCACGGTGCAGAAGGTGTTGCAAAATCTTCTGGACGAAGGCATGCATATCCGCGACATGCGCACCATCGTGGAAACGCTGGCCGACAACGCGCCGCGCATACCGGATGCATTCCAGCTGACTTCGCTTGTGCGCGTGGCGCTGGGTCCTGCCATCGTGCAGCAGTTCTATCCTTCGGCGCATGAATTGCAGGTGATTGGCATGGACAAGGAGCTGGAGCATGTTCTGATGCAGGCGATGCAGGCAAGCCAGAACGGCATAGGCATAGAGCCGGGTCTTGCCGATACCGTGCTCAACGAATCCCGCGCTGCAGTCCAGCGTCAGGAACAGATGGGGCTGCCCACGGTGATGCTGGTTCCCGCGCAGCTGCGCGATCTCTTGGCGCGCTTTTTGAAACGCGCCGTGCCGAATTTGCGGGTGATTTCGCACGATGAAGTACCGGACTTTAAGACCATAAGGGTGACCTCTATGGTGGGAGGAAATGCATGAACATCAGAAAATATGTCGCTGCTACCGCACGCGAGGCGTTGAGGGATATCAGAAACGAACTGGGAGAAGATGCGGTCATCCTGTCGAATCGTCCGACTCCTCATGGCGTCGAGATCGTCGCGATGAACGGCGACGACATCGCTCATCTCTCGGATTCTGCAGCCAGGAAGGCGCCGGTAATTCAGCAGGCAAAGCCAGTTCAGCCTCCGGCAAAGGTTCAAGAGACCGGCCAGCAGCATTCCGAATCGGTGCTGCTTGGTGAAATCAAGTCCATGCACAACAAATTGCAGCGGCAGATCGAATCGCTTTCGTGGAACCATGTGCAGCAACGCGATCCGCAGCGCGCAGCCCTGTTGCGCAGGCTCATCAATGCGGGATTCAGCACGCTGCTTGCCCGCCAGCTTCTGGAGAAGCTTCCTTCAGGCGATGAAAAGGGGGAGCAATGGATAAAACAGGTGCTGAAGCGCAACTTGCGCGTCGCCCAAGCTGACGACGATATCGTGGCAAAGGGAGGCGCCTATGCGCTGATCGGCCCCACAGGTGTCGGCAAAACGACGACCACGGCCAAGCTTGCTGCGCGCGCCGTGGTGCGCTATGGCGCTGACAAGGTCGCACTCCTGACCACGGACAGTTACCGCATAGGCGCTTACGAGCAGCTCAAGATTTACGGAAAGATACTGGGGGTGGCGGTGCATGCGGTGAAGGGAGCGGATGATTTGCGCTTGACGCTATCCGCACTGCGCCACAAGCATCTGGTTCTGATCGATACCGTGGGCATGGGGCAAAGAGACGAGCGTGTGGTGGAGCAGAACGAAATGTTCGACGAGGCAGGAGTCAAGCGGTTGCTTGTGCTCAATGCGACCAGCAGCGGGGATACGCTGGAGGATGTCGTGCGCATGTACCACAACAAGCAGGTGATAGGCTGCATTGCGACCAAGCTCGATGAGGCGGTCAATCTGGGTGGCGTGCTGGATGTCGTTCTGCGCCATCGGCTGATGATGCATTTCATCGCGAATGGGCAGCGGGTTCCTGAGGACCTTCATCCGGTCAACATCGATGTTTTGTTGCACCGTGCGTTCAAACCGACGGAGGAGAAATCGCCCTATAGCCTGGATGAGATGGATTTCCCGGCAGTCATGGCGGGTGTAAACAGCGAGGTGTCCTGTGCAGTTTGATATCCGTGCGCTAGACAGGGCGGTATCGGGTAAGTCGATGCCGCGGCTGGGAGTCGACGATCAGGCGGAAGGATTGCGCCGCATGCTGGTTTCCAACCAGACAGAGATTCTTGCGCTTGTGTCGGGAAGACGCGCTTCAGGGCGTACCAGCGTGACGCTTAATCTCGCAGCAGCCCTGAGCAAGGCAGGTCGAGACGTTTTGATACTCGATGAAAACCCTGCTCCTCATAACTTGACGGACAGTCTGGGATTGCTCGCACGCCTTGATCTCCTGGATGTGATCAGGGGAAAATGCCAGCTTGTGGACGCTGTCGTTGGCGCCTATGGTTGTTCGATATTGCCCACGGCAAGACTGATGCGCGCATTGCCCACGCTGAATGCTAACGAGCAGGGCCGCCTTGAGGAAATTCTGCTGGAAGCCGCAAACGGGGTGGATGTGATGCTGGTCGATGCGGCGATGCTGGACGAGACGACATCCCTTGCGCTTTCCCCGAACGTGCGCATGCTGGTGGTCATGGATGCGACTTCAAGCGGAATCACGCAAAACTATGCGATGATCAAGCGGCTTGCGCTGGAGCAGGCAAGGTCTCGCTTCGAAATACTGGTGAACAGGGTTGCCGATGAAAAGACGGCCAGGCTTGTTTATGGAAATATCGAGAAGGTTGCCAAAACGCATCTCGCTGTCGAGCTTGAATATATGGGATGCATTCCGCAGGATGATAGACTCAAGCGTTCGACGCAACTGGGGCGTGCGGTGGTTGAGGCATTTCCTGCCGCGGCTTCCGCAAAGTCTTGCATTGCGCTTTCGCAAAGCGCGCTGAACATGAAGAGTCAACAGGGCTTGCAAGGCATTTCGCAGATGATGAGGACTCTGATCGGGCAGTTGAGGCGACAGCATCTGGCGTAATCCTCGAGGACGATCTGGATATAAATTGCTCTAGGATTTATGATTAGCCATTATGTATAACGCATCCGGATTGCAGGATAAAGATCAGTGCCTGAGGGAATTTGCCCCCATGGTCAAACGTCTTGCCCATCAGATGATGAGCAGGTTGCCTTATAGCGTCCAGATAGACGACATCATTCAGGCGGGCATGATGGGGCTGCTTGATGCTGCAAGCCGGTACGACGAAATACACGGCGCACAGTTTGAAACCTATGCGACACAGCGCATACGCGGCGCGATGCTGGATGAGCTGCGCAGTGCGGACTGGTTGCCGCGCGGCTTGCGGCGCGACATGCGGCTCATCGAGCAATCGGTCAGCCGTTTGCAGCAGAAATTGGGGCGTCCGCCCAACGAAACCGAGATTGCCAGGGAACTGAATGTCAGCCTTGCGGAATACCAACAGATGCTGCAGGATGCGCGAGGTGCGCAGCTGATTTATTATGAAGACTTCCAGGATGAGGACCATGACGATTTCTTCGAGCGCTTTGAATTCTCCAACGATGTCGACCCTCAGGCATTGCTTTCCGATGAGCGTTTCAAAACCGAATTGACCGGCGCGATAGACCGCTTGCCTGAGAGAGAGCGCATGCTGATGGGCATGATCTATGAACAGGAGATGAATTTGCGGGAAATCGGCGAGGTGTTCGGCGTCAGCGAGTCCAGGGTTTCCCAACTCCACAGTCAGGCCGTTGCCCGTTTGCGCGCTGCATTGAAAGGATATTGATGGACAGGCTGACCCTGTTGGGCTTGGTGATTGCGTTGACGGGCATCCTGCTTTCGCAAGTCATAGAGGGGAGCAATCTTTCCATTCTGCTTCAGGGCACCGCATTCCTGATCGTTTTCTTCGGCACACTGGGTGCGGTGATGGTGCAAAGCTCAAGGAAAGTTTTCCTGATGGCCATCGAGATGGTCCGCTGGGCTTTTTTTGACCCCAAGATTTCAGGACAGGAGTCGATAGACCAGCTGACGGCATGGAGTACGCTGGCGCGCAAGGAAGGAATGCTGGCGCTTGAGCAGTATATTCCGGGCATCTCCGATCCTTTTCTGAAAAAAGGGGTGCAATTGCTGGTGGATGGCCATAACGCGGAGAAAATTCGCGAAGTGCTGGAAATCGACATCAACTCATGGGAGCAGCTGCGCTGGCAGGCCGCAAGGGTATGGGAGGCTGCGGCTGGCTATTCTCCCACCATAGGCATCATAGGCGCGGTGCTGGGATTGATGCATGTGATGCAGAACCTGTCGGAGCCCAGCAAACTCGGGGGAGGGATTGCGGTTGCGTTTGTCGCAACCATATATGGCGTGGCGTTTGCAAACCTCTTGTTTCTGCCAATCGCAAACAAGCTAAAGGGCATCATCATGCAGCAGACACAAATGCGGGGCATGATAGTCGATGGCTTGGGCTCGATTGCAAACGGCGAGAATCCCCGCTACATCGAGTTCAAATTGCAAAGTTATCTGGATCAGTGATGGCTGCTCGACGCAAACGGGAAGAGCACGACAATCACGATCGCTGGTTGATCTCTTATGCCGATTTCGTGACGCTACTGTTTGCCTTCTTCGTAGTGATGTATGCGATTTCATCGGTCAATGAAGAAAAATACAAAACCTTCAGCAATTCCCTGAGCCAGGCCTTCAGCCAGCAGCCGGGTTCAACTGCGAGCATCAGCAAGCCTTCATTGCAGTCGTTGGTCGATAAGCGCGATGCGCGCCTGGCAGCTCAACAGCGTCAAGCCAGGGAAGAAATGCAGGCGGTGGAGGAGAATCTTCAGAAGGCGCTGGGCCCCGAGATTGCTGATGGCCAGATCGGCCTGCGCAAGTCTTCTCGCGGCATGGAAGTCGACATCAGCGCCAGTGCGCTGTTCAACGAGGGAGATGACAAACTGCAGGGAGATGCAAAACAGACCCTGCAAAAGCTGGCTCAGGTGCTGAGCAAGGAAAACAAGGCTATCGAGGTGGAAGGGCATACTGACAATGTGCCGATCAAGAACGCGAAGTTCCCGTCAAACTGGGAATTGTCCTCCGGGCGAGCAGGCAGCGTGGTCAGGACTCTGGCCGCATATGGTGTGCCGGAAAGTCGGATGACGGCGGTAGGAATGGCGGCAAATCAGCCAGTCGTGCCCAATGATACGCCGGAACATCGCGCACAGAATCGGCGGGTTTCGATCACGATATTGTCACCGAAGTTTGATCGGTCGAGTCAGGGTATGCAGACCCCTGAGGCAAGAGGCAACTAACCCAAGCCCAGCGTTCTTCCGCTGCCCGTTGAGAAACTGGTCTGTCCGTTCGGGCCGTACAGATTAGCCTGGTTGACCGCACGGCTCAAGGCACCGATCAGTTGCTGATTGTGGCGCAGTTTGAGCTGTATCAGCTCGCCATTGATGCGGTTCAATTCGTGCGCCTGATCACCCAGGATGCGTATGCTTTGCCATAGATTGAGGCCTTCCTTGCTGTTTTTTTCCAGCCAGTTCTGGATATTTTTGGCGGTGAGTTCGGGAATCAAGGCTTGCAGGAGGCTGTGGCGCGTTTCTGCGATCTTGTTGATCTTTACGGCATGGGTTGATTTCTTTTCTGCAAGCTCAAGAAGATTATCCGTGCTGAATTCTGTCAGCATCTTCTGTTCCTTCTGGAGCAGAGAAACGAAACTTTGAAGGGATGCTTGCTCTTCTTTCAGGGCGGCCAAGAGATTGGCAAGCTGCGTCATGCTTGGCTGTTTTTGATCAGATCATGAACAGACTGAATCAGGCGATCCGCCACCACGCTCGAGTTGACCTTGAAGTTGCCATTGCTGATGGCCTGTTTGATTTGCGCAACCTTGTTCGCATCGACGATGGGCGAATTCGCCATGCTCGCCTGCATGCTGGATATCTGGGGGGAATTCGAACCCAGAGAGACGCTGGTGCCGGACTGCTGCGGTGCAGGGTTGCTCTTTGCGTTGCTTGCGCGCGAGGCTGCAGCTCCTGGAATTCCGGTACTGGCTGTATTGGATGGCTTCTCGATTTTCATGATGATCCTCTTGCTCAAGCGGTAATTCGCGGCCTTGTTTGCTTTATCGGAAAGTCCTGAAAAAACTTTAGCATCATTTGGAGCTATTTTTGGGCGGCTTCATTGTAGCATGAAGAACAGCAGACGAATAACCGGGCATTTTGCGCCTTGTTTCAAGGAAAAGAGCAGGCTCATGTGTGCTAATCTTGAGCCTACCTTACCGTGGAGCGCATATTTTGGAAACATCAGGGGAAACGCTGGACCCTCAAGACTGGCAGGTATTCCGGCGGCAAAGCCATCGCATGCTGGATGACATGCTCGATTATACCGAGTATCTGCGCAACCGACCGGTCTGGCAGCCTATTCCGCAAGAGGTTCGAGATTTGTTCCAGAAACCCATGCCGATAAAATCTGGCGACATGGCTGAAATTCATGCGATGTTCATGCAGAATGTGCTGCCCTATGCGATAGGCAATGCGCATCCCGGCTTCATGGGCTGGGTTCATGGGGGGGGCACGCCGGTCGGCATGATGGCGGAGATGCTCTCGGCTGGTCTCAACGCCAATCTTGGCGGACGGGACCAGATTCCGGTTGAAGTCGAGAGGCAGATGCTGCGCTGGGTAAGGGAGATCTTTGCGTTTCCGGATACGGCAAGCGGGCTTTTCGTCACCGGAACTTCCATGGCCAACTTCATCAGCGTGCTGGTTGCGCGCACCGCAGCGCTGGGAACAGCTGTGCGCGAAACAGGCTTGTACTTGGAACATGGCCTTGTCGCGTATGCTTCGGCCAGCGCGCATGTCAGCATCGCACAGGCGCTGGATATGGCGGGCTTGGGTACGTCTGCGCTGCGCAAGGTGGCGCTGGATGAAAATTTCAGGATGGATGTGAATGCACTCGAAGCGGCCATCAGGCGGGACTTAGAGGCTGGCCTCAGGCCATTCATGATCGCAGCGACGGCGGGTTCGGTGGATGTCGGGGCGATCGATCCTATAGATGAGATCGCCGAACTCGCAAAGCGTTATCAATTATGGCTGCATGTGGACGGGGCATACGGTGCGCTGGGGATGTTGTCGGAGGAGATCAGGCCTATGCTTAAAGGCATGGAGCGCGCCGATTCCATCGCATTCGATTTCCACAAGTGGGGACAGGTTCCCTACGATGCAGGATTCGTGCTGGTGAAGGACGGTGAGTTGCATCGCAGCACCTTTGCCTCACCCGCGGCCTATCTTCAGCGTGAAACGCGCGGCATGGCGGCTGGCTCTCCCTGGCCTTGCGACTTTGGTCCCGATCTCTCTAGGAGCTTCAGGGCGCTGAAAACCTGGTTCACGCTCGAAGTCTATGGAACAGAAAAACTGGGGCGATCGATTTCCAATACCTGCGCGCTGGCGCAGTATCTGAAACAATGCATCGAAGCTTCTCCGATGCTTGAATTGATGGCTCCGGTTGCGTTGAACATTGTATGCTTCCGCTACCGTGGGGATGACAAGATCAATGCGGACATCGTCGTTGGTCTCCAGGAATCCGGCATCGCGGCGCCTTCGACCACAAAGATAAATGGACGGCTTGCGATTCGCGCGGCCATCGTCAATCACCGCACCGAACGACGCGATGTCGATGCGTTGGTGAATGCGGTGATTGAACTGGGAGGAAAGTTATGAGTGAAGCGGAAAAGGAGCTGATCGGACTCGCGCGCTTGTTGCGCATGACGATCGAAGGTCATGACATGGGATCCCTTGGCATGAAGCTGATCGCGCGCGCGGGGGAACAACCAGCTGATGCCTGTGCGCTGATGGACCTTGCGACGATACTGCAGCTCAGAGGGGAACGGGAGCTTGGATTGAACATACAGCGCCAAGCATTGTCGATGCAACAGATTTACGCGGTTACCGGCGCCTCTCCTGAAAAGGCGGAAATCAGGGTGCTTTTGCTCATGAGCGAGGGCGATCTGATGGCCAATTCTCCGATCGAATGCCTGATAGAAAACAAGAATGCTTCCTTGCATATCGTATATGTGACGGATAAATTGGGCATGCCAGATTCCTTGCCTGAACACGATTTGCTTTTCGTTGCGATCGCCGAGTCTGAAAAAAACAATCCCATTCTCAAGAAAGTGTCAGAAAGAATTGCCTCATGGCCCGTACCCGTACTCAATAATCCCATGCACATCGCCGCGCTATCGAGGGATAATTGCGCGGTCTTGCTGAAAGATATCCCAGGGCTCGACATGCCTCAAACGGTGAAGCTTGATCGGGATGGCCTTGAAAGGCTATCGGCCAATGATCTTGCGATCAAGGATGTGCTGGGAGGAGGGGGCTATCCGGTATTGATCCGGCCTGTCGATTCGCATGCCGGAAATGAACTTGAGAAGATAGCTGATGTGGCCGGGATAAGGCGCTATCTCGCTTCCTCGGATTCCACCGAATTCTATGTTTCGCGCTTTGTGGACTACAGAAAGGCGGACGGACAATTCCGCAAATACCGCATCGTGCTGATAGCGGGCCGCCCCTATATCTGCCACATGGCCATCTCTTCTTACTGGATGATTCATTATGCAAATGCAGGCATGAATGAGAGTGCAGAGAAAAGGGATGAGGAAGCGCGCTTCATGGAAGGATTCGATGAATTTGCATCCCGTCATGCGACAGCATTCAAGGCGATCAATGAAAAAATCGGGCTGGACTATCTGGGCATAGACTGCGCCGAAACAGTGGATGGACGCCTCCTGATCTTCGAAGCAGACAGCTGCATGATCGTACATGCGCTAGACCCCGTCGATCTCTATGGCTACAAGCAAAAACCGATAAACCGCCTCTTCGATGCCTTCTATGAGATGCTGCTCGATGCCAAGGGCACTTAAGGTGGAGCCAAGCATCGAGGAGCTGCTGGTCGCAGGAAACGACAGGCGCATTTCGCTTGATCCTGCAACCGGGCTCAACAAATACGGCTGTCCTCCCCGACCCGACCCGGCGCTTCTGGCCTTTGGTTCATCCACTGCATCGGTGATTTCGGTGTCCTCCTTTGATGAAGTTTCCCGTCAGCACGAGCGTCTGCTAAAAGGTGCGGACACGCTAGAGAAAGCTTGGCAAAGGGTAAGCGAAGCGCTCCTGTCAGATGTGTCGGATATGGGGGCGAGCCTGGCATTCGCTTCTTCCGGGACGGACGCTCATGCTTTGGCAGTCCGATCCCTTTCGGCCTTTTCGAAGCTTTTCGTTTTGATGGTGGAGGAGTCTGAAACGGGCAGCGGTGTGCGAGCCGCGATGTCCATCTATCATCCCGAAGTCAAGGCAGTATCGATCAGAAAACAGGATGGCATGCCGCGTTCGGCAGAGGATATCGACCCGGAGGTGGTCGCATCGGTCGAGTCAGCCGTTGCCAGAGGTTGCCATGTGTTGCTGGTGATGATCGACCAGTCGAAGACCGGGATGATCTCGCCCAGTGTTTCCTGTGCGATGGCGCTCAGGAAACGCTATCCGGAAAAAATCAGCGTGCTGGTCGATGCCTGCCAGTTCCGCATGGCGCCGCCCACATTGCGTGCTTATCTAAGTCAGGGATTCATGGTCGCGATCACAGGATCGAAATTCCTCACGGGGCCCGCATTTTCAGCCGCACTCATGCTGCCGCAGGGATTTGATCTGGAAATTCAGGAAAAGAAGGATATGGGGCTCTTGCTGCGCTGGGAAGCCGCTTTGGTCGAATACAGGCGATTTCATGCGCTTTCACAGAGCCAAATCACGAACATCATGGAGTCGTTCGGGGAGACAGTGCGAAAACGTCTTGCAGAGGATTCGAGGTTCGAGTCGCTCACCGTGCCGGCATTGGACCGCAGGCCGCTTGTGACTGACGCAAGCTGGGATCAGCTTCATAGCATTTTCCCATTCCTGCTATACCATCGGGGTCAGCCGCTCAATCATGAAGAAACGCAGCGTATATACAGATTGCTGCAGGAATCGGACAGCAACGTGATCGTGGGGCAGCGATGCCAGCTCGGGCAGCCGGTTTTTTGCGGAAAGGGAAGAAGCGCTCTACGCATCGCGTTAAGCGCCAGATTGATCAGCGATGCAGCGGACCAAGGCATGGATGGACTTCTGAATGATGTTTTGGCCGTGCTGGACAAGACGGCCTATCTTGTCGACAAGATCAGGGATTGATCCGAACCGCACCTTCTTCTGTGGCCGTGCCGCTGATCACGCGTCCGGAATCTATGCGTACCTGGACGCTATCTCCGGGACCGGCATTGCTGAGCGCAACGCCTGAATTGCTCAGCGTGAATCCGCCGCCTTGAACGACGATCTGCACGACCTGCCCTTGTCTCACCGTATAGTTAGCGCGCAGCATCTCGGGCCTGATGATCGTGCCTGCAGAGATGCTATAGCGCAGAACCTTCCCCAGCACGCGCTTTTCATCGGTCATGCCTACATCCTGCATGGTCTCCGTGCTCTGTCTTGCAATATCCTGGGAGCCTAACGTCTGCCCGCTTGAGAGGGGTTTTGCGCTGATGATCAAATTGCGCGTGATCTTGATCTGCACGGGGATGAAAATCCGCCATCCTTTTGCATCGAGGCAGCGCACGCCGACAGAAACGCGCCCTATGAGCTGGCTGCCGGCCGGCAGAAACGCCTCCATCCTGTTGCAGTTATCCAGTACAAGTCGGGGATCGATGGGCTCGACGGTGAAGGCGACTTTTCCTTCCAGATCAGCCGTCTGCTGCTTGATGAATGCAGTGGCCGTATCCTTCAATGCGGCGTGATCCTGCTCCGCAAAGGCAAAGGCGCAGTGCAAAAGAAGGCTTGCAATCAGCAGAAATTTCTTCATGGCGACATTGTGCTTGGTATGGGCCGTTATGGGAAGGCTGCAATAGCCGTGAAATGAGGGGAAAATTTCCCCCTAATCGGGAGTTAGCAGATTTGCATCCGGACTTAAGATAATGCTCATCGTGATAGTTGTAGCTCGAGGTGCGAGATGATCAACAGTTTGGACGATGCTCTGCGTTTCAATCAGCTGGCGTTGAACCTGCGCGGCGCGCGGCAGGAATTGCTGGCTTCCAATGTGGCGAATGCCGATACGCCTGGATACAAGGCAAGAGACATCGATTTTGCAAGCGCGCTGCAGCATGCGCTGTCAGGCTCTACCCAGCCTTTGGCAATGACGACGAGTTCATCCGCCCATCTCGAGGGCAATGCCGGAGGCCAGATCATGGGCGCGCCCGTGCTGTACCGGGTGCCTGAGCAACCCAGTGCCGACGGCAATACGGTGAACATGGACGTGGAGCGAGCCCAGGCGACCGACAATGCATTGCGTTACGAGGTTGGTGTGAGTTTTGTTGTCAGTCAATTCAAAGACTTGAATGCGGCCCTGCAACCTTAACCGATAAAGGGGAGTCATTATGTCATTATTCAATGTTTTCAATATCGCGGGCTCCGGCATGGCCGCCCAGTCTCAACGATTGAATGCGGTTGCGAGCAATCTGGCAAACGTCGACAGCACGACGAGTTCGGATGGCAAACCTTACAAGGCGAAGGAAGTGGTTTTCGCCGCGACGCCTATGGGAAATCCTGATGCACAGGGAGTGAAAGTTGCATCAGTGGTGGAGAGCACGGCACCGATGAAGATGGTCTATGACCCCAACCATCCGCTGGCCGATGCGAAGGGTTATGTTGCGATGCCCAACGTGAACGTGGTGGACGAGATGGTGAACATGATCTCGGCCTCGCGTTCTTATCAGAACAACGTGGATGTGCTGAACTCTTCTAAAGCGTTGTTGTTGAAGACCTTGACCATAGGCGCGTAAAGGCGATGAGCGTAATCATTAGGAGGTATACATCATGGTAAGTCCCACCCAGCAAACCAATTCGGCCGCGGTATTTGCAGCGTTAAACGGCGGCGCATCTTCTGCGAGTGCGGCAACAGCGGCAAACTCAACGGCCTCAGCGATGCAGGATCAGTTCATGACCCTGCTCGTCACCCAGCTGAAAAACCAGGATCCTTTGAACCCTATGGACAATGCGCAGATGACTTCGCAAATGGCGCAGATCAACACGGTGAACGGCATCGATCAGTTGAATCAGACGCTGAAGGCCTTGAGCGCCAGCATGACGCCCAATCAGACAGTCCAGGCGGCGAGCATGATAGGTCATGGTGTCCTGGTGCCGGGCAACGGTGTCGATCTTGCTAACGGTTCTGCAATGGGCGGGTTTTCATTGTCCAGTCCGTCCGACAGTACGAAGGTGTCCATTTACGACAGTTCCGGTTCCCTGGTCGATACGATGAATCTGGGGGCTCAGCCTGCAGGGGTTACCGACTGGCAGTGGAACGGCATGGATGGCAATGGAAATCCCGTTCCTGCTGGCAGTTACACATTCAAGGTCGACGCATCGCTCGCGGGCAGCGCGGTTTCTGCGAACACACTGCAATATGGCGTGGTCAACAGCGTGACTCAGGGTGCAACAGGGCTGACCCTGGGGGTCGGGTCGTTGCAGAATATCGCGCTGAACCAGGTTCAACAAATTCTTTAATCGGGAGATACCATGAGCTTCGAACAAGGTCTTAGCGGATTGAGCGCTGCGAGCAGCAGTCTAAGCGCAATAGGAAACAATGTGGCCAACGCCAATACGGTGGGTTTCAAGCAATCTTCTGCGCAATTTGCCGACATGTTTGCCGCATCGCTCGCAGGTGCAAGTTCAACGTCGATCGGTACCGGCGTGACGATTGCCGATATCGCTCAGCAATTTACGCAGGGCAACATCACCACGACCACCAATCCGCTGGATACCGCGATCAGCGGCCCCGGTTTCTTTCAGATGACCAATAGCGCAGGTGCCACGGTTTACAGCCGTAACGGCCAGTTTCACATGGATAAAGACGGATTCATGGTCAATGGACAGGGAAACAAGGTAAATGGCTATATGCCCAATGCGGCCGGCGTGATCCTGGGTGGTGCACCCGTCCCGATTCAGATCAATCCCGCGAACATACAGCCTCAGGCATCGTCGACTTCCACGGTGGGGGTGAATCTGAGCTCAGCCTCTCCAGTGCCGACCACTTCGACATTTTCCTCTACGGATCCGACCTCCTATACCAACTCGACTTCGATGACGGTTTACGACAGCCTGGGGGCTAGCCATGTCGCAACGGTGTATTTTGCGAGGCAGCCTGTGACGACGGTCGGCAATGGTTCGTTTACTGCGGCAGGCAACACCATGACAGTAGGTAACACTGCAGGTCTGTCTGTCGGCAATACGGTCACGCTGTCGGGGGTTACTTATACGATCACCGCTATTCCGGGTACGACGACGCTGACGGTCACGCCGGCATCAGCTGGTGTAGTTGCTTCGGCTGCGGCCACGACCAATGCGCCATCGTCGAACTGGAATACTTACCTCACGGTTGATGGGAATTCGATTCCGGCGCTTGTGCCGCCTGCTACAACGCTGACGCCGCTGGCGAAACTGACTTTTAATTCTCTCGGCGCATTGGCTTCCACCACGCCAGCCAGTACGCCGCTGGGCTCGATCACTTCCGCAGCGCTGTTTCCCAATTCCACTTCTGTATCGACGACTCAGGCCATCACCTTCGATTTCAATTCCCCAACGGCCAGTTCGACCCAGTACGGCAGCCCTTTTGCAGTCAATACCCTGACTCAGAACGGTTATGCGTCGGGTCAGCTCAATTCGACCAGTACAAGCGCGGATGGCACGATCATGGGGCGCTATTCGAACGGCCAGACGCGCTCATTGGGACAAATCGTGCTGGCCAATTTTACCGGAGTGCAGGGGTTGCAGGACATAGGCAACAACTCCTGGGTGCAGACAGCCGCATCGGGCAATCCACTCGTGGGACCGCCGGGATCTGGTGGCCTGGGTACGCTGCAATCATCGGCGACTGAGGACTCCAACGTGGATCTTACCGCTGCGCTGGTGAACATGATCACCGCTCAGCGCGTATACCAGGCCAATGCGCAGACCATCAAGACCGAAGACACCTTGATGCAGACAGTCGTGAATCTGCGATGAGTTGAGGCCTTCGGGTTAGCCGGGAGCATGCCATGGATAAACTGATATATACCGCGATGACGGGCGCATCCCAGGTGCTCGAGCAGCAGGCATCGGTTTCTGAAAACCTTGCCAATGCAAGCACGCCGGGTTTTCGCGCCGTGATGAACACTTTCCGCGCCGTGCCGATACTGGGAGAAGGGGCGCCTACGCGGACTTTCGTGGTCGATTCGACCGTGGGCACGAATTTCGCGCCGGGAGGCTTACAGCCCACAGGACGTGATCTCGATATTGCGGTCAACGGGAAAGGCTGGATAGCGGTTCAGGGGCCGGATGGCAAGGAAGCCTATACCCGAAATGGCAGCCTGCAGATCAGTCCAGACGGGATACTCAAGACCAGCACCGGATTGACCGTGATCGGGTCCTCCGGACCTATCAACGTTCCGCCGACTTCCCAGATCACGTTTGCCTATGACGGCACGATTTCCACGATACCCGATGGATCGCAGGCTTATGGCATCACCGTGATCGATACACTGAAACTCGTGAATCCCCCCGAGAATCAGCTTGAGCGCGGCGCCGACGGCCTGTTCCGCATGAAGAACGGAGGAGCTGCGCCCGTCGACCCAAACACGCAGATCGTGCCGGACAATATCGAAGGAAGCAATGTGAGCACCGTCAATGCGCTGGTGAACATGATTTCGCTTTCCAGAAAATACGACATGCAGATAAAGATGCTGACCACGGCCGACAACGATGCAAAGCAGGCCAGCACCATCATGGGTATCTGATGGCGCTTGACGAATTGATTAACGATGGCCAAATACTGGAGCCAATAAAATGATACGTTCCTTGTGGATTGCTCAAACGGGTCTGGACGCGCAACAGGTTCAGATGGACACGATAGCCAACAACCTGGCCAACGTAAGCACCAATGGTTTCAAGCGCTCGCGCGCCGTGTTCGAGGACTTGCTTTATCAGACGATAAGGCAGCCAGGCGCGCAATCCTCCCAGCAGACGCAGCTGCCTTCGGGTCTGCAGATTGGAACCGGCGTTCGTCCGGTTGCCGCAGAGCGGATTTTTACCCAGGGAAATCTGCAGCAGACTGGAAACAGCTTGGACGTTGCGATTCAGGGTGCTGGTTTCTTTCAGGTGCTGATGCCGGATGGGACGATAGCCTATACCCGGGATGGCTCCTTTCAGGAGAATTCACAGGGTCAGCTCGTGACTTCAAGTGGTTTCACGGTTCAGCCCGCGATAACCATTCCGCCCAACGCGCTGACGGTCACCATAGGCCAGGATGGCGTCGTGTCTGTCACCCAGCCGGGTGTGGCGAATCCTGTCCAGATAGGCAGTCTGCAGCTTGCAACTTTTGTGAATCCGACAGGACTGATGAGCATGGGGCAGAACCTTTATCAGCAAACGGCTTCTTCAGGCTTGCCAACCACGACGGTTCCAGGAACCAATGGTAGCGGAACCGTGAATCAGAATTACGTCGAGACTTCCAACGTCAACGTGGTCGAGGAGATGGTCAACATGATCGCGACGCAGCGCGCTTATGAGATCAACTCGAAGGCGATCACGGCATCGGATCAGATGCTGCAGAAACTGGAGCAGATGTAATGCGAGCGATCGCCAAAAGCGGCCTTTTTCTGACAGCCTGTCTGCTTGCTGCCTGCAATACCTCGGTGCCGCCAACCAGCATCAAACAGCCGATGACCGCAAGGCCGCCGAGCCCGCCTCCCGTGCTGCCGGCCGATGGCGCAATCTTCCATCCCAGTCTCAGTGAGCATCCTCTATTCGAAGACGTGAGGGCCCGCAATGTGGGCGATACGCTGACCATCATCGTCGCTGAATCGACAGTAGGAAGTCGAAGCACCAGCGATGGCTCATCGATGTCCAACAGCAGCGCGGCGGGCACGCCTTCCATCACATCCGGAACATCGGGGACGGCAGGGAGTTCGGCGCTTGCAACACTCTTGAAGCCGATCAACATTAACAGCAGCAACTCGGACAAGTCCGCATCGACGGGTTCAGGGGCGGCAAGTCAGACCCTGACCGGCACGATCACGGTCACGGTGATCGAGGTACTTCCCAACGGCAATCTTGTCGTGAGCGGCGAAAAGCAGGTCGCGCTGACCAACAGCAACGATTTCATCCGCTTCTCTGGCGTGGTCAACCCGGTCTTTATTTCCAACAACACGGTGCAGTCCACCCAGGTGGCGGATGCGCATCTTGAATACAAGAATGCAGGCGAGATGAGTCAGGTGATCAACGATGCGAAATCGCTTGGCTTCCTGGGTAGGTTCTTCAAGTCCGTGCTGCCGTTTTAAAGCAGGATTGAGGATTTAGGATTGTGCGAAAGATGGGGCAGTGGGTGTTTTTGAATCCTTGCTCCTCAATTCGCTATCCTGTTTAAAGGGATAAATGATGAAACGATTTTTTTCAATACTGCTGTTGGTGCTGTTGCCGATTGCTGCGCATGCCGACCGCATCAAGGATGTCGCGAGCATACAGGGCGTTCGGGACAACCAGCTGATCGGTTATGGCTTGGTCGTGGGCTTGGATGGCAGTGGTGACCAGACCATACAGACGCCTTTTACCGTGCAGAGCATCATCAGCATGCTCTCGCAATTGGGCGTGAACATGCCGCAAAGCGTGGCTTCGACCATGTTGCTGAAGAACGTTGCGGCGGTGATGGTGACGGCGACCCTGCCTCCTTTTTCCAAACCCGGGCAGACGATAGACGTGACCGCGTCCTCCTTGGGAAATGCCAGAAGTCTGAGCGGCGGTACGCTCCTAATGACGCCTCTGAAAGGTGCTGATGGCAATGTATATGCGATGGCGCAGGGCAATGTGCTGGTCGGCGGCGTGGGTGCTTCCGCAGGGGGATCATCGCTGCAGGTGAACCATCTGAGCGTGGGCCGGGTTCCAGCTGGGGCGACGGTCGAACGTGCCGTTCCGAGTCTGCTGGGGCAGGGGGATTTCATCCATCTTGAACTCAACAACAACGACTTCACGACTGCCGAGCGCGTGGTCAATGCGATCAACGCAAGGCTGGGACCAGGAACCGCAGTCGCGCAGGATGGGCGTGTGATCGAGGTCAAGGCGGTGCAGGGTGACGGTCTGGTCGGCTTCATTTCCAGAATCGAAAACATTGAAATCGACCCTGCACAGGGAGCGGCTAAGGTGATCATCAATGCGCGCACGGGTTCCGTGGTGATGAACCAGCTTGTGACACTGGATCCATGTGCGGTGGCGCATGGGAACCTGACGGTCGTGATCAATACCGACAAGTCGGTGAGCCAGCCCAATCCGTTTTCCCAAGGGCAGACCGTCGTGACCGACAAATCGACGATAGACGTGAAGAGCGACAAGGGGGAGCTCGTGCAATTGCCCAAGGGCACTTCCCTGACCGAAGTGGTCAAGGCGCTCAATGCGATAGGCGCGACGCCTCAGGACTTGCTGGCGATACTTCAGGCGATGAAGTCGGCCGGTGCTCTGCATGCCGAGCTGGAGGTGATCTAAATGGCGGCACAGGCAAATCCGGCGCTTGCCATTGACTCCAAGGCGCTTGGGCAGCTCAAGCTTCAGGCATCCAAGACGCCGGATCAGGCGCTAAAGGCGGCAGCGCAGCAGTTCGAGGCGCTTTTCATGAGCATGATGCTTAAAAGCATGCGCGATTCAACTCCCCAGGATGGGGCGATGGACAACGAGCAGACCCGGATGTTTACCGGGATGCTGGATCAGCAGCTCGCACAGAACATGTCTTCCGGCCGTGGCATCGGCCTTGCCGACATGCTGGTGAAGCAGCTTAGCCAGAGCGGTCAGGCTCCAAGCCTCAAAGGGCTTCCGCCCAATATCGGGCCTGCCATCGTTAACCCTCCTACTGCCGCCATTCCTTCCGCATACAATGCGGCAACGCAGCAGGATTTTGTGAATCAGATGCTGCCCCATGCCTTGAAGGCGAGCAATGCAAGTGGGGTGTCGCCCGAATTGATGCTGAGCCAGGCAGCGCTTGAAAGCGGCTGGGGAAAACGTCAGATCATGATGCCGGACGGAACGAGTAGCCATAACCTATTCGGGATCAAGGCGGGTGCTAATTGGCACGGCAAGGTGGCCGAAGTGATGACCACCGAATACAAGAATGGTGTTGCACAGAAGAAGGTCGAGAAATTTCGCGCCTATGATACCTATGAGGAAGCCTTCAAGGATTATGCCAGGATGATGAGCAGCAATCCTCGCTATGCCAGCGTGATGCAGCAAAGCGGCAGCCCCATAGGAATGGCGCATGCACTGCAGAATGCAGGTTATGCGACCGACCCCAAATACGCCGAAAAGCTGGTGAGCGTGATGAGGCGGATGAATATTATCGGTTGATCTCCCTAAAGAAATTTCAGAGAATGCCGATAACATAACTGAAGGTTCGCTGCGGAAGGGCGCGTCATGGGAAGCAACAACATATTTGCAGCATCGTTAAGCGGCTTGAATGCGGCGATGTATGAGTTGAACACGACTCAGAACAACATCGCCAATGCAAATACGCCCGGATATACGCGTGAGCAGGTCAACTTAAGCCCTGTAACTGCGGGTGCAGGGACTGTCGGGCAGGGTGTCAATGTTGTCGGCGTGCAGCGGATGTACGACCAGTTTTTGACCACCCAGCTTTTACAGCAGCAGAATCAGGCCAGCTATCAGAATACCTATCTGTCCTCGATGACGCAGATCAACAATCTGCTGTCCAGCTCCAGCTCGGGTGTTTCGACCACGATGCAGAATTTCTTTTCTGCGGCTAATTCGATGGCGAACAATCCATCAAGCATACCCGCGCGCCAGACGGTATTGGGCAATGCGCAATCTGTGGTGGACAGTTTTCAGTCTGCCAGCCAGACGCTTTCAAGCATCTCTTCGGGAGTGGCTCAGCAGATAAGCGGAAGTGTTCAGCAAATCAATACCTATGCGACTCAGATCGCTGCTTTGAACAGTAATATCGCTGCCTCCGTTGCTGCGAATAATGGTCAGCAGCCCAACGCGCTTCTGGATCAGAGGGATCAGCTGATCAGCAAGCTTAATCAGCAGGTCGGTGTGACGACCCAGCAACAGCCGGATGGCACGGTGAGCGTGTTTGTCGGCAGCGGTCAGCCACTCGTGATAGGCAATCAGGCCATGTCCTTGCAGATGACTCAGGATCCAACAACGCCAGGGCAGATGAATGTTTCGTATCTGGACAATGGAAAGATTATACCCATACAGCAGAATTCGCTGCAGGGCGGAAACCTTGGGGCTTATCTGTCTTTTCAGAACAATGAACTTCAATCCGCAAAAAATCAGTTGGGGCTGGTTGCGCTGGGGTTTGCGACAAACCTCAACCAGCAGAACCAGATGGGACTGGATTTGAATGGCGCGTTGGGTGCCCCTTTACTGAATGCCGCACCTCCGGCGGTGAGTGCGAACGAAAACAATACCGGCACCGCTTCGGTAACGGCGACAAACACCGATGTTTCTGCAATGACGGGCAGCAATTATCAACTCAAATATGACGGCACCAATTACACATTGACGCGATTGTCGGATAACACGGTGACAAATCTTGGCACGAGCGCGCCTTTATCGCAGATTGTAGACGGAGTGAATGTTTCGGTTTCAACGGGTATGCATGCCGGGGACAGCTTCCTGATTCAACCTACGGTCAATGCGGCAAGCGCGATCTCCTTGCTGACGACGGATCCTACAAAGCTTGCCGCCGCCGCACCCATGATTGCCAGCGCAGCTTCAACCAATACAGGGACTGGGACGATTACGCCGGGAACAGTGAATACGCCTCTGCCGCTCAATGCAAACCTGCAGGCGACAGTGACGATCACCTTTACCAGTTCGACCACGTACACTGTCTCTGGTGCGGTGCCTGCTGTAGCGGGCAATCAGCCTTACACGCCAGGTCAGAACATTTCCTATAACGGCTGGACGACACAGATCTCGGGTACCCCGGCGACAGGCGATAAATTTACGGTTTCTTCAAACGTCGGTGCGGCCGGAGACAATCGCAACGCCCTGTTGATGGCGAATCTTCAGACCCAGAACATCATGGGAAACAGCACGACCACGCTGCAAGGCCAATATGCACAACTGGTCTCTTCTGTCGGGTCCAGAACCAACAGTCTGACAGTCACGAGCACTGCGCAAAATACCATGGTGACCCAGGCGCTCGCGGCACAGCAGTCTGTTTCAGGGGTGAATCTCGACGAAGAGGCAGCGAATCTTTTGCAGTATCAGCGCGCATATCAGGCATCGGCCAAGGCGATGCAGATTGCCAACACGATGTTTGATGCCTTGATAACATTAAGGTAGGTGAAAAATGCGCATCAGTTCAAATAGCATGTTCAATTACAATGTCGCCATGATGAATCAGCTGCAGGTCCAGCTGACTCAGACGCAGGAGCAGGCGGCAAGCGGCGTGCAGCTCTTGAGTGCGGCATCCGATCCCGTGGCATACACTCAGGCGATGCTGCTAAAGCAGACGGATTCAATCACCAATCAGCAGTCTGCCAACATCACGGCAGCGACCAATACGCTGTCCATCGCCGGCAATACGATGATGAGTGTAACTAATCTTTTGCAGTCGATAAGAAGCAATGTGCTTTCCGTCGCAGGCAGTTCCACCAGTTCCGGAACGCTGACTACCATGGCCAATTCGTTGAACGGACAACTGCAGCAATTGATGGGCTTGGCTAACAGCACGGATGGCAATGGGAACTATCTGTTTTCAGGTTATCAGTCCAGTACGCAGCCATTTTCCACCAATTCCAGCGGAGTGGTGGTCTACAACGGTGACTCCGGTCAGCAACTGGTACAGGCCAGCAGCACGAGGCAGATTCCGGTGAGCGACAACGGTGCGAGCGTATTCATGAACATCAAGAATGGCAATGGCACTTTCGCAACCAGTGCATCCAGTTCAAATACCGGAACAGGGGTGATAGATGTCGGTTCTGTCGTGAATCAGGGAGCCCTGACTGGCGACAGTTACAGCATTTCCTTTTTCGTTTCAGGTGGCACAACGACTTATACGGTAAAAGACACCACGACTAGCACGACTGTGGCTAGTGCCCAGCCCTATACCAGCGGGCAGGCGATAACCTTTGCCGGAATGCAGGTCTCGATTTCGGGTTCGCCTGCCAATAATGACAGTTTCACGGTTGCACCCAGCACGAACCAGAGCGTTTTTCAGAGCATTTCAAACATCATTACTGCGCTCCAGTCGGGAAACTCGACGACAGCTACCAATGCGATTTCGGGCAGCGGATTGCGAAACATCGACAATGCGATAAGTCATATGTCGGATGTGGAGGCTTCTCAAGGCTTAAGGCTCAATGAACTATCGATGTTGCAGACAAATAGCACCAGCATGGACGTGCAACTTAAACAGAATATATCCTCATTACAGGACACTAATTATACCTCGACGATTACTGCATTGAACCAGCAGCAGCTGGCCTTGCAGGCTGCGCAGAAGTCCTATGCTCAGGTCGCGACGCTGTCGATGTTCACCTATATCTAGCAAGTCCGCAGGCGGGTTCTGATCATTCGGGCGTTGCGGCTCCCCTTCCCGCGGGTTAAACTGCGAACCGCTTGAGCAGCCTATTTTCAGGACGACATGACGACAGAAGAACCCGCATTCAAGATCAAGACCGGAAGCCTTCCGGTGCTGAAACTCCACCTGCTCACCCCGGATATTCATCAACTGCAAAAAGAGCTGGTATCGAGGCTCGAAAAGAGCCCTGATTTTTTTGCGAACACGCCCATCGTGCTCGAGCTCTCCGCCATTGCCGAACTCGATGCAATACCCGATTTTTCGGCATTGACATCTTTCATGCTCGCGCATCGCATGTGCGCGGCCGGGATCGTCGGCGGTTCCGATGCGCAAAGGGATGCGGCAGCCAAGGCAGGGCTCGTGCAATTTCTCTCGGTGGCAGCGAAAAGAGATCCAAAACCGGTCGAACCGATTCCCAAGCAGGTCGAATTGCCGGAACCCGAAACGCGCGTTATCGAGCCTCGCATACTCCCGACTCAGGTCGTCGATAAACCGGTGCGCACGGGACAACGAATTTATGCGGAGGGCGCTAATCTGGTCGTGCTGGCTATCGTCAATGCCGGGGCTGAGCTGATTGCCGACGGGGACATACATGTATATGCGCCGATGCGGGGTCGCGCGATCGCGGGCGCCAGGGGAAACGAGTCCGCGCGCATCTTTGTGCAGGGCATGGAGGCAGAGCTATTGTCGATTGCGGGTTGCTTCAAGGTGCTGGAAGATGAAATGCCGGAAAATGTCAGGGGGAAACCCGCGCAGATAAGGCTTGAAGGATCGCGCCTCTTGATAGAGCCCATGGTCAAGTGAGAGAAATTTTTTGTATTCGCGCTTTGCAGGTAAAATGCGCTCTTATCGACAATTCTTCGGGAAATGAAACGTGGCTAAAGTGATCGTTGTGACTTCGGGCAAAGGCGGAGTGGGAAAAACCACGACCAGCGCCAGTTTTTCGAGTGGCCTTGCACTGCGCGGCAACAAGACTGCGGTGATCGATTTTGACGTGGGCCTTCGCAATCTCGATCTCATCATGGGTTGCGAGAGGCGCGTGGTGTATGATCTGATCAACGTCATCAACGGCGAAGTGTCGCTGAAGCAGGCGCTGATCAAGGACAAGAACTGCGACAATCTTTACATATTGCCTGCATCCCAAACCAGGGACAAGGATGCATTGAACCTCGAAGGGGTGGGGCGCATACTCGACGAACTGAAGGAGAGCTTCGATTACATCGTCTGCGATTCTCCAGCAGGGATAGAGGCGGGCGCATTCACCGCGATGTATTATGCCGACGAGGCGCTGGTGGTCACCAATCCCGAGGTCTCGTCTGTGCGCGACTCGGACCGCATCCTTGGAATACTGGCGGCAAAATCGAAACGCGCAGTCGAAGGGCAGGAGCCCGTCAAGGAACACCTTCTGGTCACCCGCTACGACCCAAAGCGCGTGAATGCAGGAGAGATGCTTTCGGTCACCGATATCCAGGAAATCCTGCGCATCCCGCTCTTGGGCGTGATCCCGGAATCCGAGTCGGTACTTCAGGCATCCAATGCGGGAAACCCTGCGATACATCTCGAGAAGAGCGATGTTGCCGAGGCATACAAGGATGCGGTGAAGCGCTTCATGGGAGAAGAAGTGCAAATGCGTTTCCTGACCGAAAAGGCGGGATTCTTCAAGCGTCTTCTGGGAGGAGCCTGAGATGTCCATGTTAGCCGGCCTGATCGATTACCTTAAGGGGGGCGAGAAGAAGTCTGCGGCTGTCGCCAAGGAACGCCTTCAGATCATACTCGCTCACGAGCGCGCTGGCAGAGGCACGGCAGCTCCCGATTACCTGCCGGCTCTGCAGGAGGAGTTGATGGCGGTGATCGCCAAGTACATCCACGTGGATCGCGATGCATTCAAGGTTCAGCTTGGCAAACACGACCAGTACGACGTGCTGGAACTGAATGTCACGCTGCCGGAAAATCGCAAGTCCTGAAACCGATCCAGGCCTTGTTCAGGGAAGCTTGACCAGCTTGAGCGAGGTGGCAATCGCATCAGACGTCATCCTGTCGACGATGGGAGCGAGGTAGGGTAGCGAAATGTTCAATATCAGAAATCCTATCGTCAGGGTGATCGGAAATCCGATCGCAAATAGATTGAGCTGCTGGGCCGCACGGGTCAGTATGCCCATCGCCATATTGGTGATCAGCAGCGCGGCAAGCAAGGGAAGCGATATCTGCAATCCGTAGATGAAGATGTTTGCGCCCCACTTGGCTATGGTATAGAAGCTTTGTGCAGGCATCATCTGTCCGATAGGCAAGGTATGGAAGCTTTCTGAGATCAGCGCCAGGATCATCAGATGCCCGTTGAGCGTCAAGAAGGTGAGCGAGGCGATGATGCCAAGCCACTGAGAAATCACGGCCGAGTTGCTAGCGGTCCTGGGATCGTAGAAGCTCGCGAAGCCTATTCCCATGATCATGCCCGAGAATTCTCCTGCCAGTTCCACCGCGGAAAAAATCAGGCGCACGGTGAAGCCCATCGCGCTGCCGATGATGATCTGTTGAATGATGATGAATAGGCCTTGTGCTGAACCGACAGGAATCGATGGCATCGGGTTCAAAGTTGGACCCAGCAGGATCGCCAGCAGCACCGATAGCCCGATCTTGACTCGCACAGGCGTTGGCTGATCGCCAAAAATGGGCGCGGTTGCAATCAGCGCAAGCACGCGCACGAGGGGATAGAGGAAGGCGGCAAGCCAGGCGTCAAGTTGCGCGCTGGTTACGCTGATCATGATCAGAGGATTGAGGATTGGGGATTGAGAGATGAACGATGAGGATTGAACACTGAGGACTGAAAAGAAAATATTTCATAGATGTCCTTTCGGTTTTTAATTTTGAACCATTGATTTTTAACCCGTTACTCATAGCGCAGTCCTCAATCCTCAATCCTGTTTTCAGCCGGCAAGCCAGGGAATGTTGCCGTAAAGCCGCTGGATGAAGTCCACCATCGTGCTGACCATCCAGGGGCCAAAGAATATCAGCGCGGCAAAGATGCCCACGAGTTTGGGAATGAAGGAAAGGGTCTGTTCGTTGATCTGGGTGGCGGCCTGAAAAACGCTGACCACAAGGCCGATGATAAGACCGCTCAAGAGCAGCGGTCCTGCAAGCATCAGGACGAGTTCGATGGCCTGCTGGCCCAGCGTCATCACGGATTCGGGAGTCATGTCAGGTATAGAAACTTTGCGCAAGAGAGCCGATCAAGAGATTCCAGCCATCCGCCAGCACGAACAGCATGATCTTGAAAGGCAGCGAGATGGTGGTCGGGGAAAGCATCATCATACCCATGGACATCAGGATGCTGGCGACCACCATGTCTATGATCATGAAAGGGATGTATACCACGAAGCCGATCTGGAAGGCCGTTTTCAGCTCGCTCGTCACATAGGCAGGAACCAATAGGCGCATGGGCACATCCGCCGCGCTTTGCAGCGGCGCGCTATTCGAAATCTTGACGAACAAGGCAAGATCGGTCTGCCTGGTCTGACGCAGCATGAAGGTCTTGAGCGGCACGACACCCTTATCCACGGCTTGCTGGAAATCCATGCGGTTTTCGCTGTAGGGCAGATATGCCTCCGTATAGATCTTGTCGAAAACAGGGGACATCACGAAAAAGGTCAGGAACAGAGACAGGCCGATCAGCACCTGATTGGGTGGAGAAGTCGGCGTACCCAATGCAGAGCGCAGCATGCTTAAGACGATGATGATGCGGGTGAAGGCGGTCATCATGAGCAGGATCGCGGGCAGGAAGCTCAGCGAGGTGAGTATCAACAGCGTTTGCAGGCTAAGGCTGTAACTCTGTCCGCCTCCTGCCGCAGCCTTGCTCGTGATCGCGGGTATGGCGATCTCAGCAGCCCAAGCGCCATGACTCAACAGGAGCAATGCGATGATGACCAGCAGCCTACGATGCATGTTGCTTGCCAATTGAGGAACGGCTCTTTAACATCGAAAGCACTTTGTCGAACTGGTTGTCTGATACCGGCATGGAGGAAACCGTATCGTCCTTTGGCAGCGTGTGCAGAGTGCGGATCTGCCCTGGACCCACGCCCACAAGCAGCCAGGTTTCCTTGATTTCAACGAGCACGATACGCTCCCGCTGCCCAACGGCCACGCTGCCCAGGACCTTGAGCATGTTTCCCTGGCCTTGCTGCGCGACATTCATGCGTTTCAAAACCCAGGCGACTGCCAGAATCGCGCCAAGAACCAGCAGCAGGCTGAGGGTGATCTTCAGCATGCCGCCTGTTCCTATCACCGAAGGCACCTCTATCGGGCGAGTGGCGGCATAGGTTGTATTTCCGATCAGCAAAAGGATGAAGAAGAGATGCTTCATGGTCAGCGGTTGAGGCGGCGCAGGCGCTCGGAAGGGGTGATGATGTCGGTCACGCGTATGCCGAGCTTGTCGTTCACGACCACCACTTCCCCTTGTGCGATCAGAAAGCCGTTGATCATCACATCAAGGGGCTCTCCAGCCATGCCGGACAATTCAACCACAGAACCTTGCGCCAGCTGAAGCAGGTTCTTGATCGGCATCTTGGTGCGGCCGAGCTCGACGGTCAGCTGCACCGGGATATCCAGAATCATGTCCAGATCGTTGGTGCCGGCACCTGTATTTCCTTCGCCGAATTTCTCGAATGCAAGCGGTTTGCTCGCTGGCGGCGGCGCTACCTGTTCAGCCATCGCGGCAGCCCAGTCGTCAGCGCTTGTCGCGGTTTCAGCAGATGTTTGCTCTGCCATGGCGGCACCCCAGTCGTCGGCGGTGATTGCAGTTTCCTCAGACATTTTCGTCTCCTTCGTTGTTCGTCAGCATCTTCACAATCTTGAGCGCATACTGATTGTTGAATACGCCGTATTTGCATTCCATCACAGGTATGCCATCCACGGATGCGGTGATGTTGTCGTTCACCTCCAATGGGATCACATCGCCCAAGCGCATTTTCAATACCTGTTCAAGCGTGATGCTGGCTTGCCCAAGTGTCGCGGCCAATTCGATCTCGGCAGACTTCACCTGGCTTGCAAGCAACTGCAGCCAGCGCTTGTCCACAGCCATATGTTCGCCCTGAACATTGTTGAACAGCAAATCCTTGATCGGCTCGATCATCGAATAGGGCATGCAGACATGGAAGGAGCCGCCGTTTCCACCCAGCTCGATATCGAAGGTCGTGACGATCACGACCTCGTTTGGCGTGCCGATGTTGGCGAATTGCGGATTCATTTCTGAACGAACGTATTCGAATTCGAGAGGATGAACGGTTTCCCAGGATTTGGTAAGGGCCTCGAACACCACTTCCAGGAGATTGCGGATGATGCGCTGTTCTGTCTGGGTGAACTCCCGCCCTTCGACTCTTGTATGGAAGCGTCCATCTCCGCCGAACATGTTGTCCACCACCAGAAAAACCAGATTCGGGTCAAAGATGAAAAGCCCATTTCCGCGCAAAGGCTTGGCCTGAATGATGTTCAGGTTGGTGGGAACGGCGATGTTGCGTATGAATTCGCCAAACTTCAAAACACGCACGGGGCCTACCGAGATTTCAGGCGTGCGTCTGATAAAATTGAAAAGGCCGATGCGGAACAGGCGCGCAAAACGCTCGTTGATGATTTCCATCGTGGGCATGCGCCCGCGCACGATGCGTTCCTGGGATGCAAGATTGTAGGAGCGAACTTCTCCTTCGGCTGTTTCCGGATGATCTGCAACCTCATCCGTCTCGCCATTCACTCCCTTTAGCAGGGAGTCGACTTCATCCTGTGAAAGAAATTCGCTCATTTCTATTGAATGATAAACGACGTGAAGAGTATGGCCGCTATGCCTTTTTTTGCAGGCGGTAAAGGAGGCAAGGGCGGCACGACTGCATCGGGTGCAACCGAGCGTATCGGAGGCGCAGATTTTCGCAAACCCATGATGTATTCGATTTGCTCCTTGATCTGGCTAGCCAATTTCTCCTTGCCTTCCACGGTGGAGAGCTGGGAAGGATACTTGCTCTGCAAGATCAGGTTGACCGTGTTCTGGATTTCCGGCAATTGCGCCTTGATCTTTTCTTCGAGCTCCGGATCGGTGATCTTGATCGAGATGCCGACTTGCAGATAGCGATCCGTGTCTTCCTTCATCAGATTGGCGGTATATGTGCCAATTTCAACAAATTTGGGCGGAGTCTTGGCTTCCTCCTCGACCTTGGCCGCGTTCTTTGCCGAAGGTTTCATCAGGAAATATGCGGCCGCACCGCCGCCAGCCAGCAGGACGACTGCAGCAACGATGATCATGATGAGCTTTTTCTTGCCCTTGGGCGGAGGTGCTTCGGCCTCTGCTGCTGCTTCTTGTTTTGCCATGATGCGATCCTAACTCGAAAATATCCTGATTATCGCCCAAATCTCGCGGGTTTATCCACTCTCTATCACGCCATCAGGCAAAAGTGTCGAGTATCCCGGTGTGACGGCGGACCGCAGCGGCAGGCAGGCTTACCGCCTGAGGTTCCGGCGCTAAAACGGAGCTTGTCCTGCTGCGCTGCTGTGTGAACCTGCCTGCGCCGTTGTCGCGTGGCGTCTGGTCGCTGACCGTTGCATTGCCCAGCATGATTCCATTATCGGCCAGGCTTTCTCTGAGTTTAGGCAGCGCGTTTTCAATGGCGTGCCTCACTTCGCTGTGAGGTGATGAAAATTGCGCCATCGCCTGATTGTCTGTCACGGAGATGACCACATGCATGGGCCCGAGATCGGGCGGGTTCAAATGCAGCTCTGCCACCTGACTTTGCTCGTGACTTAACCAGGTGATCTTCTGCGAGAATTCACCGGCCCATGCCGGGCTGTTCAGAGGGGCTTCGATGTTATGCGTGACAGGAGAGGCTGGCATATGGGTGTTTATCATGGCTTGAGCGGCTGCCAGCTGCGCTCCCTGAATTGCCTCGGAGGAGGGCTTGCTTTCAGGAGTGCTTACAACATTTTGCAACACCCTTGAAAAGTCTGCCGGAAGCGATGCAGTCTTGTCATTCGATGCATTGGCTTCCAGTTTGAGGTTCATGTTGAGTGCCTCTGCAGAAGATGGCGTTGTCCCGGTTACAGTCTTCGCTTCAACTGCCGGATTGGTCACCGATATGCTATCTGGCACAAGTTTCGGGTTGGTTACCGATGTGCTATCAGGCACAAGTTTTGGATTGGTCAGAGATGAGGCGCTATCGGCAATCTTCCCTGCTATCGCTGTCGAAATACCGGAAGCTGAAAGGGTATCTGCTGCGCTGCCAGGTGTGTTCGTAACCTGAGCAGGAGTCTGGCTGATGTTCCCGGCGACGATGCCAGGATTCACGATGGCCAGGCTGTTTGCGTCAGGCAGAGGAGGGGCAAGATCGGTTTGTTTTTTGTTATCGGAGACCTTTGCTGCAGGAAGCTTGATATCCTTCTTGCTGAGAGAAGCGATGGTTATCGATGCCGGAAGCATCGCAACATCCGGCGCGATGACCGCTTCAGCCGGATTTGCTAGGGCTGCTTGAGCAGCAGAATTTTTGGGGGCGGCAGCCGTTTTCTCCTGAACTTGTCTGGCCAGCATGGCACCGAATGTGCCATTTGATGAGACATCCATGGAGCTCGAATCGCTGGGCTGTGTAGATGAGGGTGGGGCACTGGTTACGGGTTTGATCACGATTATCTCCTTGCCTACTTGTTTTCCGTATCGAGCGCCTTGTATGCGCTCATGCGGCCTGTGTGTTCATCGGCGATGCGTTGTTCCTGCTTTATTTGCGCCTTGATTTGCGCCTCAGTGTGACGCTGCTGCAAAGTGTCGAAGGATTTCAATTTGCGCTGCGCATGATTGAAATCGTTGCGCCCATTCTGAACGGACAGTCTGTTTTGTTCGACGACCTTGGCCTGCTGGGCGATTGCGGCATCCAGCTTGTAAATGAATTCCTGGAAATTTTTCAATAAGGCCGGGTTCATGCCATCCCGGCTTGCCGATTGCATGCGGTCCTGATATTCGCGACGGTATTGATGGAGCATTTCAAGCTGCGCCTGTGCGTCGTGTTCCTGCTTGTTCAGGAGGCCCAAGCGGCGCGTGGCCGCATCGTTTTTGCTCTGGGCCAGATTCAAGAGGGTCTGCAATGGAAATGATTCGCTCATGTCAGTTCACCTAGTCGAAAAGTGCTGCGAGCTGTGAAATGCTGGATGCATAGTTTTCCTGCTGATGCATCCCCTGGTTCAGAAAAAGCTCCATCCTCGGGTAGAGTCTGATCGCCTCGTCAAGCAAAGGATCGCTGCCGCCTATATAGGCGCCGACATTGATCAAGTCGCGATTGCGCTGGTAATGCGCATACATCTGCTTGAAGCGCTGCGTCAGCGCGGTGTGATCAGGATTAGCGAGTCTAGACATCACGCGGCTGATGGAGGCTTCTATGTCGATCGCGGGATAGTGCCCCTGTTCCGCAAGACGGCGGGAAAGCACGATGTGCCCATCCAGAATGGCGCGCGCGCTGTCGGCGATCGGGTCCTGCTGATCGTCCCCCTCGGTCAATACCGTATAGAAGGCGGTGATCGATCCGCTGCCGTTAAGACCGTTTCCTGCGCGCTCCACGAGCTGGGGCAGCTTTGCGAAGACCGAAGGAGGGTAACCTTTGGTGGCGGGCGGCTCGCCGACGGCCAGTGCAATTTCACGCTGTGCCATCGCATATCTGGTCAGCGAGTCCATGATGAGCAGAACGCTCTTGCCCTGGTCTCGAAAGTATTCGGCTATGGTCGTCGCATAGGCCGTTCCCTGCAGACGCATGAGCGGAGAGGTGTCGGCGGGTGTTGCGACTACCACCGAGCGCGCCATGCCTTCAGGGCCGAGTATGTCATTGATGAATTCCTTGACTTCCCTACCGCGTTCGCCGATCAATCCCACGACCGTGACATCCGCGCTGGTGTAGCGCGCCATCATGCCAAGAAGCACACTTTTTCCCACACCGCTGCCAGCAAACAATCCCATGCGCTGGCCGCGTCCGACAGAAAGCAGGCTGTTGATCGCCCGCACGCCGACATCCAGCGGCGTGTCTATCGTCGCGCGTTCAAGGGGATTGAAAGGCCTGCTTTGCAGTGGCGCCGAGGCAGTGTCCTGCAAAGGCCCCAGCTGATCCAACGGCTTTCCTGCACCATCCAGCACGCGTCCGAGCAGCATGTTGCCGACCGGCATGTGCTTGGCATGATCCGACATGCGGCGGCGCGGCGGCCTGCGTTTTCTCGAAAGAGTCAGTGCATGCGCAGGCTCCACAGGCATCACGCGTGCGCCCGGGACGAGCCCTGCGACATCGTTTTCCGGCATCAGGAAAAGTTTTTCCCCGGAAAATCCGACGACCTCGGCTTCGATCCTGGCATTGGGAAGATGGATTTCGCAGGTGCTACCGACGGGCATTTGCAGCCCGACAGCCTCCATCATCAGGCCGGTGACCTTGGTCAGATGGCCGCTGGGCGGCATCGCATTGCAACTCGCGACATATTCCCTTCCTTCATTGAGAAAAGCCTGCCAGCGCAAGCTTGTGGGGCTGGGCTCGCGATCTGCCGTGCTTACTTCAGGCAATTCAAGCGTCAGGTCTTCAGCCATGATTTGTCCTGCCCTATGGATTCTACGATGGCGCGCCAGCGTGCCGGATTGGTCGCATCTATATGGCTGTGCGCGGTTTCGACCCGGCAGCCGCCGGTTTCTATTTTTGCGTCAGTGAAAATTTTCCATCCTGCATGCGCCAGTTGTTCCCCCATCTCCCTGCGGACCAGTTCAGCGTCTTTGGGATTCAAGATCAGGTGCGCGTTCTGATTGAAATGTGGCAGGCTGCTGATGGCGGTGCTGACAATTTTGAGTATGATCTCGGGATTGACCTGCAATGCTTCTGTGACCATCTTGCGCGCGATCTCGAGGGACAGGTCGAGAAGCGACTGAGCAAGCTGCTGATCGACCTGATTCAACGCAGTCTGCAGATTCTGCATCAGCGTCTGCAGCTGGGATGTTTCAACCGATGCATGCTGCATTCCAGCCTCATGACCTCTGGCATATCCCTCTTCATAGGCCTTCTCCTTGATCTTTTGCAATTCCTCGGTTGATGTGGGGCCTGGCACTGGAGCTACCTGGCCTTTCTTCGGCGCTGAGTCAAAGGAAGCCAGTTCCCAGCGCTGGAACGCGGTGAGCTGCTCCTTGGGAATAAGCTGTCCGGATGTGGAATCAGACATAGGCATCCTCATCTCCCTTGGCGCCTAGAGAAATCTGGCCATCATCAGACAGACGCTTGACGATCTTGAGGATCTCCTTCTGGTTGGATTCGACCTCGCTCAATTTGACCGGCCCCTTGGATTCGAGATCCTCTCGCATCATCTCGGCAGCGCGTGTCGACATGTTCCTGAAGATTTTCTCGCGCAGTTCTTCGCTCGAGCCCTTGAGTGCGACGATCAGTGCCTCAGACTGTACTTCGCGCAGGATCAGCTGTATGCCCCTGTCGTCCACCTCAAGAATGTTTTCGAAGACGAACATCTTGTCTTCAATCTTTTGCGCGAGATCCGGATCGAAGCTGCGCACCTTTTCCATCATCTCGGCTTCCATCGCGCTTCCCATGAAGTTCAGGATTTCCGCGGCGGTCGCAACGCCACCCTTGAGGGTCTTCTTGCCTGTCTGGCCACCGCTCATCAGCTTGCTCAGCACGTCGTTCAGCTCGCGCAGCGCGACAGGCTGTACGCCATCCAGCGTGGAGATGCGCAGCAGTACGTCATTGCGTGTGCGCTCGGTGAACATCTTCATGATGCTTGCAGCCTGATCGGCTTCGAGATGAACCAGTATCGTCGCGATGATCTGAGGGTGCTCGTTGCCTATCATTTCCGCCACGGCGCCGGGATCCATCCACTTCAGGCTCTCTATCCCGCTGGTATCGCTGTTATGCATGATGCGGTCGAGCAAACCTGCAGCCTTGTCGTCGCCCAGCGCCTTGGTGAGCATGTTGCGTATGTAGGAGTTGGAGTCCAGTCCTATCGTGGTCTTGGTCGATGCAGTGACCAGGAAGTCATGAAACACCTGGGCGATCTGGTCCTTCGACAGGTTGTTCAGGGTGACCATCGCAGAGCTGATCTTCTGAACCTCCTTGGGTTCCAGATATTTGAGCACTTCCGCTGCCTCATTCTCGCCCAGAGACATCAGGAATACCGCGCTGTTTTTTATCCCATCATCCATTGCCGTTCACCCATTCCTTGATGACGCTGGCCACGATCTTGGGCTCCTGCTGGGCAATCTGCTTTGCAAGGTTGAGATTGTTCTCATAAGAAGGCGACGTTGGCATGATGATCTCCTCCTCAGCATGTTCTGCTGCCGCATGCGCCGGCGCATGGCCGACATGATCGTCGACCTTGAATGCTGCGAGCGGACGCAATGCAGGTTTGATCACCTTGAAAATCACGAGCAGCATGACGATCGTGATGATCAGATACTTGGCGATTTCCTTAGCTAATTCTATCATGTCCGTCTGCTTCCAGATCGGCACCTCTTTAGGCGCTGCCTCACCATAGTCCTTGAAGGACGCATTTTCGATGTTCAGACTGTCGCCGCGGCTTGCATCGAACCCTACCGCATCCTTCACCAGCATGTCGATCTGCGCCTTCTCCTTGTCGCTCAGGGGTCTTGAGCTGACTTTTCCTTTGGTGTCGGCAGACTTTTTGTCGTTGACCACCACGGCGACAGACAGGCGCTTGATGATGCCGACAGGCATCACGGTATGGCTGATGGTGCGATCCACTTCGTAATTGACGGTGGATTCCTTGTGCAGATTGTCAAGTCTTGCGGCGCTCGCAGCCTGGGCGCCCTGCGCATTGGGCGGGGCGACGATAGGGGCGGTCGCAGGCACAGGAGGCTGGTTGGATAATGCGCCAGGTACACCACTTGCAGCAAGGCCTGAGCCGTTCAGCGTTTCGCTGTTCTGCTGGCTGCGTATGCTGGCGTCGGCCGGGCTCTGGTTGGGTTTGTAGGTTTCCGATGTCTGTTCGACCCGTGCAAAATCGACGTTGGCAGTCACCTGTGCGCGCACGTTTTCCGCGCCATAGAGAGGAGCCAGGATATTTTCGATGCGCTTGATATAGCCTTGTTCTACCTGTTTCACATATTCGATCTGCTTGGCATCCATCCCTGTGCCATTATCATCTTGTCCTGCACTCAGCAATGTGCCATCCTGATCGACGACAGTGACATTTTTTGCCTCGAGATCCGGCACGCTGCTCGAAATCAGATGCACGATAGCGGATACCTGTCCCGAATCCAGCAATCTGCCGCCGCGCAGTGTGAGAACGACAGAGGCGCTGGGTTTTTGCTGTTCCTTGATGAAGACGCTGGGTTTGGGAATGGCAAGATGGATGCGAGCGGAGGCGACTGCGCCTATGGTCTGCACCGAGCGCGCAAGTTCTCCTTCAAGGGCGCGCTGGTAATTGACCTGTTCGGCAAATTGCGTGATTCCGAATTTCTGGTTTTCCATCAGCTCAAAGCCAACGGTGCCCCCCTTGGGCAATCCCTGACTTGCCAGTTTCAGGCGCGCCTCATGGACTTCGTTGGAAGGAACCATCAGCGCGCCGCCGCCTTCGGCAAACTTGTAGGGGATGTTCATCTGCTGCAAGGACTCGATGATCGCGCCTCCATCCCTGTCGGACAGATTGCTGTATAAAACGCGGTAATCCGGGGTCTGGCCCCACATCCATGCCCCGGCTAGCAATGCGATCAGCGCGGCTATGCCTATGCCTATCCCCATCTTCTGCTGGAGGCTCAAGCGCCCGAGGTTGCCGAGCATTGTAGGTGCAGCGCTCAATTGTTGTTCGGCCATGATCTATACAAAACTATGCGATGACAGGGTCATTATCCGCGCAATAAAGATTCCTGAAATGAAGAATAAGGGGAAAATCCTGCGCTTGTTCGTCTGATGTGCTGTTTATTGCTTTGATTAAAGTGCGAATAGGGATGCTGTCATTGAACGGCATCAATCAATCACCAGGGAGTTTTCCATGAACAACATATCGGCAATGGATGGATTGCTCGCACAAATGCGCACAGCTGCCGCCGCAGCAGGACTTTCCCCGTCACCGGCTGCTTCACAACCTGCTGAAGCCAATTTCTCATCGGTGCTCAAGAATGCGCTGGATGGAGTCGCACAATCCCAGGCAAACTCAGTAGCCATGCAGAAGGCTTTCGCGATGGGGGACGATAAGGTCAGCCTAAGCGACACCATGATCGCGGTGCAGAAGGCCAGCATCAATCTGCAGACCGCAGTTCAGGTTAGAAGCAAGCTCGTTCAGGCATATAATGACATCATGAACATGCAAGTATAGCGGTCTTGAACCTGACCGGCATAATGGACAACCATGAGTAATCAGTAGTGTCCGGTTAAATTAGTCAGCCCTACCACGAAGGCCAATAACGGCGGGCTTTATAGCATAAATATTTTGGTGCCGATTTGAAATCAGCCTACCCAGATTCCGGTTCAAGTAACTTCCAGGG
>JAJXVB010000020.1 GCA_021782365.1 Pseudomonadota bacterium
GAATCCTGCTGTCGCCAAGGTCTGTTGTTTCATCTCTTCTTCTCGCGTTTATGATCCACACACATTAACGCACATCTCCCCTAATCGGTGGACTTATTCAGTGTTTCCCTAATTCTTCGCCAAGCGGATGCTTGAAAATTCTTATCCCAAGGATCCACCCTAGCACGCTGGCAGCCACAATGAAAATCGTTTCAAGGTTACTTTCATCAATCGATTTTTTTGGAAGATGAGAGATTTGCGATCCCGTTAAAATAATCACTAGACAACAAGGAACCAATTCTGCGATATCTACCCAATCCTGTTGCGACAACTCCGGACAATTTATCATGCAGTAAAAAACGAAATAACTTATCCGGCACTTTCTTCTCGGTTATAAGATGATAATCCCCATTCGAATGAAAATGCAGGTTACTATTCTCAGCAAGGATCTGAAGCGACTTCATTGTGTAAAACGAAATGTGTTGACCAAAATCCAGCGAATAATATGACCACTCTGTTGGCTTTGGAAAATTCAATGGCAT
This sequence comes from Pseudomonadota bacterium, assembly GCA_021782365.1. Classification (GTDB taxonomy): domain Bacteria; phylum Pseudomonadota; class Gammaproteobacteria; order Burkholderiales; family Gallionellaceae; genus Gallionella. The sequence continues at coordinate 522 of JAJXVB010000020.1, forward strand.
CAATTCTGTCGTAAAAAAAATATTTTTTGAATAGGCTAGCATTTTGTTCAACTCATCGACTGGATTTTCCAAATGCTCAAATACTTCCCAAGCAGTCAATAATTCATATTGCTCTGTCTCGTTTGCCTCAAATCCTTTGGCAAAAATATTTTCACAGTATTTGTCGTAATAATGAAAATTCAGCCCAAGATCACGCATCATACGGACAAACACCCCATAGCCCGCACCATAATCAATAAATTTTGCATGCGCCCTGAATAAAGTTACGATCAATGCTTTTGTTTTCTCCGAGCACTTAACAGCCCTGTTAATTGGGCCAATATCAATGTCAACAATTGCGTTTGAATAGGCTTCTTCAAGCCAATACGGTTGTTCAGTCTGTACAAGCCCACAATGCCCACACTTGACATATTGAACATCATACTTTCTAAGGAGAGTCGCCCTAGCAAAGGGCGCCGTATTATGAGAGCATATTTTGCATTTCATTTCGTGACCTTATTTTCTCGTCGGGCAATAACCACGGCCAAATATCTTTCAAGGTTATCAATTGCCTTCTGCCAAGTCCACCGATCATTGACCTCATTTCGCCCCGCCTGACCTAGACGACGAGCAAGCTCATGATCTTCGAGTAGCAGTTGAACCGCCTTTCCAATTGCCTCTGGATCTCGCTCCTGGACTAGCAACCCATTTTCCATATGACGTATGGTTTCTCGCACCCCCCCCTCAGCTACTGCCACAACAGGTGTTCCACAGCCATTTGCTTCCAAGGGTGCGAACCCAAAAGGCTCTAGCTTAGCCGTGTAAAGCATGACTGATGCACGACTTAGAAGGTCAATCAGTTCTGCATCGGGCACCCTAACTCTAGGGTCAAACCGAACCTTAAGACCTTCGGCAAGCGAAATCATTTTTTCAAGATAGATGCCACCCGTGAGATTCCCGACCCATTTCAACTCAGGGCGTAACTCTTGAGGGATGGTGGACAAAGATCGAATAGCAAGCTCAATTCCTTTACCGTCAGTGAAGGATCCAAGACCGATGACAAAATCTTCCTTTCTTGCACCGGTTGGGCGAAAATGTTCACCATCAATTCCGAGGTAGCAAATACTAGCATCAAGACCATAGGCACGCAGAATGCTTTCCCTACTATAATAGGAGTTTGCAAGGATCATATCGAATCCTCCCGCATTCTCTCTTTCTTCGCGAGCTTGCAGTCTAAATCCTTGGACCTGCACAAGGTCACGCAAGAAAATCTTAAGGTTTTTCAGCGTATATAAATCCTTGCCAGCATCTGGCAAAGCCAACCACGGCAACCTCGGCGAGGCCTCGTAAAACCAGCGGTTTGGCTCACCTAAATAAAGCACTGATGGAAGCTGGCTCAGCATACGGGCCAACGGCGGTGATCGAAAAAACATGCACGAATTAGCAAAGACTACATCAAATTTTCTCGCGGAGATTTCCTTTGCACACGCCGCGCAATGCCGATCCATCGCTTTCAATTTCGTCTCTATGGTACGGTAGGGGTACATGACATTTTGAATGCTGCTAGCATTAGCTGGCGCTTGCCAATCAAATGGAAGAACATGTTCCTCAGCGAAATCGCCTAATGGAAGATAGGAAGAGTCAGCTGTATCAGGGCACCAAATTTCCATATTGTGTCCTCGTCCCGCCAACCCCCTGACATGCTCATAAAGTGCACGTTTGCCACCTCCACTCGGCAAATTGTGCCATATTGCAATATTGAGCTTCCTGCTTACCATAATCTGCCCCATGTTAAATGCATCGATTTTTGAATCATCAGCGCGACGACATTTGAACTATGAACTATTCAGAAAGCTTTACGCGCTTGCTTGGCCATCAATAGCAAATTTGCAATTTCATTCTTTAACGGATGCTTAAAAAGAAATACTCCACATACCCACCCCGAAAATCCGCATATCACATCTAATAATAACTGCAACCACAACTGGTCATGAAAAAATCCTTTAGCAAAAAAATGCATGATCATTAATGGAGTCGCGCTTGCTATGGCCACACCTGCACTTTGGCGCAATGCTCTTGCAATTTCCCAGAATCCCACCGCCAGGATCACCCGGCATTGCAATATGTAGATCACTGCATCCACCAGGTTGATAACCACAAATGCCTCTCCTAGGGCAATAAGCCCGCGAGGTGCCGCAACCCCCACGAGCAACCCCAGAATCAGAACATGGATGAAAAGGAAATTCACGTTTTGCTTCATCTGCCCGATAGCGGTCATGATCGAACCAAGAAATAAGAAGGGCGAAGTAAGGAAGCTGCTTAAACATAGCAGTTTCAAAAGAGAAGCCACAGGCTCCCATTGTTTCCCATAAAGCAAAATGACTATGGGGTACGCCATAATTCCCAGAGAAGCGAAAAATGGCCATGCTAGAGCTGTGACGTAAACCATCGAATGCAGGAAGCTTTCTCTGATCGCATTGCGGTCGCCGGATTGCGAGGAAAAATGCGGAAGCGCAACATTCCACAACGTCTTCATGACGAACTTTTCGAACATCGAGACCAAGGCCACTGCCCGCCCGAAGTAACCGACAGCAACCATATTTGACAGACGACCTATGATCAGGTCAGGCCCTCCCTTGCTTATGTCGAGCAATATCATAATAACGTTCGAAAGCATACCGAATGAGAATACATTCCTGATTTCCTTGAGGCCTGGAAAAAACGGTAATCCTGCGGGGCGCCATATCTGCATCATGACTATCGTGGAAACCACGCCGACAACCGAACCCCACGCCATGGAAAGATAACTAAACCCAAAATAGGCTAACCCGATTGTTGCTATGGTAGATGTCAAATTGGACAGAGTGTTGACGAGCGCAACGTGATAGAAATCCATTTGCCTTTGCATATAGGCCATCGGGATCGATCCAAACGGGATAAGAAAGAAATTGATGGACAATACCAACATCACAGACCTTATTCCTGGCTCATGGTAGAAGGTTGCGGCATAACCGCTGCCCAATCCGATCAGGGCCGCCATGAACCAGGCAGAAATGATGGTCATTGCGAAAGCAGAGCGAATCTTCTCAGGGGTAAGCTCCTTTTCCTGGATCACATAGGTTGTGGAACCGAAATCCCTAAGCGTATGGGCAAAGCCTATCAATACTGCCGCAACTGAAAAGATACCTATCTGTGCCGGAGTCAGTAAGCGACTCAGAATGATGGAAGAAAAGAATTGAAGAATGAAGCTGACGTAATTTTGCCCGAATGAAAGCAATATCGATTTTCTGACCTTACTCACCAAAACTCCCTTGAAGTCCTTGGTGAAGTTGGCATGCAATACGGAACTGATGGTGATCGAAGTCGAAATAAGCTTGCAAATTTCTGTAGAATATCGCCATAGGCAGCAACCGAGGAAGAGTCTGAATGATTGTAAATTGTAACTTCATCAGCAATATTGGCAAAATAGCTTCCCTATTCACATCTTTCATCGCAGTTCCTTGCCCCATCGTCTTTTCTTGACGCCGCCTTGAAAAACAATCACTGGGAATTCATTCGCGATTAAGAAGCTATGAAGCCAGTTCTTCAGCTACAATTTTCAAATAGTCATGCCCCCATTTTAGGTCGGGTTCAAGATGATTTCCTTCTGCCCATTCATTCCACGACTTAATAAAAAGAAATTTACGGTCATCCGGTAACTTCTGAGCAAGCTCAATCGCATCCCTGAAATGCCTGCGAAAAAGTTCTGGTGTAGAGCCGTGTAATACTAAACCTCTTTTCCCGCTTCTCGGTGTGTTGTCCCAGTTCGGAATGACACTAGGATAATTTTCTATTCCAGAAACAGAAGAACTAAGCAACATCGGAAAAACTTTTGCATAGGAATATATTGTCGGATATCCTCTTATTTTCTGGTATGTCTGCATCAGCCGTTTTAAGGGTGTGCGCCATGACACCCAACCACGTAATCCAGGAAGCTTTTGGACAATAGACGCATCAAATCCATATTCCTGAGGATTCCACTCAGAAGTCGCAATCCCAACCAGATGCAAACCATCTAGACCTGACTGAGCCGCCAATTTTCTCCAAAATTCGACAACTTCCCTTACATTGGGAATTTCCATAGGACGAAAAATAACAAAAACAGGTTTACCATCCGTCTTTATGTAACGTGGATCCTTGAACGCTCGGAGCAGGAAATCGAAATGAGCTTTGTGATCATCCATTCCTGGATAATTCTGTTCAATTAGTATTTTGTCTGGAGATCCCTGCCAAATACTGTTCCAGCTATGATTGGCCCAGCACAAACAAAAAGGGAAATTGGGCTCATGTGAATCCAATATTTCATTGACAGGTCGCTCTAGAATGCGTCGACCACCAAACCAATAATGATAATAACAAAACCCTTCAAGACCATAGCTTTTTGCCAACTCAGCTTGTGCCGCTCTGGATTCGGCAAGACGTAAGTCATAAAACCCAAGATCAGCAGGAACATGTGGCTGATAATGACCCGGAAACATGGGTTTTGCCTTTGCGGTATTAGTCCATTCGGTAAATCCCTTCCCCCACCACTCATCATTTTCAGGAATTGGATGAAACTGCGGAAGATGAAATGCGATTGTTCTAATATTCTTTGGCATATATTTAGGCAAAAGGCAAGGTCATAACCTCAATCAAACTATTCCACTAAATTTATCTCGCTATAATTCCACAGATTGCATGCGTTCACCAGTGTTTTCTACCCGTCTAACTTCGTCGGTGCGAAAAAAATGACGACCATAGCAAAAAATGGGGGGATTACCATAGCTTATTGTTATCCAATTTGTTATATTTATACTGTTTCAGCGAGGAAAAAACATTACCGCAGATGGCCCGAATAGAAAGTGTCGATGTATTCAGGTTCGCAGCCATTGCTGGCGTGATCGCGCTTCATACCCATCCATACAACGCATCCCCAAGCATCACAACCATCTTAATTGACCAAGTCTCGAGATTCGCCGTTCCCTTCTTCTTCGCGATATCGGGCTATTTCTGGGGGCTCAAAATCAGAAGCGGTGTCCCAACCATGGCAGCTTCCGTTCCCATGGCAAAAAGAATACTTCTGCTATTCATCGCCTGGTCACTCATCTACCTCATTCCATTTTCAGAACTTCCATCCCACAGCATTCTAAATATTGCAAAGGGAGCATACTGGAATGCAGAAGGTCAGCTTCGGACTCCTGTAACGCTTATTTTCGACGGAACGAGCATCCATCTCTGGTTCCTCAATGGGTTGCTCTGGGCGCTTGCAATAACCGCGTTCTTCGTTAACTCAAAAAAGGTAATACCGTTTCTCTTCGTTGCCGTTTTCCTCTACTGCGCAGGCCTTCTTGCAAAAGCCTATTCCGGTACGCCACTAGGGCTGCACACTACATTCAACACCAGAGACGGTCCATTTTTCGGCACGATTTTCTTCGCCTCTGGCTATCTTCTTTCTGGTATGAGGCCCGACGAGAAATGGCTGGCAAAAGGAATGATGCTGCTTCTGGCGGGCTATGCGCTGCAGTTCAGCGAAATCTATTTTTTAAGCAGACACTATGGCGCGACCCCTTTTCAGGATTACGTCGCGGGCACTTACCTGACCGGCATGGGAGCAACAATCGCGGCCCTCTCGAATCATCCCTTGCTGCGCCTCTCCATCTTCAGCAGCCTGGGGCGCCTGACGCTCGGCATTTACGCGATTCACTACGCTTTCATCGACATGCTGAGGCACAACACCAGAAACATGCACCTACCCTGGGAGTTTTATTTCTTTTCAGTCCTCGCCCTGTCAGTCGCGGCAGCGCTGTTGCTCTCGAAGAACAGGTACTCAAAGAAACTGGTCATGTAGCTGCCATCAAACAACCTCGCGAAAAGAGAACAAGGCTTGAATGTCGCGAACCCCGCAATCTGGTTATTGTGGCTCAATTGCAGCTTGCAGTTTGGCAAGCGCATCCTCAATTACTTCGCTGGAAACGGTTTCAACCAGTCTGGCTTCTCTCGCTACCAGATCAACCATTCTGCATTGGCTGACAACAACTGCACCTTGCGTCTTTGACCCGGACCCCATGAGCGATACAGCCCAACCTTTGACTCGATCCAGATTACCGCCTTGAGTTATAGCAGCAATTAACGCGGTTCCATTGCGATTAAACTCTTCATTCGACAAAATCAGTACCGGCCTTTTACCTTGAATTTCCTTGCCAACAGTCGGGTCGAGGCTTACCAGCACAATGTCACCTTGCCTGAATTTTTGCCTCACAATGATTCGGTTCCAACAGCTGGCGCCTGGTTCCATTCTTTTATATCGTCAGGCATTGGCGCATTAAAATCACACTGAGCGTTAAGCTCAGAAGCTGAATAGCGCTTTCGTGTTTTTGCCGTGACCACCAAACGCCCATCCTCAATGTTGAGATCAACAGCCTGGCCAATTTCAAGGCTAAGTGTGCGCAACATTGGCGCTGGAAGAATGATGCCTGCACTATTGCCAAGTTTTCGTATCGCGCTTTCCATGTTCCACCTCAGTAATATTCAACGTTGTTATAACTGTACAGGAATAACTTCCATTGTCAAACATTGTTGTACATGCCGCTGCATAAAACTCTCGCGAGAGAGCTCTGATTTCCCGGCAAGCGCAAACGTTCCATGAATGGATTGATGGATGTGGTGCTGCTTGATCCCCCGGCGCGTTCGCTGCTCCAAGCGATGACCAGTGCGCCGCCTCCATTCCAGCGCTGGCAAGCGACCCAGCGCGGTGACAGGTTCATATCGATGATCAGTTTCATGCAGTGGCCAGCAGAACCCTTGCCGATACAGCAGCCTGCCGAGCCTTGGCCATCAAGTCTTCCGCTTTCATAACCTGATCCCTTCGCGCTCAATGTTGACGAGCAGGCGGGAGTTGGAATACTCCTCCGGGTGTTTCCATTCCTCCTCCCATATCGGAAGAGGTTGAATGCGTATGCCTGTGTGCAGCAGCACATCATAAGCCAGGTCATCCATCTCCAGCTTCGTGGAAACGAACTTGCCTGGCTGACCATGAAGCAATACTGCAACGTCAGCATCGCTGTCGGGGCGATGGGATTTGCGCGCACGACTGCCGAAGAGAATGGCCCCGATCACGTCATAGCGTCCCGCCACGGCCTCCATGAAGGCGTGCGTAGCGTTGAGCGTGTCTGCATCAATATCGGTTAAGTTACCCATGACTTATCATATCTTACGCACGATGATTGTCTGAGCCATCGGTGCGTTCCATGGCCGCGCAATCGCCTTACTCGACAAACAAACTCCGAGTTCCTGCCACATTGACATTTGTCCGATCATCATCCAGTTTGAAAATACAGATGCAAGCCACACCTGTCAATCACATGCTCCGGTTTTCTGCCATTGCATTGCCCATGCAAAATCTTCAGGGGCAGAAGCGGCAATAGGGGCGATCGGCCTTTCCATATGTCATTTGGCATAACGCTTATTCATTGCGTCGCAAAGGCAATATGCGCAAGCGCGTGCGGTTCGAATCGATAGTCAGCAAAGAACCCTCTTCCAGCTCGGATGCCATCTGCCGCAAAGCGATGATGACCTGATTGCCAATCACATCCGGACTTATATCCTCAGCGCGAATCTGCACCACACTGGGCTTCTCCCCGTGAGTAGCGGCAAGAATCGCACCAAAATCAAGATCATGAGTAAGCACTACGCAATCATGCATACGGGCAAACGCCATAATCTCCAAATCCGGCGCGTTCGCTGCTCCAAGCGTTGACCAGTGCGCCGCCTCCATTCCAGCGCTGGCAAGCAATGTGACCCAGCGCGGTGACAGGTTCATATCGACGATCAGTTTCATGCAGTGGCCAGCATAACCTCTCGTTCTTCGGCTCGCCATGCGGCATAACGAAGCGCCTGCATGATGTCTTCGCGCTCCAGGTATGGGTAGTCGTTTAAAATCTCATCAACGCTGTGGCCTGCACCAATCTGACCAACGATCATGCCGACCGTGACACGCATTCCACGGATGCATGCTTTGCCGCCCATGATTTCCGGCTGCTGGGTAATACGATTCAGTTGCTCCATGATCCGCTCCCTGTCGAAACTCGCTGTTATGGTAGTAGTTTACAAATGTTTTTTCAATTTGTTGAAAGCGGCAATACGAGTCATGTATCAAGAGCCTCTCCGTGATGATGCGGCTTATGGTGAATGTGCTGTTCATGCTCTCAACACCGGATCAGCAAGGCTTGCAGGCGATTATAACGACCGAAACCCGCCACCCGTTTCGCAGCGGTCAACGATCACCACGTCAGCGGCGCACTGGCGGCCACTGACGGGCTGTATGAACAAGCGCCAGCATCCACGCCGTTTCGTTTTCTATCTCATACACCAGACGATAGCTTCCATGCAGGATCAGCTCACGCGTGCCTGATATCTTCCCCGGACGACCCAGCTTCGGGTGCTCAACCAGTCTGGCTGCAGCATCGCTGAAAAGCGCATCCATTCGGGCAGCAGCGCGGGGATCATCAGCTGCGATATAGTCCCATATGTCAGCGCGATCCTGCTGTGCCTCCGGCGTCCACAGAACCCTCACACCTTAAGCTTCACACCGGCACGTCGAGAAGCGAATTCGGCCTCTACCTCGTCGTTTGATCGACCATTCCCGGCCCGCATCGAGACTCGGCCGGCTTCGACCTTCAGCCTCAGAAAATCGTCATATTCCCTTGCTCTACGTTGTTGCTGGATAAACTCGCGCATCAGCTCGCGAAGCACCTGGGATGCTGGCCGGTGCATGGCCTCTGCTTCAGCCATGAACTCGGCGCGCAGCTCAGGTTCCAGTTTCATTGTAAAAACGGATTCTTTCGGCATGATGGCAGCTTTCAACTGAAAATATGAACAAAGTATATACTTCATAAGTATATTTTATCAACTTCCGGAATTGACAGTGTCAACTACGCTTTTAGGGCAATACCGTATGTTTGTTACGGACAGAAGCGGCAATAGGGATTGTTCGCAGGGTGGCTTGTGGCCTGCACGGGTTGCGCTGCATCGCCTGGCGTTGCGGATGATGGACTCGCGGCATCCGGGCTGGCTGCAGGGGGCGCCGCCTTGACCTGCTCTTCCTTCTTGATCGCGCTGCCCGGCGTGCCCTGATAGGTCACGCCCAGCTTCGCGAGCTTGCTGATCAGGAAGTTGGCATTCTCGGTATTGTCTATGCCATTCTTCAGCGTCTGAATGGCTTTTTCCTTGTCCCCTATGCTGACGAAGTAATCGCTCAGCCTCGCCACGGCAGGTACATAGCCAGGCTTCAGTTCGATGGCCTTCTCGAGCGAGAGAACGGCTTCGCTGTCCCGACGCAATTCGAACAGCATCCTCGCCTGGGAATTGTATATGTCGGGCAAAAGAATGAAATCTGGAGATGCGTTGGTCAGAATGTATTTCATGTCGCCTAGCGCACCGTTGAGCTTGGCATCATGGTCACGCTTGTTGAACATCGCGTTGGCCTTGTTTTCCGAATTCAGCGCCCAGCAATAATGATGCAGATGCATGAACGACTCTCCATAGACATCCACATACTGTGAAATGGGTACCGGGTCATGGCTCACTTCACGAATTTGCTGGGTGCCCTTGCAATACGGAGGCAGCAACGCTATCTCCGATTCGTTCGCAATCATGTCTGCACGGGCATAAGAACACCCGATCAACACCAAGACGGCAACCTTCCAGATAGTCGAAGAACGCAGCATGATTCCTCCTTGTCTTTACTGAATGCGGAAAATCGCTTCCCTTCTTTCCGATGACTGATTATCTCCGTTCCGGAAATCCTTGTCGAATTGTCGGAACTTCTTACATGAAGAAGCCAACAGAACAGAGGCTAAGGTTAAGATGAAAATCCGGCCTTGCATTACAGCAATCCGGATAATAGAATCAAAAAACTTTCCAATCTGGGGCCTGTCTCCTCATGAATGCGATTGATCTACCAAAACTGGAATACGACCAGGAAATCATCGCGTCCTTCTTCGAATCGATTGAAGGCGAGGATCCGCCCGACGATCCGGATCAACCGGATGCTGCCGGAGAAATTAACGGCGACAAGCAGGAGTTCCGAATACGCTTGGCCAACACCGAGGAGCGCCGGGGAATGGCGAGCATCCTCATCAACAAGATGTATTCATGGCGGGGCTACGAAAATGGCGGCATATTGCCTGACGACCCGAACCGGATAACGATACTCGCCTATGCGGGAGACAGCATCCCTATCGGCACGATGTCCGTCGGACTGGACTCCCCCCTGGGACTTTATGCCGACGAGATGTACCACGAAGAGCTCCAGTCATTGCGCAGGCAGGGCAGAAAAATCTGCGAATTCAACCGGCTTGCAATAGATCCGGCCGTGAAATCCAAGCGCATCATAGCGAGCCTCTTTCACATCTGCTATCTCTACCCCAGAGCCCTGTTCGGACATACAGACGGCGTGCTCGAGGTCAATCCGCGCCACGTCAGGTTCTACGAAAAAATGCTCGGCTTCACCCAGATCGGACCCGAGCGGACCTGCCCGCGCGTACACGCCCCCGCGATACTCATGCGCACGGACTTCGGATACGGCGCAGAGCAGATCAGGAAATTCGGGGGACTGATGTCCAGGGCAAAGGGGGAAAGATCCCTCTATCCTTATTTCTTCAATGCCAGGGATGAGGCCGGCATCATCGCCCGCCTCAAGGCCATGGGCTGATCGCATGAACCAGCCCTTTTCCCACGAAGACGCCTTTTCAAGGAACATAGGCTGGGTCACCCGGATCGCTTTAGACAATGACAACAATGTCATCTGCGATCTTGGTCAGATTTTCCAATGGGGCTTATTGCAGACAGATCGGGCCTGAACACACCTGTCTGCGCATATTCTTCAACAAGACTAATGAAATCGGCATCCGAGGCAGGCCGCGGCTGCGCGATCCCATCCGAACTCCCGCAGCATCAGGACTGCCTAGCCAACATCTTCCTGAATACTGAAAGCTTGAGCCTTTGCAGCGGACCGCGGTTTCCCCAGCGCAATTTCCCGACAACATGCTTACACTTGTAAGCATCGAATTGCTGGTAATACGGCGCCGCCAAGATCTTTCCTCTCTTGAGCAGAATCTTCATCGTTTCTGCCGCTACAACTCCCGAACATAGCTGCACTGCCAGGGAAAGCGAGGGGCCGCGCTTCTCGGAAAGACTTACCCGCGATCTGTCTACATAGGACATCTGTGTTGCAGCAGGGGCCGTCCCTATCAAAAAGAGTATATACTTATCAAGAATATCACTCGCGAGATCCATTCCGAAGTAGTCATGCCACGTCATGCCCCCCGGCATGAACACGAGAAGGGCCGTGCTACAGCCGATCGGCCCTGCCGCGACGACCGGAATTCCCATCCTGCAAGTTTCCCTGTAAAGAAGCTCTCTCGCATCGACAGCGAAATAATCAAGGCCGTCCACCACGACATCCACCCCATCGAGGAACCGCCCTATGTTTTCAGGCTGGACACCCTCGGGGAAAAGTTTTACCCCCGCCTCGGGATTGATGTCATGCACCATCCTTTCCATCACTTCACCTTTTCCCTGGCCCAGAGTGGAAACCGTCGCCCCGACCTGACGGTTGAAGTTGTGCAATTCGAATACATCGAAATCGGCAATGTTGAAATTACCCACTCCCATCCTAGCAAGCGTGGTGAGATGCACCCCTCCGACTCCGCCCAGGCCTGCAACCCCTACCCTGCTTTTTCTCAGAGCCTGCTGCTCCTCAGGCTGGACCAAGCCGATGTTCCTTGAAAAGGCAGTATCGTAATCGAACACGCCCTCGAGAAAGGTCATTTGATCCCAATCAGCACACAGTGATCAGTGGGGAGCTCGATGCGCTTCGTCTGAGTAAAGCCCGCCTCCGCGAGAAAAGATTCAAATTCCTTCCAGGTATAGAGCATGCCCTCCCCCGTGGCGATGCTGAGAAAATAAGGCGAACCAAGCGCGGTTGTCATCGGCCCTGTCTCGTCATCCCGACCCATCATATTGAAGATGATGACCTGACCGCCTTCGGGAAGCGCATCATATGCTCTCTTCAAGAGGGCCGTGTCTTTCTCAGGCGACCATATCGTGAGCATATGGGCAAACAATATGCAGTCGATATCCTTTGGAAAGTCCCTCTGAAAGAAATCCCCCGGATAGGTATCAACCCGTCCGGCAAGCCCCGCTGCTTCGATGTTCTTCTCGGCTATCTTGCAGACCGTAGGGGCATCGAATATCGTAACCTTAAGATGGGGATTTGCTCTGGCAAGCCGGATGCCATTCGTCCCATTCCCGCCCCCAGCGTCGACGAGATGATTAATACCACTTAGATCCACTTGCCCCGCCAGATACGAGTTGGCGGTATTCGACAAGGAACTCATGGCATCCTGAAAGACCTTTTCCAGCTTCGGATCGTGTGCCAGCCTTGCATAGAGATTGTTTTCGTTTCCGGGGAAGCGCTTTAGTCCGACATTCGAATTCGTTCTCAGCGACTCTACGAAATCCATTTCCCCTGGATAGACGATATAATTCTGCCAGCCGAGCACGTCCACCCAATTGTCTGGCTTCGTCGACACGAGCACCTTCTCAACAGCAGCACTGTTCCTGTAGGCTTCTCCCTCTTTCAGGACCAGCTTGAGCGCGGTCAATCCGGTCAGCAATATTCTGAGCGGCCTGGGCTCGAGCGAAGTCGCATCCGCGATTTCAGCTCTTGTCATCCCCTCCGATTTGGATAGTGAATCGAATACGCCTAGTTGCACACCTGCCCAGAGTAATTGGAAGGCGGTATGACCACCCATGATAAGGACTAGCTGTTCAAAATCCAGTTCATCTTTCACCATTCTTCTCCCACGAAAGAATTATCCAAGAGCCCATGCGTTAAATTCTAGCAGAAAATTCAGTCGCCACGGGTAACCGTAAATATTGCATCCTGAGGCAAACGCACAGACCGAACCGGCCTGGCTTTGCCAAATCCCACCCTCAGCAGCATGTACAGAATTTCACCATTCAACTCCAGTGCCCGCTGGACATCCGACTCCAGACTGCGCACTTCGCCGACAAGTTCATCCGGAACCAGACCTTCGCTTAATCTTGCAAGCTGATCCGAGACGATGAAGTAAGGCTGGACTCCGAGCCCGTTCGCATTCGCTTCAATCCATACCTGTTCCATCAAACGCCCCGCCTCGATAGCTTGATCCATTCCCGGTTCTCCGGTGATGGCGACCACCGCGCCGGCCTTAGTGATCGATACCGCCTCCATCATGGAAAAAAACCTGTAACCCCCGATGCTGTTCAAAACACCCATCCGTTTCCAGTCAGAAATGAAACGCAACAGAGCCTTGCCTCCTGGAGGAAGACCAAATGTCGACACATCCAGGCCGTCTCCTCTTGCAACCTCATCTTTTCCAAATCTCAAGCTGCCAGCAAACCATTCATGTATCTCTTTCGTCCTGAACCTTGCCATGGAAGCCTTTCTTACAAGCTCCTCCATTAACCCGAGATTTTCCTTTCCTTCGAATGTCTTCAGGCCACTCTGATCTTCCAGAAAATCACGGAACGATTCAGGCAAGCGTTCCTTAGTGAAAGGAAGTCTGCTGGTTTGACGCTTGAAAAGGGGCAGGTCTGAAGGCGGGGCCAAATTCTGCTGCGTTTCGTTCAAGCGTATGCTGAAGAATTTTTCCGATTCATCCCTTGGAGCGCTGCAATCCCAGCCCTCATGGTTTTCCGATGCAGCCTGAAGGATGTTTTCGATGACAGCCCCCATCGCCATGAGGGTTGCCCTGTGGTGCATCTGGAATCCTTTGGGTCCAATGCGCTTACCATCATATTTTAGTGCAAGCTCATGCCCATCCCAGAAGAAATGCCATGGCTGCGTATTGTCCGCCGATGGCGCCCATCTTCCCGCCTCCACCAGAAACCTCACCATCTCCGGAATTTGCATCTCGATTCCCATTCGATCCCGATTCGATCATTTTAATTATGCCGGGATAAATGTGTAAAATTTTCCGACAAAAAAGCCCTGCCTAGGCAGGGCTTTCATTTTGAACCAGATCAAGCTTCAGGCATTGCGTTTGCGGGAAGCGACGACACCAAAGGAAAGGGCGCCGATTCCAAGCAGGAAGAGCGATCCGGGTTCAGGAACGGCCAGGCCTCTCATGGAAAAGGCGCCGCTCGTGCCAAAAGAGCCGGTCGAAATCGTACTGAAGCTCGAAGTGAGTCCGATATCGTGCCCAAAAACGCTGTTGGTATCGAAATTACTGTTGGCGATGCCAGTACCTGCTGCAACATCCAGGAACCCATTTCCGGAACCCGAGAAGATATTGATCAGCGTGCCGGGCAGGTTAATGGTGGATTCCAGGGTGATCTGAGTGCCAGTCCCGCTGAAACAGCCATCTGCAGCCGCACAAGTATAGACCGCTCCACCAACGAGGTTAAGCCATGGATTACCAAGTGCTGAACTGATCGCGGCACTAACCGGTGTCCCACTCGGATTGAAAGTGCCATATGGTGCCGTATAAGCGTTGATTACACCACCGCTGAACCAGAGATGGATGCCCGAAGAATCGGTGAAGATCTTCTGGGCAACATAATCACCGAACTGGAAGGTCAGCTGCACATTTGCCGAGTCATTCACTCCGCCAGCAGCCCAGACCGTAGCGCCTCCGCCAGTTCTGATCGCATCGATCGACCCTATACCACCGAGCACCTGCCCGACTGCCGTGATTGGCGACGTATAGCCGGGTAAAGCACCTTCATACAACGCACCGGTATTGAGATAGGTATCCCCGCCAACTGGAACCACGACCCCCCCAAGATCAACCGTATTGACAGGAAGAGCTGAAGCTGGCAGCGCAGCCAACCCCATTGCAGCGCCAATAACGGCAGCGTATACAACTTTCAAGTTATTCATCATTACAACCCCCTAGTAAAAAGTTAAACGAATCGACCTTGGATTCCCGAACACTTCGCGAGAATTAAAGCAATAGGCGTGCCAAATTCGAATAAAAATACATATTCAATTGTTTTTATTGATTATTTTTAAAATAACAACAAAGCTTAAAGAGCCTTGCAGAATGAAAGTGTAAGATTTTCCGACATAATTTTTCGCATGATGGCGGAGATATTTCGATTCGCCCATATGTTAAAGAGGGCGGGCCGGATATGCAGTAACACTTCTAATATGCAGCCAGCGAGCGGCAAAACTTGCTGCACTCTGCAGACTGGGTCCGGTATTGAATCAATAGTGATAGCCGCACTGGGCAACCAGCAAGGTAATCCCGTCGGCCGCCCTTATTCGGGCGCTCAGAAATGCACATAAGGCATGCTCAGCCGAAATTCCCCGTGTCGACCCACTCCTGAGAGATCAACGCCCACCAGTCTGCCGCCTGGCCTTTAAGAACGTATTCATAGGGAAGCCAGCCGTATCCGGAATCTCCCCAGGCGGTTCCCCATGAGTTCCTGATGAGGAAAGCGCCCGAAGTCGCCTTCGCACTTCCGTTTTTGATCTGTATGGCATCGTCGTAGCCTATCGCCATCACCGCATGGCCTCCCACAACCTTGTCGCCCTTCACGGGATAGGGGATCGCCCCCTTGTTCGCTGATGTGGCCTGCGTATAGGAATTGTAAACGGTGAAGCCGAACATGAGAGGGAGACCCGACGAGATATTGGTCCTGATCTGCCTGAGCAGCGCGGCCTTTTCCGTGCCGGCGGGATCCAGCCTGTAGTAGTTCAGGGCCTGATAGTTCTGCCCGAAGGAATAGAGGAATGCGCTGGGCTCCTTGTCGAAGTCCTTCACGACATAGGGCCAGTAGCTTTCCGGAGGCAGGCCGAAAAGCACCATCGCCTCCATCGTCGTGCGCAGATATGCGCCCGTGTCGCCGGTCGACTTCAGAAGGTCGCGCGTCGTCTTGTAGAGGAAAAGGCGCGATGCATCGATGTGCCTGCCGAACGCGCGGCGCTCGTAATACTCCACCATTCCCACACCCGCGTTGGCCGTGCAGGAACCGAGATCAAGCTGATCCTCTATCGGGGGACACCAGTCGCGCAGATCTGCCTTTTCCGGCAGCGCATCCTTCTTGCGCGGCTTGCAAACCTTTGCGAGCAGCGGCTTCACCTTCTCGTGGTCCACCGTGTAATCGGCGATGCTGGGAAGATCCGGAAGCCAGCCAAAATATGCTGCGGACATTTGCGCTCTCCTGTCGTGTTGGAATCCCGCACACTCTATGGATCACGCAATTTCCAGGCAATATGCAAAACGATCTATATAGTTTGGCCTATTTCAGATGTCCCATTCCCAAGGAAGGATGAGGTCGCCGTTCTCGGCCCTGGTTCCGAGCTTGTTCTGCTCGAGCGAGATCAGCGTGTTGCGACCTATGCCCGCCCCTTCCCTGTTGAGCTTCGAGATCGCCTCGGCGCTAACGACAAGACCAAGATTCGATCTGACCGCAAGCGGGAAGAGCTTGCGCCTGACAAGCGACAGGCATTTCTGAGCGTTCTTGTGACCAAGCAGAGATTTTCCCTGCTCGATGTCCTTGGTCACATGCTCGATCATGCCAGGATGTTTTTCTTCATGCGCCGCGAGCTGGGCTTCCACCTTCTCAAGCCTCTGCGACTGCTTTTCCGTCGGCTCAGCGGAGGACTTGATCTCGTCCCTTTCCCTGATGAGCATCTCGATTTCCTTTTCCAGTTTCACTTTGCCTTCCTCCTTTTGCTCATTATGCCATTTTCCGCGGCGCTTCGCGGGGCTGCGGAAGACAGAAGGGAGGAGAAAAGCATCAGGTAGAAAAGCAGGGATAACCTTGGAAAGTCCAGTATGCTGTCGAAAAGCCCGACCGCGAAAAACGAGAGCAGGGATGCGAGAAGCGCAGCGGCGAGAAAGTCTCCATGAACCGCTCTCCTCATCAGCGCCAGCAGCGCATATAGCGAAAGGAGGCCGAATGCCTCAAGCCCGAACAATCCCTGGTCGAAACAGATATGAAGGAAGAGATTCTTTTCGTGCCACGGAAGGTGATAGCGATCGCTGCTGAAAAACCATCTGTCGAATCCTCTCGTGAAATTTCCATTACGGATCAGGTTGCCAGCACCATCCTTAAGGCTCACGCTTCCAATATCGAGATAGCCATTCTTGCTTCCGTTCCCGAAAAAGAACTGCGCCGCGGGTCGCCTGTACCATGGCTCAGAACCGATCGTTCCCGAGTTGATTTGCATCGTGTAGCTATGCCACTTTCCGTCGGGATTGGGGAAGACCAAATTTCCGCTGCAATCCATCGGGTACAGCAACAGCTTCTCGCATATTTCCACGTCCACCCTCTGCCCAGGAAATGCAGTTCGGATAAGGAACTCTGCAGTATAATTTCTGAAAGGACGGATATCGACCCTCTGGTCAAAACGCAGATAATTTCCCCCATCCCACCCTGAAGATGAACCGTTCAGCCTCAGATAATGCGAGCCGTTTTCAATTCCAAAACGGTAAGTGCTGGGCTGTTCCTTGTCCCCGTTTCTCCAGAAAAATGTTTCCGGGAATCTTCCCAGCCCCATGCCGAAGAGCCGCGACTTCCAGTCTGTGTCGATCATCTCCAGTACACCACGCCAGTGCGACATGCGAACGTCAAGGTCGGAATGCGCCTCCTCCACGCGGTCGTTCATGTATGGGTTCCACAGCACGGGGATGGCCATCCCGGAAAGCATGAGTCCGAGCGCCAACGCCCTCGCGCCATTCCTGCTCCAGGACCAGAGGGGATCCTTCATGCTGCGGTTACCCAGGGCGAGCGTCATCGCGAAGACCCAGACGAGTCCGCCATAGATCGCTGCGCGATCCCCGCCCCAGTGCCAGTTCACCGCAAGATCGCAAGGTCCCATCGCGAGAAACCCCGCGGACGCGAACATCATGCCGGCTCTCTTCAGGTTTCCCGGCCAGAACTCATGGAGCGCGAAGCCCAGGGTGCAGACCGTGGCCGAGAGGCCGAAGGCGAGATAGGAACCCTTGCCGAACGTTACGATCAATACGACACAGACGAGTCCCAGCATGAACGCTGCGGCGCCGATAGCCGCCTTGCCGTGTGAGACGCTCCTCGTTCCGCCGATGAAATAGGTTGCGGCCATCAGGCAGATCGCCGCAAAGAGACCTCTGTATCCCCCTGCATCGAAGGTCTTCACGAGCAGGATCAGCGCGACCAGTGAAAGCGTCGCCATTGGCAGACCCAATCTCCTGCCTTTATTCGCATCTCCCCTATTTGCATCCCCTCTCAGCAGGAAAAAACCCATCGCGGCTACAGACACCGCGAAGCCCAGATAAAGCCCCCGGGAAAAGGTCGCAAAAACGGTGTATGAGGCCGCCGCAAAAAGCACCAAAGCGATGCCTGCATGCCTGCCGCGAAAGAGATAGAACAGGGAGAAGGGAAGGGAAAGAGAGAGGAAGGCATCCAGCGCAGCCCCCCCTGTATGCATCTCGGGAAATGGCGCGGTGATCCGGTAGTCGCTCGCGAAATTCATGAGTCCCGTGAATGTCCATCTCTCCCATATCGCCGCAAGCGAGACGAAGGCAAGGCCCGTCAAAATACCTGGAACCAGCAGCCCTCCTTCGGTCCTCTTCAGGAGCGGCAGAAGCAGGAGCGCCCAGACGAAGGGCTTGAATATCCTCAGGCTGTTGTAGTGGCTGAAGTAATTGCTGAACGCGTTTGCGTCAAGCTTCTGAAACGGCATCAGCCCGACATAGGCGCTGATACCGTAGGAGGCCGCAAGAAGCAGGAGCAGCACTGGCGACGAGAAACCGTATACAGGCTTTTTCGGCATCAGCCTCCAATAGCCCACCGCAACCGTCACAAGCACGAAGAAATCGAGCTCCTCGAAAAAAAGCCAGCCGCTCAAGGTCGAGAAATTCGCGATCGGCAAAATGGCTGGGATGAAGAGGAGCCAGCTTTCGGGATTTCGCCAGATGATCGCCGCATAGGCCAGCAGGGCCGAGCCCAGCAGAAACGGGTTCAGAGGATAACGTTCAAGACCGAAAACAACGAGGGCAATGCATGAGATGATCAGTGGAAGATAGGGAAGCGCGCTGACCCTCCTCATCGCATCAGCCACGCTTGATTCGCCCCTGGAATCTGCCAACACTCTTGCCCAGTTCGGAGATGATTTCAGATGCCGCGTCTATGATCTGCGCGGGGCTGAAGCCAGCGCCCGCCATCTCGCGGTAAAAAGACTTGGCAAGGATCTTCGCCATCCTTTCGGGATTCTGGGCATCGGCGATCCTGGTCTGGGCCGCCCCTGAAAGGGACATCTGTGCGAAGCGTGATTCGAGAGTGCGCCGAAGCTGCCGGGTCTGGATGATCCTGCCGATGAATGCCGCGGCGACCTCCATCGCATGAAGGTCCTCCTGAACGAACTTCTCCCTGCCCTTCAAGCCGTTGATGTTGACCACACCGAGAGCAGAGCTGTCGATCACAATGGGCACGGAGATCATTCCTTTCTTCGATGAGGAAGGATGTCTCGCATGCCTTGCGAATTCCGACCTGTCTATGTCATCTATCAGGAGTGGTGCGCCTGTCTCAAGCACATGCCCTGATATGCCTTCCCCCCTTTTCACGATATCCCTGTAGGCGGCATCCGGCAAGCTTCCGGAGCTCGCCCTGACCTTGAGGTTTTTTCCATCTTCGGAAAGCATCACGGAGCAGTTTTCCGCGTCGATGAGTTCCGCTATCATTCCGGAGAGCCTTTGCAGATTGTCGCTCAGGCTCATGTCCGAGCAACTGAAACGGGTAAGTGAGCTCAATCCCGAGAGCAGGCTTTCAGCATGACTGTCCATGGCTTCTGCTTGTCAAATGATATGCCCCAATATAACATAGCTCCCCGTATGGCAGCAGCTTCCCGATTCGGGTTTCTTCTGCGCCCCCTCATGCGGACTATTGATCCCAACGGTCTGGCTTGAAATCATTGCATGAATCAGAAAACATATCGCATGGATTCGACGCTCGCCTTCTTCGTCGAAGAAATCAGGCGCGAGCCCTCTCATCCCGTCATGGAATTTTCGGATCCCGTGCCGGGAGAGCATCATTTCAAGTTCAGGATCGCCCAGAACCATCATCACCTGGACTCCGCCAACCAGCTGGTGCACAAGAGATACTCATGGCGCGGCTACGAGACGAAAGGCGTGATGGCTCACGACCCAGAAAAGACCACGGTCATCGCCTATTCGAACGAGCTCCCGGCCGGAACCCTCTCGATCAGCTCGGATTCAAACATGGGCCTATTGGCGGACCAGCTCTACCACGACGAGCTTAACCGCCTTAGGGAGCAGGGATGCAGCCTCTGCGAATTCAGGAATCTCGCGGTGGATTCGGAGACCCGGTCCAAGCGTATGCTGGCGAGCCTCTTTCACATAGCTTACCTCTATCCCTACAGCATTTCGGGGAATACGGACGGCGTGATGGAAGTCAATCCCAGGCATGCCGGATTCTACGAGAAGCGGCTGGGCTTCACGCGCATAGGTAGCGAGAAAATATGTCCGCGCGTCAACGCCCCGGCCGTACTCATGCGCACGAAATTCTCCAAGACGGCGGAAATGGTGCAAAAATTCGGCGGCCTGATGGACAAGGCTAGGAACGAAAAATCGCTCTACCCCTACTTTTTCTCTCCCACCGAGGAAGCCGATATACTCTCGCGCCTGATCCGCTGCACTTCCTGAGGCATCAGTCTCCGGGATTCAGCGCGAAATCGTTCTCCCCCTTGAAGGCTCGCGTGGGGATCACGTTGCGGTCTAGCTGTCCCTTCAGCGTATGCGCGAGGTCGTCATACCAGAGCCCGTCCTCGAGATACCATGAGTGCGAGACCATGCCGTCTATGATCTTGAGTTTGCGATCGGGGACAGCCGCATAGCGCGGACCGCAATCGACATCCAGCGCCTTGTCGTTCGCGGGCGTCTTCAAGGGCATGCCCACTCTTCCGACCCTCGAGCTGAAGTCTATGTTTTTCACGTTGGATGCCGCGAGCGCATGGTCGTATCCGCTGTAGTAATTGGTGAGGCGGCCGCAGTGCCTGAAAACGGGAAGCATGTCCGGATTGCCAAGCGCGAAGCAGTTCGAAGAGATGTCCGCCGCAAAGAGCACGAGCTGGCCTATGCGCCAGTCGTTCGCGAGATTCGCATCCCTGCCCTTGTCCATCGAACGGAATGCCTCGCGCACGACGAACCCGCCCATAGAATGCGCGATCAGGTGCACGTTGACGGGACAATCCTCGAGCGTGAATTTCGAAAAGGGGATGATGCCCGCCTTCACGAGGGATGACGCGGCATCCTGGGCCTCGAACCTGTCGTAGGAATAGAGAGCGACACTTCCCGCCGTCGGCCAGTCGAATCCGATGACCATGCATGCGAGGCTGCGCTTCCTGAGCTCCTCCTCGACCAGCCTCTGGCGAAGCAGCGCTTCCTTCTCGTCAGTGTTATAGCCGTGCACGAAAAATATCACGTCCAGCCATCCCTTCTCTTCAAGAGGATTCGCATGATCAACGATCGCCTTCATCCATTGCGACACATTGCCCATCCTGTAGGAAGGGCGCGGAAGCTCTTCCCCGTCAGGAATTTGAAGATAGGCAGGCCTTCCGAAATCCTTACCGAATGCATCCTCCTTCGCATTCCTGTCGCGCACGCTCAGAACGAAACTCGTCATCTCAGCCTCCCGGTCAAAGTCGCGATGCTGCACCGAATCGGGCTTCCTGTGTATATGCCGGATTGCCTATGAATGACTCGCTTGACGGTATCGCATATGAGATACATAATTATATAATCAAAGGAGATGAACATGAGCCATTCCACAATGCTACACATTCGGGTAGACGAAGAGACCAAGGCACAAGCCAGCGAGGCATTGGCCGCCATGGGGATGTCCGTATCGGACGCCGTCCGCATCTTCCTCAAGCGCGTGGTCAACGATCAGGCTTTTCCGCTGGAATTGAAGGTGCCTAATGCAGAGACCCGCAAGGCGATGGAAGAAGCGCGCGCAATGATGAAAGCGCGAGCCGCGCGCTTTAACTCTGCCGACGCCTTGATCGATGACCTCGAAAAAGCCAGCAAGCAGTAAACGGGCCATTCCACCCAGAGCCTGCGATTACACCAGATCCTTTCTCAAGGATTGGGATCGGCTCTCGCGCTCGGGCCGTTATGACCTGAAGCGACTGAAAGAAGCGATGCTATTGCTGATCGCAAACGATGCGCCGCTCGGGCCGGAATGGCAGGATCACCCGCTCAAGGGCGATTGGGCGGATCACCGTGAATGCCATATCGGAGGCGATTTTCTGCTGATCTATCGGCTGGAGAACAACGCTATCATTTTCGTGCGCACAGGCACTCACTCCGAGTTGTTTGAAGATTAAGCCGCGAACATTGGCTTTTCGCAAAAACTGCGCGCCAAAACTACAATCGACAGATTTGGGTGTTAATGGGTGTATTTCTTGGATTGATGCAATTCAGACTTTGGTTTGCGCGGCGGGTGATTGCTCATTACAATTTTCCTTTAAGAAAAAATAAGGCAGGCATGTCAACATCCGATCGATCCAAGCAGATGCGCCACTCAAGGATGTATCGATGAGCCTGCTCAGAGTCGAAAACCTGGCGGCAGGCCTCTGCTCCGGTGCAGCCATCGTGGACGGCGTATCCTTCGACATCGCAAGAGGTGAGACCTTCGCGCTGCTTGGAGAGTCGGGATCGGGAAAATCGATGACTGCCCTCTCACTGATGCGCCTCCTGCCCGACGGCGTCTCGCATCATTCAGGATCCGCAGCGCTCGATGAAATCAGGATCTTCGAACTGCCGGAACGCGAGATGAGGAACATCAGGGGCGGAAGGATGGCGATGATCTTCCAGGAGCCTGGCCTCTGTCTCGATCCCGTGATGACCGTGGGGAGCCAGATTGCCGAGGTCCTGAAACTCCACGGCATAGACGCAGAGGTCGCAGGACTCCTGGATAGCGTGGGCATACCGGATGCCGCGAGAAGAGCGAACGAATATCCCTTCCAGCTCTCGGGAGGAATGAAGCAGCGCGTGATGATCGCGATGGCGCTCGCAGGCAACCCGTCGCTGCTGATCGCGGACGAGCCGACCACCGCGCTCGACGTGACGATACAGGCCCAGGTGCTTCAGCTCTTGAGAGAAAAGCAGCAGATGAGCGGCATGGCCATGCTCCTGATCACGCACGATCTCGGCGTGGTATCGGAGATGGCGCACCGCATCGCGGTGATGTATGCGGGACAGGTCGTCGAGATGGCGAGTCGCAAGGACCTCTTCGCAAATCCGCTTCACCCCTACACTAGAAAACTCTTCGCAGCGCTGCCCGGCGCCGGCAAGGGCAGGCTTTCCGCGATCCCCGGAAGCGTGCCGCCTCCGGGAAGCATGAACCAGGGATGCCGCTTCGCATCCAGATGCGAAAGGGCATGGGATCTTTGCCATGAAGAATCGCCCGCATGGACTGAAATCGATGGCCAGGGTGTGAGGTGCCATCTTTATCAGGAAACAGGAAGCAGGAACGAGGAGCGAGGAGTGAGGAGTGAGGGGGGTGTGCCTGCATCTATCAATCCTGAATCCTCAATCCTCAATCCTGAATCCTCAATCCTCAATCCTGAATCCTCAATCCTCAATCCTGAATCCTCAATCCTCAATCCTGAATCCTCGATCCTGAATCATCAATCCCCAATCCTGCAGGTCTCCGATCTGCGCGTGCACTTCCCGATCAGGAAGGGGATCATGCAGCGCGTCGTGGGATACGTGAAGGCGGTGGACGGAATATCTCTCAAAATCGCCAAGGGAAAGACGCTCGCCCTGGTCGGCGAATCGGGATGCGGCAAGACCACGCTGGGCAAGGCATTGCTGAATCTGATCCCTGTTACTTCAGGCAGCATCAGTTTCGACGGGAATTCGGGATCCGCGATGCAGATGGTGTTTCAGGATCCCTATGCATCGCTCAACCCCAAGATGCGCATCGCCGAGATACTCGAGGAAGGCATGAGCGCGCTGGGCGTGGGAAGAAGCCGGATGGAAAGGCAGTCCCTCATAGACGGACTGCTATCGAAGGTCGGGCTAGACGCATCGGCCAAGTGGCGCTATCCGCACGAGTTCTCCGGAGGGCAGAGACAGCGCATCGCGATCGCGCGGGCGCTTGCGGTCTCCCCCAGCCTCCTGATATGCGACGAGCCTACCAGCGCGCTCGACGTGTCCGTGCAGGCGCAGATCCTGAACCTGCTGAAGGAACTTCAGAGCGAGCTTGACCTGGGCTATCTCTTTATCACCCACAACCTCGCGGTCGTGGAATTTCTGGCGCACGAGGTCTGCGTGATGTATCTCGGGCGCATCGTCGAACGCGGGACGAACGAGGAGGTGCTGAAGAACCCGGCTCATCCCTACACGAAGGCGCTGCTCTCGGCAGTTCCCAGGATGGACGGAAAACAGCGCGAGCATGTTCGCATTCCGGGAGACCTCCCCTCTCCGGCCAACCCGCCCAGAGGCTGCCACTTCGCGCCTCGTTGCAAGGATGCGATGGAGATATGCGGCTCTATCTATCCGCCCGAGACCAGGCTTGGCGCAACCCATGTCGTGCACTGCCATCTGGTTTCCAGCTGAACACGGTGGACGCCAGTCTTCCGGAATTTGGGTATCCATTTTCCGTGATTTATCTCAACCTGGGCTCACTTTAATCATTGACAAGTCCCATCGCGGGACTATACTTCCACAATGCGAATCATTGCCGTTAGCCACTTGCGCACATTCTGGGGAAAAAACCCGGACTCCGAACAGTCCTTGAAGTCGTGGGTGGATGAGGTGAAGAAGGCGGCCTGGAGCCAGCCGGCTGACATCAAGGACAAGTACCGCAACGCCAGCATTCTCAAGAATCGCAGGGTTGTCTTCAATATCAAAGGCAATGACTATCGCTTGGTGGTCTCGGTAGCATATCGTTTTCAAGCCGTCTACGTGAAATTCATCGGCACGCATGCGGAGTACGACGCGATCGATGCAGAAAATATTGAAATGGAGCATTGATATGGAAATTCGCCCAATTCGCACCGAAGTCGATTACAAGTCCGCACTACGCGATGTATCGGCGTATTTCGACAGCGAACCGGTCCCAGGCACGCCAGAAGGGGATCGTTTCGAGGTGTTGTTGACCTTGGTTGAGGCGTATGAGGCAAAGCATTTCCCTGTTGATTTGCCGGATCCTGTCGAGGCCATCAAATTCCGCATGGAGCAAGGTGGATTGACCCCGAAAGACCTGGTGCCGTCCATCGGTCGGCTGAATCGGGTCTATGAAGTCCTCGCTCGCAAGCGACCTTTAACGCTAAGCATGATCTGGCGGCTGCATGAAAACTTTGGTATTCCAGCCGAGTGTTTAATCCAGCCACCCAAAAATCGCATTGCCGCTTAGGCGCAAATCGCATTCCATGATTGGCATCGAGGACCATTGCACGTCGTGCATTGCCATCTATACATCGACAATTCAGGTTGACGGGATAACGCGGTTGGATTAAAAGATTCCTGTCGGATATCGCGGTTTTTCAACTTAACCATAAGGAGAACACCATGAATGCCAATTCAACGCCCGCACAGAACGATGTCAGCAAGGAAAAACTGATGAGGGATCTTCAACTGGTGGTGTCTGATGCCGAGGAATTGCTTAAAGCAACTGCGGGGCAGGCAGGCGACAAGGTAAGCGCCGCGCGCGAGCGCATACAGGAGAGTTTGAGCGCGGCTCGTGCGCGTCTGGGCGAGGCGCAGGAAGCCATGCTGGAGAAGACAAAACACGCGGCCCGCGCAACGGACGAATATGTGCACGAGAACCCATGGCGCGCGGTCGGCATTGCAGCGGGCGTGGGTCTGGTCGTGGGCATGCTGATATCCCGGGGACGCTAGGCCATGGAAGAGACGGGGTTGCTGGCTTCCGTCAAAAGATTGCTGTCTACCCTGGCAGCCATCGCATCAACCCGGCTGGAGCTTCTGGTCAACGAACTGCATGAGGAGCGCCTGCATCTGGAACAGATGCTGCTCTTCTTCTTTTCCGCGCTGTTCTGCTTCGGCATGAGCATCGTGCTGCTGAGTTTCTTTGTGGTCGTTCTGTTCTGGGATCAGCATCGTCTTGCAGCGCTTGGCGGGCTGGGCATGGCCTTTTTCGCAGCAGGCGCCTATCTTGCGCAGCGGCTG
Source organism: Pseudomonadota bacterium (assembly GCA_021782365.1). Taxonomy (GTDB): domain Bacteria; phylum Pseudomonadota; class Gammaproteobacteria; order Burkholderiales; family Gallionellaceae; genus Gallionella. The sequence continues at coordinate 26,708 of JAJXVB010000020.1, forward strand.
CGCAGCATGGCGGAGAAGAAATCGAGGCTGTTTTCCGTGAGCCTTGGCGAACTTTCCCGCGACCGCGAACAGCTGGATGGCCGCGGTGAATAAGCGCATGCAGGACGTGCTGGAACACCGCCGGCTGTTGCTGGCAAGAATATCCGGGCAGCGAGAACAGGTGGCCGAGCTGGCGTCTAACCTGAAAATCCCGCTGCAGGCCGCAGATCGCACATGGGGCGCCCTGCGTTTCTTTAGCCGACATGCGCTGCTGATCGCGGGCGTTGCGGGCATTGCAGGGATGATGCTGGCGAGAAGGCACGGCGTGAAAGTCATGCTCAGAGGGGCATGGAGAATGTGGAAGGCCTATCGGTTTTTCATGGCGGCCACCTTGCAGCGCTGAACCTCAGCTCGTGACGATGAATTCGATGCTGTCTTCCGGGAATCTTTCGCGCGGCTGACCATGCTGATCGTGCCGCATCCTCGCAGCAGCATCTCCTCGCGGCGCAGCCTGATTTCGGATTCCTTCCTTATCGCGACATAGCTGCCGTTCGAGCTCAAATCTATCAGCACATACTTGTCGAGCCGCTTCTCTATTCTCGCATGCATTCGCGACGCGTGCGGATTCCCGACAACGATGCCCGACTGCTCGTCCCTTCCCAGCGTGATGACCGGATTGGCCGAGCTCACGACATACTTTTCTCTCCTGTGCATGAGCAGGAGACTCGAACCTGCCTCTGGATGATGCGTGATGCCCGCCATCACGGTCATCTCGCCGCTATCTTGCCAGATGACTTCGCATATCTCGACGCCTTCCTTCTTGCCCTTCACTGGCAGGTTGATCGGCGTGCGCATGCTTGCGCGCATGATGGAGGGGAGAATCGAGGCGGTAGCTTTCGTCGTGATGATCTGCCCGGCCTTCGCGATCCCGGCCATGCGCGCTGCCGTGTTCACGGTGTCGCCGAAGAGGTCATTGTCCTTCTGCAGCACGCTGCCGAAATGGAACCCTATCCTCATGCCGATGGACATGCCATCGACTAAAGGACATGCGTTGATCGCGGTCTGCATCTCGCAGCCGCCTGGGTCGCCAAGATCGCATCCGGAAAGATGCACATGATTTCGTCGCCGATGTTCTTCAAAACCAGACCGACATGCGACAGCGCAACCTTCCGCACCCTGTCCAGCCTATCGCTGATTTCCGAAAACGCGCGCCCGTCACCGAGCGCCTCATAAAGGCTCGTGCTGCCGCAGATGTCCGCAAACAGCACTGCCTTCTTTTCCATTGCCGATTCTTTCACTTGCACTTGTGTTTTCGTTTATTGATGAATCGCCCTGAGTCATGACACTCAAGAACAAGGAGCCATTAGTCTGCAACCAAAATCAGGCAGTTGCTATTTTTCCTGTTTATCCATCTTTTTTGCCAATGCCTGAAATCGCCATGACAAACTGGAACATGAGTTTGCAAGAAACAGTGCCCCCTCTGAAGCAACAGACGTTTGCGCTCCCCGGAAGATTTTGCAGCACTGTCAGATCTCCAGTAAGTTGCGCCATCCCCGCTAAATTGCTCAGCATCCTGTGCTGTGTAGTAATACATAGCTACAGACCGTCTATACTGCCTCGCAACCGGGTTCGTGAATCCATGCAATGAATCATTATCAGTCTGGAACAATACAGCCGTTCCAAGAGTGGGGGGTACAGTTTTTTCGATAATGTCTTTTGATTTGTCCCACAACTCTAACTCCCAGAGCTGGCTCCGGTTGTTTGAACAGCGGAATCGGATTTTTAAGTGGATCACCCGCTGCTCTCACGCTGCCTGTTTAACCGTCGGCAGCATCACGTTGTAAATCTCATCCGGGGTTT
>JAJXVB010000021.1 GCA_021782365.1 Pseudomonadota bacterium
ATTGGTGGAGATGGCGGGAATTGAACCCGCGTCCGCAAGCCCTCTACAGGCAGTTCTACATACTTAGCCTGGTTATTTGATTTGATTCCGGACACGCCAACCGGCGGGCTTGTACGGAACGAGTCACCTTGATTCTAGCTCCAGTCAAAGTGACCCTGACCGGCACGATTCCGTGTAAATGACCTCACTCATCTCAGGCTTGCGCCATCGAGCCCCTCCACGGACAGCAGGGTGTGAGGTCTAGCTGTTAAGCAGCCAGAGCGTAGTTTTCGTCGTTTGCGACTATTGGTTTCCAGCTGATTTACGAGGTTGCGGGTCCTCGGTATGCCCTACTCTGCTTTGCAACCCACGTCGAAGCCAAGTCATCCCCGGTTTCAAAGTCTGCGAATTGTAGCATGCGTATGACGGGTATCCCAATCAAAAGTTCCGCAGGCGTTCTTCGAAAGGCTAAAAAATAAGGTCGAGCATTTCCATCGGATGTTTGATCATCGAATGGGCGCCCCAGGAATCGAGGTCGGCGCCTTTCTCTATGTAGCCGTAGCGCGCGATGATGCCGGGCATGCCCGTTGCATTTGCTGCCTGCATGTCCCGAAGATCGTCGCCCAGATACGCGCATCTTTCAGGTTGCACGCCGATAAGACCGCAGGCGTGGAGCAGAGGTTCCGGATGGGGTTTTGCGCGGGAGCAGGTGTCTCCGCTCACGATGCAGGCGGCGCGTTCCGCATAGCCCAGTTCCCTCATCAGGGGAAGCGTGAAACGGTGCGGCTTGTTGGTGACGATGCCCCACTTGATGCGTCGAATCTCCAGGCTCTCCACCAGTTCTGCCATGCCCTCGAAAAGCACGGTCCGGACGCAGATGTGGCTTTCATAGAAGTCGAGGAATGCCGTGCGCAGTTCGGCAAATTCCTGCATGTCGGGCGTCGCGTTCATGCCGACCTTGAGCAGGCCTGCTGCGCCGTGGGATGCCTGCGGGCGCAGGATTTCCAGGGGCAGGGGAGGCAGGCCTTTCAGGCTTCGGGTGTGGTTCAGGGCAGAAGCCAGATCGGGCGCGGTGTCGGCAAAGGTGCCGTCGAGGTCGAACAGCACCGCATCGGTAGAGCCGGGATGAACTTCCGCCATTACTCTGAGCGGCAGGCGATCATGTAATTCACGCTGCAGTCCTGTCCCAGGGAGTAGGTCTTGGTGAGCGGGTTGTAGCTCATGCCGGTCAGGTCGGTAACGTCAAGACCTGCATTGCGGCAGTATTGCCCGATCTCCGAGGGCTTCAAAAATTTGGCGTAGTCGTGCGTGCCGCGCGGCAGGAGGTTGAGCAGGTATTCTGCGCCTATGATCGCGAAGAGATAGGACTTGGGATTTCGGTTGAGCGTGGAGAAGAAAACCCAGCCGCCCGGCTTGACCAGCCGCTTGCAGGCCGCAATCACGCTGCCTGGGTCCGGCACATGCTCCAGCATTTCAAGGCAGGTGACGACATCGAACGAGGCCGGTTTCTCTTCTGCCAGCTTTTCTACCTCGATCTTCTGGTATTCGACCTGGTTTCCGCTTTCCAGTAGGTGCAAACGGGCGACCTGAAGCGCCTTGTCGGACAGGTCTATGCCCGTGACCTTAGCACCCATGCGCGCCATGCCTTCTGAAAGGATGCCTCCGCCGCAGCCCACGTCGAGCACGGTCTTGCCGGAAATGTCGGCCAGCCTGTCGACGTAATTCAGGCGCAGCGGATTGATGTCGTGCAGCGGCTTGAATTCGCTGTTGGGATCCCACCACTTGTGGGCAAGCTGGGAAAATTTCTCGATTTCGATCGGATCTGCGTTGCTCATGCCAGGCTCGATTTGGGTTGCCAAGGCGCGACTTTAGCAAAACTTGACCCGATCACCAACTGTTCGCATCTGCGCCATCGTTAAACTGGCGGGGAAAGGCCTGATTGTGATAGACTCGTGCGCTGATTCTGGCCTCACTGAGACACTCTATACACATGGAACAATTCGCGAAAGAAACCCTGCCGGTCAGTCTGGAAGAAGAGATGCGCAAGTCCTATCTGGACTATGCGATGAGCGTGATAGTCGGGCGTGCGCTGCCGGATGTACGCGATGGATTGAAGCCTGTGCACCGCCGCGTGCTGTACGCGATGCACGAGTTGTCGAACGACTGGAACAGGGCCTACAAGAAATCCGCGCGTATCGTGGGCGACGTGATCGGTAAATACCATCCTCACGGCGACACCGCGGTGTACGACACCATAGTCCGCATGGCGCAGCCCTTTTCGCTGCGCTACATGCTGGTGGACGGCCAGGGTAACTTCGGATCGGTCGACGGCGACAATGCGGCGGCGATGCGTTATACCGAAATCCGCATGGCCAAGATCGCGCACGAACTCCTGGCGGATCTCGACAAGGAAACGGTGGACTTCGGCCCGAACTACGACGGGTCGGAAAACGAGCCCCTGGTGCTTCCATCCCGCTTCCCCAACCTTCTGGTGAACGGGTCTTCGGGCATCGCGGTTGGCATGGCGACCAACATACCGCCCCACAACCTTTCCGAAGTGATCGATGCATGCCTTGCGCTGCTCAGGAATCCCGAGATGGACATCGAGGAGCTGATCGAGCTCGTTCCTGCTCCGGATTTTCCGACGGCGGGATTCATCTACGGCCTTTCAGGAGTGAAGGAGGGCTACCGCACCGGGCGCGGCCGCGTTGTGATGCGCGCGCGCTGCCACTTCGAGGACATAGGCAAGGGCGAGCGCCAGGCGATCATCATCGGCGAACTCCCCTATCAGGTGAACAAGGCTGCGCTGCTTTCGAAGATAGGCGAGCTGGTGCGCGAGAAGCGCATAGAGGGCATCTCGGAGATCAGGGACGAGTCGGACAAGAGCGGCATGCGCGCGGTGATCGAATTGAAGCGCGGCGAGAACGCCGAGGTCCTGCTCAACAACCTGTACAAAGAAACGCAGATGCAGGACAGCTTCGGCATCAACATGGTCGCGATCGTCGACGGCCAGCCCAGGCTTTTGAACCTGAAGCAGGTGATGGAAGCCTTCCTTCGCCACCGCCGCGAAGTGGTCACGAGAAGGACGATATTCGAACTCAGGAAGGCCAGGGAGCGCGGCCATGTGCTCGAAGGCCTGGCTGTCGCGCTCTCCAACGTGGACGAGATCATCGAGCTCATCAAGGCGGCCCCTTCTCCTGCCGATGCGAAGCGCGAGCTGATGGCGCGCAGCTGGAGATCAACGCTGGTCGAGGACATGTTGAGCCGGGTGAGCGATGCTTCGCGTCCCGAGGGTCTGGCGCCCCAGTTCGGTCTGGTCGAACAAAACGGCGCGCGCTTCTACAGGCTTTCGGATGCGCAGGCCCAGGCGATACTGGAATTGCGCCTGCAGCGCCTGACAGGCATGGAGCAGGAAAAGATCATCGGCGAATACCGCGAGGTGATGGACAACATCACCGACCTTCTGGACATCCTGGCCACACCCGGGCGCGTGACGACCATCATAGGAGACGAGCTTTCCGCGGTGAAGGCGCAGTTCGGCGATGCGCGCCGCAGCGAGATCGTCGCGCACACGCACGACATGAGCATGGAAGACCTGATCCCGCCCGAGGATGTGGTGGTCACGCTGTCGCACGGCGGCTACATGAAGGCGCAGAAGATGGACGAATACCGCGCGCAGAAGCGCGGAGGCCGCGGGCGCCAGGCGACCAACAACAAGGAAGACGATTTCATCGACAACCTTTTCGTCGCGAACACGCACAATTACATCCTGTGCTTTTCCAACAAGGGGCGCGTGTACTGGATGAAGGTCTACGATGTGCCGCAGGGCGGGCCGGCCGCGCGCGGCAAGCCCATCGTGAACCTCCTGCCGCTGGAGGAAGGCGAGAAGATCAACGCGATACTGCCTGTCGCCGAATTCGTCGAGAACAGTTACGTGTTCTTCGCGACGGCCAACGGAACGGTGAAGAAGACCAGCCTCACGGACTTTTCGCGCCCGATGAAGCGCGGCATCATCGCGATCAATCTCGACGAGGGGGACTATCTGATCGGCGTCGCGCTGACAGACGGCAAACACGATGTGATGCTGTTCTCCAATGGAGGCAAGGCGGTCAGGTTCGACGAGAACGACGTGCGCGAGACGGGACGCTCATCGCGCGGCGTGCGCGGCATGAGGCTCATGGAAAAGCAGCAGGTCATCTCGCTGCTGGTTGCCGAGAACGAGCAGCAGAGCGTTCTGACAGCGACCGAAAACGGCTACGGCAAGCGCACGCCTGTCGGCGAATACACGAGACATGGGCGCGGAACCCAGGGGATGATCGCGATCCAGGCATCCGAGCGCAACGGCCGCGTGGTGGCTGCGACGCTGGTGAATCAGGACGACGAGATCATGCTGATCGGCACCAATGGCGTGCTGATCCGCACCAGGGTCAGGGAGATCCGCGAGATGGGCCGCACGACTCAGGGGGTTACGCTGATGAACCTCGAGAAGGGCGAGAAGCTCGCTGGCTTGAGCCGCATCGCCGAATCCGGAGAAGAGGAACAGGATCAAGAAGACAGGAATGAGGATTGAGGATTTTGGATTGAGTTGACAGCGGCGCACCAGGTATTCTCGCTCCTCAATCCCCGCTCCTCGATCCTAATAATTTTTTACTGAAAACTCGGGAGTGAAGCGATATGACCATCTACAACTTTAGCGCAGGGCCGGCCGTTCTGCCGAAGGAAGTGCTGCAGCAGGCCAGGGACGAGATGCTCGACTGGCAGGGAAGCGGCATGTCGGTGATGGAGATGTCGCATCGCGGCAAGGAGTTCATGGGGATAGCCGCGAAGGCCGAGGCCGACCTGCGCGAGCTGATGGGCATACCTGAAAACTACAAGGTGCTATTTTTGCAGGGCGGCGCGAGCATGCAGTTTGCGATGGTGCCGATGAACCTGTTGCGCGGCAAGGCTTCCGCTGACTACCTCAACACGGGGGAATGGTCCAAGAAGGCGATTTCGGAGGCGAAGAAGTTCGGCGCGGTCAATGTGGTCGCATCAGGAGCGGACAGGAATTTCTCATATGTTCCGGAGTTTTCAACCTGGAATTGCGACAAGGATGCAGCCTATCTGCACATCACGCCCAACGAGACGATAGGCGGCGTGGAGTTCGACTGGCTGCCTGACGTGTCAGTTCCCATCGTGGCCGACATGTCTTCGAACATCCTCTCGCGTCCTGTCGATGTGTCGAAGTACGGGCTGATCTATGCGGGCGCGCAGAAGAACATCGGCCCTGCGGGGCTGACCATCGTGATCGTGCGCGAGGACCTGATCGGCAATACCGTCGCGGGCGCGCCCACCATGCTGGACTACAAGACTCATGCGGACAACGAGTCCATGTACAACACGCCGCCGACCTACGGCATCTACATCGCAGGGCTCGTGTTCCAGCTCCTGAAGAAAAGAGGCGGGATCGCGGCGATGGAGAAGACCAACATCGCGAAGGCCGAAGCGCTTTATTCGGCGATCGACAACAGCGGCGGCTTCTACCTTTGTCCGGTCGAAAAGAGGAACCGCTCGCGCATGAACGTGCCCTTCACGCTGAAGGATCCGGCCTTGGACGGCGAGTTCCTGAAGCAGGCAGATGCGCTTGGACTGCTGCAGCTCAAGGGGCACCGCTCGGTCGGCGGCATGCGAGCTTCCATCTACAACGCGATGCCGATAGAGGGTGTACAGGCGCTTGCGGCTTTCATGGGCGAATTCGCAAGGTCTCACGCCTGACCATGGCATACCGCATCCTCACCATCAACAAGATCTCGGGCAGGGGGCTCAAGCGCTTCCCTGCGGAAAGCTATCTGGTGTCTGCGGAAATGAATGATCCGGATGCGATCCTGGTGAGGTCGCAGAACATGCACGAAATGGAGATTGCTAAAAGCGTGAAGGCGATCGCGCGCGCGGGTGCCGGCACCAACAACGTGCCGGTCGCGAAGATGAGCGAGCGGGGCATACCCGTTTTCAATGCGGCGGGGGCGAACGCCAATGCGGTCAAGGAGCTGGTGGTGGCGGGCATGCTGCTTGCGGCGCGCAACATCGTGCCTGCGCTGGATTTCGTCGCGGGTCTTGTCGGGGACGACGAGTCCCTGCACAAACAGGTCGAGGATGGAAAGAAGCAGTTTGCGGGAAGCGAGCTGCAGGGGCGCACGCTGGGCGTGGTCGGCCTGGGTGCGATAGGCAGGCTGGTCGCGGACGTCGCGCTGAGACTGGGAATGAGTGTATACGGTTTCGATCCCGAGATCACGGTGGAGGGCGCATGGAGCCTTTCCTCGCAGGTGAAGAAGGCGCAGAGCATAGAGGAACTTCTGCGCCACAGCGACTTCGTCACGCTGCACGTGCCGCTGCTTCCCGCCACGCGCGGATTGATCAATGAACAGCGCGTGCAGGCGATGAAGCAGGGCGCGGTCCTGCTCAATTTCTCAAGGGATGAGATCGTCGATTGCGATGCGGTGCTGGCCGGCCTTGAAAGCGGGAAGCTCGGCGCCTATGTGTGCGACTTCCCTGCGAAGAAGCTGCAGGGGAGAAGCGGCGTGCTCGCTTTGCCGCATCTTGGCGCATCCACGGAGGAGGCGGAGGACAACTGCGCGGTGATGGTGGTGGACGAGATCCGCGAATACCTGGAGCACGGCAACATCACCAATTCCGTGAATTTCCCGACGCTCGTGATGCCAAGGGAATCCGCGCACCGGCTGGCGCTGGCCAACGCGAACGTGCCCAACATGCTGGGCCAGATATCGAGCACGCTCGCATCGGCTGGCATCAACATACACACGATGATGAACAAGTCGCGCGGCGAGATGGCCTATACGCTGGTCGACACCGACACGGAAGTGCCAGAAGACCTGCTGAACAGGATATCCGCGATACCCGGCGTGCTGATGGTGCGCAAATTGCCCTTGATGGAAGCAAGATGAACGAACAGCTTAAACAGTGCCGGGAGCAAATCAATCGCATCGACGACGAGCTACTGAGGCTGCTCAACGAGCGCGCAGCGCTCGCGCAGCGCATAGGGCATCTGAAGGAGGATGGCGTCATCCTGCGCCCCGAGCGGGAGGCCCAGGTGCTGCGCCGACTGCAGCATGAAAACCGCGGGCCGCTCGGCAACGAGGCGGTGGCGGCACTCTTCACGGAAGTGATGTCGCAGTGCAGGGCGCTCGAGGCGCCGATTTCAGTCGCCTATCTGGGACCCGAAGGCACGTTCACGGAGGCTGCCGCATTGAAGCGATTCGGCAGCGCTGTGTCTGGCCAGTCATGTTCGACCATAGACGAGGTGTTCCGCGGGGTGGAAAGCGGGATGTCGCAATACGGGGTCGTTCCGGTCGAGAATTCCACCGAGGGCGCTGTCGGGCGCACGCTGGACCTGCTTTTGCAGAGCGGGCTATATATCTGCGGCGAGGTTCAGCTCGCGATACACCAGTGCCTCCTTGCGACGCAATGCGATTTGAAGAAGATCGAAACCGTCTATTCGCATCCGCAGTCCCTGGGACAGTGTCAGGGTTGGCTGAACCTGAATCTGCCCCATGTCGCGCGTGTTCCCGTGTCCAGCAATGCGGAGGCGGCAAGGCTTGCCGCAGAGCATGAAAATTCCGCGGCGATCGCAGGCAGTCAGGCAGCCCTGCATTTCGCATTGAAGCTTTGCGCGGAAAACATAGAGGACGACCCGAGAAACACCACGCGCTTTCTGGTGCTGGGCAAGCAACAGGTGGCAAGCTCAGGGCGCGACAAGACCTCGATGGCCTTGTCCGCGGAGAATAAGCCGGGCGCGGTTCACGGACTGCTCGCCTCATTGGCGAAGCACAACGTGAGCATGACCAAGTTCGAGTCCCGCCCGTCCCGTTCCGGTCTCTGGGAATACGTGTTCTTCGTGGACATAGAGGGGCATCAGATGGACGAGAGGATCGCGGTCGCGCTTGAGGAACTTAAGCATACAGCCGCATTCGTGAAGATACTGGGCTCCTATCCGGTCGCGGTGTGATTTTTTTATAAGAAAACCAAATGGATTATTCAGAACTTGCACCGGAATACATACGCGCGATAGCGCCCTACCAGCCAGGCAAGCCCATCTCCGAGCTCGAGCGGGAGCTCGGCATTAGCGGAATCGTGAAGCTGGCCTCCAACGAGAATCCCCTCGGTGCGAGCCCGATGGCGATCGCCGCGGCTAAAAAGGCCTTGGATGAGATCGCGCTCTATCCCGATGGAAATGGATATGCGCTGAAGGAGGCGCTGGTCAGGCGCTTTGGCGTATCCTTCGGACAGGTTTTCCTGGGGAACGGCTCCAACGACATACTCGAGCTCGTGGCGCGCGCATTCCTGACCGTGGGCGACAGGGCGGTCTATTCCGAGCATGCATTCGCCGTTTATCCCCTGGCGATACAGTCGGTCGGCGCTAAGGGCATATGCGTGAAGGCCAGGGATTTCGGCCACGATCTGGATGCGATAGGGAGCGTTGCGGTGGAGAATCGCGCGAAGCTCGTGTTCATCGCGAACCCGAACAACCCGACGGGCACCTTTCTCGAAGGATCGGCGCTGCATCAATTCATGAAAGCCCTGCCGCCCGACATCCTGGTCGTGCTGGACGAGGCCTATAACGAATACCTGCCGGTGGAATGCCGCTACGACAGCGTCTCCTGGCTTACCGAATTCCCCAACCTCATCATCTCGCGCACCTTCTCCAAGGCATACGGGCTTGCAAGCCTGCGCGTGGGCTATGCGCTGGGGGATGCAAGGGTCGCGGACATGGTGAACCGCGTGCGTCAGCCCTTCAACGTGAACAGCATGGCCCAGGCCGCGGCAACGGCGGCGCTGGATGATCTGGAATTCGTAAGGCAGACTTTCGAAATGAACCTCTGCGGCATGAAGCAGCTGACCTCGGGTTTGAAGGCGCTTGGCCTCGATTACATCCCTTCATATGGCAACTTCGTGAGCTTCAAGATTGCGGATTCGGCAAAGGCATACCGCCGGCTTCTCGAATTGGGCGTGATCGTGAGGCCCATTGCCAGTTACAATATGTCGGACTATTTGCGCGTTTCCATCGGGCTGGAAGCGCAGAACCAGAAATTTTTATCTGCATTGCAGCAGGTGCTAGGAGAATCAGCATGATCATAGTGATGGGCAAGGATGTCACCGACGAACAGATCGGGACGGTGGTGAAGAAGCTGGAGGCCGCAGGTCTGCAGGCCAACATATCCCGCGGCATAGAGCGCACGGTGATAGGCGCGATAGGCGACGAGCGCCAGCTGACCGTCGAGATGTTCACGCCGTTGCCCGGCGTCGAATCGGCGATGCACATCGCGAAGCAGTACAAGATCGTCTCGCGCGAATCGCACAAGACCAACACCGTGATCGACATCAAGGGCATTCCGCTCGGCGGAAACCAGGTTCAGATCATCGCGGGACCCTGTTCTGTCGAGACCCAGGAACAGATGGAACTTTCGGCCAAATATGTGAGCGAGGCAGGATGCCGGCTGATGCGCGGCGGCGCGTTCAAGCCCAGGACCAGCCCGTATACCTTCCAGGGCAAGGGCGTCGAAGGACTCGAGATTTTCAGGAAGGCGGCCGACAAGTACAACCTGCCCATCGTGACCGAGCTGATGGACGTGCGCCAGCTCGACATGTTCATGCAATACGATGTGGACGTGATCCAGATCGGCACGCGCAACATGCAGAACTTCGATTTGCTCAAGGAAGTCGGGCGCATCAACAAGCCCGTGATCCTGAAGCGCGGCATGTCGGCCACCATCTCGGAATGGCTGATGGCGGCCGAATACATCGCGGCAGGCGGCAACCACAACATCATCTTCTGCGAACGCGGCATCAGGACATTCGAGACCTATTACCGCAACGTGCTGGATGTGACCGCGATCCCGGTCCTGAAGAAGGAGACGCATCTTCCGGTGATCATCGATCCATCCCATGCAGGCGGAAAGGCATGGATGGTGCCGGCGCTTTCGCAGGCTGCGGTCGCCGCGGGCGCGGACGGACTACTGGTCGAGATGCATCCAAGTCCCTGCGATGCCTGGTGCGATGCGGACCAGGCGCTGACTCCCGGGGAGCTCAAGGAGCTGATGGGCACGCTTTCCGCGATCGCAGGCGCGATAGGCCGCACGCTGTAAACACCAGATGGGCAAGGGGCGCCTCGAAGCTTTCAGCGATGGCGTCATCGCGATCATCATCACCATCATGGTGCTGGAGATGAAGGTGCCCCGGGGCGACGATCTCGCCTCGCTCATTCCGCTGCTCCCCGTTTTCATGAGCTATGTGTTGAGCTTCATCTATGTCGGCATATACTGGAATAACCATCATCACATGATGCACAGCGTGCAACATGTGAACGGATGGATGCTCTGGGCGAACCTGCACCTTCTGTTCTGGCTTTCGCTGTTTCCCTTCGTCACGGGATGGATGGGGGAGAACCATTATGCGGCGCTTCCTGCCGCGCTCTATGGCGTCGTGCTGTTCATGGCGGCGATCGCATACTGGGTGCTGCAGACGACCATCATCAGGCAGCAGGGCAAGGGGTCCATTCTGGCAAAGGCGGTGGGCAAGGATCTCAAGGGAAGGATATCGCCTGTGATCTACCTGACCGCGATCCTGCTGTCCTTTGTCGATTACAGGATTGCCGACGGGCTATACGTCCTGGTCGCCATCATGTGGATCGTGCCAGATCGCAGGATAGAGCGTGCGCTGGCATACGGCGAGGAAGGCATACATGAAAAACACTGACGTTCAATTCAAAAAGATTGTGATCTTCGGAGCCGGCCTGATCGGCGGCTCTTTTGCGCTGGCATTGCGCCGAGCCCATCCTGAAATCGAAGTCGTCGGATTCGGGCGCAGCTTGGAGACGCTGAAGCTGGCGAAAGAGCTCAATATCCTGGACAGGATAGGCGAGGATACTGCAAGCGAAGTGGGCACTTCAGACATGGTGCTGCTTGCAACCCCCGTCGGGAAGATGGGCGAGCTGATGCGAAAGATTGCGCCTTTCCTTACCGAGAGGACGCTGGTGACGGACGGCGGAAGCACGAAGTGCGACGTGGTATCGGCAGCGTATGAAAACCTGGGCGACAAGGTTTCCCGCTTCATCCCCGCCCACCCAATCGCGGGCGCGGAACTCTCGGGACCGGAGGCTGCGCGCGCAGATCTTTATATCGGCAAGAAGGTGGTGCTGACGCCGCTTCCCGAAAATTCGAGGGAAGACGTGCTGAAGGTGAGGAAGGCTTGGGAGGCGTGCGGCGCGAATGTGAGCGAGCTGACGCCGGAAATGCACGACGAGGTGTTCGCTGCGGTGAGTCACCTGCCGCATCTTCTTTCATTCGCGTTGGTGCACGACATCGCGGAGCGCAAGGATAAGGATCTGCTGCTCTCTTTTGCCGCGAGCGGCTTTCGCGATTTCACGCGCATCGCGGCAAGCTCTCCCGAGATGTGGCGCGACATCTGTCTTGCCAATCGCGCTGCGCTGCTTCGCGAACTCAAGGGCTATGCGGACGAGCTCTATGCGATCTATCAGGCGCTGGAAATGAGCGACGCCGCAAAACTTGAAAACATATTCAGCATTGCGCGCGATGTGCGCAGCAACTGGAACAAACACTAAACCCGACCCGACATGAAAGAATATCTCGACCTCCCCCCATTGCTGTCTGCAAAAGGCATAGTGCGCTTGCCAGGATCCAAGAGCATCTCCAACCGCGTTCTGCTGCTTTCCGCACTTTCCGAAGGAACGACGGACGTGCACGACCTGCTGCATTCGGACGACACTGAGCGCATGCTCGATGCACTTGGCGCGCTCGGAATCAGGATCGAAAGAGCGGAAGGTGTTTATCGCATAACCGGATGCGGCGGAAATTTCCCGGTCAGCGAGGCGAAGCTATTTTTGGGAAATGCGGGGACCGCATTCCGCCCGCTGGTTGCGGCGCTGGCTCTTTCAGGAGGGCGTCACGAGCTCTATGGCGGGACGAAAGACGCGCCAGGCGGGCGCATGCACGAGCGGCCAATAGGCGATCTGGTCGATGCGCTGCGCCAGATAGGCGCCGACATCGAGTACCTGGGCGTCGATGGCTATCCTCCATTGAGGATAAAGCCTTCGATGCTGGCGGGCGACGTGGTCGAAGTGAAGGGCGACGTGTCCAGCCAGTTTCTGACAGGGCTCTTGATGGCGCTTCCTCTTCTCGGACGAACGGTCTGCATAGAAGTGGTCGGGGAACTGATCTCGAAACCGTATATAGAGATTACGCTTGCGATGATGGAGCGCTTCGGCGTTACCGTCGAGCGTCAGGGATGGAAGCGCTTCGTGATTTTCGGCGGGCAGCGCTACAAAAGCCCTGCCCAGATCTTCGTCGAGGGGGATGCATCCTCGGCGTCGTATTTCCTCGCTGCGGGCGCGATAGGAGGCGGGCCTGTGCGCGTCGAGGGCATAGGAAATGACAGCGTGCAGGGCGACGTGCGCTTTGCGGAAGAGCTGCAGAAGATGGGCGCGAAGATCGAGATGGGACCCAACTGGATGGAGGCGAAAGGGCCCGAAGGCAGGCTCAGGGCGATCGATCTCGACTGCAACCACATCCCGGATGCGGCGATGACGCTGGCTGTCGCCGCGCTTTTCGCGGATGGCGAGACGGTATTGCGCAACATCGCGAGCTGGCGGGTAAAGGAGACCGACAGGATCGCGGCGATGGCGAAGGAATTGAGGAAGGCCGGCGCGACCGTGGAAGAGGGAGAGGACTACATAAGGATTGCGCCGCCTGCTTCGCGCGCATTTATCATGAATCCCGAAGAGGGGATAGACACTTACGACGACCATCGCATGGCGATGTGCTTTTCGCTTGCCGCATTCGGAAGTTCCGGCATGCGCATCAACGATCCGAATTGCGTTGCAAAGACCTTTCCCGAATACTTCAAGTCCTATGCAAAGGTGACGGAGAGCGTCCCTGTGATCGCGATAGACGGCCCTTCCGCTTCCGGCAAGGGAACGGTCGCTCAACTCGTGGCTGGCAGGCTGGGATATCATTATCTCGACAGCGGAGCGTTATACCGGCTGCTCGCGCTTGCCGCGATGAACAGCAGAGTCGCGCTTGAAGACGAGGACGCGCTTTCAAACCTGGCATCTGGCATGGATGTGGAATTCAGGGGCAGCGAAATCCTTCTCGACAGGAAACCTGTTGGCGACGAACTGAGAGGCGAGGAATGCGCCGCAGCGGCGTCCAAGATTGCGGCTTTTCCCAGGGTCAGGGAGGCGCTGCTTGCAAAGCAGCATGCATTCAGGCGCGCGCCGGGGCTTGTGACAGACGGGCGCGACATGGGGTCCGTGGTGTTCCCGGATGCCGCATACAAGGTTTTTCTGACTGCATCCGCCGAGGCGCGCGCGGAACGCAGATATAAGCAGTTGAAGGAAAAAGGAATGGATGCTAATATCTCCGCCCTTTTGCAGGATATCAGGGCGCGGGATGAGCGCGACATGAAGCGCAGCGCGGCCCCCTTGCAACAGTTCCCGGATGCGGCTCTGCTGGATACCACTTCCTTGACGATAGATCAGGCGGTTGAAACAGTTTTGAAAGGCTACCGGGAGAAGGCCCCAAAGGAATAGTCCTCTGGGTTTTCCAACCAACCCTGCGAGAGCAGAATTTTTAGGTGTATTTCGATGAACGCAACCGCTGATGTAGCAATGAACCCAGATAGTTTCGCCGCCATGTTTGAAGAAAGCCTCACGCGCAAGGAAATGCGCGCAGGCGAACTGATCACCGCACAAGTCGTGCGCGTGGATCACAACGTGGTGGTCGTCAATGCAGGCCTCAAGTCCGAGAGCTTGATCCCTGTGGAAGAATTCCTGAGCGACAAGGGAGAGCTGGAAGTGGCGGCGGGCGACTTCGTCACCGTTGCGATCGAATCCCTGGAAAACGGTTATGGCGAAACCAAGCTTTCGCGCGAGAAGGCCAAGCGCCTCGCAGCATGGCATGACCTTGAAGTCGCGATGGAAGAAGGCAAGATCGTAGAAGGCTTCGTGAGCGGCAAGGTCAAGGGCGGTCTGACCGCGATGGTCAACGGAATCCGCGCATTCCTTCCCGGCTCCCTGGTCGATATCCGTCCCGTGAAGGATACGACGCCTTATGAAAACAAGACCATGGAGTTCAAGGTCATCAAGCTCGACCGCCGCCGCAACAACGTGGTGGTTTCGCGCCGCGCCGTGCTCGAGGAGACCATGGGCGCTGACCGCGAGAACGTGATGGAGAGCCTGAAGGAAGGCGCGATCGTCAAGGGTGTTGTCAAGAACATCACCGACTACGGCGCATTCGTCGACCTGGGCGGCATCGACGGCCTGCTGCACATCACCGATCTGGCATGGCGCCGCGTGAAGCATCCTTCAGAGGTGCTGACTGTGGGCGACGAGATCGAGGCGAAGATACTGAAGTTCGATCAGGAGAAGAACCGCGTGTCTCTCGGCATCAAGCAGATGGGAGACGATCCCTGGAATGGCTTGGCTCGCCGCTATCCTCAAGGCACCCGTCTGTTCGGCAAGGTCACGAACCTCACCGACTACGGCGCATTCGTCGAGATCGAGCAGGGCATAGAAGGCCTGGTGCACGTATCCGAAATGGACTGGACCAACAAGAACGTCCACCCATCCAAGGTCGTCCAGGTTGGCGACGAAGTCGAAGTGATGATCCTGGAGATCGACGAGCAGCGCCGCCGCATCTCTCTCGGCATGAAACAGTGCCATTCCAATCCATGGGATGACTTTGCGAGCAACCACAAGAAGGGCGACAAGGTTAGGGGCGCGATCAAGTCGATCACCGACTTCGGCGTGTTCATCGGCCTGGAAGGCGATATCGACGGCCTGGTGCATCTGTCCGACCTGTCCTGGAGTCAGCCAGGCGAGGAGATGGTGCGCAATTACAAGAAGGGCGATGAAGTCGAGGCTGTCGTTCTCGCCATCGACGTGGAGCGCGAGCGCATCTCCTTGGGCATCAAGCAGCTGGAAGGCGATCCGTTCGGCGGTTTTGCAGCCACCCATGAAAAGGGCGCGGTCGTGAACGGCGTCGTGAAGTCGGTGGATGCGAAGGGCGCAGTGGTGATGCTCGAAGGCGATGTTGAAGCCTATCTCAAGGCTTCCGAGTTTTCGATCGATCGCGTTGAAGACATCCGCACGCATCTCAAGGAAGGCGACGAGATCAAGGCGATGATCATCAGCGTCGACCGCAAGAGCCGCGGCATCAGTCTGTCCGTCAAGGCGCTGAGCAAGGCGGAAGACACCGCTGCGATGCAGAAACTTGCGGCAGACAGCAGCACGAGCGCGGGTACGACCAATCTGGGCGCATTGCTCAAGGCCAAGATGGGCGGCAAGACCGAAGCCTGAACTAAGGAATTTGAATGACGCGCTCTGATTTGATTGCAAGGCTTGCAGACCTGCATCCGCAGCTGCAAGCGAAGGATGCAGAGCTGTCCGTTAAGGTGATACTCGATGCGCTGTCCACCACGCTTGCGCGCGGTGGACGCGTCGAGATTCGCGGCTTCGGCAGCTTTGGTTTGAATTACCGTCCGCCTCGCCAGGGGAGAAATCCCAAGACTGGAGACAAGGTCAAGGTGCCTGCCAAGTATGTGCCTCATTTCAAGGCGGGCAAGGATCTCAGGGAAAGAGTGGGCAAGGTCACATCCTGATGACGGCATGAAGCTTGAGCGGCGGCGATAGAGATATCGCCGCCTTTTTTATGCTATCGTTCACCAAAAACGGGGAATGCCGATGCGTTATATAGGCTGGGTGCTGCAGATGCTGCTTTTCATCGTCCTGCTTGGGTTCGCGCTCAAGAACGGACAGCCTGTCACGTTGCACTACTTTTTCGGCTACGAGTGGCAGTCCTCGCTGGTGGTCGCGCTGTTGCTTTTCTTTGCGGTGGGAGCGGGTTTGGGTGTCCTGGCAAGCCTGGGCATCTGGTTCCGTCAGCGTCGGGAGATTGCAAGGATGAGGCGCGAGATAGCGGATCTCAAGAAGCATCTGGACATACACCCCGAATGACAGTTTTAGAATTTCGATCATCGAATTTTGCGAGTATTTATGGAATTTGAACCGTGGATGCTGCTGGTATTCCCGCTGTTTTTTGGCATGGGTTGGTGGGCGGCGCGTCTCGACATCAAACAATTGCTTTCCGAATCCACCGTATTGCCGGAATCGTATTTCCAGGGATTGAATTTCCTGCTCAACGAGCAGCAGGACAAGGCGATAGAGGCTTTCATCGAGGTGGTCAAGATCGATCCTCACACGGTCGAACTGCACTTCGCTCTTGGCAGCCTGTTCCGCCGCAGGGGAGAGGTGGATCGCGCGCTGCGCATGCATCACAATCTGGTGGACAGGGCGGATCTGGACGACGAAAAGCGCCAGCAGGCGGTGTTCGAGCTGGCGCAGGACTATCTGAAGGCGGGGATACTGGATCGGGCCGAGAGTCTTTTTGGTGAGCTCAAGAAGACGTCCTATGCGAAGCCTTCTCTGGAATTCCTGCTCGAGCTCTATCAGAAGGAGCACGACTGGATCAAGGCGATTTCGGTCGTCGAGCAGCTTTCCAGGATTTCCGGGAAGTTCGACGGGAAACTGGTCTCCTTCTTCTATTGCGAGCTTGCAGAAGAAGAGATGAAGGCGGGAAATAAGGAGGGGGCACGCGAACATCTGGCGCAGGCCTTGAGATACTGTCAGTCAAACGTGCGCGCGACCATCATGCTGGGCGATATGGAGCTTGCGGCGGGAAAGGTCGAAGAGGCGATCGCGCTCTGGAAGGGAATCGAATCCCAGGACGCGCAGTATCTGCAGCTTGTCGCAGAAAGGCTGCTTGCGGCATATCAATCTCTGGGCCGTGAGGCGGAAGGAATTTCGTTGCTG
This sequence comes from Pseudomonadota bacterium, assembly GCA_021782365.1. Taxonomy (GTDB): domain Bacteria; phylum Pseudomonadota; class Gammaproteobacteria; order Burkholderiales; family Gallionellaceae; genus Gallionella. The sequence continues at coordinate 16,859 of JAJXVB010000021.1, forward strand.
CGCAGTTATCTGGTGAAATACCATTCCATCGATCTCTTGTATGTGGCCTTCGAAGGCATACTGAAATTCGAGAGCCCTGAGTCTGCCTACCAGCTGGTAAGGGACGAGATGGAGAGGAATCCGACGCTGCTGGGCCTGGACAAGCTGCTCGAGGCGCGTTTGCTTGAAGTGTCTCTCGAGAGGCGCGCGGACATCGAACTCGTCAAGGACCTGGTGCACAAGCGCACGAGAAACCTTGCGATGTATCACTGCAATCACTGCGGATTCAAGGCGAGGAAGTTCTACTGGCATTGTCCTGCCTGTCAGGCATGGGATAGTTATGCGCCGAGGCGCGATGAGGAAAATGGCAAACCGTTATGACTGATCCGAAAATTATCGTGGCGCTCGACTTTCCGGGCGCCGTGCCCGCGCTGGCATTGGCGCAGCGCCTGTCGCCGGCGCTCTGCAGGCTCAAGGTCGGAAAGGAGCTATTCACGGCCGCAGGCCCAGGCCTGATCGAGCAGCTGATGAAGAGCGGGTTCGAGATATTCCTGGATTTGAAGTTCCACGACATACCCAATACCGTCGCGCACGCCTGCAAGGCGGCCCAAGGTCTCGGCGTGTGGATGGTCAACGTGCATGCGCTGGGCGGGCGCAGGATGCTTGAGGCTGCAAGGGAGGCGGTTTCGGGCAACACGAAGCTTATCGCAGTCACGATACTGACCAGCATGGGTGCGGAAGACCTTGTCGATATCGGAATCACGGAGACTCCCGAGCAGATGGTGTTGCGCCTTGCCCGTCTTGCCAGGGATTGCGGGCTCGATGGCGTGGTGTGCTCGGCGCAGGAGACCATGCGTTTGCGCGAGCAATGCGGAAATCAGTTTTGCCTCGTGACGCCGGGGATAAGGCCGATTGACGCGAGCCTCGACGATCAGTCCAGGGTGATGACGCCAGAGGCGGCGCTGCGTTCTGGCTCAAGCTATCTCGTGATAGGGAGGCCCATCACCAGGGCGCAAGATCCCTTGCAGGCATTGCTGGACATCAACAAAGAGATCGAGGGGGCGGCATGAAGGGACTGCCAAGTTTCGATGGGGCGAGGGTGCTCGTGGTGGGCGATGTGATGCTGGACCGTTACTGGTTTGGCGACGTGCATCGAATCTCGCCTGAAGCGCCTGTGCCGGTGCTCAAGGTGAACAGGGTTGACGAGAGGCCTGGCGGGGCTGCCAACGTGGCTCGCAATATCGCGGCACTCGGAGCGCATGCCACTTTGCTTTCCGTGGTGGGGAAGGACGAGGGGGGCGATCGTCTGGAAGGTTTGCTAAAGCAGCACGACAACCTGAATGCGTTGTTGCACCGCGACGACAGCATCTCCACCATCATCAAGCTGCGCGCTGTTGCACGCCATCAGCAGCTTTTGCGCATAGACTTCGAGACTCCGCCCAGCCACGAGGTGCTGCACGCGGCGCTGAATGATTTCAAGTCTCAACTTCCATTGGCCGATGTCGTGATACTTTCCGATTACGGGAAGGGAGGGCTCGCCCATATCGAGCAGATGATCAAAATGGCAAAGGAGGCTGGGAAGCCTGTCCTGGTCGACCCGAAGGGCGAGGACTATGCGCGCTACAAGGGAGTTACGATATTGACGCCCAACCGCAGCGAGTTTCGCGAGGTTGCAGGAAAGTGGAAGGACGAGGCCGAGCTTGAAACCAAGGCGCAGCGTTTGCGCGAAGAGCTTGAACTCGACGCGCTGCTCATCACGCGCAGCGAAGAAGGCATGAGCCTTTACCGGAAAGAAGAGGCGCATCACGAGGCGACCTATACGAGGGAGGTGTTCGATGTCAGCGGAGCGGGGGATACGGTGATCGCGACGCTTGCGGTGATGCTGGCCAGCGGTGCGGACATGGTTCAGGCCATGCGGGTGGCCAACCGCGCGGCAGGCATCGTGGTCGGCAAGCTGGGCACGGCGGTCGTGACCCGCAAGGAGATAGAGGGAAGCATGCATAAGGACGATGAGGCCGGCAAGACCGCCGGCGCATAAGAGGAGCGGGCTATGTATTGCATTTTCAGTTTCGGCGCAATTGACTCATTGCGCCTCACAGAAACCGGCGAAAGGAGATAATCATGTATTACATCGTGACGGGTGCCGCCGGTTTTATCGGCTCAAACCTGGTAAAGGCGCTCAATGACCGCGGAGAGAACAACATCATCGCGGTCGACAACCTGAAGAGCGCGGACAAGTTCAGGAATCTGGTGGATTGCGATATCGCAGACTTCCTGGACAAGGAAGACTTCAGGAAGAAGATGCGCGAAGGGTTTTTCGACGGTCTGGTCGTGGCGATCTTTCATCAGGGCGCGTGCTCCGATACGATGGCGACGGACGGCCGCTATGTGATGGACAACAACTACCAGTACACGCTTGATCTCCTGAATTACTGCCAGGAGGAAGAGATCCCGTTCATATACGCCTCTTCCGCCTCCGTGTATGGGGGCGGCAAGGACTTCAGGGAAAGCCGCGAATGCGAGGCGCCGCTCAACGTGTATGCGTATTCAAAGTTCCTTTTCGACCAGATCGTGCGCAGGCGCCACAAGCTGAGTGCGCAGGTCGTAGGCCTGCGCTATTTCAATGTGTACGGCCCGAGAGAACAGCACAAGGGGCGCATGGCTTCGGTGGCCTATCATTTCTTCAACCAGTACAGGGCGGAAGGGAAGGTCAGGCTTTTTGAGGGCTGCGACGGCTATGAAAACGGTAGCCAGCTGCGCGACTTCGTCTCGATAGAGGACGTGGTCAGGGTGAACCTGCATTTCCTGGATCACCCAGAAGTATCCGGCATCTATAACGTCGGAACGGGGCAGTCGCAAAGCTTCAACGACGTCGCGGCAGCGACCATCAACACCCTGCGCAGCCGCGAGGGGAAGGGCGCATTGACGCTTGCCGAGCTGAAGCAGCAGGGCCTGATAGAATATATACCGTTTCCGGATGCGCTCAAGGGGAAGTATCAGAGCTACACGCAGGCTGATGTAAGTGCGCTGCGCAAGAGCGGCTATGCGGCCCCGTTCCTGACCGTGGAGCAGGGCGTGGCGCGTTATGTGGAGAAGCTGCTCGAAAAATGATCCGGCTTGATGCGCGCGATCATGTAGAATGCCGGGGCATTGAGTGGGCCTTGTCCCGGATACAAAAAAAGCTCGCATGAGCGAGCTTGTTTGTGTTGGTGCCCAGAAGAGGACTCGAACCTCCACACCTTGCGGCACACGGACCTGAACCGTGCGCGTCTACCAATTCCGCCATCTGGGCATGCGACTTGTTTAAGCCGCGCAATTTAATCGTTATAGGGCAATTTGTCAATGAAAAAGAAAAATAATTTGCGTTTGCAGGATCCATTTCTGGAGCGCGAACGCGAACAATACGAGCATCCGCTGCCGAGCCGCGAATTCATCCTGCAGATACTGACAGAGCAGGGTGCGCCGGTGAGCGAGGAAGAGCTCCTGGACATGCTGCGCATCGAGCGGGATGAGGTGGATCTGTTTTCACGCAGGCTGCGTGCGATGGAGCGCGACGGCCAGATCATGCGAAACAGGAAGCGCGCGATCTGCGTGATGGACAAGCTGGATCTGATCAAGGGCAAGGTGCAGGGGCATCCGGACGGCTTCGGATTCCTGATACCCGAAGACGGAAGCGCAGACATGTTCCTTTCCGAAAAGGAAATGCATCAGGTCCTGCATGGCGATGTGGTGATGGTGAGGCAGTCCGGGGTGGACAGGAGAGGGCGTCCCGAGGCCAAGGTCGTCGAGGTGCTTGAGCGTGCGAACCATAAGGTGGTCGGCCGATTGTTCGAGGAGCACGGCATACAGTTTGTGGTGGCCGAGAACCGCCGCATCACCCAGGATATCCTGGTCGCATCCGGCGCATCGACTGATGCCAAGGCGGGTCAGGTGGTGATTATCGAGATACTGAAGCAGCCCGACAAGCATGCACAGCCGATTGGGCGCATCGTTCAGGTGCTGGGCAACTATGCCGATCCTGGCATGGAAGTCGAGATTGCGTTGCGCAAGCATGATCTGCCTTATGAGTTTCCAAAGGACGCAGAGCGCCAGGCCAAGGGAATATCCCAGGTGGTGATGGACAAGGACTGGGAGGGGCGCGAGGACATACGCCATCTTCCTCTCGTGACCATAGACGGCGAGACGGCGCGCGATTTCGACGATGCGGTGTATTGCGAGCCCGTGAAGGGGGGCTACCGTCTGGTGGTGGCGATCGCGGACGTCAGCCATTACGTCAATACCAACGATGCACTGGACAGGGAAGCGATCAGCCGCGGCAACTCGGTTTACTTCCCGAGGCGCGTGATCCCGATGCTGCCGGAAGAACTTTCCAACGGGCTTTGCTCCTTGAATCCCAAAGTGGATCGCCTTTGCATGGTGTGCGACATGCAGATCAGCAGCAAGGGAGAGATCGGAAAATACCGCTTCTATCCTTCGGTGATGTATTCGCATGCGCGCCTGACTTACAACCAGGTTGCGGAAATGCTTGCGGAGCCGGACGGCAAGCTGGCAGCAGAAAATTCTTCCATCTTGTCGCACTTGGAGCATCTGCATGCTTTGTACCAGAAGCTTCTGAAGGCGCGCGAGAAGCGCGGCGCGATCGATTTCGAGACGGTGGAGACTCAGATGATCTTCACGGATAAGGGCAAGATTGCGCGCATCGTGCCCGTGGTGCGCAACGATGCGCACAAGCTGATCGAGGAATGCATGCTGGCCGCGAACGTTTGCGCCGCGGAATTTTTGCAGGAGCACAATCACCCGGTGCTCTACCGCATACATCAGGGCCCTACGCCCGAGAAGCTCGAGGCGTTGCGCGAATTCATGAAGGAATTTGGCCTCGACCTGACAGGGGGTGATGAGCCCCAGGCGGCGGATTATTCGAAGCTCTTGAAACGCATCAAGGGGAGGCCGGATGCCGGTTTGCTGCAGACCGTGATGCTGCGCTCCCTGCGACAGGCAAAATACGAGCCCGAGAACATCGGGCACTTCGGGCTGGGTTATGACGCCTACACGCATTTCACTTCTCCGATAAGGCGCTATCCGGACCTGTTGGTGCACCGCGCGATCAAGGCGGTGCTGCAGCGCAAGCAATACAAGCCCGCGCAGAAATGGGCGGAGCTGGGCCTTCACTGTTCGATGACCGAGCGTCGCGCGGACGATGCGACGCGCGATGTCGAGGCGTGGCTCAAATGCTTTTACATGCGCGACCATCTGGGCAGCGTGTTCATCGGCACCGTGTCATCCGTCACGAGCTTCGGCATGTTCGTCTCGCTGGACGATCTTTACGTGGAAGGATTGGTGCATATTTCGGAGCTCGGCAAGGATTATTTCCACTTCGATGCAACGAAGCATCATCTTCTTGGCGAGCGCACGGGGCAGAGTTACAGGCTGGGAGACCGCGTGCAGGTGCGCGTGGTAAAGGTGGACATGGAAAGCACCAAGGTCGATTTCGTGCTGCATGAAGATGAGGCGGTCGAGCCGGAAGCGAAGCCCAAGAAGAAATCGGCGAAGTCATCGAAGGGGCGCAAGTGATGGCTGAATTGAGGCTGATATACGGTTTTCATGCGGTGACATCCCGCATACGCCAGAATCCGGAAGGCGTGATGGAGGTCTATCTGCAATCGCAGCGCCACGACCAGCGCATGCGCGATCTGATCAAGCTGTGCGAGACGAACGGCGTGCGCGTGATACCGGTCGACAGCTCCCGGCTTGACGGAATGGCGGGCGGTTCGAGACATCAGGGGGTTGCCGCCAGGGTCGATGCCGCAAAGCGCGTGCAGCATCTGTCCGACGTGCTTGAAACCCTTGCCGAGCCGCCCTTGCTGCTTGTGCTGGATGGCATACAGGATCCGCACAATCTGGGCGCATGCCTGAGAAGCGCGGATGCCTTCGGCGTGCACGCGGTGATCGCGCCCAAGGACCGTGCGGTGGGGATCACTCCCACGGTCGAGAAGGTGGCGTGCGGCGCTGCCGAGACAGTGCCCTATATCACGGTCACCAATCTTGCGAGGACTCTGCGCGAGCTGAAAGAGGCGGGAGTCTGGGTGGTCGGCGCGGCAGGCGAGGCAAATCAGGACTTGCACAGTTTCAGGCATAAAGGTAGTCTTGCGCTGGTTCTGGGCGCGGAAGGAGAGGGTTTGCGCCGCCTGACGAGGGAAACATGCGATGAGCTGGTGCGCATTCCCATGTTGGGCAGCGTGGAAAGTCTGAACGTTTCGGTGAGCACAGGCATCCTTTTGTTCGAAGCAAGGCGGCAACGGGCGATGAGCGACTAACAGCCCGTACCCGAATGGGAGCGAGAAATGTTGTATTTTTGCAACGGCAATGCAGGATTTTTGCAGTTTGCGGGTAAAATCAACTTAGATCGACAACTTGACAGAAAAAGGACAAAAACATGAAAAAGACTACATTGGCAATCGCACTTTCTGCAGCACTTTTCGGCGTTTCTGCAGCGCAAGCCAGCGAATTTTCCGGTGGATCGGTGGGCGCCAGGATTGGTTCCGATCGCGCCAGCATGACCGGCTATGATAGTCAGAACACCAATACATACGGTTTTCAGGGTGGATATGGCTGGGACATGGGCAGCAACTTCTTGCTGGGCGTGAACGGCTTCTGGGACAGGAATGCGCCTGAGAATCACAATCCCGGCCCTGTCAGCATCGGCAGCAAGGACTATGGTCTGGATGCCAAGCTTGGCTTGCCTTATGGCAACTGGATGCCTTACGCGAAGCTGGGTTATGGTCGAACCAACGGCAACGGCGCTGCGAGCAATTTTGGAACAAGTGGCCCTCAAATGGGTCTGGGCGTGGAATACAAGTTCGCTCCGAACTGGAGTCTCGCGGGTGAATACACCTCCACTTCCGCCAAAGCCAATGGCATCGAGATGAGAAACAATGTACTTGCGCTTGGCGTCAACTACTACTTCGGCGCCCATGCGGCTCCTGTCGCTGCAGCAGCGCCTGTTGCCGCTGCTGTCGCGGCTCCTGCGCCAGCGCCCAAGCCTGCTCCTGCTCCTCAGCCCGTTTACAAGACCATCTTCACTGACAGGCCTGTGACGATCGAGGGTGCAAACTTCGACACCAATTCGGCAACGCTGAAGCATACGGCCGACATGAAGCTGAATGAGGTGGTGGATTTTGCAGCGCATCATCCCGAGTCGAATCTGGCTGTCACGGGATATACCGACAGCACCGGCTCCAAGGCTTATAACATGAAGCTTTCCGAGAGGCGCGCGGAATCCGTCAAGGCCTATCTCGTGAGCAAGGGTGTGGCGGCCGATCGCATCGCGATCAAGGGCAAAGGCGAAGCCGATCCGGTTGCAAGCAACAAGACCAAGGCCGGCCGTGCGAAGAACCGTCGCGTCGAGATCACTTCCGTTGTCAGGGAAGAATCCAAGGTTCGCGTAAACAAGTAAATCCTTGAACCAAGGAAAGCGGGCTGGCGACAGCCCGCTTTTTTATTGCGCTTCCTTTCGATCAGAGTGATGATGCGCGCATTCATTTCACTTGAGTAAACATGAAGCTGGCCATTGCACAAATCAACTGCGTGTTGGGCGATCTCAAAGCCAATGCGGATAAAATTCTGGGTCATGCCGAAGAGGCGAGAATCGCGGGCGCCGGGCTCTTGCTGACGCCTGAGTTGAGCCTCTGCGGCTATCCGCCTGAAGACCTGCTGCTGCGAGAAGGATTCTTTTCCGCATGCAAGAAGGCCTTGAACGATCTGGCTGCCAGGATATCCGGCATCTCGGTGATCGTGGGCCACCCGCACGAACAGGATGGAAGACGCTATAACGCGGCCTCCCTGCTTCAGGATGGAAAGATCGTCGCGACTTATTGCAAGAGACTGCTGCCCAATTATTCGGTGTTCGACGAGAAGCGCTATTTCGATCGTGGCAGCAGCCCTCTGGTGTTCGAACTTTCGGGCATCAAGTTTGGCATCAACATCTGCGAGGACGTGTGGGATCCCGAGGCGGCAAGGGATGCGCATCTGGCGGGAGCGCAGGTGTTGCTGGTCCTCAATGCCTCGCCTTATGCGATCTTCAAACAGGAATCCAGATACGAAACGGTCAAGCGGCGCATCGTTGAAACTGGCATGCCCATCGTTTATGCGAACATGGTGGGAGGCCAGGACGAACTGGTCTTCGATGGCGGCTCTTTTGCGATGGATGGTTCGGGTTCGTTGACAGCGCAATGCGCACTCTTCGAGGAAGACCTCTTCATCGTTGAGTTTTCCAAAAGTCTTTCGCCTATGGGCTCCAGGGTCGCCTTGCCTGATGAGGATGAGGAAATATACCGTGCGCTTTGCCTGGGGCTTAAGGACTATATCGGCAAGAACGGTTTTCCAGGGGTTCTTCTGGGTCTTTCCGGCGGGATAGATTCCGCGCTGACACTGGCTATCGCGGTGGATGCGCTGGGGGCAAAGAGGGTGCATGCAGTGATGATGCCCTCTCCCTATACCGCAAGGATCAGCCTTGACGATGCGCGAGAGATGGCGAATATTCTGGGCGTGCGATACGACGAATTTTCGATAGAGCCGATATTCCAGAGCTACCTTGAAACGCTGAAGCCAGGCTTTGCAGGGCGGGACCCGGATACGACAGAAGAAAATCTGCAGGCCAGAATACGCGGCAATCTTCTGATGGCGCTTTCCAACAAGTTCGGCGCGCTCGTCCTGACCACGGGAAACAAGTCCGAGATGAGCGTGGGTTATGCTACCCTTTATGGCGACATGTCCGGAGGTTTTTCGGTGCTGAAGGACTTGAGCAAGATGCAGGTCTATCGGTTATCGAACTATCGCAACAGCAAAGGAAGGGTGATTCCGGAGCGCATCATCACGCGCCCGCCCAGCGCCGAGCTGCGCCCCGATCAGCTCGATCAGGACAGCCTTCCGCCTTATGAGGTGCTGGATGCGATCATGGAATGCTATGTGGAAAGGAATCTTTCCATTGTCGAGATCATCGCGCTGGGTTTTGCGGAGGCGGATGTGCGCCGCGTGGTGAGGCTGATCAGGATCAGCGAATACAAGCGCCGTCAGGCAGCCGTCGGCGTGCGCATCACGGAGCGCAGCTATGGAAAGGACTGGCGTTATCCCATCACGGTGCGCTATCAGGACGACTTCTAGGCTTATTGGCTCGCTGGTCGAAAGTTTCTTTCATTTGGATTGCGTGTTTGTTATAATAAGCCCGATTCGGATGGGCTTAATGCCCGTTTTTTATTTGTGGGTTGCAATCATGGACTTGGTCGGGCTGATAGAAAAAACGGTTTCTGGTTTGGGCTATGAGCTCGTGGATGTCGAGAGGGCGGG
>JAJXVB010000003.1 GCA_021782365.1 Pseudomonadota bacterium
AGCTGCCTGCTGGCACCGAGATGGTGATGCCTGGCGACAACGTGAGCATCACGGTGTCGTTGATCAGCCCGATCGCGATGGAAGAGGGTCTGCGCTTTGCGATCCGCGAAGGCGGCCGTACGGTCGGCGCGGGTGTGGTTGCGAAGATCATCGAATAAGATTGTTGAATCGGGATCGGGGACATTCGAAAATCCTCGATCCTGGAAAATGATTTCACTTGCATTTATATTTGGGTGCGCATACAATGCGCCCCCTCGCATTTGCGGGTTCGTTCTTTAATTAGCGGCATTGCCGCATTGAGCAAGAGAAAATTATGCAAAGTCAAAAAATTCGCATACGCCTGAAGGCCTTTGATTATCGTCTGATCGATCAGTCTGCCGCCAGGATAGTTGAAACGGCTAAGCGCACCGGCGCGGTTGTTAATGGTCCGGTACCCTTGCCTACCAAGATCGAACGTTTTGACGTTCTTCGCTCGCCGCACGTGAACAAGACTTCACGTGACCAGTTTGAAATTCGTACTCACCTGCGCCTGATGGATATCGTTGATCCAACCGACAAGACGGTGGATGCGCTGATGAAGCTGGATTTGCCTGCAGGCGTGGACGTTGAAATCAAGTTGCAGTAAGAAATAGCAGCAAATAATTGGCCAGCCAATTGTAGTTGGCCCCTTAACAAGAGGAAATTAAAATGAGCTTAGGACTTGTCGGTCGAAAGATTGGCATGACCCGCGTATTTGCCGAAGACGGTTCGTCGTTGCCGGTAACTGTGCTGGAAGTGTCCAACAATCGTGTCACCCAGGTTAAATCCGCGGAAACCGATGGATACAGCGCCGTGCAATTGGCGCATGGCGTCCGTCGCGCAAGCCGCGTCAACAAGGCTGCAGCAGGCCACTTCGCGAAGGCGGGTGTGGAAGCTGGCAGTGCACTCAAGGAATTCAGGGTTTCGGCTGATCAGCTGGGCGGTTTTCAGCCTGGTTCGACTGTCAGCGTGGAAATCTTTCAGGTGGGGCAGTTGGTCGATGTGACTGGCACCACGAAGGGTAAGGGCTATGCGGGCACGATCAAGCGCTACCACTTCGCTTCGGGCAGGGCCTCGCACGGTAACTCGAAGTCGCATAACGTTCCGGGCTCCATCGGCATGGCGCAGGACCCAGGTCGAGTTTTCCCTGGCAAGCGCATGACAGGCCATCTGGGTGACGTTCAGCGCACCGTGCAGAATCTAGAAGTCGTACGAGTCGACGTAGCACGCCAGCTGTTGCTGGTCAAAGGCGCCGTTCCCGGCAGCATCAACGGCCAGATAGTCGTGCGTCCAGCAGTAAAGGCAGGTGCATAATGGAATTGAAAGTCATCAATGAGAAGGGTGTTGCATCCGCAAACCTCGTTGCATCCGATCAGGTGTTTGGTCGCGGATACAACGAAGACCTGGTGCATCAGCTGGTCGTCGCCTATCAGGCAAACGCGCGCGCTGCAAACAGCAAGCAAAAGGGTCGCAGCGAAATCGCAAAGAGCACGCGCAAGCCATTTGCACAAAAGGGAACCGGCCGTGCTCGCGCCGGTATGGCAAGCAGCCCGCTCTGGCGTGGCGGCGGCAAGATCTTCCCGAATACCGGGGAAGAGAACTATACGCACAAGGTGAACAGGAAGATGTATCGCGCAGGCGTTGCAGCGATATTTTCCAAACTGGTTTCCGAAGATCGTCTGGTCGTGGTCGAGGAGCTGAAGGTCGATGCTCCGAAGACGAAGATGTTTGTCGAGAAGATCAAAGGTATGGGGCTTGGCGCCGAGCGCGTTCTGATCATCACCGATGATCTGGATGAAAACCTGTACCTGTCATCGCGCAATCTGCCGAATGTGCTGGTGCTTGAGGCAGCTCAGGCCGATCCTGTCAGTCTGATCCGTTTTCCAAGGGTCGTGCTGACCCGCGGCGCGGTTGCAAAAATTGAGGAGATGTTCGCATGAGTGCACAGGCATACAGTCAAGAGCGTTTGATGAAAGTATTGATCGCGCCTCAGATCTCCGAGAAAGCAACCTATGTAGCCGACAAGAACGAGCAGGTGGTTTTCAAGGTTGCGACTGATGCGACCAAGCCGGAGATCAAGGCTGCTGTCGAGTTGATGTTCAACGTGAAAGTGGACAGCGTTCAGGTTGCCTTCGTAAAGGGTAAGGTCAAGCGCACAGGTCGCTTCACCGGACGTAGGAATCACTGGAAGAAAGCCTATGTGTGTCTTGCTTCCGGTCAGGAAATCAACTTCGCAGCTGGCGAGCAAGGATAATTATCATGGCATTGATTAAACTCAAACCCAGGACACCCGGACAGCGCGGCATGCTGCGCGTGGTCAATCCTGATCTGCATAAGGGCAAGCCGGTAGCATCGCTGACAGAGAAGCAGGACAAGACAGCGGGCCGCAACAACAACGGTCATATCACGACGCGCCATATGGGCGGCGGTCACAAGCAGCATTATCGCTTGATCGATTTCAAGCGGAACAAGGATGGCATTCCCTGCATCGTCGAGCGCCTGGAATATGATCCCAATCGCAGCGCAAATATCGCGCTGCTGCTCTATGTCGATGGCGAGCGCCGCTACATCATCGCTCCCAAGGGGGTGACTGCTGGCATGCCGCTGATCAGCGGATCCGAAGCGCCGATCAAGGTTGGCAATGCATTGCCTCTGCGCAACATCCCTGTCGGCTCGACGATACACTGCATCGAGATGCTGCCTGGAAAGGGCGCGCAGCTTGCGCGTTCAGCGGGAACTTCGGTTCAGCTTCTGGCGCGCGAAGGCAGCTATGCCCAGCTGCGTCTGCGCTCCGGCGAGATCCGCAAGGTGCACATCGACTGCAAGGCCACACTCGGTGAAGTCGGAAATTCAGAGCACAGCCTGCGTTCAATCGGCAAGGCGGGCGCAATGCGCTGGCGCGGCGTTCGTCCTACCGTTCGCGGTGTGGTGATGAACCCGATCGATCACCCGCACGGAGGTGGTGAAGGAAAGACTGCTGCGGGCCGTCATCCTGTCAGCCCATGGGGTGTTCCTGCTAAGGGATTCCGCACACGTCGCAACAAGCGCACTGACAACATGATCGTGCGCCGTCGCTTTAAGGCTTAAGGGGTAATAACATGGCACGTTCCATCAAAAAAGGTCCATTTGTCGATGCGCATCTGCTGAAGAAGGTCGAGGCTGTTCGCGCGACCAGCGATAAGCGTCCGATCAAAACCTGGTCTCGCCGTTCCACGGTGCTTCCTGAGTTTGTCGGCCTGACGATCGCGGTTCACAATGGCAAGCAGCACATCCCTGTGTATATTTCCGAGAACATGGTTGGGCACAAGTTGGGTGAGTTTTCCCTGACGCGCACCTTCAAGGGTCATGCTGCTGATAAAAAAGCAGTGAAGAGATAAGGGGATGACGATGACATTAACCACAGCAGTTGCAAAAAACATACACCTGTCGGCCCAGAAGGGTAGGCTGGTTGCAGATCAGATCCGCGGTCTGCCGGTTTCGCAGGCGCTTAACATCCTTGCCTTCAGCCCCAAAAAGGGTGCGGCTATCATCAAAAAGGCGCTGGATTCCGCGATCGCGAATGCAGAGCACAATGACGGCGCCGATATCGATGAGCTGAAAGTTAAGGTGATCTATGTCGACAAGGCTGCATCACTGAAGCGTTTCATGGCTCGCGCCAAGGGTCGTGGAAACAGGATAGAGAAGCAGACTTGCCATATCACGATTAGCGTCGGAAACTGAGGATAGATTATGGGACAGAAAATACACCCAACCGGTTTTAGGTTAAGCGTTCGCAAGAACTGGGACTCCAAGTGGTTTGCGACGAGCGCCAATTTTTCCGACATGCTTCTGAAGGATATCCAGGTTCGCGATTACCTGAAGAAAAAGCTGGCGTCATCGATGGTCTCAAAGATCATCATAGAACGTCCCGCGAAGAGCGCGAAGGTCACGATTTACACGGCCCGCCCTGGCATGGTGATCGGCAAGAAAGGCGAGGACATCGAGATGCTGAGGTCCGAGCTCAGGAAGCGCATGGGTCTTCAGGCTGTTGATCTCGCGATCGAAGAAGTCAGAAAGCCAGAGATCGACGCGCAGCTGATCGCCGACAATATCACCGCGCAATTGGAAAAGCGCATCATGTTCCGACGTGCGATGAAGCGTTCCATGCAGAATGCGATGAGACTCGGCGCGCTTGGCATCAAGATCATGAGTTCCGGCCGTCTGAACGGCATCGAGATCGCACGCACCGAATGGTATCGCGAAGGTCGCGTGCCTTTGCATACGCTGCGCGCAGACATAGATTACGGCACCTCGGAAGCCAAGACCACGTATGGCATTATCGGCGTGAAGGTGTGGGTGTACAAGGGTGATGCAAACCAGGAGGCTGTTGCCCCTGCCGCGGAACCTGAAAAGAGAGTAAAAAAGCCAGGAGCTAAGCATGCTACAGCCAGCTAGAAGAAAATTCCGCAAGGAGCAAAAGGGCCGCAATACGGGTATTGCGACTCGCGGCAACAAGGTGAGTTTCGGTGAGTTTGGCCTCAAGTCTGTTGATCGCGGCCGTTTGACTGCTCGCCAGATCGAGGCAGCGCGCCGTGCGATGACCCGCCACATCAAGCGCGGTGGCCGCATCTGGATACGCGTGTTTCCGGACAAGCCGATTTCCAAGAAGCCTGCAGAGGTCCGCATGGGTAACGGTAAGGGTAGCCCCGAGTACTACGTCGCCGAGATTCAACCCGGCAAGATGTTGTACGAAATGGATGGTGTAGACGAATCCTTGGCGCGCGAAGCGTTCAAGCTGGCCTCTGCAAAGTTGCCGCTTGCGACCGTTTTTGTCGTCAGACAGGTAGGTGAATGATCATGAAGGCAAGTGAACTCAAGCAGAAGTCGATGTCGGAGCTGCAGCAGGAATTGCTGGCGATGACCAAGGCTCAATTCGGTCTGCGCATGCAGGTTGCGACGCAGCAGATGACCAAGACAAGCGAGATGCGAAAAGTACGCCGCGATATCGCGCGCATCAAAACCGTTATGAAGCAGAAGGAATCCCAGTCATGAGCGAAGCAAAACTCAAGCGCACCCTGGTCGGAAAGGTTGTGAGCGACAAGATGGACAAGACCGTCACCGTCCTGGTCGAGCGCAAGGTGAAGCATCCGTTGTTGGGCAAGATCATCCGCGTGTCAAAGAAGTATCACGCGCACGATGAAAACAACGAGTGCCATACCGGCGACGTGGTCACGATCGAAGAATGCCGTCCCATCGCAAAGACAAAGGCTTGGCGTGTTTCCAAGTCGGCATAAAATTTAACTTGCAAATCTTTTTGATTGGCATATAATACGCGGCTTCGTTGCATCGCCGCTTGCGGCGACCTAGACCCGAACGGGTTCCAAAACTGGCCGCTGTAAGCGGAAAAAGTTGGAGATTAAATAATGATACAAATGCAGTCTGTTTTAGATGTGGCGGACAATACAGGTGCGCGCTCTGTCATGTGCATCAAGGTGCTTGGCGGTTCAAAGCGCCGCTATGCTTCCGTCGGTGATGTGATCAAGGTGAGCATTAGAGATGCTGCTCCTCGTGGCCGCGTGAAGAAGGGCGAAGTGTATAACGCTGTCGTCGTTCGCACTGCGAAAGGCGTGCGCCGTACGGACGGTTCGCTGATCAAGTTTGACGGGAATGCTGCCGTGTTGCTCAATTCCAAGCTCGAGCCTATAGGCACGCGTATTTTCGGACCTGTCACGCGCGAGCTGCGCACTGAAAGGTTCATGAAGATTGTATCGCTTGCGCCTGAAGTGCTTTAGTTAAACGGGTAGATTCGAGGAAAACATGCGTAAGATTAAAAAGAACGACGACGTGATCGTCATTGCCGGAAAGGACAAGGGCGTCCGCGGCAACGTGCTGAGCGTGCTTGGCGACTATCTGTTGGTCTCTGGCGTGAACAGGGTAAAGAAGCATCAGAAGCCCAATCCTGTGAAGGGTTTGACTGGAGGCATCATCGAGATGGAATCCAGGATCCACGTTTCCAACGTGGCGCTTTATAACGCGGCCGAGAACAAGGGTGCTCGAGTCGGATTTAAGACGCTGGAAGATGGCCGCCGTGTGCGCGTGTTCAAATCCACCGGCGAAGTTGTTGACGCTTAAGGGGTAAGAGCATGGCTCGTTTGTATGATTTTTACAAGGAAAAGGTCGCCAAAGACCTGATGACCCAATTCGGCTACAAGTCCGTGATGGAAGTTCCTCGCATAGAGAAGATCACCCTGAACATGGGTGTAGGCGAAGCGGTCGCCGACAAGAAGGTGATGGACTTCGCGGTGGGTGACATGCAGAAGATCGCGGGTCAGAAGCCTGTGGTCACGATGTCAAAGAAATCCATCGCCGGCTTCAAGATACGCGAGGGTTATCCTGTCGGCTGCAAGGTCACGCTGCGCAAGGAGCGCATGTACGAATTCCTGGATAGGCTGATCACCGTCGCCATTCCGCGCATCCGCGATTTCCGTGGAATTTCCGGAAAGTCCTTCGATGGTCGTGGCAACTACAACATGGGCGTCAAGGAACAGATCATATTTCCGGAAATCGAATATGAGAAGATCGATGCGCTGCGCGGTATGAACATCACGATCACCACTTCCGCAAAAACCGACGAAGAGGCCCGCGCGCTGTTGCTGGCCTTCAAGCTCCCATTAAAGAAATGAGGGATTACTAATGGCTAAGATGTCTTTGATTAACCGCGAGCAAAAGCGCCGTGACATGGTGAAGAAGTACGCTGCAAAGCGTGCTGAGCTGAATGCTGCGATTTCCAACATGAGCTTGAGCGAAGAGGAGCGCGCTGCCGCTCGTCAGAGGCTGCAGTCATTGCCCAGGGATTCCAGCCCTGTGCGATTGCGCAACCGCTGTGCGCTGACCGGGCGTCCTCGTGGAACATTCAGAAAGTTTGGTCTTGGACGCATCAAGATTCGTGAATATGCGATGCGCGGCGAGATTCCTGGCGTCGTCAAGGCAAGCTGGTAGGAGAATTGATATATGAGCATGAATGATCCAATTTCCGATATGCTGACGCGCATACGCAATGCGCAAATGGCGGAAAAAACTACGGTATCTATGCCTTCCTCAAAACTGAAGGTGGCGATAGCAGAGGTTCTCAAGGATGAGGGCTATGTGGATGGGTACAAGGTTGAGAAGGATGATGCAAACAAGGCGATACTTCAGATCGGTCTGAAGTATTATGCGGGCCGCCCTGTGATCGAGAAGATCCAGCGCGTAAGCCGTCCTGGTTTGCGGATTTACAAGGGCAGCGGCGAGATACCCAAGGTGATGAATGGCCTGGGAATTGCGATCGTTTCTACGTCTAAGGGTCTGATGACGGACCGCAAGGCCCGCGCCAATGGTATTGGCGGCGAAGTGCTTTGTGTGGTCGCGTAGAGAGGTAATTATGTCTAGAGTTGCCAAAAATCCTGTGGTAGTTCCAAGTGGCGTAGCAGTGGCCCTGGATACAAATGAGATTTCTGTGAAAGGCCCGCTGGGGACCTTGAAGCAAAAGTTGAGCGGCGATGTCAAGGTTGTGCAGGAGGACAATGTCCTGAAGTGTGCTGCCGCGAACAATTCAAAGCAGGCTGATGCGATGTCGGGAACGGTGCGCGCGCTGGTTGCGAACATGGTTCAAGGTGTGAGCCAGGGTTTCGAGCGCAAGCTGACACTCGTCGGTGTGGGTTACCGTGCACAGGCTGCCGGTGATACGCTGAACCTGACGCTTGGCTTTTCGCATCCTGTCGCCTATGTGATGCCTGCAGGCGTCCAGGTAAGCACACCTTCGCAAACCGAGATCGTTTTAAAGGGCGCTGACAAGCAGCGCGTTGGCCAGGTTGCGGCCGAGATTCGCGCCTTCCGCGAGCCTGAGCCTTACAAGGGCAAGGGTGTGCGCTATAGCGACGAAGTGGTCGTCATGAAAGAAACCAAGAAGAAATAATTGAGGCGGATATGTTGAACAAGAAAGCATCTCGTCAGCGCAGATCACGCAAAACCCGTGCTCGCATCGCTGAACAAAGAACCGTGCGTTTGGCAGTCCATCGCACCAATCTGCATATCTATGCGCAGATCATTTCCGCCTGCGGCGGCAAGATTCTTGCAAGCGCGTCGAGCGTTGAAGCCGACGTCAGAAAGGATCTGGCCAGCGGTGGAAACACGGCTGCTGCTGCCGTCGTCGGCAAGCGCATCGCAGAAAAGGCGAAGAGCGCTGGCATCGAGGCGGTCGCCTTCGATCGCTCCGGCAATCGTTATCATGGCCGTGTCAAGGCGTTGGCTGAAGCCGCGCGTGAACATGGTCTGAAGTTCTAATTGGAGTCTTAACTATGGCTAAACCTCAAGCAAAACCGCAAAAAGAGGAACGCGATGACGGCATGATCGAGAAGATGATCGCCGTGAACCGCGTCACCAAAGTCGTCAAGGGTGGTCGCATCATGGGCTTTGCAGCCCTCGCAGTGGTCGGTGATGGCGACGGTCGCGTCGCAATGGGCAAGGGCAAATCCAAGGAAGTTCCCGTTGCAGTGCAGAAGGCGATGGACGAGTGCCGCCGCAATCTCGTGAAAATCAGCCTGAAGAACGGCACCTTGCATCACACCGTAGTCGGCAAGCATGGCGCTGCAAAGGTTCTGATGCAGCCTGCATCCGAAGGTACCGGCATTATCGCCGGCGGCGCGATGCGCGCGGTGTTCGAAGCGGTTGGCGTGAAGGATGTGCTCGCTAAGTGCATCGGTTCCAGCAATCCTTACAACGTCGTTCGCGCGACGCTCAACGGCCTGAAGGCGCTGAATGCGCCTTCCGAAATCGCAGCCAAGCGCGGCAAGAGCGTAGATGAAATTCTGGGGTAAGAGATGACACAAGCCAAAACCATCAAAGTGACTCAGGTCAGAAGCAAGATCGGCACAAAGCAGTCTCATCGCGCAACGCTGCGCGGTCTGGGCTTGCGCCATATCAATCACACTGTCGAGCTCGAGGATACCCCTTGCGTTCGCGGCATGATCAACAAGGTTTTTTACCTGGTTAAGTGCGAGGCATAAAGATGCAACTCAATACTATCAAGTCAGCGCCAGGCGCAAAGCATGCGAAGCGCCGCGTCGGACGCGGCATCGGATCGGGTCTTGGCAAGACGGCAGGCCGTGGTCACAAGGGTCAGAAGTCCCGTGCGGGCGGATTTCACAAGGTCGGCTTCGAGGGCGGTCAGATGCCGCTTCAGCGTCGCCTTCCCAAGCGCGGTTTCGTTTCGCTGACCCGCAATGACACAGCGGAAGTTCGCCTGTCGGACCTGCAAAGCATGCCTGTCGACACGATCGATCTGCTCGCTTTGAAGCAGGCCGGAGTGGTCAGCGGCACTTCATTGTCTGCAAAGGTTTTCCTGTGCGGTGAGATCACTCGTGCCGTCAAGCTGCAGGGTCTGCGTGTAACCAAGGGTGCACGCGCTGCGATTGAAGCTGCTGGCGGCAGCATTGCTGAGTAGGCAGGCTGTGAGCAAAGTGGTCAAGGATGCACCGAAGGCCAAATATGGCGATCTGAGCAAGCGCCTGTGGTTCCTGCTGGGCGCCATGGTCGTGTTCAGGATAGGCGCGCATATCCCGGTTCCGGGTATCGATCCTCAGGTGCTTGCCGATCTTTTCAAGACGCAGAAGAACGGCATCCTTGGCATGTTCAACATGTTTTCCGGCGGCGCGTTGTCCAGGTTCACGATATTCGCGCTTGGCATCATGCCTTACATTTCGGCATCGATCATCATGCAGCTAGCCGCGATCGCGGTGCCGCAGCTTGAGCAGTTGAAGAAGGAAGGTGAATCCGGCAGGCGCAAGATCACGCAGTATACAAGATACGGAACATTGGCCTTGGCCATATTCCAGTCTTTCGGAATATCGGTCGCATTGCAGGCGCAGCATAATCTGGTTCTGAATCCTGGAATGATGTTCCAGGTCACGACGATGGTCACGCTGGTGACAGGCACGATGTTCCTGATGTGGCTGGGTGAGCAGATCACCGAGCGAGGCCTGGGCAATGGCATATCGTTGATCATCTTTGCCGGTATCGCCGCAGGTTTGCCTCATGCGATCGGCAGCACGCTCGAACTCGTGAGAACGGGCGCATTCTCGATACCGCTGGTTCTGTTCCTTTTCATAGGAGCGGTTGCGGTGATAGCGCTTGTCGTATTCGTCGAGCGCGGGCAGCGCAAGATACTGGTGAATTATGCGAAGCGCCAGGTTGGAAACAAGATATACGGTGGACAGAGTTCGCATCTGCCTTTGAAGCTCAACATGTCGGGAGTGATACCGCCGATATTTGCTTCGAGCATGATACTGTTCCCCGCGACGATACTGGGCTGGTTTGGCAGCAGTTCGGCTGGCCTTAACTGGCTAAAGGATGTCAGCCAGATGCTTTCTCCTGGTCAGCCGCTTTATGTGATGGCTTATGCGGGTGCGATTCTGTTTTTCTGCTTTTTTTATACGGCGCTTGTTTTCAGTCCCAAGGAAACAGCAGACAATCTGAAGAAGAGCGGTGCATTCTTGCCAGGAATAAGACCTGGCGAGCAGACGGCGAAGTACATCGAGAAGATCATGCTGAGGCTGACGCTGGTCGGCGCGATCTATATAACGCTGGTTTGCCTGTTGCCTGAGTTTTTGGTTGTAAAGTTTAACGTGCCTTTTTATTTCGGCGGGACATCTCTGCTGATCCTGGTTGTGGTAACCATGGATTTCATGGCGCAAGTGCAGTCCTATCTGATGACGCATCAGTATGACAGCCTGTTGAAAAAGGCTAATTTCAAAGGTGGGTTGTCACGCTAATGGCAAAAGAAGATGTCATACAGATGCAAGGCGAGATCGAGGAATCGCTGCCGAATGCAACATTCCGGATCAAGCTTGAAAATGGCCATGTAGTATTGGGGCATATATCAGGGAAAATGCGCATGCACTATATACGCATATTGCCTGGCGACAAGGTGACGGTGGAATTGACGCCGTATGATTTGAGCAGGGCGCGCATTGTTTTCCGCGCAAAATAGTTGATAGGAGAAGCAAATGAGAGTTCAAGCATCTGTAAAAAAGATCTGCCGCAACTGCAAGATCGTCATTCGTAAGCGTGTAGTGCGCGTGATCTGCTCGGAGCCGCGTCACAAGCAGCGTCAGGGCTGATTGTTCGGCGCTGGCATTTGGTGATATAATTTTCGTTTTTTAAAGATAGGGTATCTGCATGGCACGTATTGCAGGGGTAAACATCCCAAACCATCAACACACCGTGATCGCTTTGACCGCGATCTATGGTATCGGACGAGTTCGCTCGCAAAAAATCTGCGCTGCAGCGGGCATCACGCCCAGCGTCAAGATCAAGGATCTGACTGACGCTGAAGTCGAGAAGCTGCGCGAAGAAGTCGGCAAGTTCACCGTGGAAGGCGATCTGCGTCGCGAAACGACGATGAACATCAAGCGCCTGATGGATCTGGGCTGCTACCGTGGCCTGCGTCATCGCCGAGGCCTTCCCTGCCGCGGGCAGCGTACACGCACGAATGCGCGCACACGCAAGGGTCCGCGCAAGGCGATTGCCGGCGCCAAGAAGTAATTAAGAGCGAGAGGATTTTATTATGGCCAAGCCAAGCACGAAAGTGCGCAAGAAAGTAAAAAAGAATGTAGCGGAAGGAATCGCTCACGTTCATGCATCCTTTAACAATACCATCGTGACGATCACCGACCGTCAGGGTAATGCGCTCGCTTGGTCAACAAGCGGAGCAAATGGCTTCAAGGGTTCTCGCAAGAGCACGCCATTTGCAGCCCAGGTAGCCGCCGAGGTGGTGGGCAAGTCCGCTGCAGAGTGCGGTGTAAAGAATCTTGAGGTACGCATCAAGGGCCCAGGTCCGGGACGTGAGTCCACGGTGCGCGCATTGAATGCGGCAGGCTTCAAGATCACCAGCATATCCGATATTACGCCGGTGCCGCACAACGGTTGCCGTCCGCCGAAAAAGCGTCGTATCTAATTTATTTGGGAGTTGATCTTGGCTAGAAATATTGATGCAAAATGCCGTAAGTGCCGTCGCGAAGGCGAGAAGCTTTTTCTGAAGGGTGAAAAATGCTTTACCGACAAGTGTGCAGTGGAACGCCGCGCTTATCCTCCCGGTCAGCACGGTCAGCGCCGCAATACCCGTCTGTCAGAGTACGGCGGCCAGTTGCGTGAAAAGCAGAAGGTTCGCCGTATCTATGGTGTGCTGGAGCGCCAGTTCCGCCTTACATACAAGCGCGCTGAAAGGGCACGCGGGATCACAGGCGAAACCCTGCTGCAATTGCTCGAGTCACGCCTGGACAACGTTTCCTACCGCATGGGTTTTGGCGCGTCGCGTGCAGAGGCTCGTCAGGTGGTTCGTCACAACGGCCTTCTGGTGAACGGCAAGCGCGTGAACATCCCTTCCTATCAGGTTCGTCCCGGTGACGTGGTCGAGCTGGCCGAAAGGACCAAGGCGCAATTGCGCATCAAGTCTGCCATCGCAGCCGCCGAATCGCGTGGTTTTCCCGAATGGATCGAAATGGATACCAAGGGTTTCAAGGGTACCTTCAAGGCATGCCCGCAGCGCGCAGAATTGCCGGCATCCATCGACGAACACCTCGTGGTTGAATTGTATTCCAAGTAATTCACTCGGAGTCGCTATATGCATAACAATGATTTTTTGAAGCCACGCATCATCGAAGTACAGAAGATATCCGAGACCCAGGCCAAGGTGGTCATGGAGCCTTTCGAGCGCGGTTTTGGCCACACGCTGGGCAATGCGCTGCGTCGCATCCTGCTGTCTTCGATGGCGGGTGCAGCTCCGACCGAAGTGAAGATGAGCGGCGTGTTGCATGAATATGCAACGATAGACGGCGTGCAGGAAGATGTGGTCGATATCCTTCTGAACCTGAAGGGCGTGGTGCTGCGCCTGCATGGCAAACAGGAAGTCGTCCTGAACCTGAAGAAGGATGGTCCCGGCGTTGTTACTGCCGCTGACATCGCTCAGAATGCGGATGTCGAGATCGTCAATCCAAATCATGTGATTGCGCATCTGACCGGCGGCGGCAAGCTCGACATGCAGATCAAGGTCGAGCAGGGTCGAGGCTATGTTTCCGCGATCTCCCGGCAACTGCCAAACGAGACTCGCGCAGTCGGACATATCGCGCTTGATGCATCCTTCAGCCCCGTGAGCCGCGTGAGCTATGCGGTCGAGAGCGCACGCGTCGAACAGCGTACCGATCTCGACAAGCTGATCATGACGATAGACACCAACGGCGCGATCGATCCGGAGCAGGCGATCCGCAATGCGGCGCGCATCCTGGTCGATCAGTTCTCCGTCTTCGCTGCGCTGGAAGGAACGGAGCCGGTCATCGAGAAGGAACATGTTCCCCAGGTGGATCCTATCCTGCTGCGTCCAGTCGACGATCTTGAACTGACACCGCGTTCTTCGAACTGTCTCAAGGCGCAGAGCATCCATTACATCGGCGATCTGATTCAGTACACCGAGAATGATTTGCTGCGTACACCCAACCTGGGCCGCAAGTCATTGAATGAAATCAAGCAGGTTCTCGCAGAGCACAACTTGTCGCTCGGCATGAAGCTGGAAAACTGGCCAGTCGCAGCTAACTGAAGCTGCCGCTAGTTGAATAACTGAAGTTTAAGAGAGGCAAATTATGCGTCACCGTTTAGGTTTAAGAAAGCTTAACCGCACCAGCAGCCACCGTCTTGCGATGTTCCGCAACATGACTGTTTCGCTGTTGCGCCACGAAGTCATCAAGACGACACTGCCCAAGGCAAAGGAACTGCGCCGCGTAGCAGAACCCATACTCACGCTCGGCAAGAATCCTACTCTTGCGAACCGTCGTCTGGCTTTTGCGCGTCTGCGCGATCGCGAAATGGTGACCAAGCTTTTCGATGAGCTGGGCCCGCGCTATGCGTCTCGCAATGGCGGTTATCTTCGTCTTCTGAAGTTCGGCTTCCGCCAGGGCGACAACGCTCCGATGGCTCTGGTCGAGCTGATGGATCGCCCGGCCGAAGCCGAAGTGGTCGATGCAGAATAAGAGATTCTCTCTTCATAAATAAAAAGCCGGATTCGTCCGGCTTTTTTGTTATCATAGCAGGCGAATGTTGTTGATGAATATGGAGTCAGCATGTCGAACTGGTTTGAAGACAATTCCCTTTCCATAGGCCGCACGCCTATGGTCCGGCTAAACCGTATTGCAGACGGAGCGAAGGCCACGATACTGGCAAAGATAGAGGGAAGAAATCCGGCATATTCCGTGAAATGCCGCATAGGCGCCGCGATGGTCGACGATGCGCAAAGGAGTGGCATTTTGACTCCAGGCAAACATCTGGTCGAACCCACGAGCGGCAACACCGGAATCGCACTTGCATTCGTCGCCGCTGCGCGAGGCATTCCGCTTCTGCTTACCATGCCCGACACCATGAGCATAGAGAGGCGGAAACTGCTTGCTGCATTCGGCGCCAATCTGGTTCTCACAGAGGGTGCCAAAGGCATGAACGGCGCAATTGCAAAGGCCGAGGAGATCGCCGCCTCCGATCCGGAGAAATACGTGATGCTTCAGCAATTCAAGAACCCAGCTAACCCTGAGATACATGAGAAGACGACAGGGCCTGAAATCTGGAACGATACGGACGGTGCAGTCGACATCTTCGTTGCGGGCGTGGGTACTGGCGGAACCTTGACTGGTGTATCTCGCTTCATCAAGAAAACCATGGGAAAAAAGATCATCTCCGTGGCAGTCGAACCTTCCACCAGCCCTGTGCTGACTCAGCATCGCTCAGGGCTGCCGATCAAGCCTGGTCCGCACAAGATACAGGGGATAGGTGCAGGATTCGTCCCCGATACGCTGGACATGTCGCTGGTCGACGAGATCGAGCAGGTTTCCAGCGAAGAGGCCATGCTTTACGCGAGGCGGCTTGCCCAGGAGGAAGGCATACTGTCAGGAATATCCTGCGGGGCGGCGACTGCCGCCGCCGTCAGAATGGCAAAGCGCCCCGAGCATGAAGGCAAGACGATCGTCGTGATCTTCCCCGATTCGGGGGAGCGCTATTTGAGCTCGGCGCTCTTCGAAGGCATGTTCGACGAAAAGGGCATGCGCATCTAGAGCGTCATGCCTATCAAAAGCTTCGCGCACATCAGGTAGAGAAACAGCGCAAAGATTTTCTTGAGCGTCGCGACAGGCAGTCGATGCGCCGCACGTACGCCGTACGGTGCGAATGCGGTGCTGGCGATCACCATGCCGGCGAGTGAGGGAAGATGGATGTAGCCCAGGCTATAGCTGGGCAGCTCTGAAGCGCCCAGCCCATTCAACGCATATCCTATCGTTCCTGCAACCGCGATGGGAAAGCCGAGCGCGGCGGAAGTGCCGATCGCCTGATGAACCTTGATGTTGCAAGCCGTCATGAAGGGAACCGACAAGGCGCCTCCCCCGATTCCGACAAAGCTTGAAACCGTCCCGATGATGCCACCCATGCATGACATGCCGAGCATGCCTGGTAACTCCCGGCCAGGTCTGGCCTTGAGATTTAGCAGGAGCTGGGTCGCGACATACAATACGAACAGGACGAAAAGTCCTTTCAAGAGACCTGCCGGAAGTCGCGATGCAAAAAATGTCCCGCTCAATGTGCCAGTCAAAATGCCCGGCGTGATGCGTTTTACGATGTCCCATCTGACCGCGCCGTGCGCGTGATGCGCGCGCAGGCTTGAGAGAGAGGTGAACATAATGCTGGCAAGAGAGGTGCCGATCGCAAGATGCATCATGTGCAAAGCGGGGAAGTGCAGCGTCGTGAAAATGAACATCAGTATGGGCACGATCACGACTCCGCCGCCGACGCCAAGCAGTCCCGCAAGGAATCCGGCTGTCGCTCCTGCTGCGAGATAAACCAGTATCAGCGATGCCGTCACGAGTTCACTCCTCGCTTCAGCCAGTCTGCCAGCGATTGAAGGTTCTTGAAGTCTTCCACGGAACGCGATTTTACTTCGGGATGTACGGTTTGCATGAGCCTTGCAAGATCGTTTCCTGGACCGATTTCAATCGCCATATCCACTCCCGATTCGGCGATCAGATCCATGCATCTGTCCCATCTGATTGTGTTTGAAAGCTGTGTCACAAGCGCTTCGATAACGTCACCGCGAGTCCGAACGGGTGCGCCGTGAACGGATCCGATCATGGGAATATCCGGCGATGAAATGGGGCTCGCGTTCAGCATGTCTCTGAAAGATTCGGCCGCATGCGCAAGGTGGCGTGTATGCGAAGGGATGCGGACGGGCAGCCTGACCAGATGCGGATTCATGGGTTTGAATTCGGTGAAAAATGTTGCGATCTCATCAGGCTTTCCTGCCAGAACCATCTCCCCTTCTTTTCTCACGATAGCGATGCAAAGACCAAGCTCAGAGATCATTCTGTCGCGCCGTTCGAGCATGGCAGGTGAAACGCGCCCACGCCAGAGAACCATGCAGTCGCCATCCACATCAATAGCCTGATCCATAAGCCTTGCGCGGGCCTGCACGAGTCTGAAAGTCTCAGCAGCATCGAGCGCACCCGAAATGAAGCAGGCGATCAGTTCGCCCAGAGAATAGCCTGCGACGAGGCTGGGCTTGGGCAGGATGGAAGAGATGCGGGACCAGGTCGCCATCTGGAAATAGGCGATGGCAAACTGTGCATTCGAATTGCGGAAGAGATCCTCATCATTCAATTCCTTCCACCAGCTTCCAACATCCTGTTCCAAGGCCATGCTTGCTGCCTGATTGATGGCTGCACATTCGGGGGCCGAGAGCAGTTCTTCCAGCATGTCTCGGTGCTGACCTGCCTGCCCCGAACACAGCATTGCGAGCCTCATGCTCATTCATCCTCTAGGAGATGGAGGGCGCAACAGGCAGCCAGGAGATCTGCACTTCCTCCTGGGCTCAGGTTGCGCAAGACGAATTCGCGATGCAGGCAGACTAACTGCTGCTGCCAGTCGGAAGCACTGACTCCGCCTGCCCGGTTGAATGCCAAGGCTGAAGACTTCACGAATTCGAGACCGGATATGCCGCCCCGCCAAAGCAGATTGGTGTCCTCAAGGTGTTCCATCAAGACCATCAGCGTGCCGATGCGCGCCATTTCCATGCTGTGTCCGGCTTTGAGATGAAGACGGAGAGAGGGCAGGCCGATTCGGTATAAAGTGGGAAAGCCGTTTGCGGCTTCCGTCCTTGCGCCGCCTGCCGAAAACTTCCGGAAGACGGAATTGCCATGGGAACTTGGAGATTGTTTTCTGGATGCCGAGATTTCGGCTCCCCACTTCAAGGCGACGATGGCGCCGAGACTTGATCCTGAAAGTGTTCTGTCCGCATGGCGAAGCGCTGCTGCCGCAACGAGCAGTCCGAGAACGAAGAGGGCGCCTCTGTGGGTGTTGATGTTGTTGGTTGCGCGCTGCATTTCGCGCTCGGCTTCGATCGCTATGCGCTGGAGCGCGCTGTATGGCAGGCCTTGCGCGCCCGCATCGGCAAGCTGCGTGAAGCTTCCTTGAAGCGCATCTATGCTGGCAAGCAGCGTGCCAAGGTGCATGTCGCGGTGGCTGCCGGAGTCCACCGGGGTGACGAGGCCGGGTTTGGGCCAGGCCATGGCTTCATGGCGCAGCGCATCAAGACAGATGCGCTCCAGTTTTTCATGAAGGCTGGATGTAAGGCTCAGCATTTCCCCGCCAGAAATTCCCGTGCGGGAAAAAGACGAACTTCGGAGTCCGACTTGGCGAGCACGGATGCCGTTATTGAAAGCTCCCGCCATGCGACCGCCCAGCCATTCGGCATCTTGATTTCACCGTCCAGTTTTGGAAGGCTTATGGATTTGAGCGCTGGAAGGAGATCGTCGAACCTAGTGTGTTCATTGCATTCGAGGAGCAGATCCAAGTCGCTTTCCTCGTCGAGGTAATCCTGATTTGTGAACGCCTGGAATGAAAGCGATCCGTAAACGCGCGCCGCAGCACCTGCCGATTCGCAGACATCCAAAATTTTCTTCATGCCCTCATGCCAGCTTATGGGGGCATGTTCGATCGCATCGGCCAGCAGGAGTGGGCGCATGCGATGGATGATGCTGGCTTTGGGAACGGAGAGCGAAATGCGCGTGCGTTTCGGAGAGAGCGTGAAGCCCAGCGCTATGCTGTCGCCTTTCATTGCGGGCTGGCGGGTGACCACCAGAGGATGCTGCAACCTGATCCAGTATAGCGCCTCGACAAGATTGGGCGTGGCTATGCTGTCCGAGTCCATGCCGGGATCTAACCATACCAGGTCGTGGCGGTGCAATTCGATCACGTGTTCGCCACGCATTGCGCGATGGGCGAGGCGAGCATCCTGCCGCCCCGCTCGAATCCGATAGACGCGCGCTCATCCGCCAGAGATGCGAAGGCCATGCCCAGGCGCTCCGGCCAGCTGTCCTTATCAGACCATATCTCGTGTATGGCTCCCATGCGCCAGAAATTTTCAACGCCTGGCGCAAACACCGGGGATTCCTTTGCGAGCTGTTCCAGCGTTGCGAGTTCGATCTTGGTCACGCGCGACATCGCGCGCAGGTCCATCACGCGCACTTCGGAACCTGGCAGCGCGCAGATTTTGTCGGCCAGCATGCCGAAGGCGAGAAAGCCCCCGCTCACCGCTTCGCCGTTGATCAGCGTGATGAGGCGATGCCCGCTTCTTCTTGCGAGATCGACAGCGCGCGCGATGTGGGCGAAATAACCGTTCAAGCCCAGCAGCTCGTCGTGGCGCGTCAGCGCCTGTCCCTGCGTGTCGGCGATGAAGAGGATGGGACGAGGTCCCTCGCGAACGGCATTGAGTATGGCCCCGGAGATCTTGAGTGCAAGCGCTGCATCGATCGCCGCGTGCTCGCAGGTGCCGATCACGGTCGCCGACTCTTTTCCGACCATGGCCTTGCCTTGCAGGAAGAGTCCTTCAATCGCGATGTCGTGTCTGTCCTTGCCGAACAGGCGGTCGAAGAGTTCTTTCATCTTTCAAGCAACCTCTGGTTGAATTCCTCTGAGCTCAGTTCAGGTACATGGGTTGAATCGCTGAGCGTTGCATCCCAGACTTCCTGCCCGTCGCGCGCGTTTGAAAACTGCATGTTTCGGCAGGCCAGCCTTTCCTGATCTGCCAAAAGATCAGTCAGGGATTTTTCGGGAAGCGAATGAACCCGGTAGCGTTCCATGAGTTCTGCCGCAGCATTGCGGAATGCCGGGATGGAATCTTCCACCAGCCTTGTCGCATCGCCTTGTGCGCGCCTCAGCTTTCCGCCCGTCACGCGCCAGACGAGCGCGCGGTCTCTTGAATCGAATTCTTCCACGCCCTTGACCGTCTCGATCACTTCCGGGCCTGACAGGCTGAGTCTCCCCTGTTCTGACATGATCACTTCATTGCACAGCCTGGTCACGATGCCCATGCCTCCGAAGGCGCCGCAAGAGCCGCCGACGAGTGCAAATACCGGTATGCCTGCAGCCTGGACGCTCAGCAGGGCGCGCATGATCTCGGAAATGGCGATCAGTCCCGCATTGGCCTCGTGCAGCCTAACCCCGCCAGAGTCTATCAGCAGCAGCACGGCCGAGGGGCGCTCTGCCAGCGCCCTGTCGAGCAGGCCACGGATTTTCGCGCCATGCACTTCACCGACCGAGCCCCCATTGAAACGACCTTCCTGGGCCGCGATCAGTATCGCATGTCCAGAAAGCCTAGCCCTCCCGACTGCAACGCCGTCGTCGAAGGAAAGCGGGGCGTTCAACCTTGCCAAATGCGGACTGGTCTGCCTCATTTCCGGAGGGCAGAATTCCTCGAAGGTGCCGGCATCGACCAGACCTCGAATTCTCGTTCGGGCAGAGGCCTCGAAATAGCTCATGGCGCGTCTCCGCTTGCGATTTCGAATGCCTGCGAGAGGCGCAGGCTGACCACGGCCGGCGTTGCTCCGGCATCGTTGATCGATAGTCTGAGACCGCCGGACTCATGCTCCTTTGCAAAGTCATTGAGCACCGCTTCCCAGATGTCCCTGAATCCGTGGGCCGATGTGCTGACCTCTATCTCGCAGGCATCCTCCATTCCGATGGGCTCGACCAGCACTTCGAGGTTGCCGGAGGAAACCACGCCGCATAGGGTTGTGCGCCGCGATTTGGCCGGGACGGATTTCAGCGTGAGCGTGAATTTTTCCATGTCGCTTACCAGTTGCGAAATTGTGCCGGGGGGTCGTAAAGGCCGCCGGAAATGCGCACCAGATCCTTGATGTTGCGGGCAGCCAGAAGATCGCGGGTCGCATCGCGCTTCCTGATTCCCAGGTCTTCGGCCCGGCGTATGATTCCCCTGTCGCGCAGGTTCTCGACCATGCGCGCATCCCTGCTCATCCCGAAGGGAGTGTATCCGGCCACACCGCGGATCGCCTGTTCGCGTTCCTCTTGCGTCCTGCATAGCAAGAGGTTCGCGATGCCTTCCTCGGTGATGATGTGAGTCAGATCGTCCCCGTAGATCATCACGGGAGGAAGTTCCATGTCAGCGGTCTTTGCGAGTTCCCATGCATCCAGATGCTCGACAAAGGTCGGCTGCATGTGTTCGCGGAATGTCTCGACGATCTGCACGACAAGCTTTTTCCCGCGCGGTATTCCGGCGCCAAGTTGAGCCTCCCGCCCTGCGCGCAGCCAGGCAGGAGAGGCATGGCGCCGCCCGCGCGCATCAGCACCCATGTTGGGCGCTCCGCCGAATCCTGCGATGCGGTCCAGGGTTGCGGTCGAGCTGTTGCCATGAGAGTCTATCTGCAGCGTCGAGCCTATGAACAGGTCGCAGGCATAGTGGCCGGCAGCCTGGCTGAAGGCGCGGTTGGAGCGCATCGAGCCATCTGCGCCTACGAAGAAAATGTCGGGCCGGGCAGAGGTGTAGCGCTCCATGCCGACCTCGGATCCGAAGCAGTGAACGGATTTCACAAAGCCGGATTCGATCGCCGGAATCAGCGTCGGATGGGGATTGAGCGCCCAATGCGTGCAGATCTTTCCCTTGAGACCGAGGTCTGCCGCATAGGTCGGCAGAAGAAGCTCTATCGCTGCCGTGTCGAAACCGATGCCGTGGTTCAAGCGCGTGATGCCGTATTCGGCATACAACCCCTTGATCGCGATCATCCCCATCAGAACCTGTATCTCGGTGATCAATGCAGGGTCGCGCGTGAAAAGGGGCTCGATGTAATGCGGGGTTGGCGCCTTGATATAGAAATTGACCCAGTCCGCAGGGATGTCCACGCGAGGCAGCCGGTCCACGATCTCGTTGACCTGCGCGATCACGATGCCGCCCTTGAAGGCGGTCGCTTCAACGATGGCGGGCGTGTCTTCCGTGTTTGGCCCCGTATAGAGATTACCCTCGCGGTCGGCTGCCTGAGCCGCGATGAGGGCGACGCGCGGTGTCAGATCGACGAAGTATCTGGCGAACAGTTCGAGATAAGTATGGATTGCGCCTATCGCGATTTTTTTGTTTTCGACCAGAAGCGCGAGCCTGCTTGCCTGTGGGCCTGAAAAGGAGAAGTCGATGCGCTCGACCTGGCCGCGTTCGATCAGGTCGATGTGTTCAGGCAGGGCAAGCACGGACTGCACGAGATGCAGTCCTGTGACGCGGGATGGGTCTGTTTTCGCGATGCACCTGGCGAGAAAGTCTGCCTGCTTCTGGTTGTTCCCTTCTATGCAGACGCGGTCGCCAGGTTCGATGACGGCCCCGAGCAGTTGCACGGCATGCTCGGTCGCAACCAGGCGATTGCTAGAGATGCCAGCCGCGCGTTTGAGCCTGGCTAGCCGGTTGCTTGCCAGATGGTCATGCTGCTTCATTTCGCACCGAACACGACATCGGGAAGGAAGGTGGCGATGCCTGGAAAGAAGCAGAGCAGCAGCACCGTGAGGATCATGAGGCCGACGAAAGGGATCACGCCCCAGATGATTTCCTTCAAAGGAATGTCGGGCGCGATGTTTTTGATCACGAAGATGTTGAGCCCTACAGGGGGGTGTATCAACCCCATTTCCATCACGATGGTCATGATGATGCCGAACCAGATCATGTCGAACCCTGCAGCCTTGAGCGGGGGAAGGATGATGGGGGCGGTCATGAGTATGATCGATACCGGCGGAAGAAAGAAGCCGAGCACGACGATCATGACGAGGATCACCGCAAGCAGAGTCCATTTCGAGAGGCCGAGAGCGACGATGCTTTCGGCCGCGGACTGGCTGATGTGCAGATAGCTCATGACGTAGGAATAAAGCAGGGACATGCCGATGATGAACATCAGCATGGTCGATTCCTTGAGCGTGCTCGCGAGTATCGGGCTCAGCTGGGAGGGGCGCCAGAGCCTGTAGATGACGGCGATCAGGATAAGCGCGAGCAATCCTCCCAGCCCGGCAGTTTCGGAAGGCGTTGCATATCCGCCATAAAGCGCGACCATCACGCCGATGAGCAGGGTGACGAATGGAACCACGCGGGGCAGAAGGCGCGTCTTGTCCAGCAGGGACATCTCGAATTCATCCAGATACGCGGACTTTTCTCCGCCCTGCTTCCAGACGTCGAGCGCGCTCTTGTATTCCTTCTTGTAGCGGAATGCCGCATAAATCGAAAACAGCGCGACCATCAAGAGCCCCGGGATGATGCCGGCAAGGAAGAGGCGACCCAGGGACTGTTCGGCTGCGATTGCAAAGAGGATCATCACGATGGAAGGGGGGAGCAATATGCCAAGTGTTCCACCCGCGGCGATGATGCCAGCGGCGAAGCGCGGAGAATAGCCGCGCGCGCGCATCTCGGGAATGCCTGCGCTGCCGATCGCCGAACAGGTCGCGGGGCTGGAACCCGACATCGCGGCAAACAGCCCGCTCGCGAGGATGTTTGCGATGCCGAGTCCACCGGGGATTTTGTGCATCCATGCGTGAATCGCAAGATACAGATCGGAGCCTGCGCGCGACTTGCCGATTGCTGCACCCTTGAGGATGAAAAGGGGAATGGATAAAAGCGTGATGTTCGCCATCTCCTCGTATACGTTGGGTGCGATCGTGTCCAGAGATGCGCTGGGCATGAAGAAGAACATGAAGATGACGGCGATGCCGCCCAGCGCGAACGCGATCGGCATGCCGGAGAACATCAGGAGCAGCGTGCCCAGGCCGTAAAGTATTCCGATGATGCCTGTGCTCATTGTCTCGCCTCTGTCAGTCCCACGATGATTTGCGAGAGAAGCTGCAGGGTGAGCAGCACCATGCCCGACGTCATCAGGCCGTAAGGTATCCACAGGGGAGGAGCCCAGGACGAGGATGTGGTCTGCCCTTCGACATAGGCTTCGTGCAGCATGTTCCAGGATTCCCAGGAGAAGAAGGCGCAAAAGGCGAAAGAGGCGACATCGCAAAGCAGCAGGCGTATGCGGTTAACTGCGGGCGAAAGATGATCTTTCAGCACTTCGATGCCGATATGGCCGCGCTGCGACTGAACATAGGCGCCGCACATGAATACCGCGCCGACCAGCAGGAATACCGATGCTTCGTCCTGCCAGTCCGTCGGCACCTTGAGGAAATAGCGCAGAAAGACGCTGCCCGTCAGTATGAGACAGGCTGCGAGCAGCGCCAGCATCGACAGGAAGAGCACCCCCTTGTTGAGGTGCTCCTGCAGCTTGACTATCTTTCCTGTCATGCCGCCTGGCGATGCCCCTTCAAGTCCTGCGCCATGGTTCATAGCGTCTTTTCAGCAAGCTTCAGGATGTTCGCGCAGCTCTCGCTTCTGGCAGCAAAGTCCTTCCATGCTGTCTCGCGGGCGATGGCCTGCCATTTCTTGACCGATGCATCCGACATGTCATAAGCCTTGCCGCCTGCCTTCTGGTAGACAGAGGCGACGGCCTGATCGTCAGCCTTCGCCTGTTCAAGCGCGAATTTCTCCATCTCTGCGCCGACCGACATGATCGCATCCTGCTGCGACTTTGGCAGCTTGTCAAAGACGGCCTTCGAGATCATCAGTGGCTCGAGCATGAACCAGTATGTCTTGCCGCGTCCGGTGGTCAGCTGCTTTGCAACTTCTTCCAGGCGGAACGAGATCAGGCTGGTTGAGGAGGTCATCGCGGCATCCAGGGCGCCAGTCTGCATGGCTGCATAGATCTCGTTGGAAGGAAGGTTGAGCACGGCTGCACCCGCGGCCTTGAGAACCATGTCCACTTCCCGGCTGCCGCCTCTGACCTTCATGCCCTTCGCATCTTCAGGATTGATGATGGGTTTGGTGCGGCTTGCAACGCCTCCTGCCTGCCATATCCAGCTGACGATGATCACGCCCTTGTCTGCGAGGACCTTGGACAGCGCGCGTCCCACCTCTGCATTCTTCCAGGTCGCCGCCTGCTCGTAGGAGGTCACGATGCCGGGCATCAGGCCGATATTGGTTTCAGGGACTTCGCCGCCCGCATAGGACAAGGGCACGAGCGACATGTCCAACGCGCCCTTGCGCATCGCGCTGAACTGCGCATTGGTCTTCATCAGCGACGAGTCGGGATAGACGCTGCCCTTCAGCGCGCCGCCGGTGCGCTTTTCGATTTCTGCGGCGAATTTTCGGCAAAGGCGGTCGCGGAAGTCGCCGGAATCGATCGTCCCGCCCGGAAACTGATGGGAGATCTTCAGTGTGACCGGTTCTGCCGAAAAGGCAGGGTTGCCAAACAAGGTCAGTGCGGATGCGGTGGCCAACCCGAGCAGGATGCGGCGGCGAGCGATGTTCATATGGAATCTCCCTGTGGTTTTTGAAGTCTATCTTGCATACAATTTATTTATGCAATGCATGCAATATTGACTGGATGTGTATATATTGTCAATATCACTGTATGATGATCCCTATTCATCCGTCAGGAAATTCATGGAAAAGAGAACACGTTCAGAGCAGATGAGCGACCGGATCGAAGAGCGCATCGTGACCGGGATCTATCCGCCCGGCATGCGCCTTGACGAAGTCGAGCTTGCGGCAGGCTTCGGCGTTTCGCGCACGCCGATACGCGAGGCGCTGATACAGCTGTCCTCGACGGGGCTCGTTGAAATACGACCGAGAAGGGGGGCGATCGTTGCGGACATCGGGCCTCAGCAGCTTTGGGAAATGTTCGAGGTGATGGCCGAACTCGAGGCGATGTGCGGAAGGCTCGCTGCACGCCGCATCAGCAAGGAGGAGCAGACCGCCTTGGTTGCCGCCCACGAGGCTTGCGAGGCGGCGAGGGATCGGAAGGATGCGGACGAGTACTACAGGCTGAACGAGCAATTCCACCATCTGATCTATGCCGCGAGCCACAACAGTTTTTTGCAGGCCCAGGCTGCGGCATTGCACAGGAGGCTGAAACCCTATCGGCGGCTGCAGCTCAGGGTGCGCGACAGGATGAACAGCTCCTTTTCGGAGCATGCCGGCATCCTGGATGCGATCCTCTCCGAGAAGGGGGAGCTTGCCGCGGAGCGTCTGCGCGATCATGTCGTCGTGCAGGGGCAGCGCTTTGCCGACCTGGTCTCTTCCCTGCCGCTGCTGAATCAGGCGATACGCTGAAAGCCTATCTGCCCTTCAGCGCCTGCTTGAGATAGATGCCGGTCACGCTCTTCCTGTTTTTGGAGATGTCCTGAGGCGTGCCCTCTGCGATGATCTGCCCGCCGCCGCTTCCTCCTTCAGGGCCCAGGTCGATCACCCAGTCAGCGGTCTTGATCACGTCCAGGTTATGCTCTATCACCACCAGCGTGTTGCCCTGATCGCGCAGCTTGTGTATCACGCCGAGAAGAAGCGCGATGTCGTGGAAATGCAATCCCGTGGTCGGTTCGTCGAGTATGTACAGGGTGCGGCCCGTGTCGCGCTTTGAAAGTTCGAGCGATAGTTTGACGCGCTGCGCCTCGCCTCCGGATAGCGTGGTGGCAGACTGGCCGAGCGTGATGTAGCCCAATCCCACGTCAAGCAGTGTCTGCAGTTTGCGCTTGATGACGGGGACCGCGCCAAAGAATTCATGCGCTGCCTCGACCGTCATCTGCAGAACCTGGTGGACGTTTTTCCCCTTGTACTGGATCTCCAGCGTTTCCCTGTTGTAGCGCTGCCCGTGACATACGTCGCAGGGGACATAGACGTCCGGCATGAAATGCATCTCAACCTTGATCACGCCATCGCCCTGGCAGGCCTCGCAGCGCCCTCCCTTCACGTTGAAGGAGAATCTTCCGGGTTCATAGCCCCGTTCGCGTGCCGCAGGCACGTTCGCGAAGAGCTCCCTTATCGGCGTGAAAAGGCCGGTATAGGTCGCGGGATTGGAGCGAGGCGTGCGCCCTATCGGGGTCTGGTCTACGTTGATCACCTTGTCGAAGAATTCGAGACCGCTGGCCTTTTCATATGGTGCAGGATCGACATTGCTTCCGTAAAGGTGCTGGGCCACGACAGGATAAAGCGTGTCGTTGATCAGCGTCGACTTGCCTGAGCCCGACACGCCGGTGATGCAGACGAGCAGCCCCACCGGGAGATTCAGCGTGACCTCCTTGAGGTTGTTGCCTGAGGCGCCGGTGATCTGAAGCATGCGTTTGGGATCCGGTGCCTTGCGCTTCGCAGGCATGGGTATCTTTAACCTTCCTGTCAGATAGTCGCCGGTGAGCGATTTGTCGTTCAGGCAAATCTCGTCCGGCGTGCCCTTTGCCACGACCTGGCCGCCGTGCTCGCCGGCTCCCGGGCCCATGTCGACGATATAATCGGCATGCCTGATCGCGTCTTCATCGTGTTCCACGACGATCACGCTGTTGCCCATGTCGCGCAGCTTGTAGAGCGTGGCGAGCAGCCTGTCATTGTCGCGCTGATGAAGGCCGATGGAGGGCTCGTCCAGAACATACATCACGCCTGTCAGCCCAGATCCTATCTGGGAGGCGAGACGGATGCGCTGCGCCTCGCCTCCGGAAAGCGTTTCTGCCGAGCGGGAGAGCGAGAGGTAATTCAATCCGACGTTGTTCAAGAAGGTGAGCCGGCTTGCAATCTCCTGCACGATCTTTTCGGCGATCGTCTGCTTCTGTCCTTGCAGTTTCAGGGACTTGAAGAACTGCAGGGATTCATGCAGCGGCAGTTCGCTGATCTCGAAGAGCGTCCTGTCCTGGAATCTGACATGGCGCGCCTCGAGCCGCAGCCTCGTGCCGTTGCATTCCGGGCAGATGCGGCTATTGAGGTATTTCGAGAGCTCTTCCCTGATGGTGGGGGAATCGGTCTCCCTGTAGCGACGCTCCAGATTGTTCACGATTCCTTCGAAGGCATGCTTGCGCAGCGTGGGTTTGCCGCGCTCGTTCATGTAATGGAACTCGATCTCATCCTTTCCGCTGCCGTATAGGACGATCTGCTGGATCTTCACGGGCAGGGTCTCGAAGGATTGCTCGAGGTCGAAGTCATAGTGCCTTGCAAGTCCGGATAGCAGCTGATAATAGAACTGGTTCCGCCTGTCCCAGCCCTTGATCGCGCCAGAGCTCAAGGAGAGCTCTGGAAGGCTTACGATGCGCTTTGCGTCGAAGAAGCTGATCGAACCCAGGCCGTCGCACTTCGGGCATGCTCCCATCGGATTGTTGAATGAAAAAAGCCTGGGCTCGAGCTCGGGCAGTGAATAACTGCAGATCGGGCAGGCAAACTTCGCGGAGAAGAGGTGTTCCTTTCCCGTGTCCATTTCAACCGCAAGGGCGCGGCCGTCCGCATGGCGCAGCGCAGTCTCGAAAGATTCCGCGAGCCGCTGCTTGGATTCTGGGTTTGCCCTCAATCTGTCGACGACGATCTCGACCGTATGCTTCCTGTTCTTCTGAAGCGCCGGCAGCGCATCCATCTCGTAGACCGTGCCGTCTATGCGCAACCTCGTGAAACCCTGGGCGCGCAGTTCGTCGAACATGTCGAGCTGTTCTCCCTTGCGGTTCACGACCAGCGGGGACATGATCATGATGCGCGTGCCCTCTTCGAGGGCCAGCACATGGTCCACCATCTGTCCCACGCTTTGGGATTGCAGCGCGATGTCGTGATCGGGGCAATAAGGATCGCCCGCGCGAGCGTAAAGAAGGCGCAGATAATCGTGTATCTCGGTGACCGTGCCAACCGTCGATCGGGGATTGTGCGAGGTGGCCTTCTGTTCGATCGCGATTGCCGGAGACAATCCCTCTATCAGATCCACATCTGGCTTTTCCATCAACTGCAGGAACTGGCGAGCATAGGCGGAAAGCGATTCCACATAGCGGCGCTGTCCTTCTGCGTAGAGCGTGTCAAACGCGAGAGAGGACTTCCCCGAGCCTGAAAGGCCGGTGATCACCACCAGCTTGTGGCTGGGCAGGTCCAGGTCTATGTTCTTGAGATTGTGCGTGCGCGCACCGCGTATCTTGATGCTGTTCATGATGGATTGGGAAAGTGCAACGATCCGTCAATATACGCGATTCGATGCGCTTTCCCAAGGCCCGCGCGCTCCAGGAAACGAGCGCGCAGGGCGTTTCAGCGGGAGGCGAGGGAGAAGACCGGAACTGAGACTAGATCGGATTTCGGGATGAAGTCGACAGACATCATCAGGCTCATCGCCATCACCATCACGATGGAATAGCCGAACGACTTCTTGGCCCAGCGCCTGTCGTCCTCGCATTTGCGATCGCGCCATGTGGACCTGATCCACGCGATGCCAAGTGCGAGCATGACGGCGAGATAGCTCAAGCCCGTATTGTGGGTGAAGGACAACAGCAGGGCGCAAATCGTGAACACGGCGACATAGAAAGGCATGTCGCGTTTAACGCGGGCGACGCCGTGAACCACCGGATATACGGGTATGGACGCTCTTGCATAGTCCTGAAGGTGCAGGATGGCGATCGCGTAGGCATGAGGAAACTGCCAGAGCGCATAGATCGCAAAAAGGATCCATCCGGCCGTGTCCAGATGTCCGCTGGTCGCGCAGTAGCCGGCCAGCGGAGGAACTGCGCCGGACAGGCTGCCCACCCAGGTTCCGTGGGCGCTACGCTTGAGCCACATGCTGTAGAGCACGACGTAGACCAGCAAGCCTGCGAACGTTACCCAGGCAGTCAGCATGTTGGCGAAAGTGGCGAGAGCCGCAAGACCCAGAACGGAGAGCAGGGCACCCAGCAAGAGCGCATGCGAGGCGGGTATCCTTTTCTGCACAAGCGGACGATTCTGGGTGCGCTTCATCAGGGCGTCTATGTCCTGATCGATGACGTTGTTGAGCGCACAGCCGCCGCCTATCGCAAGCGCGACCCCGGCCAGCGTTCCGGCAAAGGTCATCGCGTCGAAGTGCCCGCGGCTTCCCAGGAACAGGCCGCCAGCGGCCGAGATCAGGTTGCCGAAGATGATCCCGGGCTTGGCGAGGTTGAGGTAGTCCTTGAAGGTGTTCATGCTCAGTGCATCATCGGCATCATGCGGATGCTCGTGTTGTACATGATCCAGAGCGTGCCGACGACCAGGAGCGCGATGATGACCAGCGTGTAGATCAGTATCATCACGTTCCAGCGCTGCGAAGGGGAGCTGTCCAGATGCAGGAAGAAATGCATCTGCGCAATGACCTGCAGCACCGCCAGCACGACGATCACGGAGAGCGTCATGGACATCGAGAAGTTGCCGCTGGCCACCATGCCGAAGGAAGCCAGGGTGAGCAGCAGCGAGATGACGAACCCGGTCGTGTTGCTGCTCGTGGTGACGGGTGCGTGTTCTGTATGGCCTTGCATTTTATAGGACTCCCATGAGATAGACGACGGTGAACACCATGATCCAGATGATGTCCAGGAAATGCCAGAACAGGCTGAGCCTCAGTATCCTCGAGGTGATCGCGGGGGTGATACCCTTGAAGTAGAGCTGTCCCATCATCACGCTCATCCAGATCAGGCCGATGCTGACGTGAGCGCCGTGCGTACCCACCAGTCCGAAGAAGGCGGAGAGGAAGCCGCTGCGGTCAGGGCCGTTTCCTTCCATCACGAGATGGGCGAACTCGTTCACTTCCATGCCGACGAAGCCCAGACCCAGCAAGGCGGTCAGCATCAGCCACTTCAGCGTTCCGAAGCGATCCTTCTTGTGCAGCGAGATCATCGCAAAGCCGTTTGAGAAGCTGGAGAACAGAAGGAACATGGTCTCGATGAAAACATACTTGAGATCGAAGAGCTCCTTGCCTGTCGGGGCGTCTGCATAGTTGTGGCGCAGCACCGCATAGGTTGCGAACAGCGATGCGAACAATATGCAGTCGGTCATCAGGTAAATCCAGAAGCCGAACAGCGCGTTCTCCTTGCCATCATGGTGTTCCTCATGATGCGCATCGTGCAGGTGGTCGTGAGTCAGAGTGGTAGCGCTCATTTCATTATCCTTGAGTAATCATGTCGTGGTGCGAGATGCCGGATGACGCCGAAGCCGAAGCCTGCGCGCCGTTCTTCTCGATGCGCGCGACTTCTTCTGCGCTCAGCATGTAATCCACGTCCTCGTCGTTGGCGCGCATCACGACTGAAACCAGAATGGCCAGCGTGCTTGCGATCACCATCCACCAGATATGCCACACGATGGCGAATCCGAAGATGAAGGTGAATGCGCCTATCGCCACGCCAACCCCGCTGTTGCGAGGCATGTGTATCGGGCTGTAGGGTGCTTCAGCGCGGATCGGCATGCCGTGTTCCTTCTTGTAGGACAGCGCATCCAGAGATTCCACATAAGGCACCTTCGCGAAGTTGTAGAACGGAGGAGGCGAGGTGACAGACCATTCCAGGGAATGGCTGTTCCAGATGTCTCCGGTCGTGTCGCGGAGTGCTGCGCGGT
This sequence comes from Pseudomonadota bacterium, assembly GCA_021782365.1. Classification (GTDB taxonomy): domain Bacteria; phylum Pseudomonadota; class Gammaproteobacteria; order Burkholderiales; family Gallionellaceae; genus Gallionella. The sequence goes on from JAJXVB010000003.1 coordinate 30,752, forward strand.
TCTTGATGCTCACATAGAGCTGTGCAACCTGGCAGAAGATGCCGTAGCTGATCAGGACGGTGCCTGCCAAAGCGACCAGCAGATATGGCTGCCAGATCGGGTTGTCGTAGTGAACCAGGCGGCGAGGCATGCCCATGAAACCAAGCGCATAGAGAGGCATGAACGCGAGGTAGAAACCGCCAAGCCACGACCAGAATGCGCGGCGACCCCATTTCTCATCGAGACGGAAACCGAACATCTTGGGGAACCAGAACGAATATCCCGCGAAATAACCGAACAGCGCGCCTGGGATCAGCATGTTGTGGAAGTGTGCAACCAGGAACTCGGTGTTATGCAGAACGAAGTCGGCACCCGGAACGGAGAGCAGAACGCCCGTCATGCCGCCAATGGAGAAGGTGATGATGAAGCCTATGCTCCACAGCATCGGAGTCGTGAACTGGATGCGGCCGCGATACATCGTGAACAGCCAGTTGAATATCTTCACGCCGGTCGGAACCGCGATGATCATCGTGGCGATGCCGAAGAACGCGTTCACGTCGGCGCCTGCTCCCATCGTGAAGAAGTGGTGCAGCCACACGATGAAGGACAGGAATGCGATCGCGATCGAAGCGTAGACCATGGACGCATAGCCGAACAGGCGCTTCTGCGAGAAGGTCGAAACGACTTCAGAGTAGATGCCGAAAGCCGGCAGGATCACGATGTAAACCTCGGGATGGCCCCAGACCCAGAACAGGTTGGTGAACATCATCTGGTTGCCGCCCATGCCGCCCGTGAAGAAGTGCATGTCGAGGTAGCGATCCAGCGTGAGCAGGAACAGGGTGACGGTCAGAACCGGGAAAGACAGCATGATCAGCACCGTGGTCACGAGGATGGTCCAGGTGAAGACGGGGATCTTCATGTAGGACATTCCGGGTGCGCGCATCTTGATGATGGTCACGAAGAAGTTGATTCCGGTGAGCAGCGTACCGATGCCGCCCAGCTGCAGGCTCCACATCCAGTAATCGACGCCGGAACCGGGGCTGTACTGCATCTCCGACAGCGGGGGGTAGCCCGACCAGCCTGCCTGAGAGAAGTCGCCCACTGCAAGAGAAACCATCACGAGTGCGGCGCTGGCTGCGGTCAGCCAGAAACTCACCGAGTTCAGGAAAGGATAAGCCACGTCACGTGCGCCGATCTGCAGCGGCACGACGTAGTTCATCAGCCCGATGAAGAACGGCATGGCCACAAAGATGATCATGATCGTACCGTGAGCGCTGAAGATCTGATTGTAGTGCTCTGGCGGCAGGAATCCCTGGCCCAGCCCTTCGGCATAGGCCTGATGGATGCGCATCATGATCGCGTCCGAGAAGCCGCGCAGCATCATGACGACTGCCAGGATGATGTACATCACGCCGATGCGCTTGTGATCAACGCTGGTCAGCCATTCGCGCCACAGATATCCCCATTGGCCCTGCTGGGTGATCCAGCCCATGACCAGAAGGCCGATCAGCGCGGCGCCTCCCACGGCGCCCATGATGATGGGATTGGTATACGGAATGGCCGACAGCGTCAGTTTTCCGAAGAGTGCAGATTCGAACATGATTGATATCCTCTTACTTTTGAGCCTGCATCATGCGGGCATGGTTCTCGTTGGACGCAGACATCTGGCGCATTGCGTATTTCTGCAAGATGTTCTGGAAGAGGCCGGACTCGACGCTGGCGTAATAAGCCGGCTTCTCGTTTTCGGTGGGCTCTTCAAGCTTCTTGAAACGGTTGTTGTCCAGGTTCTGTCCGACGGTCTTGGTCTCCTGCAGCCAGCTCTGGAAGGCTTCCGGGCTCGTCGCGTCGACTTCGAAATTCATGCCGGAAAATCCTTCCCCGCTGAACTGGGTGTTCAGGCCGCGATACGTACCTGCCTTGTCTGCAAGCAGATTGAGCTGGGTCTGCATGCCGGCCATCGCGTAGATCTGTCCGCCCAGGCGAGGGATGAAGAAGGAGGTCATCACGGAATCGGAGGTGATGTGGAAGGTGACCGGCGTTCCCGTGGGGATCACCAGCTTGTTCACAGTCGCAACGCCCTGCTCGGGGTAGATGAAGAGCCACTTCCAGTCCATCGCAACCACTTCAACGACGAGAGGCTTGGTCGCGGATGTCAGGGGTTTTTCCGGGGTCAGCGCGTGGGTCGAGTTCCATACCAGGATGCTCAGTATCAGGACGATGATCGCGGGTATCGTCCACACTATGGCCTCGATCGTATGGGAATTGTCCCATTTCGGCGTGTAGCTCGCCTCCTTGTTGCCAGCCCGGTATTTCCAGGCGAAGGCGAAGGTCATGATGATCACGGGTATGACCACGATCAGCATGAGACCGAAAGCAGTCAGGATGAGGTGCATTTCATCCGCGGCGATGGGACCCTTGGGGTCCATAAGCGCCCAGGGACTGTTGCCGCAGTCTCCCTCGCAGGCGTATCCCAATCCGGGGTACAGGAACAGCGGCAAGAGTTTGATCCACAGTTTTTTCATGGCGTTTGCGATTTCAAGTATGTAATTGCGGGTTCTACTTATTATTTGAGGAGGCGAGGTTTGCAGGCTCTTCCGGATGCAGGTTTGAGGCATGCGCTTTCGCATGGCTCATTATATATAATAAAACTCTAATAAAATTGATGTTGGGCAAGAATCGTCAACATTTCATATGGTTATTAATATAAATATCTTTTGGAAATAAGCCGCCTCGAGGTGACCGAATTTCATGAGGGATCTATGAGATGAGGTGGGGCCAAGGTCTGATGCAAAGAGGGCGCAGCCAGCTCAGCTGCACCGGTGTCGATGGTGTTGCCTTAATCAGTCAATCAGAGTCCCGCATATACATTCTGTACGTCGTCATCAGCGTCAATTGCGTCCAGAAAAGCTTCGACTTCCTCGCGCTCGGCATCGTTTAGCGTCAGCGGATTCCTGGGGCGATAACCCAGTTGCGCTGATTGCACGTTAAAGCCGAAATTGGGCAGCACACGGCATACCGCATCCAGATCGGCTGGTTCAGTCAAAAAAAGCGTCGCTCCTTCATCGGCGGGTTCGAAATCCTGAGCGCCAGCTTCGATGGCGGCAAGCTCTGCATCCGCATCCTTGATGCAGGGGGAGGCTTCTATCATGCCCAGATAATCGAAGTCCCACGAGACCGAGCCTGAGGCGCCCAACTGGCCCTTGCGAAACAGCACGCGGATATTGGGGTAGGTGCGGTTGACATTGTCTGTCAGGCATTCAACGATCACTGGCACATGATGCGGGGCAAACCCTTCATAGGTCAGGCGCTCGAGATTCATGCCGCCGTCGAGCAGGCCGGCCCCTTTCTTGATTGCGCGCTCCAGCGTCTCCTTGGGCATGGATGCCTTTTTCGCCTGTTCAATCACGAGTCTCAAGCGCGGGTTCATGTCTGGATCAGATCCCGCGCGGGCGGCGACCATGATTTCCTTGGACAGCTTGCCGAAGACACGCCCCTTGGCATTGGCGGCGATTTCCTTGTGCCTGGCTTTCCATTGTGCGCCCATTTCATTCTCTTTAGATGTTGATATCAAAGCCATCTTGCCTCAACTGCCTGAATGTATCAATCTTCGTCAATCTAAAACACTGCTGCCACCGCGCGCATGTGCTGCTAAAATGCGGGCTCAGTCCAATCGAATTCAAAATGCCATGCAACAAACTACTGAAAAAATGACTGCGACGGAGCGTCGGGCCAGCATCGGTCTTGCCAGCATTTATGGCTTGCGCATGCTGGGTTTGTTCATCATCCTTCCCATTTTCGCGCTTTATGCCTCCAAGCTTCCTGGCGGGAGCAGCCATCTGCTGATGGGCATCGCGCTGGGTGCCTATGGATTGACCCAGGCCATCCTGCAGATTCCGGCAGGATGGATGTCCGACCGCTATGGGCGCAAGCCCATCATATATATAGGGCTCGTCCTTTTCGCGCTGGGGAGCTTCGTTGCCGCATCTGCAGGCAACATCTATCTCGTGATATTGGGCCGCGCGATGCAGGGGGCGGGAGCGATCAACGCGGCAGTGATGGCCCTCACGGCGGATCTGACCCGTGAGGAGCACCGCACCAAGGCGATGGCGATGATAGGCATGACGATAGGCGTGACCTTTTCAGCATCGCTCATTCTGTCGCCGCTGTTAAGCGGCGTGCTGGGCGTGCCTGGCATCTTCGCGCTGACCGGAGTGCTCGCATTGCTCGCGCTTTTCATCGTCAAATTCGTCATCCCCAATCCTGAGATCACGCATTTCCACAGCGATACGGAGGCCAGCGGCAGCAAGTTTGCCGAGGTGCTGAAGAACCGTGATTTGCTGCGCCTCGATTTCGGCATCTTCTCCCTGCACGCGATCCTGATGTCCGTCTTCATGCAGGTGCCCTTCGTTCTCGAGCGCAACGGCCTTGCCGTGTCTCAGCACTGGAAGATATATCTGCCGGTGATGCTGGTCGCCTTTGTGCTGATGGTTCCGCCCATCATCATCGCCGAGAGCCGCGGCAAGATGAAGCAGGTTTTTGTCGGCGCAGTCGCGCTGGCGGCATGCGGGCAGCTGGTGCTGATGTTCGGGCAGCACAACTTGAAGGAGATCGCGTTAGCGCTTCTGATCTTCTTCGCTGCGTTCAACGTGCTCGAGGCGACATTGCCTTCGATGATCTCCAAGGTCGCGCCGCTCTCGGCCAAGGGGACGGCGATGGGCGTATACAGCAGCGTGCAGTTCCTGGGCGCATTTTTCGGCGCATCGGTGGGGGGCGCGCTGATGCAGTATGTCGGGGGAAATTCGGTTTTCATCTTCGCCATCCTCTGGCTGATGCTGTGGGTGGTCGTCGCAGCAGGCATGAGGCCGTTGGCCCTGGTGCGCACGAAACTGTATCATCTCGGAAAGATGAGCGCGGCAGAGGGCGCGCAACTGCAGCAGACGCTCTCGCAGCTTCAGGGCGTGCGCGAGGCGTTGGTGGTGGTGACCGAGCGCATGGTCTGCCTCAAGGTTGAGATGAAAGGCTTTGATGAAGAGGCGGTGGACCGGCTGTTGGCGCAATCATCGGGCGGCGCCTAGCCGAATTTCGATTTCATTAAGATAAGGAGCATGGCATGTCGGTAAATAAAGTCATTTTGATCGGTCGTCTGGGCAAGGATCCGGAAACGCGCTACATGCCCAATGGAGAGGCCGTGACCAACGTGACACTGGCGACTTCCGAGACATGGAAGGACAAAGGCGGCGTCAAGCAGGAAAAGACCGAATGGCATAACCTGGTTTTCTACCGCCGTCTGGCCGAGATCGCGGGCGAATATCTGAAGAAGGGATCGCAGGTTTACGTCGAGGGCAAGCTGCAGACCCGTAAATGGCAGGACAAGGAAGGGCGCGACAGATACACCACCGAGATCATCGCCGACCAGATGCAGATGCTGGGCGGAAAAGCGGGTGGCTATGAAGCGGTGGAAGACAGCCAGCCGGCGCCCCAGCGTCAGGCTGGCAGGCCCGCCGAATCCTCGTCTCAGGGCAAAAGCTTCGACAATTTCGACGACGACATCCCGTTCTAGGAGCTGACTAGCTTTTCTTGAGGTGACGGAGCAGGGCTTTTTCCGCTTCCACAGCCAGGAACATTCCCAGCGCAAGCGCAACGATGGCGAGCCACGAGACGATATCCAGCGCCCTGGTATGGAAGACTTCCTGCATGGGGTGGAAATAGGTGAACAAAAGCTGCAGGCAGATCAGTATCGCACTCATCCAGTAAGCCATTGGATTTCCGGTAAAGGTGCTCAGGGGAAAGGCGCTTGTGGTGAAATAGCGCATGTTGAAAAGGTATGCAAGCTCGCCTGTGACGAGCATGTTGACGGCCGCCGTGCGCGCGGTCTCGATGTCGGAACCGCGCGTGAGTTCCCATTTGAAAACCGCAAAGGTCACCAGGATCATCAGCAGGATCACATATGAGATGCGCAAGGCCATGGTTTTCGTCAGCAGCGCCTGCGACGGGGGCGTGGGTGGCCGGAGCATGATGCCGGATTCAGCAGGTTCGAAGGCGAGTGCGAGGGAAAGAGTGACTGCTGTGACTGTGTTCACCCAGAGAATCTGGCCTGCAGTGACCGGCAGGGAAAGTCCGGCGAAAACGGCGAGCATGATGACGCCCGCCTCGCCGCCATTGGTCGGCAGCATGAAAAGCAGCGACTTCTTGATGTTGTCGAAAACGACACGCCCTTCTCTCACAGCGCGGGCGATCGTTGCAAAATTGTCGTCGGTCAGCACGAGATCGGCTGCTTCCCGCGCGGCATCCGTTCCCCTGCTTCCCATGGCCACGCCGATGTCGGCTGCCTTGAGCGCAGGCGCATCGTTCACGCCGTCTCCTGTCATGGCAACCAGCTCGCCCTGAGCCTGCATCGCAGTCACGAGGCGAAGCTTGTGTTCCGGACTCGCCCTTGCGAACACGTCCGCTGCCATGCTTGCACGCGCAAGCGCTGCCTCGTCCATGAGCTGAATGTCTTTCCCCGTGAGCACGCTGTCCACCTTGAGCCCAAGCTTTCTGGCTATGGCTGCTGCAGTTGCTGCGTGGTCTCCTGTGATCATCTTGACATGGATGCCTGCCCTTAGGCACTCCGAGACTGCAGCAACAGCCTCCTCGCGAGGGGGGTCGATCAGGCCGACCATCCCGAGGAGCACAAAGCGTTGCGATATGTCTGCCATGGAAAGCGCGGTCGTCCCCATGGGCATCTCGCAACGCGCCATCGCCAGCACTCGCAGCCCTGCGCCGGCTGCATCTTCCATTCTTGCTTCCCAGGCCGCATGGTCGATCCGCTCCTTATGCCCATCCTGGATGCAGAGGTCGAGTATGCGTTCGGACGCGCCCTTTATCAGGACGAAGGCATGGCCATTATGGTCGTGATGCAGCGTGGCCATGAAGCGGTTTTCCGAATCGAAGGGTATCTCGTCTATCCTGGGCGTTTCAGCCGCAACATCTGAAGGGGTGAGCCCTGCCTTATGTGCGAGCGTCATGAGCGCGCCTTCGGTAGGATCTCCCACGAGCTGCCATTCTCCATCTTCCATGAGACGAGCATCGTTGCAAAGGAGCGCGCAATGGGCCAATGCCTGCAGTTCCTGGTCGAGCCCGGGTTCGATCATCCTGCCTTCGGAGTGGAAGCCGCCCTCCGGCGCATAGCCGACCCCACTCACTTCCAGAGTCTGGCTGGGCAGCATGACACGCACAGCGGTCATCTCGTTTTTGGTGAGGGTGCCTGTCTTGTCGGAACAGATCACCGTAACAGAACCCAGGGTCTCCACAGCGGGAAGTCTGCGGATGATGGCTTTATTCCGCGCCATGACCTTGGTCCCGATGGAGAGCACGATGGTGACGACGGCAGGAAGCCCTTCCGGAATGGCGGCTACCGCAAGCCCCACGACGGCCAGAAATGTGTCAAGCGCAGACATGCCTCGAATGAAATGGCCATACAGGAATGTGGCAAGTCCTGCGGTCAGTATGAATACCGTGATCTGGCGCGAGAAGTGGTCTAGCCGGCGGGTGAGCGGTGTCTCCAGCGATTCCACTTCGCCGACAAGCATGCCGATGCGTCCGATCTCCGTTGCGATCCCCGTGCCGACCGCCAGCCCATGCGCGAGGCCGGAGCTGACCACTGTCCCGGAGTAGGCCATGCAGGTGCGATCGACAGTCGGCGTGTTCGCATCCACGGGTTCCGTTCCCTTCTGCACGGGTTCCGATTCGCCGGTGATTGCGGCCTCGGTGACGCGCAGGTTTTTTGCGTTCAGCAAACGCAGATCGGCCGGGACGCGCATGCCTGCCTCGAGCAGCACGATGTCTCCCGGCACCAGAAGCTGGGCGTCGATTTCGTGACGCTCGCCTTCCCGTATCACGGTAGCGCGATTCGCCAGCATCGAACGCACGCCCTCCAGCGCCTTCTCCGCCTTGCCTTCCTGGATGAAGCCTATGATGGCATTCACGATCACCACGGCGGCGATGACAGCCGTATCGACGTAATCCTTCAGCCAGTAGGTCGTGATCCCGGCAGCAAGCAGCACATAGATCAGGGGGTTGTGAAATTGCAGGGCAAGCCTCACCAAAGGGCTGCGCCCCTTTTGCGCCGGCAATGTGTTGGGACCGTAATCCTCGAGCCGTGCCTTGGCTTCCCGGTGGTTGAGGCCGGTGGCGAGCGGGGCTGAAAGACTGCGCAAAGCTTCCTCGGCCGGCAAGGCGTGCCAGTTCGATGCGGATGGGAGAATTTTGTTTTGCACAATCTTTCCCCTATGCTTGGCGATACCGATGGAATTGTGCCCAAGTTTTGGCTCGAGGTCCATCCTTTGCATTGCAGGTTCGCCGGGCTTAAAATCAACCCGGTGTCACGATCAGGCAGGAGATGCATGTCATGCAGAATTTTCACAGGCTGGTGGAGGACATTCAGAGCAACTGCGACATCACGGATGCGCGCTATGCGCGAAACATGACGATGTGCATGTACCTTCTGGAGATGAGGCAGTATTACCGGTGGGAACACGATATACCGTTTTCCGAAAGCCCGCCCAAGAGCGAGCTCGGGCAATGGCTGGTGAGGCGAGAGCAGCACTGGGATGCTGTCGAGGATGCGTCCTATGTTCCGATACGCATAGGTGAGGAGGAGAAGGAGCCTTTCGATGCGGATGCCATCAACCGTCTTCTAGTCCCTAGGGGCTATGTTTACAGCGCGGGATTCGGGCGTTTCAACAAGCCGCATTTCTTTTTGGGTGAGCTCATAAGGAAGGAAGAGCGGGACGGATTCACGATCCTGGTCTCCGGCTGCGAATATGCGCGCGATCTGATCGCGCCCCCTGCTGCATTGCAGAACCGCACCATCTATTTGAGGCGCGAGGCAGTCAAGCGCATGATCTGGGAGAAGTTCGAGGAGTGGCGCTGGAGCAAGCGCGACAAGTCACAGCCCGGTGCATTCTCCTGCTACGACTTCGATGCCGATCCCGATTCTGCGCTGGAGATGATGGCCGACGCAGAAGGGGAGGCGATGATACTCCATGAACTGGGCGAAGGAATGGCGGGCGACCTGCTCGGGGAGGACTGGGAGATGATGCTCTCGAAGTTTTCCTCGCGCAGAATGGAGATCATCGCGCGCGCGGTGCGCGACCATCTTGCCGATTGCCTATCTACATTGCCGAGGCTCATCGAGATGGACGCCAGGTGTTCTCTCGACTTCTATTTCATCAATTTCGAAGGCATGCGCAGGGCGCTTTTCCCCTCTTTGCTTTCAGCCTACCGAAGCTTCCGCGAGTCAGGAAACATGGAGCCTCTGAATGATGCTGCAAGGCTTGGCAGGGAACATTGGCTTGTAAAGGCGCGCGCTATGCTCGAGGTGTTTGAGCGGGAGGGCGCGCTGGAAAACGGGTTCACGGAAGAGAAGCTTGCCTTGTAGCGTATCACTCGGGCTTGTAGAAATTGATCACGTTGGATTTCTTCGGGTCGTCGGAGAAATAGGGCTTCTCGTTCCGGTCGAACCCGAGCGCATCGGCAATTTCCGCCTCGCGTTCCGAGATGATGCCAAAGCAATCGCGTATTTCCTCTTTGGTGCTGTCTGACAGCACGGAGGGCTTGCCGAAGCCGGTTGCGGTGTCCTTTGCAATGCTTGCCAGAACCTTGCGCATCGCGCGCAGTATCTGCTGTTCCTTGGATAGGTTTTCGGTATTCATGATGTATGGGAAGGCGGGTTGAGATCAGCCAAGCTTACTGGAAAACTTTTTTTTAGCAATACGTTCAAGGCGTTTTTTTTGCGCCTGAAAAACCCTGCTGCCGCCATGCTTCGTATACGGCGACAGCCACAGAATTCGAGAGGTTGAGGCTGCGGTTCATGGGCAGCATGGGTAGCCTCATGCGATGCCTATCATCGAACCTGTCGAGAACCTCTTGGGGAAGCCCGCGGCTTTCCGGGCCGAAGAGAAATGCGTCGTTCTCCTGGAAGCTGGCTTCGTGAAAGGGCTGGGAGCCCTTAGTTGTGAAGGCGAACACGCGTTCAGGGTCGAAGGCCGAGAGACAGTCCTCAAGGGTTTCGTGGACCTTGAGCGTTGCGAACTCGTGGTAGTCTAGCCCCGCGCGCAGCAGCTGCTTGTCTTCAAGCGTGAAGCCGAGCGGACTGATGAGATGCAGCTGGCAGCCCGTGTTCGCGCACAGTCTTATGATGTTTCCCGTGTTGGGCGGGATCTCGGGCTGGTAGAGGATTACGTGGAACATGGCTTTAAGTCTATGTCAAAGGCTAGAATTATCGCGCTTTCCGAAAGGTTGCGCAGCTTTCATGTTGTTCTTGCGATCACCCATGCGCTGACTCTGGCAGCGCCTTTGGTCAATGCCGCTTTTGCCAGCGCATTCATGCTGGCGCCCGAAGTCATCACGTCGTCTACAAGTGCTACATGCTTGCCGGAAAAATCCGCATCGCAGCCGAATGCGCCGCGCATGTTTTTGCCGCGCTGATCGTAGGGTAGGGAGGTTTGCGATGGCGTATCGCGCAGCCTCTGGCAGGCTTGGTTCAGAAGAGGGATGCCGAGAGACTTTGAAAGCGGCTTCGCGATCAGCTGTGCCTGGTTGAAACCGCGGCTCTTCAACCTTGCTGGATGCAGCGGCATCGCGATCAAACAATCGGGCAGATTGGATCGGTCTGGCAGCGGAGCCAGTTTTTTCGCCATCATTCTCGCAAGGAAGATCTGCTCGTCGTATTTCATCGCCTGGATCAGCCGGTCTATCGGAAAGCTGTAGGCGAAGACCGCAACGGTATGGGAGAAGGCTGGCGGATCTTTCAGACAGTGGCCGCACACTTCGCCGTTAGGCGCGGGCTTGGCGCAGACCGGGCAATGCGATCCGGCAAGATAAGGCAATGCGGCATCGCATGCCTCGCACCAGACGCCGTGATGGCTCATGCTGCCGCAAAGCACGCAAGGCTCGGCTGGCAGCCTGAAATTCGAGCAGATGTTCAATATCGCGCTTTGAACAATTGACAAGGCTTCCACCTTTCCACGATGATGCCGGACTAAACATCATACCTTGAGTTGCCATGAACACACAGACGATTGCTTTTCATAGACCCGCAAAAAATCTCCCCCAACGCATCTCGGTGGAGGAGGTGGAGGCACTCTTCAGGCTGCCCTTTGCCGATCTGCTCTATCGCGCGCAGCAGGTTCACCGGGAGCATTTCGATCCCAACCAGGTCCAGCTCTCCACCCTGCTTTCCATCAAGACCGGAGGATGCTCCGAGGATTGCGGCTATTGCCCCCAGTCCGCATTCCATTCGACCGGCGTGGAAAACCACAGGATGCTGCAGCTTGACGAGGTTGTGCGCGCAGCACGCGCAGCCCAAGAGGCCGGGGCTGACAGGTTCTGCATGGGGGCGGCCTGGCGCGAGCCATCCGAGGAGGACATGCAAAGCGTCGTCGAGATGGTCAAGGCGGTGCGGGGCCTGGGGATGGAAACCTGCGCCACGCTCGGCATGCTGAACGACGAGCAGACTTTGATGCTCAAAAATGCGGGGCTAGATTACTACAACCACAATCTCGATACCTCGCCCGAATTCTATGGCCACATCATCAGCACGCGAGACTATCAGGACAGGCTCGATACGCTGGAGAGAGTGAGGCGAGCAGGCATGCATGTTTGCAGCGGCGGCATCGTCGGAATGGGGGAGAGCGTAGCACAGCGCGCGGGACTGATCGCGCAGCTTGCGAACCTGGACCCTTATCCCGAGAGCGTTCCCATCAACAACCTCGTGAAGGTCGAGGGGACACCGCTTGCCGAGGAGGAAGATCTTGATCCGCTGGATTTCGTGCGCACCATCGCCGTTGCGCGCATCGCGATGCCGGAGGCGCGCGTGAGGTTGTCGGCGGGGCGGCAGCAGATGTCGGATGCCGTTCAGGCGCTTTGCTTCCTGGCAGGAGCCAATTCGATCTTTTACGGCGATCAGCTCCTGACCACGGGAAACCCCGAGGTCGAACGCGACCGTGCGCTTTTGGACAAGCTCGGAATGCATGCCGGAAAGGAATGATTTGCAGATGCCGTTTTCCAGACTGCAACTTGAGCTCGATGAACGGGCCGCAAACGGGCTGCTGCGCAAGAGGCACACGCTGACAGGTCCGCAGGGCGCCCATGTCGAGGTGGATGGGAAAAGGTATATTTCGTTTTCGAGCAACGACTATCTTGGGCTCGCAAACCATCCCAGGGTGGCGGCAGCGCTCAAGTCCGGCGCCGATATCTATGGGGCAGGCGCGGGCGCTGCGCATCTCGTGACAGGCCATAGCCTCGCTCACGAAAGACTGGAGGAAGAGCTTGCGGCCTTCGTTGGCAAACCCTCCGCACTGCTTTTTTCGACTGGCTTTATGGCGAACATCGGCGCCGTGCAGGCGCTCGTTGGCCGAGGCGACACGGTTTATGCGGACAGGCTGAACCATGCATCCCTGAACGATGCGATGCTTTTGTCGCGCGCGACGGTCAGGCGCTACCGCCACAGCGATCTCGGTCAGCTCGCAAGGATGCTGGGTGAGACTACTGATGGACAGAGGCTCGTCATGACCGATGCGGTGTTCAGCATGGATGGAGACAGGGCGCCGCTGCCAGCGCTTCTTGAGCTCTGCGAGAAGCACGATGCATGGCTTTTAATCGACGATGCGCACGGCTTCGGCGTGTCGGGAGAAAGGGGGCGAGGGTCGATGTCGCACTTCGGCATCGACCATCCCCGCATTATCTACATGGCAACGCTGGGCAAGGCGGCTGGCGTGTTCGGCGCCTTCGTCGCAGCGGAAAAGGTGGTGATCGAGGCGCTGATCAACAATGCGAGAGGCTACATATACACGACCGCGACGCCGCCCGCGCTTTCCGTTGCGCTCCTGGAGAGTCTGGTTTTAATCGATGAGGCCGATGAATCCAGAGCGCATCTCAAGGCGCTGACGAAGCGCCTCAAGCAGAGCCTGGAAGGGCTAAAGTGGAGGCTGATGGATTCGGATACGCCGATACAGCCTCTTCTGATAGGCGGAAACCAGGAGACAATGGACGTCAGCATGGGATTGCGCGAGCGGGGCATCTGGGTCGCCGCGATCAGGCCGCCTACGGTGCCGGATGGTACGGCAAGGCTGCGCATCGCGCTGTCGGCAGCGCACGATTTCTCCGACATCGAAAAACTGGCAAAGGCATTGCATGAGCTTGCACGTTGACAGCTACGGAAGCCTTGGAAGACCATTGCTCTTCATCCACGGATGGGGGATGCACGGCGGGATGTGGGGAGATGTGCTGGAAATCCTGGGGCGGCAGTTCAGGGTTTTCGCAGTCGATCTGCCTGGCCACGGATATGGGCGAGGAACCGGGACGGAGACGATAGATTCCATCGCCGATGAATTGGCGGACCAGTTCCGGGATGAATTGACCGTATGCGGATGGTCTCTCGGCGGACAGATCGCGCTCCGCTTGGCGATGCGTTTTCCCGATAGGGTTGCTCGCCTGGTGCTGATATCCAGCACGCCCTGTTTCGTGCAGAAGGAGGGTTGGTCCTGCGCGATGTCGGAAAAGACGCTTGCCGATTTTTCGGATGCGCTGCAGCAGGATTATGTTGCGACCCTGCGCCGCTTTCTTTCGCTGCAGTTAAGGGGAAGCGAAAACGAGCGCGAGCACCTGTCTTTGCTGCGCAAGAGTCTGATGAGCCGGGGAGAGCCGAACCTTGCCGCGTTGCAGTCAGGGCTCCGCATGCTAAGAGACGTCGATCTGAGGGATGCGCTTTCCGATATAAATCAGCCTGCACTCGTGATCTCGGGGGACAGGGATACGCTGACGCCGCTTGCCGCATCCCGGTACATGGCGGAAAGAATGCCGAATGCCAGGCTTGCGACGATAGCGGGAGCGGCTCATGCGCCATTCCTTTCGCACACGGAAGAATTCGTAGGACACATTTCAGGATTTATGCATGGATGAATTTGCGATAGACAAGAGGACGATGCGCCGCGCGTTCTCGCGCGCGGCTTTGGGGTATGATGCATCCGCCGTGCTGCAGCGCGAGGTGTGCAAGCGCATGCTCGAGCGCCTGGATTTCATCAGGCTTAAGCCCGGTCGCCTGCTCGACGCGGGATCCGGGACTGGCTGGGGAGGAAGGCAGCTCTCAGAACGATATCCCGATGCGGAAGTCATATCGCTGGACATCGCGATCGGCATGCTTGAAGCCGCCAAAAAAAGCGCGGGATGGTGGCAGAAGCTTTTCGGCGGAAGAAGACAGATGGCGGTCTGCGCGGACGTGGAAGCCTTGCCCTTGATGTCGGACAGCGTGGAGATGGTCTGGTCCAACCTTGCATTGCAGTGGTGCAACGACCTGCCCTCGACCTTCGTCGATCTGCATCGCGTGCTGAAGGCGGAGGGCATGGTGATGTTCAGCACATTCGGGCCGGATACACTGAAGGAGTTGCGCCAGGCATTCATGGGGGTGGATGAACACAACCATCTGAACCGTTTCGCGGACATGCACGACATCGGGGACATGCTCGTGCATGCGGGATTTTCGGAGCCGGTGATGGACATGGAATACATCACCCTGACCTATGACGACGTGAAGAGTGTGCTGAATGACCTCAAGGCCATAGGCGCGCACAACGCGACTCAAGGGAGAGGGAAGGGGCTGATGGGGAAAACCGCCTTTGGTCGCCTGATCGAAAACTATGAAAAATTCAGGCGGGACGGCAAGCTGCCGGCCACATATGAGATCGTCTACGGGCATGCATGGAAACCCAAGCCGCGCATCACGCGCGACGGCGCGGCTATCGTCAAGACTTCGTTCAGGATGAACAAATGAATTATTTCGTCACGGGAACAGATACGGATGTCGGCAAGACCCTGATCAGCTGTGCGCTGCTTCACGCCTTTGCGGAAAGGGGGATGCGCGTGGTCGGCATGAAGCCGGTTGCGGCCGGTGGCTGCGACGAAAATGGCCGCAACGAGGACGACAAGAAGCTGCGCGCCGCGAGCAACGTGCAGGCGGGTTTCGGTCAGACCAATCCATACTGTTTTACGCATGCGGTCGCCCCGCATCTGGCGGCGAAATTCGTCGGGGTGAGCATCAATATGGAGCGCATCATCGAGTCATACAGGGAGCTCGCGGCCCAGGCCGATGTCGTGATCGTCGAGGGCGCTGGCGGATTCAGGGTGCCGCTCAACGATGGAGAGGAAATCTCGGACATCGCGGTCGAACTCGGGCTCCCCGTCATCCTGGTGGTCGGCATGAGGCTGGGCTGCATCAACCATGCGCTTCTCACAACTGACGCGATCAAGACCAGAGGGCTTGAACTTGCGGGATGGGTGGCCAATGTTCTGGATGAAAACATGGAAATGCTGGAAGGGAACATCGAGACCATTAAGCAGCGGATCGATGCGCCGCTGATAGGCGTGGTGCCTTATCAGGCTTCCCCCGATGCGAGGGACGTCGCGAAAAGACTGGATGTGGTGCCGCTCGCGCAGTGAGCGCGTAAGATGCGCGGATGTTATGATGCGTCTGGATGTGAACAAGACTGCTTATTCAGGAGAGAATATGAAGATTTTGTTGGCAGACGACCATGCGCTTTTCCGGGAAGGAATGCGCTATGTGTTGCGGCAATTGTCGGAAGATGTGGAAATACTGGAGGCAGGCACCTTCCAGGATGCGCTGAAGATTGCAGCCCAGCATCCTGAACTTGAACTGGCGCTGCTCGACCTGCACATGCCTGGAAGCGATGGTCCGAAATCGGTCAGCTTCTTTCGCAGGCGCTACCCGCACATTCCGGTCGTGGTGGTTTCAGGCGAGGAAGCAAATTTGAACATGGAAAAAACATTGGATTACGGAGCCTCCGGTTTTGTCAGCAAGAGCTCGGGCTCTGAAGTCATGCTCGATGCATTGAAGCTCGTTCTGTCTGGCGGAATATATGTTCCACCTCACCTGAGGCACAGGTCCGCTCACGCCAAGAAGGACAAGCGCAGTTTGAACACAAACAGCTATGGGCTGACACAGCGCCAGATGGAGGTGCTGCATCACCTCTGCATGGGCATGAGCAACAAGGAGATCGCGGCCGCGATCAATCTCGCCGAAGGAACGGTCAAGATACATGTCGCGGCGGTATACCAGACGCTCAAGGTCAACAACCGCCTAGAGGCGTTGAGGGTTGCGGAGCATCTGGGACTGGTCGGAGAGCTGCATGGCTGATGAGGCAATGCCGGCAAGCCGCCTGCTCAAGCTGCTGCGCGAATCGCGCTGGCTGCTGCTCGCGGCACTGGCGGTTTATTTCACGGTGGCGCTCTATGGGTACAATTCCGCCGACTCGTCATGGTCGCACACCAGCGCCGAGGCCGGGATAGCGAACCCGGCCGGCGTGCTGGGTGCATATCTTTCCGATTTGCTGTTTTATCTCTTCGGCGTTTCCGCATGGTGGATCGTGATCTTCATGCTGCAGCAGGTGTGGGCAGGCTACAGAAGGCTTGGCGCCGACAGCATCTTCTGCAAGAGGGCGCTCTGGGTATCGGTCGCAGGCTTTCTGATGCTGCTGCTCTTCAGCAGCGCGCTCGAGGCGATACGCTTATACACGCTGAAAGCCTCTTTGCCTTTGGCACCAGGCGGCATGATGGGGCTTACGATAGGCGATGCGATGACCCGTTTGCTGGGCTTCACCGGCGCAACCCTGCTGCTTCTGGCATTGATCGCGAGCGCATTCAGCCTTGCGACCGGCATGTCCTGGCTGAGATTCACAGACTGGCTGGGAGAGAGGATAGAGTTTTCCTACCGCTGGGCGTTGCAGTTCTGGCAGACACGGGAAGACCGGCGCATCGGTCTTCAGGCGAGCAGCGAACGCAGCGCCGTGGTCGAAGTGGAGAAGAAGCGCGTCGAGGTTCATGAGCCGATACATATCGAGCAGCCGGTGACCGAGGTTGCGAAGTCTGCTCGCGTGGTGGAAGAAAAACAGATCACGCTTTTCGAGGACATGCCGGATTCTGAGTTGCCTCCCCTGCATCTTCTCGATCCTGCGGCGCAGCATGTTGAGACTGTCGGGGCGGACATCCTGGAATACACGTCCCGCCTGATCGAGCACAAGCTCAAGGACTTCGGGGTCGCGGTGAAGGTGGTGGCGGCCTATCCCGGTCCCGTGATCACGCGCTACGAGATAGAGCCCGCGGTCGGCGTGAAGGGAAGCCAGATCACCAATCTGGTCAGGGATCTGGCGCGCGCGCTTTCGGTGGTGAGCATAAGGGTCGTCGAGACCATACCCGGCAAGACATACATGGCCTTAGAGCTGCCGAATGCGAAGCGCCAGATGGTGCAGCTCTCCGAGATACTGAGCTCCAAGGTCTATGCGGACATGCATTCGATGCTGACCATCGCGATGGGCAAGGACATCTCGGGCAAACCCGTGGTCGCGGATCTTGCGAAGATGCCTCATGTTCTGGTCGCGGGCACCACGGGATCCGGAAAATCGGTGGGCATCAATGCGATGATCCTGAGCATACTCTACAAGGCGACACCCGATCAGGTGCGGATGCTGCTGATCGATCCCAAGATGCTCGAGCTTTCGATCTACGAAGGCATACCGCATCTGCTTTGCCCCGTCGTGACCGACATGAGGCAGGCGGCATCCGGCCTCAACTGGTGCGTGCAGGAAATGGACAGGCGCTACAGGCTGATGTCGCATTTCGGCGTGCGCAACATCGCGGGCTACAACCAGAAGATAAGGGAAGCCATCAAGGCTGAGAAGCCCCTGACCAACCCCTTCTCGCTTACCCCTGAAAATCCGGAGGCGCTGGAAGAGCTGCCGCTGATCGTGGTGTTCATCGACGAGCTGGCCGACCTGATGATGGTGGTGGGCAAGAAGATAGAGGAGCTGATCGCCCGCCTTGCGCAGAAGGCTCGCGCGTCCGGCATTCATCTCGTGCTTGCGACCCAGCGCCCGTCGGTCGACGTGATCACAGGTCTCATCAAGGCGAACGTGCCGACAAGGGTCGCCTTCCAAGTTTCGAGCAAGATAGATTCGAGGACCATTCTCGACCAGATGGGAGCCGAGACGCTGCTAGGCCAGGGCGACATGCTCTATCTTCCCCCCGGCACGGGCTATCCCCAGCGCGTCCACGGCGCATTCGTCTCCGACCAGGAAGTGCATCGCGTGGTCGAGCATCTGAAGGAGAAGGGCGAGCCTAAATACATAGATGGCGTGCTGAATTCCCTCGAAGAATCGGGAGAGGGGGGAGAGGGAGGTTCGGCGCAGGATGCCGAATCCGATCCGCTTTACGATCAGGCCGTTGCCATCGTGCTGAAGAACCGCAAGGCCTCCATTTCGCTGGTTCAGAGGCATCTGCGCATAGGCTACAACCGCGCGGCGCGCCTTGTCGAACAGATGGAGGCGGCAGGGCTGGTCTCCGCGATGCAGAGCAACGGCAACCGCGAAGTGATCGCGCCTTCCAGGCAGGAATGAACCAGGATTGAGGAGTGAGGATTGAGATAAAAGCGGGACAACGGGTTTTTCTCGATCCTCATTCCTCAAGCCACGAATTGATATAAAGGAAAGCGATGAGATATTTTTTTGCAGCAGTAGTGTTGATCCTCGCGCCGTTGACTGCCCATGCGGCGGCGATCGAGAAGCTCAGGGCCTTCATCGCGGCGACGCATTCTGCTCAGGCCGATTTCACCCAGGATGTGCTGGACCAGAATGGCAAGCGTATCCAGAGCGCGGCAGGCGTGATGCAGTTCCAGCGGCCCGGAAAATTCCGCTGGACTTACCAGAAACCGTATGAACAAATCATCGTCGGAGACGGCCATAAGTTCTGGCTCTACGACAAGGACCTGAACCAGGTGACGGTGAAGAGCCTGGATGCGGCCCTGGGCAGCAGCCCCGCGGCATTGCTTGCCGGAAGCAACGAGATCGAGAAGGGATTTTCGCTCAGGGAGAGCGGAACCCGCGAAGGATTGGAATGGCTGGAAGCCAAACCCAGGAGTCAGGACAGCAGTTTCTCTTCCGTCTACATGGGTTTCAACGACAAGGCGAACCTTGTCGTGATGGAGCTCGACGATGCGTTTGGCCACAAGACGGTGTTGCGCTTTTCAGGGATGCAGATGAATCCGAAACTGTCCGCCAGACAGTTCGAGTTTTCGCCGCCGGAAGGCGCGGACGTGGTCGGCGAGTGACATGCAGGACCTGTTCGAAGCCCCTTCTGCCGCGGCTCCTCTGGCGGAGAGGCTGCGGCCAACGCATATAGACGAGGTGATCGGGCAGTCGCATCTCCTGGGCGAGGGCAGGCCCTTGCGTCTGGCATTCCAGTCAGGCCGGCTGCATTCCATGATACTCTGGGGGCCTCCCGGGGTCGGCAAGACCACGCTTGCAAGGCTGATGGCCTCGGCCTTCGATGCGGAGTTCGTTCCGCTTTCAGCAGTGCTCTCGGGTGTGAAGGACATAAGGGATGCGATCGCTCAGGCCGAGCAGACGCTGCAGCTACGCGGACGCCACACGATACTCTTCGTCGACGAGGTCCACCGCTTCAACAAGTCGCAGCAGGATGCCTTTCTTCCTTTCGTCGAGCAGGGGCTCGTGACCTTCATCGGCGCGACAACGGAGAACCCTTCCTTCGAGGTGAACAACGCGCTGCTTTCTCGCGCCCAGGTCTATGTGCTTCATGCCTTGTCTGAGGACGAGCTCTCGCAGCTTTTCGAACGCGCCAAGAAGATCGCGATGCCCTCTCTCGGTTTTTCCGAAGAGGCGAAGGAGCGCATCATAGGCTATGCGGACGGGGATGCGAGGCGGTTGCTTAACGTGCTGGAGCAGATCGATACCGCAGCTACGACTGCGGGCGTTTCGAATGTGGACGCCGCCTTTCTGGACAGGACGCTCGCGCAGAATCTGCGCCGTTTCGACAAGGGAGGCGAGGCCTTCTACGACCAGATCTCCGCGCTGCACAAGTCAGTGCGAGGATCCAATCCCGATGCCGCGCTCTACTGGTTCGTGCGCATGATCGATGGAGGTGCTGACCCGCGCTATCTCGCAAGGCGCATCGTCAGGATGGCCTGGGAGGACATAGGTCTTGCGGACCCAAGGGCGATGCAGATCACCAACGAGGCGGCACAGACCTACGAGAGGCTGGGAAGCCCTGAAGGAGAGCTCGCGCTTGCTCAGGCGGTGATCTATCTTGCGGTGGCCGCAAAGAGCAATGCAGGCTATGTCGCGTATAATGCGGCGCGCGCATTCGTGGCCAAGGACGGCTCGCGCGAGGTGCCGCTGCACCTTCGCAATGCGCCGACCAGGCTGATGAAGGAGCTCGATTACGGCAAGAATTACCGTTATGCGCACGACGAGGAAGGCGGCTATGCGGCCGGAGAAAATTATTTCCCGGAAGGCATGCCAAGAGTGAGTTTTTATCAGCCTACCGACCGCGGGCTTGAAGTCAAGATTTCGGAGAAGCTTGCACACTTGCGCGAGCTCGATGCGGCAAAAAAATAAGGAAACCACAAATGTTGGATATACAGATTCTGCGCAGCGACCTGGAAGGCGTTGCGAGTCGATTGGCAACCAGAGGTTATGCGCTGGATGTTGCGCGCTTCAATGAGCTCGAGACGCAGCGCAAGGCGATCCAGGTGCGCACACAGGAGCTGCAGGCCAAGAGGAACAGCGCATCCAAGCTGATAGGCCAGGCAAAGGCGAAGGGCGAGGACGCATCTTCGATCATGGCCGAGGTGGCCGCGATAGGCGATGAGCTGAAGAGGCTAGAGACGGATACTTTGCCGGGTCTTCTGAAGTCGCTCGATGCATTCCTTTCCGTGATCCCCAATGTTCCCGGCGAGAGCGTTCCGATCGGAAAGGATGAGACGGGAAACGTCGAGGTGCGCAAGGTCGGCAGCAAACCCGTCTTCGATTTTCCGGTGAAGGATCATGTCAGCATAGGCGAAGGTCTAGGTGGGCTCGATTTCGAGACGGCTGCGAAAATTTCGGGTTCGCGCTTCTCGCTGCTCAAGGGTCCCCTGGCAAGGCTGCACCGCGCGCTCGCCCAGTTCATGCTCGACATGCACACGGACCAGCACGGCTATACCGAAGCCTATGTGCCATATCTCGTGAATGCGGACTCGATGAGAGGGACGGGACAGCTCCCCAAGTTCGAAGAAGATCTGTTTCGCGTGCAGCGCCAGATGGGGGAAGTGGGAGAACAGAACTTCTATCTGATCCCGACCGCAGAAGTGCCGGTGACCAATATGGTCAGGGACGAGATCGTGCCCTTGGAAAGCCTTCCTCTGAAGTATGTTGCACACACGCCCTGTTTCCGCTCAGAGGCGGGGGCTGCAGGACGCGACACGAGGGGGCTGATACGCCAGCACCAGTTCGACAAGGTTGAGCTCGTGCAGATGGTGCATCCCGATGAATCCTATGCTGCGCTCGAGAGCCTGCTCGGACATGCTGAGGCGGTGCTGAAGAAGTTGAATCTGCATTATCGAGTGATGAAGCTCTGCACGGGTGACATGGGTTTTTCTTCCGCTACGACCTATGACATCGAGGTATGGCTGCCCGCGCAGGATACCTACCGCGAGATTTCATCGTGCAGCAATTTCGAGTCCTTTCAGGCGCGCCGCATGCAGGCGCGATTCAGGAATGCGGCCGGCAAGCCAGAGCTTCTGCACACGCTGAACGGTTCGGGCTTGGCTGTCGGCAGAACCCTGGTCGCCATTTTGGAAAACAATCAGCAGCAAGATGGCAGCATAACCATCCCTGAGGTTCTGAGAACCTACATGGGTGGGCTGACTGTGCTGAAAGCCTGATCTAGCGGGCCAGGGAATACGAAGCGAGATCTTCGTGTGAGGGTGTCTGCGGTTTGATGCGCAGCGCGAAGGCCGGGTTGCTCTTCTTGCTGACCAGCTGATAATCGTGCCGCACCGCATCGTCAGGCTGCCCCGTCAGCCTTGACAGCATGTCGTAGTACGCGCGGATGTTTTCGACGAAGACAACTGCCTCGCCTCCGCGCGCATAGCCGTGCTTGAGGTTGTCGAAATACTGGGGGTTGCTGAGATTGGGCAACCATTTTTTGACGTCCACCCAGGCGTCCGCATCCCCCCCCTGGCGCTGGGTCAACACGCGCGCATCCTCGATGTGTCCCTGTCCCTGGTTGTAGGCGGAAAGCGCAAGCCAGGTGAGCTCGGGTTCCTTGATGTGCTGGGGCAATTCCTTCTTGATCAGTTCCAGATATTTCGCGCCAGCCATAATGCTTTCGCGCGGATCGAGACGGTTGTCGACGCCCATACGGTCCGCCGTCGTCTCGGTCAGCATCATCATGCCGCGCACGTTGGTATAGGATGTGGCGAGCGGATTCCAGTGAGACTCCTGATAGGCGATCGCCGCGATCAGACGCCAGTCCTCGTTGACCGCCTTGCCTGCCTCCTCGAAGTATGCGCGGAATTTGGGCAGCGTCTTGTTCGTTTGCACGATGAATTCTGCCGCATCGAGAGGCGCCAGCCTGTCATTGTGTCCGTAGTAGCGATCCAGCAGCTTGTTGAGTTCGTCGTTGTTTGCGATCGTCGAGAAGAACTGCTCGGTGTCGGAGATCAACTCGTTGTCCGCATTGGCAGGGAATGCCCAGGCGATCGGCGCAGGCTTGCCGACATCGAAGGCCACAGCCAGATTCGGGTAGAAGTTGTTCATCTGTTCTATCTGTTCGTGGTTGGCGAGCGTGTAGTCGAGGTCTCCCTGTGCTACTTCCTTCAGCAGGTCCTCGACCGTCTCCTTCGTGCGCGACTCCCATGTGAGGCCTGGAATCTGCTGGCGCAATTGGATCAGCGTCTTCTCGTGATTGGATCCCGCCACCACGGCGATACGGTGGCCGACCAGATCTTCCAGCTTGAGCGGGGTCGGCTGGTTCTCGTTGAAGGCAACCTGTTCATGCACGGTCAGATAGGCGGGGCCATAGAGCAGGCCGGCGGATTTCTGGTCAAGCCTGAATCCGGAAGCGGATAAGTGCGCCTGATGGCTGTTCAGCATCGTCTCTATCTTGTCTGCGGGAACCAGCACGATCTTGATCGGAACATGGAGATAGTCGGCAAACTGCTGGGCAAGCTGCTTCGAGAATTCCTCGTCGGACAGCGTAGTGTCCTGCGCTACGAGCGCGACCAGCTCCTTGTGCCAGGAGGGCAGCAAAAAGGCCGGCTTGCTTATATGCATATAGCCGAACAGCATCAGCGACAGGAAGACGCCGATTTGCAGCAGCCTGATCAAGAAAATATGTTTGCGCATGTCAATATTCTGCACGAAATTGCATCTTGCTGGTAGAATGCGCGGTTCGGAGAGGTGGCAGAGTGGTCGAATGTACCTGACTCGAAATCAGGCGTACGGTAACCCCGTACCGTGGGTTCGAATCCCACCCTCTCCGCCATATGCGTTGTATTTGTGCGCGCTTCAAGCAGTATTCCTAAAATTCTCCACGATCTTTCCCATTGTTTGATTCTCGCTTCATGCGGTCTTGCATGTTCGGCGCTTCATGCCGCATCTGGTCCGGGTTCAGCCATCCTTTGACAGCAGCCTGCGCATCATCTGTGCGGACTGATTGACATAGCTTCCGCCGAACATGTTCGCGTGGTTCAGGATGTGATAGAGATTGTATAGATCGCGGCGCGATGCATATCCATCATCCAGAGGAAAGCTCGCGCGATATGCGGCGTAAAAGTCTGAAGAAAATCCGCCGAAAAGTTCCGTCATCGCGAGGTCGCATTCTCGGTCGCCGTAGTACACGGCAGGGTCGAAGATCACAGGGGTGCCGTCAGGAAGATAAGCGTGGTTTCCACCCCAAAGATCCCCATGCAGCAGCGACGGGGAAGGTTCATAGTTTGCAAAGAAACGGGGTAGGGCCTCGAGCAGCCTCTCACCCAAATCTTGCAATCCAAGACCGTTCTGCTTTGCGAGCCTTAGCTGGAATCCGATCCTGCGCTCGTTCAGGAATGAGATCCAGTCGTCCATCCAGGCATTGGGCTGCACCGTCGTGCCGATATGGTTGTCCTGTGCAAAGCCGAACCGATCGGAAGTGGAGCGATGCATGGAAGCCAGTTGCTCGCCAAGCCTTCTTGCATTGCCGTGAGGCTGAAGCTCCAGATATTCCAGGACCAGAAAGCTATGGCGCGACGTCTTGCCGTGCGCGATGACGCCCGGCACGCGCAGCGTGCGGGTTTCAAAGATTGCATGAAGCCCTGTTACTTCAGAGAGCAGGATGGGGTATTTCACGGCCTCGTTGAGTTTCAGGAAAAACCGTCTGCCGTCCTTGCCTTCTATGAGCAGCGTCTGGTTGATGTAGCCGCCGCTGGTCGGGACCTGGCGCGCGAATTCGAAGGGCCGGGCCGTTGCCGACGCAATGGATGCGGCGATAGCGGCCCAGTCGTCCACTGAAGCTTAGAGCAGTTCTATCCTGAAACCGAAGTGATGCTTGAACTGATCCCTGATCTCGTCACGGGTGGGCGCATGATTCTGTCCGCCGCGGCTTGCGATCTTGATCGAGCCCATCAGGGACGCGAGCCTTCCCGTGGTCTCCCATTCCCAGCCGCGCTGTATGCCATAAAGGAGACCTGCGCGATATGCGTCGCCGCAGCCGGTAGGGTCCACCACGGAGGCGGGCTTGGGCGTGGGGATGGCGATTTCCTTGCCTTCGGCATGTATCATCGATCCGTCCGCGCCCAGGGTTACGATCAGCGCATCCACCATCCTCGCGATCTCGGAAAGGCTCTTTCCGGTTTTCTCCTGCAGCAGCTTCGCCTCGTAATCGTTCACCGTCACATAGGTCGCCTGGTCGATGAAGTTAAGAAGCTCCTTGCCCGAGAACATCGGCATGCCCTGGCCGGGATCGAACACGAAGGGTATGCCGGATTCGGCGAACTGTTCTGCGTGCTCTAACATGCCGTCCCTTCCGTCCGGAGAGACGATGCCCAGCGTGACATCCTTCGCGTCTGCGACCTTGTTCCGTTCGGAGTAACCCATCGCGCCCGGATGAAAAGCAGTGATCTGGTTGTCGTCCAGGTCCGTCGTGATGAAGGCCTGTCCCGTGAAGGTGTCAGGCACATGGCGGATGTGGGTCTGCGCGATGGAGAGCTTCTCGAGGCGCTTCGCATAGGGCGCGAAGTCGTCGCCCACGGTCGCCATGATGAGCGGGTTGCCGCCCAGGAGGTTCAGGTTGTACGCGATGTTGCCGGCACACCCGCCGTATTCGCGGCGCATCTCAGGCACCAAAAACGCGACGTTCAGTATGTGGATCTGTTCGGGCAGTATGTGCTTCTTGAAATGGTCCTTGAACACCATGATGGTGTCGTAGGCCATCGAACCGCAGATGAGAGTCTTCATGTCGTTATCCCGTGGTTGATTGATGCGCTGACCGCGTGATTATAGCCTCCAATCGCCCGGGAGGCGCGTGTCTGCTTGCGGACACGCGGGCTTGTTACATGTAGCTTTCGATCGGCGGGCAGGAGCAGATCAGGTTCTTGTCGCCATACACATTGTCGACTCGCGAAACCGACGGCCAGAACTTGTTCTCTTTTACCCATGCCAGGGGGAATGCGGCCTGCTCGCGGGTGTAGCTCCTGTTCCAGTCGCTCGTCACGACGACCTTTGCGGTGTGGGGCGCATGCTTGATCACATTGTCCTTCCTGTCCGCGCGTCCTGCAGCGATCTCGTCTATCTCATTTCTGATCGCGATCATCGCCTCGATAAAGCGGTCTAGCTCTGCCTTCGATTCGCTCTCGGTCGGCTCGACCATCAGGGTGTCCACTACGGGGAAAGAAGTGGTGGGCGCATGGAAGCCGAAGTCCATCAGGCGCTTGGCGATGTCTGCGACCTCGATTCCCGCATCGCGCTTGAAGGGCATGCAGTTCAGGATCATCTCGTGCGCGCATCTGCCGTTGCTTCCGACATAAAGGGTCGAGTAGTGATCCTTCAAGGATTCCTTGATGTAGTTCGCATTCAGGATCGCCATGCGCGTGGCTTGAGCGAGCCCTTCGCCACCCATCATCTTGATGTACCCGTAGGAGACGAGAAGGATCAGTGCGCTGCCGTAGGGAGCCGCTGACACCGCATGTATGCCCTGGTCGCCCCCGGTCCTGATCACGGAATGCGAAGGCAGGAAGGGGGCCAGATGGGCCGCGACTCCGATCGGGCCGGCGCCGGGTCCGCCGCCGCCGTGAGGGATCGCGAAGGTCTTGTGCAGGTTCAGATGGCATACGTCCGCGCCGATGTTGCCGGGGCTCGTCAATCCGACCTGGGCGTTCATGTTCGCGCCGTCCATGTAGACCTGGCCGCCGTGCTCGTGAACGATGCGCGTGATGTCCATGATGGATTCCTCGTACACGCCGTGCGTGCTGGGATAGGTCACCATCAGGCAGGAAAGATCCTTGCTGTGCAATTCGGCCTTTTCGCGCAGGTCATCAACGTCGATGTTGCCGTTCTTGTCGCACTTCACCACGACGATGTTCATGCCGCACATCGCAGCGCTTGCGGGATTGGTGCCGTGCGCGGAGGAAGGGATCAGCGCGACGTTGCGGTTTCCTTCGCCGCGCGAGCGGTGATAGGCCTGTATCACAAGAAGCCCCGCATATTCGCCCTGGGCGCCGCTGTTGGGCTGGAAGCTCATCTGCGCGAATCCCGTGATCTCGGACAATGCGGCATCGAGTCCTGAGATGACTTCCTGGAAACCCTGGGCCTGCTCGACCGGAACGAACGGGTGAAGGTTTGCAAAACCAGGCCAGGTCAGCGGCAGGAGCTCCGCCGCGGCATTGAGCTTCATCGTGCAGGAACCCAGCGCGATCATCGAGTGGGTCAGGGAAAGGTCCTTGTTCTCCAGCCTCTTGATGTAGCGCATCATCGCGGTTTCGGAATGATGGGTATTGAAAACCGGGTGGGCAAGTATCGCGGACCTTCTCTTTTCGATGCGCATGGGCTGAACTGCCAGCCTGGGCTCGGCGAGGGTGGGCGATGGCTTGCCTGCGGCCTTCGCGAACACCGAAAGGATCGTATTGAGATCTTCAACCGATGTGGTCTGGTCGAGAGATATGCCAAGACCGTCGCTGCTGTAGCGGAAGTTGATTCCGGCCGATTCGGCGAACGCATGTATCTTCACGTTATCCGTGTGCAAAAGGTGCAGCGTGTCGAAGAAATTATCAAAGGCGATCTGGTAACCCAGCTTCTTCAGCTCGTCTGCGAGCAGCGATGCGGAAAGATGGACTCTCGTTGCGATGCCCTCCAGGCCTGAAGGCCCGTGATACACGGCATACATGCCGGCCATGATCGCGAGCAGGGCCTGTGCCGTGCAGATGTTGGAGGTGGCCTTCTCGCGGCGGATGTGCTGTTCCCGGGTCTGCAACGCCATGCGCAGCGCGGGATTGCCTTCCGCATCGACCGATACGCCGATGATGCGTCCGGGCATGGAGCGCTTGTATGCGTCGCGGCACGCAAAGTATGCGGCATGGGGGCCGCCGTAACCCATCGGCACGCCGAAGCGCTGGCTGGATCCGAACACGACGTCCGCTCCCCATTCTCCGGGAGGCGTGAGCAGGACGAGGCTCAATATGTCTGCCGCAACCGCGATGTTCATGCCGTGCTGCTTTGCGCGATCGACGAATTCGCGATAGTCGTGCACTGCGCCGTTGGCCGTCGGATATTGAAGCAGGGCGCCATACATCGAGTCATTGAAAGTGACGGTCCTGAAGTCGCCTATCACGAGCTCTATGCCCAGCGGCTTTGAGCGGGTCTTCAAAAGCTCTATGGTCTGCGGGAAGCATTCGTGCGAGACGAAGAAAGTGTTCTTGTGCGAAGCGTTGTGCGCGCGAAGGCCATGCAGCATGGTCATCGCCTCTGCCGCGGCGGTCGCCTCGTCGAGAAGCGATGCGTTGGCGATCTCCATTCCGGTTAGATCGGTCACCATGGTCTGGAAATTCAGCAGCGCTTCCATGCGGCCCTGGGCGATTTCCGCCTGATAGGGGGTATAGGCGGTATACCAGCCCGGATTTTCGAGGACGTTGCGCTGTATCACCGGCGGCAAGATGGTGTCGTAGTAGCCAAGCCCGATGTAAGTCTTGAAGAGCTTGTTCTTGGCTGCGACTCCCCTCAGATGGGAAAGGTATTCGTGCTCGGTCATTCCGTCCGGAAGATCGAGGGGCTTCTTGAGCCGGATCGCCTGAGGGATGGTCTGGTCGATCAGCGCGTCCAGAGAGGGCGCATCGATCTTCTTCAGCATGTCCTGAATGTCTTTTGAGGAGGGGCCGTTGTGGCGGTTTACAAATTGGTCGGTCATAGAATCGGGAAATTTGGATTGGGTATCGAGAACTTAGGGTCTAGGATTCAGGATATTGATAGCGGTGCTTCCAATTCCGCTATCCTCAATCCTCAATCCTGTCTTTCAATGAGCTTCGCTGTCGACGAATGTCTGATATGCCGCGGCGTCCATCAGCGCGCTGACATCGCCAGGATTGTCTGGTTTCATTTTGAACATCCACGCCGCATAAGGATCCTGGTTGATGGATTCAGGGCTGCCATCCAGTTCCGAGTTGGCTTCGGTGACCGTGCCTGCGACTGGCGCATAAACGTCTGCTGCCGCCTTCACCGATTCCACCACCGCGCATTCCTCGCGCGCATCGAGATGGCGCCCGACTGCCGGGGCTTCGACGAAGACCATGTCGCCCAGCAATTCCTGCGCATGCTGGGTGATGCCTATGCTGACCGTGCCGTCCGCCTCGGTCCTGACCCATTCGTGGGAGGCCGTGTACTTCAGATTTTCCGGGTTGCTCATTTTGTTTCTCCTTGTGTAGAGTTATTCTAAATTCAGATCAGGCCCTTGCCATTTCTTGCGAAAGGGTACTTTACCACCTGCGCGTTGAGCATCTTGTCGCGCACCGACACCTGGACCATGTCGCCGACGGCAACGCCGGACGGCACGCGTGCCAGCGCGATGGATTTTTCAAGTGTGGGCGAAAAGCTGCCGCTCGTGATCTCGCCTTCTCCGTGCGTTGTGTGCACCTTCTGGTGGCCGCGCAATACGCCGCGGTCCGTGAGCAGAAGCCCTGCCAGTTTTCTTGTCGGAGGATGGGCGAGTAGGGCTGCCTTGCCGATGAAGTTGCGCTCGCTCTTGAGATCCACTGTCCACGCGAGGCCGGACTCGAGCGGATTGACCGTTTCGTCCATGTCCTGCCCGTATAGGTTCATGCCTGCCTCCAATCTCAGCGTGTCCCTTGCGCCAAGGCCGATGGGCTTGACGCCCTTTTCCGCGAGACTCGCCCAGAAGAAGGGCGCCGCCTTGACGGGAATCATGATTTCGAAACCGTCTTCTCCCGTGTAGCCCGTGCGGGCGATGAACATCTCGCCCATCTCAACCGCGCTGAATGGGACCAGATTCCTGGAGAGCTCCTCGCTTCCCGGCATCGCTTCCCATACCTTTGCGCGCGCGTTCGGGCCCTGAATCGCGATCATCGCGAGATCTTCCCTGGGCGTGATGGTGAGGTTGGGCGCATGGGACGCTGCCTGTTCCTTCATCCATGCGATGTCCTTGTCCGCGGTGCCAGCGTTGACCACGATGCGGAACCAGGTCTCATTCATGAAATAGATGATCAGGTCGTCTATCACGCCGCCATCCGGGCGCAGCATGGTCGAGTAGAGCGCCTTGCCGGGCGTGGTGAGCTTGTCTGCATTGTTGGCCAGGAGGTAGCGCAGGAAGGCGCGCACGCCTTCTCCCTTCATGTCCACCACGCGCATGTGGGAGACGTCGAACATGCCGCAGTCGCGGCGCACCTGATGGTGCTCGTCGATCTGGGAGCCGTAGTTGACCGGCATGTCCCAGCCGCCGAAATCCACCATTTTTGCGCCCATCGCGCGGTGTGCTGCGTTGAGGGGGGTTTGCTTGAGAGTCGTCATGTTGCCTTCCGAAAATAAAAAAGGCGCTGCACGACATCGCGCAGCGCCCCATCTGTCCTCGGTACCTGAGAGATTACAAACGGATTGCGTTCGCGTGCCCCTTCGGTGGCAGGTTTTGGCCTGCGCTCTCCAGATTTGCCTGTGCCAACAGTTCTTTTGCCTGAGCGGTTGCGGGTGTTGCGCCTTCGGCGGTGGACGGCGTCCACGCTCTCCCGTTGGTCTGAACGGCGGTGCGGATTATGCGGTATAGCGCAAAAGCTGGCAACTTTTTCGCTGTCCGCTGTCAGACCGCCAGCTTCTTCTGCAGGATGTCGTTGAGCTGGGCCGGGTTCGCCTTGCCCTTGCTCGCCTTCATCGCAAGGCCCACGAAGAAGCCGAACAGCTTTTCCTTGCCCGATCTGTATTCGGCGACCTTGTCTGCATTGGCATTCAGTATCTCGTCGACCAGCGCCTCGATTGCGCCTGCGTCGGAAACCTGCTTCAGTCCCTTGGCCTCGATGATCGCATCGGCATCTCCGCCTTCCGACCAAAGCGTGCGGAACACTTCCTTAGCACCCGAGTTGGAGATGGTATTGTCCGCGATTCGCGCGAGCATGCCGCCAAGCTGCTTAGGCGACACAGGGCATTGCGCGATTTCAAGGCCTTCGCGGTTAAGCTGTGCGCTCACTTCTCCCGTGATCCAGTTGGCGGCAAGCTTGGTCATGCCCAGATTGGATACGCATGAGTCGAAATAATCGGCCATCTCGCGGGAACTCGTGAGCATCGATGCATCGTAAGAGGTCAGCGCATACTGTTCCATGTAGCGCATGCGTCGCGCCTCGGGAAGTTCGGGCATCGCACTGCGGATCTCATCTATCATTTGAGGCGTGATCGAGAGCGGCAAAAGATCGGGGTCCGGAAAGTAGCGGTAGTCGTGCGCGTCTTCTTTGCTGCGCATCGCGCGGGTCTCGCCCGTGTCCGGGTTGAACAGGACGGTTGCCTGCTGCACCTTGCCGCCGCTCTCTATGGTGTCGATCTGCCATTGAACTTCAAAATCGATCGCCTGCTGCATGAACTTGAAGGAATTCAGGTTCTTGATCTCGCGGCGCGTGCCCAGAGGCTCGCCCTTGCGGCGCACAGACACGTTCACGTCGCAGCGGAAGGAACCTTCCTGCATGTTGCCGTCGGATATGCCTATCCAGCGAACCAGCGTGTGCAGCGCTTTCGCATAGGCCACGGCTTCCGCGGCCGAGCACATGTCGGGCTCGGAGACGATCTCAAGAAGAGGCGTGCCCGCACGGTTGAGATCCACTCCGGTCATGCCTTGCGCCGCGCCATGCACGGACTTTCCCGCGTCTTCTTCGAGATGGGCGCGGGTGATGCGCACCAGCTTTTCATAGGGTTTCGCGTTTCCGGAAAGCGGCTCGACCTGTATTTTTAGTTGACCCATGCCCACCACGGGAAGGTCGAACTGGCTGATCTGGTAGCCCTTGGGGAGATCCGGATAGAAATAGTTCTTGCGCGCGAACACCGAGCGCGGCGCGATATGCGCACCGGTGGCGAGGCCGAACTTGATCGCGCGCTCGACAGCACCCTTGTTGAGCACGGGCAATACGCCGGGCAGCGCGATGCTCACCGCATCGGCCTGCGTGTTGGGCTCCGCGCCATATGCCGTGGAGGCGCCGGAAAATATCTTGCTGCATGTGGAGAGCTGGGTGTGCACTTCCAGCCCGATGACGGTTTCCCAGGTCATGGTGTTTCCTTCAAACAGGGGATCGACTGTGCCAGTCGGTCGCGAGTTGATATTGATGCGCGACGTTCAGCATGCGCGCTTCGTCAAAATAATTGCCGATGATCTGCAAACCCGCAGGCATGTTGTTTGCTCCGAAGCCGCAAGGGATCGACATGCCCGGCAGTCCTGCCAGGTTCACCGCGATGGTGTAGATGTCGGACAGATACATCTGCACCGGATCGTCTCCCTTCTCTCCCAGCCTGAACGAGGTGGAAGGTGAGGTCGGTCCCATGATCACGTCGCAGGATTTGAAGGCCTCTGCAAAATCCTGCGCGATCAGGCGCCTGATCTTCTGCGCCTGCAAATAATATGCGTCGTAGTAGCCATGCGAGAGCACATAGGTGCCTATCATGATGCGCCGCTTGACTTCGGCGCCGAAACCCTGGGATCTGCTCTGCTCGTACATCTCGGAGAGATCCGCGTATTCAGGCGCGCGATAGCCGTAGCGCACGCCGTCATAGCGAGAAAGGTTGCTCGAAGCTTCAGCGGGTGCTAGCACATAATAGACCGGCACGGCGAGCCTCGAATTGGGAAGGCTGATGTCCACCGTGACCGCGCCGAGCTTCCTGTATTCCGAAAGCGCCTCCTCAACCCGGGAGGCCACGTCAGAAGAAAGTCCTTCGGCGAAGAATTCCTTGGGCAATCCTATGCGCAATCCTTTCAAAGGCTGGTCGAGATCGCGCGCGTAGTCCTCCTTTTCGCGCTGCAGGGAGGTGGAGTCCCGTTCGTCGAAGCCCGTCATCAGGTTCAGAAGCAGCGCGCAATCCTCAGCACTTCTTGCCATGGGCCCCGCCTGATCCAGGCTCGAGGCGAAGGCGATCATGCCGTAGCGCGAAACCGTCCCATAGGTCGGCTTGATGCCGGAGATCCCGCACAGGGCTGCGGGCTGGCGTATCGAGCCGCCTGTATCGGTGCCGGTTGCCGCAGCGCAGAGGCGGGCAGCGACCGCAGCGGCCGCCCCGCCAGAGCTTCCGCCCGGCACGCGCTCCTGATCCCACGGGTTTCTGACGGATCCGAAATAGGAGGTTTCATTGGATGAGCCCATCGCGAACTCGTCCATGTTGGTCTTGCCGAGATTGATCGCGCCAGCCTTGTTGAACTGTTCGATCACGTGCGCGTCATAGGGGGCGATGAAATCGGAAAGCATGCGGGATCCGCAGGTGGTGCGCCAGCCCTTAGCGCAGAAGATGTCCTTCTGGGCGATCGGGATGCCGGTCAGGGGCTGGGCCTCCCCTTTGGCCAGCATTTCATCGGCAAGGCACGCCTGCTCGAGACTGGTCTTTTCGTCCGTCGTGATATAGGCGTTGTAGACGGGATTGTGCGCGGCGATGCGCTCGAGATAAAGCCGGGTCAGCTCGACGCTGGATATTTCTTTGGCGCGCAATGCGGCGCCCATCTGCTTGAGGCTGTAATTCAACATGATTATTCGATGACCTGAGGGACGAGGTATAGGCCGGATGAGACCTGCGGCGCGATGCTCTGAAACAGTTCGCGCTGGTCGGGTTCTGTTACGCGGTCTTCGCGCAGCCGCTGGGTGAGGTCCTGGGCGTGCGACATGGGCTCTATGCCGCTGGTGTCCACGGCCTGCATTTCCTCGATGAGCTGGAAGATGCCGGAGAGCTGGGACCTTGCCGCCTCGATTTCGTCGTCGTTCATCGCAAGGCGCGCCAGACGCGCCACTTTTTGAACATCGTCAGTGCTTAATGACATGGCAAAAACTTTATAATGGTAGAGTTAATAGAGTATCATAACAACTTTTACGGCACACCTCATTGGACTTCTCGGGAATCGACATGTTTGGATTTTTTAACGGCTATTTTTCTAACGACCTTGCGATAGACCTGGGGACGGCAAATACGCTGATCTGGGTGCGCGGACAGGGCATCGTGCTGAACGAGCCTTCAGTCGTGGCAATCCGCCAGGAAGGCGGTCCCAACGGCAAGAAGATCATCCAGCAGGTGGGCTTGGGCGCAAAGCAGATGCTGGGCCGCACGCCGGGGAACATCACGGCGATACGCCCGATGAAGGACGGCGTGATCGCAGATTTCACCGTGACCGAGCAGATGCTGAAGCAATTCATACGCAAGGTCTACAAGGCGAGCATATTCAGCCCCAGTCCGCGCATCGTGATCTGTGTTCCCTGCGGTTCGACCCAGGTCGAGCGCCGCGCGATCCGCGAATCCGCAGTCGGCGCAGGCGCGCGCCGCGTTGAGCTGATCGAGGAGCCGATGGCTGCTGCGATAGGCGCGGGTCTTCCTGTCGAAGAGGCGACTGGATCCATGGTCGTGGATATCGGCGGCGGCACGACCGAGGTCGGAGTGATCTCTCTGGGAGGCGCGGTCTATTCGGGCTCCGTGCGCGTCGGTGGAGACAAGTTCGACGAGGCGATCATCAACTACATCAGGCGCAATTACGGGATGCTGATCGGCGAGACGACCGCAGAGGAGATCAAGAAGACCATAGGCTCTGCCTTCCCCGGTTCCGAAGTGCGAGAGATGGAAGTGAAGGGGCGCAATCTTGCAGAAGGCGTGCCGCGCAGCTTCACCATCTCCAGCAACGAGATACTGGAAGCGTTGACCGACCCGCTCAACAACATCGTGAGCGCGGTGAAGATCGCGCTCGAACAGACGCCTCCCGAACTGGGTGCTGACATCGCAAACAAGGGGATGGTGCTGACAGGCGGCGGCGCGCTGTTGCGCGACATCGACAGGCTTCTCATGGAAGAGACGGGATTGCCGGTGCTGATCGCCGACGATCCATTGACCTGCGTGGTGCGCGGCTCCGGCCGAGCGCTGGAAAGCATGGACAAGTCCACCGGCATCTTCACCACGGAATAACGTGTCCGGTCGGCGATATATTGGAAAAACGGCGACTGGGTTCGCCTGCTGACGATGGAAGGAACGCAAACTTTTCAGGTGTTCAACAGAGGCCCGAGCCCGGTTGCGCGCCTCGTGTTTTTTTCCGTGCTTTCATTGCTCCTGATGTTCGTCGATGCGCGCTACCGTTATCTTGAAACTACACGCAGCCTGATTTCCGAGCTGGTCTATCCTGTGCAGCGCCTGGCGACACTGCCTGGCGTGCTCTGGCAGCAGACGGAGGAATTCTTCGTCAGCCACAACCGCCTGCTCGAAGAGAACAAGGAGCTGCATCGCCAGCATGAGGCGGATATGGTTGAGCTCGTGCAATGGCAGGCCATGCTGCGCGAGAACCGTCAGCTGCACACTTTGCTTTCCTTGCAGCAGCGCAGCCAGCCCAACGTGAAATTTGCCGAGATCGTCTATGCAGAACGCGATGTTTTCAGGCGCAAGATACTGATCGACAAGGGTAGTGCTGCAAACATCCAGGAAGGCCAGGTGGTGATGGACGACAAGGGCATCGTGGGGCAGATCACCCGGGTCTATCCCTGGCTTTCGGAAGTCACCCTGATCACCGAAAAGGATCATGCCGTGCCAGTGCAAATCCAGCGCAACGGCTTGCGCAGCATCGCGTTCGGCGCTGGGGATACCAGCCATCTGGCCCTTCGCTACATGCCTGTCAGCGCGGACATCGTCAAGGGTGATGTGCTGGTGACTTCAGGCATAGACGGGTTATATCCTCCTGGCATTCCGGTTGCAAGAGTGGACACGATAGAGCGCGATGCGGCCTATCCCTTCGCGCGCATCGTCTGCACGCCGCTAGGCGGCGTGGACGAGCACCGTTATCTGATGGTGCTGTCGTCGACTTCAGCGCTACCCCCTCGTCCGGAAGAGACTCCTGCTCCTTCCAGACAGAAGTCCAAAAAAATGGGTGGACATTGATGCCCATGCAAGAACGCCAGGAAATATTGAAGCCTGTCAGCAATCTTTTCATTGCAAGCAGCGTGCTTGTCGCGCTCTTCTTGAATGCGCTGCCTTGGGGAGGCATATGGCTGGTTCTGCGCCCCGACTTCGTCGCGGTGGTCATGCTCTACTGGTGCACTCACAAACCTTATCGCATGGGCATAGGACTTTCGTGGGCGGTTGGCATATTGTCAGATGTGAACGATGCGAGCCTGTTCGGGCAGCATGCGCTTTCATACACGATACTCGCTTTCGGCGGAGTGGTGCTGAACCGCCGCATCAGGATGTTCGATCTGCGCGAGCAGACGACCCAGGTGTTTTTGATACTCCTTGCGACCTATTCGGTCTACGCGGTGGTCAATTGGCAGGTCAACGGGCAGCTCGCATGGAGCTATTTCCTGGGCTGTCTTACCTCGACCCTGCTGTGGATTCCTGTCAGCGCTCTTTTCCAGTCTGTGCGCCAGCGGCGCGTGGAACGTGAATGAACAAACGCATCGAGCTGAAGAATCACCAGCAGGAGATGTTCAACTTCCGCTTGCGCCTGTTCATCGGCATGGGCTTTGCCTTGCTGCTGCTCGTGGCGCTGCTCGCCCGGTTCTTCTATCTGCAGGTGATGCGCCATGAGTACTACCATACGCTGGCGGAGAAGAACCGAATCTCCATCATGCCCATCGTCCCCAATCGCGGTCTGATACTGGACAGAAACGGCGTGGTGCTGGCGCACAACTTTTCAGGCTACACTCTGGAAATCACGCCCAGCAAGGTGAAGGACGTGCAGGCGACCATCAACGAGCTTTCCAAGATCGTGGACATCGAGCCCAGGGACCGCAAGCGTTTCAAGAAGCTTCAGGCCGAGAGCCATGACTTCGAGACGCTGATGATCAGAAGCCGGCTGAGCGACGAGGAAGTCGCGCGCTTTGCAGCCCAGCAATACCGCTTCCCCGGCGTCGAGATCAAGGCCCGCCTGTTCCGCGATTATCCCTATTCGGACAAGACCGCACATCTTCTGGGTTACATAGGCCGCATCAACCAGGCTGATCAGGACAAGCTCGAGGAAAATGACCAGGCGGCGAATTACCGCGGGACAGACTATATCGGCAAGACGGGGTTGGAGCAGTATTACGAGGACGAGCTTCACGGCAAGACAGGCATAGAGCAGGTTGAAGTGGATTCGGCGGGGCGCGCCGTGCGCATCCTTTCGCGCACGCCGCCGGTCTCAGGCAATACCCTGATACTCAGCATAGACGCGAAGCTGCAGGAGATCGCGGAGCAGGCATTCGGCGATCACCGGGGGGCGCTTGTTGCGATCGATCCCAGAAACGGAGAGGTGCTGGCTTTCGTGAGCAAGCCGGGTTTTGATCCCAGCCTTTTTGTGGACGGCATAGATGCGGACAGCTGGAAGGATCTCAATGAATCGCTCGACCATCCGCTCAACAATCGCGTGCTGCGAGGCCAATATCCGTCGGGTTCGACGATCAAGCCATTCATGGCGTTGGCGGGACTCTACTACAAGGTGAGATCGCCCACGCAGGCGATCAGCGATCCGGGCTATTTCACGCTGCCGGGAAGCTCGCATCATTACCGGGACTGGAAGCCTGGCGGACATGGCATGGTGGACATGTTCAAGTCCATCGTGGTTTCCTGCGATACCTACTACTACGGTCTTGCGACCGAGCTCGGGATAGACCGCATCTTCAGCTATCTTTCAGGCTTCGGTTTCGGCAAGAAGACAGGCATCGATCTCGATGGGGAGACATCCGGACTCCTGCCCTCGCAGGAATGGAAGCAGAAGCATTTCAAGCAGAAATGGTATGCGGGCGATACGGTGTCGGTGGGCATAGGGCAGGGCTATAGTCTCGTCACGCCGCTTCAGCTCGCGATGGCGACTGCAACGCTTGCCAACGGCGGCATAGGTTATCATCCTCATCTATTGATGGAAGTGAAGAATTCGAGCACAGGCCAGGTTCGCAAGGTGGAGAATCCCCAAGCTTTCGACGTGAAGATAGACCCCGAGAATCTCGACCTGGTCAAGCGCGCGATGCAGGCGGTGACTCAGCCCGGAGGAACGGCGGCGCAGGCTTCCGCAGGTGCACCCTATACCATTGCAGGAAAGACCGGCACGGCGCAGGTTGTCGGCATGAAGCAGGGCGAAAAATACGACGCCAGCAAGCTTGACGAGAGGCATCGCGACCACGCATGGTTCATCGCTTTTGCGCCTGTCGACAAGCCCAGGATTGCGCTCGCCGTGCTGGTCGAGAACGGCGGGCATGGCGGCGGCACTGCAGCGCCCATCGCTCGCCGCGTGATGGATTATTATCTGCTTGGCAAGGTGCCGGAAGCGGTCAAACCTGCCGAGCAGCCTGCCTCCGCTGTTCCCGTGGTGGACTGAGATGACAAAAAGACAGCTTATGCAGCGCATCATGGCGCATCTGGACAGGCCGCTTCTGGCGGGCATGGCCATGCTGATGGCGGTCAGCCTGCTGACCTTGTACAGCGCTGGAGAACACAGCATGGACAGGGTCTTGGCGCAGGGCGCGAACATACTGGTCGCGCTCGTCTGCATGTGGATCGTCGCCAATCTTCCATTGCACTATCTGATGCGCACCGCCGTGCCGATATATCTCGTGGGCATGGTGCTGCTGCTTGGCGTTCTGACGCCGCTCGGGGTCAGCAGCCATGGCGCCAAACGCTGGCTCAACATAGGCGTTGCGACCATACAGCCATCGGAGCTGATGAAAATCGGCGTGCCCCTGATGATGGCCTGGTACTTCGAGAAGCACGAGGCCGCGCTCAGGATGAAGAACTACTTCGTCGCAGCACTGCTCCTGCTGATGCCTGTCGGTCTGATCGCGAAG
Source organism: Pseudomonadota bacterium (assembly GCA_021782365.1). GTDB lineage: Bacteria > Pseudomonadota > Gammaproteobacteria > Burkholderiales > Gallionellaceae > Gallionella. The sequence goes on from JAJXVB010000003.1 coordinate 69,051, forward strand.
CAGCCCGATCTCGGCACGGCGCTCTTGATTTCGGCCAGCGGATTCTATGTGCTGTTCCTGGCGGGGCTAAGCTGGCGCGTGATGGTCGGCATGCTGGTCGCGGCCATCGCGAGCGCTCCGGTGATGTGGAAGATGATGCACGAGTACCAGCGCCACAGGATAGAGATGCTGCTTGACCCCACGCAGGACGCGCTGGGCAAGGGTTATCACACGATACAGGGCATGATAGCGGTGGGTTCCGGAGGCATCTTCGGCAAGGGATATCTGAACGGCACTCAGACGCATCTGGATTTTCTGCCAGAGCGCACGACGGACTTCATCTTCGCGGTCTATTCTGAGGAATTCGGTCTGGTCGGCAACCTCATCCTGCTCGCGATCTATTTCTTCGTGATATGGCGCGGCTTTGTGATCACCGCCAATGCATCCACCTATTTCACGCGTCTGATGGCGGGTTCGATCACGCTGACTTTCGCGACCTATGCCTTCGTCAACATGGGCATGGTCAGCGGCATCCTGCCCATCGTCGGCGTGCCGCTGCCTCTGGTGAGCTATGGCGGAACATCCATGCTGACGCTGCTGCTAGGCTTTGGTATGCTGATGAGCATCCAGACTCACAAGAAACTCGTCAAGACTTGAACAAGGAGCAAGCATGAAGCTATTCATCATCGCGCTGGCGGCGCTGGTGCTCACGGCATGCGGCAGCGCACCCCAGCGCCAGACTGAAATTCCCTCCCACCCTGCAGTCGACCATCCTTTGGATCAGGCGCCTATTCCGGGATCGGGAGGCTATCTTGCAGGAGACGGCCCGGACGATCATCCTCCCGCGAACATAGATTCGATTCCTGATGCAGTGCCGGTCGATGAGCCGCTGCACCGTTATGCAAACCGCCCCTATGTCGCGCTGGACAAGACCTACAGGCCTTTGAGCAAGCCCGGCAACTTCAAGCAGCGCGGCATCGCCTCGTGGTACGGGAAGAAATTCAACGGTCAGCGCACGGCCAGCGGAGAGAAATACGACATGTATGCGATGACGGCCGCGCATCCGACGCTGCCCATACCGAGCTATGCGCGCGTGACCAACGTCGCGACCGGAAAGTCCGTCGTGGTTCGCATCAATGACCGCGGCCCCTTTCTGCACGACAGGGCGATAGACCTTTCCTATACTGCTGCGCACAAGCTCGGCATCGTGGGCCACGGCAGCCAGGAAGTGGAAATCGAGAGCCTGGTTGCAAGCCCCTATCCTTCGGTCAGGGAAGAGGTCGCAGCTGTACCTGACCAGAACGCGACGCAAACCGTGGCTGCTGCGACCGTGACCAGCGCGCCTCTTCCTGCTGATGCGCCTCAGGGAAACATCTTCCTGCAGCTCGGCGCGTTCAACACGATTGCCGCAGCGGAAAGGTTCTTGTCCGAAATGAAGGTCAAGCTGGGCGATGCGGGAAAGGGGCTGATGCTGCTCACCCAGGATAACAAGACTCGCGTTCGCATCGGCCCCTATGCTAGCCTTGCGGATGCGAGAAGCAGCAGGGATGCGCTGAAGGACAGGCTGGGCTTTTTGCCCGTTTTGAACATGCACTGATTCTCAGGCCTGTTGCATAAGCTCCCGCAATGCGCTGGCGACTTCAGAGATGACGGGAGCCCATTCACCCGTTGCCGGTTGGCGGAAAAGGCGCATGACTTTCGGATACCACGGTGAATCGGTCCGCTCCTTGAGCCAGCGCCAGTCGGTCTTGTAGTCGGGCAGCAAAACCCAGCATGCCTTGCCCATCGCGCCAGCCAGATGAGCAACCGCAGTGTCGACGGAAATCACGAGATCCAGGCACGCGATCACTGCCGCCGTGTCCGCAAAATCGGAAAGCTCATGCCCGATGTGGATGAGCGGCAGGCCGTCAGCTGGGATCTCGTTTTCTCCGGCGCCCTTCTGCAGGCTGATAAAGGTAATATTTTTTACCGACCATAGGGGGGCGAGCAGGGAGAGAGAAGGGAGAGAGCGGTCCGCATCGTTTTCGAAATGCACGCTGCCGCGCCAGACCAGGCCGACTCTGAATCCATCCCCGGGGAGCAGGGGCTTCCATTTTTCGATGACATCCGGATTCGCATGCAGATAGGGTATGCGAGCGGGGACCGAATCGAGACGGGTCTTGCAGAAATTGGGGATGCTTAAAAGGGGCGTCCAGAAATCCCATCCGGATGAAGGAAGCGCCTCGTCGAAGGAGATGATCGAGTCGACGCCTGCCAGCGTTTCAAGCAGCGCCTTCAAGGGAGGATGGCAGAGCAGCGTGATGTTTCTCGCACCCTGTTCCTTTAGCACTTCTGCATAGCGGCAGAACTGAATCACGTCGCCTAGTCCCGCCTCGAAACAGATCAGCAGGGATTTTCCTGCAAGCGGCTCGCCTTTCCATCTTGGCATTTGAAGCTGCCTTGCAAGCGGCGCATACCAGTCTCGCGCCTCGAGCGATTGCCATCCTTCCTCGAACCTGCCCTGCCGAAGCTGTATGTAGCTCAGGTTGAAACGCGCCTTGGCATGATTCTCGTCGATCGAGAGCGCCGTGAGGTAACAGTTCTCGGCATCTTCCTCGCGCTTCATGCAAGCATAAAGCACGCCGAGATTCGACCATGCGTCGGGCGAATTCGCATCGAGTTTGATCGCCGCTCTATATGCCGCTTCGGCCTCGATGAAGCGTTTCTGCTTTGCGAGGTGTGCGCCAAGGTTGAGATAGGTTTGCGGGTAGTTCGGATTGAAACTGATGGAGTTGAGGTAATGCAGCTCTGCAGCCGCGTCTTCATTGCGCAGGCTAAGCAGCATCGCGAGGTTGGTGTGCGCCTCGGCAAAGTCGGCCTGCAGGCCGATGGCATTTACGAAGCAGGCTTCCGCATCGCCCTTCTCGCCCTTCTGCATGTGGCCTATGCCTTGGAAGAAAAGCGCTTCAGCCTTTGAACGGTCGGTGGTGGGCATTTTTGGACGGAAAAAGTTTCTGGCTCAATGCTATAATTATCGACAGCTGGGGCTGTGGGCGCAACCATGGCCGTCGAAAGAATGGCTTGCTGATTCCGGCGGGCCTTTTTTTATGGTGCAGAACAATGAATCAGACAGACATCGATCAGGATGAGGCTATATCGCGCGAAGTGAAGCGCCGCCGCACTTTCGCGATCATCTCCCATCCCGACGCGGGCAAGACCACGCTGACCGAGAAGCTGCTGCTTTTCGGCGGCGCGATCCAGATGGCGGGCACGGTGAAGGCCAGAAAAAGCGGAAAGCATGCGACATCGGACTGGCTCGACATCGAGAAACAGCGCGGCATCTCGGTCGCAAGTTCGGTGATGCAGTTCACCTTCGACGACTGCGTGATCAATCTGCTCGACACGCCGGGCCACCAGGATTTCTCCGAAGATACATACCGCGTGCTGACTGCGGTGGATGCGGCGGTGATGGTGGTGGATGCGGCAAAGGGTGTCGAAGAGCAGACCATCAAGCTTTTGGAAGTGTGCCGATTGCGCAACACGCCCATCATCACGTTCATCAACAAGATGGATCGTGAAGTGAGGGAGCCCCTCGAAGTGTTGGACGAGATCGAGTCCGTGCTCAAGATCAAATGCGCGCCAGTGACCTGGCCGATCGGCATGGGCAAACGCTTCCAGGGCGTCTACCATCTCTTGAACGATCAGGTTCTGCGTTTTGTGCCGGGAGAGGCGAAGGCGGACCAGGAAGTCGAGACCTTGAAAGGGAAGGGGATAGACCAGCTGGCATTGCAATGCCCTGCCGAGATGCAGACGATGCGGGAAGAGACCGAGCTCGTGATGGGTGCTGGCGCATCTTTCGACCTGCAGGAATTTCTGCGCGGCCAGCAGACGCCGGTGTTCTTCGGGTCTGGCGTCAACAACTTCGGCGTTCGCGAAATTCTGCGAGCGCTGGTGGACTGGGCGCCCTCTCCATTGCCGCGCGAGACGGATGTGAGGCAGGTTATTCCCACGGAGCCTGCGTTCACCGGATTCGTTTTCAAGATACAGGCCAACATGGACCCTAACCACAGGGATCGCATCGCATTTCTGCGCGTCTGTTCAGGTCGCTATACCTCGGGCATGAAGGTGAAGCACCGCAGGACGGGCAAGGAAATGAAGCTTGCAAATGCGGTGACCTTCATGGCCAACGAACGCACCCGCATGGACGAAGCCTATGCGGGGGACATCATCGGCATACACAATCACGGGCAGCTGCAGATCGGAGATGTGCTGACGGAAGGAGAGGCGCTGACCTTCAAGGGGATACCCTATTTCGCACCCGAGCTTTTCAGCCGCGCAAGACTCAGGGATCCGATGAAGGCGAAGCAGCTGCAAAAGGGCTTGCGGCAGCTTGGCGAGGAGGGTGCGGTCCAGGTTTTCGAGCCGCTGGTCGATTCCAATCCGCTGATAGGCGCGGTGGGTCAGCTGCAGTTCGAGGTGGTCGAGCACCGCCTGAAGGCGGAATACGGCGTGGATGCGGTGTTCGAGCGAGCAGGCATACACACCGCGCGCTGGGTGACATGCCAGGATTCCGCGCATCTCAACGAGTTCGTCAAGGCGAACCAGGCAAGGCTTGCGAAGGACGTGGATGGAAACTATGCTTATCTTGCGGATACAGGCGTAAATCTCAGGTTGGCCCAGGAGCGCTGGCCCAAGATACAATTTCACGCGACGCGCGAACACGGCCAGCAGCTGAACTAAAGATATGCGACGGCAGTCTATTCATGAAATTTTTGGAAAGGATATGCGATGAAGGCGGCAGTTCTTGTCTTTTTGGCGCTGATTTCGACTGTGGCGTTCGCCTCGGGCGCGCCCTGGTTCAGATGGCAGAACATCCATGATCGCACAGTGATATGTTCGCAGATCAAGCCTGGCGAAGCCTGGGTCCTGTTTCAGGGGCCTTTCATGGAGTCAGGCTGCAAAAAGCCCGGCTATCCGCAGTGATGGCAAGCCCCGTAATGCCCAAGTGATATAATCCGCGTCCCAAAAAAGGTGCTTGCTCAATGTCCGTTGTACTGAATTTCAAATCCCATATCGCTGAATTGTTTTCGCAGGCGCTAAGCAAGGTTGCGCCGGATCATGCCGATGTCGCCGTCCTGATCGAGCGTCCAAAGCTTGCTTCCCATGGCGATTATGCGTGCAATCTTGCGATGCAGCTTGCCAAGCCCCTGAAGAAATCGCCGCGCGAAATCGCTCAACTTCTGATTGCGGCCTTGCCGAAGTCCGACGTGATAGAGAAGATCGAGATCGCCGGCGCAGGCTTCATCAATCTGGTTCTCACCGAGGCCGCCAAGCAGCAGATCGTGCATGCCGTGCTTTACGCGGGCGCGGGCTATGGTCACATTCATCTCGGGACGGGGCGCAGTGTCCAGGTTGAATTCGTCTCTGCCAATCCGACAGGGCCGCTGCATGTGGGCCATGGGAGGGGGGCTGCCGTAGGGGATTGCCTTTGCAACGTGCTGCATGCGGCAGGCTGGAATGTCACGAGGGAATTCTATTACAACGATGCGGGCGCCCAGATCGACAACCTGATGCGCTCTGTGCGGCTGCGCTGCAAGGGAATAACGCCGGAAGACCCTTCATGGCCTGAAGACGGCTACCGCGGCGATTACATCGCGGATGTAGCCAGAGCCTACATGGACCGCGAGACGGTCGAAGCGGACGATCAGCACATCAAGGGCGAGGGCGATCCGGATGATGAAGAGGCGATACGCCGTTTCGCGGTAGCCTATCTTCGCCGCGAGCAGGACCTGGATCTGCGCGCCTTCAATGTCGAATTCGACGTGTTTTCGCTGGAATCACAGCTTTATCGAGACGGGCATGTGGAGAATGTCGTGAAGCAGCTGATCGCGAGCGGTCATACTTTTGAAAAGGACAATGCGCTTTGGCTGCGCACAACCGATTTCGGCGACGACAAGGATCGCGTGATGAAGAAGTCGGATGGCGGCTACACCTATTTCGTGCCGGATGTCGCATATCATCTGGAAAAGTGGAAACGCGGCTTCGTGCGCGTGGTCAACGAGCAGGGAGCGGATCACCACAGCACGATCACGCGCGTGAGGGCGGGATTGCAGGCGCTCAATGCCGGCATCCCCAAGGGCTGGCCTGAATATGTGCTGCACCAGATGGTCACCGTTCTTAAGAATGGCGAAGAGGTCAAGATTTCCAAGCGCGCGGGAAGCTATGTGACCCTGCGCGATCTGATAGACGAAGTGGGGTGCGACGCGACGCGCTATTTTTTGGCTGCCCGCCATCCTGATTCGCAGCTCGTCTTCGACATCGATCTTGCGAAGTCCAAGAGCAATGACAATCCGGTCTATTACATACAGTATGCGCATGCACGCATCTCCACTGTTCTCGAGATCTGGGGAGGAGAGCGCCTGAGCTTGCTCAATGCGGATGTTTCGCTGCTGGACGGGGAATACGAGATCGCGCTGCTGCAGCATCTGATCGACTACCCGCAGGTGATCGAGAACGCAGCGCTGGATCTGGCGCCCCACCATGTCGCGTTTTATCTCAAGGAATTGGCCGCGACATTTCACAGCTATTATAATGCCTCGCGTTTCCTGGTCGACGATGAGGCGACCAAGTGCGCGCGCCTTGCATTGATCGCAGCCGCAGCACAGGTGATGAAGAATGGCCTGGCGCTTCTGGGAATCAGCGCACCTGAAAAAATGTAATCATTGAATATTGGAAGAATATGAGCCGATCCGCAAGCAACAAACCCGCCGCTAAGAAGAGCGGCAGCTCGATGTTGATGGGAATCCTGCTGGGCATGATACTGGGTGTTGCGCTCGCGGCAGGCCTCGCATGGTATCTGTTGAAGTCGCCCAGCCCCTTCGTCAACAAGGAACAGAATCAAACGGCGGAAATCATCAAGCCGGACGTTGTCGAACCAGTCAAACCCAGGCCTGTCGAGCAGCCTGCTTCAGGCGTGGAGGATGCCAAGCCCAGATTCGAGTTCTACAAGGTTCTGACCGACAAGTCTGATGCGGCAGCCCCGAAACCCGAAACAAGCACTCCGGCGCCCGAGAAGAAGACCGAAGCCAAGCCTTTCAAGCCGGTCTATCTGCAGGCTGGCGCATTTTCCAATGCCTCGGATGCAGAGAATCTCAAGGCCATACTGGCGATGAAGGGTTTGGAGGCCAGCGTGCAAACGGTGACGGTCGAGGGCCATGGACAGATGCATCGCGTGCGGGTCGGCCCGTTCCAGAGCGAGCAGGAGATGAAGAGCGCGCGCAGCACGTTGAAGCAGAGCGGGTTCGAGGCCGCTCCTTCGCATTGATATCGTTTGCATACTTCTAAGGAGACATAGATGAAATCCGTGTTCAGGCTTTTTCTTTTCGCCGTCGCATTCCTGCTTTCCGGATCTGCCTTTTCTGCCGCGCAGTTCGGCACCGATTACACGATGCTTGCAACGCCGCAGCCGGCTAGCACCAAGAAAATCGAGGTGATGGAGTTCTTCTTCTATGAATGCCCTCATTGCTTCCATCTGCACAACGAGCTGATGAAGTGGGAGAAGACCATGCCTGGCGATGTCGAGATGGTTTATGTCCCCACCATCTTCCGCGACTCGACAGAACCGCTTGCGCGCGCCTATTATGCCCTGGATGCCTTGGGCAAGAGCAAGCAGCTCGAGGATCCGATCTATCAGGCGATTCATGTCAAGAACATGGATTTGCATGATCTGAATTCGATATCCGCATTTGTCGCGAGCCAGGGCGTCGACAAGGCGAAATTCATCGCAGCCTACAATTCCTTCACGGTGAACAGCGAAGTCACGCGCGCAAAGCAGATGATACGCACCTATGGGATCAATGGCACGCCGACGCTGATCGTTGACGGAAGATATGTGATCACAGGCCTTCAGCCTGCAGCCACGCTGCGCGTGCTGGACGATGTGATCGCGATGGTGAGAAACGAGCGCAAGCGCAAATCCAAATAGGTCGTGCGCTCCCTGGATCGTGATTCGAGCCTGCGCGTGGTGATTACCGGCGCGTCGGGCGGTCTGGGACTTGCGCTCGCGAAATGCTATCTCAATCGGGGCGCGACCATCGCCGCAATGGCGCGCCGATCCGACCCTCTGCAGAAACTTTCCTCGGAATTTCCCGGAAGGGTTTATGGCTATTCTGTCGATGTGCGCGATGCTGAAGCCCTGGAAAAGGCGGCCTGCGATTTCATTGCTCGTGAAGGCTACCCCGACATCGTCATCGCCAACGCCGGGATCAGCGTAGGCACGCTGACCGAACACGCCGAGGATATCCATGCTTTCGAGCAGGTGATGGACATCAATGTGCTGGGTCTTGTGCGGACTTTCCAGCCCTTTCTTGCCGGGATGAGGCAGGCTGGATCCGGCACCCTGGTCGGCATCGCGAGTGTCGCAGGATTCAGGGGCTTGCCAGGCTCAGGGGCCTATTCGGCCTCCAAGGCGGCCGCAATTTCCTATCTCGAGTCGTTGCGCCTCGAAATGCATGAAAGCGGGGTGAAAGTGGTCACGATTTGTCCCGGTTACATCAAGACTCAGATGACCAGCGTGAATCCCTATCCCATGCCTTTCATCCTGGAGGCGGATGAGGCGGCCAGGCGCATCGCCCGCGCCATCTCCAAACAGAAAGCCTTTGCTGTGATCCCCTGGCAGATGGGTCTGGTAGGTGGTCTTCTCAAAGCGCTTCCCCGATGGGCTTATGACAGGCTTTTTGCGAATGCCCCGAAAAAGCCCAGGGGATTGCTCGGCTGAGTCTGTATATGTGGCTGATTTTATTTGAATTCGGCAGGCAAAAAAATCCCCTGAGCCTTGCGGGTCAGGGGAAAACGTCTTAACTATTTAGGGAGAGTTAAGATACCCATTCAGGGGGTGAATGGGTGATAGCTTGCGCTAACTGCAAGGTCAGGCAAGCAAGATTTGAAAAAGTTCACAAAATTTGAAAATATTTTTATGAGCTGATGATTTCGCCGCCTAAGGCCTCCGTCAGGTCGTTCAACATCTTCGACAGTTCTCCCGTCATCAGCGCAAAGTCGAGTTCGAATAGCTCTTCTTCGGATGCCGCCGCAGACTCTTCCTTTATGATGTCCAGGAACTGCAATTTCTTGATTTGCAACTGCTCTGTGAGAACGAAGGAAATCCGGTCGTTCCAGGTGAGGCCCAGGCGGGTCGCGCGCTTGCCTGAGCGTATGTGGGCTAGAATTTCCTCTCCTTCGAGCGCATGGTTGGCGTAGCGCACCGTCGAGTTGTTCTCTCCAGTTGCGCGCAGCTCGAGCTCCCGGTCTATGGTGAAACCGGCAGGCGCATGATCGCTGGCCAGCCAGTCCGTCATCACCGATATCGGGGAATTTGCGGTGTGCAGCGGTCTGACTGGCATGTCGTCTAGCACCTTGAACAAGGATTCCAGGAGTTCTTCGGCGCGCGAGAGGGAGGCGGCGTGGATGATCAGGCGCTTGTTGACCGTATCGAGCCATGCATGGGTGGTGCGCAGCAGGGCGAAGGCCTTGGGCAGGAGTTCTTCTGTGACCGCCTCCTTGATCGCCTTGCGTTCGCGTCGGCCCACCTTGTATCCCTGCTGCGCTTCGGTATTCTCCATGCGTTCCTTGGCGAAACGGTTGATCACGGATGCAGGCAGCAATTTCTGTTCGGTTCCCAGCGCAAAGAGCAGTTGGCCATTAGCCGAATAAACCAGTCGTTCATCGTTGCAGCAGGGAACCCAGCCTCGACTTTGCCTGTCAAGGCCTGTGCATGGCAGAAGCGGTTTCTTCGCAAGCCTTTCCTGCAAAGTGTCGGCAGTGATTTTGTAGTCTGATGGCAGTCGGTAGATGAGGATATTCTTAAACCACATGGCGGAGTTCCTGAAAAGCACAGAATTATACAATGCAACGGGAAGGGTAGCCGTGATATGCTCATCTGTCGTGAGGTTTGCTTTCCTGATGAAATTCCTTTTACTGCTTATTCTATTGATGGCTGGCCCTGCGCTGGCCGATCAGGACGATGATTTCCTGGCGGCTCGTGATGCCTTTCGCTCGGGTAATGCGAATCAACTGGCGATGCTTGCTGCACGTTTGCGCAATACGCCGCTTGAGGTCTATGTCGCCTATTTTCAGTTGAAGTTGAATCTTGATACCGCAGATGCGGCCAGCGTGAGGGAGTTTCTGGCGCGGCCGGATGATACGCCGCTGATAGACAGGATGCGTGCAGAATGGCTCAAGGTGCTTGGAAAGAAGCAACAGTGGGATCTGTTCGACAGCGAGTATCCCAAACTCAAGAACCCCGATGTCGAATTGAACTGTTATGCGCTCCAGTCGAGGATGAGGAATCAGAACGTGATGAGCGAGGTTCACGATCTCTGGTTCAGCCCGAAAGAGATGCCCGAGAGCTGCGCTGTTCTGTTCGATGCCGCCATTTCCAAGGGGGCGATCAGCGAGCGTGATATCTGGAAGAGGCTCAACATGGTGCTTGAGGCGGGCAATGTGACGCTTGCCAAATCCCTGGCTGTAAGGCTTTCAGGAAATTTTGCGATTGCGCCAAATGCGCTGGAACGGGCGATGGACAATCCAGCCCGCTATCTTGCACACGCGGTCGTCAAGAGCGAAGGCCAGAGAAGGGTCGCTCTGTTTGCCTTGATGCGGCTCGCCAAGCAATCGCCGGATATCGCGATCGAGAAATTTTCAAAAGTAAAATCGCATTTCTCCAGGGATGAAAGGGCTTATTTTTTTGGATGGCTCGCCTATGAGGCGGCGAGAAAGCACGATCCTCGCGCGCTTTCATGGTATGAAGAGGCGGGACCGCTGAATGACCAGCAAAAGGCCTGGAAGGCGCGCGCTGCATTGCGGGCTCTGGACTGGAAGACCGTATTGTCCGCGATCGAGGAGATGGGAAGCGCGCAGCAGAGCGATCCGACCTGGCGCTACTGGAAGGCGCGTGCGCTTCAGGCGCAAGGTCGCCGAAAAGATGCACTGGAAATTTTTGTGCCGTTGAGCGCCGAGCACACCTTCTATGGTGAACTGGCTCGCGAGGAGATCTCGGATACCCCGATCCTGAGCCAGATGCAGCCCGCATTCCATCCTGAGAAAAAGGATCTCGAGGAGATCGAGAAGCTGCCCGGAATACAGCGCGCGATCATGCTTTATCGCATGGACCTGCGCATCGATGCTTTGCGCGAATGGAACTGGGCGATACGCGGATTTAACGACCAGCAGCTTCTGACGGCAGCCGAATTGGCGCGTCGGCATGAGATGTATGACTGGGCGATCAATACCGCGGAAAAGACCGTGCTGATGCACGATTTCAGCCTGCGCTATCTCGCGCCATATCGTCCCGTCATGCGCCAACACATCGAGGAGAATGGTCTGGAAGAGGCATGGGTCTTTGGCCTGATGCGCCAGGAAAGCCGCTTCGTGACCACGGCGAGGTCGGGTGTGGGTGCGACGGGATTGATGCAGATCATGCCAACGACCGCTCGCTGGATTGCAAAAAAGCTTGGGCTTAAGGATTACCGGAGCAAGCTTCTGGATCAGCTCGATACCAATCTGCTTCTGGGCATGTACTACATGAAGAACATGCTTTCATCCCTGGATGGAAGTCCCGTTTTGGCTTCTGCGGCTTACAATGCAGGGCCGGGACGGGCGCGCCGATGGCGCGACAGCAAGCCGATGGAAGGCGCGATCTATGTCGAGACCATACCCTTTGACGAGACGCGTGATTATGTGAAGAAAGTGATGAGCAATACCATGTACTATGCCGAAGAATTTGGCGCGCCAAGTCGCAGCCTGAAAAAGCGTTTGGGCACGATCGGCCCAAATTCGAAAGATGCGTCGGACAACGGGAGCGGACTTGAGTAGCAAAATCTACTGCGTGGGCGGCGCGGTGAGGGATCGCCTGCTGGGATTGCCTGTCGTGGATCGAGACTGGGTCGTGGTCGGAGCCACGGTCGAGGAGATGCTGGAGCAGGGTTTCTTGCCTGTCGGAAAGGATTTTCCGGTATTTTTGCATCCCAGAACGCATGAGGAATATGCGCTTGCGCGCACAGAGCGCAAGACGGCCGCCGGATACAAGGGATTTGTCGTGCATGCATCGCCGGAAGTGACGCTGGAGGAGGATCTGCTGCGCCGAGATTTCACGATCAATGCGATGGCCGAAGACGAGAACGGGAATCTGATCGATCCCTATCGTGGCGTCGATGATCTGCGTGAGGGCATCCTGCGCCATGTCAGTTCGGCGTTCAAGGAAGATCCCGTGCGCATATTGCGGGGGGCGAGATTTGCGGCGCGCTTCGGTTTCAGCATCGCGCCTGAGACGGAGCTGCTGATGCGCGAGATGGTGGAAAATGGCGAAGTGGATGCGCTGGTTCCCGAGCGCGTCTGGCAGGAGCTGGCGCGCGGCCTGATGGAGAAGAAGCCATCGCGTTTTTTTGAAACGCTGAAGGTCTGCGGCGCCTTGCGGAAGATACTGCCCGAAGTGGATGCGCTGTTCGGCGTTCCGCAGCCTGAAAAATATCATCCCGAAATTGATTGCGGCATACACACCATGCTGGTGGTGGACGATGCGGCAAGTTGCAATCATCCGCTTGAAGTGCGATTTGCCGCGCTGACCCATGACCTTGGAAAGGCAACGACTCCCAAGGAGGTTTTGCCACGACATATCGGGCACGAGATGCGCGGGGTGGACCTCGTGAATGCGATGTCAGCGCGCATACGCGCAAGCGGTGATTGCCGTGATCTGGCTTTGCTTGCCGCGCGCTATCACGGCGATATCCATCGTGCGATGGAACTGCGCGCAGACACCATTGCCAGGCTTTTCCAGAGCACGGACGCATGGCGGCGCCCCCAGAGGTTCGAGCAGCTCCTGCAGGCTTGCGCCTCCGATGCCCGAGGGCGGTGGGGGCATGAGCAGGACGATTATCCTCAGGCAGCGTATTTGCTGCGCATGCTTGCAGCAGCTCGCGAGGTGGATGCGGGCGAAATCGCCCGTTCATGCCGGGATGGCGGTACAATCGCCGATGCTGTGCAAAAGGCGCGCATCAGCGCAATCGAGACTGAACAGAAGAGGATGAGCAATGCGTAAAGGGATGTTGATTTTTCTTGCAATGCTGCCGTGTGCGGCATTAGCGGCAGAAAATGGCGTCGTCACCGTGCAGGAACGGGATGCCAAGATAAACCAGGCGTTCGATGCGATGGATGCCGACAAGTCGGGCACTCTTTCGAAAAAGGAGATCGAGCAGAATGCGCCGGCCTTGCTGGACAGCTTTGACCGGATGGATACCAATCACGACGGCGTGATTTCCAGAAACGAATTCAAGAAGGAAATACTGGAAGTCGCAAAGAAGCAGCTTCAGTTCAGGGAGAATCTGGCCCGCGCTGACAAGGACAAGAATGGCAGGCTGTCGCGCGAGGAGGCGAAGGCCTTGCCGAATATCAGCGCGCATTTCGACGAGATCGACACCAACCACGATGGCGAACTGACGTTAAAGGAGATATCCGAGTACGTGCGCACGCATGCTGACAAGATGCCTGCGAAAAAGCCGAAAGCAGCCCGCTAGAGCAGGCGCGTCAGATCCCCGAAGGAAAAACCTGAAAGGGGCGCTTCGAGGTTTTTGCCGAGCGCGAGAACCTTGAAAAGCTCCCCCATTTCCGCAGGGCTGGTGAGCTTCTGAAGTTGGGCCGAGAGCGGAAGATAGGCTTTGGGGTCTTCGGGCGAAGCCGCCTCGAGAAACTCGGTGATGCCGTTATTGATCAGGAAGAACGCCTGGGTAGTGTAGCCCAATACTTCAAGCCCAGAATCGATGCCGGATTCCGCGATATCCGTAAAGTTGACGTGCGCGGTGATGTCCTGCAGCCCTGGAAGGAAAAATGGATCGTCGTGGGCCAGGTGGCGGTAATGGCACATCAGGGTGCCCCTGGTGCGATCAGGATGATAGTACTCGCGAGATCCGAAGCCATAGTCTATGAAGATCATCGCACCCTGTTGCAGGGAATGCGCAAGGCTCTTGATCAATCCTCTGGAAGTTAGGCAAATCTCGCTGACATAATCGCCCTCTGCGCCGATTTTTTGGGCAGCCTCAAAAAGCTGTGAATCGGAAATCGCGCGCTCCGCAAAGGCTAAGCCCGATTCAGTGATGGTCACGCCGATTTCACTGGGCTGATTCTCATGCCAGCGCACGAGGTGCACCGGCAGCGCATCCAGAACTTCATTTGCGACGATGGCGCCTTTGAAATTCTCGGGCAGGCGGTCGAGCCATTTCACGCGCTCGAATAGCTGCGGCAGGCTTTTCTTGATCCGGGATTCCTGGCGTTCTCTGAGATCCGCGCTGACTTCGAGTATGCTGTAGCTTTCGGGCAGACAGCCTTGCCGTTCCAATTCGCTCAGCATGTCGTGTGCGAGCCTTCCGCTGCCGGCACCTAGCTCCAGTATGTGAGGCGCGCTTGCATCCATGATCTCGATCGCCTGCTTTGCAAGCGTGCGACCGAAAAGAGCCGATATCTCGGGGGCGGTCACAAAATCGCCGGCCTCGCCGAACTTCTGAGATCCCGCGGTGTAATAGCCCAGGCCTGGCGCATAAAGGGCCAGCTCCATGTATCGTGAGAAAGGGATCCATCCTCCGCGGGCGTCAATCTCGCTTCGAATATGTTGAACCATGCTGGCGCTATGCTGTATCGCTTCCTGGCCGGGAGCGGGAAATGGGGAGGCTTTGGACATGTCGGGTATAATTTGTTGGCTATCAGTTTAAAGGAGGATGCTGTGCAAGGCAAAGTGATGTTGGTGACCGGGGGAGGCAGAAGAGTCGGGGCGGCAATTTGTCGCCGCCTTCATGCGGCAGGCGCTGACATTGCGCTGCATTATCGCAGCTCTTCCGGAGATGCGCTGTCCTTGCAGCAGGAGCTCAACGAAAAGAGGGAGGGGAGCGTCGCAATATTCTCGGCCGATCTGCTTGATTTGGATGCATTGCGCGGCATGGTGGGGCAGGTCATGGCGCGTTTCGGCAGGCTGGATGGCGTGGTCAACAATGCATCGAGCTTTTATCCCACTCCTTTGGCGGAGGTCAACGAGGAACACTGGCACGATCTGCTGGGCACGAATCTGCGCGCGCCTCTTTTCTTGGCTCAGGCAGCGGCTGCCGAGCTGCGTCGCCGCCACGGCTGCATCGTCAACATCGTCGACATACATGCAGAGCGTCCCATGCATGGCCATCTGGTATACAGCGTGGCCAAGGCGGGGCTGGTTGCATTGACCCGTTCGCTGGCGCAGGAGCTGGCACCTCAGGTGCGCGTGAATGCGGTTGCCCCCGGGGTGATCATCTGGCCCGAGGGAGAAGGCTGGGCGGATCAGGAGGAGCGTAAAAAGATCATCGCGCATACTCTATTGAAGCGCGAAGGGGAGCCCGACGATATCGCTAAGACGGTGGTGTTCCTGGCGCAGGATGCGCCCTACATCACGGGACAGGTCATCGCGGTGGACGGCGGTAGAAGCATCAATCTTTAGAATCGGAATTTTTATGAACGCAATCGGGCAGCCCGTCCATTTCGAGCATTCGGGCAATTTCAACAAGCTCAAGGGCAGGCTTGAACATCTCGTCGGGAAGGCGATTTTCGACTTCAACATGATAGAGGAGGGCGATGCCGTGATGGTATGCCTTTCAGGCGGGAAGGACTCCTATACCCTGCTGGACATCCTGATGACGTTGAGGAAGCGAGCGCCAATCGATTTTCGCATCATCGCGATGAACCTCGATCAGAAGCAGCCCGGTTTTCCTGCCGATGTGCTGCCCAATTATCTGGAGAAGCTGGGCATCGAATATCACATCGAGACCCAGGACACCTATTCCATCGTGAAGGAAAAGATACCCGAGGGCAAGACGACCTGCTCATTATGCTCTCGCCTGCGGCGTGGCATCATCTACAAGGTGGCAGGCGACTTGGGCGCGAACAAGATCGCGCTGGGTCACCACCGTGACGACATGATAGAGACGCTGTTTTTGAATCTCTTCTTTGCGGGAAAACTGAAGGCAATGCCTCCCAAGCTCGTCACCGACAAGGGAGACCATATCGTGATCCGCCCCCTGGCTTACTGCGCTGAAAAGGATATTGCGCGCTATGCACGCGGCATGCAGTTTCCGATCATCCCCTGCAATCTGTGCGGTTCGCAGGAAAATCTGCAGCGCCAGAACATCAAGGAAATGCTGCATAACTGGGAGAAACAATATCCCGGGCGCAGCCAGTCTATCTTCACCGCGATGCAGAATGTCGTGCCGTCACATCTGCTGGACGGCGCGCACTTCGATTTCAAAAACATGTTTATCGGCCAGGATGTCTCTCATGGCGATATCGCGTTTGACGATGCATGAGACTCGAGAGAGGTTATTAAAGGAATAAATTTTATAATTAAATTCCTATATGAGAATTTCGCTTTTTGGCATAACATTAGACGATAAATTTGGAGGGTTATTACCCTCCATATATTTTGTTGCAGGTCCGTTTAGGGAGAGGCTGATGGCGTTTGGATCGAAATTGATGGGCTGGCTGGGCATCGTGCTTCCGGCTGTTTTGTTGAACACGGCGCTTGCCGATACTCAGGATGATCAGGTCAAGCGCGGCGAGTACCTCGCCCACCTCGGCGATTGCGTCGCATGCCATACGGCCAAGGGCGGCAAGACCATGGCAGGCGGCCTGGGACTGAAGACGCCTTTTGGCATCGTTTATTCCACCAACATCACGCCGGACCCCGAAACCGGAATCGGCGGCTATACGTTCGAGCAATTCGACCGCGCGATGCGCAAGGGCGTGGCGGCAGACGGCCACAATCTCTATCCGGCGATGCCCTATCCTTCCTTTGCCAAGACCTCGACCGAAGACATGCACGCGCTGTATGCCTACATGATGCACGGGGTTGAGCCGGTCAATCAGCCAAACAAAGAGAACGGCATGATGTGGCCGTTCAGCATGCGCTTCGGTTTGAAGATCTGGAATCTGGTGTTTCTCGACGACACGCCTTTCAAGGCCGATCCCCAGAAGTCCGAGCAATGGAACAGGGGCGCATACATCGTGCAGGGGCTGGGTCATTGCGGCTCATGTCATACCCCGCGCGGCATAGCCTTCCAGGAAAAAACCATGACCCAGGACGGGAGCGACGGCAAACACTTTTTGACTGGCGCCACGGTCGAAGGATGGCATGCGGTCAATCTGCGCAATCAATGGTCGGGCCCCGAATTCGCGCAATTTCTGAAGGCGGGTTATAACAGCCATGCGACGGCTTATGGCACGATGACCGAAGTGGTGCATTACAGCACGCAGAATTTCAGCGACAGCGATCTTGCCGCGATGGGCGAATACATCAGCTCGCTCACGCCCAGCGCCGAATCGGGAGTCTTGAAGCCCAGGGGGGCTGTGCTTGCGAAGGATGACGAGCTGTACAAGACCCGGGGAGGCTTGGGCTATGTGCAGTTCTGCTCCACCTGCCACCAGATGGACGGCAGGGGGATACAGAAAATCTTCCCGCCTTTGGCTGACAACTCTTCCGTGCAGTCCAAGGATCCGACCTCCGTCATCCATGTGGTGCTGAGCGGCTGGATGTCGCCTGAAACGCAATCTGCAAAGCGCGCATTCGGCATGCCAAGCTATCGCAGCCTGAACGACAAGGAACTCGCGGAGATCGTGACTTTCGTGCGCACCAAGTGGGGCAATCAGGGAGAGCCTGTGACTGCCGATCAGATCAAGAAGGTGCGCGACGAGATCGAACTCAAGCCCGTCGAGCCTTCCAAGTTCGCCCTGCCCCGCTTTGCGGACATGCTGGGCAAACCGAATGCGGACCAGCTGATCTATGGCATGAGGCTCATGTATCACACGAAGAAGATGCTGCCTGACAATGTGGGCGATGTCTTGAACTGCAACAGCTGCCATCTGGCTGGCGGCTCGGTGGCTCATGCTTCGCCTTACGTCGGCCTGTCGGCTATTTTCCCTTCCTACAATCCTCGCGCAGGAAAGGTGATCGATTTCAAGGACAGGGTGAATGGCTGCATGAGGCGATCCATGAACGGCAAGGTGCTGGACAAGGATTCCAAGGAGATGCTCGCGATGATCGCATTCATGGACAACATGAAGGGCGATGCGCAGAAGGACAAGCCTATTCCTGGACGCGGCATCGGCAAGATCAGCCACAGCATCGTACCGAATGTGGAGAACGGCAAAAAGGTCTACAAGGACCAGTGCGCGGTCTGCCATGGAGACAATGGCGAAGGGATGAAGAGGGCTGACGGCAGTTTCGTGTTCCCGCCGCTTTGGGGGGATCAGTCCTTCAATATTGGCGCCGGCATTGCGAAGACCTATACGGGTGCTGCGTTTGCGAAGAGCAACATGCCGATGGCCAATACGATGAATTTCCCTCTGGGACAGGGCGGTTTGACCGATCAGCAGGCGGTCGACGTAGGCGAATATTTCACCCACATGCCCCGTCCGGACTTCCCGGACAAGGTTCATGACTGGCCTAACGGAGGCAAGCCAGAAGACTCAAGGTATTGATGGATTTTTGAATTGCAGGTTTAATTGATAAAGGAGAGGTTCATGATGTTTTTGAAATCGAAATTCAAGGGGCTGCTGTCGGCTTGTGCCGCGATCGCGGTCACTTGCGCGGCTTCTGCCCATGCTGCGGACAATGAGCTTGGCGTATATCCTCCCTGGAGCCATGGCGCAAACAATCCGGCCATAGACAAGGGGATGGATTTCACCGTTCCTGAAGTCGACAACCTGCCTGACTTCCATGGCAATCCGATGAATCCGAAGCTTGCGATCTTCGTCGGCGGCAACTATTACTTTGCGATGGCGCCGCTGGTTGCCGAGTTCGAGAAGCAGAACCCCGAATACAAGGGCAAAATCTACTACGAGACGATTCCTCCGGGCCTTGTCGCAAAACAAATCCAGATGGGCGGCACGATCACCGTGGGCAACATGACCTGGACCGTGCAGGCTGATGTGTATGCGGCTGGCTTGAGAAGAGTCGAAAGCATGCTCAAGGATGGCTATGTGAATGCGCCCATCGTGACCTATGCGACCAATACGCTGACCATCATGCTGCCCAAGGGCAATCCGGCGCATATCAAGACTTTGAACGATCTGGGCAAGCCCGGCGTGCGCCTCGTGATGCCTAACCCGGAGTTCGAAGGGATAGGACGCCAGATCAAGGCCAGCCTTAACAAGGCGGGCGGACCGGAGCTCGTGAAGGCCGTGTATGAGACCAAGGTCAAGAACGGCGAGACGCTGCTCACCCACATCCATCACCGTCAGTCCCCGCTCTACCTGATGCTGGGCAAGGCTGATGCGGGCGTGACATGGCAGTCCGAGGCGATCTTCCAGGAAAAGGCTGGGAACCCGATCACCCATGTGGCGATCCCGGACGAACAGAATGCGACAGGCATCTATGCCGCGGCAGTGGTGAAGGGCGCGCATAATCCGGAGGCTGCAAAGAAATGGATAGACTTCCTGAGTTCGCCTTCAGGACTCGCCATTTTCGAGCAGTACGGATTCAAGGCAGTGAAAAAGTAGCAGCACTGAGTAGCAGAAAAGTAACTTTACAACCAGGAGATCACTATGCAACTGTATAAAAAACTCGCACTTACCGTTCTCGCTTCTTCTTTGGGATTTGCAGCACTTCCCTCTTTTGCTGCCGACGCTGCGCCAGCTGCTGCTGAAGCTGCAAGCAATTATGTCAAGCCCAACATCAAGCATGAATCCTATGGCGTTTTGAAGGTTGTCGTGCCGATCACCACCGATGACAAGGGCGTGCAGGGCATGAAAATGCGCAACATCACCAACGGCCTGAAGGCGGTCGACGAGTGGAAGGGCAAGTTCGAAGTGACGGTTGTGCTTTATGCAAAGGGACTGACGCTGCTGAAGAACCCCGACGAGAAAGTCCAGAAGCAGATCGACATGCTGAGGAGCAAGGGCGTGCATTTCGAAGTGTGCAACAACTCGCTGGCAGAGCAGGGCGTCGATTTTCATACACTCTACAACGTGAAGGATGAAGACATCGTTCCATCCGGGTTCGCGGAAGTCGCCTATCTACAAGCCAAGAAGCACTTTGTCGTAGATCCGATGAACTGATCGGTTCTTGTCAGGAAATAAAAAAGGCGCATATGCGCCTTTTTTATTTCCTGGAACTCAATGAAGTCATGGCGTGATTTCCGAGTAGCCGGACTGTTCAAAATCCACGATGGCGCCGATACCGGAAGCAACCACACGGGCGAAGGGCATGATGTCGCTAGGCTGGTAGCCCATCATCCTCATCGCAACGCCGCACTCGTACATTTTAACGCCGTCATTCTGCAGCGCCTCTATGATCGCGCGGCTGGGGTTGACTTTTTCATGCGGCCCTCTTGCCTTGGCGGCATACGCATCATCGGTTAGCAGAAACTGCGAGCCCGCTGCCCTGAATACCATGACGATCTCATAGTCCTGGCCTGGCTTCATGCCGAGTGAGGCATACTGGTCATGCAAATTCTTGGCGGCCATGACTTGCTTGCTGATGCCATTCATCGGCATGACGCCGGCATCATTGACCTGGATGATCACCTTGATTCCTGTCCTGTGGGTGATCTGCAAAGGAGGCTGGGTGTTTTCAGTGTCAGCCCAGGCTGGGGCTTGCAACAGGGAAAATGCCGCGAAAGCGGCTAAAGCAAATTTGCTGCGCATAATGGGACTCCATTTTTGAATTTTCAAATATACGTGGATAAACAGGTCGAGCATTGTATAGCAAGCCGGCAGCCCGCTTCATTAAACCTGGAGGATTAGAGAGGGAATAAAAAAAGCCCCACCAGTTATGGTGGGGCCGATTAGAGACTGGAGGTCTTAGAATGCGAAGACTGCCCAGATATCGAACTGATTGCCGATTGAGTTGGCAACCGATTCGGCCAAAGTGCGCTGAGGGCCAGCAGGTATCGCGCCTGGATTGGGGATGCCGAGGGATCTGTTGATGTAATCCACGACGATCTTGTTCATCGGTGTCATGTGATACACGGCCATCACGGCCTTGTCTTCGAAGACCCTTTCCTGGGCGGCAAGGTTGGGCAGGCGGTCGTAGTAATCGTAGCGGGCGACCAGTTCCCAGTTCTTGTCAAGGAAGTAGCCGGCGGATGCGGAATAGCCGTGTGCCTTGTTCTCGCTTCCGATATAGACGATTTCATTGGCTAGGTTGTTTGGCGCGCCAGGGAAAGTGTTGAATACCGGTGGAGCGACGATGTTGCCGCTTCCCTCGAAGTATTCGGCCTTCACATCGACTGCGCCATGCTGCATGTAACCATCCCTGAAGGTCATGCCGAAGCCGTCGCGCTTCATCGTGCTTTCCACGCCCATGATGGATGGATGCGCCTGTTGGGCCCAGATGAAGCCTGTCAGGTCATTTCTGAAGAAGCGCTTGCAATAATCGCACGACTTGATTGTCTCGGGATCATCGAGAAGGTATGAGGCCTGAAGCCGACCTGCGATGATGGGGCCATTAGACGTGCCTTCGTCGAACATGCGGCCGTAATCCGCCAACATCAGGCCGTATGCGACTTCTGTCTGTGGGGTCACCATGAACCAGTTCTCGGCCTGTACGCCGGGATAGCGGAAGCCGTTGTTTCCGGAGACATTGGCTGCCGGTACGGCATAGGAACCGGCCGGGTTGTTGGCAGCCTGAGCATAGGCGACAGACGGGTTGTAGAAGGTGGGCTGCATCAGTTGGGCGATGCCTGTTGGAAACATGTCCAGCAGATTGAAGGTCATGAAGCCTTCCATCGCGCCTTCGGGGCCTGGGGCGCGGATGTTGCCGACTTCGAGCCGTATCCCGGGGATGTAATTGCTGAACACCACGTTCGCATCGATGATCCTCGGCGAATAGCTCCCGAAAGAGTAATCGTATGCGTTTTGGCCTGCCTCAACGCCGACATAGTAGGAGATGTCGGGATTGATGCTGCCGCGCTCAAAAAGGCGCAGGCGCTGAACGTAGAGATCGGAAGTCTGATTGGATGTGGGCTGGACCAGATTGAATTTGGCGGTCTGGTCATGGACCGGACCTGCTGTCACGCTTGTTCCGGAATAGTTGGTGTAGAGCGGCTGAACGAATCCGATGAGCTTTCCGCTTCCCCATTCCGGCAATGAAATCGTTTGTATGTCGAACCAGTTTGCGGCATGGGCTATTGGTGCCGCGCACATCGATGCGCACAGCGCGAGACTTGCTAATTTTTTCATTACGCTTCCCCCTGATTGATCTTGGTTTTTGTTATTTTTGGATTTATTAATGAATTTCAATTGCTTAAGTCGAAATTTATGATCCGTTACAGTCTCCTTTGCAAATTTTTTGATGAAGCGATGAGCTTCATTTCCGATAAGACGTATAGTCGATGCATTTTATTCCATTGGAAATGAAATTTTTCCAGAAATGAATCCGACTTTAGTATATTAATTTATTATTATTTACAGATAGATGCGTGTTTCGGTTACTTCTCTGATGCGGAGATCTGGCTCTCCAGCTGGTCCAGAGGCAGGGTGCCTTTCTGCAGCGTGCCATCGTCAAAAAGCAGCGTCGGGGTGGCGCTGATGTGCAACTGGTTCGCAAGCTTTGCGACCTTCGCGAAGACGCTGGTATCGCAGGCCGTTCCTGGCGCGGGATCAATTCCATTGAGCATATGGTCTTCCCAGGTTTTGAGTCTGTCCTTGGTGCACCAGAGATTTTTTGCAAGCTGATCGGACCCCGGCAGGATCGGATAGATGAAGAGATAGACGGTCGTATCCTTGAGGTTGACCATTTCCTTCTCCAGCTTCTTGCAATAGGCGCAATTGGGGTCGGTGAATACGGCGAGTTTTCTCTTGCCACTTCCTTTGACCATCTTGAGCGCGAGATCGAGCGGGAGCCTTGAAATGGCCGAAGGGTAGAGTTCCTTTTCCCTGGCTTTGGTGAGGTCCTTCATGGAGTGCATGTCGATGATGTCGCCAGAAAAAAGATAAGTCATCTTTTCGTCCGTATACAGGATCTGATTGTCGAACACGACTTCATAGAGGCCCAAGTAAGGCGTCTTGTTGACGCTGACGAGCCTTGAATAGGGGAATCTCTTCTTCATCGCGGCCCCGATTTCAGCTTCTCCGGCAACTGACGCACTTGAGAAGAGCAGCAACATCAGGACATAGATGAGCGGTTTCATTTGTCTTTCGCCGGATGGGGATGGCCGTCTGCGATGGGGCCGTAGAAAAATTCCAGCTGGTAGCCCACGGGTCTTAGCGTCCCGGTATAAAGAGGAAGCTTGACGCTGATTTCATGGTTCGCCGGAAAGCCTGCATATTGATCTTCGCCTGCTGGCAGGTATTCCCTGGGGGTGAAAAGGCGGCGTGCAAGCGGCTTGTCCTGATTGTCGCTCAAGGTGAGGGAAAGATTGGGGAATGCCTGAATGAAACTTGCGTGATTGCGCAAGAGGGCATTGAGCGTGATTTGATTCTCATGCGCGGGGTCGGCGTCCAGGTTTGAGGATTCGATGCTGATCAGCGCCGACTTCTCAGGGTAGGGGACGCTGCAGTTGAACAAGCTGCAGTAGGATTGCAGCGCGGGTTTTGCTGCAGGAAATATTGCGGCGAGATCGATGCGGAAGAAATAGGCTGATTGCGCGATCAGCAAAAAGACCGCGATCAGGGTACCCAATGCCCATGGCCAGATACGCGGCTTGACGAACGGCTCGATCTCGTCCTCATCAACCTGCTCTTCGCTGATCTGTTCCGTGTTGATTTGTTCGGCAAGCGTCAGATGTTCTACATAATGATCCGAATCCGCAGTAAGGCTCGGTTCAGCGATCTCGAGCACGGTGTCCAGAGCGACTTTGGGTTCTTCTTCCTCCCGAATGGTGGATTCCTCAGGCTCGGGAAAGGAGGTCATTTCGGCTTCGGGTTCACTGATCTCAGGCTCGGGCTCTTCAACTGATGATGCGGCAAAGATTTCAGGTTCCGGTATTTTCGGTTCCAAGACTCCGGATTCGGCGTGCTCCGGCTCCACGGTTTCCAGTGGGAGTTCGATAGCGCTTTCATCCCCGGCATCATGGGTTGCCGGCTCCTCGATCGGCAGTGCAAGTTGCGGGCTGGGGACATCGGGGATGAAGCCGGGCCTGGCGTCGAAAGCCTGCATGCAGTGGCCGCATCTCACCATGCCCTGATGTGCGGTGAGCTGCGCCTCGGAAATATTGAAGCGCGTGCTGCAATGTGGACAGAGTGTCGTACCGTTCATCTCGTTCAGCGTTTATGTCCGCAAAGGCATGACCAGCCTTCTTCAAAGACCGGCTCATCGAAGTCGAACCATTGTTGATAGATGCGCATGATGTCAGTGGCCTGCGCTTCCAGTATGCCGGATAACACGATTTGACCGCCTGTTTTTGTGGCATTTGCAAGCAAGGGTGCCAGCATGCGCAGGGGGTTGGTCAATATATTGGCGATGACGAGATCGTAGCTTCCCTTGGGGGCCGAGTCGGGAAGATAAAAGGACGCATTTTCAACCTGATTGGCGCTTGCATTATCAAGGCTTGCAGTAACCGCCTGAGGGTCCAGATCAACGCCGACAGCGGAGGATGCGCCAAGCTTGAGGGCTGCGATCGCCAGGATGCCAGAGCCACAGCCGTAGTCGAGGACCGAAGCCCCTTTTTGCATGTGTTCATCCAGCCAGCGCAGACAAAGGCGCGTAGTGGGATGGCTTCCGGTGCCGAAGGCAAGGCCCGGATCGAGCGCGATGTTGATTGCGGCATCATCGGATGGATCGTGCCAGGAAGGCACGATCCAAAGCCTGTTGGAAATCCTTATGGGCTCGAATTGAGACTGGGTGAGGCGCACCCAGTCGTTGTCCGGAAGAGACTCGATGCGGTGGGCAGGCAAAGTGGCAAGGCCGATGCCGTTTGCAGTATCCTGCAGGATGCCATCCACATCCGCATCCGTATCGAACAGGGCAGTCACGCGATTATGGCGCCATAATCCCGGGGAGGGTTCACCCGGTTCGCCGAATATGGCTTCTTCATCGGGTGTGTCCGCATCGGCATCGAGCAGGTCTACGGACAAAGCACCCCTTTCCAGCAAGGCATCGCTCAGGGCTTCGGCGTGTTCTGCATCGGTGTCAACAATGAGCGTCAGCCATGTCATTACTTGTCCTTGTTGCGTTTGGCCAAGCGTTCTTCGAGATAATGGATGCTGGTGCCGCCCCCCATGAAGGCTGCGTCGAGCAGCAGCTCGCGGTGCAGCGGGATGTTGGTCTCTATCCCTTCGACGGCCATTTCCGACAGGGCTGTGCGCATCCTTGCCATCGCCTGCTCGCGGGTGTCTCCATAGGCGATGACCTTCCCTACCATGGAGTCGTAGTGCTGCGGCACATAATAATTGTTGTAAGCATGGGAGTCGACGCGGATGCCTGGACCTCCCGGTGCGTGCCAGGACGTGATGCGTCCGGGAGACGGGGTGAACTTGTAGGGATGCTCCGCATTGATGCGGCATTCGATCGCGTGTCCGCGCATCTGGATGTCGCGCTGGCGCAGCGTCATCTTTTCGCCTGCCGCAATCAGGATCTGCTGGCGCACGATGTCTATGCCAGTGATCATCTCGGTCACTGGGTGTTCCACCTGGACGCGGGTATTCATCTCGATGAAAAAAAATTCGCCTTTCTCATAGAGGAATTCAAAGGTGCCGGCCCCGCGATAGCCGATCTTGCGGCATGCTTCCGCGCAGCGTTCGCCTATCTTGTTGCGCAGTCGCGCATTGAGCAGGGGCGCCGGGGCTTCCTCTATGATCTTCTGGTTGCGTCGCTGCATCGAGCAGTCGCGCTCGCCCAGATACACGGCGTTGCCGTGCTGGTCCGCCAATATCTGGAATTCGATGTGTCTCGGGTTTTCCAGATATTTTTCCATGTATACCATGGGATTGTTGAAGGCAGCCTGTGCCTCGGAGCGGGTCATCGTGACGGCGCCCAGCAGTGCAGCCTCGGTATGCACGACGCGCATGCCGCGTCCGCCGCCGCCGCCGGCCGCCTTGATGATTACGGGGTAACCTATGCTGCGAGCAATCTTGATGATCTCGGCAGGATTGTCAGGCAGCGCTCCTTCAACGCCCGGGACGCAGGGAACGCCCGCTTTCCTCATCGCGATCTTCGCGCTCACCTTGTCGCCCATCAGTCGTATCGTTTCGGCTTTCGGGCCGATAAAAACGAAGCCGCATTTTTCCACGCGCTCGGAAAAGTCTGCGTTTTCAGAGAGGAAGCCATATCCCGGATGTATCGCCTGGGCATCGGTGACTTCCGCTGCGCTGATGATGGCAGGGATATTCAGATAGCTCTGGTTTGAAGGGGCCGGGCCGATGCAAACCGATTCGTCGGCCAGCTTGACATATTTGGCATCGGCATCCGCCTCGGAATGCACGACGACGGTCTTGATGCCCATCTCGCGGCAAGCGCGCTGGATGCGCAAGGCGATCTCTCCGCGGTTGGCAATCAGTATCTTTTCAAACATCGCGTTACCCTATGACGAACAGCGGCTGGCCGAACTCGACAGGCTGGCCGTTTTCCACCAGTATGGCCTTGATGACGCCGCCATGATCGGCTTCTATCTCATTGAGCAGTTTCATGGCTTCTATGATGCAAAGGGTGTCGCCCGCGCTCACGCTTTGGCCGATGTCCACGAACTGCCTTGCGCCAGGGGATGGGGAGCGGTAAAAAGTGCCCACCATCGGGGATTTCACGATATGGCCTTCCGGTGCTGCGGGTGCGGCAGGTGCTGGCGCAGCTACAGGTTCGCTTGCTGCAACTGTTGAGACGACAGGCGCTGGAGGCAGTTGAACGGCGTGTAGTGCGGATGCGGCTGTGCGAGTGATGCGCACGCGCTCTTCGCCCTCGCTGATCTCGAGCTCGGCGATGCCGGAGGCTTCGACCAGTTCGATCAATGTCTTGAGTTTGCGTAAATCCATAATAATTCTCCTGGCTTAATGGTTCAGCGCATATTGCACTGCGAATTCATATCCGGATGTGCCAAGGCCGCTGATCACGCCGATGGCGAGATCGGAGAAATAGGATGCGCGGCGGAAAGATTCGCGTGCATGCACATTGGACAGATGTACTTCGATGAATGGGATCGCCACAGCAGCCAGCGCATCGCGCAGCGCAACGCTGGTATGGGTGTAGGCCGCAGGATTGATGACGATGAATTGCGTGCCGTCGGTTCGCGCCTGATGTATGCGATCGATCAGGGCTGCCTCCGAATTGCTTTGGAAACACGAAAGGCTTGCGCCATTTTTTTGGGCTAATGCAGTTAAATTTGCATTAATTTCTTCTAAAGTGGTGCTTCCATAAACTTCCGGCTCGCGACTGCCGAGCAGATTCAGATTGGGGCCGTGTAGTACGAGTATGGCTTTCATGTGCGCAGTTTGCCGCAAATTAGGGGTAATTGTCTATATTTTTGATAAATAAGCTATCAGAGTCCGACCTGTTGCAAGGTGTTCGTGAATTGCGCGGTATCCTGGATGCCGACCAGGCGGAAATCAGTCATTTCATGGCCGTGAGCATCGAAGAACATGATGCCGGGTGGGCCGTAAAGGCCGAATTTTTTCAGCAACTCCTTGTCTTCGGGGCTGTTCGCGGTGACGTCTGCCTGCAGCAGAATGGCCGATTTCAGCCTTGCCTTGACAGTCGGATCGGAAAAGGTGAAGCGTTCCATCTCCTTGCAGGAGATGCACCAGTCGGCATAGAAGTCCAGCATCACGATCTTGCCATTTGCCGCTGCCAGTTTCCGATCGAGCTCGGCCAGATCCTTGATGCGCGTGAACATCGTGGTGGGTGCTGCCTCGGCCTTGCTGATCGCACCCAGGGGATGAAGCAGGTCGCGTGCGCCGGACAAGGCGCCGATCAGATAGGCCACCCCCAAGAGCAACCCCAGCAATCCGATTCCTTTCATCAGCTTGTGTCCTCCCTTTGCGTTATGCGGCAATGCATCCAGCGCATAAAGGTAGATGGAGGACAGGACGAGCAGGATGCCCCAAAGCAGCATTTGCAAGCCCATGGGCAGCAAGGGCTGGACAATCCAGATGGCAAGTGCGAGCAGCAATACGCCGAAGAATCGTTTGACCCCGTCCATCCATGCGCCAGCCTTGGGAAGCAGTGCGCCGGCCGATGTGCCGATCAGCAAAAGAGGCGCCCCCATTCCCAGGGCGAGCGCAAACAGCGCAACCCCGCCCAGAATCGCATCGTGCGTCTGGCCTATATAGAGCAATGCCCCGGCCAATGGCGCTGCAACGCAGGGGCCCACGATGACGGCCGAAAGGGCGCCCATCGCAAAAACGCCGGAAAGGTGGCCGCCATGCAAATGATTGCTGGTGTCGCTCAATCTGCTTTGCCAGGCGCTGGGCAGTTGCAGCTCGTAAAACCCGAACATCGAAAGGGAAAGCAGCACGAATATGCCGGCAAAACTGCCCAGCACCCAGGGGGTTTGCAGCGCATTCGAAATCAGGTCTCCGGAGAGCCCCGCAGCGACCCCTGCGATGGCATAGGTGATGGCCATGCCCAATACATAGGAAAGCGAAAGGATGAAGGCGTGCGTCTTTGTTATCTTGTGCCCCCTCCCCACGATGATGCCTGACAGTATCGGTATCATCGGGAACACGCAGGGGGTCAGCGCGAGCAATAGACCGGCGCCAAAGAAGAAGGAGATGATCAGCCAGAAGCTGCCCTGTTTGAACATGCCGGCGATTTTTGAATCTTCCGTCTGCTGCAGCATGGTCTGTGGAGCTTTGGTCGCCAGTGCGCCTGACGGCATGTCTATCCGGAAGACCTTTTCCTGCGCTGGGTAACAAAGGCCCTTTTCGCTGCAGCCCTGATAGGAGGCATGCAGCGTGACGGGCGAGCTCACCTGGTCAAGCGCGATGCTGGCGGAGAAAGGGCGGTGATAGACCTCGACTTTACCCAAGTTCGGGTCGTTCTTGATGTCTCCCTGTGGCAGGTCGATCGCAGCTATCCTGGTCGATCCGCCATCGACGGTAAAGCTGATTTTGCTCTTATATAAGTAATAGCTCGGCGTGACATCAAAATCCGCTTTTAGCGTGCGGTTGTCGGTGGCCTTGACGTCCAGAGAAAAAGCCTTGTCGGGAGGAAGAAAATCGGGCTGTCTGCTTATCCCGAAAGAGGGCAATCTATCCAGAAAGTTCTCTGCCTGCGCTGCGAGGGGCATTAAACAGAGCAACAGCAATACAAGACGCATGTTCATTCCTTGCTAATATGAGTTTCCTGGCTCACCCAGGAAAGATACTCGGGCAAACCCGCGGTTATTGGGACAGCGATAATTTCGGGAAGTTCGTAGGGGTGTTCCGTGCGTATCAAGGCTTCAATATACGGATATTGAGCGATGGTCGTCTTGATCAGCAGGGGGATCTCGCTAGCGGTCTCTATTTTCCCCTGCCAGCGGTAGGTCGAGGTGCAAGGCGGAAGCTGACTCACGCAAGCGGCTGCACGAGCCTCGATGATGCGCTGCGCGATATTTTGTGCGGACGCAACATCGGGGAGATTGGTCAAAACTAAGAGGCAGTCAGTCATGATCTTGCGAATCGTAATCCAAGCTGCAGAAACTCATCCCAGATATCCCCGTTGCGCAACCCTTTGATCGTCTTGTCAATCCTGGCTGCATGTCCGATGGCCCGCTCGATCTGGGGGAACTTGAGGCGGCGGGCTGCGTTCTCGATCAATCCCTGTTTTTCCCTGCGCACCCTGACGTCGCGCATTGCATCGCGCAAACTGGCGCCGCTCAAGGTGGTCTGCAGCAATTTTCCCAGGGTGCGGATTTCTTCGCTGATCGCCCAGAGTATCAGCACAGATGCCGTGCCTTCCGCGCGCAGGCCGTCAAGCACATGGGCGTAACGCGCCGCATTGCCGGCAAGCATGGCTTCGGTCAGTTTGAAGATATCGTAGCGCGCCACATCCATCACGGATTTCTGGACTTGTTCGTAGGAAATTTCACCTGAAGGAAACAGCAGGCCCAGTTTCTGTATCTCCTGAAATGCGGCCAGCAGATTGCCTTCGCAACGGCTAGCGAGGAATTCCAGCGTGGGCTTGTCGGTGAATTGCTCCTGGCGCTGCAGGCGAACTGCCAGCCAGTCTGGCAGCCGATCGCGCGGGATGTCGTCTGCGCTGATCACCGTGCCATGTTTTTCCAGTGCACTGAACCATTGGGATTTTTGCGCACTCCAGTCGAGCTTGGGCAAAGTGATCAGGGTCAAAACATCGTCGTTGAGATGGGCAGCATAGTCCTGCAATGCGGAGGCCCCTTCAACGCCAGGCTTGCCGCTTGGGATGCGCAAATCGATCAGGCGGCGCTCAGAAAAAAGAGAAAGGCTTTGCGCCTGGTTTTTCAGTTCGGACCATTTGAAATGTTGCTCGGCGATGAGTACGCTTCGCTCCACGTATCCGGCCGCACGCGCCGCCTCCCGGATGCTGTCGGCTGCTTCGATCGCCAAAAGCAGCGCATCGCCATGAATGACATATAGCGGTTTCAGTCCGGAAGCGAGATGACGGGACAATGCTTCGCTGGTCAATTGCATTATTTTTCCGGCAGCGAGACAGGCTTGGCATGGCTCAACCTGCGCAGGATCTGCTGCGCCATGTCGGAGCGCATGTTCTGGTAAAGCATGGTTTCTTCCGACGACATCGCCAGAATCTGGGAGTTGTCAAAGATGAGGTCGCGGGTCAGCAAGAGATCGCTTGCCGGCAGCCATTCTCTCTGCTGGTTGTCATACGCGCGCAAGGACACGCGATAGCGGAGCTGGTATTCGTTTACGAGGCCAGTGGCATCAAGGGAAAGGATCACCATGTCCTGCTGCTCGAGCGAGATGTTCAAGATGACTTCAGCCTTGTCTGGTTTGTCCATGACTTCGGTCTTGTTGGTCTTCAAGTCCTTGCGAAGCTCCTGTACCAATGCAGAACCCGGATTGGCGGCGCTAAGATAAATCGACTTGAATGGCATGACAGCCTCGCCGCGCAGATGATATCCGCAGGCTGCAAGCTGCATGACCAGCAACAGCAGGGTGATGAATCTGGGAAGACGGCCGAAGGAGATGGATTTCATGCGCGCTATGAAACGATGTTGATCAGGCGGCCGGGCACCACGATGATCTTCTTGGGTTGCGCGCCCGCGAGCTGCTTTTGCACCGCCTCATGCGCCAACGCCATCTGCTCTAGCGTTGCCTTGTCCGCAGTCTTCGAGACCGTCAGGTTGCCTCGCAGCTTGCCGTTGATCTGGATCACGAGATCCAGCGTGTCCTGCACCAGCGCGCCTTGATCGGCTTTCGGGAAGGGCTGGTCGAGCAGGTTGCTTCCGGGGCGCAACTCTGACCAAAGGGCATGGCTGATGTGCGGCACGATGGGGGAGAGCATCAGCGTGATGGCTTCCAGGGCTTCCTGTGCAACGCTGCGGCCTTTAGGCGTCCTGTCGTTGTACTTCGCAAGCGCATTGAGCAGCTCCATGTTTGCGGCGATGGCGGTATTGAAGGTCCTGCGCCGTCCGATGTCGTCATCGACTTTCTGTATCGTCTGATGAAGCTGAAGCCGCAGCGCTTTCGCCTCCGAACTCAACTCCCCGTCTGAGTAAGGAGCAACCAACCCTTGTTCGATATGCTCATGCGCCGCCTTCCAGACGCGCTTCAAGAAGCGGAAAGATCCTTCTACGCCGGCATCGGACCATTCGAGAGACTGTTCCGGCGGTGCGGCGAACATCATGAAGAGCCTTGCGGTATCCGCGCCATACTGGTCTATGATCGCCTGAGGGTCGACGCCGTTATTTTTCGACTTCGACATCTTCTCTGTGCCGCCTATCATCACGGGTTCGCCATCTTTTCGCAGCGTCGCCCCCGTGGGGCGGCCGCGCTCATCGGTTTTGACGTCCACATCGGCGGGATTGATCCAGAGCTTCTTGCCGCTCGCGTCGTTTCGGTAGAAGGTGGGCGCAACCACCATGCCCTGCGTGATCAGATTCTTGAATGGCTCGTCCAGCGAGGCGTCCTTGACTTCACCGAATACGCCTACATCGCGCATCAGCTTCTGGAAGAAGCGCGCATACAGCAAATGCAGAATCGCATGCTCGATGCCGCCTATGTATTGGTCGACCGGAAGCCAGTAGTTCGCGCGCTCGTCCACCAATCCCGTGGCGCAGCCTGGGCTTGCATAACGGGCGTAATACCAGGACGATTCGACGAAAGTGTCCATGGTGTCGGTCTCGCGTCGGGCTGAAGTTCCGCATTTCGGGCAGGTGGTTTCATAAAATTGCGGCATCTTGGCCAGAGGTGAGCCTGCGCCATCCGGCACCACGTTTTCCGGCAGCACCACGGGCAACTGATTGTCTGGCACGGGGACGTCGCCGCAGCTTGGACAGTGGATGATGGGAATGGGGCAGCCCCAGTAGCGCTGGCGCGAAATACCCCAGTCGCGCAGGCGGAACTGGACCTTCTTCTCTCCCAGGTCTTGCGATGCAAGGTCGGCCGCGATTTTGTCTACAGCCTGATCGTAACCCAGACCGTCATATTTTCCTGAGTTGATGCAGACGCCTTCTTTCGTGGCATACCACTCCTGCCACTTTGAGTCGTCAAAATTTTCTTCTTTTGCAGATATGCTTTGCTTGATCGGCAAGTTGTATTTCTTTGCGAAATGGAAGTCGCGTTCGTCATGAGCAGGAACGGCCATCACAGCACCCTCCCCGTAACCCATCAACACATAGTTGCCCACCCACACCGGTATGAATTCATTGGTCAGCGGATGCCTGACCTTGAGCCCCGTGTCCATGCCCTTCTTTTCCATCGTGGCGATGTCGGCCTCGGCAGTCCCCCCCTGTTTGCATTCTTCGATGAATGCGGAAAGGGCGGGATTTTCTTTTTCCGCCAGACGCGCCAGAGGATGTTCGGCGGCGATCGCGACGAAGGTCACACCCATGATGGTGTCCGCACGGGTGGTATACACCCAGAGTTTTTCCTGTTTTCCGTCGAGCTCATAAGGGAACGCGAATCGCACGCCAAAGCTCTTGCCGATCCAGTTTGCCTGCATGGTCTTGACCTGTTCGGGCCATCCGCCAAGTTTATCCAGGTCGTTCAACAATTCATCGGCATATTGCGTGATCCGGAAGAAATACATCGGGATGTCGCGCTTTTCCACGAGCGCACCGGAACGCCAGCCGCGTCCGTCTATGACCTGTTCGTTGGCAAGCACGGTATGGTCTACGGGATCCCAGTTCACAGAGGCCGTTTTCTTGTAGATGATGCCTTTTTCAAAAAGCCGGGTGAACAGCCACTGCTCCCAGCGGTAATATTCCGGTTTACAGGTGGTCACCTCGCGAGCCCAGTCTATGCCCAAACCCAGGCTCTTCAACTGGTGGCGCATGTAGTTGATGTTGTCGTAAGTCCATGCGGCAGGCGCCACGTTGTTTGCCTGGGCGGCATTTTCGGCGGGCAGTCCGAATGCATCCCAACCCATCGGCTGCATCACGTTGTAGCCCTTCATGCGGTGGTAACGCGAAAGCACATCGCCTATCGTGTAATTGCGCACATGCCCCATGTGCAGCTTGCCTGACGGATAGGGGAACATGGAAAGGCAGTAATACTTGGGTTTTCCGCTCGATTCTTTGGCTTGAAATGCACCGGTATCATCCCAGAGTTTCTGGATTTCGGATTCGATTGATGCTGGATGATAGTTGGATTGCATGGTTTAGCGAGTCGAGGACTGATTTTTTGAATGCCGAATTATAGCGGTATCCTGCTGGAAACGTGAACCGTACTTGGATTATCTGCAGTTAAATTCCGGATTGGGAGTCGAGGAAGGTGGCAGGAAAGAGCGGATCGGTCGCATTTTAATGGAAAAATATTACATATTCGTAGTGATGAAGACAGGTTTGAGATAGAATCTGCGACCATTAAAAAAATTTGATCAAACAGTTTGAGGAGAAGTCATTATGTCGTGTAAGCACCCCGTTATTGCGGTTACCGGTTCTTCTGGGGCAGGCACCACCACCGTAAAACGTGCTTTTGAAAACATTTTCCGCCGCGAGAAGATCTCTGCTGCAATCATCGAGGGTGACAGCCTGCACAGCCTGGATCGCATGGCTTTTCGCGAGGCCTCTGCCAAGGCGGCGCTGGAAGGAAACAATTCTTTCAGCCATTTCGGTCCGGAAGCCAACCATTTCGGCAAGATCGAGGAGATGTTCAAGGCTTATGGCGAGACGGGCATGTGCAAGCGCCGCTATTACGTGCATAGCGAAGCGGAAGCCGCTGAACACAACGCCCACTTCGGCCTGACCGATCTCAAGCCTGGCGTGTTTACTCCATGGGAAGACATCGAGGCCGATTCCGATCTGTTGTTCTATGAAGGTCTGCACGGCATGGTGAAGGATGAGTCGCGCGGCATCGATGCGTCGCGGTATGTCGATCTGGGTATCGGCGTCGTGCCCGTCGTGAACCTCGAGTGGATACAGAAGATACATCGCGACAAGGCCGAGCGCGGGTATTCTGCAGAGGCGACTGTGGACACCATCCTGCGCCGCATGCCGGACTACATCAAGTTCATCACGCCCCAGTTCACTCATACCGACATCAATTTCCAGCGTGTCGCAACGGTGGATACTTCGAATCCTTTCATCGCGCGCGATATTCCGACGCCGGATGAGAGCTTCGTGGTGGTGCGTTTCCGCGATCCCAAGAAGGTCGACTTCCCCTATCTTCTGGCGATGATCCAGAATTCCTTCATGTCACGCGCGAACACGCTGGTGATCCCTGGCGGCAAGATGAGCCATGCGATGGAGGTCATCTTGTCTCCCGTGATGCACGACATGATCGCAAACAAGAAGAAGTAAGCAGGTCCAGCCTGGAGCCTGAAGGGGATTCCCCTTCGGCTCAGGGATCCCCATGAATGCAAATCTCTTATCCGGTCTCAATCCCCCCCAGCTGCAAGCCGTAACCCTTCCTCACCAGTCCGCCTTGATACTTGCGGGGGCGGGCAGCGGAAAGACGCGTGTGCTCACCACGCGCATAGCCTATCTCATCAGCACCGGTGAGGCGAGCCCGCACGGCATACTGGCGGTGACGTTCACCAACAAGGCGGCAAAGGAGATGGTCCTTCGGCTTTCCGCGATGCTGCCCATCAATACGCGCGGCATGTGGATAGGCACATTCCATGGGCTTTGCAACCGGTTGCTCAGAGCCCATTACCGGGAGGCGAACCTGCCCCAGACATTCCAGATACTGGACTCTGCAGACCAGCTTTCCGCGATCAAGCGGGTGATGAAGACGCTCAACGTGGATGACGAGAGGTTCCCGCCGCGGGAGGTGCAGCATTTCATCAGCGCGAGCAAGGAGCAAGGACTGCGCGCTCAGGAGGTGGAGGCCTATGATCCTTATACCCGCCGCAAGGTCGAGGTGTATGCCGAATACGATGCGCAGTGCCAGAGGGAAGGCGTGGTGGATTTTTCGGAGCTGCTGCTGCGCTGTTATGAGCTCCTGTCACGCAACGCCGTGTTGCGCGAGCATTACCAGCAGCGCTTCAGGCATATCCTGGTGGACGAGTTTCAGGATACCAATCCGCTGCAATACCAGTGGCTGAAACTCCTCGCAGGAAAAGACAATGCGCTGTTTGCGGTAGGCGATGATGACCAGTCTATCTATGCATTTCGGGGTGCGCATGTCGGCAACATGCAGGATCTCCTGCGCGATTTCAACGTCGCTTCCGTGATCAAGCTCGAGCAGAATTATCGCTCCCACGGCAACATACTCGATGCGGCCAATGCGCTGATCAGCCACAACCGCAACCGCATGGGCAAGAAGCTCTGGACTGCGGAAGAGGGAGGGGAGAAGCTGCGCGTCTATGAGGCGCCGACCGATGTCGAGGAGGCCGACTTCATCGTGAATGAAATCGCCTATCTGAAATCGGAAGGCATGAGGCTTTCGGAAATCGCCCTTCTCTACCGTTCGAATGCGCAGTCACGGGTGCTGGAGCATGCCTTGGTATCCAGGGGGTTGTCCTACCGCGTATACGGTGGACTGCGCTTTTTCGAACGCCAGGAAATCAAGCATGCGCTGGCTTATTTGAGGTTGATGGAAAACACGGATGACGACAATGCGCTCCTGCGCATCGTCAATTTTCCGACCCGCGGCATCGGCGCGCGCAGCATAGAGCAGCTGCAGGAGGCGGCGAAGACGAACAACACGACCTTGTTCGATGCGGCAGCCCGCGCTGGCGGCAAGCTGTCCGGATTCGTCGGGCTGATCGAATCGCTCCGAGCCAGCACGAGGAATCTCCCGCTTCCTGAAATCATAGACCATGTGTTGGTGCACAGCGGGCTTATCGCCCATTACCAGAACGAACAGGGAGCGAAAAAGCGCGAAGCTGAGGAGCGCCTCGAGAATCTGAAGGAGCTTCTCAACGCGGCCACGCTTTTCGTCCATGAAAACGAGGACGACAGCCTGACCGCGTTTCTCACCCATGCATCGCTCGAGGCAGGCGAACACCAGGCCGGGGACCAGGAAGATGCGCTGCACTTGATGACGGTTCATGCCGCAAAGGGACTGGAATTCAATGCGGTGTTCATCACGGGGCTCGAGGAGGGCCTGTTCCCGCATCAGAACAGCCAGAGAGTGGACGGAGGCCTTGATGAGGAGAGGCGGCTGATGTATGTGGCGATCACTCGGGCCAGGCGGCGTTTATACATGAGCTTCGCGCAGCGGCGCATGCTGAACGGCCAGGTGAATTACGGCGTGCCGTCGAGTTTCCTGCACGAGCTGCCGGAAGAGCTGTTGCAGTGGCTCTCGCCCCGTGCTCAGCCGAGAAATCCTTTCGAGGCGTTCGGCTATGTCCCCCCGTCTGCGCCTTCGCATGCTGTTCAGGCCGGCTGGAGGGTGGGGCAGCGCGTGATGCACCAGAAGTTCGGGGAGGGCGTGGTCACGGCGACAGAGGGTGTCGGCAAGGATGGCCGCGTGCAGGTCAACTTCAGGCATGCGGGCAGCAAATGGCTGGCGCTGGAATATGCAAAGCTCGAGGCGATATGAAGGAAGGCATCCCGGAGGCTGCATTGCAGGACCCAAGACTGTCGCTGATTTTCGAAAGCTATCATCGCTTGACCGGAAAAACCCTGATCGAACGCTTCGATCCGCTCGCGATGTGGAATGCGGATCGGGCGATCGTAGCGCACGGGCTGGAAGCAGACCCGGTGTTCTTTTATGGAAACCGCATGGCCTTGCAGTGCTTCGCGATGGACTTCGATGCGTTCACTCGCCTGCCATCGCGCCTTTCCGCGGAGCCTCTGGCTCAGCCCTTGCGCGCCAGGCTGCTGGAGGAAGTCACAAGACAGGGTTATGTCGACAACTATAGCGGCGTGCGCATTGCAAGGAGCGGTGAGCGTTTCACGATTTCCGAAGGGACGGTGTGGAATCTCGTCGATGCAAAGGGTGTCTGCCACGGTCAGGCAGCGACGTTCGTCGTGTAGCCTGAATCAGCCGATCCCGTTATCTTTGGCAGCCTCTTCGGGAAAGATCTCGCAGAAGCTTGCGTACATGGTCGTGAAAACCAGGGGCATCAATACCAGCCAGCCCAGCATCATCGGCATGCTGGCCAACAAAGCCATCAGCATGAAGGCCATGCCGTAAACGAACATCGGAGCGACGTTGCGGATAAAGGCGTTCAGGCTCAGCTTCATCGCCTTGATCGGGGGCACATCGCGAAAATACACCAGCATGGGCGCGAACTGCATGCACATCAGAAGCACGGTGAAAAGCGCGCTGCCCAGTATGATCGCGGCTCCAGACCCCGCTATCGTTTGTTCGAACACCGCGGGATCGGCCGCCTGATTGCCCGTCAAAATGCCAACCAGCGCCGTTCCGCCAAGCAGGATCATCGCGCCGAAGATCAGGTACTGGCTGACCAGCGCGATGCCGCCCAAGGTGACCAGATTCGAAGTCTGCTTCTGAAAGCCGCTCAAAAGGTGTGCAAGCTCGAGCTCTTCTCCCTTTTCAAGCGAACGGCATCCCGCCATCAGGCCGATCACGACGACTGGCATCAGAAGGCTCGTCAAGGGTTCTCCTATGACGGGTATGTTCGATAGCGCAGCGGCCGCGACGAAGCAGATGATGATCAGCACGATCCAGAGCAAAGGCGCCTTCATGAAAAGCGCATAGCCTTTCTTGATCCACAGGAGGCCAGCCTTGGCTTCCAGACGTTTGGGTTCGATGTTCTCCATGTTGAGATTCTACAACCAGACGGCGCGATCCGTCGCGATGTGGTTGCGCAAGATGCGTTCGAAATGCACGGGGTCGTGCGCATGGGTCAGATCGCCATCGCGAGGCAGGTGCAAATCGAACAGGCGCGAGAGCCAGAAGCGCAGCGCTGCCAGGCGCAGCATCGAAGGCCATGCCGAGCCTTCGGCTTCTTCGAATGGCCGCACGCGATGATATGCGCGCAGCAATGCCTGCGCACGGTCTGGGTCCAGGTTGGCGTCGGCCTTCATGCACCAGTCGTTGACGGTGATCGCGACGTCATAAAGCAATGCGTCGGTGCACGCGAAATAAAAGTCGATCAGCCCGCCTATGCGATTTTCGAGCATCAGGACATTGTCGCAGAACAGGTCTGCGTGTATCACGCCCTGTGGAAGATTAAGCAGGTTCCCGTTTGCATGCAGCGCGACTTCGCTTTCGAGCAACCTCGCTTGCGCTTCATTCAGAAAAGGCAAGACCTTAGGGGCAGTACTGCCGCGCCACGACGCCCCTCTAGGGTTTGGCATCACCTGCGAGAAGCTCATGCCCGCGATGTGCATCTGTCCCAGCATTGCGCCTATCGCTTCACAATGCGCTGCAGTCGGCTCCGTGACGGACTTCCCTTCGAGGCGGCTGACGATGCAGGCGGGCTTGTTCTTCAATATGCCGAGAAACTGGTTGTGGCGGTTTGCCATCGGCGCAGGGCAGGGAATGCCGTGGCGCGCAAGATGCGCCATCAGGTTGAGATAGAATGGCAACTCGTCGGCGCTCAGCTTCTCGAAAAGCGTCAATACGAAGCGGCCATTGCTGGTCGTGACGAAGTAATTGGTGTTTTCGATACCGGACGCGATTCCCTTTAGCTCCAGCAGCTGGCCCAGGGAGTAATCGCCAAGCCAGGTGGAAAGATCACCCTCGGTGACGGTCGTGTAAACAGACATGAATCAGAACCGATGTATGACCCATTGCGGCGGGCGAAAGCCGGTATCCAGACTGTTCTGGCGGGCGAATTTCCCGTCTCCGCGCTGGTCGATCAGAT
This sequence comes from Pseudomonadota bacterium, assembly GCA_021782365.1. Classification (GTDB taxonomy): domain Bacteria; phylum Pseudomonadota; class Gammaproteobacteria; order Burkholderiales; family Gallionellaceae; genus Gallionella. Next base: position 108,301 of record JAJXVB010000003.1, read on the forward strand.
AGTAGGGCGGACCGACCTTGGGTGTGACCTTGATCATGAACAGCCGGCCGTTTGCGCGATATTCCTCTATGGTCTGCTCGGTCTGCTTGATGATGGTCACCTCGGGCTCCTCGGCCGAGGGCTGGTTCGCAGCGGGCGGATTCGCGGGCGCCTCTGTCGCCTGATCTTTGGGCGCCGGGGTGAATGTCGGCGGCGGAAGCGGTTCGGAGGGGGTAGCCAGGGCGGAAAGGGAGATCCCGCAAAGCAGCAGAGTCAAAGGAAGGCGCATGATGGCGATGCCTGTTGGTTGTAATGTTCGTATTTTAGCCGATTTATAGGTAAAGCTGGCGTTCGCGTTCCGCTTCGGTGGGCTCGAATCCCCGCGATTCGTAATGCTTGAAGATCGCATTGACCACTTCTATCGGGTTGTCGATCAGCTGGATCAGCTCGATGTCTCCGGGGCTGATGACTTTTTCTTCGAGCAGGGAAGTCTTGAACCAATCCATCATGCCGCCCCAGAATTTCGAACCAACCAGGATGATGGGCATGCGCCGCGTCTTGCCTGTCTGCACCAGCGTGAGCGCTTCCATCAGCTCGTCCAGCGTGCCGAACCCGCCAGGCATCACGACATAGGCGTGGGCGAATTTCACGAACATCACCTTTCTTGCGAAGAAGTGCTGGAAGGACTGGCTGATGTTCTGGTATGGATTGTTGGACTGTTCGTGCGGCAGCTGGATGTTGAGGCCGACGCTCGGGGACTTCCCGTAGAATGCGCCCTTGTTTGCCGCTTCCATGATGCCGGGTCCGCCGCCCGAGATGACCGAGAATCCTGCGTCTGAGAGCAGGCGCGAGATCTCTTCGCAAAGCTTGTAATACGGGTGATCCGGCTTCATGCGCGCGCTGCCGAACACGCTGACCGCGGGGTGGATATGCGCAAGACGGTCGGTTGCGGACACAAATTCTGACATAATGCCGAAAACGCGCCATGCTTCCTTTGCATCCCAGGCTTCAGGAATGTCGGATGAGGGCAGCTTGGGCGTATCGTTCATGTCAGTCCCTTTTGAAATATGAATTCCGAAAAAAATAAAACCCTGCTCATGGTGGACGGTTCGTCCTTTCTATATCGCGCCTTCCATGCGATGCCGGATCTACGCAATCGCCAGGGCGAGCCCACGGGTGCCGTCTACGGGGTGCTCAACATGCTGCGCCGCCTGAGGCAGGATTACCCGTCGGATTATAGCCTGTGCGTATTCGATGCAAAAGGCAAGACGTTCCGCGACGAACTGTATCCGCAGTACAAGGCGAATCGTCCTTCGATGCCCGCCGAGCTTGCAGCGCAGATCGAACCGCTGCATCAGGCGATCGAGGCATCCGGCTGGAGAGTCGCGGCGATAGAGGGTGTCGAGGCGGACGATGTGATCGGCACGCTGGCAACCCATGCGGCAAAGGATGGCGTGCGTTCCATCATCGCCACGGGAGACAAGGATCTGGCCCAGCTCGTCAACGAGCACGTCATGCTCGTCAATACGATGAACAACGAGGTCCTCGATGAGGCGGGCGTTAAAACCAAGTTTGGCGTTTTGCCTGATCGCATCGTCGACTTTCTGACCCTGACCGGGGATGCAGTGGACAATGTGCCGGGAGTTGAGAAGGTCGGTCCAAAGACGGCGGTGAAATGGCTGGAGCAGCACGGTTCTCTGGACAAACTGATGCGCAATGCGGATGCGGTCGGCGGGGTGGTGGGCGCGAACCTGAGAAATGCGCTCGACTGGCTCCCCATGGCGCGCCGATTGATCACGGTGAAGTGCGATGTGGATCTGCCGATGACCTATGGCGAACTCCTGGCGCCTCCGGCTGACAATGAAAAGCTTGCGCAATTGTATGAGAGGCTGGAATTCAAGACCTGGCTTCGCGAGATCAGAAATCAGGCCGCTTCTTCGGATAGCCCTTCTGTTCGGACGCATGAGGCAAAGCGCACTTACCAGACCATCCTGACGGAAGATCAACTGGATGAATGGCTTCAGAGGTTTATGGCAGCAGACCTTGTCTGCCTGGACACGGAGACGACGGGCCTTGACGTGATGGAGGTGCAGCTTGTCGGAATTTCCTTTTCGATCACGCCGCATGAGGCCGCCTATCTGCCGCTGGCGCATGTCTATCCCGGTGCGCCGGATCAGCTCGATCGCGCACGGACCTTGCTCAAATTAAAACCGTGGCTAGAAAGCGATGTTCACAAGAAGGTAGGCCAGAATCTTAAATACGACAGGCACATCTTCGCCAACCACGGCATTGCGCTTTCCGGCATACACGACGACACTCTTCTGGAGTCCTATGTGCTGGAAAGCCACAAGCCGCATGACATGGACAATCTTGCGCTGCGTCATCTGAATGTGAAGACCATCAGCTATGAGGAAGTGGTCGGGAAGGGGGCGAAGCAGATCTGTTTCGATCAGGTCGATCTTGGGATCGCGACGAACTATGCCGCAGAGGATGCGGACATCACGCTGCAGCTCCATAACAATCTCTCGCCCCAGATAGCCGATCATCAGGGGCTGCAGCATGTTTACAGAAACATAGAGATGCCTGCGATGCATGTGCTCTATGCGATGGAGCGCAACGGCGTGCTGCTCGACTGCGATCTCTTGCGCGTCCAGAGCCAGGAGCTTGGAGCGAGGCTCGCCGATCTGGAGGCGCTCGCCTATCAAGCCGCTGATCAGCCTTTCAATCTGAATTCGCCAAAGCAGATACAGGAGATCCTGTTCGACAAGCTGAAGCTTCCGGTGAAGAAGAAGACGCCAAGCGGCCTGCCTTCGACCGACGAGGAAGTGCTTCAGGAGCTTGCGCTCGATTACCCGCTGCCCAAGCTGCTTTTAGAATATCGCGCGATGGCAAAGCTGAAGTCCACCTATACCGACAAGCTTCCCAGGATGGTGAACAACAGAACGGGGCGAGTGCACACGAGTTATTCCCAGGCGGTGGCGATCACGGGAAGGCTCGCCTCAAGCGATCCGAATCTGCAGAACATTCCGGTCAGAAGCCCCGAGGGTAGGCGTATCAGGGAAGCCTTTGTCGCCTCTAATGGATTCCATATCGTGGCGGCGGATTATTCGCAGATCGAGCTACGCATCATGGCGCATCTTTCGAAAGATGAAGGACTATTGAAAGCGTTCGCGAACAACGAGGACGTGCATCGTGCAACCGCATCGGAAATCTTTGCGGTCCAGCCGGATTCGGTGAGTTCTGAGCAGCGCCGCTATGCGAAGGTGATCAACTTCGGCCTGATCTATGGCATGTCTTCCTTCGGCCTTGCAAAGCAGCTGAACGTCGAGCGGGGTGCGGCGCAAGCGTATATAGACCGCTATTTCGCGCGCTATCCGGGCGTGAAGAACTACATGGACAGCACGCGGTTGCAGGCGAAGGAACAGGGCTATGTGGAAACCGTGTTCGGCCGCAGGCTCTGGTTGCCGGAAATCAACAGCGGAAACGGGATGAGGCGCCAGGGAGCCGAGCGCGCCGCGATCAACGCGCCGATGCAGGGCACGGCGGCGGATATCATCAAGCTTGCGATGATAGCGGTGCAGGGATGGATCGAGAAGGAAAGACTGAACACTCGCCTCATCATGCAGGTGCACGACGAACTGGTGCTCGAGGTCCCGGATGAAGAGCTTCAGCTTGTGAAGGAAAGACTGCCTCAGCTGATGTCCGGGGCTGCCAGGCTGAGTGTGCCGCTGCTGGTCGAATTGGGGGCCGGCAAAAACTGGGAGGAGGCGCACTAGCAATGCATTAGCCATCTGTGAAGGCGTGCTGTTCGGCCATTGCAGACCTTGTGGCTGGTGTCATGAGATGTCAGTTTTGTACATCATTGCCGCCATCCCATTCGGGGTGAAAAGGCTAGTTATTAGGGGGGAGGTTCACCTAATCGTTTAGGTTGTTATTGTCCATTCCCTTTGTGAAAACGCCTTCGAATAGCAAGTAATAGGAGTGCTACGGTTGATAAAGTAAGAATAGATTGAATGATCGAGAGTGTGGCGACCATGGGGCTCGTTACCATTAGGAATGCCCGCTTGTTAAACATGCCCAGTGGATTGAAGATATTCTGAATGGAAAATCCAACAGCGGGCGGGATCTTTGTTAACCATGATACTGCTTTTTCATTGGCCTGAACTATTCCACCCGTCACGTAGTAGCAAGCTGTAAAATAAAGGCTAATTAGAAGTAAGGTAACTAGGGGTCTAACTATGTTTTCTCCATACTCGGAAATTATGTCATAGAGATTGGACAAGTTTCCGGTTATAGAAAACCAATTATCTTTGAGTATTAAATTGCAACTGGTGCGTTGTTCGTAAGTAAAAAATCGACCTTCTTCCTCCGCAGCTCGAAAGGAACCCATTATAAGCTTTAGGGTGCGGTAGGCTCGCCAGTCCTCTTCAGTAAGAAAACTCTTGAATACTGCTTTATGAAAGGATGTGTCTGGGTGAACTTGTGCCTTGTGGAATAGTGGGGGCTTTGTAAAGATCGTACCAGAGAATTTGGTTTTCGTTTTGAATTCAGCGTTTGAGTAGTTCAACTCGTCGCTAAATGACGCTGAGGAGAAATTTACTTCATTGAAGATAGCTTGAGCAAATGTGGCTCTTCGTCGGAATTTGGCGTTGTTGAAGTTGCTGGAATTATCGAATAACGTATTAGAAAAATCGGCATCGTCTTCAAAAATTGCATTTGCGAATTCAACGTCCCGAACAAATCTGGTTTTTTTGAATTCGGCTTCAGGCTCAAACTGGGAGTTTCGGAAGGTGATCGGACACCTAAATTCGATATCAGTAAAAATTCCCTTTTTGCAAATTGTTACCGAGTCAAAATTGATATTTCCATTTACGTTTGTCTGATCCATATCGATACCGTCTGCGAAAATGGACCCTTTAAATGTGATACTCATATTGGGGAACGAATACCTCATCAGCAAACCAGCTGCTCTGTAGCTTCGAAATGTAAAATCGCCGGAGATATATAGGTAAGATAAATCAATGGAGAGCAAATCTAGTGGTACATCATGGGTGGTGCTACTGTTTCTCTCTACGGTGGAATACGTTCGGTATTTCATACCCTCATTAAGAAGCAAATTTATTTCTGTGGCGGATGCGGCATTCAGGGCATTTCCATCTTTTGAGAATATCTGGGTGCCGTGCTCATCTTTTGCACGTTCTAACTTAGCTCGAAAGGCTTTTACGATTGCCTCCCATGCTGTCTTGATTTTTTCCAGTTCTTCTATTTGATCCATTTCCACAGCCCTTCTCGTCTGCAAAACGTCGACCTTATACTATTAAGCTCTTTTTCTGCACAGCATGTGTCCTGCCCCCAATTTTAGTGCCAAGTCAAATTTAGTAAAGACAGTTAGTTAATAGAAAGCCGACCCAGGTGGGGCAAGCTGTTTAAGTCCGCTCAGGCCGAGCTTCAGACTGCCCTCCTCGGCCAATGCAGATGAGATCATCCGGGTGAGAGGCTTTTGGAACGCCAGGTTTGTCACAGAAGAAATCCGACACTTTGCTATCAACTGATATATAATAAATTATCAATTGATAATGGAGAAAAGGCATGGCTACTGCCTCTATAGATGATTTTCGAAAATGGCGTTCATCGGTTGCCGATTCTGACGCAGGAACAAGGATTAACTTAATCCGTAAAGGCATCAGCTCTCACGTTTTGGTTACTGCGAGCGAGTATTTCAATATGCCTCGTGCGCAATTCGCAAAAATAATAGGCATGTCCCCTGCGACTGCGGAACGCAAAATAAAAAGTCATTCGTTACTTGGGCCTGTTGAGTCTGAACGATTGGAGCGACTTGCAATTATTGAAGATACAGCGGAAAAAGTTTTTGGTAATGCAGACCAGGCGAAAATGTGGTTGTTGCGTAAAAATCTTGTTTTTGGCGATGACACGCCGCTTTCAATGCTGGATACAGAAACAGGTGCAGGTGAGGTGAAAAAAGTGCTCGCCTCGATTGCTTATGGCGGCGCTGTTTGATGCATGCGTGGCGCATTGCAAAAAAACAGTTTGCACTTGATCGACAAGGAAGCGGTGCAAGACTTGCTGGCGGACGCTGGAATAATCCTGGTGTGGCGGTTGTGTATGCCGGCATGACGCCAGAGATTGCCGCCATGGAAAAACTGGTGCACACCGGAGACATTCTTCCATCCGACCTTGTATTGGTGAGGTTTGATCTTCCAGATAAAAAAAGCCTGTATCGTTCCTATGAAGTTGAGGATTTGCCTAAAGGCTGGGATGCCTTGCCTGGATCAGCATCAGCGGTAAATATTGGAGACTCATTCGTTATGGAGGGTAATTTTTTAGGAGTGATCGTTCCATCAGCCGTGATGCCTGAAGCAAAAAACATCGTTCTCAATCCAAATCACAAAGCCTTTGCAAGTGTCAGTATGAATGTCATTCGGCCATTTGAATTCGATTCCCGATTGTTTAATCAATCAAGGAGTATTTGAATGACCAAGAGTTTTTCAGACAGTTGCGGCTAACTTGCAACTGAGTAGCGCTAAATGGTATGAGATACGCTTGCAATGCTGGCCAAACTTTGCCAAGTTTCAGGGTAAAGCAGCAGAAAATGATGAAGGCATGGAGTATGATTCACGAATAACTCACGACAGGGAGAATTGAAATGGGACTTTTTGATTCAATCGTAGCGCAGGCCGAAGGGGCTTTGACCAATGCGATCGAGGGCGCTCATCCTGGGCTGATGGAGGAAGTCACTGGCTTGATCAATGGCTCGGGCGGGCTCGAGAATCTGGTTTCTGCTTTCCGTGAAAAGGGGTTTGGAGAGGCTGTCGCATCCTGGATCGGGATCGGGCAGAACCTTCCCATTTCAAGCGAACAACTACAGTCGGTGCTGGGGAATGAGCAGGTCGAGGCCATTGCGCAGAAACTGGGGCTGTCCACTTCGGATGTGGCGCAGAAACTGTCTACACTGTTACCTCAGGTGATCGACAAACTCACGCCGGATGGACAGTTGCCCGAAAGTAATCTGCTGGAGCAGGGGCTGGCCCTCTTGAAAGGGCTGGGCGGGAATGCCTGAGGGCCTGGGTGCTTCAGGCTACATCGAATTCCATTTGGTGCAATAGCCGTTCGGGGATATCTCATCGTCCCCGGGGATGACCCGGCATCGACCAAGGTCCTTGTCTCCGGCGATGAATTCGAGACAGCTCGAGCAGCTCATGCCGTCTTTGGGCATGCCTTGATACTGGAAGGTCTGGCGCAGGCTGACATTGGTCTTGGCGCTCGCTTCACCGGAAAACAGGCAAAGCAGCGCGGCTGCCTTGAGGAACTGCCTGCGCCCGGTATCGGCCATGGCGCTACTTCACCGCGTTCTTCAGTTGCTCGAGGATCGCGGGGTTTTCGAGCGTCGACACATCCTGCGTGATCTCCTCGCCCTTCGCGATCGCGCGCAAGAGGCGGCGCATGATCTTGCCCGAACGCGTCTTGGGCAGATTTTCTCCGAAACGGATTTCGTCCGGTTTTGCGATCGGCCCGATTTCCTTGCCTACCCAGTTGCGCAGCGTCTCGGCGATTTCACGGGCTTTGTCGTCATCCGGGCGGGCGCCTTTGAGGACGACGAAGGCGACGACCGCCTCTCCCTTGATTTCGTGAGGCTTGCCGACCACGGCCGCTTCCGCGACCAGGGGATTGGCGACGAGCGCGGATTCGATTTCCATCGTGCCCAGACGGTGGCCGGAGACATTGAGCACGTCGTCTATGCGTCCCATGATCCAGAAGTAGCCATCCTCATCCTTGTGCGCGGAGTCGCCCGCGAGGTAGGCGCCGTGCATCTCTGCAGGGAAATAGCTCTTCTTGTAGCGCTCGGGGTCTCCCCATATGGTGCGGATCTGCGACGGGAAGGGGCGCTTGATCACCAGAAAGCCGCCGTGCTGGTCGTGCACTTCCTCTCCCGCCTCGTTCACGATGGTCGCCATGATGCCGGGCAGCGGCAGCGTGCAGGTTCCGGGTTTGATCGGCATCGCGCCCGGCAAAGGGGCGATCATGTGGCTGCCGGTCTCGGTCTGCCACCAGGTGTCCACGATGGGGCATCTTGCATTGCCCACGGTATTGTAATACCACATCCAGGCTTCCGGATTGATGGGCTCTCCCACAGAACCCAGAAGGCGAAGGCTGGAAAGATCATACTGTTTCGGCAATTCTCCGCCCAGCTTGATCAGCGAGCGGATCGCGGTGGGGGCGGTGTAGAAAGTCGTGACCCGGTGCTCCTGTATCATCTTCCAGAAGCGCCCTGCATCGGGATAAGTGGGTACGCCTTCGAAGATCACCTGGGTTGCGCCCATCGCCAGGGGGCCATAGGCGACATAGCTGTGTCCCGTGATCCAGCCGACGTCGGCCGTGCACCAGAAGATGTCGCTTGCCTTGTAGTCGAAAACCCACTTCATCGAGAGCATCGCGCCCAGAAGATATCCGCCGCTCGAATGCTGCACGCCCTTTGGTTTCCCGGTGGATCCTGAGGTGTAGAGGATGAAAAGAGGGTGCTCCGAATCCACCCAGGCAGGCTCGCATTCGGTGTTCTGACTCGAGGCCAGCTCGTGCCACCACACATGGTTTGCATCATTCCATGCGATATCGCCTCCGGTTCTCTTGTAGACGATGACGCTGTGCACCGATTCGCAATCCCCCAATGCCAGCGCCTCATCCACTGCGGGTTTCAGGGGGATCACGCGCCCGCCGCGCAGCTGCGCATCGGCCGTGATGACTGCAGAGGCTTTCGCATCGACGATGCGCTCGTGCAGGCTCTTTGCGGAAAATCCGCCGAACACGACCGAATGGATCGCGCCTATGCGCGCGCATGCCTGCATCGCGATCACGGCTTCTATGCTCATGGGCATGTAGATCACCACGCGGTCGCCCATCTTGATGCCGCGCGATTTCAGGCCGTTGGCAAACTGGCATACGCGCGCATGCAGCTCGCGATAGTTGATTCTCGTGACCTTGCCGTCATCCGCCTCGAAGATGATCGCGGTCTTCTCGCCATCGGATGCAAGGTGCTTGTCCAGGCAGTTGTAGGAGACGTTCAGCGCGCCGTCCTCGAACCATTTGTAAAAGGGCGCATCCTTCTCGTTCAGGATTTTTGTGAAAGGCTTTTCCCACTGCAGCATCTCTCTGGCAAGCCTTGCCCAGAAGCCCGCGTAGTCGTCTGCCGCTTCCTGGCATAGCGCCTGATAGGCTTTCATGCCCGAGACATTGGCCCTTGCGACGAATTCGTCGGATGGTTTGAAGACGCGATTTTCGTGCAAGACGGACTGGATGTTGGACATTACGGACTCCTGGGTTGGCGCAAAAACTGGAAATTGATGTTAGTTTTATTGGGCACTGCCTGTCAATCGCCAGAACGCGTCGGATCGTTCCAGAGTGGGTGCGATTCTTGCCAAATTCAGCGCATTTTGCTCTCTTCAAACTTTGAGAGTGGGGCTTTTTACGGTATCATAAGCGTCTATGACAAAGTACATCTTCATCACCGGCGGCGTCGTCTCGTCCCTCGGCAAAGGGATTGCCGCGGCTTCACTAGCCGCCATCCTTGAATCGCGCGGACTCAGGGTCACGATGCTCAAACTCGATCCGTATATCAATGTCGATCCGGGCACGATGAGCCCATTCCAGCACGGCGAAGTCTTTGTCACCGAGGATGGCGCCGAAACCGATCTGGATCTCGGCCACTACGAGCGCTTCATTTCCGCCAAGATGCGGAAGGCCAACAATTTCACCACGGGGCAGATATACGAGAGCGTGATCCGCAAGGAAAGGCGCGGCGAATATCTCGGCAAAACGGTGCAGGTGATCCCGCACATCACCAACGAGATTCAGGCTTTTGTCGAAAGAGGTGCGGCCGCCTATCACGGGGACAAGGCGGATGTTGCGATCGTCGAGATCGGCGGCACCGTGGGCGATATCGAGTCTCTGCCTTTTCTCGAGGCGGCAAGGCAGATGGGATTGCGCATGGGGCGCAACCAGGTTGCCTATGTGCATTTGACGCTCGTGCCTTACATCGCGACTGCGGGCGAACTCAAGACCAAGCCTACCCAGCACAGCGTGCAGAAGCTGCGCGAGATCGGCATATTCCCGACCGCGCTTTTGTGCCGTGCTGACAGGCGCATACCTGACGACGAGCGCGGGAAGATCTCGCTTTTCGCGAATGTGCGCGAGGATGCGGTGATCTCGATGTGGGATGCCGACACCATCTACAAGATTCCCCAGATGCTGAACGATCAGGGGCTGGACCGCATCGTGTGCGAGGAGCTGCAGCTCGATCTGCCGCCTGCCGATCTTTCGGTATGGGCGAAACTCGTGGATGCGCTTGAACATCCGACGCACGAGATCACCATCGGCATGGTCGGAAAGTATGTGGAGCTGACCGAATCCTACAAGTCGCTGATAGAGGCGTTGCGCCATGCGGGCATACACACATCGACCCGCGTGAACATCGAATACGTGGATTCCGAAGTGCTCGAAACGAAAGGCACGAAGACTCTCGAGCATTTCGACGCGATTTTGGTGCCGGGAGGTTTCGGTGCGAGAGGCACGGAAGGGAAGATATCCGCGATACGTTATGCCAGAGAGAACAAGGTGCCCTATCTTGGCATCTGTCTTGGCATGCAGCTCGCGGTGATCGAATATGCGCGCAATGTCGCGGGCATGCAGGATGCGAACAGCACCGAACTCAATCATGAAACCGAGCATCCGGTGGTCGCATTGATCACCGAATGGAAGGACAGGGACGGGCGCGTCGAGACGCGCAGCAGCGATTCCGATCTCGGAGGCACCATGCGCCTGGGTTCGCAGCGTTGCCCCGTGATGCAGAACACACTGGCGCATCGCATCTATGGCGATGAGGTGAACGAGCGGCATCGCCACCGCTATGAGGTGAACAACCATTATGTGCCTGAGCTCGAGAAGACAGGTCTGATCATTTCCGCACGCACGCCGACCGAGAATCTTCCCGAGATCATGGAACTGCCGGAGAGCATGCATCCCTGGTTCGTGGGCGTGCAGTTCCACCCCGAATTCACCTCCACGCCCCGCACCGGACATCCGCTTTTCACCGCGTTCGTGAAGGCGGCATTGCAGCATCAGCAGGCTGCGCAAAATCATTAAGAGGTGGCATCGTGAAACTATGCAATTTTGAAGTCGGGCTTGACCGCCCTTTGTTCCTGATCGCAGGCCCTTGCGTGATCGAATCCCATCAGATGGCGATGGATACCGCGGGCGCCTTGCAGGAAATCTGCCTTGAGTTGAACTTGCCTTTCATTTACAAGTCCTCCTACGACAAGGCAAACCGCAGCTCAGGAAAATCGTTTCGCGGCTTCGGAATGGATGCGGGATTGAAGATATTGAGCGAGGTCAAATCCCAGCTCGGCGTGCCGGTGCTCACCGATGTGCACGGCATAGATGAGATCGAGCCAGTCGCCTCCGTTGTCGATGTCTTGCAGACACCAGCCTTCCTGTGCAGACAGACCGACTTCATCCAGGCGGTGGCAAGCGCCGGCAAGCCCGTGAACATCAAGAAGGGACAGTTCCTTTCCCCCTGGGACATGCAGAACGTGGTCGAGAAGGCCAAGGACGCAAGCGGCCAGGACAACATCATGGTGTGCGAGAGGGGTGCGACATTCGGTTACAACAACCTGGTCTCGGACATGCGTTCGCTTTCCGTGATGCGCAACACCGGATGCCCTGTGGTTTTCGATGCCACGCATTCCGTGCAACTGCCGGGAGGGCAGGGAACGGCTTCCGGAGGGCAACGCGAATTCGTGCCCGTGCTGGCGCGCGCGGCTGTCGCGGCAGGCGTTTCGGGGCTTTTCATGGAAACCCACCCGAATCCTTCGAAGGCCTTGTCTGACGGGCCGAATGCATTTCCGCTGGGCCATCTGAAGTCTCTCTTGAAGACCCTGATGGTGCTGGACGAGACGGTCAAGCAGCAGGGCTTGATTGAAGAGAAGATCGATTTGAAGAATTGCTGAGAATACGTGGTTAATTTTGAATAAGGATAAATGATGAGTGCAATAGTTGATGTGATCGCCCGCGAGATACTGGATTCGCGCGGCAATCCTACAGTTGAAGCGGACGTGCTGCTGGAGTCCGGCGTGATGGGACGCGCTGCAGTGCCTTCAGGCGCCTCAACCGGAACGCGCGAGGCGATAGAGTTGCGCGACGACGACAAGCAGCGCTATCTCGGCAAGGGCGTATTGAAGGCCGTGGAATACGTGAACACGGAGATCGCCGAAGCGATCATCGGCCTTGATGCGAGCGAGCAGGCATTCATAGACCAGACCATGCTGGAGCTCGATGGCACCGAGAACAAGTCCAGGCTGGGCGCGAATTCGATCCTTGCGGTTTCGATGGCGGTCGCGCGCGCGGCCGCCGAAGAATCCGGCCTTCCCCTGTATCGCTACCTGGGCGGCTCGGCCAGGATGCAGCTGCCTGTGCCGATGATGAACATCATCAACGGCGGCGCGCATGCGAACAACAACATCGACATGCAGGAATTCATGATCATTCCTGTGGGTGCACCGAGTTTCCGCGAGGCGCTGCGCTATGGCGCCGAGGTTTTCCATGCGCTGAAGAAGCTGATAGACGCGAAGGGGATGCCTACGACCGTGGGCGACGAGGGCGGCTTTGCGCCCAACTTGCCGAGCAACGAGTCTGCGCTGCAGCTGATCGTCGAGGGCATAGAGGCAGCAGGCTTCGTGCCGGGCAAGGATGTCTGCATCGGTGTGGACTGCGCGAGCTCCGAGTTCTACAAGGATGGCCTCTACTGCCTCGACTCCGAAGGGTTGAGGCTCACATCCGCGCAATTCACCGACTATCTGGCAAGCTGGGCGGACAAGTATCCGCTGATCAGCATCGAAGACGGGATGGCCGAAAACGACTGGGATGGTTGGAAGCTCCTGACCGACCGCCTGGGCAAGCGTCTGCAGATCGTGGGCGACGACATCTTCGTCACCAACACCAAGATACTGCGCGAAGGGATCAAGCGCGGCATAAGCAATTCGATACTGATCAAGGTCAACCAGATCGGCACGCTGACCGAGACCTTCGAGGCGATCGAGATGGCCAAGCGCGCGGGATACACCGCCGTGATTTCCCACCGTTCAGGCGAGACCGAAGACAGCACGATAGCCGACATCGCGGTTGCGACCAATGCGTTGCAGATCAAGACAGGCTCGGCATCCCGTTCGGACCGCATGGCGAAATACAACCAGCTTCTGCGCATAGAGGAAGATCTGGGGGTGATGGCATCCTATCCCGGAATCGGCGCGTATTACCAGCTGAATTAAGGTGCTGCAAGGATCAGCCATTGCAACAGCGCCCCGGTTTAAGCTCCGGGGCGTTTTTTTATAGGCATTGCAAATATAGTTTCGGGACACATGAGAATCGTCACCTTGATACTGATCGTGCTGCTGCTCCTGTTGCAGTATCCGCTCTGGCTCGGGCGCGGAGGCTGGTTGCGGGTGTGGGATCTGCATCGTCAGGTCGAAGCCCAAAAACAGGTCAACGCGCAGACTGCCGCCCGCAATGCGATGCTCGATGCGGAAGTGCGCGACCTGAAACAGGGCACGGAGGCGATCGAGGAGCGCGCCCGCAACGATCTCGGGATGGTCAAGAAGGACGAAGTTTATTATCAGATTCTGGACGATGCGGCGAATGCCGCTAGTAGCCCAGCGCCCGCGCAGCCTGATAAAAGATGAAGCTCACGAGCCAGGCAAGCGTGAGCGACCAGGCAATCGAAAACAGCATGAATCCCATGCTCTTCGATTCGCTCTTCAAGGTCGCGATGGTTGAAAGACAGGGCGTGTAGATCAGCGTGAACAGCATGAAGCTGTAGGCTTCTACCCAGTCCAACTGATGGGAAAGAATTCCCGTAAGCTGAGAGCCGGCAAGGCCGTAGATCACGGCGAGAGAGCCGATGACGATTTCCTTTGCGACGAATCCGAAGATCAATGCGACGGTCAGCTGTTCGTTGATGCCGATCGGAGAGAAGACCGGATGCAGCCAGTGGCCTATCATGCCGGAAATTGTTGCAGGGCCCGCGGGTTGAGCTGAGAAGGGGATGTGGGTGAGCAGCCAGACCAGCACGACGCCCGCGATGATGAAGCTCGTCGCGCGGCTTAAGAAGTGCCTCACTTCAAGCCAGCCTCTGAGCACCATCTGGCGCAAGGTCGGGAAGCGATAAGGCGGAAGCTCCAGCACGAAGGGCTCGTTGTTGGCGAATCTGCCCTTGAAGAACAGCGCGGTCAGGATGGCCGATGCGAAGCTGAAAAGATAAAGCGAGAAGAGGGCTATCGGTGCTGCATGGGCTGAAAACACCGCAGTGATGATGAAGATGAAAACCTGAAGCCTTGCCGAACAGAGCGAAAATGGGATCACCAGCATGGTAAGCAGGCGGATCGCGCGCGAGCGCATCACGCGCGTGCCCATAAGCGCCGGCACGTTGCAGCCAAAACCCATCAGGAGCATCACGAATCCTCTTCCATCCAGGCCCATTCTTGCCATCAGCGCATCCATCAGGAATGCGGCTCGCGAAAGATAACCGCTGTCTTCGACGATCGCCATCAGCAAGAAGAACAGCACGATCACGGGAACGAAGGCTGCGACCGTCGCAATGCCGTTGTATGCGCCATCCAGAAGCAATCCCTGAAGCGCCTGAGGCAGGCCGCTCAACAAAGGGGATAGGGCGGTGTCCCTCAGCCACGAAAGTCCGGAGGCGATCCCGGCCTGCAAGGGCTGGCTGAAAAAGAAGATGCCCTGAAACAGCAGATACATGATGCCGAAGAAGATAGGCAAACCGAGCACGGGGTGCAGCATCACGCGGTCCAGCCTCTGGGTGAGGCTGTCTGGCAGGCGCGCCGGTATTTGCACCGTCTGTTTCAGCACTTTCGCCATCTGGGCTTCGATCTGTTCGTCCACTTCAAGCTGGCTTTGCAGTTCCTCTTTCATGCCGGGTGTGGGGAAGCTGAGCGCGCGTCTTATGGCCTCCAGCGCCTCAGGGTAGCCTGTCCCGTATTTCGCGCTGATCTGGAATACCGGCATCTCGAGCAGTTCGGACATTTTTTTCGCATCTATCGTGATGCCGTATTTTTTTGCCTCGTCGTTCATGTTGAGCAACACGACGATGTTGATGCTGAGCGCCTTGAGCTGCAACAGGAGGCTTATCTGGCGC
Source organism: Pseudomonadota bacterium (assembly GCA_021782365.1). GTDB lineage: Bacteria > Pseudomonadota > Gammaproteobacteria > Burkholderiales > Gallionellaceae > Gallionella. The sequence continues at coordinate 123,497 of JAJXVB010000003.1, forward strand.
TCTATCTGGCTTGCGTTGAGAATCACTAAAGCAAGATCTGGCACGTTGTCGTGCAGGAAGTGGCGCACGACCTGTTCGTCGTCAGAGTATCCGTGCAGGTCGTAGATGCCAGGCAGGTCGATGATCTCGACCATGTCGGAGCCTAAAAGGATTTTTCCGCTATAGAGTTCGACCGTGATGCCCGGCCAGTTTCCAACTCTCGCCGAACCTCCCGTCATGCGGTTGAACAGCGTGGACTTGCCGGTGTTGGGCATGCCAAGCAAGGCGATGCGCTTCATGGCTTGCGCACCTTGATCTTGGTCGCTTCATTGCGCCTCAAAAGGATGTCTGTCGTGCCTATCCTCACCTGCAGCGGGCCTGAGAAGCTGGCCTTCCTGATGAGCTCGATCTGTTTTCCGCTGCGGAATCCCAGCGCGAGCAGACGCTGATGCAGCGCCTCTTCGGCATGGATGGAGACGATGGTGGCAATGTCGCCGGTATGCAATGCGGCGAGTGTGTCGGACATGGTAGGCATTGATCAACTCTGGGCCTACATTCTACAGGATTCACCGCCTGCCGGGCGCTGGACTTGCAGGGCAAACCGGTTAAGGATCGAGTTTTCTGGAGATCTTAACCCGGGAACCGGTAAAGTTTTCCTGGGAAGCGCCGATTAGCATGCCGCACTTCAACCCTTGACAAGGCCGGAGTCTATGCGGAAGGTATATTTGCCCTGCCTGTTAGGTTAGAATGAGGGCTTGTCATTAAATCGAGAGTCAAAATGATCAAGGGCAGTATTGTTGCAATCGTCACTCCGATGCTGGAGGATGGCAGCCTGGATTTGCCGTCGTTTCGCGCGCTGATAGATTTCCATATCGAGCAGGGCACGGATGGCATCGGGGTGGTCGGCACCACGGGTGAGTCGCCGACGGTGGATGTGGAGGAGCATGAGCTGCTGATTTCAGAGGCAGTCAAGCATGCGAAGGGCCGCATACCCGTGATCGCGGGGACGGGGGCCAACAGTACCCGCGAGGCGATCGAGCTTGCGGCATTCTCGAAGCGTGCCGGGGCGGATGCATCGCTTTCCGTCGTTCCTTATTACAATAGGCCGACTCAGGAAGGGCTTTATCAGCATTTCAAGGCCATCGCGGAAGCGGTGGACATGCCGCATATCCTGTACAACGTACCTGGCCGTACGGTTGCGGATCTGAACAACGATACGGTGCTGCGCCTGGCCGAAATTCCAAACATCGTAGGCATCAAGGACGCGACTGGAAATATCGAGCGGGGCAGCGACTTGCTGCAGAGAGCGCCCAAGGATTTTGCGGTGTATAGCGGGGACGATGCGAGCGCGCTGGCCCTGATGTTGCTGGGCGGGCATGGCTCGATTTCCGTCACGGCCAATGTCGCGCCCAAGCTGATGCACGAGATGTGCATGGCGGCATTGAATGGCGATGTGTCGCGCGCAAGAGAGATCAATTTCAGACTGCTCGGACTTCACCGCAAGCTCTTTGTCGAGGCGAACCCGATTCCCGTGAAGTGGGCGGTCGCGCGTTTGGGGCTGATGAAAAATATTTTGCGTCTCCCCTTGACGCCGATGTCTTCATCGATGTATAGCGTGGTCGAACAAGCCATGCATGAAGCTGGCGTACTTACACGATAATCAGGAAAGAATATGAAAGTTTTGCATCTGGGTGTTTGCAGTATTGCTTTGGTTTCTCTTGTTGGGTGCAGTGCGATGGGTCTCGGCAGCAAGCCCATAGATTACAAGGCGGGTGCAGCTCAAACCCCGTCTATCGAAGTGCCTCCTGGTCTTACCGCTCCTCAGACGGACGATACATACAAGGTGGAAGGCGCCGAAGGCGAATCCGTCGCGACCTATTCCGCCTATGCCAAGGACAAGAGCGCGCCAGCGGCAGTGCACAAAGAACAGGCGCCGACGGTGTTGGCTCCCGTCAAGGGAGTGAGCATAGAGCACGACGGCACGAAGCGTTACCTGAAAGTGGATGAGTCCGCAGAACGCGTCTGGCCGGTCGTCGAGTCTTTCGTTCGCGATGCGGGGTTCAAGATCCAGAGCGAGGATCAGGCGGCGGGCATCATAGAGACGGACTGGGCAGAGAACCGCCCCAAGGATGGCAAGGACAGCGGCATCCTCACCAAGATATTCAACGGCCTCTTCTCGAGCGGAGAGCGCAATCGCTTTCGCATCCGTCTGGAGCGCGTGAAGGATGACGGCACCAATATCTATGTCACCGAGTATGGGCAGGAGGAGGTGCTGGATTCGAGCGGCATCACCACAACCTGGAAGATGCTGCCGAACGATCCCGAGCTTGAGGCCGAGATGTTGCAGCGCCTGATGGTGCGCTTCGGTGCAAATCCGGATCAGGCGGCTGTCGCAACGGCGCAGGGGGCATCCGCTTCTGGAAGCGCGAATCTGGTTCAGATCTTCGATGGCAGCAGCATCATCGTGATCAACGACGCTTTCGACAAGAGCTGGCGCAGGGTCGGACTCGCGATCGAAAAATCCAACCTTGTCGTCGAGGACAAGGACCGTGAAAAGGGTGTTTACTATGTCCGCACCCCCGAGGCGAAGAATGGCTGGCTGCAGAAGCTCGAGTTCTGGAAGGACGAGGATGCCACCCAGCACTTCCGTGTGAGCGTCAAGGACAACGGCGCTTCATGCGATGTTTCCATGTCTGACATGAATGGCGAGAACAGCGCCGAGGCGCGCAAGCAGCTGCAGGCCATCTACAAGAACATCAACCAGTAAGCGCATTGCGCTCGATGATGAGGTTCGCGTCATTGGGCAGCGGCAGCGAGGGCAATGCGCTGCTGGTGTGCAGCGGGCAAACCTGCTTGATGCTCGACTGCGGCTTCAGCGTGAAGGAAAGCGCTCAGCGCCTGGCGCGTCTGGGCGTATTGCCAGAGCAGTTGAGCGGCATACTGGTGACCCATGAGCATGGGGATCACATCGGCGGCGTTGCGCGTCTGGCGCGCAGCTTTGACCTTCCGGTATGGCTCACGCACGGCACGCTGAGAAGCCAGCCCAAGGCGTTTTCCGGCATTCCCGCGCTTCATGAAATCGATCCGCACGGACGATTCTCCGTCGGCGACATCGAGATATTCCCTTTTCCGGTTCCGCACGATGCGGCAGAGCCGGTGCAATTCGTCTTCGGTGACGGAACCAGGCGTCTTGGCGTATTGACCGATGTCGGTTCCAGCACGCCTCACATAGAAACGATGTTGAGCGGCTGCGATGCATTGGTGCTCGAGAGCAATCACGATGAGGCCATGCTGATGAACGGAGATTATCCATATAGCCTGAAGCAGCGGGTAGGCGGGCGATACGGGCATCTCAGCAACCAGGAGTCTGCAGCCATCCTGGTCAATCTGGACACGGGCCGTTTGCAACATCTTATTGCTGCCCACTTGAGCAGCAAAAACAATACGCCTGAGCTTGCAGTCGACGCGTTAAGCGGTGCGCTGGGTTGCGAGAGGGAATGGGTGGAAGTGGCGACGCAGGATGCGGGTTTTGGCTGGAAGGAAATATTGTAAGCCGCTCATGAAGAGACAATAAAAAAGCCGACTCTCGTCGGCTTTTTTACTTGCCTTTATGCCGGTATTACTTGGCAGCAGGAGCAGCGTCAGCAGCAGGAGCAGCTGCTGGAGCGGAAGCTGCGTCAGCAGCAGGAGCAGCTGCTGGAGCGGAAGCTGCGTCAGCAGCAGGAGCAGCGGGAGCGGCAGCAGGAGCTTCAGCAGCAGGAGCAGCGGGAGCGGCAGCAGGAGCTTCAGCAGCCTTTTCGCCGCAGGCAGTCAGAGCAAGAGCCAGCAGAGCGGCAACGAGAGCGGATGATTTCATGGTTTTTTCCTCGGTTTATGTTGGTTAAAAAATCTGTTCGACTTAGTGGTTTCAAAGCCAAAGTCGAGCCATTTTATCAGCAAATAAAAAAAAATACAGTAGTAATCAGCCTGCTAATCGGGTTTTTTTACAATTTCAGTCAACATTTTCATCTAACGAGAGGTAGCCGTCCTCGTACCAGCGATAGAGCATCTCTGTGAGTTCGGTAGAGCAGGATTTCAACGCGGGCAATTCTCGCCGGTCAGCAAGATCGCGCAGAGCGACGTAATCCTCACCGGATACAGCCATCGATTCACCGTTCATGAAAACGGTATTACCGTTGCAAAGCAGCTGGCTTTTCAAGTCGAGAACCACGCCGCGGGTCTTCAAGAGCGAAATGAACTTCCTGAGGGTCAAAGGTTCTTCCGGAGGATTGAAATAGACATGCGCCTTGGGCTCGCTAAGATAGCATCCCAGGAAGTTCGCGATGTCCTCCTTGTCCCAGCGCACTTTTTGAATCGCAGAGGCTACCTGCTTCAGCATCGCATGGCTGATTTCTGAAGGGTGTTTTTGCGCCTTGAGATCGGGGTCGGAGTACATGCCCTCGATGCAGATCCTGTCCTGCAGATAGACCAGAAACTGCTCAGCAAGCTCCTGATATGCCGGCGTGCGGAATCCGATGGAATAGGTCATGCAATCGTCTTCGGCGATGCCGTTGTGCGCGCAGTGGGGCGGCAGATAAAGCATGTCGCCCGGAGCAAGCACCCATTCCTGCTCTGGCTTGAAGTTTTTCAGGATGCGCAAGGGCGCATCTTCGATCAGGGTCCGGTCTTCCTGCGTGGAGATCTGCCAGCGTCTGTGTCCCATTCCCTGGAGCAGGAATACATCGTAGGAATCGAAGTGCGGTCCGACGCCGCCGCCTTTGGGCGCGTAGCTTATCATCAGGTCGTCGAGGCGGGCGTGGGGGATGAAGCCGAAGGACTTGAGCAGGTCTTCGGCCGATCTCAGGTGGTGATTCACGCTCTGCACCAGGACGGTCCATTCAGTCTTGTCCAGGCCCTTGAAGTCCTTAGCCGAGAAAGGCGAATGGCTGAGGTCGTATTTTCCTTGCTTCCTCGTCACGATGCGCGCCTGTACGTCATCTGAACACGCAAGCCTGATGAGTTCCTTGGGGCTCAGGAGTCCTGAAAAATCGGGCAGGGCGCCGCGTATCAAAAGCGGCTTCTTTTGCCAGTATTCGCGCAAAAATTCCTGGACGCTAAGCCCGCCTAGCAGTGTCTTGGGTGTTTTCATGAGGCGCATTATAGCGCCTCGAAGATATCATCCGGCAGTCAGAAAAATTTAATTAGCTGAAAGGAGACAATGTGTTTAAAATGACGCGGATAGGCTTGCAAGCCAACATCCGATGAAGCATGAATTTTAAGGGAAACACCAATGAAGATCGAAAAGGACTCTGTCGTATCGCTGCGCTATGAACTGGTCAACACGGGCGGAGACGGCGAGGTCATCGAAAGGGTCGATGATCCGATCAGCTATCTGCACGGCGGTTACGACGGCATCTTCCCGCTGGTCGAGGAAGCGCTGCACGGCAAGAGCGTGGGCGACAAGTGCAGCGTCACGCTGAAGCCAGAGGATGCGTTCGGCGAATATGAACATGAACTCGTCGAAGTCGAATCGCGCAGCTCATTTCCTGCCGATGTCGCAGTCGGCATGCAGTTCGAAGGCGGCCCCGAGGATGCAGACGATGAAGACTTCGTTCTTTACACGGTCGTGGAGGTGACAGACGACGAAGTGACGGTGGACGGCAACCATCCGCTGGCAGGCAAGACGCTCACTTTCAACTGCACGGTCACAGGCGTGCGCAAGGCGACCGAGGAAGAGCTGGAGCACGGTCATGTGCACGATGAAGGCGGTCACCTGCACTAGATTTCATTCGAAAGCCATTCTGCAACCTGGTCTGCGCCTCTGGCCGAAACCGCCCGAGGCGTGGATGTTTCCCAAAGCCGCCTGAGCGCTGTCTCCAGGCTTCCATCGAGCAGCGCGTCTTGCAAGATCTCAACGCAATTGCCTTGCTCATTTAGCCATGTTATCAAAGGCCGGGATTCCGGCCAGTCTGCGCGGGGCGTGTACAGCACGGGCACATTGCTAGCAGCGGCTTCCACGAAACTCCCGTAGCCGGGCTTGCAGATCAGCGCATCCGAGCTTGCGAGAAGATCGGGAAATGAAAAAGGCAGCGATTCGATGGCGACCGCATCGGGATGCCTGACCTGCCAGGCTGCCTGCACCAGGTAGCGCACGCCATCCATCCTGGGCCAGTTTTCGACGGGCACCCTGCCTGCAATGCCTCCCATGCTGACGAGAACCAGCTTTTCATCTTCAGAGAGATTCAGAATTTTCCTGATTTCATCGCGGCGGTTTTCGCCGATCTCGGCGATCGGTTCGACTGGCATCAGGTTGGGCAGGTCCTTCATCTCCATTCCTGGCGTGGTGCGCAAAAAGGCGTTTGCATGTGCATAACAATCCAGAATCTCGGCTGCGATCGCCTCATCCTGTCGGGATGCAATGCAGTAATGGCGATAGATGTCAGCCCAGTTCAATGAGCAGAGCGCGGCACAAGGTATGCTCTTTCGATTAGCCCCTGCAAGCGCCAGGTAGCCCACATTCGACAATACGAAATCGGCATGAAGCTCCTTTAAAAGATGTGCCTCCCGAGCCACTCTCCCATCCCAGTCTTCGTGAAATGAACGATAGGCGGCGCGGCTTTTTTCGACATCGACGGAAAGAGGTGAGATCATCGCCATGCCGATATCGCCTTCGCTGGACAGATGAGAGAATGGAACCCTGATGCGAGAGGCAAGGTGTTTTTTTTCGACCGGCGATCGAACCGTGATGTGCAAATCCGGTATGAGCCCGTGCAATGCATTCAAGACAGGGGCGGTCTGTGCGACATGGCCAAAGCCGTGGCCGGAGATGGATACGACGAGGTGCATGCAAATCGATGGCATGAAAGAGATGCGCTCATTTTACCCGAGCGATGTGAATGCTAGAATCAAGTCCATAATTTCCGAGGGGCAAAGATGCAGGGAATGCAGAGAATGCCGCGGCTTGATGGCGAGGACGCTGAGAAAAAGCGCCTTGAGATTCTGAACTATTTTCTTTCAACCTTCGACCGCTACGAGATGCTTTTCGAAACGCTTTCCTGCGAGGAGGCTTATTTCGTCAAGCCCATTTCCCTGCGCCATCCGCTGATCTTCTATCTGGGCCACACGGCCACCTTCTTCATCAACAAGCTCGTCCTTGCGAATCTGGTAAAGCAACGCATCAACCCTCAATTCGAATCGGTCTTCGCAGTGGGCGTGGACGAGATGAGCTGGGACGATCTGGACGATGCGCATTACGACTGGCCTCAGGTTTCAGAGGTCATGGATTACCGGAAAAGAGTCAGAGAGATTGTGTCGAGTCTGATTGAAACCTTGCCTCTGACATTGCCGGTAGGCTGGGATCATCCCTGGTGGGCGATACTGATGGGAATAGAGCACGAGCGCATCCACCTTGAAACCTCTTCCGTTCTGATACGCCAGCACGCGCTTCAATACGTGAAGCCCCATCCTTCCTGGCAGGCTTGCGACAGATCTGGAAAAGCGCCACAAAACGAGCTGGCCGATGTCCCTGCGGGCGAGGTCGTGCCTGGCAAGACAAGGGATGCAATGACTTACGGATGGGACAACGAATACGGCTCCCATGCTGCTTTTCTTCCTGCATTCAAGGCCAGCCGCTACCTCGTTTCAAATCAGGAATTCCTCGAGTTCGTGGAATGCAAAGGCTATTCAATGGATTCATACTGGGACCAGGAGGGGCTAGCCTGGAGAAATTATGCGAAGGCGAAACATCCGACCTTCTGGATCGAGAATATCGAAGGCTGGCATCTGAGACTGATGACGGAAATCGTGCCGATGCGCTGGGACTGGCCGGTCGAGGTCAACTATCACGAGGCGAACGCGTTTTGCAACTGGAAGAGGGCGCAAACCGGAAAGCCTATCCGCCTGCCGACGGAGGATGAATGGTACAGAATGTACGATTACTGCGGGCTTGAAGAAATCGAGGAAGGCAGGCCTGCGGATGCGAACATACACCTTGATCTTTGTGCTTCATCCTGTCCCGTGAACGAATTCCGCCAAGGCGAGCTTTACGACGTGAGAGGCAATGTGTGGCAGTGGACCGGCACGCCTATCTATCCCTTCGAAGGCTTCGAGGTTCATCCCCTGTACGACGACTTCACTGCGCCGACCTTTGACGGTCGGCACAACCTGATCAAGGGCGGCTCGTGGATATCCTGCGGCAACGAGGCGCAAAGCAGCGCGCGCTACGCATTCAGGCGCCACTTTTTCCAGCATGCGGGATTCCGCTATGTGGAAGGCGAGGCAGCCATCTCTCCCGTCTCATCGAACTATGAAACCGACAGGCTGCTCTCCGAATACGCAGAGTTCCATTACGGGGAAGAATATTTCAACGTGCCCAATTTCCCTAAGACGCTCGCAAAAATCGCGATCGATGCGATGGGGAAAATGTCGATGCGCCGCGCGCTCGATCTTGGGTGTGCGACAGGGCGCGCGACCTTCGAGCTTGCAAGGCATTTCGAGCGCGTGACAGGGGTCGATTTCTCCGCGCGCTTCATCGGCATAGGCGTCGAGCTTGCAAGAAGCGGAACGCTGCGCTACCAGCTTGCCGAGGAAGGGAGCCTTGTGAGCTACAGGACGCGCAGTTTGCATGAGCTGGGTCTTGAAGGTTTGCGCGACAAGGTGGAATTCTTCCAGGGAGATGCTTGCAACCTGAAGCCGATCTTTTGCGATTACGATCTGATACTGGCAGCCAACCTGATAGACCGCCTGTACAGCCCGGCGAAGTTTCTTGCAGGCGTGCACGAACGGCTCAATATCGGCGGCATCTTGATGATCGCATCTCCCTATACCTGGCTCGAGGAGCACACCAAACGTTCTGAATGGATAGGCGGATTCAAGAAGGACGGCGAGAACCATGCCACGCTCGAAGGAATCAGGGAATTGCTTTCTCCGCACTTCAGGATGATCGGCAATCCTCAGGATGTGCCTTTCGTGATCAGGGAGACTAGGCGGAAATTCCAGCACAGCGTCTCGGAAGTCACGCTCTGGGAGCGCATCGCATGAGTTTCGATTTCGACAGGGTGATTGTGCGATCCGGCACGAATTCCGTGAAGCACGACGGACGCCTTGCTCAGTTCGGAAGCGCTGATGTTATTCCGCTGTGGGTCGCGGACATGGATTTTGCAGCACCGGAATCTGTTACGCGCGCGCTCATAGCTCGCGCATCCCATCCGGTTTACGGCTATACCCTCTATCCGGAAAGCCTGTATGAGGCGCTGATTTCCTGGCTGCAAAGGCGCCACTCCTGGCAGGTCGAGCGCGAATGGATAATGATGGCCCCGGGCGTTGTGCCATCGCTTTATGCTGCGGTATTGGCGCTGACAAATCCAGGAGACGGCGTGATCGTCCAGCCACCCGTGTATCCGCCATTTTTTTCTGCGGTGACCACCAACGGGAGAAAGCTTGTCGAAAATCCGCTGCGCATTGTGGATGGACGCCATGCCATGGACTTCGAACATCTCGAGCGATGCGCAAGCGAAGGCGCAAAGTTGATGCTGCTCTGTTCTCCGCACAATCCAGTCGGGCGGGTCTGGGAAAAAGAGGAACTCCTGCAACTCTTGGATATCGCAAGGCGGCATGGCATTGCGATACTGTCGGATGAGATACATGCAGACCTAATCTATCCCGGAATACGGCACATTCCGCTGGATAGACTGGCGGGCGAGGACGATCATCTGATCACGGCCTTCGCACCCAGCAAGACTTTCAACATCCCTGGACTGGGGCTTTCCTTTCTGATCGTCAGAAATCCAAGTCACAGGCATTCGATACGCCATGCATTCGGCACCCTGCATGCGGGAAACACGAATCCTTTCAGCATCGCGGCTTTCGAGGCGGCCTACCGAGGGGGAGAAGATTGGCTGGATGGCCTTATGGATTACCTTGAAGGCAATCGCGACTTTGCGGCAGACTACATTGCAAACCACTTTCCGGAGATTTCGCTCATCAAGCCCGAAGGCACTTATCTTTTATGGCTGGATTGCAAGAGGCTGGGCATGAGCGACGACGAGCTTCACCGCTTCTTCGTGCATGAGGCGAGAGTCGGGATGAATCCCGGCATCACCTTCGGTGCTGCAGGTTCCGGCCATATGCGCCTGAACATCGCATCCCCGCGCTCCGTGATTCATGATGCGCTTGAACGCATCAACAATGCGCTTGCAAAGGGCTGACCGCTTGTTGCCTAAAATCGACCACCCATCCGTTTCCGAATTCCGATGCGAGCTTGAGCATATCCTCATCGATTTTCGCGAGCGCATCCGTTTCGGCGAGATTCCATAAGTCCCCTCTGTATCCATGCGGCACCATATGCCAAACCACGAGAAATTCGGCAATTCCTCTCCTACGCGATGCCGGGTTCCTCTGGGTCTTTGGCAAAGGATCACCTCTAGCCTGTAGAATATGCGCATGAAGATGAGAGCCGCATTGTTTTTGATCCTGTCCCTGCCTTTGTCCGGCATGGCGACTACATTTTTCTTCCCGGCAAATCATCCGAATTATGTATCCGGCGATGCGCCAAAATGGCTGCGCGATGGTCATGGGCACGATGGATATGTCACCGTGACGACGGAGGTGATCCCTGCCAGCAGCTGCGTGCCCTTGTCCAACCACGGGTTCTGGGGAGGGGAGAATACGCAGCTCGTGCTGGAAGTCGAGACCAAGGGATTCAAGGGGAAACTCGACGGCAAGGAAATTCCGATCGCCACATTCGACGGACGCGACAATGGCACGCAATGCGCAACCCTGAGCACGCTGCCCCTCAATGTCGTGCCGTTCGCCTTGCTTGGCACTTACTCCACCTTCAACCCCGGCGAATTGTCCCTGGTTTTGAATGTCAAGAGCGCGACAGATTCCAAGCATGATTTCATCGGTTCGGCAAAATTCCTGCTCGGCGCCGCGGCGATCGTCGCGACGGGAGGTTCGGCTGCGGCGATAGGCGGCGTTACGGCCACTGTGGGCAATCCCGTTCTTTCCGAGGCGCAGACGAGGACAAATTCCTTGACGAAGGGCATGGTGAACAGCAAGACGAAGATGAGCCTCACCTGGCCCAAGCTGCGCAGCGGCATGAAATCGATCGAAATTCCGGTTTACAGGGCGGAGAGCAGTCTGGCAGATTCCGCAGAAAAGAAGATTTCGCAGCTGCAGAATAGCGACAAGGCTGACAGGACGATGCTTTTCACCGTCAGGTTTACCTTCAATTTTGTGAGCAGCCTTTTCGATACGGCCTCGTCGGATACGAGCGGCATACCGAATCCCGACAGCCTTTCCACTTCCAGCGTGCTCAACTATCAGATGGCGGGAAGCCCATACGATTTCCTGCAGGTGCTGGACGACGTCTCTCCCAGCCTTCTGCTGACGGTTGCCGGAGCACAGGGACATGAACTGACCGAGGCATGCGGGATCGCATCGGGGAAACTCAAGAAGCTGGGGCTTAGCAACATCGACATGGCGATCGTAATGAAGTCGTTCATGGATGAGGCCAAGGGCGGAAGCGACTGGTACAGCAATCCTGCCACGGTTAAGGGCTGCTTTTCGCAGTTTCCAGCCGTGGAAGCCAATCTGGAAAGGCTCTACGGGGCTTCGACGCCCAAATTCGTGATAGGCGATGTGCAGGATGGCGTCGGTTCTGCCTATCAGGGATGGCGCGATCTCATAGGTCCAGTCCTGTCGAATTTCAGGAGTGCGCTGACGGCCCAGCAGAATCGCGTCGATGCGTTAAAAAGCTTCAATGGCAGACAGGACATCAAGCTCTCCTTCTCTCAGGATGTCGCGATCTGGCCTGCAGCCGTTTCAACCGATGGCTATCCGGGGATAGAGACGCTTGCGAACAGGAATGTCAGGACGATAGGCTGCTTCATCTACAAGGATGCGGAGAATCTGAACCTGCATCATCCGGGCGCCTATTTCATCATGGAAGACGCTGACGAACATTTCTGGCGCAGTCTGGCTACATTCGAAGACAAGGGAAGGATAGCCGGCATCGAGTTTTCATCGCTTTCGCCAGACTGGGAAAAGTATTTCGAATCCTATCACTATCCCGGCGGCGAATGTGCGGGGATCCTTGAGAGATACAAAAGAAAAGCGCTGGACAATCTGAACCAGGAATCGGGTCAGGCTTCATCCGGATCCCGCTGAGTTTAAAAGCGGCGGGGTGATTCAGTTATGCCGAAGTAATGCCTTGTTTTACCATATTGGATTGAAACCATTTTTCAGGAGAGATGATGCGCATATTGCATACCATGTTGAGGGTGACGGATCTGGAGCGTTCCATCGCATTTTATGTCGATGTGCTCGGCATGAAACTGTTGAGAAGGAACGATTATCCTGCGGGGAAATTCACGCTGGCGTTTCTGGGCTATCAGGACGAGAAGGACGGCGCTGTGCTCGAACTCACCTACAACTGGGGGGTGGACAAATACGAGCTTGGTACGGCCTATGGGCATATCGCGATCGAGGTCGATGATGCTGTTCATGCGTGCGAGATGGTAAGGCAAAAAGGCGGCCAGGTGATCAGGGAGGCAGGCCCCATGCAGCACGGCACCAACATACTTGCGTTTGTCGCCGATCCGGACGGCTATTACATCGAGTTCATACAGAAGAAGGGCTAGCACGCTGATCGTGCATCACGATGCGCGAGACGAACGCAATCGCGAGCAGATTGGCCGCAATCGCGACATAGCCCACCATGTCATAACCCATGAGCTGTCCCGATGTTCCCTGAGAGGTGATGAGGCCTGCCAGCATCGCGGCCAGGCCGCTTGCAAGCTGTTGCATTGCCGCGTTGAGGGACATGAATGTGCCGCGCAGCCTGGGTACTGCTGCCGAGGTGATGATGGCCATCGCAGGGATCATGCGCCCCGAGACCAGAACGAAGAATGCGGTTGTGCAAGACACCCATAGCCATAGCGGAGCGGTGCCGATGTGGGTGACCGCAAAAAGCGGCATGATCGCGGCGAACGCCAATATGCGGTATATCCTCATTTTGCCCTTTGCATCCGCGATGCGCCCGATGCGGCGCGAGGTAAAAAGTGTCGCCGCTCCGCCTGCGAGATAGACATAGGGGATGTCGTTTAGCGAGATGCCGACATTGGATACCGCATACACGGTGATGTAGGGGATCACCGTGAATCCGGAGAAGAGCAGAAGCATCGTGAAGATCAGCGCGCGCAAATGGTTCGCATCCCCCAGCACCTCGAACATCGCCGAAAAGGGGTGGGCACGCGCATCGAGACTCAAATGATGCCTGACATCGGGAAGGGTGCGATTCGCGACCGCGAGAAAAACCCCGGTGATGCAGGCGATCAGCAGGAAGGGTGAGCGCCACTGGAAATGGTTGGCGAGCCAGAGCGAGAGCGGAACGCCGGCCACGGTGGACAGCGAAAAGGCGGCTGAGACGATGCCGCTTGCGGTGGCGCGGCGCTCGAAAGGGATCAGATCGCCTATCAGCGTTTGCACCATCGCACCCATGATGCCGCCGAATGCGCCGGCCATCCCCCGCGCGATCAGCAACGAAAGATAGTTGGGGGAAAGCCCGCAGGCCAGCGTTGCAAGGCCGAACAGCAGAAAGATGGTGAGCAGAAGGCGCTTGCGCTCGAACTTGTCGACGAAGGTCGAAGCAAGCAGTCCCGAAAGCGCCGCGCTGAAACTGTATGAGGCGACCAGGAAGCCGAATTCGTGCGGGCCGATGCCAAATTCGCGCATCAGGATGGGTCCCAGCGGCATCATGATCATGAAGTCCAGGATGTGCGAGAACTGTATGCCGGAAAGCGTCAGCAGAAGATAGCGTTCTCGTTTCGGATTGAGGGTGGGATGCATGGCGTTCGCGATTCGGTAGGTTTTCATTCTACCAGCTCTGGTCGCCCGAACAGATGATGGTAAAATCTGCGCTGAACTTTCATATCATTTCATCATGCCTGCACCCGCTTTTGTCCACCTCCGCCTGCACAGCGAGTATTCCATCACGGACGGGATGCTGCGCATAGACGAGGCAGTCGCTGCGGCAGGGAAAGACGGGATGCCTGCGCTTGCGCTGACGGATCTTTCCAATTTTTCGGGCCTGGTGAAATTCTACAAGGAAGCGCGCGGCAAGGGGATAAAGCCGATCGCCGGCGCAGACGTGTTCATCTCGAACGACTCGGATAGAGACCGTCCTCACAGGCTGCTTCTGCTTTGCCAGTCGGTGTCGGGCTATCTTCGGCTTTGCAGGTTGCTTTCTCGCGCCTATCTCACCAATCAGCGCCATGGCCGTCCTGAGCTTTGCATCGACTGGTTTTCAGAGGAAGGCACCGAAGGCCTGATCGCGCTTTCCGGCGCACACGTGGGCGACATAGGAAGCGCGTTGATCTCTGGCAATGAGAGTCTTGCCCAGAAGCTTGCGAAGAATTGGGCGGATCTCTTCGAGAGGCGCTTTTACATCGAAGTTCAGCGCGCAGGGTTTGCCGAGGAAGCGCCCTATATACAGGCTGTCCTTCCCTTGGCGTTTGAGCTTGATCTTCCTGTTGTCGCGACCCATCCCGTGCAGTTTTTGAGCCAGGAAGATTTCATGGCGCATGAGGCGAGGGTCTGCATCGCCGGCGGCTATGTGATCAACGACAAGCGCCGCGAACGCAATTTCAGGGAAGGGCAGTATTTCAAGACTCAGGAGGAGATGAGCGAACTTTTCGCCGATATCCCCGAGGCGCTTTTGAATAGCGTCGAGATCGCAAGGCGCTGCAATCTCGAACTGGTGCTTGGCAAGCCCAGACTGCCGGATTTTCCGACACCCAATGGCGAGAGCCTGGACGAATATCTGCTCCTGGAATCGGAGCGGGGGTTGGAGCAGCGCATGGCGCTGCTCTATCCCGATGAGGAGGAACGCAAGGCACAGTTCCCAAAATACAGAGAGCGCCTGATCTTCGAGATACAGACCATCGTGAAGATGGGTTTCCCCGGCTACTTTTTGATCGTCGCAGACTTCATCCGTTGGGCAAAGGCATATCGTTCAGAGGATTTTCCGAATGGCATACCGGTCGGGCCTGGACGGGGTTCGGGGGCCGGGTCTCTCGTAGCCTATTGCCTCTTGATCACGGATCTCGATCCGCTCCGCTACGAGCTGCTTTTCGAACGATTCCTGAATCCAGAGCGGGTATCCATGCCGGACTTCGACGTGGACTTCTGCCAGGATGGGCGGGAGCTCGTGATCGAATACGTGAAGAAAAAGTATGGCGCGGATTGCGTATCCCAGATCGCGACCTTCGGCACGATGGCCTCCAAGGCGGTGATCCGCGACGTGGGCCGCGTGATGGAGTTTCCATATGGCTTGTGCGACCGGCTTTCCAAGGCGATTCCGCTGGAAGGGGTGAAACCTGTCTCGCTCACGAAGGCGCGCGAGATGGAGCCCGAGATCAACGCGATCGCGGAAAGCGAGGAGGGCGTACCTGAACTGCTCGAGCTTGCGATCCGGCTTGAAGATCTGACGCGCAACATCGGCATGCATGCGGGGGGTGTGGTGATCGCGCCGGGGAAGCTAAGCGACTTCTGTCCCGTTTACTGTTCGGAAAACGGCGGCAGCGTGGTCAGCCAGTTCGACAAGGACGACGTCGAGGCCATCGGCCTTGTGAAGTTCGACTTTCTGGGTCTGCGCACGCTGACCATCATAGACTGGGCGATCCGCTACATAAAGGGGTCAGGAATCGAGGGGGCGGAGTCATTCAATATCGACACCATTCCGCTCAACGACAAGGAGACCTACGACAGGATATTCAAGACCGCAAACACCACAGCCGTGTTCCAGTTCGAATCACGCGGCATGAAGGATACGCTGGTGAAGGCGAAACCCGACTGCCTGGAAGATCTGATCGCTTTGAATGCGTTGTATAGACCGGGGCCGATGGACTTCATTCCCGATTACATCAACCGCAAGCACGGGAAAGAGCAGGTGATACTTCCCCACCCCTTGCTCGAGAAGGTGGTCGGCAACACCTACGGCATCATGGTGTACCAGGAGCAGGTGATGCAATCGGCCCAGGTTGTGGCGGGCTATACGCTGGGCGGTGCGGACATGCTGCGTCGGGCGATGGGCAAGAAGAAGGCCGATGAGATGGCCGAGCAGCGCAGCGTGTTCGTTGCCGGCGCGGAAAGGAACGGCATAGACGAAAAGAAGGCGAACGAGATCTTCGACACGATGGAGAAGTTCGCAGGCTACGGATTCAACAAGTCCCATGCCGCGGCTTATTCCCTGGTCGCCTATCAGACGGCTTATCTGAAGTGCCATTACCCGGCTGCATTCATGGCGGCGACATTGACCTCCGAAATGGACAACACGGACAAGGTCAGGGCCTTCTATGTCGATGCGCTGCAGCAGGGCATCGCGATACGCATGCCGGATGTGAACAGCTCGGGCTATGCGTTTTCGCCTGTCGATGAAAAGACCATGCGCTATGGTCTGGGGGCGATCAAGGGAACAGGGAGGGCCGCGATAGAAGGTATCGTGAAGGCGCGCAAGGACGGCCCGTTCAGGGATCTTTTCGATTTTTGCCATCGCGTGGACAAGCGCCTCGTGAACCGTCGGACGATAGAAGCGTTGATCAAGGCGGGCGCATTCGATTCCGTCGATGACAACAGGGCGGGACTGATGGCAAGCGTCGATGCGGCTTTGGCTGCCGCAGACCAGCAGGCGAGATCGGCCAATCAGGACAGCCTGTTTGGCGATGTCGAGCCTGTTCATAAGACCGCGCATGTTGAACGCTGGTCTTTGAAGGAACAGCTGGCAAACGAGAAGGCGAGCCTGGGCATGTATCTGGGAGGCCATCCCTATCAGGAATACGAGAGGGAGCTTGCGAACTTCATCAGCGTGAAGCTTGGCGAGCTCACACCTTCTTTCGTAGGCAAGCCATCGGGATATGGTACGAAGCGCGGAGTACAGGTGTTGCTTGCCGGCATCGTCTCGGGACTCAGGTTGCAGCAGACGAGGCGCGGGCGCATGGCGGTGATCACGCTGGATGACGGCAGCGCACAGGTCGAGCTCACGGTATTCAACGAGGAATACGAAAAGAGCCGGCAGTGGATCAGGGAAGACGAGTTGCTCGTGGTGAAGGGCAAGGCGAGCCTTGATGAATATTCCGGAAACGTGCGGGTGAACGGAGAGGAGCTTTATGATTTTGCAGGAGCGCGCTCCCATCATGCGAAGCATCTCTCATTAAACTGCGACGGCAGGCTGGGCATTGCAAGGCTCGAGGAGATATTAAAGCCCTGGCGCGAAGGCGCATGTCCTGTTCTGATCCATTACCGCAATGCCGTGGCCTCCTGCCAGCTTCGTCTGGGGGAAACATGGCAGGTCACGGTGAGCGACGAATTGCTGCGGGATCTTCGCTCTGCCTTGCAGCCCGAGAACGTGAAGGTGGTTTACGGCTAGTCTTATCGCATATTGGCGCGGTCTCTTCTGGTGTAGAATCCGCGCTAAATTCTCAAAGGAAAAACCATGACGCTGTCCATAGCCTCTGCCGAGCAGAAAGCGCTCGTGCTCTCGGAAGCCCTGCCTTACATACAGCGCTTTTTCGACAAGACCATCGTGATCAAATATGGCGGCAACGCGATGACCGACCCGGCTCTGCAGGAGAGCTTCGCGCGCGACGTCGTGCTCTTGAAGCTGGTCGGCATGAATCCCGTGGTGGTGCACGGCGGCGGACCGCAGATCAACGATCTCTTGAAGCGTGTCGGCAAGCAGGGCGAATTCATCCAGGGCATGCGCGTGACCGACGAGGAGACCATGGATGTGGTCGAGATGGTTTTGGGCAAGGTCAACAAGGACATCGTGAACCTGATAAACCGGCATGGCGGAAAGGCTGTCGGCCTGACAGGCCAGGATGGCTCCTTCATCCGCGCCAAGAAGCTGATGCTGGAGAGCGATACAGAGCCAGGCAAGATGGTGGACATCGGCCTGGTCGGCGACATATACCAGATCGATCCTTCGATCATCAGTTTTCTCGACTCGGGAGACTTCATTCCGGTGATTGCGCCGATCGGCGTTGGCCCTGACGGCGAGACTTTAAATATTAACGCGGACGTGGTTTCAGGAAAGCTTGCAGAGGTGCTGAGCGCTGAAAAGCTCGTGCTGCTCACCAATACGCCGGGTGTTTTGGATAAGAGCGGAAAGCTCCTGACCGGGCTCACGCCCTCCCAGATAGACGACCTGGTGGCGGATGGCACGCTTTCCGGCGGCATGCTGCCCAAGATCAGTTCGGCGCTTGACGCCGCGCGCAGCGGCGTGCGCTCGGTGCACATCATAGACGGCAGGGTGCAGCATGCGCTTCTTCTGGAGATACTGACCGACGAAGGCGTGGGCACCCTGATCAAGAGCAAATGAGCCGGAGGGTCTGGATTTTTGATCTGGACAATACGCTGCACGATGCGGGGGCGCATGTCTTTCCGCACATCAATCGAAGCATGACCGCCTATCTCGAGGCGCATCTCGGGATCTCAGAGCAGGATGCGAATGCGCTGCGCCAGCATTACTGGCACCGATATGGCGCGACGCTGCAGGGCATGATGCGCCATCACGGCACCGATCCCGCGCATTTTCTGCATCACACCCACCAGTTTCCGGAGCTTCAAAAAATGGTGCTTTATGCGCCTCGTCTGCGCCATGTGCTGCGCGGGCTTCCGGGAAGAAAAATATTGTTTTCGAATGCGCCTGAAATCTATGCGCGGAAGGTGTTAAGGCTCCTCAAGATCGACGACCTCTTCGACGACGTTTTTGCGATGGAGCAGATAGACTATCGCCCTAAACCCGATCATTACGGCTACAGGCGCTTGCTCAAGAAACATCGCTTGAAGGCTACGCAATGCGTGATGGTCGAAGACAGCCTGGAAAACCTGAAGGCTGCCAAGCGGCTTGGCATGCGCACGGTCTGGGTGCATGCGGGTGGCAGGAATCCTCCTTGCGTGGATGTCAAGGTCAGCGACGTGATGAAATTGAACAGGGTGAAGTCTTAACGGCAACCAGGGGAGGCGACATGATACTGATACTGAATCCGGATGCAGGCGAAGAGTCACAGGAATACAAGCAGCTGATGGCGCATCTCGCGGCGATGCCTGGGATAAAGACGCGCGTTCATGTAGAGCACGGGACTGAGCAGACGCTCAGGGAGATCCATCTGATCGGCAATACCAAGGCGCTCGACATAGCCGACATGCAAGGCCTGCCCTGCGTCGATCGGGTGGTGCGCGTCTCGCAGGAATATCGCATCCTGGGGCGCCACAAGGACGATCAGCGCCCCACGCATTTCGAATACAACGGCGTGCGCTTCGGGCAGGACACCCTGCATGTTTTTGCGGGCCTTTGCGCGGTGGACAATCGCGAGCATGTCGAAAAGATGATGCGCGCGCTGAAGGAGAACGGCCAGGCATGCACGCGCATGGGCGCCTACAAGCCGCGCACCAGCCCTTATGCGTTCCAGGGGCACGGCAAGAACTGCCTGCCTTACGTCTTCGAGCTCGCGGGAAAGTACGGCATCAAGGTGATTGCGATGGAGATCACCCATGAGTCGCACATGGAGGAAATCGCCGAGGCCTTGCACATGACGGGTGATCCGACGGGCGTGATGCTGCAGATCGGCACGCGCAACACGCAGAATTTCGAGCTGCTGAAAATCGTCGGAAGGCAGACCAGGATGCCCGTGTTGCTGAAGCGCGGTTTCGGCATCACGCTCGATGAATCGCTCAACGCCGCTGAATATCTGGCGTCAGAAGGAAACCGGAATGTGGTGTTCTGCCTGCGCGGCATGAAGACCAACATGGGGGACCCGCATCGCAACTTCGTGGATTTCGCGCATGTGCCTGTCGTGAAGCGCTTGACGCGCATGCCAGTCTGCGTCGATCCGTCCCATTCGGTCGGTTCGAGAGCGGCGTCTTCGGATGGCATCATGGACATGATGCATGTGACTGCGCAAGGTGTTCTCGCGGGCGCGAACATGGTGCTGGTCGACTTTCATCCTGAGCCATCACAGGCGCTCGTCGATGGCGCGCAAGCCTTGCTGCTTAAGGAATTGCCGTACTTCATCGAGGACGTGCAGATCGCGCGAGAGGCCTATCTCAAGCGTGTCGAGTTGCGCCGCCAACAGTCGTGATTTTTGAATCGCGACGAAAATTTTTTTCGGCAGGTGTTGTTTTTTGACAACAAAAATTCATCAAACAGTTTGTGCTTGTTGACTGTGATGTGTTAGCACAATACTATGAGATGCCTGTGGGTTCTTTTTTGATTTAGTCATCTGGGAGATTGCGATCATGGTAGAAGAAATTAAAGATGTTAAGAATGCAAGTAGTAGCGACGTCATCAATAAAACCCCTGCAACAAAACCCGTTGTTTCCGTGTGGCCCTTCCCTCCAACAACTCCTGTTTCAGTGAAACCCGTTGCACCTGAAGCGGCCAAGCCGGTTGCATCTGCTCCAGCAAAACCCGCAGTGAAGAAAGCAGCAGCAAAACCTGCAGTTAAAGCGGCAGCGAAGCCTGCAGCGAAGCCCGCAGCTAAACCAGCAGCAAAGCCCGCAGCGAAGAAGGCAGCAGCTAAGCCCGCAGCGAAGAAGGCAGCAGCAAAGCCGGTAGCGAAGAAGGCAGCAGCTAAGCCGGTAGCGAAGAAGGCAGCAGCTAAGCCCGCAGCGAAGAAGGTTGCAGCTAAGCCCGCAGCGAAGAAGGCAGCAGCCAAGCCCGCAGCCAAGAAGGCAGCAGCAAAGCCGGTAGCGAAGAAGGTTGCAGCAAAACCCGCAGCGAAGAAGGTTGCAGCTAAGCCCGCAGCGAAGAAGGTTGCAGCTAAGCCCGCAGCGAAGAAGGCAGCAGCTAAGCCCGCAGCGAAGAAGGTTGCAGCTAAGCCCGCAGCGAAGAAGGTTGCAGCAAAGCCCGCAGCGAAGAAGGTTGCAGCTAAGCCCGCAGCGAAGAAGGTTGCAGCTAAGCCAGCAGCGAAGAAGGTTGCAGCAAAGCCCGCAGCGAAGAAGGTTGCAGCTAAGCCCGCAGCGAAGAAGGTTGCAGCTAAGCCCGCAGCGAAGAAGGCAGCAGCCAAGAAATAATTCTTATGCGCTGAAATAAAAAACCCGCCGAGTGCGGGTTTTTTATTTGCCCTGAGGAATGAAGTGCAAGACTTCTGAACCTTTGTTGAATTTCTGCAGGAAGCTTGCGATCGTCTCGAATGTCGCGGTTTCGGGCGAACCCGGCTGATCAGAGCTCGACATCTCGCTGCTGAAAAGCGAGTCCAGCTTGAGCCTGATCAGATTGATTTTCACCGGCTGTGCCTTGAAATAGGCGATCTCGTTTGCCTTTATGCGCTTGATGTTGCTGGTCCGGTAGAGCGCCGCACAGATGACATCCAGCGTGTGTTCCGCATCATTCTGGGAGCCCAGGGTATAGGGGTTTGCGATCAGCGAAAAATGCGGATCATGAAGCGTGGAATAGGTAGGCGAATTGATCACATTCAGCAGTCTCTGTTGCAGTTTTGGCGTAGGGATGATGATGCCGGCTTCCAGAACCGCGGCATTGGAGAAGAAATCCACTGGGAATTCCTGTATCAGCCTGCTCGTGTCCTTGCGTTTTTCTTCCTGCTGCAATGCATAGATCGCATAGCCCGGAATCTTTTCCCCGCCCGAAGTCGTGATGAGCGAGTGCACCGCAAAGGCTACCTCGGTGTAGCGCATGCCTTCGGGCCGCTTGGATTCGGGTTCATCCATGCGCGCTACGATTGCAACGAGAGCGCCTTTTTCGGATAGCGCTTTCTCGAACTGTTTCGAAAATTCGATGATCTGATCGGCGGTAAAGTGCGATCTCTTGAATTCATCATGGTCTTCAGAAGCGATGCTCTCATCGCTTACATCGGTCGATGAGGCGTTGGGAGTCGCCGTCATTCCCGTCTTGAGCGGCAAGTGATTTGAATCCGCGAATGCAAAATTAAATGACATGAGCAGCAGGGCGGTGATCAAACAGGTCGGCTTCATCGGGATTTCCTTCTGTAAAGAATCATCATGGCGCGATGATATACGCTGTCATCATTTTTTGCCGAACCATCGGCTTGTGCTATCTTTGACATAACAATCTATTTGAATTTCATCTCATGAGCCTGTCCGCCCTGATCGCTGCATTGCTGCTAGAGCAGCTCAACGCTCTGGCAGAGCGCAAGTATCTGCCAGTCTGGCTGTCGGGCTATGTCGGCTATTTCCAGCATCATTTCAATTCGGGCGCATACCATCATGGCAGGACAGCATGGTGGCTCGCCACGCTTCCCTTGGTGGTTGCCGCAATTTTGTTGTTCTGGGGATTGCATCGCCTGCACCCGATGCTGTCCTGGGCATTCGACGTGCTGGTCCTCTATCTCTGCATGGGTTTTGGAAGATACAGCCGGATCTATACCGACATACAGCTTGCATTGCGCGGAACGGATATCGCAAGGGCGCGATCGCTGCTGTCCCAGTTGCGCGGAGATGATTCTGACGAATTCGGTTCCGAAGAGATCGCGCGCCTGGCTGTCGAAAGCGCGCTGATGGTTGCACTGCATCGCCTGTTCGCGGTGATCGTGTGGTTCGTCGTGACGAGCTTTCTGGGGCTGGGGGGTGCCGCCGGCGTTCTTTTCTATTGCATGTCCCTTGCGATGCAGGAAAAACCGGATGAATCGACTTTGAGCTATGCGCAGAAAATGCGCAGGAGACTCAATTGGCTTCCGATAAGGCTCACTGCGGCGACGTTTGCGATCGTCGGAAATTTCGAGGACACTGCATATTGCTGGCGTTCGCAGGCCTCACACTGGCCTGATCCGGAAAAAGGAATCCTGCTCGCAAGTGCCGCGGGCGCATCGGGCATCAGGCTGGGGGCCAGGATACTGAATAGCGACAGGCCGGAATTGGGTGTAGGCAACAAGGGAGGTGCGGAAGCGCTTTTCTGCATCGACCGACTGCTCAAGCGTTCATCGGTTTTCATACTGGTCACGCTCTTCATGCTCACGCTCGCAGGACTTCTGCATTAGATGAAAACGATGAATGAACAATCCGCAAAGAATCCCTACAGCGCGCTCACGCCAGAGGTCGTGTTGGATGCGCTGGATAGCATAGGCCTCTATGGCGATGGGCGGCTTCTGACTTTGAACAGCTATGAGAACCGCGTCTATCAGGCAGGGATGGAGGATGGTCCGCCCTTGATCGCGAAATTCTACCGCCCGGCCCGCTGGAGCGATGAGGCGATACGCGAGGAGCACGATTTTCTGGCCCAGCTCTTCGAGCGCGAAATCCCTGTGGTGCCTGCATTGGAAATCGGCGGAAGCACGCTGCATTCGTTCGGGGGTTTCCGTTTCGCAGTCTTCAGAAGGCATGGCGGCCGCGCGCCGGAGCTGGATTTTCAGGATGCGCGCCTATGGATGGGGCGCTTCATCGGGCGCATTCATGCGGTGGGTGCGCTCTCAAATTATCAGCATCGCCCTCGACTCGACCTGCAGAGCTTCGGGACCCAGCCTGTCGAATATCTGCTTGCGGGTGATTTCATACCGCCTGAATTGGTCGAGGCCTACCGTAGCGTGGCGGATCACGCGCTGGAGGAAATCCGGCGATCTTTTGATCGGGCAGGGGAAGTAAAGTCGATCAGGCTGCATGGAGACTGCCATCTGGGCAATGTGCTCTGGACGGACGATGGGCCGCATTTCGTCGATTTCGACGACAGCCGCATGGGGCCTGCGATCCAGGATTTATGGATGCTGCTTTCCGGAGAGCGGGCGGATCAGGCAAGGCAGCTTGGCGATCTGCTGGAGGGATACCAGGATTTTCATGAATTCGATCCGCGAGAGCTCCATCTCATCGAGGCGCTGCGCACGCTGCGCCTGATTCATTACAGCGCATGGATCGCAATGCGCTGGGACGATCCCGCCTTCCCATCTGCCTTTCCGTGGTTCGGCACACAGCGCTACTGGCAGGACCGGATTCTCGAGCTGCGCGAGCAGATCGCGCTGATGGAAGAGCCGCCTCTGCATGTCTGAAGGCTCTCACTTGTTGGCGATAATCTGCCTGAAAAGTTCTAGCCTCCTCGGATCTATCACGCCCTTGGCTGCCGCATCGGTCAGCGCGCACCCCGGCTCGTGCAGGTGGTGGCAGTCGCGGAAGCGGCACAATCCGAGATAGGGTGAGAATTCGACGAAGCCCTGCTCTATCCTGCCGGTTGATAGGTGATGCAGGCCGAAAGCCTGCAAGCCGGGGCAGTCGATCAGGCTGCTATTCTCATTCAGTGTATATAGTTTCGCGTGGGTGGTGGTGTGCTTGCCTGAATCCAGTACGGTGGAGATCTCCCGCGTGGCGGCGGATGCGTCTGGCAGGAGCGCGTTGATCAGCGTGGATTTTCCCATGCCGGACTGGCCGATCAGCACGCTGGTGTGGCCCTGCAGCAGCGGCAAGAGCCTTGATACATCCTTGAGGGCGGAGATTTCGAGCACGCGATAGCCTATCTTGCGGTAGGTCTCAAGCTGCTCGCTTGCGCGATCCTTGGGAAGGTCGCATTTGTTCAGCACGATCAGCACGGACAGATTCTGGTCGAATGCGGCGACAAGGCATCGCGCGAGCACTTCGTCGCTGAAGGAAGGCTCCGTTGCGACGACGGCGATCAGCTGCGTGACATTGGCGGCGATGAGCTTCTCGCGGTACGCGTCGGAACGGTACAGAAGGGTCGCGCGTTTTCCGATGCGCTCGATCACGCCCTGACCTTCAGCGCTCTTCAGCACTTCGACCTCGTCGCCGCACACGACATCGCTCTTCTTTCCCCGCGTGAGGCAGGGCAGTAGGCTTCCGTCGTCAAGTCTCACCAGATACTGGCGGCCAAATGCGGCAACGACGCGTCCGTTCAAGGCTTGAAGAGCGCATCGACCTGCGCTGCGCAGCTGAAGTCCTTTTCCGTCAGCCCTCCTGCGGAATGCGTGCTGTATTCGATGCGGCAGGTGTTGTAGGTGACGTATAGGTCCGGGTGATGGTCTTCGCGGTGGGATATCCATGCGATCGCATTCACGAAAGCGATGGTCTGGTAGTAATCCTTGAACGAATAGCTCTTGCGGATGGCATGGCCGTCACGCTCCCATCCTGAAAGCTTGCCCAGGAGGTTCTCGATTTGTATGGAAGAGAGCCGATCCATCTAGGCTGCCTCGAGATGCGCGATGCGGATGGAGGCGGGCGGATGCGAATCGTAGAACTTCGAATAAAGCGGATCCGGGGTCAGGGTCGCGGCATTGTCCTGATAAAGCTTGACCAGCGCATTGACCAGATCGCGCGAATTGGTCTGCCTCACCGCATAGCTGTCCGCTTCGAATTCGTGCTTGCGCGAATAGGCCGACATGACGGGGGCTAACAGGAAGCTGAAAAGCGGCATGGTCATGAAAAGCAGCAGCAGCGCATTCGCGGTGCTGGGCGTGGATACCCCAAGGCCCTGATAGAACCAGCTTGTCTGCATCAGGGCTCCCAGCAGCCAGAGGAAGGCCAGGCTGATCGCGAATGTCGAGACGATGCGCTTCATCACATGGCGATGCTTGAAATGCCCCAATTCATGCGCGAGCACGGCCTCGATCTCTTCGATGTTCAGGTGTTCCAAAAGCGTGTCGAAGAACACGATGCGCTTGGTCTTGCCAAAGCCCGTGAAATAAGCGTTGCCATGCGCGCTGCGACGGCTTCCGTCCATCACGAACAACCCGCTGCTGGTAAATCCGCAGCGCGCAAGGAGTGCCTCGATGCGCGACTTCGTCGCCTCGTCCTTGAGCGGGCTGAACTTGTTGAAAAGCGGCGCGATGAACGCGGGATAGATGAAAAGGATGAGCAGGTTGAATAGCACCCATACGCCCCAGACATAAAGCCACCAGTATGTCCCCATGCGCTCCATCAGCCAGAGCACGCCCGCGAGCAGAGGCAGCCCAAGGACCGCGCCGATCAGAAGTCCCTTCAGCGCATCGGCGACATAAAGCGCGAAGGTCATGTGGTTGAAGCCGAAACGCCCCTCGATCGCGAAGGTGCTGTAGATGTTGAAGGGGGCCTCAAGGAGAGACGAGATCAGAAGCGCGATCACGATGGTCACTATTCCCTGCGCCAGCGACCCGCTGAACCAGTGCGCTGAGAGTTCCGAGATCTTTTCTATGCCGCCTGCGAGGGTAAAGCCAAGCAAAAGCACCGCGTCGAACAGGATGGAGAGCATGGAAAAGCGCGTCTTCGCCGAGGTATAGTCCGCACCCTTCTGGTGGCTCGCAAGCGATATCTGGCCTGCAAAGGCGTCAGGCACGCGGTCACGGTGGGATGCGATGTAGGCCAGGTGCCTCTGTGCAAGCCAGAGTTTCGCCAGCGTGGTGAGCACGAGCGTTGCGATGAAGAGTATAGTGAAAAGCGATGCTGACATGTTCTGTTAGGTTAAGTCCGGTTGTGACACAATACGCCCTTCAACGTTCAATCGGCGCATGCGAATTATGGCACAAAATCAGAATCATCTCGTCTGGATAGACATGGAAATGACCGGGCTTATTCCGGACAAGGACCGCATCATCGAAATCGCGATCGTCGTGACCGACAGCAACCTTGAGACGGTCGCCGAAGCGCCGGTCATGGTCGTGCATCAGTCAGACGAGGTGCTGGACGGCATGGACAGCTGGAACAAGTCCACACACGGCAAGTCGGGACTGATCGAAAAGGTCAGGGGATCCTCGCTCGACGAGGCGTCGGTCGAGGCCAGGATGCTCGAATTCATGAAAGAGCATGTGCCGGCCAGGACTTCTCCGATGTGCGGCAATTCGATCTGCCAGGACAGACGTTTCATGGCGCGCTGGATGCCGGCGCTCGAGGACTATTTCCATTACCGCAATCTCGATGTCAGCACGCTGAAGGAGCTGGTCAAGCGCTGGAAGCCGGAGGTCGCGCAGGGCATGAAGAAGCATGGCAAGCACGAGGCGCTGGCGGACATCTATGAATCCATCGCCGAGATGAAACACTACAGGGAGCACTTTCTCAAGCTTTAATCGACAAAGGAGAGCGTCATGTACAAACGCATACTGATACCGGTCGACGGCAGCAGCACGTCTGACCGGGCGCTGCAGGAAGCCATCAAGCTGATCGATGAGCAGCCCGTGCAGATGCGGCTTTTGCATGTGATCGACGATCTGCAGTTCCTGAACGCGGAAGGCTATGTGGATTATGCGGAGCTTCGCGAGCTGACGAAGAAGATCGGCGAGCGCGCGCTCTCCCGCGCCGAAGAGGTCGCAAAGCAGGCGGACATCACGGTGGATACCCTGCTTCGCGAGGCGAACGGGGAGCGCATCGCCCGCGTGATCGACGAGGAGGCGAAGAACTGGTCGGCCGATCTGATCGTGATCGGCACGCACGGCAGGTCAGGATTCAATCACCTGCTTTTCGGCAGCGTGGCCGAGGGCGTGGTGCGAGGCGCTTCGGTTCCGGTGCTTCTGGTTCGCAGCGAATAGTTATTTTCTCGCCAGAGGGTTGGGCGTGGGCTGGGCTACCCTTGTGAGCGTGTTCCTGTCCGTGTGATGGAAAGGCTCGTCCTTTCCCCTGATCATCAGCACCGTGTCTTCCTCGTAGGACCAGGTGTCATCGGGATGGATGGATACCTTGATGCGGAAGCTCACCGTCCTGAATGCATAGTCCAAAAATGGTGCGGAGCGTATGCCGAAATTCTCCGATTCGTGCGAGGCGCTGAGTTCGAATTCCTTGGAGTCCGCTGTCGCCTTGCCATGCGCCATCACGATTTGCGCGCGCGGTATCGTCAGGGTGTGGATCACCGAGCCCGTTGCAGGCTCCCATAGCCAGTATCCGACCTGATCGTGATAGGTCTTGACCTGGTCAGGTTTGACCACATGCGTGTGATAGCGCAGGCCGTAATAAACCTGGGGGCCATTGGTCTGAGGGTCTATCGGTTGCAGCTCGATCCGCTCGACATAGGCCTGCTTCTTCGGGCCTTCTGCTTTCGGCTTCACATCCAGACCGCGCATCCCCTGCCAGATTCCGGCCATGCCGGCGAGCGGCCCGAGATTTTTTAATGTGTCCACATCCAGATCGGATGGTTCGGTATAGACGTCTTCAGGAAATTGCGACATGTCTTTCTCCTATGACTTAAAGAAATCTACTGTTTCGCTCCCATGGAAAGCGCGCGCAGCCTGGACTGCTCGAGTTCACCGGCATCGTGCTCGGGCAGCCAGCCCTGCAGATTCTCCATCACGAGATCGGTCAGCGCGTGTATCCACGGATCGTTGTCGTTCAGGCAGGGAATATAATGGTATTCCCCTCCTCCTGCACTCAGGAATTCCTCTCGGCATTCCATCGCGATCTCTTCAAGCGTTTCGAGGCAGTCGGATACGAAGCCCGGGCAGACGACATCCACCCTACGGGTCTTTTCCTTTCCCAGCTTCTTGAGCGTTGCGGCTGTGTAGGGCTGCACCCATTCGGCGCGGCCGAAGCGCGACTGGAAGCTCACGATGTATCGCTCTGATGTGAGGCCTAACGCCTCGGCCAGCAAACGTCCTGTCTTGTGGCATTCGCAAGGGTAGGGATCGCCCTTCTCATGGGTATGCTTGGGCACGCCGTGAAAGCTCATCAGCAGCTTTTCCGGGCGTCCGTTTTTCTTCCAGTAGTCCTCGATGTTGGCGGCCAGCGCCGCGATGTATCCCGGATCGTCGTGGAAGTGTTTCACGGTGCGAAGCGCGGGAAGGTTGCGCATCTTCTGCATGAAGGAGAACGCCTGGTCGTAAACGGGGCCTGTCGCGCTCGCCGAATATTGGGGGAACATCGGGACGATCAGGATGCGCTGGCAGTTTTGCTGCTTCATGCGGGAGAGCGCATCCGAAATCGAAGGATTGCCGTAGGTCATCGCGAAATCGACGATGAAAGGGGAGCGCGTGCGCTCGCCTAAAAATCCCTTCAGCAAGATGGCCTGTTTTTCGGTGTAGACGCGCAGAGGCGATCCCTCATTCAGCCAGATGCTCGCATATTTCTGCGCCGATTTCTTCGGGCGGGTGTTGAGTATGATGCCGTTCAGGATGGGCCACCAGATAAGCTTTGGAATTTCCACCACGCGTTTATCGCTCAGAAATTCCTTGAGATAGGGCTTCAAGGCCCTTGCGGTGGGGGCATCCGGTGTGCCGAGGTTGACCAGCAGTATGCCCGTCTTCTCTTCCATGCCATGCTTGTATTGGGGTTCTTGCAAATATGTCATATCGTTTCCGGCTATAGGCAGTCAGGCAGAGATTATCATGGAATCCGCGATCTTATCAGCAGGCCCTCATTTTAACGTTGATGAATCATGGTTTGACAAAGAAGTGTTAGAAAACTACATTTCCGAATTGTTCAAGCACTCGATGCCTTTCGATGAAATCAGCCCTATTCATAATCGCGCTTTCCATCTGGCTTGCCGCATGCAACAAAGAGGCAGCGCCGCCCGCAAAAACCGTGCGGCCCGCATTGACAGAGGTCGTGGGGAATCGCGTAGCCGATCAAGGCCGGGAATACAGCGCCGAGATACGCGCCCGCCATGAGCCGATGCTGGGCTTTCGCACAGGGGGAAAGATCATCGAGCGGAAGGTGTATGCAGGAACGAGGGTGAAGGCGGGGGAGGTGCTTGCGCGCCTGGATCCTTCGGATGCGATCCAGAAGACGAATGCGGCAGAGGCGCAATATCGGCTTGCCTTGTCGGATGTGAAGCGCTACCGGGAATTGCGTAAACGCGGATTTGTAAGCCAAGCGGCGCTGGATGCCAAGGAAGCCGCCTTGAAGTCTCTCGGTGCGGAGGCGAATCTCGCGAGAAACCAGTCCGACTATACGGTGCTGCGCGCCGATCGCGATGGGGTGATCGAGGCGGTATTGGCTGACGCAGGACAGGTGGTTGCAGCGGGACAGCCCGTGATGAAACTGGGCGTTTCAGGCGAGACGGAGGCGGCATTCTCGATACCCGAAGACCAGTTTTCCGCTTTCCATGTCGGCGATGAAGCGCGAGTCGCCGTGGGCGATTTGCCTGCCCTTAAAGGCCATATCAGGGAACTCTCTCTTTCTTCCGATCCCCAGAGCAGGACCTATGCCGCGCGCGTTGCGTTTGATGACCCGATGAACCGGATTGCGCTGGGCATGAGCGCGCGCGTGAACTTCAAGGCTGCCGACAAGGCATCCCTACTGATTCCGCTTTCGGCTATCTATCAGCAGGGCAAGCAGGCTGCCGTCTGGATCGTTTCTGATGGCAAGCGCGTGACGCTCAGGGAGGTGCAGGTATCCGCCTATCGGGACGAGGGGGCGGTCATTTCGGGCGGACTCAAAGAGGGTGAGCGCATCGTCGTCGCAGGCGTGCATCGCCTGTCGGAGGGCGAGATCATACAGCCCGTCGATGGCAGCGGAAAATGAGAGGGCCCAATCTTTCGGCTTGGGCGCTGAATCACCAGCAGATGGTGCTTTATCTCATCATCGTGCTGATGGGGGCCGGCATATTTTCCTATTTCGGCCTTGGGCGCGCGGAAGATCCCGATTTCACGTTCAAGGCGATGGCGGTGCGCACGCTTTGGCCGGGTGCGAATGCGCCCACGGTGGAGCTCGAGTTAACCGACCGGATAGAAAAGAAATTGCAGGAAACCCCCTGGGTCGATGTGCTGCGCTCCGCATCCAAGCCTGGGGAATCCATGGTGTTTATCGGACTCAAGGACTACACGCCCAAGTCCGAGGTGCCGGAAGCCTGGCGTCAGGTCAGAAAGAAGCTGGATGACATCCGGCACGAATTGCCGCCCGGCATACAGGGCCCATTTCCAAACGAAGAGTTTGGCGATGTGGATGTCAACATCTTCGCCTTGACCGGAGACGGCATCGGCCTTGGAGAACTGCGCCGCTATGCGGACCGGATCGCGATCGACTTGAAGGGCGTTCCGGATGTCAGGCGCATCGAACTGATCGGCGTTCAGGACGAGAAGATCTATCTCGATGCCTCTCCGATGCGTCTGGCAAGCTTAGGCATCACGCCCGCCGAGATAGGTGCAGCGCTCGCGCAGCAGAACGCGATCTCGCCTTCTGGGTTTGTGGAAACCGGCAGCGACCGCGTCTGGCTGCGCACGAGCGGGGAATTCGACAGCGTCGAAAAGATAAGAGATGCAGACATGCTCGTGAACGGCAAGCACATGCGCCTTGGCGACATCGTCAATGTCTTTAGAGGTTATCGCGATCCGCCGAGTCCGATGATGCGAGTTGGCGGGAAACCTGCGATCGGCATCGGCGTTGTGATGGACAAGGGGGGGGACGTCATCAGGCTCGGCGAGAACCTGAAAAATGCGATGAAGCGTGAGGCGGCGAATTTGCCTGTCGGGGTGGATGTGCATGTGGTCGCGAATCAGTCCGACGTGGTCAAGGGATCGATATCGCTGTTCCAGGATTCTCTGGGAGAGGCGATCCTGATCGTCCTTGCGGTGTCCTTTTTGAGCCTGGGATTGCGCACCGGGACCGTGGTCGCTTTCTCCATTCCGCTGGTTCTGGCGATCACTTTCTTCATGATGAAGGTCTTCGGCATAGACCTGCAGCGCATCTCCCTCGGTGCCTTGGTGATCGCGCTTGGCTTGCTGGTCGACGATGCGATCATCGCGGTGGAGATGATGGTGGTGAAGATGGAGCAGGGATGGGACAGGTTCAAGGCGGCCACCTTCGCCTATACATCGACCGCCTTTCCGATGCTGACCGGCACCCTGATCACTGCGGCCGCCTTCACGCCGGTGGGTTTTTCAAAATCCGCCGCCAGCGAATATACCTTCTCCATCTTCGCCGTGGTGACCATCGCGCTTCTGGTTTCCTGGATAGTCGCGGTGATTTTCACGCCTTATCTGGGATTCAAGCTGCTCGATCCTGCAAGGCTGCGCGCAAAGGTGCATGGAGACGACGTCTACGGCACGCCTTTTTACCGAGGATTTCGCCGGGTGCTGACATGGTGTCTGCGAAATCGCTGGACAGTCATCGCGATCACGTTGCTGGTATTCGTTCTGTCCGTAATCGCATTCGGGAAAGGCGTGCAGAAGCAGTTCTTCCCATCTGCCAGCAGGCTTGAGCTTCTGGTCGACATGACGCTGCCGCAGGGGGCATCTTTGAAATCGACCGAACATGAGGTCGAGCGCATCGAAGGTCTTCTCAAGGGCGATCGGAGGGTGGACTCCTATTCCTGCTATGTCGGCAACAGCACCCCGCGCTTTTTCCTCTCTCTCGACATCAAACTCTACAGCGACAACTTTGCTCAGTGCGTCGTGCTGACCAGGAGCATAGAAGCGCGCGAGGCATTGAAGTCGCATCTTGAAAACACATCCGGCGCAGAAGGGGCCGCGCATCTGCATGTGTCGCGCCTCGAAAACGGCCCTCCTGTGGGTTATCCCGTGCAGTTCAGGATCAGCGGCACAGACCTCGATCAGGTGCGCAGCATCGCATCCCGGGTATCCGAGCTGATGCGCGCCAATCCCCATCTTCAGGATGTGAATTACGACTGGAACGAGAAGATCAAGGGCGTGCGCGTCGAGATAGACCAGGATGTGGCGCACAAGCTGGGCACTTCGAGCTTTGAAATAAAACAGGCGCTGCAAGGCTGGCTGAACGGACAGACTCTTACGCAATACCGCGAGGGGGATCAGCTGATAGACGTGATGTGGCGGGGCGATGCGCGTTTTCTAAGCCGCCTTCTTGAGCTCGACATACCCTTGGCTGGCGGTGCGCATGTGCCGCTTGCCCAGGTCGCGCACCTGGTTCCCGATCTCGAGGAAGGCGTGATCTGGAGAAGGAACCGCATACCCACCATGACGGTGCTGGCCGACATGACAGACAGCACCCAGCCTGCAACGGTATCCGTAGCGCTCGACAGGAAGCTGGACGAACTGCGCGCCAGATTGCCTGCCGGATACCGCATCGAAATGGGCGGTAGCATCGAGGAGTCCGCGAAGGGGGAACATGCGATCATGGCGGTGATGCCGCTGATGCTGATCGGCGTGGTGACCCTTCTGATGGTTCAGCTGCAGAGCATCAGCCGCACCGTCATCGTGCTGCTCACCGCACCGCTTGGCATGATAGGGGTGACCGCGGCGCTGCTGATCTTCAGGGTGCCCTTCGGCTTCGTCGCGAATCTCGGCTTCATCGCGTTGGCCGGCATGATCATGCGCAACTCGGTGATTCTGGTCGACCAGATAAGGCAGGACGAGGAAGATGGAAAATCACGCTGGGAAGCCATCATCGGCTCGACGATCAGGCGCTTTCGTCCGATCACGCTGACGGCCGCAGCCGCGATACTCGCGATGATACCCCTGACCCGTCAGGTCTTCTGGGGGCCGATGGCCGTGACCATCATGGGAGGGCTGGTCGTGGCCACGCTTTTGACCTGCTTGTTTCTGCCTGCGCTTTATGCAGCGTGGTTCAGGGTGAAAGAGGAATGAGACTTATCATGTTGCGTTCACGAATTGAATCCGCTTACCATTAAATCCACACTTGAATACAGGATAACCCATGTTCAAATTGCCGCTTGTCATCATCTACATGATCATCGCGTTCAACCTCACCGCATTCACCGTGTTCCTGCAGCTGGACATGCTGATCTTCACTGCGCTCATCTACAAGATCATCGCCTGGACGCTGACGATAGGCGCCTGGTATCTGGCATACAGGAATCGCAACAAGTTCTGGAGGATAGGCGGCTAAGATCCGCCTTTGGGCGGGCATTTCAAGAAGGGATTTCAATGAAAGACATCGTCAGTCAGTATCAGGTCAAGCGCGAGCCATACTATCGCCAGGTATCCGATGAGGTGGCCGTCTATGAAGCGGCCTATGATGCGCGCATGCCCATCATGCTGAAGGGCCCGACCGGCTGCGGGAAGACGCGCTTCATCGAATACATGGCATGGAAACTGGGCAGGCCGCTGATCACGGTCGCATGCAACGAGGACATGACGGCAAGCGATCTTGTGGGGCGCTTTCTGCTCGATTCCCAGGGCACGCGCTGGCAGGACGGCCCGCTTGCGATCGCCGCGAGATACGGGGCAATCTGCTATCTCGACGAGGTCGTCGAGGCGCGCCAGGATACCACGGTCGTGATCCATCCCTTGACGGACAACAGGCGCGTGCTTCCTTTGGAGAAGACAGGCGAACTCGTGGAGGCGCATCCGGATTTCCAGCTCGTGATCTCCTACAATCCAGGATACCAGAGCGTGATGAAGGACCTCAAGCAATCGACCAAGCAGCGCTTCGGCGCGCTGGACTTCGATTACCCGGAGCATGAGATCGAGGAAGAGATCGTATCCCACGAGTCTGGGATATCGAGGGAGGATGCAGGGAAGCTGGTGTCGATTGCGAAGATGGCGCGCAAGCTCAAGGGGCATGGGCTGGACGAGGGCATCTCCACGCGCATGCTGATCTATGCGGGCACCTTGATTGCAAGAGGGGTGGAGACCAGACGAGCATGCCGCGTCGCATTGGTCGCACCGATCACGGACGATCCTGACATGCGCGATGCGCTGGAAGCGGCCGTGGTCACCTTCTTCGGAAAGCACAAAGAGGGGAGATGAAATCCGCCTTCAACCGCATATCGCATCGCCTGAAGCGGTATTTTGGCAAGCCGGACCATCAGGCTGAGCATCGGTCGAAGATCCTGCTCACCGATGTGCACCGTCGCCTTGCGATCTATCTTCATGCGATGTGCGGCAGGGACCTCGTGATCAAGGCGATGGAGGAGGATTTTCTTCATCTCGAGAAATACCGCCCCTACATAGAAGGGAATACGATACACCTGCCGAGCTTCTATTACGATCAGGCAAAAGAAGTTACGGGTGTCGAAGTCTATCGCGCGGCGGCTGTCCATGCCGCGGCCCACATCATGCATACCGAGAAGGCGTTTCCCGATGCGATTGCCGACAAGTGGCAGAAGGCGGTGATCTCGGTCGTCGAGGATGCCAGGGTCGAGGCCCTGATGATGCAGGAATTTCCCGGGCTGATCGAGCTTTGGCGCGACCAGCATGTCGCCACGCCATGGCAGAACAGAAGCGCGGGCGATTATCTCTCGCGCCTGGCGCGCGCGCTGCTCGACCCATCCTATCAGGATGACGATCCATGGATCGCTCAGGGCAGGACGCTTTTCGGGGCCGAGAGGAATCTCGAGACGCACGATGTCTCCATCCGTATCGGATCGGCTTTGGCCGCAGAGTTCAGGAAGAAGAACATCAAGTTCAATGTGCATGCGGACAGGCTTAGCGCGCTCTACCGAGACGACAACCGCTATTCCTGGGAGTATGCGAAACATGAGCCAACCCGTGCGGAGGAGATGCCGACTTCCTTCTTCGAGCTCAAGCTTTTGATGGGAAACAACGAGTTTGCAAACGTGGACGAGGATAACAAGGAGATTTCCGAAGGCAAGCCGCAGCGCTCAAACGGCAAGGACACCTACACCTATGCGGAGTGGGACTACCGCAGCCAGGCCGAGACGGCTTCCTGGGTCACGGTGCACGAGAGAAAGCCCAAGCCCGGTGAGATCGAAGTCGTGGATCAGATCGTTTTGCAAAACGGCCATTTGATATCGCGCATGGAGAGGATACTGCATGCGATCCGCTATAGCGGGCTGCGCCGCATCAGGAAACTTGAGGAGGGAGACGAGGTCGACATCAATGCGGCGGTGCGCGCGCTGATCGATCTGCGTTCGGGTATCCATCCGGATACGCGCATCATGATGCGCTCGCTGCGCAAGAACCGCGACATCTCGGTTCTCGTGCTGCTCGACCTTTCTAACTCGACCAATCAGAGGATAGCCGGACAGGAACAGACGGTGCTGGAACTGACCCGGCAGATCTGTGTGCTGTTCGCCGATGTGATAGAGGATGTCGGTGATCCTTTCGCGATCCATGGCTTCTGCTCCAAGAGCCGGCACAACGTCGAATATTTCCGCTTCAAGGATTTCGGTCAGCCATACGATGGCGAGTCCAAGGCCAGGATCGCCGGGATGACAGGGCAGCGTTCGACGCGCATGGGCGCTGCGATACGGCACGCCGCCCATCATCTGGACACTCAGGAAGCAGGCAAGAAACTTTTGATGCTGATCACGGACGGCGCGCCTTCCGACATAGATGTCAGGGGGACGAAATACCTGATGTACGATGCGAAGATGGCGGTCAATGAAGCCGCGAAGCGCGGCATACACACGCACTGCATCAGCCTGGACCCCAAGGCGGACGAATATGTCTCGCAGATATTTGGCGCCAGGGGATATATGGTCGTCGACCATGTCAGATATCTGCCGGAGAAGATGCTGATGATCTATGCGGGGCTGACCCGCTAAAGTCAAGGCATCAGAGTCTTTCGAGCAGCATCGTCTCGAGCCTGATCTGATCCTTGGTGAATCCGCGTATGCCTTCGGCGAGCTTCTCGGTCGCCATCGCATCCTCGTTCA
The DNA here is from genome assembly GCA_021782365.1 of Pseudomonadota bacterium. Classification (GTDB taxonomy): domain Bacteria; phylum Pseudomonadota; class Gammaproteobacteria; order Burkholderiales; family Gallionellaceae; genus Gallionella. Next base: position 159,879 of record JAJXVB010000003.1, read on the forward strand.
TCTCCCACCTGAATTCTGCCTCCGTCATCAAGGGGGGCGCCTTCTTGATCTCTCTTGAGAATTTCAGCTTGCGTTCCAGCACGCCTTGTGTGGCCTCCAGCTCTTCAAGCAAGGCCGGCGCAATGGTCAGTCTGTCGCATCCTGCGAGCGCCACGATCTCGCCCATGTTGCGAAACGATGCGCCCATCACGATGGTCTTGTAGCCGTGCTCCTTGAAATAGGCATATATCTTGCGCACCGATTGCACGCCGGGATCGTCTTCTGGCGAAAAGTCCGATGCTCCCTTTGCCTTGTGCCAGTCGAGAATCCGGCCTACAAAAGGAGAGATCAGAGTCGCGCCCGCTTCTGCTGCTGCGCGCGCCTGTGCGAAACCGAAGAGCAGCGTCAGGTTGCAGCATATGCCTTCGCGTTCCAGGATTTCGGCGGCGCGTATGCCTTCCCAGGTCGATGCGATCTTGATCAGCACCCTTTTGTTTTCTATCCCTGCCGCGTTGTAAAGGCCGATCAGCCTGCGCGCCCTGGCGAGCGTTGCTTCCCTGTTAAATGAGAGCCTTGCATCCACCTCGGTCGAGATGCGTCCGGGAATGAATTTGAGCACTTCCAGTCCGACATCCACGGCCAGCTTGTCCATTGCATCGTGAGCCTGCTGTTCGCGCTCAGTGCTTTGGGATCTTGCCCATGAGATCGCATCTTCTATCAGGGGGACGTATTCGGGCAATGTGGCGGCCTTGAGCAGAAGGGATGGATTGGTCGTCGCATCCTCAGGGCGGTGATGGCGTATCGCCTCTATGTCGCCTGTGTCGGCGACGATCGTGGTCATCGTTTTGAGTTGTTCCAGAAAATTGCTCATGTTTTCTCCATCGTCATTGGCTAGAACCGGGGGACTGCGCTGACCTGCCAGATCTTCTCCGCATAGTCCTGTATGCTGCGGTCGCTTGAGAATTTTCCCATGCTGGCGATGTTGATGATCGCCTTGCGGGCCCATTCGGAAGGCGTCCTGTAGAGCGCATCGACCTTCTCCTGGCAATGCACGTAGGCTGCATAGTCCGCAAGCAGAAGATAATGATCGCCTTCGTGGGTGAGGGTATCGAATAATGGGCGGTATCTGTCCTGCTCTTCAGGCGAGAAATAGCCTGAGCCTATCATGTCGAGAGCCTGGCGCAATTCGCCGTTCTCGCGGTAGTAGTCCCATGGGTTGTAGCCATGCTGCCTGAGATTGCTCACGCCTTCCGTGGTAAGCCCGAATGTGAAGATGTTGTCCCATCCGACTTCGGCGCCGATTTCCACATTCGCGCCATCCATCGTGCCTATCGTCAATGCGCCGTTCAGCGCCATCTTCATGTTGCTCGTACCTGAGGCTTCGGTGCCTGCGGTGGAGATCTGTTCGGATAAATCGGTCGCGGGGATGATCGCGGTTGCGGTCGCGACGTTGTAGTTCGGTATGAAGACCACCTTGAGCATGTCGTGCATCGCGGGATCGTTGTTCACGAATTCCGCGACATCGTTGATCAGCCTGATGATGAGCTTTGCGATCGCATAGCCGGGAGCCGCCTTGCCGCTGAAGATCGCGGTGCGCGGGATCATGCCGTCCAACTGACCTGCCCTTATGCGGTTGTAGCGGGTGATCACATGCAGCAGATTCAGAAGCTGGCGCTTGTATTCGTGGATGCGCTTGATCTGCACGTCGAACATCGAATGCGCATCGATCTCGATCTGCAGATGTTCGAGCACATAGTCTGTCAGCCTTGTCTTGTTTTCCTGCTTGACCGACATGAAGGCCGAGACGAAGGCATCGTCATTCGCAAGCGGCAAAAGCTTTTCGAGTTCGCTAAGATCGGTTTTCCAGCGCGTCCCGATGTGTTCGGAGATCAGCTGGGAAAGAGGAGGATTGGCCTGGTTGAGCCAGCGGCGCGGCGTGATTCCATTGGTGATATTGATGATCTTGCCGGGATAGGTCCTTTCGAAATCGACGAATGTGCTGTTTTTCATGAGCTCGGTGTGAATCTCGGCGACGCCGTTCACCTTGTGGCTGCCCGCGATCGCGAGATTCGCCATCCTGATCCTTCGACCCATTTCCTCGTCTATCAGGGACATGCGCCTTAGCAGTTCGGCGTCGTTTGGACTCCTGTGCATCACGTCGTGCAGGAAGCGATGGTTGATCTCATAGATGATCTGCATGTGGCGCGGCAAGAGCTTCTCGAACATGTCAAGCGGCCATGTCTCGAGCGCCTCGGGCATCAGCGTGTGATTGGTGTAGGAGAATGTGCGGGTCGTGATCGACCATGCGCGGTCCCAGTCCAGATGATGGATGTCGAGCAATAGGCGCATCAGCTCCGGAATCGAGAGGGAAGGGTGGGTGTCGTTAAGCTGTATCGCGACTTTTTCAGGAAAGAGATCGAAATTCTGATGCTGCTTCAAAAAGCGCGCGATGATGTCCTGCAAAGAGGCGGTGACGAAAAAGTATTGCTGTTTCAGCCTTAGCTCCTTGCCCATCGTCGTCGTGTCGTCTGGATAGAGCACCTTGGAGAGTATTTCGGATTCTCTCTTTTCTCCCACGGCCTTGATATAGTCTCCGTTGTTGAAGTATTGCAGGTCGAAGTCGCGCGTCGCTTTGGCCGACCAGAGTCGCATGCTGTTGACGACGTTGTTTCCATAGCCGGGGATGGGCGTATCGTATGCCATCGCCATCACTTCGGTCGTGTCCAGCCAGTGGTAGCGATAGACGCCGTCATCGTCCTCGCAGTGGATCACGTGGCCGTAGAAGTTGACCTTGTAGAGCAGGTCTGGCCTCGGAAACTCCCATGGATTTCCATAGCGCAGCCAGTTGTCTGGCCGCTCGACCTGCGAGCCGTTTTCGATATCCTGATGGAACATGCCATATTCGTAGCGGATGCCATAACCGTAACTTGGTATGCCGAGTGTGGCCATCGAATCGAGAAAGCAGGCGGCGAGTCTTCCGAGTCCTCCGTTTCCCAATGCCGCATCCTCTTCGATGTCGCGGACTTCATCGAAAGAAATACCCATCTCTTGCAGCACTTCCTTGCAGTTTTCCAGGCATTCCATGTTGAGCAGGCTGTTGGCCAGCATGCGGCCGATCAGAAATTCCATCGAAAGATAGTAGACGCGCTTGCTGTCCTCCCGGTCGTAGTTGTGCTGTGTTTCCATGCAGTGTTCTATCAGGCGGTCGCGCGCGGCATACGCGATCGCGTGAAACCAGTCGCGCGCCGATGCGTTGGACGGATCCTGGCCCACGGAATAGATGAGCCGGTTGACGAGGGAGTGCTTCAGGGATTCTTTGTCCAGGCCGAGAAATTGATGCTGTGTGCTTTCTGACATGCTTGCCTCCGTTGCGCATGAAGAATGACAGGCTGTGCAGCCTTAAGCCGATGGAACCTTGGTCGGGATTTCAGTCAAACACGACATCATTCTAATCATGCACATGCAGTGGAAGTAATTAATAATAATTAATGTCATGCGCGGTTTCGGTATGACATGATTTATGCAGTCTTGGGTTTTCGGGCATGAACGAAACGAGGTGCCAAATGAAGAAAATTCTATGCATGAGCGTGCTGCTTTTTCTCGCGGGCTGCGGTGACATGATGATGCCCTATGGAACAATGCCGGCTTACGGCCCCATGCCTGGCTATGCGCCTGTCCCGGGTTTTGAGTTCGGCGGATTCGGTGGCATGGACGACGGCGGCCTGGGAGGTTTTGGCGACGGCGGATTCGGCGGCATGGATGACGACTGATTTGAAATGATCAACTTTTTGAGGAGCGATACGATGAAGAGGATTTTGTTTTTGGCGATGCTGCTCGGCGCATCCATGATTGCACCAAGCTATGCGGATCAGGCCGCTGCACCTGCGACTCAGGCTAAGCCTGATCCTGTCGCAAGGGTCAATCAGCGCCTTGCGCGTCTGAAGGAAGAACTCAAGATCACGAGCGATCAGGAATCGGCATGGGCTGCCTATGCGGAGAAGACCAGGAGCAACGTCAAGGAGATGAGGGATCAGATGCAGGCTGCGATGCGTGCTCCGGCAGCGACCGCGCCCGAACGCTTCGACCGGCATATCGAACTGATGAAGCATCGTCTGGTGAATTTCGAGAACATGGATCAGGCGCTAAAGGAACTGTATTCTGCGCTGACGCCTGAACAGAGGGGGGTGCTGGATCGGCATTTCTCGAGGATGCGTCGCTAAGTCCTGCCGCACCATTCGGCAGGCGGCCGGTAATTTCTCAACCAGTCTGGCACGAGCCCCGCTTCCATGGGACGGGCAATGCCATAGCCCTGTGCCAGCCTGCAGCCGAAATTCAGAAGCTGCACGCCTTGTCCCACTGTCTCTACTCCTTCCGCGATCACTTCCTTCTTGAATGCGCGGGCCAGGCTGATCACGCCTTCGACGATGGACAAATCGTCTTCGTCTTCCAGCATGTTGCGCACGAACACCTGATCGATCTTGATCGTTTGCGCAGGCAGCCTTCTTAGATAAGCCAGGGAAGCATATCCCGTTCCAAAATCGTCGATGGAAAACTGTATGCCTTGTGCGATGCAGCCTTGCATCTTCTGTATCGCAGCGCCCATGTCGCCAAGCGCTGCCGATTCAAGTATTTCCAGTTCGAACGCGCCATCCATTTCCTGATGTCGCAACACGGAAGAGGCGATGAATTCGGCGAACCCGTGCGACTGAAGATGGCGTGCCGGCAGATTCACGCTGACGGTGAGATGGATGCCAAACTTTTGCCATGAAGTCAGTTGTTCCATCGCGCTGGTGATCACCCATTCGGAAAGCCTGATCTCGAAATCGCTGTTCTCGATCAGCGGCAGAAATTCACCGGGCGGTATCAGGCCGCGTTGCGGGTGCCGCCAGCGGATGAGCGCTTCCATGCCGACGACCTCACCGCTTTGCATGTCGACCTTGGGCTGGTAATAAAGAAGCAGTTCGTTTTGCTCCAGCGCCATCTCGACCCTGGACAAACCTTCTGAGCGGATCTGAGCGAGGTGATCGTTTGCCGCATCGAAGAAATGCATGCGATTTCGTCCCATCTGCTTCGCGATGTACATCGCCTGATCCGCATGCCTTATCAGGCTTTCTCCATCGTTCACGTCTTCGGGATAGATCGCGATCCCTATGCTCGCCGATATCTGCATCTCATGGTCGTTCACATAGAGCGGCTGCTTTATCGCTTCCATGATCCTTTCCAGCATGTGCCGACATTCTTCTTCTCCCAAGATTTCAGGAAAAAGCAGCACGAATTCGTCCCCTCCCAGGCGCGCCACGGTGTCTGTCGCGCGGGAGATCGAAAGTATTCTCCGAGCAATCTCGATCAGCAGCGCATCGCCTGTTTCATGGCCGAAAGTGTCGTTGACGGGCTTGAATCCGTCGAGATCCATGAAGCATACCGCAAGATTGCCACCAGTTCGCTTCGCCTGCGCGAGCCCCATCTCGAGGCGATCATTGAGCAGCGCCCGGTTGGGAAGTCCGGTCAGCTTGTCATAATGGGCCAGTTGCTCGAGTTCCCGCTGTTTGCTTCTGGCATCCGTCACGTCGTTGATGATCGCGACGAAATAGTCGAACTTGCCTTCTTCGTTGCGCACCGCGCGTACTGCCAGATGCACATAGACGATCTCCCCGTCCTTCCTGATGAAGCGCTTGTCGAGTTCGTATTCGTCGAGGCGGCCTTGCAGGACCCTGCCGAACAGATCCTCATTTGCCTCCAGATCATCCTTGTGGGTGAGTTCCGCCCAGCTCTTGCTCATCAGCTCTTCTTTCGAATAGCCCAGCATCTTGCACAGCGCATCGTTGACTTCGAGCATGCCCTTGGTCGCGTCGGTCGCCGCCATGCCTACCATGGATCTTTCAAAGTAGGCCCTGAAATGCCTTTCGCTGGCATTGAGGTTTGCCTGGGCTTGCCGTCTCATGCTTTCCCGGTCGAAGCTGTCGAGCGCGAATGAAATGTCTCTTGCCATTTCTTCCATGAGCCCTACCGTCTCCTCGTCGAAGGCATTCTTCTGATCGTGATATACCGTTAAAACCGCGAATGGCCTTCCGTTGCGCTGAATGGGGAATGAACCGCTGCTTCCCCAGTCGAAATGAATTGCGGCCTCGTGCCAGTGCGCGGTGATCGGACTTGATCGAAAGTCGTTGACGATGACAGTGCGATTTTCCCGGAAGGCGATGCCGGAAGGTCCTCTGCCTTCTGGCCGGTTTTCGTCCGTGGAGACGGTGAGTTGCCGCAGATAGTCTGAGCCGTTTCCGTAGATCGATTGAAAGTCGAGCAGTTTGGTTGCCTCATTCTGCACGCCCACCCAGGCCATCTTCAATCCTCCGAAATCGACGGCCATCTTGCACACGAGTGGAAACAGCGTTTCTTCGTTTTCCATGCGCACGATGGCTTGATTCACCTCGATGAGCGCCTTGTATAGATTCGACAAGCGCTTGATGCGGGCCTCTGCTGCCTTGCGTTCCGTGATGTCGGCCACCAGCGCGCAGTTGTATTCCCTGCCCTCATATTCGAAAAAGTTGGCGAATACTTCCGTCGGAAAGATCGTGCCGTCCCGGCGGCGTTGTTTCGATTCCAGTTGTATGACTCGGTTGCGCTTCAAGTCCTCCCAGTGCTCGGGCCAGGTTTCAAAAGGGAAGAAGGGATCTAGGTCTGCCACCGTCATGCGGATCATCTCGTCATGGGAGTAACCAAGCTTGTTGCAGGCGGTTTCGTTGGCGTCCAGGATATGCCCGTCCTTGTCCAGCCACAGTATGCTTTCGCCTGCGCGATCCAACCCGATCTGCCGAAAACGCAGCGCCTGCACCAGGTTGTTGCGCTCGGTGATGTCGTGAAGTGCGACGAGATAGAGTCCGCCAAGATCCTGATCAAGGGAGGGGCTGATCAGAAAGGAGCGCTTCAAGCCGTCCTTGCAGAGGATCGTGGTTTCAAGAGGCGTGATGGGTTTTTTATTTTTCCTTGCCTCCTCCTGCTTTTTCTCCCAAGTGTCGATCACCCACTGACGGTATTGCGGATCGGGGTAGGCCAGTGAACGCCAGCTCGCGAGATCGGAAGCGTCTTCTGTCGTGTAGCCGGTCAGCTGGGTGAATGCACGGTTGAGGTGGACGATGTTTCCATTGGCATCGTTCAGCGCAATCGGAAAGGAAACGGCTTCGATGATCGCGCGGATGCGTTCCTCGGCGAGCCTGCCGTCGCTTGATTTATCCATTTAACATCTCAGCTTAGCCCGGGGTATGAGATGCGACAGCATCTCGCTGTAATTTGAGGATGTTAAACGGTAATGCCGATATCGGCAATCGTCATGGAGGGTTAGGGGCAGGTTTTACTGATGCTTTTTCATGGGCGAGGTGTTCGGCATCGGCGTGTTGAAGGTTTCTGGCCACGCATTGCCTGAGTTCGCCGCTGTCGGATGGATCACCATGTTCCAGCCTGCATTCGCATCGGCAGGCAGCAGCGCGATAGCAGCCTTCCAGATTGCGGCTCTTGCAGACGTCCTCCTCTTTCGAGCATTGCGCGCTGCAGGCTTTTGCGATTTCCTGTTCCTTTAACAGTACGGCAAGCGGTATCTTGGCCTCGGGCTTGGGCTGTGTCGCGATGCCCCATGCCGTCAAGGCGACTCCTGCCAGCAGGAGAAAAATGATAGAGAAATTGGCCCGCTTCAAGATCGTGAAGGTCTTGTTGCGCGAACCTTGCGCTTCCAGCCTGAATTCGAGCAGGCCATTCGTTTCGTTTTTCTGGTGCAGTCGGTTGCATGCATCTATGCATTCGCCGCAGTTGATGCAGATGTCGTGGGGCGCGATCTTCGTCGGCTGGATTTTCGTGATGCACACGGTCGCGCAATAATTGCATTTTGTGCAATCTGAAGAGCGGCTTTCATCATAGGCCACATGAAGCGCATCCTTGGTGCCGAACATCCGCTGTCCCATGCGGTAGAAGCAGGCGTAGTCGCAGAAGAAATAGCGCACCGCAGCGATGTCGATGAAGATCAGGAATACGGAAAAAAGATACATCAGGAAAGGGGAAAGCTTTTCACGATCCGCAAGAGTGACGATTTCCCAGGTTTCCTTGGGCGTGTAGAAGAACAGAAAAGGAATCAGCGAGAGCACGATGGATGCCGCGAGAAAGCTCGCTCCCAGCACGGCCCAGTTAAGAAACTTGTTTTTGGCCTTGGCGACGATCAATCCTTCTCCGTCCACTTCGACGCTCGCCCTCTTGCCGAGCAGCTTATGCGTGAGATTGTTCGCCCATTCGGAAAGCAGGTTCTGCGGGCATGCCCAGCCGCACCAGAGCGTGCCGATGGTCTTGTAGGTGATCACGGGAGCGAGTGCTATGATAAGCGAAAGGCCCGTGATCAGCGAAAAGCTCGACCACCACACCTGATGGCCCAGCATGAAAAAGCTGGCCGATGCCAGATCGATGCGGAAGAGCCCCGTTGCGGGAATCAGCGCGATGAGTATCAGGGTGGCGAGCTGCACCCTTCTCCTTGATGGGCGATATGACGTCATTCGCCGCTCATTCCGGAAAGCCTTTCTGCCGCCCTCACCGTATTGGCGATCAGCATCGCAATGGTCATGGGCCCCACACCGCCCGGCACGGGCGTGATGTAACCCGCGACTTCCTTCACGTTCGCAAAATCCACATCGCCCACGAGCTTGCCATCGCTGGTCCTGTTGATGCCGACGTCGATCACGACGGCGCCAGGCTTCACCATGTCCTTCTTGATGAATTCAGGCCGCCCCACTGCGGCCACCAGGATGTCAGCATCCCGAGTGTGCTTGGCAAGGTCGACAGTCTTGGAGGTGCAGATGGTCACGGTGGCATTCTTGTGCAGCAACAGGAGCGCCATCGGCTTGCCGACGATGTTGCTGCGGCCAACCACCACCGCATGCTTGCCTTCGATTTCGATGCCGGTCTTCTCGAGCATCACCATCACGCCATAGGGAGTGCAGGATGGAAAAGGCGTCTCGCCCGTGACCAGTGCGCCGACATTCCTTTCGTTGAATCCGTCCACATCCTTGTCCGGATTGATCGCCTCGATCACCTTGTGCGCATCGATATGCCTGGGCAGCGGGAGCTGCACCAGCATGCCGTGTATGCCGGGATCCTTGTTCAACTTCGCCACCTCTTCGAGCAGCATGGCTTCCGTCGCATCCGCTGGCAGCTCGATGTGAACGGAGTGGAGGCCGAGATCCTTGCATGCCTTCACCTTGTTCGCGACATAGACCTTCGATGCGGGATCGCTGCCGACAATGATCACCGCAAGACCAGGCGTGACTCCGCGCGCGATCAGCCTTTCGGCGCGCGCCTTCCACTCCATGCGGACCTGCTGGGAGATGGCCTTGCCGTCTATGATCTGAGCGGTCATGCCTTGTTCCTGTAGGCTTCCAGCCCGTTCATGATCTCCGCATGAGCGGCCTCCACGCCTGCCCAGCCGCTGATCTTGACCCACTTGCCGGGTTCCAGCGCCTTGTAGAGTTCGAAGAAATGCTTGATCTGCTCAAGCGTGATGTTGGGCAGGTCCTGATAAGTCTTGATCTCGTGGTAGAGCGGCGTCAGCTTGTCGGTCGGCACGGCGATGATCTTGGCATCCTCTCCGCCCTCGTCGGTCATTTGCAGCATCCCGACAGGACGGCAGGGAATGATCGCGCCATGTACGATGGGAAAGGGCGTGATGACCAGAACGTCCACAGGATCGCCATCGTCAGCGATGGTCTCAGGGATGAACCCGTAGTTGCATGGGTAGCGCATCAAGGAGCCGATGAAGCGATCCACCACCAGCACGCCGGACTCCTTGTCCACCTCGTATTTGACAGGGTCGGCATCCTTGGGGATTTCGACGATGACATTGCATTCGTGGGGCAGCTTGTCGCCTGGGCGGACGTTTAACAGACTCATTGGTGTTTCCTTGAAATTAAAGTTGCGAATAAAAGTTGAAAGTTGCGCAATTATAAGCGATGCTGCGCGTTGACGCTGAACCCTGGTAGTTAATTTTAACTTTATGAGGAGAAGAAGCTATGGCAACACAACTTGTTGGTAAAATGGTCATTGGTCAATCGGGCGGCCCGACGGCCGTCATCAACCAGTCGCTTGTCGGCGCGATAATGAGCGCGCGCAAGCAGTCCAATATTACCGGCATCTTGGGTGCGCGCCATGGCATCGCCGGCATCATGAAGGAAGATTTCGTCGACCTTTCCACACAGAGCCAGGGTCAGCTCGAGCTGGTGGCGAATACGCCCGCCGCTGCGCTGGGTTCGGTGAGGCTGAAGCCGGGGCGGGCAGAATGCGAAAAGGTATTCGAGGTGTTCAGAAAAAACGACGTTCGCTTCTTCTTCTATATCGGAGGAAACGATTCGGCCGAGACCGCGCATATCATCGCCGAGATGGCGAAGGACGCGAATTATGACTTCTGCACCGTGCATATTCCCAAGACCATAGACAATGACCTCAAGGTGACCGACCACTGTCCGGGTTATGCGTCTGCCGCGCGCTTTGTGGCCTTAGCCTTCATGGGGGATGACAGGGACAATTATGCGCTCTCTGGCATCAAGATCAACGTGGTGATGGGGCGCAGCGCGGGTTTCCTGACTGCGGCCTCAGCCCTTGCGCGTCAGGCCGAAGGAGACGGGCCGCATCTCATCTATCTGCCCGAGCGCGTGTTCAACGTCGCCGCCTTTCAGCAGGACGTACGCGATGTGATGGCGAAATACGGCCGCTGCGTGATCGCGGTATCCGAAGGCATCACGGACAAGGAAGGCAATCCGATATCGACTTCAGGCGAACGGGATTCGCACGGCAACATCCAGCTCTCGGGAAGCGGCGCGCTGGGAGATACGCTGGCCGCGCTGGTCAAGGAAGCCTTTCCCGGACAGAAGGTGCGCGTGCGTGCGGATACCTTCGGTTATCTGCAGCGCTCTTTCCCGACCATCATCTCGCCTATCGATGCAAAGGAGGCGCGCGAGGTGGGGGAGTATGCGGTCAACCATGCAGCCACGACAGGCACGCCAGGTTCGGTATCGATCAGGCGTCTGTCGAGCAAGCCCTATGCCAGCGAATGCTTCATCACGCCCTTGTCATCGGTGGCCAAGGAAGCGACCCATATGAAGGATGAATACATCAACGCGTCGGGCAACGATGTGACTGCTGCCTGGATGGATTACATCAGACCATTGGTCGGTGATCTGCCTGTGATCGGCAGGCTTTGATGCTGCAGCCGGTACTTTGAGCCGGCTTCTTGAGGTAGAATTCGGGTGTGCCCAAGCCGATCTTTGGCTTGGGCTTTTTACCTCTCAATGTCATGAATAAAAAAGTTAAAGTGCTCTTCGTTTGCATGGGCAACATTTGCCGTTCGCCCACTGCAGAAGCGGTGTTCCGCCTCTATGTGGAGAATGCCGGATTGTCCGAATCCATCCTGATCGACTCGGCAGGTACGCATGACTATCATGTCGGCCATGCGCCAGACCTGCGCTCCCAAAATGCCGCAGCGCAGCGCGGCTATGACATGAGCAGCCTGCGCGGGCGCCAGGTGGTGAGCCAGGATATCGAAAACTTCGACTATGTGCTCGCGATGGACTGTGCAAACCTTGCGATATTGCGATACCTTGCGCCGCGAGAATGCAAGAAGCATCCCGGGCTTTTCCTCGATTATGCGAGGCATCACAGGGAACGTGAAGTCCCTGATCCCTATTACGGCGGGGAGACGGGTTTCGAGCGCGTGCTGGACATGGTGGAAGATGCGGCCCAGGGATTGCTGGAGCACATCCAGAAGACCCACTTCTGAATAAAGCAAGGCCGCACTAAGTGCGGCCTGCTCTATATCACTTCGAGTTCTGGGTTTCGATCTGAACCAGAGGCTCGTTTTCGACATACACCTCGAGCTGGCGGGCACGTCTGCGGATGACAGGCTGCGGCTTTGTGGCAGGCGCTTCTGCTGTGAGTTTATCAGGCGCCGTCTCTATCTGCACCAGCCCTTCGATCTCGAGCTGCTTCTGGATGAGAGGTGCGGCCGCGACAGGCTCTGCAACTGCAACGGGCTCTGCAACTGCGACAGGCTCTGAAACTGCGACAGGCTCTGCAACTGCGACAGGCTCTGCAACTGCGACAGGCTCTGCAACTGCAACGGGCTCTGAAACTGCAACGGGCTCTGAAACTGCAACGGGCTCTGAAACTGCAACAGGCTCTGAAACTGCAACAGGCTCTGAAACTGCGACAGGCTCTGCGGCGGGTTTTGCAATCCCGGAGACGGTGGGCATCGCAATGTATTCGCTAGGCATGAGCTTCACAACCTCCTGAGTCGTCTCCAGGCCTTCCGAACTTGCTTCGCGTTTTTCACGCTCGCGTCGACCTCCGCGTCGGCCGCGTCGGCGGCTCTTCTCGGTTTTTTCCAATTCGGATTCACCGGGTTGAGCGATCGCCTTTTCGATGACGGGCTTTTCTTCTGCAACGCGAGGCTCTACTGGCTTTCTGGGTGGACGAGGAGGCCTTGGCTCTCTCGCTTCAACAGGTTTCTCGGCTTGTTTTTCAGCAGGCTTTTCTGCTGGGCGCTTCTGTGCTTCCCCGCGCTCGGCTCTTTCGCCTCTTTCGCCTCTTTCGTTCCTGTCGCGGCGTTTCCTGCCTTCGCTGCGCTCGGGGCGTTGAGCCGGCTTCGGCGGGCTCGCAACGGGCGCTTCTTGAGCCTCTTCGGCCGAGAAAAGAGACTTGAACCAGCCCAGCAATCCGGCTGGCTTGGCGGGTGGCTCTTCGGCCTTCATCGGTGCTGGCGCTACCGGGGTGATTCCCTTGACGGCGGCAACGGTGCGCACTCCCTTGACAGGCTCCTGCGTGCTCTTCGCCTCTTCGGGTTTTTCCACCATGGTGTAGCTTGGCTGCTCGTTGCCCAGTTCGTCCTGGCGCAGACGGTTGATGCTGTAGTTCGGTGTCTCCAGATGCGGATTGGGGATCAGCGTGATCGGCACCCTCAGGCGGGACTCGATGCGGTGCAGGTCCGCGCGCTTCTCATTGAGCAGGAACGTGGCGACATCGACGGGCACCTGCGCATGTATGGCGGCGCTGCTGTCTTTCATGGCCTCTTCCTGGATGATGCGCAGGATGTGCAAAGCCGAAGACTCGGTGCCGCGTATGTGTCCGATGCCGTTGCAACGCGGGCAGGTGATGTAGTTGCTCTCGCCAAGTGAGGGCTGAAGACGCTGACGAGACAGTTCAAGAAGGCCGAAGCGGGAGATCTTTGCGGTCTGCACGCGGGCGCGGTCGAAGCGCAGAGAATCGCGCAGGCGGTTTTCCACGTCGCGCTGGTTCTTGCTGTTCTCCATGTCGATGAAATCGATCACGATCAGCCCGCCCAGATCGCGCAGGCGCATCTGGCGTGCGATTTCTTCGGCGGCCTCGAGGTTGGTGTTGAACGCAGTGGTTTCGATGTCCGAGCCACGGGTTGCGCGTGCGGAGTTGATGTCGATCGCGGTCAGCGCCTCGGTGTGGTCGATCACGATCGCGCCGCCAGATGGCAGGCGCACCTCGCGGGAATGCGCGGATTCGATCTGGTGTTCGATCTGGAAGCGCGAAAAAAGCGGCACATCATCGACATAGCGCTTGATGCGATTCACGTTGTCCGGCATCACTGTGCTCATGAATGCGTGCGCCTGGTGGTATACGTCGTCCGTGTCGATCAGGATTTCGCCGATTTCGGGGCTGAAGTAGTCGCGGATTGCGCGCACCACCAAGCTGCTTTCCAGGTAGATCAGCGAGGGCGCCCTTTCGGTTTTTGCGGCATCCGCGATCGCGTTCCAGAGCTGGATCAGGTAATTCAGGTCCCATTGCAGTTCAGCCTCGCTGCGCCCTATCCCCGCGGTTCTGGCGATGATGCTCATGCCGGAAGGCACTTCAAGGTGGGAGAGCACTTCGCGCAATTCGGTGCGGTCGTCGCCTTCGATGCGGCGCGAGACACCGCCTCCATTCGGGTTGTTCGGCATCAGCACGATGTAACGGCCGGCCAGGCTGATGAAGGTGGTAAGCGCAGCTCCCTTGTTGCCGCGCTCGTCCTTCTCGATCTGAACGAGCAACTCCTGGCCTTCACGCAAAGCTTCCTTGATGGTCGGGCGATTTCCACACCCTGGCTGGTAGAACTGCGGAGATATTTCCTTGAAGGGGAGAAAGCCATGCCGGCTTCCGCCGTATTCGATAAAACAGGCTTCTAGGCTGGGTTCGATGCGGGTGATGACTGCCTGATAGATGTTGCTCTTGCGTTGCTCCTTGCCGGCGATTTCAATATCGAGGTCGATCAGCTTCTGACCATCGACAATGGCGACACGGAGTTCTTCCGGCTGTGTCGCATTGAATAGCATGCGTTTCATATATTTTGTCTCCCGCGCTCTGACACGGGAAGACGCAAGCTACACACGGTTATGCGTGGGAGAATATCGGCTGACGGTGTTTGGTCAAATGGGTTCTCATCATGTAGCTGGTCTAAAAATCATCTCGAGTGGAGGGTATGCGTCGCCTTGGCGCTTTCATGGACATGTTCATCTAAGCATGTCCAGCTTGCCTTGTTGCAACTTTCTGCCCCCCACGAAAAATCCACAGGTGCTTTGAGCGCGTAAATCAATTACTATCGCTGCTGGTTCCGGTGAGCGATATTAACCGGGTCGCGGTAGCTGGATGGCGCAAGGCGCCAGTGATCTGACCACTTGTCAGATGAAAATGCCGGGAAATTTAATCCGGTTTTATCCAGCAAAAAACGCGCGAACAGCGAAGTATACGCATAATGAACAGTTTAAGCAAAGTTGTATATCTTGAGATAGACGAGGGTGGAGATGCGCAGCGCATCGACAATTTCCTGTTCCGTCATCTCAAGGGCGTGCCTAAAAGCCACATTTACCGGATGTTGCGCGGAGAAGTGCGCGTGAACAAGAAGCGCGTAGATCAGACCTACAGGCTGAAGCTGGGCGACCTTCTGCGCATTCCGCCGGTCAGGGTGGCAAGCCAGGAAGAATCCCCCAAGGTCTACATACCTGCAGCCGAGTTGCCGATACTGTACGAGGACGATGCGCTGCTTGCGGTGAACAAGCCAGCCGGAATTGCGGTGCATGGCGGAAGCGGGGTGAGTTTCGGCGTGATCGAACAGATGCGCCGCGCGCGCCCGGAGGCAAAATTCCTTGAGCTGGTGCACAGGCTGGATAGGGAAACCTCGGGCGTGCTTCTGCTCGCGAAGAAGCGCTCCGCGCTGACCGGGATGCACGAGATCATGCGGGAGGGAAACAGCGACAAGCGTTATCTTGCGCTGGTGCTGGGCCGCTGGACCAATGTGCGCCAGCATGTCAGACTGCCGCTGCACAAATACGACACCGAGGATGGGGAGAAGCGGGTGATGGTAAAAGAAGGCGGACAGGCCTCCCACACCATCTTCTCGCTGCAGAAGAGCTGGCCAGGCTTTAGTCTGCTCGAGGCAGAGCTAAAGACGGGGCGCACCCACCAGATCCGCGTGCATCTTTCCCATCTGGGATTTCCGATCGCGGGAGACGACAAGTATGGCGATTTTGCGCGCAACCGGGAATTGGCAAAACAGGGGCTGAAGCGCATGTTTTTGCATGCGCTAAGCATCGCCTTCATACATCCTCTGACGGGAGAGGCGCTGGCTATAGCCGCGCCACTGCCTGTGGAACTGCAAGGCTTCATAACAAAATTGGATAGGGGGGATTCGTGAAAAGGATACAACATGGAAAAGATGCACCATATCATCATCGCAGGAGGGGGTGCCGCAGGTCTTGAACTCGCAACCCAATTGGGCAAGAAGCTCGGGAAAAGAGGGTTGGCTGAAATCACGCTGATCGATTCTGGCCGAACGCATATCTGGAAGCCGCTCCTGCATGAGGTTGCGGCAGGCACGCTGGATTCATCCGAAGATGAACTGGAATATCTGGCGCAGGCGCGCTGGAATCATTTCCGGTATCGTCTGGGAAGCGTGGTGGGCCTGGATCGCGAGCGCAAGGAGGTGCTGCTCGCCCCCACGCTTGACGACGAGGGGCAGGAAATCATTGCCGAGCGGCGCTTCCACTATGACACGCTGGTTTTCGCGGTCGGAAGCCAGAGCAACGATTTCGGCATTCCAGGGGTCAAGGAGCATTGCCTCTTTCTGGATAGCACCGAGCAGGCGGAGCATTTTCAGCAGAATCTGCTAAACAGCATGCTGCGCGCGCATACCCAGGCCAAACCGATCAGGCCGGGGCAGCTGGATGTGGCGATCGTAGGCGCCGGGGCGACAGGCGTCGAGCTTGCAGCGCAGCTGCACCATGTGACGAGGCTGGTCTCGGCCTATGGGCTCGATACGATAGATCCCGCAGAGGACATCAAATTGCACATCGTAGAGGCAGGACCCAATATCCTTCCGGCGCTGCCTCCCAAGCTTTCGAATGCTGCCTTGCGCGAACTTCACAGGCTGGGTGTTTCGGTGCATGTCAATCAGCGCGTCGTTGAGGTCAACGAGCAGGGCATCGTGTCTGCCTCTGGCGTCGTGATCCCCGCTGCGATCAAGGTCTGGGCGGCTGGCATCAAGGCGCCGCCCTTTTTAAGAAACATCGCAGGATTGGAGACCAATCGCGTGGACCAACTCGTGGTCAAGCGCAACCTGCAGTGCACGCGAGACGATGACATCTTCGCGATCGGCGATTGCGCGGCTTGTCCCATGGACGACAAGGGAAACAATGTCCCCCCCCGCGCGCAGGCCGCACATCAGCAGGCGTCGACACTTTACAAGACGCTGGTGCGCAGGCTCAAGGGCAAGCCGCCTCTTGACTATACCTATAAGGACTTCGGGTCGTTGGTCGCGATGGGAAAATACAGCACGGTCGGCAATCTCATGGGGGGGGTCGCAGGCTCCATGATGATTTCGGGTTTCATCGCGCGCATGGTTTATCTCACGCTCTACAAGATGCATCAGGCTAAGCTCTATGGATGGCCGCGCGCATTGCTCATCTCCTTTTTGCACTTTCTGCGCAAGGGCATAGATCCCCAGGTAAAACTGCACTGAAGGACGGACTCTGAGGTAGAATCGGCCAGCCATTGAGAATAAAAGGGGAAACCGTGGGAATCTTCGACAAGTTCAGGTCAATTTTTGCCAAGCCTGCTCCGCAAGCCATCGTCGAAATGGAGCCCGAACTCATCAATGAGCGCAGGAAAAGAAAGCGGCAGAATGCGAGGAACGAGACGCGTGCGCTGATCGTGGACGATTCGCGCACCGTGGTGTTCGCGTTGAGGAAGATATTGAGCTCGGCTGGCTTCATCACGTTCGAGGCGCTGGATGCAGAGGCGGCGATCGATCTTGCTCGCGCGGAAAAGCCGGATCTGATCTTTCTCGACATCATCTTGCCTGGCGCAAACGGTTTCTCGGTGCTGCGCACGCTGCGCCGGGATCCCGAGACGCGTCACATACCCGTCATCATGATCAGCGGCAACGAGCAGGCGACCGAGCTTTTCTTCGGCAGCCGCATCGGTGCGGATGACTTCATGAAGAAACCGTTTTCACGCTTCGAGGTGTTTGCGCGCATCGAGCGACTGCTTGATGCCGACATGGTCCCGCGCAGAAAGGCTGCCTCTCCCGAGTCCGACAATCCTTTAAGCCAGCATCAGATGGCGCAATGATTCATCGTGCGGATGCCATTGATCCAAGGAGCGCGCCTATGGTGACAGCACCCAAACCTAGGAGCGTGAGCAGGGATAGCGGTTCGCCCAGAACGGGTACGGCAGCCAGCGCGGCCAGGCCTGGCACGACAGCCATCAGGAGCGTCACGGTCTGGGGCCCGAGTTTCTTCACCGCAAACGCGTAGAGCATCATCGCGACGAATACCACGAGGATACCCTGATAGATCGCCTGCATCGCGATTTCGGCAAGGGGCGCGCGGTTTAGCGTGCTTGGCAGAAAGAGCCACCAGAGGGGCAGATAAAGGAGGGCGCTGCCAAGCGTCGTGCTGACCGCAGCCGTCAGAGGCGGAACCGGATGGCGGCGCAGCAGCAGCGTGAAGATCGCCCATGAAGAAGAACCGCAGAGAAACAGCAGATCACCCGTCATCTGCATGCCGGTCAGATGTGTGCCGTGAGAGAGCGTGTCCACCGCGGTCAGCGCGATGCCGAAGAATACGAGCGTCAAGGCCGCCCGCTGGGTTGGCGTGGGTTTGTGCTTCAGCCAAAGCCAGGCGATCACCGCGGTGGTAAAGGGCAATGCGCCCGGCAGCAGCACTGCCGCATGGGCGGCAGGCGCCATGGTGAAGGCGAGGTATACCGCGACGGCATAGCCTACGCCCCCGAACAGGGAGAACAGCAGGACCACCTTGAGCGGCGGCAGCTTCACGCGCGGCAGAAAGAAAAGCGCGATCAAGGCGCCCACCCCGAAGCGCAAGGCGGTCACATCCCATCCTGTCAATACGCCCTTGCCGCCATGGCGGCTGACCAGGATGAAACCTGCCCAGATGCAGATGGTGAAGAATACGGAAATCAATCCGATGCGAGACGAGTTTTCCATGTCTGTCAAATCTATTCAATGTTTGGTGCGCGTGAGGAATACCGTTATCTCTTCCCTGTCATGGTAGAGCTGCTTTGCGATCATTCTATAGTTGATGCCTTCGGTGTCGAGCATCGAGCGGATCTTGTTCAGCGCTTCATTGATGGCGGGAATTCGCTGCTTCATCGGCAGCTTCAGGTTGAAGATCGCATGCCTGCACCAGCCCTGCACAAACCAGTGGCCGACGAGTTCGGATACCCTCGAGGGTTTTTCGATCATGTCGCAGACCAGCCAGTCGAGCGCCTTGCGCGGCGTAAACCTGAAGCCGTCCTGCTTGAGATGTTCGACCAAGGGATGCCTTGCCATCGATCCCTTCATCGGGCCGTTGTCAACCGCGGTCACGCGGATGCCGCGGCTTACCATCTGCCAGGTCCATCCGCCGGGCGCCGCACCCAGATCGACTGCGGTCATGCCGCGCTTAAGCAATCGGCTCTGCTCGCCTTTGTCCAGAAAAACGTCTATCGCTTCGGCGAGTTTCAGGGTGGAGCGGCTCGGCGCATCGGAAGGCATGGACTGGCGGTGTATGCCCATCTCGAAAGGCGAGCTGTTGAATGGATCGCTTATGCCTGTGATCGCGGTGCACTTGTCCGGGAAGAATACATGCAGGCGCGGCAGGTGTCTGTCGTCGATCAGGCGGTTCTGCTTTCGAAGCTCTGCTTCCATCAGCGGCTTGAAGCGCCGGGTGAAGGAAGAGAGCGCCTTGCCTTCGTTGGTGTCCGGCACTTCTAGCCACAGCGCGCCGAAGTTTCCTTGCGGAAGTGAATCGATTATCGGCGTCAAACGGTCGCGTTCGGATTGCAATTCTACGATGCGATGCAGGCGGATTTGCTGGCGCGCAAATATCAGTTCGCGAAAGGCGAGCGTCTGTCCGTTCAGCGCAATGATCGCATAGCCGCTGTTTGCGATAGTCTTGGGCTGTTCTGCCAGAATCGGGCGTTGTTTCCTTGCATGGACTAACGCTTCTTCAGCGCAGTCCTTCTCGAAGCCTGCACGGCAATAGAGCAGAATGGATTCTTGAAGGGGGGGCTCGAAGGAGCCTGTCTCGGGCCGGCTATTTCTTGAATGCTTGTTCGTTTGCATGCCGCATTGTGGCACAGGGAAGCGAATTTTACTTGACGATTCCGTATATTTCGCTATAATCCGCGCCCCTGCAAAGCCAATGTTGGCCTGCAGCCTTCTTGCTCCACCGTCCTATATGGCGGGGGGCTTAAATCCACAAGGAGATGTAATGCGACACTACGAAATCGTGTTTATCGTGCATCCCGATCAGAGCGAGCAGGTGCCCGCGATGATCGAGAGATATCGCACGCTGGTGACTTCCAAGGGAGGTCAGATCCATCGTCTGGAAGACTGGGGCCGCCGTCAGCTGGCCTATGCGATCCAGAAGATACACAAGGCACACTATGTGCTGATGAACATCGAATGCAATCAGGAAACGCTGGACGAGCTGGAGCATGCGTTCCGCTTCAATGACGCGGTCCTGCGCCATCTGACCGTCAAGACCAAGGCGGCCGTCACTGCTCCATCTGCAATGATGAAGGAAGAGAAATCCCGTTCAGTGCTGAGCGAGGATTATGCCCAGAGCAGGGATGAAGGCGTAGAAGCTTAATTCGCAGATAATCATATCGAAGGGAACATCATGGCTCGTCCATCTAGCAAAAACACCGACGACAAGAAGAAGCGCTTTTCTCGCAACAACCTGTTCAAGCGTCGCAAGTTCTGCCGCTTCACAGCCGAGAAGATCGCCGAAGTCGATTACAAGGACGTGAATATCCTGAAGGAATTCATCTCCGAAAACGGCAAGCTGATTCCAGCTCGCATCACCGGCACCAAGACGCGCTTCCAGCGCCAGTTGAGCGTTGCCGTGAAGCGTGCGCGTTTCCTGGCCTTGCTGCCTTACACCGATTTGCACTAGGAGCATCAAATGCAAATAATTCTGATGGAAAAAGTGGTCAATCTTGGCCAACTGGGCGATGTGGTCAAGGTCAAGAATGGCTATGCTCGCAACTTTCTGATCCCGCAAGGCATGGCCAAGCGTGCGACCGAGGCCAACATCGCCGAATTCGAAGCGCGCCGCGCTGATATCGTCGCTGCAGCCCAGGCAAAGCTGGCTGAAGCGCAGGCCTTGGGCGAAAAGCTCGCGGGGCTCACCGTGCAGATCGCACAGAAGGCCGGCGTGGATGGCCGTCTGTTCGGCTCTGTCACCAATGTGGACATCGTGAACGCGCTCTCGGCACTTGGCTTCGAAGTCGAGAAGTCTCAGGTGCGCATGAACGAAGGTCACCTGAAGATCGTGGGCGATCATCCTGTGAGCGTTCAGCTGCATACCGATGTCGCGGTGGACATCACGGTATCGGTGCTCGGCGAACAGTAATACTGTTTTTGAGCGCATCGAAAAAGGACTGGAAACAGTCCTTTTTTGTTTTGTGCAGGGTAAAATGCTCACCCTGCTTCATTCCGGACCAAAGACATGCAACCAGACGCGCAAATCGACCAGATCAAGCTCCCGCCGCACTCGGTGGAAGCGGAACAATCGGTGCTGGGCGGGCTGATGCTGGAATCTGCGGCGCTCGACAGGATCAGCGACCTGCTCACCGAGGAAGACTTCTATCGCAGGGAGCACCGGCTGATCTATAGGCAGATCGTCAGGATGAGCGAGCAGGCCAAGCCTGTGGACGTGATCACCGTGGCTGAGGCGCTGGAAAACAGCAACGAGCTAGAAAAGGCGGGCGGGCTCGCCTATCTCGGCAGCCTCGTGCAGAACGTGCCATCTGCTGCCAACGTGCGCAGATATGGCGAGATCGTGCGAGAGCGCTCCATCATGCGCAAGCTGGTGGAAGTGGGCACGGACATCGCGGGCAGCGCCTACAACCCGTCGGGGCGGGATGCGGCTCAGCTGCTCGACGAGGCCGAAGGCAAGGTCTTCGAGATTGCAGAGTCGGGAGCCAAGGGCAAGCAGGGTTTTATAAGTATGCCGCCATTGCTGACACAGGTGGTCGAGCGCATCGAAACGCTTTATGGGCGCGAGGACAGCAGCGATGTGACAGGAACGCCGACGGGCTTCGCCGATCTGGACAGGATGACATCGGGGTTGCAGGCGGGCGATCTCGTGATCGTGGCGGGGCGTCCCAGTATGGGGAAGACCGCATTCTCGATCAACATCGCCGAGAATGTCGCGCTAGACAGCAGCCTTCCGGTCGCGATCTTCAGCATGGAGATGGGAGCCGCACAGCTCGTGATGCGCATGCTGGGTTCCGTCGGCAAGCTAAACCAGCAGGACCTGCGCTCCGGGAGGCTGGGCGATGACGACTGGGGAAGGCTCACGCATGCGCTGGGGAAGCTGAACGATGCGCCGATATTCATAGACGAGACGCCCGGTCTTTCATCGCTCGATCTGCGCGCCAGGGCGCGCAGGCTGCATCGCCAGCACGGGAAGCTCGGGCTGATCGTGGTGGATTATCTTCAGCTCATGAGTTCGAATGTCGGCAAGGCGAGCGAGAACCGCGCCACGGAGATATCAGAGATTTCGCGCGGCTTGAAGAGCCTCGCGAAGGAACTGCATTGCCCCGTGATCGCGCTTTCCCAGCTTAACCGCAGCCTGGAACAGAGGCCAAACAAGCGGCCGGTGATGTCTGATCTGCGCGAATCCGGTGCAATCGAGCAGGACGCGGATCTGATTCTTTTCATCTACCGGGATGAGGTTTACAACAAGGAATCTCCCGACAAGGGCAAGGCCGAGATCATCATCGGCAAGCAGCGAAACGGCCCGATAGGCACGGTTCCGTTGGCCTTCAGGGGGGAATACACGCGCTTCGACAATCTCGCGCAGGGCGACTATTGATCGATAAAGTTTGAAGTCTAATTGAATCTCGACTATAATGCTTCTTCTTCAACAGGCGCGTAGCTCAGCTGGTTAGAGCACCACCTTGACATGGTGGGGGTCGTTGGTTCGAGTCCAATCGCGCCTACCAACAATACAACGGGTTAGATCAGAAACGGTCTGGCCCGTTTTTCTTTTGCGCCCGGCACGGCGCATCCTGAAGTGACAGGATGCCGCGACCCATTCCTTGTTTATGAATTCTATTCAGATTGACATAAAATTCCTTACATGAAAGAATAAATAAGAATTAATGTGATATTTGAGGAGGCAATGATGCTGGCGACAGTGACGGACAAAGGACAGGTGACCGTCCCGAAAAATATACGCGACCAGCTTCATATCGAGACCGGCAGCAAGCTTGATTTCGAGGTGGAAGAGGACGGCAGTCTGCGGGTGCGCGTGCTGGCGCGAGGATCTGAAAACCTGTTCGGGCTGGTGCATCGCCCGGGAATGAGTTCGCTGAGCGTTGAGTCGATGGACGAAGGCATCGTTGCGGCGACAAAGGCGCGCAACCAGCGTACGCGCAAATGATTGCACTGGACACAAACGTCTTGGTACGGCTGGTTACTCGTGACAACGAGAAACAGGCGCAACGCGCCAAGGCCGTGTTTGATCAGGCTGAGCACGGCGGGCTGTTTGTTTCCGACATGGTGCTGGTCGAGTTGTGCTGGACGCTGTCGCGCAGCTACGAGCTTGAGCGTGCCGATATTTCACGCACCGTGCGCGCCCTGTTGGATAACAGTTGCATCGCCTTCGAATCAGCAATCGTCGTGCGCAACGCTTTGAGCAGTTTTGAAACCAATGCTGCAGATTTTCCGGATTGCCTGATTGCCGCGAAAGCCAGGCACGCGGGTTGCAGTCAGACTTTCACTTTCGATCAGCGCATGAAGTCGTTGCCAGGCGTGAAGCTGCTTTAACCCGCGCTGAGTCGCAAGTGCTACGCCGTGCGATAATCACGCTATTCTGTAAATCTATTCTACATGCCCATCGTTCGCATCGCTCTCGATGTCCCCCTGCCCACCCTCTTCGATTACGAGGTGGACGAGCCCGTTTCCATGGGGCAGCGCGTGCTTGTCGAATTCCGCAGGCGACAACAGATCGGCGTCGTGATCGAGGGGGCGGAAAAAAGCGATGTGCCGCAGGATCGCATCAAGCAGGTGATCCGCGTGTTGAAGGACTGCGAGCCTCTGTCTGAAAACCTGCTGAAGTTATTGAAATTCTGCAGCGACTATTACCACTACCCAATCGGGCCCACGGTGCTTTCAGCGTTGCCGACTCGTCTGCGTGCTGATAAACCGATAGTCGTCAAGAAGCGCACGGGCTTAAGACTGGTCCGCGACCCGTCGATGCTGCCGGCAAGAAAGATGGTTGCCCGGCGCATCATCGACGAGCTCGCCAAAAGACCATGCTCGCCTTCAGAGCTCAGGAGGCTGGCGCCGACCGCAGGTGCTCAGATGAAGTGGCTGGAAAAGGAGGGATGGATAGAGCCGTGCGAGCTGAAGGAGTCATATTCCACCCCTTCCGTTCAGCTTGCCAATGCGCACACGCTCACGCAGGAACAGCAGGAAGCGGTGGATCAGGTTCTGCAATCCAAGGGTTTCGGATGTTATCTTCTGCATGGCATCACGGGCAGCGGCAAGACCGAGGTTTATGTTCACCTGATGCATCGCATTTTGGAGCGCGGGGGGCAGATATTGCTGCTCGTGCCCGAGATCAATTTGACGCCTCAGCTGGAAGGCTATTTTCAGAGCCGGTTTCCGGATGTTCCATTGGTGAGCCTGCATAGCGGGCTTTCGGAAAATGCCCGTCTGGAGAATTGGCAGCAGGCGCAGGCGGGGGAAGCCAGAATCGTGCTCGGCACGCGCCTTTCGGTGTTTGCAGAATTGCCTGCTCTTTCACTCATTATCGTGGATGAGGAGCACGACGGCTCTTTCAAGCAGCAGGATGGACTGCGCTATTCCGCAAGGGATGTGGCCATCTTCCGGGCAAGCCAGGGCGGCCTTCCCATCGTTCTGGGTTCCGCCACTCCTTCTCTCGAGAGCTACCACAATGCCCAAATCGGTCGTTACAGGCTCATCAAGCTGACCCAGCGTGCGAAGGCAGAGTCCCGTCTTCCCAGGATGGGCTGCATCAATGTGAATCAGTCCGTGATGACGGAGGGGGTTAGTGAAAGGCTGCTCGGCGAAATCGGCTCCAGGATTTCCCGCGGAGAGCAAAGCCTGATCTTCATCAATCGCCGCGGCTATGCGCCTGTATTGATGTGCACGGAATGCGGCTGGATGTCGGATTGCAGGCATTGCGCGGGCAAGATGGTGCTGCATTTGAAGGATAGAAAGCTGCGCTGCCATCACTGCGGCAGCCAGCAAAGCATTCCGTCCTCATGCCCAGGCTGCGGGCACGCGGGACTGCATCCCGTTGGCAGCGGCACTCAGCGGGTGGAAAGCCTGCTTCAGGCGAAATATCCGGATGCCAGAATCCTGCGCGTGGACAAGGACAGCACGAGAAACAAGCACGCATGGAAGCAGATGCGGGAACAGATACACGCAAACGAGGTGGACATACTGGTCGGCACGCAGATGCTGGCCAAGGGGCACGATTTTCCTGCGCTGACGCTGGTCGGCGTTCTGGGTGCGGACAATGCATTGTATAGCGCGGATTTTCGCGCTGCGGAAAGGCTTTTCGCGCAGCTGATGCAGGTTGCTGGGCGCGCAGGCCGGGCCGACAAGCCGGGCGAGGTCCAGATCCAGACAGCCTTTCCGGATCATCCGCTGTTCCGTTGCCTGAAACATCATGATTTCGATTCATGGGCATCCCAGCTTTTGTCAGAGCGCAAGATGGCGGGTTTTCCCCCTTTCGTGTTTCAGGCCATGCTGCGCGCCGAGGGCAAGATCGAGAGCGAAGTGTATGCCTATCTCGAAAAGGTCCGTGCTTTGGCCATCGCATTGCAGCGGGAAGTCGAGGTGTTCGGCGTGGTGCCGGCAAGTCTCGCGCGGCGCGCCAACCATGTGCGCGCCCAGCTTCTGATCCAGGCGCAGTCGAGAAAGGTGCTGCAGCAGTTTCTGCGCGACTGGCGCATCGAAGAAATTCCTCATGCCAGATTGCACCGCTCGCTGGACATCGATCCCATGGAGTTTTAGAGTGGGATCTTTGAAGGAGGGCGCGATGTCGGTTGAATTCTTGCAGGCGATTGCAGCCGTGGTGGGCAGCGATGCGCTCACCACGGGGGATGCGGCAAAGCCATACTGCGAAGACAAGAGAGGGCGCTACTTTGGCGATGCGCTCGCGGTCGTCTTCCCGTCGAATTCCGATCAGGTTTCCCAGGTCGTCAGGCTTTGCGCTTCGCGGCGCATTCCCATCGTGCCTCAAGGAGGCAACACCAGTCTTTGCGGCGCATCAGTGCCCCTGCAGGGAATGGAGCAGATCATCCTCAACCTTTCGCGGATGAACCGGATTGTTTCGGTCGATCCGATCGATTACACCATGACGGTCGAGGCGGGCTGCAAGCTGGCTTCGATCTATGAGGCAGCAGAAAAGGCCGGCCGCCTTTTTCCTTTGGGGTTGACCGCGATCGCAGCAAACTGCGAGATCGGGGGAAATCTTTCCACCAATGCGGGCGGAATAGGCGTGCTGCGCTATGGCAATGCGCGCGATTTGGTTCTGGGGCTCGAGGTGGTGCTGCCGGACGGGCGCATCTGGAACGGCCTGCGCGGGTTGAGGAAGGACAATACCGGTTACGATCTGAAGCATCTTTTCGTCGGGGCCGAAGGCACGCTCGGCATCATCACGAGCGCTGTGCTGAAGCTGTATCCGAAACCGCAATCGAGCCTCACGGCTTGCGTCGCGATAGACAGCCCGGAAACCGCTGTGCGGCTCCTCGCGCACATGCGCTCATGCTGTGCGTTAAGCGGATTCGAGATCATGTCGCGCAACTGTCTTGAACTCGTTTTCAAGCATGTTTCGGGCACCAGGGAGCCATTTGAAATGGCGTATCCATGGTATCTGCTGATCAAGGCGGATGATGTGGAAAAAGACATCGTAAGCGAGGAATTGCAGAATTCAGGCGTGCTCGAATCTTTGGTTTCCGATGATCCAGAGCAGACGGAACAATGGTGGCGCTTGCGCAGAAGCATCAGCGATGCGCAAAAGAGCGAGGGTGTCAGCGTCAAACACGATGTCTCGGTTCCGGTGAGCCGCGTTGCGGATTTCATCGAGCAGGCAAGCCGTGACCTGCGCGACCGTTTCCCCGGCATACGCATCGTCGCGTTCGGCCACATGGGAGACGGCAACATCCACTACAATGCCTCCATGCCGGGTGATGCCGCATTCATCGCCAAAAACGAGAAGGTAGTCAATCGCATCGTCTACGAAGTCGTGAGCAGGCTTGAAGGCAGCATCAGCGCTGAACACGGCCTGGGCCAGCTGAAGCGGGAGACGATACGCGAGTACAAGGATTCGGTGGAACTCGAGCTGATGAAGAGGATTAAGGATGCGCTGGATCCATTAGGGCTTATGAATCCTGGAAAAGTGCTCTAGCTAAAGCAGAAACGGTATGAATAGTTTTGTGCTCGCCATGTATTTCTGGTACTGCGAGCCGAAATAATCGATGTTCTCGTTTTCCTCGGCGCGCGAGGCGAGGAGAAGAAAGATGCTCGCCAGGAATGAAATTCCCGCGCTGAGCCAGGACATCTCCTTGAAGAACAGCCCCCAGTCCAGAAACAAGAGAGAACTGTAGATCGGGTGGCGTATGTAGCGATAAAGCCCGCGCGTGACTAGCCTTGTCGTCTTTTCGATGAGCAGCAGACACGCATCATCGCGGTTCGCGTCGTGCTTGCCGAACATGAAGAGGGAAAGATAGCCCGAGAAAACTAGGAGCAGCGAAATGTTCATCATGACCACGCTTGCGATCTGGTCTGGCGTGCTCACCGTGTTTCCCCATCTGCCATGGCTCATGGCAAGCAGTATCAGCATCAGCTCCCAAGCGAAGAAGCGGAAGAAGCCATGGGACTTCGGGGCGCGCAGCGAGGCGCGTGACAGATAGGCCAATACCACGGTTCCAGCGATGAAGAAGGGCCACTCGAGCATGCATAATATTCCGGAAATATACTGTATATAAAGTTTACACCCGTTTTGAATACGCTGCGAATAAGCTGTCGACCGGCATGGCGATCAGTTACAATCCGGGAAAATGAATTTAGAAGTTGCGTGATGGATAGATTGCTGTATTCCCAGAGGAAATCACTTTGTTGTTCGCCGATCCGGCTTCTTGAGAACAATGCTGTCACGGGTGCGGTGAGCTGATGCGCCTGTATGTCGAACATGCGGACGATATTCAGGGGCCGCTTGACAATGTGCTGGGTGAGATATGTTTCTCGTCCGGACCGGAGCCTCTGATTCATCAGAGGCCCTGCCTGATTGTGTCGATGAAAAGGCTGGATGCGCAAAAACCAGCCCGGGAGATATGGCGCTGCAGCGGGGAGATCGAACAGGGGCAATACGGCGACATCCGCTACCGGAAATGCGAAGGTGTTTTGTTCGGTTTCATCTCATTGCCCGAGACCCGTTTTGATGCGCAAGGCAAGCCAGCGCTTCAGCAGGCGGCAGAATCTGCCTATCGCCAGATTTTCGAACTGCTCGAAAGGCTTGAATATCCCTGTCTCTACAGATTCTGGAATTACATCGCGGACATCAACCAGATAAGCTCGGGCATCGAACGCTACCAGCAGTTCAACATCGGAAGGCAGGATGCATTCGTAGCACACGGTCATGACGTGCTTGGCAATGCGCCTGCAGCCTGTGCGCTGGGTGTGAAAGAGGGACCGCTCTGCATCGCATTCATCGCGGGCACAGCCCCTTCTTTCAACATAGAAAATCCACGACAGATCAGCGCATGCCGCTATCCTCAGCAATACGGTCCGCGCAGCCCGACGTTTTCACGGGCAAGCCTCTTGCGGTCGGAGGGAGTGCTCTTCGTCTCAGGCACGGCGAGCATCGTAGGCCATGAAACCCTGCATCACAACGATGTCGTGATGCAGGCGCGGGAATCCATGGCGAACATAAAGGCCGTGCTGGATCAGGCGAACTTGAAGCTTCAGAGGAATGCATTCGACTTATCTTCTCTGGTCTATCGGGTCTATATCAGAAATCCTTCCGATTTCCTGTTTGTGCGGGAAGAGCTTACCCGTATCGCGGGAAAGATCGATGTGGTTTATCTGCAGGCAGACATATGTCGTTCAGACCTGCTTCTGGAAATCGAAGCGGTGCATGTTCTAAATCCCTGCAAGAAGAGTTGATCATGCGCCTGATCTTGTTGGGATACGACTATCTTGTGCTTTATCTGGGCCTGATCTGGCTTGGCGTGCTATGCCTTGCCTGGGCGCCTGTCGCGCTGCTTGGCACTTATCTGCTGCCAGAGCGCTGGGCAACAGCGCTGGGGCGCTATGCGATCATGACGGGATTCAGGATATATCTCTCAAGCTTAGGCATCTCGCGCCGCTGCAGCTTCGATCTTTCCGAACTGGATGCGCTGCGCAGCGAGAAGTCCCTGATCATCGCGCCCAACCATCCCTGCCTGCTGGATGCGGTGATGGTGATTTCGCGATTGCCCAACGTGGCCTGCGTGTTGAAGACCGATTTGATGAACAACATCTTTCTCGGCGCTTCGGCAAGGCTTGCCCGCTACATCTGCAACGACTCCGGTCATGCCATGGTGAAGAAGGCAACTGCGGACTTCAAATCGGGCAGCCACTTGTTGCTGTTTCCCGAAGGGACCCGCACCACTTCTTTCCCGGTCAATCCGCTCAAGGGCAGCATAGGTCTGATCGCGCACCATGCAAGAGTGCCCGTTCAGACGGTGCTGATAGAGACAGATAGCCCGTTTCTTACCAAGGGCTGGCCCTTGTTTCGCAAACCTGAAATGCCGATTCATTATCGAGTGAGCCTCGGGCGCCGCTTCGATCCTCCCGAGAATATCCGGCAGTTCATGAGCGAGCTCGAGGATTATTTTTCCCGGGAGCTGGTGAATGGCGCAGAAATCTGTGAGCCTGAAAAGCCATGTTGAGGACCTCGAACACGCATCTTGTCCTGATCCCTAGCTATAACCCGGGGGAGATAGTCTATGAGACGGTGAGAGCCGCGCGCGCGCATTGGTCGCCGATTTGGGTGGTCGTGGATGGCAGCAACGATGGCACTGCGGAAGGGCTTGTCCAGATGGGTAGAGAAGACGAGGGGCTGCGCGTGATCGTGTTGCCTGGAAACAAGGGCAAGGGGGCGGCGGTTCTGCATGGCCTCGAGCTTGCATCAAGGATGGGATACAGCCATGTCCTGACGATGGATTCGGACGGCCAGCATCCGGCCGATCGCATCGCCGAATTCATGTCTGTCTCGATGGAGAAGCCGGATGCGATGATACTGGGGATGCCGGTTTTCGATGAGCACGCTCCCTCTTTGAGGGTCAAAGGGCGCCGCGTGTCCAACTGGTGGGCGAATCTCGAAACGCTCTGGTCTGGCATAGGCGATTCGCTGTTCGGCTTTCGCGTCTATCCGATAGAGCCGCTGAGGCAGGTGATGGAGAGACAGCCCTGGATGCGCCATTTCGACTTCGATCCCGAGGCGGCTGTGCGCCTTTGCTGGCGCGGGGTCAAGCCCGTCAACCTGCAGGCGCCTGTGCGCTACTTCAAGAAGGAAGAGGGCGGCGTTTCGCATTTTCGCTATCTGCGCGACAACCTGCTCCTGTCCTGGATGCATGCGAGGCTGTTCGTGGGTTTTCTGCTGCGTCTGCCTCTGCTCATTGTGCGAAAGATCAGATCGAGCTCTTCTCCATGAAGGCGTTCAGCATCACCGTGGCGCGTCCATTCAGCAACAGGCGGTCATTGGCCAGGATTTCGAACTGGTAGAGCAGGTTGCTGCCGCTGATCGTGATGCAGCTGGCTTTCAAGGTCAGATCGGCCGAGATGTCGTCAAGCCTTGCTACAAGCAGCCTCGTATCGCGCACGCTCACAAGATAACCTGCACCAGAAGGCTTGCCCGATGCGAGCAGCGCGCCATGCACCGCCATCGCCTGCGCCGCATATTCGACCCCGCAAACGCTAGCCAACTTGCCATGGGCGCGCAATGGGTTGTCAGGGCTGCGGTGGCTGCTCGCAAGGCACACAATTCTTTCCGAGTCCCAGGATTCGACCCGGTCCAGCAGGCACATGCTTCCCTGGTGCGGGATATGCGCGGCGATCCAGTCGTGGTCAATCTGGCATGGAATCATGGGAACGAGATATCAATAGATAGCCGCGTCGCGTCGAGATAGTCCAACACCACGCGGCCATTTTGGCGCATCGCGATCGCCTGCAGCATCGGCAATCCCCTCGCGGCAGGAATGGCTACGCGCAGCGCCTCGAGCTGGCCATCCATGCTGTCTGCCTTGTCTTCTGTAAGCTCAATGGAGATTTCTGCAATCGCCTGCGCGCTTCTTTCAGGAGATAACACCAGCGCTATGCCGAATGCGTCGGGAATGGGGCGCGACCTGAAGAGAGGTTCCGGGTATTGCGTGTCGCATGCAAGCATCACGGTGCGCGTGTTGTCCACGACCACCTGGGTGACCGCTTCGAGCAGCCCTGCGCAGAGGCTCGCGTCGAAGGCGCAGAGCACAGACGAATTTTTCATCGAGCCGGTTGCGATGCCCCAGTATCCGGCCGCCGTGTTGTGCACCGAGTTGTGAAAGCGCGTGGGCGAAATCTGGCGGTCACTCGTTGCGAGCATCTCGCAGATCGCGTGGCAGTTTTCCCCGTCTGCGCCTGATGAAGAAAACACCGAGGGCAGATCGGCGGGGTTGAGCCTTGCCGTTTCTATCGCCTCGAGCCCTACTGCGAGCGCTAGCTTGACCAATGCGCCGCTGCGCCTGCGCTCTGCGGGAGGCAGCGATGAGGGTGAAGGTAAGACGGTCTTTTGCGCCTGGTAAGGAGATGAAGCGCAGAGTATCGCCTCGCTCGCATGCCAGCCGGCAAGGCCGGGTCCCAGCAATCCGATGCCTTCGATGTATGCAACAAGTTTCATGCGGACCTTCCGAAGATCAGGCTGCAGTTGGTGCCGCCAAAGCCGAAAGAGTTGCTGAGCACGCGATGAATTTTTCTTTCGCGGTTCTCAAGCAGATAGTCGAGCTGCAGGGCGGGATCGATCTGCTTCGTGTTGAGTCCTGCTGGCATGAGGCTGTGTTTCAAGGCGAGTGCGGAGATCGCCGCCTCCATGCCGCCTGCGGCGCCCAGCGTGTGGCCGGTCGCGCCCTTGGTCGAGCTGCAGGGCGTATCCTTTCCGAAGAGGGCTTGAACGGCGATGCCTTCTGCCGCATCGTTGCTCGGCGTCGCGGTCCCATGCAGATTGATGTAGTCGATGTCAGATGGTTGCAAGTTTGCCATACGCAATGCATCCTGCATCGCGATCTTCGCACCCAACCCTTCCGGATGCGGGGAAGACATGTGATAGGCATCGCTCGATTCACCTATGCCAAGAAGCATGATGTCATCTTCATCCTGCGGGGATTTTTCGAGCAGCGCGAATGCGGCAGCTTCGCCGATGGACAAGCCGTTGCGTCTTGCATCATAAGGCCGGCAAGGTTCTTTGGATAAGAGCTCGAGCGAATTGAAGCCATAAAGGGTGGTCAGGCACAGCGAATCCACCCCTCCGACCACAGCCGCATCGATCAGGCCTGCCTCCATCATGCGCCGAGCAGAGCCAAAGACCTTGGCGCTAGAGGAGCATGCGGAGGATATGGCAGCGGAGGGACCGGAAAATTCGAAGTGCCTGCGCACGAAATCCGCGACGGAATAGGTGTTGTGGGTCGTGCGATAGATGAAATCGTCGGGCAGTGCCCCTGTTTCAGAATCCCGCCTGCGGTAGGCGAGTTCGGTCTGCAGAATGCCGGAAGTGCTGGTGCCGATGAATACGCCTATGCGGTGCCTGCCGTATTTTTTGATGGCGTCGCGGACCGCTTGCTCAAAACCGTCCTGCAAGAGACCCAACCATGCCAGACGGTTGTTTCGGCAATCGTATTCGGAAAGGTGGGACGGAAGCCTCACCTCATCAAGGCCCGCCACCTCGCCTATGAAGGTCTCAAGATCGACGGTGTCGAACCGGCAGGGGTTCAGACCTGAACGCAAGCCTTGCAGCGCGGAAAGCGTCTGGTCGAGCCCGCGCCCTATGCTGCTGGTTGCGGTGTAATGGGTCAGCCAAAGCGGATTCAAAACGAAATCGTCGAAGGGTTAATCAATCAGGCGACATTATATTCTCGAAAGGGCGATGCCACCATTTTTCAGGCAATCCCTTGAACGAAAGCCTGGCTGAAAGAATGCCCAGCGCGAGGCCGGCCATCACATCGACAGCGACATGCTGTCGCGTGGCCAGCGTGGAATAGATGATCGCAATGCACCACGCCCAGTTCAGGATGGTTAACCAAAGGGGCGCGCCAAAGCGGCTCAGCAATCGATGCAGCCAGATGCCTGAAAATACTGCGGTGACGACATGCAGGGAGGGGCATGCATTGCCGGATGCGTCGATGTTTTTCAGGAAGTCGACATCGGGATATTTAGACCAGTCTATGTGGGATGGAGGCACGGCTGTCGGCCAGAAGTAGAAGATGAGCAATGAGAAGATGCAGGTTGCGGCGATGCTTGCGCCATAGAAATAGAGTTCCCGCCTCGTCTCGAAGAGCGCCGGCGGCAAAGACACGTAAATCCAGAGCGAGACATAAACGGGCAGCGACCAGGGGGAGAATCCGATTGCGCGATCCAGCCAGAGAACCGGCATGATGATCGGTTCATGGCTAGGGTTTCTCAAAAGATAGAAATAGGCGGAGAAGAAAAGCGCGATGAAAAGCGTGGTGCCGAAAGCCTTGAACAAGGCATGCTTCATGATCGCCGATGCGATGCGTCCTTTCCAGTTGATGCTCGCCGAAGTCATGAGAGCGTATCCCTCAGGGTGAC
Source organism: Pseudomonadota bacterium (assembly GCA_021782365.1). Taxonomy (GTDB): domain Bacteria; phylum Pseudomonadota; class Gammaproteobacteria; order Burkholderiales; family Gallionellaceae; genus Gallionella. The sequence goes on from JAJXVB010000003.1 coordinate 193,267, forward strand.
AAAATTCAGGCCCGAATTTTTAGCCTCGGAAAGAATGATGGGGAGGACCTCGAGTATCACGGGATTGCCATCCTGGGTGCGCGCAGAATTGCCGTCGTGCATCAGCAGGATCGCGCCCTTTTTGAGCCCTCCAAGCAGTTTTCGTGAAACCTCCTCGGCATCGCCGATTCTGGTGTCATAAGCGCGTATCGACCAGCTTGCAAGGCGCAGATCGAGCTTGAATAGCGCCGGATCGAGGAACGGGTTGCGCAGGCCTGCCGGGGCGCGGAAGAACAGGGGGGCATTGCCCGTGATTTTTGTGAGCATGGTCTGTGCTTCTCGCAGTTCCTTGAAGATTCCACGATATCCAAGCAGCGAAAACCAATGGAGGTGGCGCTGACTGTGATTCTCCACATCATGACCGCGGGCGACGATCTCGCGGCAAAGGTCGGGATGGCGGGCCGCCTTTTCTCCTATGCAGAAGAAGGTTGCCTTGACGGCATAACGGTCAAGGATGTCGAGCACCTTTGGCGTCACGGCAGGGTCCGGGCCATCGTCTATGGTGAGCGCGATCTCATCTCGCCCGGCGGGAAGCCTGGTCAGGTTGGGACCCAGCCAGTTGGAGCGGGGCAAAAGGCCTGCCAAGGTGAGCAGAACATGATCCGCCACAAAGATCGAGAGCGCGATGCGCCAATGAGAGGGCTGGAGGATCATGAGCAGCGCGATGAGCGCGTGCAGAATGAGGCTTGCGCGTATCAACAGCGTGGGTTTCCAGCGCGCGTCAGCCATGGTTTTCCTTGGCGAAAATGGCCGAATAGACGAGCGCGAGGATGACGCCTGGGGCAACGGTCACGCCTATCGCCTGCAGTATCGAGACTCTTGAAAATGCAAGCAATCCAAACCCCGCGACCGCGGTCAGGTTGGCGAACAGCATCGAGACCAGCGTCTTTGGAGAGCATTCGGAAATTCCGGATTCCCCGCGATCGAAGAACAGCGCATAGTTGGAGCCCACTGCGACCACCAGAAGCAGGCCGACCAAGTGCATGATGATCAGCTGCTGGTGGAATAGCGCAAGGGCTGCGGTCACCGTGATCACCGATGCCGCAAGAGGAAGCACGATGTAGATCACGCGAAGCCAGGAGCGCAGGGATATCAGCAAGAGCAGGACGATCAGCGCCGTGCCAGTCAGCGAAAGCAGGATGGCTTCATGCAGATAGCCAGAATAAAGGTGATCCGATTCCGCCTTCATGTCGATCAGGAGCACGCCATCCAGTCCGGCAAGCGCACTGCGTATGGCTTGGGCATGGATGTCCTTTCCGTCGCGGGCCTTGAGCGGAAGCAATGCGCTTGTGCGTCCGGCATGCCGGATGAGCAGGGCGTCGATTGCCATCGACATCGAAGTGCGTTCAAGGTCGGATCTCTGCAGAAGAGCCTGATGCCTTGCGGTTTCGACATCGGCCAGAAAGGGTGAGAGGCGTTCTGCTTTCAAAGGCAGACCTGCTACTGCCTGTGAAAGACGGGATGCCAGGGTTGCTGGGTCCGGCAGGCTCATTTGGCGCACGCGCTGCGTTCTTAGGCTGGGCAGATAGCGGCTCGGGCTTTCAAAGCCGCCAAGCGCACCGAGTTCGACCTGATTTTGCAGTATGCTTGATGCATTTTCCGAGGTCTGCAGAACGGATTCCTGATCCTTGCCCGAGACGACCACCATGTAGCGCACGTCAGGCGCGCCCATGTCGGAGCGAAGCTCCGCATCCAGCGCAACATCTGCCTGTGATACCGGGCTTAGCGACGATATCTTCTCGTTCCACAAATCGTTTCGGTGCATGAAAAGCACGATGCAGGCAGCAAGGAGCAATGCGATGGCTTGCCATCTCGCTCTTTTTGCGAGCGCCACCTTCCGCGAGAGCGCATCGCCGATGGCGGAGACATCGCGGATGTTAAAGCCCGCGGGAATCAGATGAGGCAATACGAAACGGGTTGTCAGGGCTGCGGTGACGAGACCCGAGATCGCATAGAGGCCAAGTTGCGCAAGACCCGGAAATCCGGAGAACATCAGGGTCGCAAAACCGGCAATCGAGGTCAGCACGCCAAGGCGGACGGTCGGCCAGAAGCGTCTTATCCATTCATCCTTGTCGCGCCCGGATTGCACGAAGAGGTATATCGAGTAATCCACGGCTTCGCCTATCAGCGCCGTGCCAAAGCCCAGCGTGATGCCGTGCACCGTGCCAAAAGCAAGGCTGACCGCCGCGATGCCGGCAAGCGCGCCGCTGATGATCGGAAGGAAACTCAAAATCAGCGCGACGAATGAACGGTACACCAGAAGCAGCAGAATTGCGATGAGCGATATGCTGATGGCGGAGAGCATGCTCACTTCGCCTTTTATCGTTTCGCGCGAGTTGACCGAAAAAACCCCTGGGCCTGCCATCAATAGCCTCATGCCAGGCGCATGCGACTGATCGAAGGCCTTGCGTATTTCCTCGATTGCGCGCTGCTGCGCATCGGTATCCGAACCCGACGCGCGCGTTTCCACCATCATCAGCGCTCTCTTGCCATCTTTGGATGCCCATGCGCCATCCTGCATCATGGGAGCGCTTTCCATCTGTTCGAGTAGTCTGGCCATCTCGCCTGTCGGATCGCGGGGCAGCAGCGACTTGAAGAGCAGCCCTGCAGGGGAGGCGATGAGGTCTATGCTTTCGCTCAATGCCTCTTGCAAGCCTGCGACCTCAAAGCGCGAAGGCGTAACGGAAGGGCTCAGAAGATAGCGGTGCTCGAAGAGATAAGCCTTGTCGCGTTCGCCATAGACGTCTTCGCCATTGCTGAGGCTTGCAAATCGCGGATCGGCGCGCAGCTTTTTGGCGATCTCCATGGAAAGTGAGGCGCGCCTTTCTGGGTCTCCTCCTTCTATGCCGACAAGGATTAAGCGGGAAGCGAGTCCGTCCTCGATCTGTTCGAGCAGGATCTGTTGAGCGGGGGTCGGATTGCGCGGCAGGAATGCGGAAAGATCGGCGGTGAACCGGCTGTGAACGATCGTGAAAATACAGGCTGTGATGAATGCCAGCCAAAGGAGAATTCCCTTATGGGTTTTCACGGCCTGGTCAGCCTTTCGATGGTCATGACCGAGCTGTCGCCATCGGCCTGGATGATTTCAATGCTGTTGAGCGCATTTCTTTCCCCTTTGATGCGGATTTCCTTGGCCACCTTTTGCATCCTCGGGTCTGTGGGCAGAAGAAGCAGCGTCCAGCGTTCAGGCGTGCCCTCGAGGCTGGTCTTGTAGTTTTTCTCGAGCGCCGTCCTGTCTCCGGAAAGCGTGCCGCGTATGCTGTCGATGAAGGCTGCGATTTCCGGATACTTCTGAAGCTGAAGGCGATGTATTTGCCCGTTGCGCGCTATGATGAGGTTATCCCCATCGACTGTCAGCGATTCAGGCCTGGGTTTCAGCGTGCGCTTTTCAAGATGGCTGGGTGCGGCATAATAAAGCTCGCCGGAAGATTTCACGGGTTTGTCGAGCATCGCGATGGACTTGATTTCGACGAAGCTTGCATGGTCGCTTCGCACAGCCGCAAGATCATGCATGAGCAAATCGAGATTCCATTCCGATGCAAAGGTGAAAGCCGGCGCGAGCGCCAGAACAATCAATAGGAATGAAGTCTTCATCATTCTGTCGAATCTTGCCAGAAGTCGAAGAAATTGAACCAGTTGTATGGCGCGCTTTTGCAATAGTGATCGAGCAGTTCGGCATAACGCATGATGGCGGCCTTGATGGCCTGATCCCTCTCGCCTGGTTTAAGAGCAGAAAAATCCGCGAGGCGATCGAAATGAATCGCATAGCGGTTGCCACCAAGATATAGGCCGGTCATGAAGATTGCGGGACGTTTGAGGAGTGCCGCCATGCGGAAAGGGCCGACGGGGATTTGTGCCGTCCGGTTCAGGATCTCGACCGGATGCCTTGCTTCGTTTCCGGGAGTGCGGTCTGCCAGCACGCCCACCGCATAGCCATCCTTGAGCCTTGCCTCTACCTTGAGCATCGCATCGAGATTGCCAAGGCCTATTATCTCCTGGTCGGATTGCGGATTGATCGCCAATAGCGCCGCATTGATCTTCTGGGCATTGGCTTCATGCATCAGCATCGCGACGCAGAGCCCTGCGTTTTTCTTTCCTACCGCGCTGATCGCCTCGAAGCTGCCCAGATGCGCGCCCATCAGGAACAACCCATTACCTTGCTCGAGCAGATGCTCGCCGTGGATTTCGAATTCGAACTGGTCGAAGCGGCAATTGATGAGATAAGTGCGGTCGTGGATGGTGGAGGCGAATGATAGGAAGTGCCGGTAAAGGTCGGGCCATCTGACTGGACGCCTTAGCGCATGCTCGAGATAAGAGCGGGATGCGCGGCGGCCCTTGGGCGAGGAAAGCAGAAAGTAGATGGTGATCGGATGAAGTAACAGGCGGGTTGCTTGTCTGCCGAATTTGAGCGAGCACCAGGTCATGAAGCGCAGTAGGGAAAGGCTGCCGCGTTCGGGTGTCGCGGCCCAGTTCGATCTGTCTGCGGTTGGATGAGCGGTCATGATTTTTCCGAGATGCTGCCGCTGGCTATTTTTCTTGGTCCGGAGGTGATGTCGAAGCGCATCGTGCCATTGGGCTGCGTTTTATGCTGGAACAGCAGACGGTCTCCGGGTCTCGCGGGGCTTGTGAACTTGACCGAACTTATTTCAAAGCGATCGGGCGGGATGCCGTGCTTGTCGGAGATGCGCTGCAGTGCTTCATCCAGCAGCACGACGCCGGGAAGTATCGGATGCTCAGGGAAGTGCCCTGGAAAAGCGGGATGATTCGTCGGTACTGTCCAGGTGTGATGTTCCTGAAACAGCGCCTTCAGCGCGGAATGCGGCAGCTTGCCCGTGCTGTTGCGCGGCAGCGCATCGACAAACAGCAAGGGGCGCGGCAAGAAAACCGGATCAAGATGCTTCCTGAGCGCGGCAAGCAGCGTTTCTGCATCCATGTCAGGCGCGACGACGGCTGCAGCAAGCCTCGTGACATCGCTCGTCTCATCCGGCATGTAGAAAGCGCCGTCAAGGACGCCTGTCAGAGAATTCAGCAGATGGTTGAGCCCGGATAGGGAATGCCGCTTGCCTGCGATGTTGATCATGTCTGCCATGCGGCCATGCAGCAAAAAAAGATCTTCTGAAACCGGTTCTATCGCGTCGTTCATCAGCACAGGCGGATCGATGTGCAGGCCGGATGCCTGAACGCCGCTGTTTTCAACGATCCACTCGATGCCTGGAAAAAGTTGCCATGCTGGACTCCTTGTCGGCCTGCGGCTTGCGATCTGTCCGGTTTCGGTAGAGCCGTAGATTTCCGTCAACGGGCAATTCCAGTTTGTCTCGATTTCTCGGGCGATTTCTTCGGCAAGCGGGGCTGTCGCGGACATCACATGCTGAAGCTCAGGCACTTCGAGTCCTGAATTCAGCAGGGTGCGAAGGTGCAGGGGAGACGAGATCAGCACTCTTGGCGCGGGCACGCTTGCAAGCGCATCGCAGATGTCCGCAGGAAAGAAGGGTTGAGCATGGCTCAATGCAAGGCTGTTGCACCAGGCCATCAGCACGGTCGATTCGAAACCATACATGTGCTGCGGCGGCACGGTCGCAATCAGCACCGAACTTTCAGAGGCTTCCAGTCGCCGGGCTTCGGCGCGGACGCTGTCCACCAATCCTCCCCAGGATTTAGGGTGAGGCTGGGGGATGCCGGTTGAGCCCGAGGTGAATACGATGGCGATCTGCTGCTTCTCATCGATTTCTGGCACCGCGATCTCGTCAATCGGAGCTTTCAGCATGGCAGGGTAATCGAACCTCAGAAGGCCTTCCGGGGATTGCTTGTTATCCGTCAGGCAGAACACGTCTGGCGCAAATTGCCTGATCTGGCGTATGACTTCCAGCGTCTGAGTCGGCGGAAGCAGGCTGACCTTGCTGCTCAATATGGCGGCAGCCAGCCCAACGCTGAAATGGTAGCGATCGCTGCAAAGATTGAGCAGATGCAGGCCTTCTGGCAGCTTTTCCGCGAGCTGGTACGCATCAGAAAGGAATTGCTGTCTTGTGACAGGACCGTCGGCGCTAAAGGCGACGATGCTTATGGCATGAGGATGGGATATCAGCGGGCTCATGGCGCTACTCTTCTGAACGACCTCAGCTCATCCAGGATGCGCGCATCCTTTGAATCGGGCAATACGCTTTTGCGGACCCGGTGCTCCACGATGAACATCAGCGCGATCAGGGGAAGCGTCAGGAAATTCGCGAATATGGACCAGACGCCAATCGGTGCGAAAAAGAAAAGAAGGGTGGAAGCAAGGGCCATGAAACCAAAGAACAGCGTCCACGCGAGGGTCACGTTGCGGGCGTAAGTCTCATGCTGCTTTGAAAGCGGCGCATGCGCCGCTTCGGCGAAACGCACGCAGAGCGGCTTTTGCCCGCCTGTCAGGGTGCGGCCGAAGGCGAAAAACAGGGCAAGCTGCATGCCCATGTCCTGCAGCCAGTTTATCAAGCCGAAATGTGAGGCGAGTTCATGCCATTGGCTCCATGCGAAGAGGCCAGCGAGTGCCAGCGCTGAAAGCATCATGAAACGCCTGGGCGAATTCCAGGCCATGAGAAATGCGAAAAATGCTAGCGGTGCGAGTGCCGCCAGCGTGCCCAGGTTGCCGTTCTTTGCGATGGTATTGGTGTAATGCGCAAGCAGCGCATAGCCGGCTATTGCGATTGCAATGCCCGCCGGTCGCATGGTCTTCAAGGCGTCCTGTGCGCTGCGATATAGGTGCAAAGGCTGCGCAGCGAGCCGAAAATCTGCTGGTTGTCCGCGCCGTCGCTGCGCAGCTGCAGTCCATAACGCTTGGAGATGGTCAGCGAGATTTCGAGTATGTCGATCGAATCGAGTCCCAGGCCGTCGCCATAAAGCGGGGTGTCGGGAGAGATCTGATCTGCGGTGATTTCGAGATTCAGGCATTCGACCATCAATTGGGCGACTTCCCTCTGTAACGCGCTATTTGGATTATCTTGCATGATGCATAAATGGAATTTCAAAAGCGGCAAGTCTTAATCTGCCCGCCGCGAATACTACGCAACACCGAAAAATATTGCAATGAGGGTGGAATTTTTATTGTCACAATAGAAGGTTAGAATTCACATTTTAGCCTGTGAAAGCGTCGAAATCGATGCAACTTTATCTTCGTTCAGTGGTCTCAAAAACGTTTCGAGATGCGAGGAGGTGTTATGCCCAATCTTGTTGAGCTCTATACATTCGACGGACCGGTTTATGTGGACACCAGGGAGTTGGACAGCGGCATCACCAATCTGAAGGCGTATACATGCGAAGGCATATGGTTTCCTGATGCGAGGGTGCAGCGTGAAAAGCTCTTTGCATCGCGCGATCTCGCGGAACAGAATTACAACCGCATCCTGATCGAACTTTACAATCGGTCACGGCGCCATACCGACAGGGTGCGGCCCGAAGTGAGCCTGATGGCGAAGATCAGGGAAGAAAGCCCTTTCAGGGCCTTGCATTGACCGGAGGTACGGCGCTGGCAGGCTGCTGCAATCTTGTGGCCTGTTTTTGCCTTGCCTGCTGTTTGATCTTTTCGCGCTCTTCCTTGGGTATGTGGCTGAAGGCGCGATATTTTTCGCGCGCCGCCTGGCGCTGTTCAGGCGTCAGGCTGGCCCATGTGGCGAGCCGGTTTGAGAATCGCGTCTTCTGATCCGGCGTGAGCTTGGGGTACTGCTGGGCGAGGCGGCGGAAGTTGTGCTGGGCCTTTTCAGGCAGGGTGTTCCACTGCGTCTGTATGGGCGCCAATGCGGCCTGCTCGGCAGGCGGAAGCTGGTTCCAGGATTCGGCGCCTGCCAGAGGTGCGAAAAAGCAGAAAACGGCAAGAAGTAGCGTTCTCATGCGCTAGTTGTCGACGTATGCATCTATCGGCATGTCGCCCGTCAGGATGGCCAGATCCGGATTCTGGCGCTCCTGGATGTTGTTCCAGAAAACGGCAGCGCCCATGACAATCGCGACCAGCACGATGGCGGCCGCTAGCCATTGGCGAGGGCGATGGGGAAGCAGGTCGTGGGCCTTGTGGCCGATTCCGATGAGGGAGAAAGCGGGTTCGCTGGCGCGTTGCTTCTGCAGTGCGAGTGAGCGCCTGTCATTCAGCGCTGATACGATGTCTTCGTCCAGCTGCTGTGCGCTTTGCGTGAGCAAGGCGGCGAATTTTCTGTGGTCGATGCGGTTCTCTGGTCGATTTCTCATGATAGATTCACTCCTATTGCGGCAAGCACTGCTGACAATGCATGGTTCGCCCGCGAACAGTGGGTTTTAACGCTGCCTTCCGTGCAGCCCATGACCTTTGCCGTTTCTGCCGTGTCCAATCCATCCCAGTAACGCAGCAGAAAGGCTTCGCGTTGACGCGCAGGCAGATTTCCCAGCGCCTCTTCTATTTTTGAGATGATCTGGCTTTGTTCAAGGGCTTTTTCAGGCGGCATGGGCGCGCTTTGATTGTCCACATCTTCGAGCGTATCAAGCGGATCGAATTCCTCTTCCTCACGCTTACCGGTAAAGGTGGAGAACAGCGTGAACCAGTTGCTCCTGACCTTCTGGCGCCGGCAGTGATCGCGTATGGTGTTCTGCAGGATGCGGTGGAACAGGAGCGGCAGTTCTTCCGGGGGCTTGTCGCCATACTTTTCTGCAAGCTTGATCATCGCATCCTGAACCACATCGAGGGCCGCATGGCTGTCATGCATCGCAAACATCGCATGCTTGTAGGCGCGGCGTTCTATGCCGTCAAGAAAATCGTTCAGTTCGGCCTGGGTTGCCAGTTTTTTCTCCTTTGCTTGGAAAATTCTAGCAAATTGCAACAAATTCTGCCATGAATCATGCGGGTATGCACGGCATGCGGGTTGACCAAACAGCCGTCAGCCTTTATCTTACTGTGCTCTTTTAGAATATGAAGGTATTGATCATGGAGTTGAGCGGCGCGGAAATAACCATCCGTTGTTTGCAGGAAGAAGGGGTCGAATTCGTGTTCGGCTATCCTGGCGGCGCGGTTCTGCATATTTACGATGCCCTTTTCCAGCAGGAAAAGGTAAAGCATATCCTGGTGCGCCACGAGCAGGCGGCTGTGCATGCGGCCGATGGCTATGCGCGTTGTTCCGACAAGGTCGGCGCGGTCCTCGTGACTTCCGGTCCCGGAATCACCAATGCGGTGACCGGCATTGCGACGGCATACATGGACTCCATCCCGATGGTCGTGATCAGCGGTCAGGTGCCGACTTATGCGATAGGCGAGGATGCCTTCCAGGAGGTTGATTCGGTCGGCATCACGCGCCCATGCGTCAAGCACAATTTCCTGGTCAAGGACGTGAAGGATATTGCGACTACCATCAAGAAAGCCTTCTATCTTGCAAAGTCCGGGCGGCCCGGCCCGGTTCTGGTGGATATCCCCAAGGACATATCCAATCAGAAATGCGAGTTTTCCTATCCTGAAAGCATCTCGATACGCGCCTACCATCCTCAAGGGCCAGGCGACATCGAGCAGGTCAAGAGGGCGGCAGAATTGCTGCTGGGCGCTCGCCGCCCGATGGTCTATGCAGGCGGCGGCGTGGTGCTGTCCGACTCTGCAGCGCAACTCACCGACCTTGTGAGATTGACTGGCTTCCCCTGCACCAACACGCTGATGGGACTGGGCGGCTATCCTTCGACCGACAGGCAGTTCGTCGGCATGCCCGGCATGCACGGCACCTATGAGGCGAACATGGCGATGCAGCATTGCGATGTCTTGATCGCGATAGGCGCGCGCTTCGACGACCGCGTGGTCGGCAATGTCGAGCATTTCGCCCAGGTGCCGCGCAAGATCATCCATATCGACATCGACCCTTCGTCTATCGCCAAGCGCGTCAAGGTGGACGTGCCCATCGTGGGCGATCTTAAGCTTGTGCTCGGCCAGTTGCTGGAGGTGCTGCGCTCAAGCGCCAAGAAAACGGGCGATATTTCCGACTGGTGGAAGCAGATCGAGGAATGGCGCGAATTCGGCGGCGGATTGCGCTACAAGAATTCGGACGAGATCATCAAGCCGCAATTCGTGATCGAGACGCTGTACAAGGTCACGGGCGGCGAAGCCTATGTCACGTCGGACGTCGGCCAGCACCAGATGTGGGCGGCGCAATACTACAAGTTCAACCAGCCACGCCGCTGGATCAATTCGGGCGGCCTGGGCACCATGGGTTTCGGATTGCCAGCCGCGATGGGCGTGCAGTTCATGCATCCGGATGCGACGGTCGCCTGCGTGACGGGAGAGGGCAGCATACAGATGAATATCCAGGAGCTTTCCACCTGCCGTCAATACCACCTGCCGGTCAAGGTGCTCTCGCTCAACAACCGGTATCTCGGCATGGTGCGCCAGTGGCAGCAGTTCTTCCACGGCAACCGCTTTTCGGAGTCCTACATGGATGCGCTGCCGGACTTCGTGAAACTTGCCGAAGCCTACGGGCATGTCGGCATGCTCATCGAAAAGCCTTCCGATGTAGAGCCTGCGATCAGGGAAGCCTTCGCGCGCAAGAACGATCTGGTGTTCATGGACTTCCGCACCGATCCCGCCGAGAACGTCTACCCCATGGTGCCGGGAGGCAAGGGGTTGTCTGAAGTCGTATTGTCGGAGGATCTGTGATGCGCCATATCATTTCTTTGCTGATGGAAAACGAGGCGGGCGCGCTTTCTCGCGTTGCGGGGCTTTTCTCCGCCAGAGGTTATAATATCGAATCCCTGACGGTTGCGCCGACAGAAGAGGCAACCCTGTCGCGCATGACCATCGTCACCAGCGGCTCGGATGCGGTGATAGAACAGATCACCAAGCAGCTGAACAAGCTGATCGACGTGGTGTCGGTGATGGACTTGAGCGAAGGTGAGCACATCGAGCGCGAGCTGATGCTGGTCAAGACGCGCGCGGAAGGAAATGCACGCGAGGAGTTGAAGCGCATGACGGACATATTCCGCGGCCGCATCCTGGATGTGTCCGACCATACCTACACCATAGAGCTGACAGGCTCTGGCACAAAGCTCGACAGTTTTCTGAATGCCATCGGGCGAGACTTGATTTTGGAGACGGTGCGAACCGGCGCATCGGGTATAGGCCGCGGCAACAGGATTTTAAGCCTGTAGTTATGAGCCGGTAGCCAGTAGCAGATAGTGGATCTGCGCTACCAGCTATCCGCTGATTTTTATTTTTTATCTGAAAGGGCAACATGAAAGTTTATTACGACAAAGACGCAGACCTCTCCCTGATCAAGGGCAAGCAGGTGACCATCGTGGGTTACGGCTCTCAGGGCCATGCGCATGCGCAGAATCTGCGCGATTCCGGTGTGAACGTGACCGTGGGCTTGCGCCGTGGTGGCGCATCATGGGCGAAGGCGGAAGGCGCGGGTCTTAAGGTTGCGGAAGTGGCGGAGGCCGTGAAGGCTGCGGATGTGGTGATGATACTCTTGCCTGATGAAAACATCCCCGAGGTTTACCATCGCGACATCGAGCCCAACATGAAATCGGGCGCCGCGCTCGCTTTCGCGCACGGTTTCAACGTGCATTACAACCAGGTCGTGCCGCGCAAGGATCTCGATGTGATCATGATTGCTCCCAAGGGTCCCGGACACACGGTGCGTTCGGAATATCTTAAAGGCGGCGGCGTGCCCAGCCTGATCGCAATCTATCAGGACAAGTCCGGCAAGGCGCGCGACATCGCGCTGTCCTATGCTGCAGCCAATGGCGGCACCAAGGGCGGTGTGATCGAAACGAGTTTCCGCGAAGAAACCGAGACCGACCTCTTCGGCGAGCAGGCAGTGCTTTGCGGCGGTGCGGTTGAACTCGTCAAGGCGGGTTTCGAGACGCTGACCGAGGCGGGCTATGCACCCGAGATGGCCTATTTCGAATGCCTGCACGAGTTGAAGCTGATCGTCGACCTGATGTACGAAGGCGGAATCGCAAACATGAACTACTCGATTTCCAACAACGCAGAATACGGCGAATATGTCACAGGTCAGCGCGTGATCGCCGATCAGGCCAGAGCCGCGATGAAGGAATGCCTGGCCAACATACAGAACGGCAACTATGCCAAGCAGTTCATCCTCGAAGGGCGCACCAACTATCCCGAGATGACGGCGCGCCGCCGCCTGAATGCGGCTCATCCGATCGAAGTGGTGGGATCCCAGCTGCGCGCGATGATGCCCTGGATCGGCAAGAACAAGCTGGTCGATCAGTCCAAGAACTAATAGGACCGAGGAACGAGGATTGAGCAACACCTCGCTCCTCAACCCTCGATCCACTATCCTATGAATAACTATCCTCACCCCATCATTGCCCGAGAGGGCTGGCCTTATCTGGCCGCCATCGTCATTCTTGCGTTGCTGGCCTCCCATTTCGTCGGCGGCATCATTGCGTTTCTGGTCTGGCTGATCGCGCTCTTCGTGCTGCAATTCTTCCGCGATCCGGCGCGTGAGATTCCGGTAGACGAGGGCGTCGTGCTTTCCCCTGCAGACGGTCGCGTGATCAAGGTGGAGCGTTCTCAGGACCCGTACGGCGAGCGCGATGCGATTCTCGTCAGCGTGTTCATGAACGTGTTCAACGTGCATTCCAACCGCAGCCCCGTGGATGGCAGGATAGAAAAGATCCAGTATTTCCCTGGCAAGTTTTTCAATGCGGATCTCGACAAGGCCTCATTGGAAAATGAACGCAACGCGATCGTTCTGAAGACGCACGACAACCAGACCGTGACCTTCGTGCAGGTTGCTGGCCTGATCGCCAGGCGCATTCTCTGTTACGTGAAGCCGGGCGATGAGTTGAGGCGCGGCCAGCGCTATGGCTTCATCCGCTTCGGCTCCCGCGTGGATGTGTATCTTCCGCTCGATGCGCATGTGCGGGTGAGCATAGGCGACAAGGTCGCGGCCACGACGACGATACTGGCGGTGCTGGCACAAAACGGTTAATCTGGTGCCATGGACGAATACAACAAACCGATGAATCTGCGCCGCCGCGGCATCTATCTGCTGCCCAACCTTTTCACGACCGGCGCGCTGTTCGCGGGATTCTATGCGATCGTGCAGGGGATGAACGGAAAATTCGAGCATGCTGCGGTCGCGATCTTCATCGCGATGGTGCTGGATGGGCTCGATGGCCGCGTGGCGCGCATGACGCATACGCAGAGCGAATTCGGCGCGGAGTATGACAGCCTGTCTGACATGGTTTCATTCGGCGTCGCGCCATCGCTGGTCGTGTACGAATGGGCATTGAAGAGTCTGGGCAAATGGGGCTGGTTTGCGGCCTTCATCTATTGCGTGGCCACTGCATTGCGCCTTGCGCGATTCAACACCAACATAGATGTGGTCGACAAGCGCTATTTTCAGGGCCTGCCAAGCCCGGCGGCTGCGGCGCTGGTGGCGGGCTTCGTCTGGGTGATGCTGGATTCGGGATTCGATGGAGAGTCTTTGCGCTGGTATGCCGCTGTGCTTACGGTATTCGCAGGCCTCAACATGGTGAGCAATCTTCCCTTTTACAGTTTCAAGACCATCAACATGAGAAAGAGCGTGCCGTTTCTGGTGATCTTCCTGATCGCGCTGTTCTTCGTGCTGATCTCGAGCGATCCGCCCATCGTGTTGTTCGGATTGTTTCTTTGTTATTCGCTGTCGGGTTTCGTGCTCTGGGCCATGCGCCAGCGCGCAAAATCCTGATTTATTGCATGCGTTATTAGCCTTGCTGCGGCACCCACGGAGTTTTTCATGGCAGACCAATTGATCATCTTTGACACGACCTTGCGAGACGGTGAACAAAGCCCCGGGGCATCCATGACCCGGGAGAAGAAGATACGCATTGCACGTCAGCTTGAGAAACTGGGCGTGGATGTGATCGAGGCGGGTTTTGCCGCGGCGAGCCCAGGCGACTTCGATGCGGTGAAGGCGGTCGCCGAGACGGTCAAGGATTCGACCGTGTGTTCCCTCGCGCGCGCGAGTGAAAACGATGTGAGGCGAGCGGGCGAGGCGATAAGGCATGCAAAATCGGGGCGCATCCACACCTTCATCGCGACGAGTCCCATCCACATGAAGCACAAGCTGCGCATGGACGAGGAGCAGGTCGTGGAGCGCGCAGTCGCAGCCGTCAAGTGGGCGCTCGAATACACCGACGACGTGGAGTTTTCCGCCGAGGATGCGGTGCGTTCCGAGATGGATTTTCTGGTGCGCGTTTTCACTGAAGTGATCAAGGCGGGCGCCAAGACCCTGAACGTGCCGGATACGGTGGGCTATTCGATACCCGCGGCATGGGGCGAGCGCATCAAGCAGCTGATCGAGCGGGTGCCGGGTTCAGACAAGGTGATCTGGTCCACGCACTGCCACAACGATCTGGGGCTTGCGGTGGCCAATTCTCTCTCCGCCGTGATGAACGGTGCGCGCCAGATCGAATGCACGATCAATGGCCTGGGCGAGCGGGCAGGCAATGCATCTCTCGAGGAAGTCGTGATGGCGGTGAAGACGCGCCGCGACGTTTTCAATCTCGATACGCGCATCGACACCACGCAGATCGTCGCGACCTCAAAGCTTGTTTCCAGCATCACAGGCTATCCCGTTCAGCCCAACAAGGCGATCGTCGGCGCGAATGCGTTTGCGCATGAGTCCGGCATACACCAGGACGGCATACTGAAGCACCGCGAGACCTACGAGATCATGAGGGCCGAGGACGTGGGCTGGAACGCGAACAAGCTTACCCTGGGCAAGCTCTCGGGGCGCAATGCGCTGCGTTCGCGCTTTAATGAACTCAATATCGAATTTCCGAACGAGGAGGCTTTCAATGCGGCCTTCCTGCGTTTCAAGGAACTGGCGGACAGGAAGAGCGAGATCTTCGACGAGGACTTGCAGGCGCTGGCGAGCGAAGAGACGGTGGAGCACATCAACGAGCACTATCGCCTGGTCTCGATGATGGCGCACAGCGAGACCGGCATCCTGCCTGTCGCGAAAGTGGTGATGAACATCGGAGACAAACAATTCGATGCGGAGATGCAGGGTGGCGGACCTGTGGATGCGGCCTTCAAGGCGATCGAGAAGATCGTGCATAGCGGCACCGAGTTGCAGCTTTATTCGGTGAACAACATCACGAGCGGCACGGATGCGCAGGGCGAGGTCACGGTCCGCCTGGCCAAGGGCGGGCGCATCGTGAACGGTCAGGGCGCGGACACCGATATCGTGGTGGCTTCTGCGAAGGCCTATCTCGATGCGCTGAACAAGCTGCACAGCAATGCTGAGCGCGCCCACCCTCAGGTCTGATTCGGGGGAAGGATGGCGCTTGGCCGCAACGACTATCGAACACTGATCCTGTCCGCGCTGGGCGGCGCACTGGAATTCTACGATTTCGTCATCTTCGTATTTTTCGCTGCGGTGATAGGAAAGCTCTTCTTTCCCCACGACATGCCCGACTGGCTGAGGCAGCTGCAGACCTTCGGCATCTTTGCGGCGGGATATCTTGCGCGTCCGCTGGGCGGGATCGTGATGGCCCACTTCGGCGACACGCTGGGAAGGAAGCAGATGTTCATGCTGAGCATACTCCTGATGTCCTTGCCTACGCTTGCGATCGGCCTGTTGCCGACCTACGCCGCGATCGGCATCTGGGCTCCCCTGCTGCTTCTGCTGCTGCGCATCCTTCAAGGGGCCGCGATAGGAGGGGAGGTGCCTGGCGCATGGGTGTTCGTCTCCGAACATGTGGAAGCGCGCCATGTCGGCATGGCCTGCGGCATACTGACTGCAGGGCTGACCGGAGGCATATTGCTCGGGTCTCTCGTTGCGACCTTTGTCAATCAGCATTACTCGCCTGAAGAGCTGCTCGCAAGCGGCTGGCGTGCGCCCTTCATACTGGGTGGACTCTTTGGCCTGATCTCCGTATGGCTCAGGCAATGGCTGCATGAAACACCGGTTTTCAGGGAGATGCAGGAAATGCAAAGGCTTGCTGCAGAGCTTCCCCTGAAGGCCGTTGTCAGGGATCACCGGTCCAGCGTCATTCTGACCATGGCGATGACCTGGCTCCTGTCTGCCGCGATCGTGGTGATGATATTGATGACCCCGGTGTTGGTGCAGAAGCTTTACGCCATTCCGGCGGTGGTTGCGCTCAAGGCAGGCAGCATCGCGACGCTGACGTTGAGCATGGGCTGCATCTTTTTCGGCGCATTGGCCGACCGCATCGGCGCCGGGCGCGTGCTGGTTGTGGGCTCGGCAGTGCTGGGTGCGACGTCGATGCTGTTCTACCGATCTGTCACGCCTGACAACATAGATGCACTTTATGGGTTGTGCGGATTTTTCGTCGGTGTGATCGGCGTGGTGCCAAGCGTGGCCGTGCGCGCTTTCCCGCCCGAGGTAAGATTTTCAGGGCTTTCTTTTTCGTACAACGTCGCCTATGCCGTGTTTGGCGGCCTGACTCCAGTTCTGGTTAGCCTGCTATTGCCCAAGGATCCCCTGGCGCCGGCGCATTATGTGCTGGCATTGAGCGCGGTGGGCGTGCTGATCGGATCATACCTTTATCGAAGCGAGCGCAGGCAAAGGCTCATTTGTGCGACAATAGAAGATTGACTGTCGATGGATAAGGACATGTTTCTAGAAAATTTCAATCAGCTGCTCGCGGATGACATGAAGGCGGTCGACAAGGTCATACGCGACCGTTTGCGCTCTGAAGTGGTTCTTGTGAACCAGGTCGGGGAGTACATCATCAACAGCGGCGGAAAGCGCCTGCGCCCCGCGCTCGTGGTGTTGTCCTCCCATGCCTTTTCCTATTCAGGAACTCAGCATCACGATCTGGCTGCCGTGGTCGAGTTCATCCACACCGCGACCCTCTTGCACGACGACGTGGTGGATGAGTCCGAACTGCGTCGTGGTCGCGAGACGGCCAATGCGCTTTTTGGCAATGCGGCTTCCGTGCTGGTCGGTGACTTTTTGTATTCGCGCGCCTTCCAGATGATGGTGGAAGTGCAGCAGATGCGCGTGATGCAGATACTGGCCGATGCGACCAATGTGATTGCAGAAGGCGAAGTGCTTCAGCTTTTGAACTGCAACAACGCGGATGTCGATGCTGAAAACTATATGCGCGTGATCCACTACAAGACGGCCAAGCTTTTCGAGGCCGCGATGCGGCTGGGTGCGATACTCGGCAAGGCTGACGAAAAGACGGAGGCGCAGGCGGCAGCCTATGGCATGCACCTCGGAACCGCATTCCAGCTGGTCGACGATGTGCTCGACTATTCCGCAGACGAGCAGGAGACGGGCAAGCATCTTGGGGATGATTTAAGCGAAGGCAAACCTACCCTCCCTCTGATTTACGCGATGCAGCATGGATCTCCTGAACAGGCGGGTGTTGTGCGCGCAGCGATCGAGCAGGGTGACGTCGGCAAGTTTTCCGAGGTGCTGCAAATCATCCATGAGACAGGCGCGCTGGACTACACCAGGCAGCAGGCGATGCGCGAAGCAGAGCTTGCCTGTGCCGAGATTTCCGGCTGGCCTGGTTCAAAGTACAAGCAATGCCTGATAGAATTGGCGCACTTTGCCGCCACGAGGCAATACTGACAACGGGGTGTAGCTCAGCCTGGTAGAGTGCTACGTTCGGGACGTAGAAGCCGGAGGTTCGAATCCTCTCACCCCGACCATTCAGTATCGGAGTCTTCATGAGTCGTCTGATTTTTTTGTTTGCGATTGCCGCGCTGGTGTATCTGCTGCTCAAGTCCTATCGCAAGGATGCAAGCGCGAAACCCCCCGAGCCTGAGGACATGGTGCGCTGCGCGCATTGCGGCGTGCATCTGCCCGTGAGCGAAAGCGTGCGCGAAGGCGAGCTTTACTTCTGTAGTGCTGCCCACCGCGATGCCTATCGGACATAGGTGACACAATGGCGAATGCGCAGGCTGCCGATCGCACACCCACCGAATTTTGGCGTTCGCTGAATTATTTCAATCTTTACCGCTTCGGGCTTGCTACGGTCATCCTGGCCCTGCTCTGGGTCTCTGATGTCCATACGCTCTACGGTGAGACGAAGGGAAGGCTCTTCGAGATCACGGCATGGCTTTATGCGTTGAGCGTGCTGCTGTCTTTCATGCTTTTGCAGAAGCGCTGGACAGGATTTTCATGGCAACTGGCAGTGCAGGTAAGCAGCGATATCGCCGCACTCACCGTGATGGCCTATGCCAGCGGAGGAGTCCTCAGCAGCGTAGGCCTGCTCCTGATGGTGTCGCTGGCCGTGGCAGGCATGATCAGCAGCGGAAGATTCATGCTTTTCTTCGCGGCGCTGGCAAGCATCGCGGCGTTGTTAGAGCATGCCTATGCGGTGCTGCATGACGGAGCGCCCGCAGTCGAATACATTCAGGTCGGCTTTTTGTGCATGGCCTATTTTGCAGCGGCGAGCCTTGCCTACAAGCTCGCCCGTTATGCGCTCGAGAATCAGAATCTGGCGCAACGCCGCGGCAGGGATCTGATCGGCATGGCAGAAGCGAACCGCCTCGTGATGCGCGACATGCAGGATGGGGTGCTGGTTCTGGATGAGCACGACAGGATATTGCAGATGAACCCGAGCGCTTTGCAAATGCTGCACAATCTGGGGATATCCGGCAGCCTGCTGTCTGAAGCCTTTCCGCTGCTATATGAGCAGTATGAACAGTGGAGGCGCAATGCCTTGAGCGGACGGGAGACGCTGCAGCTGGATGGCGGGCTGCAGGCGAGGCTGCGCTTTGTGGGTGTGGAACGTCAGGCCTCCCAGGGAGCCGTGATCTTCATGGAAGACATGCGGCATGTGCAGGCAGAGGCGCAGCAGATCAAGCTCGCGGCGCTGGGCAGGCTGACTGCGAATCTGGCACATGAAGTGAGAAATCCCCTCTCTGCGATCAGCTATGCGACAGAGCTTTTGCAGGAGGAGACGCATGACGCAAGGCAGGAGAGGCTGCTCCAGCTGATCAAGGAGAACACGCAGAGGATCAACCGCATCGTGGAGGATGTGATGCAGCTCAACCGGCGGGATCGGGCAAGGCCCGAGACTTTCGATCTGGCAGCGCTGCTTCCGGGATTCGCCGATGAGTTTTCCCAGGCGGAGCGAGTCGAACAGGGCGTGGTGGTGTTGAAGGTGGTGCAGGTAGGCTCTGTCACCTTCGATCGCGGGCATTTTCGTCAGGTGTTGTGGAATCTGTGCCGCAATGCCCTGTATTATGGGAAGCATCAGGCAGGCAGCCTGACAATTGCAACCAGCATGGAACGCGGGCGTGTGATTCTGGAAGTGCAGGACGACGGGCCTGGCGTTTTGCCTGAGCATCGCTCCCGGTTGTTCGAGCCTTTTTTCACGACGGCCGAGCAGGGTACTGGCTTGGGGCTTTACATCGCGAAGGAGCTTTGCGATGCCAACGGCGCATGGCTAGAATATGTCGATGCGGAACACAGGGCCGTCGAACAGGGGGCATGTTTTCGCATCACTTTTGGCGAGAGAAGATACATGAAGAGACCGGAAAGCGAGCATGGCGGATAAGATGAAGGCAGCTGACAAGGTCGTGCTGCTGGTCGACGACGAGCCCGACATACTGGAGCTTTTGGAGATGACGCTTTCCGCCATGGGGCTCAAGGTGGACAAGGCTCGAGGGGTGCGGGAGGCGATCGGCCTTTTGACGGAGAAGCGCTATGACCTTTGTCTGACGGACATGCGCATGCCAGATGGAGACGGCCTTGAGGTGGTGCAATACATCACGGCGAAGAAGATTGACTTGCCGGTCGCGGTGATCACGGCGCATGGAAACATGGAGAATGCGATCACGGTGCTCAAGGCGGGCGCATTCGATTATCTTGCGAAGCCGCTTTCACTGGAACAACTGCGCAGCCTCGTGAAGTCTGCGCTGAGCCTGCCTCACGCCGAGCCTATGGATGACAGCAAGCAGTTGCTGCTTGGGCATGCGGCCGCGATGCAGAAGGTCAGAGACCTTATAGAGAAGGTCGCGCGCAGCCAGGCTCCCGTGCATATCAGCGGCGAGTCTGGAAGCGGAAAGGAGCTGGCCGCACGCCTGATCGTGCAGAGCGGAGCGCGCCGCGACCAGCCCATGGTGTCCGTGAACTGCGGCGCGATACCCGAGAATCTGATGGAGAGCGAATTCTTCGGCTACAAGAAGGGTTCGTTCACGGGGGCCGACAAGGACAAGGAGGGACTCTTTCAGGCCGCGAACGGCGGCACCCTGTTTCTGGACGAGGTGGCAGATCTTCCTCTCACGATGCAGGTCAAACTGCTGCGCGCGATACAGGAGAAGCGCGTGCGCAAGGTGGGCGCGACCGTTGAAGAGCCGGTCGACGTGCGCATCATCAGCGCAACGCATATCGACTTGGCCGAACGCGTGAAACAGGGGCAGTTCCGCCAGGATCTTTTTTACAGACTGAACGTGATTCCGATACAGATGCCGGCGCTGCGCGAATTGCGCGAGGACATTCCGCAGATCGCGCGGCAGAAACTCAAGCAGTTGAGTTCGGGGGCGCTGGTCAGGTTTTCAGACGAGGCGCTTGTCGCGCTCAAGAATTACAATTTCCCCGGCAACGTGCGGGAGCTCGAAAACATCATAGAGCGCGCCATCGCGCTTTGTGCTGGAGACGTGATCGAGGTGCAGGACCTGCATCTTTTGCCCGCCGAACGCGCGCATCAGGATGCGGGCGAGATGGAAGAAAAATATCCTCTGCCGGAATATCTTGACAGGGTGGAGAGGGAAGCATTGCTAGAGGCATTGCAGAAAACGAGCTTCAACAGGACGGCTGCTGCAAAACTCCTGGGGTTGACCTTCCGCACCATACGTTATCGCATGGAGAGACTGGGTATCAGGAGCCCCGCCGGGACGGACGATGCAGATTGATTCTAACGGTTGGATTTCAGATGCGGAGCGCATCCCATCGCCCAATTTTGACCAGCGCGCAGGCGGAATAGATATTCTCGTGATCCACAACATCAGCCTGCCGCCTGACGAGTTCGGAGGGGATGGCGTGCAGCGTCTCTTCACCAACACGCTGGATCGCAATGAACATCCGTATTACCGGACCATACCGGAAGGGCGGGTATCGTCGCATTTCTACATACGCAGGGATGGGCATCTGATACAGTTCGTGTCCGTTCTCGATCGCGCCTGGCATGCGGGCTTGTCCTTGTGGCAGGGGCGCGAGCGCTGCAACGATTTTTCGATAGGCGTCGAACTCGAGGGATGCGATTCTTTGCCTTTCACGGATGCGCAATACAAAGTTCTGCAGGACCTGACGACCGCATTGCGCAAGGCATTTCAGATCAAGGGGATTGCAGGCCATAGCGACATCGCGCCGGGCCGCAAGACAGACCCGGGCCCCTGTTTCGACTGGAGGCGCTACCTTGTTGCGCTTTCCGCATGAATGATTCAACAATTGGTGAATAGATGCATCACATAGACATGCTGCTCCTGATCGCTTTTGCCGGATTCTATGCCGGCATCCAGAATACCCTGGCGGGAGGAGGTTCCTTCATCACCTTTCCGACGCTGATGCTAGCAGGAGGACTGAACCCGCTTGCCGCGAACATCACCTCCACCGTGGCGATGTTCCCGAACCAGATCACCTCGTCGCTGGGTGGCAGGAGGCTGGGAGGAGGCGTCGGGGAGCTGAGCCTCGAGAAGCTCTTCTTCCTGAGCATAGCGGGAGGCCTTGTGGGTGCGGTGCTTCTGCTAAACACGCCGGTCAGCTTTTTTACGCGCCTCGTACCCTGGCTGGTCTTGTTTGCGACGAGCGTCTTCGCCTGGGGGAGCTTCAGGAAAAAGCCGCTCCATGCAGCGGCATCCATGTCGACCCCGATGGTTGCGGCAATTCAGTTTTGCATCGCGATCTACGGGGGCTATTTCGGAGGCGGCATAGGCTTTCTGATGCTGGCCACGCTGATCATGTCGGGCCAGGAAGTGCGCATGGCGACTGCGACCAAGAACATATTGGCGATGGCGATGAATGCATCCGCCGTGCTGCTCTTCGTTTTTTCAAGCCAGGTGGACTGGATAGCGACCGTGGCGCTCGCGCTGGGCGGGGTGGGTGGCGGCTTCGCGGGAAACTGGCTGGTTTACAGACTGCCTGAAAGAATGCTGCGCATCTTCGTGGTGTTCGTGGGCTTCGCCCTGACCATCTGGCTTTTCTTGCGGTAGCAGACATGGATGAGTCGGAAAACGGTGACATCGCCTCTCCCTGTGTGCGCAACTGCTGTCTCGACGATGGCGACATCTGTCTTGGATGTTTCCGCTCGCTGGAAGAAATCGTGCGCTGGAGCGAGGCAAGCGATTCCGAGCGGCGCGCCATACTGCATGACGCATTGCAGCGCAAAGAGATGCGCAGAAATGCCAGAGGCTAAGGCATGGCGGACATCATGGATCAGCGAACCAGGGTCCTGAGTGCAGGCATATTCAGCATCGTCCTGGCGCTGGGCGTGGCGCGTTTCGCGTATACGCCCTTGTTGCCGCTGATGCAGCAGCAGGCGGGGCTCGGGGTCGCAGAGGCGGGCTGGCTTGCCGCGATCAATTACGTCGGATACCTGGGCGGCGCGTTGACCGCATCGCTGATCAGCGACATGGTGTTAAAGGATCGTCTCTATCGCATAGGCATGGTGCTGGCCGTTCTAAGCACTGCGATGATGGGGTTGAGCACTGATTTTTCGGTATGGGCGCTGTCACGTTTTGTCGCAGGTTTAAGCAGTGCGGCTTCCCTTCTTTTGGGCAGCGGTCTCATCCTGAACTGGTTGATAAGACATCATCATCGAAGCGAGCTGGGATTGCATTTCTCGGGCATAGGCCTTGGCATCGCGATCGCTGCGGCAGCCGTCTTGCTGATGGGTCACGAATTCGACTGGCGGGAGCAATGGTTCGCGTTGACCGTTCTTGGCGCATTGCTGGCTGTTCCGGCATTGCGCTGGCTGCCTTCCCCTGACAGAAGCACGGTCACCAGCACAGGGAAGAAGATGGAGGACAAGCCTCCGGGCAATCTTTTCCTCTGGCTATTCATGCTCGCATATTTTTGCGCGGGCATAGGCTATGTGGTGAGCGCGACCTTCATCGTCGCGATCGTCGATCACATGCCTGGGCTTCAGGGAAAGGGGACGCTCGTGTTCTTCGTGATCGGGATCGCGGCCGCACCTTCCTGCATCGCATGGGATCTGATCGCGCGCCGCACGGGAAAGCTCAATGCGCTGATCCTGGCATCCAGCCTTCAGGTCTTGGGGATACTGATGCCCGTGTTCTCAAACGGGATGATCGCGGCGATAGCAGGCGCGCTGTTCTTCGGCGGCACGGTGATGGGTATCGTGAGCCTGGTTCTCACGATGGCAGGACAGTATTATCCGACTCGCCCTGCCAAGATGATGGGCAAGATGACGCTCTCTTACGGAGCGGCGCAGATATTGGGCCCAGCGATCACCGGAGGGCTGGCTGTACGCCTGGGAAGCTATGCGTCAGGCCTTTATCTCGCAGCGGGCTTCATGTTTGCAGGCACGCTGGTTCTGATGCTGCTAAAGGCCGTGGAAAAGCGCGAAACTCACCATGCATGAAGATCTAAGAATCGCCTATGCCCATCATCTGGCGGGAAGACTTTCAGAGGCGGAAGCGCTCTACAGAAGGGTGCTAGAAGATGATCCAAACCATCTTCAGGCGATGTCGATGCTCGGCATGATGCTGATGGATAGATTGCAAACAGAGGAAGCTCATGCGCTTTTTGCCAGGATACTCGCGATAGATCCCGAGCACCACCATGCGCTTCACAACCTGGGAAGGCTCATGCAGATCTCTGGAGACGATGTGGAGGCGGTCGCGCTCTTGCGAAAGGCAACGGAAAGCAAGCCCGGTTTCGCGCCTGCCCATAACGATCTCGCGGTGTCATTGCATCGCATCGGAAAGTTTGAAGAGGCGTTGGCGTCGCTCCATCGCGCACTGGATATCGATCCGACCTTTGCGATGGCTTATGACAATCTGGGTGTCGTGCTTTACGACTGCGAGAATTTCAGTGAAGCATGTCAGGCGCATCTGAAGGCGCTGGAACATGAGAAAGATCCGGACAGGCGCATCTCCATTTTGCTGAATCTGGCGGCCGCTGCATGCGAGGCATCGAGACTGGGAATTTCTGAAGAGGCATGCCGCATTATCCTGGATGCGGATCAAAATCATCCTGGGGCGATGGAGCAGCTTGCAAAGGTCATGTTGAGGCAAGGCAGAAATGAAGAGGCGTTCGCGCTGCTGAACAGGCTTGCTCGTACTCAGGGCCTGGAGATCAGGGAAGGCCCGGAAAACCCAGAGGCGACCATACTGGTGCTCGGGGGCGCGGGTGCAAGCCATGTGTCGACGAGGCACCTATTCGACGAGACCCTGTTTGCAAGACTCACTCTCGTGATGCTGACTCCGGATCAGGAAGATGCACCGCTGGGGCAGGTCTCATGGGAGGACTTGGCAGGTGTCGATCTGGTCTTCAATGCGCTGGGCGAAGTCGAAATGAGCGGCGGGCAATTCGAGGCGGTGAAGAAACTCGCCGGAAGACTGGATAGACCGCTCCTGAATTCGCCCGACAGGGTCGCCCGGACGGGGAGAGACCATGCGCCGGAACTTTTTAAAAACATCGAGGGATTGCGGGTGCCTGCGGTGCAAGCCGCAAAGCGCGGTGAAATTCTTTCGAAGCCTCCTTTCCTGATCCGCCCTGCCGGCACTCACGGAGGGAAAGACTTGTCCCTGATTGGAAGCGAATGCGAGCTTGACGATTACATGAAAAGAACGCCGGGAGAGCGATTTCTCCTGAGCGAATTTGTCGATTTCAGGGAGGCTGACGGTTATTACAGGAAATACCGTTTCATCTTCGTCGACCGAAAGCCCTATCCCTATCACCTTGCGATCGCGAAAGACTGGATGGTGCATTACTGGCGCACGGACATGAAATCTGTCGAATGGAAGCGCTTGGAGGAAGAGGCTTTCCTCTCCGACTGGGCCGAAGTGTTTGGTCCTCAGGGTGTTGCCGCCGTATCCGAGGTCGGGAAACGCATGGACCTTGAATACGGGGGCATGGACTGCAGCCTCTTGCCAGACGGTCGGGTGCTCTTGTTCGAGGCGAATGCGAACATGCTCGTGCATCTGGACGATGCCGACCCTCACTACAAGAGGCAGGCGGTATTCCGCATCCGGAATGAGATGACAAGGATGGTCAGGGAGTTCAGGGATGATCGCTCTTCAGGAAGAAGTCACCGATCCATTTCCCGTTCCTGAAGTCTATCGCAACGCGCCTGGGCACATAGGCCTCTGGCTTTACGATGGGAAAGTCGGTCAGCGGAGGGGAATCGGTGAAGTCATTGACGCTGCATGCGCGCGTCATCACGGGACGAAAGCCTATCCTGAGATTCGGAGTGGCTTCGGCAAAGCTTGAGGCTTTTGCATCCGCGCCGAAGCGCACCGCCTTCCTGATCAGGCAGCTGAAGTAGAGCTCCATCTCGACCAGCAGGGGTTCGGCCAACGACTTCAGCTTCCTGTCCGCGGCGGAACTCCATTCGACCAGAACATGCTTGCCCAGAATATCAACTGTCGCCTTCACGCTCATCCCTCCCTTCTTCCCGTTTCTTCTTGTCGCTTGCGCGCTTGCTCATGCGCCAGATCAGATAGACGACGGTCACGGCGACGACAAAGGTGGATATCTCAACCGTCCAGGAAATCATCCTTATGTCTTCTTTTGTCATCTCAGATGCCTCAGCATGAACTGTTGACGCCCGCCTGCAGGAGAGCGAGGTCTAGGATTTCGATGGAGCGCGTCCTGACTGCGATGATACCCTTTTCCTGGAAATGGGAAAATGCCCGGCTGACCGTCTCGAGTTTCAGTCCGAGATAGCTTCCTATGTCCTGCCGGGACATGCTGAGCTGGAATTGGGTGGGAGAAAGGCCGCGCGCCGCATAGCGCTGCGACAGGGTGAGCAAGAAAGCCGCCACGCGTTCTTCCGAGCGCATGGAGCCCAGAAGCAGCATGATGCCCTGATCGCGCACGATCTCGCGGCTCATGATCTTGTGGAAATGCCGCTGCAGCGAAGGAATGTCGCGGCTCAAGGTTTCCAGTCTGTGGAAGGGAAGCTCGCACACGACGCTGTCTTCAAGGGCCAGGGCTTCACCGTCGTGCATGTCCGTGCTGATCGCATCGAGGCCTATGATCTCGCCTGCCATCTGGAATCCGGTTACCTGCTCCCGTCCGTCTTCATGAAGGACGCGCGTCTTGAATGCTCCCCTGTTGATCGCAAATACCGCGCGGAATTTGTCGCCGCCGCGGTACAGATAATCTCCGCGGGCATAGCTGTGCTTTTGCATGTTGAGCTCGTCCAGCCTTTGCATCTCTTCATCGGTCAGGCCGACTGGAAGACAAAGCTCGGCCAGGTTGCAGGTCGAACAATTGGAGAGTCGGGCGGAGTTGGATGGGGGCACTGTAAACCTTAAGGGACGATGTACGGCCTGAAAATATGCCATGTTTTTTGACTCACATCAAACTCAATTTTTGTTTTGGCTGGCATAATGCATCATTTTCAGCGAGCAGCGCATGCCGAACAGCAATCAATTAGTCCTGGATCTCGATCTGATACGCAGGCTGGACAAGAACGGCCCGCGTTATACCTCCTATCCGACAGCGGATCGTTTTGCCGATTCCTTCGATGCAAGATCCTATGAGCATTGGCTGTCCAGCCGAGAAGTCGGCGGCATCAGCCGCCCGCTTTCGCTATACATCCATATCCCTTTCTGCAACACCCTTTGTTTCTATTGCGCCTGCAACAAGGTGATCACCAAGGACAAGAGCAAGGCCGCCGTCTATGTCGATTACCTGATCAAGGAGATGCGCATGCAGGCGGCTATCCTGAAAGAAGGGCAGACGGTGGAACAGCTGCACTTCGGCGGAGGCACACCGACATTCCTGTCGGACGAAGAGATGCGGAAGGTGATGGCCGCGATACGCGAGAATTTCAGGCTCGTGGACAACGGGGAATATTCCATCGAGATCGATCCGCGCAAGGTTGGCAGCGAGACCATCGCGCTATTGGGGTCGGAAGGATTCAACCGCATCAGCCTCGGCGTGCAGGATTTCGATGATGCAGTGCAACGCGCGGTGAACCGCATACAGAGCGAGGAGGAAACCCTGAGCGTGATCCGCGCCGCGCGGGAAAACGGCTTCAAGTCGGTGAGCATAGATCTGATCTACGGACTGCCCAAGCAGACACTGAAAGGTTTCGGTGTGACGCTGGATCGCGTGATCGCGGCTGATACCGACCGCCTTTCGATATACAACTATGCGCACATGCCGACGCTTTTCAAGCCGCAGAGGCGCATACACGAGGAAGACCTGCCGGCGCCCGAAGAGAAGCTCGACATTCTGGGCATGGCGGTGGACAAGCTGACTTCTGCAGGCTACGTGTATATCGGCATGGATCATTTCGCAAAGCCTGAAGACGAGCTTGCGATCGCGCAGCGCCAGGGCAGGCTGCATCGGAATTTCCAGGGATACTCCACGCATTCGGATTGCGATCTCGTCGCGCTGGGCGTGAGCTCCATCGGCAAGATAGGCCCCACCTACAGCCAGAACCACAGGGACCTCGAGGGGTATTACGGCGCTCTTGACCAGGGCAGGCTCCCCATCATGCGCGGCATGGAATTGAACGCGGACGATCTGGTGCGCCGCGCGATCATCCAGGCGTTGATGTGCCACTTCGAAATTTCCAAGTCTTCCTTCAATATCGCCTATCTGATCGACTTCGACAGCTATTTCGCGACCGAACTCGGGGAGCTTCTCGAATACGAACGCGAAGGTCTGCTCGAGATGTCCAAGGACTGGATAACCGTCACCCCAAAGGGGCGCATGCTGATACGCAACATCTGCATGGTGTTCGACAGGTATCTGCGCACGCGCACCGAACACGCCCGATATTCCAAGGTCATCTGACTTTCCCGACTCCCGCTGCATTGCCATCCCTCCCGGACGTTTATAGTGTGGTAGCATTGTCTATTTGCTTGAGATGATGAACAGACGTTACGATTTGATCGTGTTCGATTGGGACGGCACGCTGATGGATTCCACGGCGCTGATCGCGGGATCGATACAGGCAGCCTGCCGGGATCTGGGTTTGAAAGTGCCCAGCGATGAGGCCGCGCGCCACGTGATAGGCCTGGGTCTGGTGCAGGCGCTGCGCCATGCGGTGCCCGATGCGCCGGAATCGATGTATGGTCAACTGGTCGACAGGTACCGCCATCATTTTCTGGAAAAGGATCAGGAAATCCCGCTTTTCACGGGGGCGAAGGAGACGGTGGTCGAGCTGCACGGCAAAGGATATGCGCTGGGTGTGGCGACGGGAAAGAGCGCTCAAGGATTGAGCCGCGCGCTCGACGCGACCGGGATGAGGTCCTATTTTCACGCGACGCGCACGGCCGATCAGACCCATTCCAAGCCGCATCCAGCGATGCTTTTTGAACTGATGGAGGAATTGGCTGTCAGTGCCGAACGGACCCTGATGGTGGGCGACACGACGCACGACGTGCAGCTTGCGAAAAATGCCGGCGTGGATGCGGTGGCCGTATCTTTTGGCGCGCATCCTGAAGAAGAGCTGCTTGCCCTGAAACCGTTGGCGCTGGTCAACGATTTCGATGCGTTGCGGTCCTGGTTCAGGGAATGCGCATGAGACTAATGTTTGAGGAATGATATGTCAGATCAAAACTGGGAACGCAATGTTTTGGAGAAGCTCGCGATGTCGGCCGTGCAGGAGCAGCGCCGCGCAAGGCACTGGGGCATATTGTTCAAGACGCTGACTCTTGCCTATCTCTTCCTCGTTTTCTTCGCGCTGATGGGATGGATAGGAAAGAACGACGGCGCGCTGAGCACGGGCGAACACACGGCTCTGGTGGACATGGAAGGCGTGATCGCGGCCGACAGTCCGGCGAGCGCTGACAACATGATTTCCAGCCTGCAGGATGCGTTCAAGGACAAGGACACCAAGGGCGTGATCCTGCACATCAACAGCCCTGGCGGAAGCCCCGTGCAGGCAGGCCAGATCAACGACGAAATCCGCAGGCTGCGCGCGAAATATCCCGCCATTCCGCTTTATGTCGTCGTGGGCGATGTGTGCGCGTCAGGCGGCTATTATGTGGCCGCTGCGGCTGACAAGATTTTCGTGGACAAGGCGAGCCTGATAGGTTCCATAGGCGTGCTGATGGACGGCTTCGGTTTCACCGGGACGATGGAGAAGCTGGGCGTGGAGCGCCGTTTGCTGACCGCAGGAACCAACAAGGGATTCCTCGATCCTTTCTCGGCCCTGCGTCCGGACCAGGAGGCCTATGCCAAGCAGATGCTCGAGCAGATACACCAGCAGTTCATCGCGGTGGTGAGGCAGGGAAGGGGATCGAGGCTCAAGGAAACGCCTGACACCTTCAGCGGTCTTGTTTGGAACGGACAGGCCGGCGTCGAGATGGGGCTTGCGGACGGTTATGGCAGCGTCGATTCCGTGGCGCGAGATGTGATCAAGGCTGAAAATGTCGTCGACTACACCGTGAAGGAAGGGATTGCCGACAGGCTGGCCAAGCGCTTCGGCGCCGGCGTGATGAGCGCGATCGGTTATTCTGCTAGCGGCGGATTTGCGCTGCGCTAGCGCAGGAGCGGTCTCAGGCTCTGCAGCACATTCTCCATGATGTGAGGCTGCGCGTCGGCTGAGGGATGGAGGTTGTCGGCCTGGAACTGGTTTTCCTTCACGCCATCCAGCAAAAAGGGAAGTAGTTTGACGCGATGCTTCTTCGCAAGCCTCGCGTACATTCCCTGGAATTTTTCGGTGTATGAGGCGCCGTAATTGGGCGGAAGCCTCATGCCGATCAAAAGCGCGTGGGCCTGCGCGTCGCGGATATCCTGCAGCATGGCGTCGAGGTTGGCCTCGGTGTCTTCTATCCGGTAGCCGCGCAATCCGTCGTTCGCGCCGAGCTCGAGGATCACGACCGAGGGATGGTATTGTCTTAGCAGTTTGGCGATGCGCTCCCGCCCGCCCAATGAGGTCTCGCCGCTGATGCTTGCGTTGATGATCCTGAAACCCTGGCTCGCGATTTTCTGCTGCAGAAGATGGGCCCAGCTTTCCGAGATGTCCACGCCGTAGCCTGCGGAAAGGCTGTCGCCGAATATCAGTATATACTTTTCGGCATGCGCGGATATCGGCAGCCACAGCATGACGAGCAACAGGAGGGCCTTGAAGGGTGAATTTTTCATGAGTGCAATTGTGCAGGCGATAGGCCTATGCAAGCAAGTTTCGAGCGGCGACAGGACGCTCGCGATCCTGCACGAGGTGAATTTCTCGGCATTTGATGCGGAAAGCGTCGCGATCGTCGGCGCTTCAGGGTCCGGGAAATCCACCCTGCTCGGGCTTTTGGCGGGACTCGATGTGCCAAGCAGCGGCACGGTGATGCTGGGAGGCAGGGATATCTTCAAGCTGGACGAGGATGGGCGCGCGCGACTGCGAGGCGAACTCTCCGGTTTCGTTTTCCAGTCCTTCCAGCTATTGCCAGCGTTGAGCGCGCTCGAGAACGTGATGCTGCCCCTCGAACTTCAGGGCGCGCCGGATGCGAAATCCCGCGCCTTGCAGGCGCTTCAGGATGTGGGGCTTGAGGCGCGCGGCCATCATCTTCCGAGGCATCTTTCGGGCGGCGAACAGCAGCGAGTTGCACTCGCAAGGGCCTTCGTTGTGAAACCCAGGATACTCTTTGCGGACGAGCCCACGGGAAATCTCGATGCGGATACGGGATCCCAGGTCATCGATCTGATGTTCGAATTGAATAGCGAGCAGGGAACGACACTGATGCTCGTCACCCACGACGAGGCGCTGGCCAAACGTTGCGGGAGGCAGCTCTGCCTGGCCGGAGGCCGTCTGACCTAAAGCAATACGAGGTTGTCCCTGTGCACGATCTCGGCATCTCCCCCGTAGCCCAGGATGGATGCGATATCCCGGCTTGCATGGCCGGCTATCCTGGATGCTTCTTCGCTGCTGTAGTTGACAAGGCCTCTGGCGATGTCCGTGCCGCTTTCGTTGACGCACGCGATTACGGAGCCTCGCTGGAATTCTCCAAAGACATGCTTCACGCCGATCGGCAAGAGGCTCTTTCCTTCGCTGCATATCGCCCTGATCGCGCCATCGTCAAGCACGAGTTTTCCTGCCACCTGAAGATGGCCTGCGAGCCATTGCTTGCGCGAGGCGAGCGGGAGTGAAGGGGCGACGAGCAGCGTGCCTATGGCTTCTCCCTCGAAGAGCCTCGTCAACACGTCTGGCTCATGTCCCGATGCGATCGCAGTGTGCGCCCCGCTCTTGGATGCGCGCTTTGCGGCGAGTATCTTCGTGATCATGCCGCCGCGGCCTATGCTGCTGCCGGCGCCTCCCGCCATCTTTTCGAGCTCTGCATCTCCTGCCGTGGCCGTGCTCACCAGGGTTGCATTGGGGTCCTTGCGCGGGTCTGCCGTAAAGAGGCCGATTTGATCGGTCAGGATCACCAGGGCGTCCGCGTCTATCAGGTTGGTGACCAGCGCGCCCAGGGTGTCGTTGTCGCCGAACTTGATCTCGTCCGTGACCACGGTGTCGTTCTCGTTGATGATGGGGATCACCTTGAGTGTGAGCAGCGTGGTGAGGGTTGCGCGCGCGTTGAGATAGCGCTCGCGGTCTGCCAGGTCTGCGTGAGTGAGCAACACCTGGGCTGCGTGAAGGTCGTGCTTGCGAAAGCAGGTCTCATAAGCCTGGATCAGGCCCATCTGTCCTACCGCGGCAGCCGCCTGGAGTTCGTGAAGGGCAACGGGCCTGGTCCGCCAGTTGAGACGCTGCATGCCTTCCGCGATCGCGCCGCTGGATACCAGGACGACTTCATAGCCTCGCGCATTGAGGGAGGCGATCTGCCTTGCCCAGTTGGCAAGAGCACCCAGATCGAGACCCGCCCCCTGGTTGGTCACGAGGCTGCTGCCTACCTTGACGACGATGCGCCGGCAATTTGTCAGTACTGTTTTCATCGTTGCAGTCATTTCAGAATTGTCCAAATCCTGCGCGCCTGATTTCAGATCGAACCGGCATCCGACTCCTGGGCGCTGTCGGCGATCATTTCCTGCTCGCGCGCATTCGATTCCAGAAGGTGCTCCATGATCGCATAGGTCAGCTCCTTGCATCCCTCTCCCTTGATCGCGGAGATCACGAAATACCTGTCGTAGTCGGAGAACTCCTTGAGGAATGCCTCGACCCTTGCGTCGCGGTCCTCGAGCAGGTCGACCTTGTTCAGGAGCAGCCAGCGCGGCTTCTCGTAAAGTGACTGGTCGTATTTCTTGAGCTCGTTGAGTATCGCCCGCGCCTCGCTCACCGGATTCGTCCCCTCGTAAACGGGCGCGATGTCCACGAGATGCAAAAGCAAACGGGTGCGCGCGAGGTGTCGCAGGAACTGGTGGCCCAGACCCGCGCCTTCCGCTGCGCCCTCGATCAGGCCGGGGATGTCAGCGATGACGAAGCTCTTTTCGCTGGATACGCGCACGACGCCCAGGTTGGGATGCAGGGTCGTGAAGGGGTAATCCGCGACCTTGGGGCGGGCTGCCGAGACCGAGCGTATGAATGTGGATTTTCCTGCATTGGGCATGCCCAGAAGGCCGACGTCTGCCAGGACTTTCAGTTCAAGCTGCAGCGAGCGCGTCTGTCCTTCCGTGCCAGGGGTGCACTGGCGGGGCGCCCGGTTGGTGCTGGACTTGAAGTGTATGTTGCCCAGTCCGCCCTTGCCGCCTTCCGCCAGCAGCGCGCGCTCGCCGTCGTGGGTCAGGTCTGCGATGACCTCGCCGCTGTCGAGATCGGTGATCACGGTGCCGACAGGCATGCGCAGGATCACGTCGTCCGCGCCCTTGCCGTAGCAGTCGGAGCCGCGTCCCGATTCGCCGTTGCGAGCCCTGAAGGTTTTCGTGAAGCGGAAATCGACCAGCGTGTTGATGTTGCGGTCCGCTTCCGCATAGACGCTTCCGCCTCGGCCGCCATCTCCGCCGTCAGGCCCGCCCTTTTCGATGTACTTTTCGCGACGAAAGCTCGCGATGCCATTGCCGCCGTTGCCCGCGATGACTTCGATCCTGGATTCGTCTATGAATTTCATCTATTGCGCGCCATGAATGAAAAAAGCCCTACCTTGCGATAGGGCTGATCTGCTTCTGTCGTATCAGCTTAAGCTGGAACGATGGAAACGGTCCTGCGCTTTTGTGCGCCCTTGATCGCGAACACCACGCGGCCTGTCACCAATGCGAACAGAGTGTGGTCCTTGCCCATGCCCACGTTCTCGCCACGATGGAATTCGGTTCCGCGCTGGCGTACGATGATGCTGCCTGCAGAGATCAGCTCGCCGCCATAGCTCTTCACGCCGAGTCGTTTCGAGTGCGAGTCGCGGCCGTTACTGGTGCTGCCGCCGCCCTTTTTCGATGCCATGTTTTATCTCCTTATGCGGAAATGCCGTCGATGCGGATTTCGGTGTAGTTTTGACGATGCCCCTGGTTCTTCTGGTAGTGCTTGCGGCGGCGCATCTTGAAGATGCGGACCTTGTCACCGCGACCATGGGAGACGATGGTTGCGGCAACGCTCGCCCCTTGCAGCAGCGGCTTGCCGACAGAAAGCTTTTCGCCGTCAGATACCATAAGCACCTTGTCCAGCACGATGGCGCTGCCAACGTCGCCTTCCAAGAGTTCGACCTTCAATGTTTCGCCGGAAGCGACGCGATATTGCTTACCACCGGTTTTAATGACTGCGTACATAACATCCTCGCTTGAATGCGGTTTTAGTTACGGCAAGGGCTAAAGGCCATGCCTTCACTGAATTCGTTTTACAGAGCCGCACATTATACACAAACGTCTGTGATAAGCAAAATGGTTTTTTGCGGCGGGTAGATGACCTGGGTCATTGACCAAGGTCGTGGCAAGAATAGCGGAAGCCTTTGGCTTCCGCATAATGGCAACCGTCAGCGGCGCATCGAGTCGAAGAACTCGGCGTTGTTCTTGGTTGCCTTGATCTTGTCGAGCAGGAATTCCATCGCCTCGAGTTCGTCCATCGGGTAGAGCAGCTTGCGCAAGAGCCAGATTCTCTGCAGCACGTCGGGT
>JAJXVB010000022.1 GCA_021782365.1 Pseudomonadota bacterium
CGCATCGTCCTTGGCGAAGACCAAAGTCTTGGGCACCCATTCGCGTCCCGGAAAGATATCGGTGAAGAGCCTGTCGCGGAAAGTCTGAACGATCTTCCTGATCTGGTCTGGGGCGACCACGTCGCGGTCGAGCTGGTTGGGGTCGTATGCAAAATCGTCGTCCAGCTGCTCCCAGCGCTTCTTCCTCGTTTCTCGCTCCTGGATCTGGACAGAATAGCCTGCCTCTACCTTCGAGCCTTGCTCTGTGATCGCAGTCCTGATGCGATAGACGTCGTAGTTGACGTTGACGCCGTCTGCCACTGCCATCTCGTGGTTGTATTCCATCACCAGGTTCTGGTTGAAGAAGCCGAAGGTCTGTTTGGAAGGCGTGGCGGTCAGGCCGATGAGGTATGAATCGAAGTACTCCAGCACCTGCGCCCAGAGGTTGTAGATGGATCGGTGGCATTCGTCTGTGACGATGATGTCGAAGCTCTCGATCGGGATATTGGGGTTGTACTCGAGGGGTTCGGGCTGTTTGAACAGGCCGCCGAGTTTATCGACCGATTCTTCTTCCAGGTCTTCGGGCAGCTCCTTTCCCTTGAGCATGGAGTACATGCGCTGGATGGTTGAGATGCAGACCCGCGCGGTGGTGTCGAGAGTGTTTCCCTGCAGGCGCTGGACGATGTATTCCTCGGTGAACTTGAAGTTGTTGTAGGGCGATTGGTATTGCTGGAATTCCTTGAGCGTCTGGTCGGCCAAATTTCCCCGGTCGACGAGGAAAAGAACTCTTCTTGCGCCTGCGAACTTGATCAGGCGGTAGATGAAGGAGATGGCGGTGAAGGTCTTGCCCGAGCCGGTGGCCATCTGGATCAGCGCGCGCGGGCGGTTTTCCTTCAGGGATTTTTCGAGGCTTCCGATCGCCTTGATCTGCGCTGGCCAGAGGCCTTCTTTCTTTAGGGCCGGCATGGCTTGCAGGCGGGCCAGGAAATTCTCCTTCGGGGCATCCTCCCTGAGCCATTTGGAAAAGAGCTCGGGTTTGTGGAAAGCGAAAACGCGGCGCGAGCGCGGCTCGGGGTCCAGCCCGTTGGTGAAGCGCGTCTCTATGCCTGTGGACTGGTATGAAAACAAGAGCGGGTTGTGCCATTTCGGCAGGCCGTCGGGCAGCCCTTTTGTGTATTTGTCGGACTGGGTTTCGACACCGGTTAAGGTCACGCCTTCCTTCTTCGCCTCTATGACCCCGGCGGCCTTGCCGTCCACATAGAGCAGGTAGTCGGCGAAGCCGTGGCCGGATTTCAAAGGGAATTCGCGTATCGCAACGCCAAGCGCCGCATGGATGTTGGTTTGACCAGCATCGCAGACATGCCATCCCGCAGCCTCAAGCTGCCTGTCGATGTTCCCCCTGGCTTCGACTTCCAATGGCATTTCGTGTCCCGATTATTTTTTCGCTATCCTACCATGCCGGAGAAAAGATCATGAAGAAGCCGATCAAAACGGTATGAATCTTTCAGCGCCCGCTTCACGACATTCCTAAAAGCGCGGCGATCTTCGCGCGCACCTCGTCCAGCTCGTCAGTTGACGCTTTGCCTTTGGCTGTGGCTTTGCGCGCGCGCCAGTCCAGATTCTTGACCTGATCCGACAGCACCGCGCCGCCTGCCTGAACGATCACCTCGAACGGGTAGCCCTTGATCTGCGTGGTCATCGGGCAGCACACCATGGTGCCGGTCTTGTTGTTGTAGGCGGCCGGACTCAGCACCAGCGCGGGCCGGTGGCCTGCCTGTTCGTGTCCCGCCTGCGGAGAGAATTCCAGCCAGACGATATCACCCGCATCCGGCACAAAGCGCCGAACCATTACCAGATTTCCCTGCCGACCGGCTCACCGGTATCGACTGGCTCGTGCAAATTCCTGCCGCTGATGCCGCCCAGCAGCTCGTCAAGTTTGTAGGTCTTGCGACGCACGGGCTCGATGACGATGCGCCCCTGCTCTTCGCGCACTTCCACGGCCTGGTCCAGCGCGACATGAGCCGCCGCCATCACAGATGCCGGTATGCGCACCGCCGCGCTGTTGCCCCATTTTTTTACGATGACTTCCATGACATGCTCCCGCGCAATTTCCTTTTGTCAGTTTAGGATCCTTTGGCGCATGTGTCAACATTGTTTATACAAGCAATTCAACATTTCCTCGATACATTTTTCCGTCGCATCCCTTTCGATTACCACAAATCCACACATTGCAAGAATCGCCCGCCACATCAGCATGACAAACAGATTTCCCGACCCGTGGAACTTTCCGGCCGGATGCGCGTCATAGACGTGCTACAATGAACATGCTTAGAAACCGGGGATGACTTGGCTTCGACGTGGGTTGCAAAGCAGAGTAGGGCATACCGAGGACCCGCCACCTCGTTAATCAGCTGGAAACCAATAGTCGCAAACGACGAAAACTACGCTCTGGCCGCTTAAGGTCAGACCTCACACCCTGCTGTCCGTGGAGGGGCTCGATGGCGCAAGCCTGAGATGAGTTGAGGTCATTTACACGGAATCGTGCCGGTCAGGGTCACTTTGACCGGAGCTAAAACCAAGGTGACTCGTTCCGTACAAGCCCGCCGGTTGGCGTGTCCGGAATCAAATCAAACAGCCAGGCTAAGTATGTAGAACTGCCTGTAGAGGGCTTGCGGACGCGGGTTCAATTCCCGCCATCTCCACCATTGAACTGAAAAAGCTCACCCTTGTGGTGGGCTTTTTTAGTTTGTGTGCGTGTTAATCCTCGTCATGAAAAGGTGAGTGGCATTTCCTGCCTCTCCAGAAGAAGTTCGAAATCCTCCGCAGATACAGGAGGTGAATAAAGGTAGCCCTGGGCAAAATCGCATCCTATCTGCCGCAGCAGATCCCGCTGGCTCTCGGTTTCCACTCCTTCTGCCACGACCTTCATCCCTAGCTTGTGCGCCATAACCACGATCGCCTCGCAAAGAGCGAGATCGCTTGCCCCCGGCGCAAGATTTCTGACGAAGGAGCGGTCGATCTTGAGGTAATCGATATCGAACTCCTTGAGGTAGGACAGCGATGAGTAACCCGTTCCGAAATCATCGATGGACACCTGTATTCCGTCGTCCCGGAATTCCAGGAGCTTCCTGTTGACCTGTGGCTCGGGGTCCATCAGCAGCCCCTCGGTAATCTCAATGCATACCGCCTGACCGGGAACGCCCGCCATCCTGAGATATTCGTTCCACATCAGGGAGTCCTTGCTGCGCATCTGCACCGGTGATTTGTTGATACTCATCTGGAATCTCGGGTATTTGCCTCTCCAGAATTTGCATTGCTCTATGGCCTTCTTGAAGACCCAGTCTCCGATTGGCACGATCAGCCCGGTTTCTTCTGCAAGCGGAATGAATTCCGCCGGACTGATCATCCCGCGCGCCGGATGGAGCCACCTTATCAATGCCTCCGCCTTGAAGAACTCTCCAGTTTTCATATCCACGATAGGCTGGTAAAAGACACAGAACTGGCTATGGCTCAACGCAAGTCGCATGTCGTTGGCAAGGCGCAGCCGCCTCTGCGCCACCTCCTGCATTTCCCTCGTGAAATATCGGAAGCGGTTGCGCCCGGCATCCTTCGCCGCATACATGGCTTGGTCCGCACCCTTGAAGAGGTCGTCCATCACTTCCGAATCATCCGGATAGACCGAGATGCCGATGCTCGCAGAAACAAACGCATCCGCTCCTGTCAAAAGAAAAGGTTCAGTCAGCCTGTCTATGATATTCTGAGCGATCCGATCGACGCCTGACAAATCCTCAATATCCGGCAGAATCACGACGAACTCATCCCCCCCGAGACGGGCGACGGAATCCGACTCGCGCACCGAATCAAGGATGCGTTGGGCAGCCTCCACCAGCAGCATGTCGCCCTTGTCGTGCCCCAGGGTATCGTTGATCTCCTTAAACCGGTCAAGATCGATCAGCAAAAGGGCGAGTTTTCTGCCATTGCGATGGATTTTCCTGGTCTCAAGCCCGAACCTGTCATAGAACATCTGGCGGTTTGGCAAACCGGTCAACTGATCATAATTTGCCTGCCTCCAGATCACCTCGTCAGACTTTTTCTTCTCCGTGATATCGGACATCAGCGCGACATACCGGTATACCTCACCAGCATCATTCCTGATGGTATTGATGCTCAGTTGCATGGCGCATTTTTCCCCATCCCGGCGCCTGTCCCAGACGACTCCATGCCAATAGCCGTCAAGGTTTATGCAATGCCACATGGCCCGATAGAAATCCTTTTCATGAAGGCCGGATGCAAAGATATTGGGATTTTTTCCCTTGACATCTTCCAGCCTATAACCCGTTATGTCCGTAAAAGCGGGATTGATCGCAATGATGCAGTTCTCGGCATCTGTCACGAGCATCGCTTCGCTCGAGTTCTGGTAGACCAGCGATGCGAGCTGCATGGCTTCCTCTGCCTCCTTCCGGCCGGTCAAATCCGTGATGAAGGCGAAAAATATCCTTCCCTCTGCCGTACAGGAAACCGACACGCGAACGGGGAAGATGCTCCCATCTCTTTTCCTGTGCCTGGTCTCGAAGTTCTCATGCCCCTCATTGCGGATAATGCTTTCGATCTTTGCAGACGCGAGCTCCTTATCGTGGTTTGCATCAAGATCATAGACATGTTTTTTCAGCAGTTCATCCCTCATGAAGCCGGACATTCGCGCATAACTATCATTGACTTCCAGGAGCTTCCCAAGCTCATCGAACATAAAAAAACCATCTGCCGAGGTTTCAATTGCCATGCGATAGTGGTATTCCTTCTCCAATACCGCCGCCTCAGCCAGTTCGCGCTCGCGTATATCCTGCTGCAGCAGGCAATTCGCATTCTGCAGTTCCTCGGTCTGTTTCCGAACTTCCGACTCCAGCAGCTCCCTGTTTCCCCTGATGGATTGTGCCATTTTCGAGAATGAGTCAGACAATTCGGAAATTTCTCCCAGACCTTGACCGGGGAGCGCAATGTCAAAATCGCCCCGGTTGATTTTCTCGACCGAATTCATCAGCACGGAAATCGGAACCAGCACCCACCGGTGCAGTGCAAATCCCATCAGGAAGAGAGAAGCTAGCAACGACAGAAAGAAATAGACCGGAATTGACCCCATGTCCCTCGCGAAATTCATCTCGTGCGGATTTATCAGGGTCAAGTCAAACCAGTTTACTTCGGGGAGGTAGGATACGCCCAGCATGTACCTCGCCCCCTGATACCTGACCCAGAGAGTCTTGACGCTCCCCGGAGACTGCTGCGCCTCGCGCAAAGCCTTGCCGATTTTCTCGAGATCATCGCGATCCTTGATCAGCACGTCCAGATTGACATGATCCTTGG
Source organism: Pseudomonadota bacterium (assembly GCA_021782365.1). GTDB lineage: Bacteria > Pseudomonadota > Gammaproteobacteria > Burkholderiales > Gallionellaceae > Gallionella. The sequence continues at coordinate 5,338 of JAJXVB010000022.1, forward strand.
TTTGCTTTGCAACGCTCATGTAGTCAATGAGCCTCGGATCGTTGTGAAGCTGGATGGCCATGTTCCTGTCGACAAAAAAGTTCTCGATGCCCTTTTGTGGAACGCTTACCGTACGTTTCAGGAAATCAGTCAGGCTGATACCGGTTCCGACGATCCCCAATGTCTCATTCCCGTATCTGATAAGCACATTGATCCAGACCTTGGTTATCCCGAGATGAACATCCGGATCCACGTTCAGTTGATAATCTCTGCCATCTTTCAATGTGGCGTAAAACCAGCGGTCATTGGGATTGCCCTTGCTCAGAACGTAGCGTGGCTCGCCATTACGACTTCCCCCCCTTGAATCCGAAAAATAATAATCCCCGCTCCTTGCAATTGCCGCAAAGTAACTATGGTCGCTGAAAAGGGCGCGATATCGTTCCATCGCATCCATTCCCTTTTTCCTTGCGACAGGATTGTCCTCGTCCAAGGCAAATGAAACGATGTCAGGGTCGGATGCCATTCTCCTTGCCAGTCCGATCTCATTGATCAGCGGCACCAGCGTGCGATTCTTGTCCGCCTCGACCTGCCTTTCTGCAAATTGCCTGCCCCACCCCTGATTCAGGTTGTCCAGCATCTGCCTTGCGAGCACGAACACAGCCAGGATGAATCCGAGGAAAATCAGCAACGTCAGAAGAAGAAAGCGATTTCTGAGCCTCATGCCTCAATCGACTCCGGCAGCAATGCCGCTCTGTAGCGTTTCATGAAAAAGTGACCATAGATTGCAAGCGGACTATTGTTTTCCTGCCCCACTTGCAGAAGGATCTTGGGCAGCATCGGCGAATTTCTTCTTGCAGTACCGACTCCCGAAGCCGATCTTCACCTCATGGCCATAAAAACCAGGTGAATGATGAATGGACCTTGCACTGTCTGAACGGAATTTTTTCACGGAAAGATGCGTAAAAGAATTTGTGGGGCAGCCATTTAATACATGATGCAGGCTCTAGCCAATTATTATTAAACCCAACGACAGAAAGGATATCACAATGCCTGCTGTTGTGCGAAATCTCATGCAATGGCAAGGCATACTCAGTGCAAAAAGAACGCGGGAAAAACACCCAGGAACAAACCCGTTCAACCGTAAATCATCGCGAAAAAAAGGGGAACGTATCGTTCCCCCATTCCTTCACGGTTTTTGCACGAACACAAAAACGTTATGCATAGTTTTTCGCGACGAAGTCCCAGTTGACGAGATTGTTCATGAAGGTCTCGACGAACTTGGGACGCAGGTTGCGGTAGTCGATGTAGTAGGCGTGCTCCCACACGTCGACGCACAGAAGCGCCTTGTCGCCCGTGGTCAGCGGCGTGCCGGCAGCCCCCATGTTGACGATGTCCAAGGAACCGTCGGCCTTCTTCACGAGCCATGTCCAACCCGAACCGAAGTTGCCGACAGCCGATGTCTGGAAAGCCTTCTTGAATTCGTCCAGACTTCCCCACTTCTTGTTGATCGCATCGGCCAGCGCGCCTGTCGGTGCGCCACCGCCAGCAGGCTTCATGCAGTGCCAGAAGAAGGTGTGGTTCCAGACCTGCGCGGAATTGTTGTAGATGCCGCCGGCAGGGGCCTTCTTGATGATGGACTCGAGGTCCATGGACTCGTATTCCGTGCCCTTGATCAGATTGTTCAGATTGGTCACGTAGGCCTGATGGTGCTTGGCGTAGTGATACTCGAATGTCTCCTTGGACATGTGGGGTTGCAATGCATCCATCGCATAGGGCAAAGCTGGCAGTGCATGTTCCATGATTTTTCCTTTATATGAAAGTTGCAGGGATAAAATTGAAGTGGCGAAATAATACCACAGCTCATTTGTCAGGTTTCAGCGAATTTTCCGCCTGAATATATCAGCGCGCAGCGCACCTTCTTTCCGGGATACACAGCCTGCATCGCCGCGCGGTATTCCTCGAGCTGCTCAGTGTGATCCGCAATCTCCAAACCAGTCTTGTAATCGAGCACCCAGACCTCCGACTCGAACTCGACAAGGCGGTCCATGCGCTTCAGCTCCCCGGATGCATTCACATATTCAACCTCGTTCGCCGCCGAAACATAGCAGTTTTCGTCGAAGAAGCGTGAAAGCTCAGGCGCATCGAGGATTGCCTTCGCCCCTCTCAGAAGTTCCGGCATCAGCGATGGATCGATGTTGAGCCTGCGCTGAAGGGAGGACCCATCCTCCCCGCTCTTCAGGTGCTGCATCAGGCTGTGCAGCATGATGCCGTATCTCTGCTCTTCGGTAAGCCTAGCCTTTCTCCTTCCCGTCGGAACAGGATGAAGCAGCCGTTCGTCGATCTGTCTTTGCTTTGTTTCGAGAGGCAAGGTTTGTGCTGCGCGATCCTGCACCAGAACCGGCTGACTCTCTGTGCGCCTGGCTTTTGAGATCAGATCATACCAGCTTCCCTCGATGAGCTTGCCGTTGCCGCTTGCGATCAGGTACTGCTTGGCCCTGGTCATCGCAACATAGAGCAGGTTCAGGTTCTCGCGCCGGGCTATTCTTTCCTCTTTCTCGAAATATTCCGCACGGAAAGCGCCTCGGCTTTCCTTGTCCGCATAAAGGGAAAAATGCGCAGGCGATTCTTTTCCTGTAGGCCAGTCGAGCAGCACCCCGTACCCCTTGTCCGACGGAGATGCGGCGTTCGCGTCCAGCAACCAGACGATGGGGGCCTCCAATCCCTTGGCCTCGTGCACCGTGTAGATTCTTATTGCATTGCCTGCCTCGGCGACACGCCCTTCATCGGGAGAGTCGTTTTCGTCCGCACGGCGAAGCTCGGCAAGCTCGCGCAAGAATCCCGGCAGGCTGGGATAGCGTCCCGCATCCACGCTTAGCGCGATCTCAAGAAAGGCCTGCAGGTTTGCAAGCACCGCAGCCCTCATCGATTCGGGCGACGCATTTGCATAACGTACCCGAGCATCACCTTCGAAAAAGATCCTGTCCAGAAGGTCATGCACCGGCAGCCTGTCCGCTAGCAGCATCCATCCCTGAAGCAGCCTTGCTGCGCGCAGGATTTCTGGAGATGCATCACCGTTTTCCGCAAGCATCCTCAAGCGGCTCCACCAAGATTCAGGATTCAGGATAAAGGAAGGAGAATGCAGTTCAGTTTCTCCTGCCGCAATCTGTATTCCGATTCCTGATTCCTGATTCCCGATCACTGATTCCCGAATCCGCATCAGGTCTTCATCGCTGCAGGAGAATATCGGCGTGCAGAGCGCGTGCGCGAGCGCCAGATCGTCGAACGGGGTCACCAGGAAATTGAGCAGCGCCTGTATGTCGGATGCCTCAAGCGTATCGAGCAGCCCGCCTCGGCGCGATGTGAGATAGGGAATCGCAAGCTCGCGCAACGCCTTTTCGTAGGCAACGAGGTGCGTTCTTTTTCTGACCAGCACCATGATGTCGGAATAGGTCGCAGCTCGAGTCTCGACCTGCCAGCCTCCAACAATCTCCTTTACCTTTTGTGCAAACATGGAAGCCTCCATGTCGCGCGCGCCTTCCTCCTTTTCTGGATAGGCCTCGAACAGAGGGTTGCGCAATTTGATAGTACCCTCTTCCACCTTCAGTCTTGCATCCCCTGCCCCCGGCTCGAGTGGCATCACCTCAACGCAGCCTGCAAGATCCTTGCGGTGCGCCTCGTGCCTTTCGAATCCCTGATACTCTTCCATCCCTTCGAATATTGCATTCACGAGCTCCAGCACGGCAGGCGCATTGCGGCGCGTCTCGTTTTTCTTCAGGTGCACCGCATCAAAGTTTTTCTCCAGGTATTCCCGCGCCACATCGAACAGCCTCGCATCCGCGCGTCTGAAACGATAGATGGACTGCTTCGGATCGCCCACCACAAACACCCTGGGCTTTGTGTCTGCAGCTGTAGATGCGGCAAACCAGGACTGGAGTATCTGCCACTGAAACGGGTTGGTGTCCTGGAATTCGTCGAGCAGCACGTGGCGATAGCGGCTGTCGAGCTTGTACTGCATGTATTCGGCATGGTCGCTTTCGCCAAGCAGCTGGTGCACGCGCCACTCGAGATCGGTGAAATCCAGAAGCTGCTGGCGAAGTTTCAAAGACTGATAGGTTTCGAGCAGCGCAGTTCCACACAGAAGCGCAGCGCGGTTCATCTTCACCGCCTCTATCCTGTTCATTTCCTCTTTCGCGGAAAGCAGACTGCTCTGCAGCGCATCCCGCGTATGAAGATAAGCATCCTCATTCTGCTTCTTCGTGGGCTTCAAGGAGCGCGGAGATCCCTTTTCCGTAAAAAGCAGCAGCCATATTTTTTCGAACCTTCTTTCGGGTTCCGTTTCAGTCCAGGCCATTTCGATTTCCGATGCGCTTTCCTTCTGTTTGTCGGTTCCATTCAATGCGAGCTGTATGGTGAACGCAAAGAGCCTCTCTTCACTGTTTCCGCACATGCCCCAGTCTTCGAATGGATCAAATTCGGGATCGGATACCGCGAATTCCCTCTGCAGTTCCTCGCATGCCCAGTATGCATCCCGTCCTCTGGAATAGGTCCACCACTCGGCCCTTTTTTCGACAAAGCCCTGCAGAAGCTTCTGCGCATTGAAAATCCCGAAATTCCCGAAAAGGTACATCATCGATTTCGATGTCTCACCCTCGCGGTCTTCATGCAGCCCGTCAAGGAAAGTCTCCCATGCCTCGCGCATGAGTTCGGAATTCTCTTCGGCAAGCTGGAATCCTCCGCTCATCGGCACGCGTTGCAATATCTGCATGAACCAGCCGTGGAAAGTACTGATGGTGATCGAAGGCTCGGCAAGCAGGAACTGCTGGTAAAGGAGCCTGGCCCGCTTCAGCATCCCCCCCATGTCAGCATCTGCTATCCCGCGCTGCTGCAGAAAATCACACACATGGGCATCCTCCTCTTTGGAGGCAAGTTCAAACAGCCAGTCGCGAAGGCGCGACTGCATCTCCTGCGCCGCCTTTCGGGTGAAGGTGATCGCAAGTATCTCGGAAGGCTTAGTCCCATCCAGAAGCAGGCGAATGATGCGCGACACCAGCAGCCAGGTCTTGCCGCTTCCGGCACACGCCTCGACCACTACGCTCCTTTTCGGATCAAGCGCCATACGATTATCCATTAGCGCCGCCATCCTCAATCTGCAATCCTCGATTCCGCTCCGTCTCCCACTCGCCTTTCCTGCAAAGCCCTTTCATCTCGCAGTAGATGCAGGCCCTGTCCGCGCCGTTTGCAGGAACTCCCTGCCCGTTTCTGATATCTTCGAAGACTTTCTTCAGCCGTTCGATGTTCTGCCTTGTCAGTTCCCCGGAGTCTTCGCCAAGCGCGATTGACTCCACCTTCTTTTCGTCCAGGCTCACGAATGCGGCATCAGAAGCATTCGACATGTATGCATAGCAGGCAAGCTGCACGTCCTCGCCCAAATCCTTCATCATCCCCTTCAGCTGGTTTGCAGATTTCGTCTTGTAGTCGAGCACCCTTTTCGCACCATTTTCACCGGCATCCAGTCGGTCGAGTTTTCCATGAAGCTTGATGTTTTCGTCGAGCTCGGTTTCGATGTATAGCTCGCATGCTTGGCACCTCATGCCCGATCTTTCGTTTTCCAGCTGCCAGTCTATGTATGGCGGGATAAGATTGCGCCACCGCATGAACCAGCCTTCCGCAAGATAGTCGCGCGATATGCCCTCTGCGAACACTTCATCGCTGATTCTCAACATCTCCTTTTCTGCATTTTCCTTCCCCATTTCCTTTACGCAGGGAATTTCGCCGTGAAAGCGCTGCAATACCTCGTGCACCCAAGTTCCGTAGTCGCGCTTGTCGAGAGTCTCCCGCACCTCGTCGATCTCGTTCAGGCCCAAGGCATGACGAGCGTAGTACTGGTAGGGGCAGGCCATCAGCGAGTTGTATCCGGATGGCGAAATTTTCCTGGGAACGAGCGCCACTGCAATGGCAGGATTTGGCATTCCTCCCACCCCCCGCACCCTCACTCCCGCATCCCGCACACGGCTTCCCGGTTCCTGTAGCTCAACCTGAGCGGACTCGATCAGCTCGCCAAGCTCATCGTCCAAAAGGTCTGCTTTGAAGGCAAGCTTGTGCACTGTGCGCATCATCTCAACAAGTGGGCTTAACAGATTGTGCTCGCCATTTTTTCCCGCCTGCCAGGTTATGAGGATTTCATCGTTCATCGCCAGAAGACAATAGAGATCGTCGCTCACCTTCTTTCTCTGTTCGGATGAAAGGGGAAGACCAAGGGATGAACGCACCGCATCGTTGAACCAGGGTCCGGTATTCATCGGCGCAGGAAGGTGAGCCGCGTCCGCTCCCAGCAATAGGACCGCATCGAAGCTGTGCCAGCGTGTAGCCGCGAGGTGCGTGAACATCACGGGGGATTCGACGCGCATATCCCGGTAAGTGATGAGATCGAGCTGCTGTGCAAGCCAGCGCCTCCATTCTGAGAAGCTGAAAGGTGTCTTGTCAAAAGACATCTCATCCTGCCAGATCGCGAGCTGCTGCAAAAGCTGCCTGCCCGCATCGTCCCCCCTGAACCCTTCCGAGACACCCAGTATCTCGAGACTCTCCAGCAGCGCCTCAAGCCATTTTGCAAGCGGAAAATCAAGTCTCTTTTCTGTCTTCTGCCTTCCGTCCACTGTCTTCTGAAATATGCGCGCCGCCTGTCGAAGACGAACCAGAGGACGGATGAGATCCGGAGACTCGCGTTCGGCAAGCCCGATGTAATCCTCGATATGCGCGATCACGCCGTGGCGGCGCACCAACTGTTCGAAAAGATACGCTGCCTGCTTGCGCCCCGAAGGATCTTCAAAGAATAGATAGGGGGACTTCAGGAGGTCGAGCAGGTCCTGGTAATAGAAATCTCTCTTCAGCGCCTCCAGCCAGCGCATCAGCACGTTGCTCACCGAGAGCGTCGAAAAAGTCCAGCCCGTCTCGTCCTCGACCTCGACCCTTGCGCGTTCAAGTAAAGCGCGAAGCCGCCTTGCGACCAGCCTGTCCTGCACCACCACGGCGATGCTTTTCCTTCCTTCCAGCAGCCAGCGCCTTATCTGCACATCCGCCGCCTTCGCCTCCTGCTCCAGCCCCTGCGCACCGAAGAGCCTCACCTTCCTCGACCCTTCAGAATTGAACGGGGAAGCCTTGAGCACTGAGACCGCGCTCATGAGGTCCTGATATTCGTCATGCAAAAGCGACGTGGCAAGCAAGGGCTCTTCGGCCATCGTCCTGATGTCAAATATCCTGACATCGACCCTCTCCTCGCAGCCTTCCAGAAAGCGCACCTCCTCGATGGAAGGCTCGCAGGTCCTCAGCACGCAAAGCGGTTTTGCGATCCGGCCTGCGAGCATGCCAAGCTTCATCTGATATGCTGAGCGCTCGTCAATTTCGCTTGATGCCGCCATCGCATACCAGAGCTCGTGGACCACGCGCGCCTCGAACTGCAGCGTCTGCCCCTGTTTCGCCCTGTAGGCCAGGCCAAGCTGTCTTGCGAATTCTTCTGTCGAATCGGGAAGCTTTACCCTGTGGCGGGTGAGCTCGTCCGTCAGGGCAAGTAGCTCGCGGGAAAGGCTCCATAGGTTCGCATCCGGAAACCAGTCCCTGTCGCGCAGCGCACCGTAAAGCAGGGCGGTGCGCTGAGCATCCGTCCGCACCTCCACTTTGAGGTCTATGCTTTCAACCCAGTCCGCAAGTGTCGTCATCTGTGGCAGCAAGAGTGCGGGAAGACCGGACTCATCCGCCAGCGCCCTGGCAAGCGGCTTGGCCGCATGGTAATTGGGAAGAAGAACGACAGCGCCGCGCAGATCGGGCGGCTCATGGCTGGAGAGGATATGCCGTGCTACGCAGCGGTAAAGATTCATGCCGCGATCAGGCGGCTGCCTGGAATTTCATCTTTCGAGCAGATGCAGCTTGTCCTTCACGTTCATCCAGTCGTCGGCATCGGAAGGCGGATCTTTCTTCTCGACGATGGGTGCCCAGAGCTTTGCAAGCTCCGCGTTCAATGCCGTGAAATGGCGCTGCGTCTCGGGCAGATCATCCTCAGCATAGATTGCCTCGACAGGGCATTCGGCGACGCAAAGCGTGCAGTCTATGCACTCGTCAGGATCGATCACCAGGAAGTTCGGGCCTTCGCGAAAACAATCAACAGGGCACACATCCACACAATCCGTGAACTTGCATTTGATACAGCTTTCAGAAACTACATACGTCATGTCTGCACTCCGGTTGCAAAATTTGCGGCATTCTAGCAGAGCTGAGGTCAGCCTGCCATTTCCCATACCGCCACAAAGGATTGCATCGCACTTCACAGCTCGCATTTTTTTAGATACGATGCACCGAGTTTTCAACCCACTACGGTTTTTCGAACCCCAAATAGCGAGATTCAAAACATGAGCGAACACATACAATACGTAACCGATGCCACTTTCGAGACCGATGTCACCCAGGCGACTCTTCCAGTTCTGGTCGACTACTGGGCAGAATGGTGCGGCCCCTGCCGCATGATCGCACCGATCCTCGACGAGGTCGCCAAGGAATACGCAGGCCGCCTGACCGTCGCCAAGCTGAACGTGGACGAGAATCAGCAGACCCCGCAGAAGTTCGGCGTGCGCGGCATCCCCACGCTGATGCTGTTCAAGAACGGCAACATCGAAGCCACCAAAGTCGGTGCACTGTCCAAGTCGCAACTTACCGCATTTATTGACAGCCACATCTAAAGCGTTTATTCTCGCACCCGCATAGCCCATCAAGAGGCTTTTCGCTTAGGCCATGCGGGTGGCCGATCCCATACCTGCTCCATCCTCACTTCATCATCTACCTCGTGCATCGCTATGCATTTATCCGACATAAAGACCAAACACATCACCGAACTCGTTGAACTGGCTGCGGCCAACCAGATTGAAAACGCAAACCGAATGCGCAAGCAGGACCTGATGTTCGCCCTGCTGAAAAGCCATGCGAAGAAAGGCGAGAGCATATACGGGGACGGCACGCTGGAAATTCTTCCGGATGGCTTCGGCTTCCTGAGATCTCCCGACACATCCTACCTCGCGGGTCCTGACGACATCTATGTAAGTCCGAGCCAGATACGCCGCTTCAATTTGCACACGGGCGATTCGATAGAAGGCGAGATAAGAACACCCAAGGACGGCGAACGATATGTCGCGCTGGTGAAAGTGGACAAGGTCAATGGTGAACCGCCCGAGAACGCGAAGAACAAGATCCTCTTCGAAAACCTGACGCCGCTATTTCCCACCGAGGCGCTGATTCTGGAACGCGACATACGCGCAGAGGAAAACATCACGGGCCGCATCATCGACATCATCGCACCCATAGGAAAGGGACAGCGCGGCCTGCTGGTCGCATCGCCCAAGTCCGGAAAGACCGTGATGCTGCAGCATATCGCGCATTCGATCTCGTCGAACAATCCCGACGCGGTGCTGATCGTGCTCCTGATCGACGAGCGCCCAGAGGAAGTCACCGAGATGACGCGCACCGTGCGCGGCGAAGTGGTCGCGTCGACCTTCGACGAACCCGCAAGCCGCCACGTTCAGGTCGCAGAGATGGTGCTGGAAAAGGCCAAACGCCTGGTCGAGCACAAGAAGGACGTAGTGATATTGCTGGATTCGATCACACGCCTGGCGCGCGCATACAACACGGTCATTCCGTCTTCCGGCAAGGTGCTGACAGGCGGCGTGGATGCCAATGCGCTGCACCGCCCCAAACGCTTCTTCGGCGCTGCGCGCAACATCGAGGAAGGCGGGAGCCTCACCATCATCGCGACAGCGCTGGTCGACACCGGCTCTCGCATGGACGACGTGATCTACGAGGAATTCAAGGGAACGGGCAACATGGAGATCCACCTGGATCGCCGCATGGCCGAGAAGCGCATCTATCCTGCGATCAACATCAACCGCTCGGGCACGCGCAAGGAAGAGCTCTTGATCAAGCAGGATGTGCTGCAGAGGATATGGGTATTGAGGAAGCTGCTCTATCCGATGGACGAGCTCGAGGCGATGGAGTTTCTGCTTACCAAGATCAAGGCGACCAAGAACAACGCGGAGTTCTTCGATTCGATGCGCCGCTAAGCGCATTGCTGTTCTCAGCCGATCCGAACCGAGCCGCTCGCAAACCCGTTCGAACAGGTCATCGGCAATCAATAAGCCAGTGCACCGACCGATCGCGAAAAACCATTTTGCTTATCGCGGAGGTTTGTGTATAATGCGCGGCTCTGTAAAACGAATTCAGTGAAGGCATGGTCTTTAGCCTTGCCGTAACTAAAACCGCATTCAAGCGAGGATGTTATGTACGCAGTCATTAAAACCGGTGGTAAGCAATATCGCGTCACTTCCGGCGAAACATTGAAGGTAGAACTCTTGGAAGGCGACGTTGGCAGCGCCATCGTGCTGGACAAGGTTCTGATGGTATCCGACGGCGAAAAGCTTTCTGTCGGCAAGCCCATGTTGCAAGGTGCTTCTGTTGCCGCAACCATCGTCTCCCACGGTCGTGGCGACAAGGTTCGCATCTTCAAGATGCGTCGCCGCAAGCACTACCAGAAAAACCAGGGACATCGTCAAAACTACACTGAAATCCGCATCGACGGCATTTCCGCATAAGGAGATAGAACATGGCATCGAAAAAGGGCGGCGGCAGTACCAGTAACGGCCGCGACTCGCACTCGAAACGACTCGGCGTGAAGAGCTACGGCGGCGAACTGATCTCTGCGGGCAGCATCATCGTTCGCCAGCGCGGAACAGAATTCCATCGCGGCGAGAACGTCGGCATGGGCAAGGATCACACGCTGTTCGCATTGGTGACAGGGCGCGTGGTGTTCGCGATCAAGGGCGCACAAAAGCGCAGGACTGTTTCGATCGTTCCGGCTTAAGCCGATACGACAGAAAACAGATCAGCCCTATCGCAAGGTAGGGCTTTTTTCATTCATGGCGCGCAAAAGATGAAATTCATAGACGAATCCAGAATCGAAGTCATCGCAGGCAATGGCGGCAATGGCATCGCGAGCTTTCGTCGCGAGAAATACATCGAGAAGGGCGGACCTGACGGCGGCGACGGCGGACGCGGCGGGAGCGTCTATGCGGAAGCGGACCGCAACATCAACACCCTGGTCGACTTCCGTTTCACGAAAACATTCAGGGCGCGCAACGGAGAGCCTGGCCGAGGCTCCGACTGCTACGGCAAGGGAGCTGACGACGTGATCTTGCGCATGCCTGTCGGCACCGTGATCTCCGATCTTGACAGCAATGAAGTCATCGCGGACCTGACCCACGACGGAGAGCGCGCGCTTCTCGCCGAAGGCGGAAAGGGAGGCCTTGGCAACCTGCACTTCAAGTCAAGCACCAATCGCGCGCCGCGTCAGTTCACTCTTGGCACCGAGGGGCAGAAGCGCTCGCTGCAGCTCGAGCTGAAAGTGCTGGCAGACGTCGGCCTTCTGGGCATGCCCAATGCGGGGAAATCCACCTTCATACGCGCGGTATCGGCAGCGCGCCCCAAGGTCGCCGACTATCCCTTCACCACACTGCATCCCAATCTGGGCGTCGTGCGCGTATCAAGCGAGAAGAGCTTCGTCATTGCGGACATACCGGGGCTGATCGAGGGTGCGGCAGAAGGCGCGGGGCTTGGCCACCAGTTCCTGAGGCACCTTGCTCGCACCCGCCTGCTTCTGCATCTCGTCGACATCGCGCCCGTTTACGAGGGAACGAATCCCGTGAGCGAGGCGCGCGCGATACTCAACGAGCTCAGAAAATACGACAAGTCGCTTTATGAGAAACCGCGCTGGCTGCTCTTGAACAAGGTCGATCTTCTTGAAGACCGGGACGAGAAGGTCGAGACATTCCTCAAGGAATTCTCCGACTACGACAGGTATTTCGTGATCTCCGCGATCAAAGGAGAAGGATGCAAGGAGCTGACCTATGCGATCATGGAGCACCTTCTTGAATCGAATGCGCGCGAGCAGGAAATGATAGCCGACAGCGCACAGGAGTCGGATGCCGGTTCGCTGTAAAAACAGGATGCAGGATTGAGGATGAAAACAGTACTGACAAATTGCCGGCGCATCGTCGTCAAGGTGGGCAGCAGCCTCGTTACAAACCAGGGAGCAGGCCTCGACCTTGAGGCGCTTGCCAACTGGGCAAGGCAGATCGCCTCTCTCAATGCGCGAGGCTATGAAGTTGTCCTGGTGTCATCCGGCGCAATCGCGGAAGGCATGCAACGTTTGAACTGGCATACCCGTCCCGTTGCGCTTCACGAGCTTCAGGCGGCCGCCGCGGTAGGACAGATGGGTCTGGTCCAGGCTTATGAAACCTGCTTCCGCAGACACGCCCTGCATGCGGCCCAGTTGCTCCTTACCCACGCAGACCTTGCAGACCGCGAGCGCTATCTCAACGCTCGCGCAACGCTCACCACCCTGCTCGCGCTCAAGGTGATCCCCATCATCAACGAGAACGATACCGTGGTCACGGACGAGATCAAGTTCGGCGACAACGACACGCTGGGCGCGCTGGTCACCAACTTGATCGATGCAGACGCGCTGGTGATCCTGACCGATCAGAGCGGCCTTTATACTGCAGACCCGCGCAAGAATTCCGGTGCAACCCTGGTCAGCACGGCCACGGCCGGAGACGCCGAACTCGAGAAAATGGCGGGTGGAGCCGGCAGCAGCATAGGCCGCGGCGGCATGATCACGAAGATACTCGCCGCCAAGCGCGCTGCAAGAAGCGGAGCGCACACCGCGATCGCTTCAGGGCATGAACCGGATGTTCTGACGAGGCTCTTCGAAGGAGAGGCCATAGGCACGCTGCTCGTCGCACCATCCCTCCCGCTTGCCTCGCGCAAGCAATGGCTCGCAGGCCACCTTCAGGTAGCAGGAAAGCTCGTGCTGGACGATGGCGCAATCAGGGCGATAGCCAGCGAAGGCAAGAGCATTCTGCCGATCGGCGTGAAGCATGTCTTCGGAGAGTTCCAGCGAGGATCCGTAATCGCATGCGTCAGCGAAAGCGGCTCGGACATTGCCAGAGGGCTCGTCAACTACAGCAGCGAAGAGGCGGCACGAATCAAGGGGCATGCAAGCCGCGAGATCGCATCCATCCTGGGCTATGGGGGAGATGCCGAAATCGTGCACAGGGACAACCTCGTCCTGCTGTAATCCGCATTGCGCGGGAAGCCGCAGCTTTGCGCCGGCTGTAGCTTCAATCCGCCGCATTCCACAAGAACAGGTTCTGACGATTAACTGTATCAGCCATCCCTGTCGACTCATGATATGGTTGACATGCTAATTTTGTGCGATACTTCACTGCTTACAATTAGCCAATTTTTATACAATACCATTCGATAAATCATATGGCGACTGCATAATAAGGCGCTTTTCAAGCCAGGAACGCTAGCAATGAATCCATCTTCAACTAATGCATACCAGGTGAAAGGCACAGAATGAGCGAACTCCCGTCAAGCTTTGCGTCTTACAACAAAAGCCCCTATTTAAGCATAAAGCACTCTACGTATTTTGATATTTACGACAAGCTATTTTCCCCTTATGTGGGAAAAAAAATCGTGTTTGTGGAAGTAGGTGTTCTGAATGGCGGTTCCCTGTTCATGTGGCGGGATTTTTTTGGTGAAAACGCCAGGATCATCGGTATAGACTTCAGTCCGCTTGCAAAGAAATGGGAGGCGAGCGGCTTTGAAATCTTCATCGGCAATCAGTCAGATGAAAAATTCTGGGATGATTTCAAAGAAAAAATCGGTCCTGTCGATATTCTGCTCGATGACGGCGGCCATACTTATGAACAACAGATCACCACGGTTGTGTCTATGGTCCCAGCGATAAAAGATGGCGGCCTTTTAGTCGTTGAAGACACACACACATCCTATATGAAAGAGTTTGGTGCCCCATCCAGACAATCGTTCATATCGTATTCCAAAAACATTGTTGATGGCATAAACCATAGATTCGGCCTCTTAAAATCGGACAGACCGTTTGAAAACAATATTCATTCAGTTTCTTTTTTTGAATCGTTTGTGGCATTCAACATTGACAGGAAATTGGTCGCCATCGAATCCATCCCCGTGAACAATGGAGGACAGCCATCAGAATCCATAGATTACAGATATAAGGATGACTCTCTCGCTCAGGCATTAGGCAAAGCGCATGCGAGATTACGCTTCCTGGAAAGCGCTCCTTTGATCGGATTTTTTGCACGAAACATATTTTCACGAATTTCAATTCTATATACTGTTCTGGTGAACAAAAAAAACAACATTTCACTTCAGAAATACTTCAGATACTGAATTCAGCCGCAGCGAATGAAAAGCTGCATTCAAACATCAACCCTGAACTACTTTACCTCCGGAAAGGCAGAACTGCCTTCCGCAACGCCTGGCCAACACCTCGTCATGCGTGACGAGCAGCAGCGTTGCGCCCTTTAGGCTATTCAACTCGAACATCAGATCGATGACCTGGGATGCCGTATCCGCATCCAGATTCCCGGTGGGCTCGTCCGCGAACAGGATCTTCGGTTGCACGACAAAGGCGCGGGCCAACGCGACGCGCTGCTGCTCGCCGCCTGACAGATGTCTGGGCAGATGATGGCTGCGATCAGCAAGCCCCACGGCTACCAGGGACTCCATCGCGCGCGACTTTGCATCCTTCACGCCTTTCAGCTCCAGAGGCAGCATCACGTTTTCAAGCGCGCTCAAAGCCGGCATGAGCTGAAAGGACTGGAACACGAAGCCTGCAAGCTCTGCCCTAAGACGCGCCCGCCCGTCCTCGTCGAGCAGAAAAATATCCTGCCCTCCGAGCATCACGGTCCCGCTGCTTGGCACATCGAGGCCCGCGAGTAGCCCGAGCAGCGTTGACTTCCCGGAGCCCGAAGCGCCAACGATGGCGACGCTCTCCCCCTCTGATGCCGAGAAACTCACCTCATGAAGGATCGTGAGCTTACTGCCTCCACTCGATACTTGCTTGCCAAGGCCTATCGCCTGCACAATTGCACTCATGAGAAACTCATCCTTCCAGACCTTTCTGTTGCTGGCCATGTTGTGGCTGCCCATATCCGCGCATGCCGAAAAGAATATACTGATATTCGGCGACAGCCTTTCAGCAGGCTACGGCCTGGATATCCCGGAGAGCTGGCCCTATCTTCTGCAGCAGAAAATCGACAGCCAAGGCTACAGGGTAATCAACGGCAGCATCAGCGGCGAGACCTCACTTGGGGGCCGTGAACGCATCGCGGAGCTGCTCAGGCAATACCACCCTTCGGTCGTTATCCTCGAACTCGGCGCGAACGACGGCCTGCGCGGGTACAGCCTCTCAGAAACAGAGACGAATTTAAACGCCATGCTGAGTCAGATTGCAATGGCCCGCGCCCAGGCGCTTCTGATAGGCATGAGACTTCCGCCCAATTACGGCTCTTCTTACACCGGGAAATTCCAGGACATGTACGCAAGGATCGCAAAGAACAACCGCGTCAGGCTTCTGCCCTTCCTGCTCGACGGCGTGAAAGAAAACCAGTTCCAGGCCGACAACCTACATCCTTCTGCCGATGCGCAGCCGCACATCATGGAGAACGTATTGCAAGCCCTGAAGCCTCTGCTTCGCTAGCGCAGCGCGAATCCACCAATCGCAGAATAGCCGATCGCGCTCATCACGCCCGCGCCGAAACGCTTGGCCAGCCTGTCGGCAATCCCTTCCTTCACCGTGTAATCGACGACATTTTCAGCCTTGATCACATCGCGCGCGACGGATTCAACGCTGCCATAGCCGTCCGCCAGTCCCATCTCGACTCCAGCCTGGCCGTTCCACACAAGACCGCTGAAGGTGTCCGGCGTTTCCTTTAGCCTAGCCCCCCTGCCCTGCCTCACCACAGCGATGAACTGCTGGTGTATCTGTTCCAGCATCTGCTTGGCATACGCCTCCTGATCTGGACGCAGTGCCGAGAACGGATCCAAAAATCCCTTGTTGGATCCAGCAGTCAGCAGGCGTCGCTCAACACCCAGTTTCTCCATCGTTCCGGTGAAGCCGAAGCCATCCATCAGCACGCCTATCGAGCCTATCAGGCTCGCCTTGTCGACGAAGATCTTGTCAGCCGCGGCAGCGACATAATAGCCGCCGGACGCGCACACGTCTCCCGCCACGACATAGAGCGGAATAGAAGGATACTTCGCGCGCAGCCTGCGAATCTCATCATTGATCTGGCCTGCCTGCACCGGACTTCCGCCTGGGCTATTGATGTGGAGGATCACGCCCTTGGTGTCCTTGTCCTTGAACGCATCCTGCAGACTGGAAATCATGTTGTCTGCACTCGCGGGGCTATCGGCTGCGATCACGCCTTCCATGTCCACGAGAGCCGTATGCTCACCCGAGCTCAGTGCGCCGTCGCTCTTGCCTATCCATCCCATCAGCGCAAAGAACACGAGAAAGAGGTACGCCAGCGTCAGCGTCTTGAAGAATATGCCCCAGTGCCGCGCACGGCGCTGCTCCTGCACCGCCGACATCGCGAGTTTTTCCAGAACATTGCGTTCCCAGTTTTGATCCGACATATCGTTCCTCAAGTTTCAATCATGCGTGGCTCTCGAACCAGGCACTCAGCTCCCCGAAATCGCGCACCAGCGCCAACGGTTCCAGGGCAAGCAGCTCTTTTTCAGGGTGGGCGCCGAAAGATACGGCCACCGCATCGACCTCAGCATTCCTGGCGAGCTGCACATCGTGCGTCGTGTCTCCCACCATCAGTGTTCGTTCGGCACTGACACCCAATTCGTCCATCAGTTCAAAAAGCATCGCAGGATGCGGTTTCGAATGGGTCTGATCTGCCGTGCGCGTCGCATGAAAATAAGACCTCATTCCTGTCGCGTCGAGAGCCCGGCTCAATCCTGCTGCGCTCTTTCCCGTCGCAACTCCCAGCGCATAGCCTTTGCCATGCAGCTCGGCTATCGTCTCCTTCGCTCCTCTGAAAAGCGGAATCTCCTGATCCTGCGCCAGGAAATGATGGCGATACCTGTCAGCCAGCTGTCCATGCATCGACTCTGGCGCATCGGGCACTGCATGGCGCAACGCCTGCGACAAACCCAGGCCTATCACGTGGCGCGCAGCCTCGTCACTTGGCACCTGCAAACCCAGATCCCTGCAGGCGGCCTGTATCGATCCCGCGATCACTGCGGTGGAGTCCATCAGCGTGCCGTCCCAAACATCCTAAATGACACCAGGGTGGTATGTAACGTTCTATCTATTTGCATTCCAAAGACACATACCAATTTTTTTAGTATTTGAGTAAAAACAACAAGGATTCTCACATACCATTTCACATTATAAATTATTTAATCGGCAGCTAACCATTTTCGTAGTTGGGCCACATTTTCTGCACAAAAAATTGGTGACTCCGCTTCAAGCACTTCTCGTTTATGAGCACCGTACGCTACTGCAACTGCGTTCACGCCTGCGTTCTTACCCATCAACAAATCGTGAGTTGTATCGCCAATCATCAATATAGCCTCTGGTGGGACATCAAGCTCATCCATCAACTCAAGAAGCATTTGTGGATGTGGTTTAGAGTGACACTCGTCAGCGCATCGCGTTGCATGAAAACGTCCTGTCAACCCGCTTTCTGCTAAAGCTCGATCGAGACCACGTCGTGCTTTTCCAGTTGCAACTGCCAGACTATATCCTGCTGTTTCAAGCTCTCCAATCATTTCCATCACACCAGGAAACAAGATCAGATCCTCACTATGCTTCATGAAATGAAAGCGGTATCGATCGGCAGCTTCCGTATATCTTGATTGTGGAAGTTGTGGCATTGCGTGAATTAGTGCGTCCATCAGTCCCAAACCAATGACATAACGAGCTTGCTCGTCTGAAGGTACTTCTATCCCAAGATCAACAGCCGTGGCTTGAATACATAAAACAATAGCCGCTGCGGAATCCATCAATGTCCCATCCCAGTCAAAAACTATTGCACGAATCTCGTGTCCATTGATATGTATCCTGTTATTCATGCAGTAACTCGTTTTGTTAAACATTTGACCACCAGCACCTAATAATTTTTACTACACTAAGAAAGGCTATATGCAATCTGAGGTTGGAAACTTGGTTGTGGAATAAGTTTGCGCCGACAGATGCAGCGGATCCCTCTGGTTGGAAATGATAGCTGATCGGTGCTTTGTCAGGAACCACGTCTGGTTGGAAACCAGCATCGTGAGCGGCAGCTTTTCAGGCCAGCGTGGGGCCGGACACGCCTCATGGACTAAACCGCTTCGCGGTAATGGCGCTCCGAGCCGCGAGTCGAGGTTGCTGGAAAGGGAGTTGAAACAGAGGTTCTGATTCCTTAGTTTGTGAAGTGAGGCAATCCGCCTCATTTCACGAGAGGAGCAGAATCATGACTTCATCGACCCCGTCCGTTTCCCCGCTACGCCAACGCATGCTGGACGACATGCGGATGCGCAAATTATCCCCCAAGACGCAAATCGGCTATATCCGCTCGGTGCGGCAATTCGCAGCGTATCTCAAGCGCTCGCCCGACACCGCGACGGCCGAGGAGCTGCGGCTCTATCAGCTGTACATGATCGATCGCGGCACCTCGGCGGTCTCGATCAATAACGCGCTCAGCGGCTTGAAGTTCCTGTTCGAGCACACACTGGACCACCCTGAGCTGATGCGCAAGATGCAATCGGTACCGGTTCCCCACAAGCTGCCGGTGGTGTTGAGTCGCGACGAGGTGGCGCGTCTGCTCGCGGCATCGGGCAATCTCAAACACAGAACCGCGTTGTCCGTCGCCTACGGCGCGGGGCTGCGCGTGAGCGAAGTGTGTGCACTCAAGGTCAGCGATATCGATAGCCAGCGCATGGCGTTGCGCATCGAACAGGGCAAAGGCAGCAAGGATCGTTACGCCATGCTCTCGCCGGTGCTGCTCGAACAACTGCGCAACTGGTGGCGCCATGCCCATGCCCAGGGCAAGATGCGGGAAGGCGGCTGGCTGTTCCCCGGACAGGATCCGATCAATCCACTCAGCATGCGTCAGCTCAACCGCGCCATTCACGCTGCCGCCGATGCAGCGGAAATCGACAAGCGCGTGACGATGCACACCTTGCGCCACAGCTTCGCCACTCACCTGTTGGAGCAGAAGGTAGACATCCGCGTGATCCAGGTACTGCTGGGTCACCGCAAGCTGGACACCACCGCGCGCTACGTCCAGGTCGCCACCGACCTGCTGCGCGAAGTGATCAGTCCGCTGGAAGCGCTGCCGCCCCGGTAGCGTGCGGTCATGCCACGCCCACCGCTGGAGGTCGCGGATATCTTCCGCACCCACGGGCCTGCCTGGCGGCAAAGCCAGCTTGGCCACCTGAGCCTGAATCAGCTGAAGGTCATGTCCGCCATCGAACAATGCCGCAGCGCGGCGCTGGGGGGTCATGTGCTGTGCTGCGAAGCCTGCGAACAGACCGAGATCTCCTACAACTCCTGTCGCAACCGGCATTGCCCGAAGTGTCAGGCCAGTGCCGCCAAGCGCTGGCTCGAAGCCCGACAGACCGAACTGTTGCCGGTGGACTATTACCATGTGGTGTTCACCCTGCCGGAACCGGTCAGCGCGCTCGCCTATAGCAACAAGGCGGTGATCTATCGCCTGCTGTTCGAGGTTGCCGCCGAAACGCTGCGCACCATCGCAGCCGACCCGAAGCATCTCGGTGCGCGCATCGGGGCCACGCTGGTGCTGCACACCTGGGGATCGGCGCTGACGCACCATCCCCATGTGCATGGCATCGTGCCGGGCGGCGGGCTGTCATTCGACGGCGAGCGGTGGGTCGCGTGCAAGCCCGGCTTCTTCCTGCCGGTGCGGGTGCTGTCGCGTCTGTTCAGGCGGCGGTTCCTTGAAGAACTGGAGAAGGCTCATCGCATGGGGCAGCTGCAGTTCTTCGGTGATGATGTCTCTCTGAGTGAGGCGGCGGCATTCGCCGACT
>JAJXVB010000023.1 GCA_021782365.1 Pseudomonadota bacterium
TTGGCAGAAAAACCCCGGATGAGATTTACAACGTGATGCTGCCGACGGTTAAACAGGCAGCGTGAGAGCAGCGGGTGATCCACTTAAAAATCCGATTCCGCTGTTCAAACAACCGGAGCCAGCTCTGAATTTTCGCGCTTGAGGATCGAGTTTTGAAATATCGTTAGCGTCGCAAATGAGATGCCCCCCATCTTTGGCAAAATTCCCAAGCAGCATTTCAGACACGCTTGAAATTGGGCGGCGAGCAGAATGCACGAAGATGTTTGGGGCTGGAGCCAAGTATGCGTTTATATTTGCAACGGACTTGACGCTTATTTCGCCATTTTCGTTCGTCGAAAATAAATACTTTTTTTTCCTGTCTTGGTTTGAGATACCAACAATAACAACCGTTACACCAGCGTTGTAACTTGCCAGATTTGCCCACTTAAAGGCTGAGTGAGCAAAGATAATTTCATGATTGCTGTCAAAGATCATCGGCCATAGTGCGACAACTTGTTGGCCTTGGTTAATTGAGTTGGTCGAAACAAATGCTGAAGCACATTTTGTATGATTACCATAATCAACAGCTTTTATGAACCAACCGGAAACGTAATCGAGAGACTTCCATCTTTTAGTACGCTGCTCGAAAACATGACGCATATCATCCTTCTGTAGTTTAGATTGCTTTTTATCTCCTACATACGGCGGGTTCCCGCAGATATATGTCTCTCCACCTTCATTCACAAAATCCATTTCGGTTTGATCCAGCGGGGTACCAAACAAATCGTCCGCCACCACCTTTACCCCCGTCCCTGTTGGCGGGCAGATGCCTAGCCAGTCGAGCCGCAGCGCGTTACCGCAGATGATCCAGTTTTCCTTGGAAAGCGGTAGGAATTCGAGTAGTGCATCCTTCTGCCCACGATACAGGACGTCGCACTGAAATTCGGCAATGATGAGGGCCAGGCGCGCAATCTCCGCTGGAAAGTCGCGCAATTCGATGCCACGAAAGTTGGTTAGTGGAATCTCGCTTCCCAGATGCGACTCACCCCGGCGTCGGTTGATTTCAAATTCGATTTCGCGCATCTGCTTGTAGGCGATGACGAGAAAATTCCCACTGCCGCAGGCCGGATCGAACACGCGGATGCGGGCCATGCGTTTGCGCAGGTTGAGCAGCTTGGCCTTGTTGTCGCCCGCTGCTTCCAGCTGCGCGCGCAAGTCATCCAGAAACAGCGGGTTCAACACCTTCAGGATGTTGGGCACACTGGTGTAGTGCATGCCCAAAGCACCACGCTCCTCGTCGTCGGCCACGGCCTGGATCATGCTACCGAAGATGTCAGGGTTGATCTGTTGCCAGTTCAGGTTACCAGCATGAATCAGGTAGGTGCGCGCCATACGGGTAAAACGCGGTGTATCGGTGTTGCCGGAGAATAATCCGCCGTTCACATAGGGAAAACCATTTGACCAGTTCGGTAAGCGAGGCAGGGCTGCAGCCCTATCGGCAACCTTGATGTTCATGGCGCGGAAAATTTCGGATAACACTTGGTGAGTGTTTGAGCCGTCGCGCTCGCTATATTGCTCCACAGTCTTTGTAAATAGCCCATTGCCGTTAAAGATGCCTGTGTCTTCGGCAAAAAAACAGAAGATCAATCGCGCCATGAAGTGATTCATGTCATGGCGGCGCTCAGCAGTTGCCCAGTCCGGGTTTTCGCGCAACAGCTCAACGTAAAGCTTGTTCAGCCGCCCAGTGGCGCGCACATCGATTGGGTTATCCTTAATTTCCTTAACGGTGGAGATGCCAGCCAACGGCAGAAAGAAGCCGAAGTGATTGGGAAAGTCGGGATAGGAGCAGGTGATGGTTTCACCGCTGGTCAGCTCTTCAGCCTCCACGGTTTGGCCGTCGGTTGCGAGGATGAACTTGGCCTTGGCTTTCGTGGTTGCTGGGCTGGCACGCAATGCCTTAAGCGTTTCACCCACTGCACCCGCTTCACACACTGCGATATGAATGTTGTTGCGCTGAAACACTCCTCCGGACACATCCGAGGCGTTATTGTTGCCAGACCGCAAGCGCTTGAGGGTTGTATCCTTGTTGCCGAATGCCGCCAAAAATAAAAAGGGGAATTCTTTCGCATCAAAGGGTTCGATAGCGAGATCAGAAATTGCAGCTTCGATTTCAACAGCATTCATGGGAATTCTTATTCGTTATCTAACTTATTCTCCGCACTGAATTCGTTTATCTTTTGCAAAGGTACATGTTCACGCAAAACCCACTTTTTTCCTAGCCAGATACCGCGTTGATGCAAGATATTAAGTGGTTGAAAAACGTTTCTAATGCTTACTTTCAATGGCATGACACAAACTGCCATCATCAAAAATATTTCAACCAATTGGATAGCTGTAGGATGTTTCGCTTCCGTTAGCCCTAATGCAAAAATACTGATAAAAAATATAGCGATAACAAAAAATATAAAACCCATTAAAAAAGTAGCTATGTTAGCGTGTAAACAGGTTGGTTTACCCTTTTGAAGTATGAGGAAACCAGATTTTTTTAAAGATGATATTTCAAGGTCGGTAAAATCCTGATAATTTTTAAGGTCTATGACATCAGTCCGTTGTTCAAGGGGCGCATCAAATCCAAAACGGCGAATAAAGAATTTTTCATTTCGAATGGCTTTAGCATCAAGCTCTTTCATTGCCTCGGTCAATTCCCAATTCTCATGAATTGTCCAGTGGTTACTGATCTCTTTATAGTCACGGTTTGCACCGCGAGAATTATTGCCCAATTGAGTCAGATGTGACCGCTGTGAATTAACAAAATCAATTAGGTGACTTTTATTTTTCATTGTAGTTTCGTCCGGCCATACGCGAATTGTCACCATGCTGTATTTGAGTTTTTATGTTGGTGGTGAAAGCATTTTGTGTGTTCTGGTCAAGCATTGCTGCCAATGGATCACTTTTGCTGGATTGTAATTGCCTTATTGCATATTGCAGCACATCTTTGCCACGTTGGTTTGCGTCAGTGATTGGCAGATATCTGTTATAGAGCATGGTAATTAATGATCCATGCTTAGTTTGAGTTGCCAACTCATCAAATAAAGCTTGGCGCTCATGAGATATTGATTGAACTGGCGTCTGTTCTCCGAGTAATTCCTTTGCCAGCGTTAGCGCCTCAGAATTTCCCTCCGCAACCAATTGCGCAAGCGCTACGCGCAGCATTACTGTGCGGTGCCATTCTGGATCAAGAAATTGTTCGCCTCGCAAAGTGCCTTTGCCAAGCACTAACCAATCTAGACTGACTCCAAAAGTAGTTGCAATCTTATGTAGAAATGCTTGCCCAGGTTGAGATTTCCCCCGCGAAAGATTGCTAATAAAGGCTGACGTGGAACCAATTTGGCGAGCGAATTCATTTTGAGAAATGCCAAGCTCGTTAATCAACTGATTAAAACGTTCGCAAAACCCATTATCAGATGAACCACTTGCAAAGTCAGATGCATCTACGCTAGAATCGCTCATTATAAGATAGCAATTACTATTGAATAGTAATATATCGCTTTGTCGTATGTTGAAAAATTATTATACCTTACAGATAGCGGAGCCTGTCATGCCCCAAAAGCCTTCATCGGGAATTGAGATTAGTTACCGCTTGCGTGCGCAAGGATGGACTCAAGCTGCATTGGCACGAAAGTTGAATGTGTCAGCGGGCATGGTGAACAATGTTGTCCACAATAGGGTTACTTGTCATCGGGTTGCAGCGCATATCGCCGGTCTGCTGCAGGAACCGATGCAAGCGCTTTGGCCTGGACGATATATTTATAAACCGCGCGGAAATAAAACCCAAGATCAAACCAAAGCAGAGAGGAGATTGCCATGATAAATGCTTAATAAGCGGTATCTAAGCAACCCTTAAAGGAACGAAGGGTATATGGGTGCAACCATATACCCTCCGCAATGTGTCAAATATAGAAGTCTGACACGCTAATTGTCCTTGCCTTTATTGCCGACGTCAAGCCGGCAGGGTTGCGATCACTTTATGATTATTTTATCGATCAAGGAGCAATGATGCGTTTAGCTGTAGATAAACAAAGGCATATCTTACGTCAGGTCACACAAACAAACCTAAGTAACCGCAACATAGCAAAGCTTTGCGGTGTCAGCCCAAACACCGTATGTGAACTGAAACGGCGTTTCAACTATACCAAAAAATCTTGGGATGAGTTGGCATCGCTAACCGACGACGAGTTTCGATCAGAACTTGGAACTGAATATCGAAGCACCATTTCTGGCAAGGCGATCCCAGACTGGACCAAAGTGCATGAAGAACTCCAATATCGCGATATGACTTTAAGTTTGTTGCATGCAGAATATCTTGAGCAATTAATCAATCAGCCTCAACTTGCTTTGTGTTATTCACAATTCACCGCCAATTATCGCGAATGGCAAAAAACATTGCACATCAGCATGCGACAATTTCATCCGCCCGGAGAAAAAATGTTTATTGATTTTTGCGGCAGAACAATGCCCGTCGTAAATCAAGAAACAGGTGAAGTAATAATGATGCAGATTTTTGTGGCTGTTTTGGGAGCATCAGGCTACACATTCGCCTATGCAGTTCCTTCTCAGAAAATTTCTGATTGGCTGGAGTGTCATAGCCATGCCTTTGCATTTTTCGAGGGCACGCCAAAGCAACTGGTTCCTGACAATCTGAAATCTGCGGTGACCAAGCATACTCGAGAACTATTAATCCTGAATCGTTGTTATATGGAGCTTGCTGATCACTACCAGTGCGTAATAAACCCAGCCCGCCCCGGAAAGCCGAAAGACAAAGGGTTAGTGGAAGTTAACGTGCAAATTATCCAGCGCTGGGTATTAGCTTCTTTACGGCATCGCAAATTTTTCAGCCAGGAAGAGTTGAATCTGGCGATTACTGAAAAAATAAAAATACTAAACTATAAAACCTCAAAGAAATACACGATATCCAGATTTGAACGGTATGAAAAATTTGACAAGCCAGCGTTAACATCTCTCCCGGATGAACCCTATAAACACAGTCGATGGAAATATAGTCTGCGCGTGCCCATGGATTACCACATCGAGTTCGAGGGTAGCCATTACTCTGTCCCGTATCAATTCATACAGCACAATGTCGACATTCGGACAACAAAAAATACGCTTGAAGTTCTACTTCAAGGCCAGCGAATTGCGAGTCATGTTTTGCGTGACACTCCGGGAAAAAGCACCCTTGAAGAACATATGCCGATTGCACATCAGCAGCAAGCCAAGAACGAGCCTGAGCAATTGTTGTTCTGGGCTTCAGCTAAAGGAAAAAATATAGAAGAGTGGATACGCCAAAATATTACGAAGCGCCGTGATTTTGTAAATGGATTGAAATCTGCGCGTAAATTAAGGCATTGGTTAAAAGAAGGGCATAATCTCGAAGATGTAGAATTAGCCTGTGAGTTTGCGCTGCATTTTAATCAGCTCAGCTTTGCGCAACTCAAATCGATTTTTGAACGCAGAGCCTACCTAAAACCTAAGCCTGAGATTACTGCTTTGGTCCAGTCCCATGAAAACATTCGCGGGCCAGAATATTATCGGAGCGCGCTCGAGGAGAGGCCGTCATGCTAAATCCATTAACTATCCAAAAGCTGGAGCAACTCGGACTTAAAGGGATGGCGCATACTCTTCAGATACAAATGAGCGACGCCAAAATCGGCAAACTCAGTTTTGATGAAAGATTAGGAATGCTTGTTGACGCCGAACTGTCTGATCGAGATGGACGACGAATCGAACGCTTATTGAAGGCAGCCAAATTAAGGTATAGCAGCGCAGCAGTAGAAGATATCGAATACCGGCCTGGCAGAAAAATTAATCAAAGCATGGTCATGTCGCTCATCAACTGCGAATGGATTCGGCAAAGGCAGTCGCTGATTCTAAATGGTGGAACCGGACTAGGAAAATCCTGGCTTGCCTGCTCCATCGGTAAGCAAGCATGTAGAAATGGGTATTCCGTCTATTATGTTACGGCGACACAGCTTTTTGAGGACATGCGTCTTGCCCTCGCAACCGGCAGTATCAGCAAGCTAAAACGTTCAATAAGTAAAATTGAGCTTTTGATCATCGATGATTTTGGGATCGGTGGCATTGATATAGCGCTAGGGCCATATTTACTGGAGATAATTGATCTGCAATCTGTATCAGGTGCATTATTAATTACTAGCCAATATCCTTCCGATCGGTGGTACGACTTGTTTAATGACACCACCATTGCAGACGCGGTATTAGACAGGATTGTGCATAGGTCACATGTGATTAAGTTGGAAGGTGAGTCGATGCGTAAACAAGCAAAGAAATGATTTTAATTCCGTCCGCTGATCAAATTGATCAGCGGAGTGTTCATATTTAATCAGCAGCGTGTTCGTATTTGTTCAGCGAGGTGTTCGCGAATACCAGAAAGGGTGGTCATGAGTGAGCATATTTCGCAATAAGCAATTTCTGGAAAATTTGATTGCCAGAGCAACTGAAGAGCGTCTCCGCGACCTTAATCGCGACTATGTCAAGCTAACACAGATCAGTTTTGATCTTCGTGAGCGCCTTAAGAGCGCAGACTTATTTCCCGAAGTGAAAACCGCCTTGGAAGGGGAATTGCGCTGGGCCGAACGGAATCTGATCGAACGCTACCATGCTAACATCGAAAGCAAGTGCCATCACATTCTGAATTCGCTTCGAAAGGGGATAGCGCTTTTTTATGAGGACGAATCGCTTTGCGGCGATTTTGTCTACTTCTTGTCCCTTCAATTTTTCCGGACGGCGAAGATGAGGAAGGGGCTCAGCGACATCCACGGCAACGTCCCTGGGCACGACGCTCGCAGGACGGCAAACATCCTCAATCACATTCTTGCTACTAACGTCAGTGTCGGGCTTTTTCGGGAAAGAAAAGCCTATCGAATCGTATTCCTTAAGAATGAAACGTCGTCCCCCTTCATTGCGGGGGACCAGCCCGTATTGAACATGCTTGACCCAAAGGCAACCAATGACCTTGAGCTGTATTATCCCCTGTCGCCTCGTCTAGCGATGGTACTAACAAAGGATGTTGCGCGATTTCCAGACCGTGAAAGGAACGTCACATTATTTGAGGTGGAAAGATATAACTACGCTGTGTACGGAAATTCCGAAGACCAGATATATTCGAGTGATGAAGATTACCTTCGTCAGTTGGTGGCAACGAAGAAAAATGTGCTTTGGTGAATGGCTGGTTTCGCGCAGCAAATTTCCATAGGTAAATGTCGCATAAGGGCACACAGCAGTCGTAATTCCTTTTTACCCCTAATGTCTGGAAAGGCCGATAAATTGCCGATGAAATTCAAAACTTGAGCAAGGAGCTTGCGGGGCTGGGCATCAAGGAATACCGCCAGACTGCGTTCAAACCCTACCGCGTAATCTGCCGTGTCACAGGCAAGCAAGTCATCATCTACCTGATCGTCGACGGACGCCGGGACATGCAGTCGGTGCTCGCCCGCCGCCTGCTCGGCGCCTGACCCGCAGCCCCAGTGTTCATAAGCTCGGCAGGCCAGACTGTAGCCTCATCACATCTATGCGTTTACTGCAATCCTGGCAGTGCTGCTACTCGAAGAGCGTGGAGATTTTCGCCAGAACCTCGCCCATGATCGATTCTGGCAGTGTGTCCACTTTGCGGGCATGGCGTGCAGCCAGGTCGATCACGCGAGGCTGGTCGCAGCGTACGACACCTGCGGTTTTAATGCCGGTCAAAGGTACGGCAAATCCCAGACGGCGGGCGAATTCTCCGCCGTTGGTGATCGGCAGGATCACCGGCAGCCTGGTGGCTTCGTTGAATTCGGCTGGCGACACGATTAGGACCGGTCGGCTGCCGCTTTGCTCATGGCCTGCAGTTGGGTCAAGCGACACGAGATAGATATCGCCCCTCTTCACAGCAGTTCACCACCCACGGCGGGGACATCGACCCATTCGCGTTCCTCGGCCGGCTGAGGCTGCGAATAATCCGACGCGGCCAGCAACTCCGCGAGCGTGTAGCGTGGTCGCGGATTGGGATTGACCATCAAACAGCCGTGATCGATAGCGAGGCCGACTGTCGCGCCGGCTTGCAGATGCAATTGGTCAAGAAAGGCGGGCGGCACGGCTAACATAATCGAGCCACCGACCTTGCGCAGATTGGTTGTGTGCATGATGCACCTTTAATGGATCAAATTATATTTAAGTATAACAACAATTGATTAGTGTGGGAACCTATTTTTCGATGATTGTTCGGAGTTCTGCTCATCGAATTTGCAGACAGGGTATTTCGGGATCCTGGTAGCGCACGCAATTCCTTCCTGCACGCTTTGCTTCGTACAAGGCGTCGTCGTCGCGCTTGAACAGGGTGCCGATCGATTCATCTTCAGCGACAAGGCATGCCGCCCCGATCGAAACCGTGAAATGCACGGGCCCTTTGCCTTCGAGTTCCACAGCCGAATTGGAGATCAATACCCTCAGGCGCTCTGCCGCTTCAACGGCCAATGGAAGATCCAACCCAGGCAGTACCGCGGCGAATTCTTCTCCTCCGATGCGCCCGACGATGTCGATCTCCCTCATCGCATGGATGCAGATGCTGCCCATCTTCTTGAGGATGGAATCTCCGGCATCGTGCCCATAGGTGTCGTTGAAATGCTTGAACAGGTCGATGTCGATCATCAGGATGGAAAGCGGACTGCCGAAACGCTCGCTGCGCGAAAGCTCGTGCTGAACGAGCTCGTAGAAATAGCGCCTGTTGTTGATCCCGGTCAGACTGTCGATTCTCGCCTGTTCTTCAAGTCTCGCTTCCAGCCGCTTTCTCTCCGTGATGTCGAGAAGCATCCCCCTGCTGTATAGATAATTTCCATTCTCATCGTAAACGGCTGTCGCATTGACCAGCCCCATGAATGTCGTGCCGTCCTTCCTGAGCATTTCGTACTCGAGATCGCGGGTGTATCCCTGCTTCAGGAACAGGGGGAAATTGCTTTTCCAGACATCGAAATAGGCGGGAGAAAGGATGTCCTTCCAGGTCATTTTTCCGACAACCTCATCCCTTTCGTAACCCAGCCATGACAGTTCCGTATCGTTTATCCTCAGGAAAAAACCGTTCCTGTCGAGAGAATGGTATCCGCAGGGCGCATGGTTATAGAGGTCCTCGATTTCCTCTGAAGATTTGCGCAAGGCATCTTCTCTATGTCTCAGTTCGGTGATGTCATGCCAGATTGTCACGGTGCCCGAGATTTCCCCATTCACCCAAAGCGGGGTTGACGAGGTTTCGACTATGGCCTCCGCTCCGTCCGCCTTCACAACCCTGTACTGGATGTTGCTGACTTTCCTTCCCCGCAAGGCGAGTGGCGTAGGCTGCTCGCTCAAAACGAGCGGCCTTCCGTCCAGATAGCGGCAGCTGACCCTGCTTATGATTTCGGCGACGTTGATCCCGAGCGGATCGAAGCCGTAATTCTTGAAAAAAGACGAATTCGCCCGGCGCACATTCATCTCGAGGTCGTACAAAAGTACGACATCATCCTGAGATTCGAGAATCGCCTGGATCTCGGCCGCTTCGTGCGAAAGTTCCGAAAGCAGGTCCTTTTGCAATTGCGCAGCCTTCTTGGCTTCGCTGACATCCCTTATGGTGACGACCGCCCTCAGCTCCCCGCCGGCAATTGCGAATACGACCGAGCTGAATTCACCCGTAAAGCGCGCGCCATCCCCGCGCACATAGACGAGCTCCCCCCTCGTCCTGCCAGTGCGCGCCCGCTCAGCGATGAACCCTGCAATATTTTCAGGGCCGGCATCGACAAGTCCGGCCCGGCCCAATCGGCATATTTCGTCTTCGGTGCGCTGAAACAATTGACAGGCCGCCTGGTTGGCCGCCAGAACCTTTCCGTCGGGACCTGCCAGCAATACGGCATCCATGCTGTGCTCGTACACAGAACGATAGAAATCTCCACTAAAAGACTCGGAAACCATAAAACATTTCTCAAGGATGCGCGCAATCTATGGTAAATGAGGAAGCCTCCATCGTCCACCTGGCGAAGCAACCCGGGAGACAAAAAATCAGGGAAAGATCAAAATCCTGCATGATCAAATCGCCTACTGCAATCTTCAGAGTTGAGTCATAATTCGATCCGTTTCTTCCCTAATGGGCCAGAACAGATGACGATACTTGACGGTCTGCCTCATCACATCTATGCGTTTGCCGCAATCCTGGCGGTGCTGCTGCTTGGCTTCATCTTCTTCTTTCTGCTCCCCGCCTTCATCGTGTCCCGGCAGCTTTCAGCCGTGACTGGAAGACTGATGGAACTCAAGGGCGTGCCCGCGAAAGGCATGGATGCCATATTCAAAAACCGCGGCGTGCTGGAGCATCTCTGGATTGAATATGCTGACTCGCTGCACAAGCAGACGGAGGGAGAGTCGGTGAGGCTGCGCTCCACGCTGCCCGCAAGCGTTGTCTTCAGGCCAGACATCCTGATAGACATCCCGCTGCGCACGGATTTTTTCAGGCACCTTCCGGGCCTCTTCACAGGCGTCGGCATCATCGGAACCTTCTACGGGCTCCTGGTCGGCATGAAATCGTTCTCCGTGTCGAGTAACGCGGTCACCGTCCGCGACAGCCTGACCCGTTTGCTGCACGGAGTCTCGGAGGCGTTCCTGATCTCCGCTTCCGCGATCACACTGGCGATGATCGTCACCTTCGTCGAGAAGCTGACGATCGCACGCCTCAATGCCAAGGCTGAAAAACTGGCCCAGCTCCTGGACGGCCTCTTCGAAGGCGGGGCGGGAGAGGAGTATCTGGCAAGGCTGGTCAAGTCTTCCGAATCCGCTCCTTCGCAGATGGCCGAAATCCTGAAGAGCGAGATGAAGAGGATGCTCGCAGAGTTGCATGAGAAGCAGATCGCGGCATCCACCGCCCAAGCGGTCGCACTGGCGGAGCGGATCTCTCAGAGCATGAAGGCCGCGCTTGAAAAGCCGCTCCTGGAAATCGCGGATGCCCTCAAAAGCTCTCAGGCAGAGACGAGCAGGCTGTTCGGGAATTTCGGCGCGCAGATGAAGCTGCAGGAAAGCATGCAGCAGAAGGCTCTCGAGGCCATGGAGTCAACGGCTGCCGGGATGGGCGCCGTCGCAGCCTCGCAGCAGGGCATGGCCGAAATGATGGTGAAGTCGAGCGAGGACTCTGCATCGCGATTAGCCCTGATGCAGGAAAGGCTCTCGGAGCTGATCGAGAAGAGCACCGCCGTGCATGAATCAGGATCGAAGGAAATTTCCGGCATCGCGGCATTTGCGGATTCGATCCGGGAGATGCGCGTTGCGGCAGATGAGGTCTCCATCGCTTTCAATGATGCCGCAGAAAAAATGAATGTCGCGGGACGGGAAATGGAGAAAGCGGGAAGACATGTGAACGCGCTGCTTGAAAACGCTTCAGTCGCTTCTGAAAAATTCAACTTGTCCGCGGACACCATCGCAACCGCCACTTCGGGTCTTTCCGAGATGTTCGGCGACTACAGGGCCGAGCGCGAGGCGCTTGCAAGACAGATTGAGTCCCTGCAGTCGCTCGCCGAACAGGTGAAGAAGGATGCATCCATGTCTGGCGAAGTTCTGGAAAGGATGGAGGCTGCCGCGGCCAAGCTCGTTTCCGCGCAGAAGGATGCGGACGTCTATCTTTCCAGGATATCGGAAGTGATAGGCGCCGCCCACCAGTCTTTCAGCGAAGGGATGTCGCGCGCGGTCGGCGAGGCCAACCGGGAATTCCATCAGGCGCTTGCAGACTCGGTCAGACTGCTGCGCGAAGGAATACACGAGCTCGAGAGCGCGCTCGATGCCGGCCTGCCTCATGCTGAATAAACTCCTGATATTGGGAAGAAGAAACCAGGAAGAAGGCGAGAAGCCCTTCTGGATATCGTTTGCAGACCTGATGACGGCGCTGATGGTGATGTTCCTGCTGGTGATGAACGTGGCACTCCTGTCCGTCACGGAGGATGCATCGAAGGCGGACGAGAGCCGGATGAAGCTGCAAGAGGAACGCGCGCAGAAGATAGACGGGCTGCTGGTGAACCTCGAGAAGGCGGCGGCAAAACAGCCCGGCATCGTCGTCGACAAGAGCAGGATGATGGTGGACTTCGGGGAGCGCGCGAGGTTCGACACCAACAGCTCCGCGCTCTCAAGGGACCAGGTCCTGTACCTCAACGAATTCGTATCCGACATGCTCGCTTCAGTTAAGAGCACGCCCGGAGGAAAATGGCTAAAGCGCGTCGTGGTCGAGGGCTATGCGGATCAGCGGGGGGATTATCTTCTGAACCTGAACCTGAGCCTGCAGCGCAGCGAGCGCGTGCTCTGCGCGCTGCTCTCCCCTCCTTCCGGAAAGGAGCACATGCTGACCAACGAGGAAAAGGAAATGGTGAGGGATTATTTCCTGGTCGGCGGCTATTCCTACAACTCCGCGAAGAAATCGCTAGAGGAAAGCAGGCGCATAGAGCTGAGGCTCGAATTCTTCGGCCTCGATGAAAAGCGACCCTCGATGAGCGACATCCCGCGCGGGGAATTCGGCACCTGCCGCATATAGCCCATGGATGCGCTGGAAAGACTCGAGCTTACCTTAAGCAATGTCAACAAGCTGGCATTGGCCAGATTCAGGCCTGGCGATGCGCTCGACATGCACGCTGAGCTTTCCAGGCTCAGGGCGTGGCTTGGCGATCATTCAGAGCCTGAGCGGTTTCCCGCAGTCACGATAGAGCGCGCGCTCAGGGGCTTCAGGCAGCACGGGCGTCCTGCGAATCCGAGGGAGCTGCTTCTGGTCTGCCATGGCTTGAGCCTTGGCGAAGACCCGCTGATCGAAGACAGCGTATCTCTCGCAAGGCTGCTCAGGATGGCCGGGCGATACCGCAACAGACGGCGCTTCTTCCGCAGGCTCTACCGCGCGCTGATGGACTGCTACTTCTCGCGCGATCCCGAGGCCCAGGGCAGCGAAAAGCTAAGAGCATTCCTGGGAAGCCAGTTCGAATTGATCACTGTCACCGAGTTCACGCCGGACTGGCTCGCAACGCTGAAAATGCATCCAGACCTCCTGGATCCGGAAACCTCTCATGAAGATGCATTTGAAAATATCGAGCGCCTCGATATAGGCGCAGACTCCTGGCTGGTGCGAAGCATGGTCATGTCGACCCTGACCAAGGCCGCCGGATTAAGCGATTCAGAATTCAGGGACCGGCTGCCAGGCCTTCTTCTGCTTCTGGGAAACTACCCACTCTATGCAGGCGAGGGATTGAAGATCATCCTCGACCGCGATGGCGGAAAGGAAATGACTGACGACATGCTGGGCGAATTCTCAACAGGGCTTTGGGGAAATCCATGGCTTGCGCCCCAGCAATGGCTATGCGTGGATCCTGCGAGGGAAAGCGTTTCCCGGTGGCTGAAAAAGAAGCTGCTCGAGGAATTCTTCGGCATGCTCTCCGACGACGACAAGTCAAGGATGCGCAGGCTGAATTTCTGGGAGCTATACCTAGGCGACATGACAGGCCTGTATTTCGTGCTGGGGCAGGATGCCTATGCGAGCGACGACATCTCGCTATTCAGATTCCGCCGCCATGCCAAGGGCATGATCGCCAAATTCCCCGCGGACAAACGCGGCATGCACGCATGCATCATGCAGTTCGAGCACCACCACGTGGTCGAATTCAACAGCGAAGGAAGCGCGGCGTACTTCTACGACTCGAGCAAGGGGATGCCGTCCTTCTACTTCGGGAAAGGCTGGATAGACATAGGCGCGATAGGCGCGCAGGAAATCATGCAGGGCACATCCCATCTCTCCAAACCCATCCGGCATCTGGACGGCAGCCTCCTCACCTGGGAAGGAAAATTCGCAAGCCAGCTCAAGGAGAGCGAGAACGCAATAACCGCATTCTGCCGAAAATATCAGTGCGCGCATGAGGGCTCGGCCATAAGGCCATCGAGCCTGGAAAAATACGGGCGCGATGTCTGGTCGGTGCTGCTGGGATGGGGTTATGCATATTCAACGAGAGAGAATGCCTATTTGAAGCAAGGCTAGAGCGAAAGTCTCAATGATGGTCGCAATCAGAATCGAGCAGATTGGCATTTTCGGCCTCTCTCATGCAGTTAAACGTGGGCGGTCAACAAGGAGCAAAAAATGAAAATATTGATATGCGGCGCATCGGGTTTCGTCGGCAGGCATCTTTCAGCTCAATTGAGAGGCCAAGGCCACGACGTGGTCCGCGCGGTCAGAAGGCCGATGGACCCTTCCGACATTGCGGTGGACTTTGCCAGGGATATCGAAAAATCGGTCTGGCTGCCGCGACTCAAAGGGATGGAGGTCGTCATCAATGCAGTGGGCGTGCTGCGTGACGGAAAAGATACGCCGATGCAGAGGCTGCACGCACAAACGCCCGCCGCGCTCTATGCAGCCTGTTCAGAGGCAGGGGTCGGGCGCGTGGTACACATATCCGCGCTGGGCGTGGATAGCGGAATCGATGTACCCTATTTTTCGACGAGAAGGATTGCCGAGCGCGCGTTGTTTTCAATGCCCATGCGCTGGCTATGCCTCAGGCCTTCCGTGATCTACGGGGAGGATGGCGCAAGCGCTGCGATGTTCAGGACCATGGCTGCATTGCCCATCCAGGTGTTGCCCATGGGCGGAGTCCAGAGTCTTCAGCCCGTGCACATCGATGACATCTGCGATGCGGTTTCATCATGGGTTGCGAATCCGGATGCGATGAGCCTTGTGGTCGATGCGGTGGGGGCGGAGGCGACCACGATGCGCGGCATGCTGGACAGTTATCGGGAGCAGATGCAAAGGCGGCCCGCATGGCATGTCGCCCTGCCTTCGATGCTGGTCAGGCTGACCGCATTGATCGGCGATTACATCCCCCAAAGCCCGATGTGCAGCGATACCTATGCGATGCTCTCCGCAGGAAACACTGCCGATGTGACGGGATTCGAGAAACTGCTCGGGCGCATGCCGAAAAGCTACCGGGAATTCATCCCGGCGCACTCTTCCGCCTGACAGCGACGTCCAGAATGGCGCATGTTAGCGAGAAACTTTCATATCGTTTCTCAACAAAAACAGGCTAATTCCTAGTGGGAAAAGAATATTTCCGTTTACCCACAAAATCTGTGGATAACTCTGTTGACAATGCGGCATGCGCGGCATTCCAGGCGGCGAAAATACAGGGTTTTTCTTGCTCCGCCCATTTTTTGTCACCAAAAATAATCATTACAAAACAACAAGATGCTGTAAGTGCAAAAGACTATTGAAGAGCGACGTGACAAAAACCGTTATGCAGTCTGGGTTTGTGAACAACGGCGGACTGTCAATATGCTTTTGAAGGTTTTCTGAACAGTCGGCCGGAAATATCCCAGCGAGGCATTTGAGCGCATTCCTGCAGGATGATTAGCTCAGGTCGTTTTAGCCAGGGGGATCATGCCTGCGCATGACTTGGCCTGTCCATCGGAACGGATACGGCTATTCTCGTGCCATGCCCCGGCTTGCTCTCGATAACGACCTTTCCGCCCAACTGGCGCATGCGCTCCTGTATGCCGCGCAGCCCGAAGGAACGCGGCTTGTTGCGAGCCTTCTCGTCGAATCCAATCCCGTCATCGGTGACGATCAATTCGACATGGCGTCTGTCCGCATTCATTATCTCGACCTGCACATGCCTTGCTGACGCATGTTTCATGATGTTGTTCAGCGTCTCCTGAAAAATTCTGAAGAGCGTGATGGACTGCTCGTCCGTCAGCTCGAGCCTGTCCTGGGATTTGATGACCTTGCAGGGAATACCTGTGCGCTTGGTGAATTCCCTGGCTTCGATCTCGATCGTCGCAACGATGCCGAAGCAATCCAGAGACCCGGGGCGCAGGCTGTGCACCAGGTTGTTGGCTGCCCGCCCCGCCGCATCAAGAAGGCTGGCCATGTCCTGGGTCTTTTCGAGAAGTGCATCCTTGTCCAGCCTGTGAGAGAGCCACGAAAGATCCATCTTCAATGCGGTCAGCAGCACGCCGATCTCGTCGTGGATTTCGCGTGCGATGCGCGCCCGCTCTTCCTCCTTGATGAACTCGATGTGGGATGAGAGCTCGCTCAATCTCTGCCGCGACTCCACAAGTTCGATCTCGGCCTGCTTGTTATAAGTGATGTTCACGACGAAAGCCTTCCAGTGCGTGCCGCCTGCATCGGAGTTGTGGTATGCAGCCCTGAGGTTGATCCACTTGATCTCCCCCGACATCACGATGCGGCCTTCCCAGTTCCACGCCGAGGCGTGTTTGGCAGACGAGAGCATGCTCTTGTGGAAGGACTTTTCGTCTTCAGGATGCAAAAGAGCCAGCAACTGCTGAGGCTGCCTCGACAGATCTGCGGGTCTGATGCCCAGAAGGTCGAAGCTGCCCTCGCTGACATAGGGGAAACTCAACTGTCCATGCCCGTCCAAGGTGATCCTGCATGCCATTCCTGGCAGGCTGTCCAGAAAGGAGAAGTCGCTCTCTATGATCTGAATGGGTCTTTGCGTATCTCCTGCATCCTGTCCTTGCAGAACTGCACACCACTGCTGTTCTTTCAGCGCAGCTTCTAGCGAACGTTCATCCGAAACGGCGCGGTGCGAAATCTCGCAAAGATGCGGCAAGAGAAGCTTTGAAATATTGCCTGCCGCATCCTTGCCCGGCTCGATGTGCAAAATTAATGCGTTTCCTGGCATTGTCTGGTTAACGGATATGTGGGATGGATTAGCTTACTATATAGCCGCGATGAACCGCAAACGAAATGCTGCGCCAGACGAAATGCGAAGATTTGCTTTATAATCGCGCCCTGCCCGATGCTGGGCAACCCACTTTCTGGAAGAAAAAATGCCTATTATCACATTGCCTGATGGCGCAAAGCGCAGCTTTGACGCACCTGTCACCGTGCTCGGTGTCGCGCAGAGCATAGGCCCGGGCCTTGCTCGCGCAACCATAGCGGGCGTAGTCGACGGGAAACAGGTGGACGCATCGCATCTCATCGAGAAGGATGCGGAGCTCTCCATCATCACCGAAAAGGATGCGGCAGGCGTCGAGATCATCCGCCATTCCACGGCCCACCTGCTCGCGCACGCGGTGAAGGAGCTGTTCCCCGATGCGCAGGTGACCATAGGGCCGGTGATCGACAACGGCTTCTATTACGACTTCTCCTATCACCGCCCTTTCACGCCAGAAGACCTCGATGCGATCGAAAAGCGCATGGCGGAGATTGCAAAACGGGATATACCGATTTCAAGACGCGTGCTGCCGCGCGATGATGCAGTGAGCTACTTCAAGAGCATCAACGAGCACTACAAGGCAGAGATCATCGCATCCATCCCGGCAGATCAGGATGTATCGCTTTATACCGAAGACAACTTCACCGACCTTTGCCGCGGCCCGCACGTCCCATCGACAGGCAAGCTCAAGGTTTTCAAGCTGACGAAGCTTGCCGGCGCATACTGGCGCGGCGACTCGAAAAACGAGATGCTTCAGCGCATCTACGGCACCGCCTGGGCGAAGAAGGAAGAGCTGGAGAGCTATCTTCGCCAGATAGAGGAAGCCGAGAAGCGCGACCACCGCAAGCTCGCCCGCCAGCTTGACCTTTTCCACATGCAGGAAACCACGCCTGGCATGGTGTTCTGGCATCCCAAGGGATGGGTGCTCTGGCAGGCCGTCGAACAATACATGCGCGCGAAATTCCGCGAGCACGGCTACCAGGAAGTCCGCACGCCGACCATCATGGACAGGACGCTGTGGGAGAAATCCGGACACTGGGAGAACTACCGCGACAACATGTTCACCACGTCTTCCGAAAACCGCGACTATGCGGTCAAACCCATGAACTGCCCGGCTCATGTGCAGATATACAACCACGGGCTGCACAGCTACCGCGACCTGCCACTGCGCTTGGCTGAATTCGGCAGCTGCCACAGGAACGAATCCTCGGGTTCGCTTCATGGCCTGATGCGCGTGCGCGGCTTCACCCAGGACGATGCGCACATTTTCTGCACTGAATCGCAAGTCCAGCAGGAGGTGTCCAGCTTCATCGTGATGCTGAACAAGGTTTACAGCGACTTCGGCTTCAGCGAGGTGATCGTGAAATTGTCCACCCGCCCCGTCAAACGCGTGGGCTCGGACGAGAGCTGGGACAAGGCGGAGGCCTCGCTTGCAGCCGCGCTGAAGCAGAACGGGCTCGAATACGAGATCCAGCCGGGAGAAGGCGCATTCTACGGACCCAAGGTCGAATTCACCCTGAAGGACAGCCTGGACCGCCTCTGGCAATGCGGCACGATACAGCTCGACTTCAACCTGCCCGACAGGCTGGACGCCGAATATGTGGACGAGGACAACAGCCGCAAGCATCCCGTGATGCTGCACCGCGCGATACTGGGATCGATGGAGCGCTTCATCGGCATCCTGATCGAACACCATGCAGGCGCATTCCCTCTCTGGCTCTCTCCCGTGCAGTGCGTGCTGATGAACATCTCGCAGGCCCAGGAGGAATATGCTCGCGAAATCGGGCAGAAATTGCAGGAAGCCGGCATACGCGTGCAATTGGATTTGCGAAATGAAAAGATAACCTATAAAATACGCGAACATAGCATTCAGAAACTTCCCTACCAGCTGATCGTGGGCGACAAGGAAGTCTCTGAAGGATTGATAGCCGTGCGTACCCGCAGTGGTAAGGATCTCGGACAAATGACTCTGGAAGCGTTGACGAGTCATTTGAAGGCCGAAATCCAATCGGGCAGCACGGTTTAATTTTTGCCGATACGGAGACATTCCAATAGCACAGAACAAATTGCAGCGCATCAATGAAATGATCAACGCACCCCAGGTGCGTCTCATTGGACCAGACAAGGAACCCATGGGCATCGTGTCCAGCGCTGAGGCATTGCGCCTCGCGAACGAGTCCGAACTGGACCTGGTCGAGATCTCGCCGATGGCCGATCCGCCTGTTTGCCGGATCATGGACTACGGCAAGTTCAAGTATGCGGAGAGCAAGAAGCAGCACGAAGCGAAGCTCAAGCAGAAGCAGGTGCAGATCAAGGAGATCAAGTTCAGGCCTGGTACGGATGAGGGCGATTACAACATCAAGTTGCGCAACCTGATCAAGTTCCTGAGCGAGGGCGACAAGACCAAGGTCACTCTGAGGTTTCGCGGACGCGAGATGGCCCATCAGGAAATCGGAATGCGCCTGATAGAGCGCGTGAAGGCGGATCTAGATACGTATGGCGTAGTCGAGCAGTTTCCGAAGATGGAAGGACGCCAGATGGTGATGGTTCTGGCACCGAAGCCTTCGAAGAAATGATTTCCGGAAGCCAAGGGGACAACCGGAAAACAGCAGCAAATATCCCCAGAATAAGTGGTGTACGGGTATAGAAGTTCTCCCGGTCGGGAGACACCTTCCACCATAACTTTAAGGAGCAGTCATGCCTAAGATGAAA
The DNA here is from genome assembly GCA_021782365.1 of Pseudomonadota bacterium. Lineage (GTDB taxonomy): Bacteria > Pseudomonadota > Gammaproteobacteria > Burkholderiales > Gallionellaceae > Gallionella. The sequence goes on from JAJXVB010000023.1 coordinate 19,446, forward strand.
ACCAAGAGCGGCGCGGCCAAGCGTTTCAAGGTCCGCGCAAGTGGCAGCATCAAGCGCTCGCAAGCGTTCAAGCGCCACATCCTCACCAAGAAGACCACCAAGAACAAGCGCCAGCTGCGCGGCACTGCGGCTGTTCATGAAACCAACACGGCATCGGTTCGCGCCATGATGCCTTACGCGTAAGGAGTAGACCATGCCTAGAGTCAAACGTGGCGTCGTCGCACGCGCAACGCACAAGAAGCTGTTAGCCAAGGCCAAGGGTTACCGCGGCCGCAGAAAGAACGTATACCGCATCGCCAAACAGGCGGTGATGAAGGCGGGGCAATATGCCTACCGCGACCGTCGCCAGAAGAAGCGCCAGTTCCGCACCCTGTGGATCGCGCGCATCAACGCGGCAGCACGCGAGTTCGGCATGCCATACAGCGCATTCATGAACGGCCTGAAAAAGGCGGACATACAGATCGACCGCAAGGTTCTTTCTGACATCGCCATCTTCGACAAGCCTGCATTTGCAAAGTTTGTCGAGCAGGCAAAAGCAAGCCTCGCATAGCGAGCCTCGCAATCTGAATGGTGTCATCAGAAAGGGGGCGTACGCCCCCTTTTTTGTCACGGTGTGCTTATGGAAGAACTACAACAAATTCTCGATCAGGCGCTGGCTCAATTTTCAGAGATCAGCGACGAAGATCATCTTGAACAGGCCAAGGCAAAATATCTCGGCAAGGATGGCAGCCTGACCGCCATGCTAAAAGGGCTTGGCAAGCTTTCAGCCGAAGAGCGCCCCAAGGCTGGCGCGCGCATCAACCAGGTCAAGCAGGCGATAGAAGCCGCGCTGCAGGACCGCCGCGATGCGCTTTCAAAGGCGAAGATGGCGGCAAGGCTTGCCGCCGAATCCCTGGACGTCACGCTTCCCGGAAGAGGCATCGGATCCGGCGGACTGCATCCCATCACGCGCACGCTGAATCGCATAGAGCATCTTTTTCATTCGCTTGGATTTGCGACGACGCAGGGCCCCGAGATAGAGCACGACTTCTACAACTTCACCGCGCTGAACATCCCGGAGAACCATCCAGCGCGGGCAATGCACGATACCTTCTACATCGACCCGAATCACGTCCTGCGCACGCACACCTCCCCCGTCCAGGTGCACTACATGGAGGAGCACAAGCCTCCCTTGAAGATCATCTCGGCAGGCCGCGTATACCGCGTGGACTCCGATGCGACGCACTCGCCGATGTTCCACCAGGTCGAAGGGCTCTGGGTGGATGAAGAGGTGAGCTTCGCGAACCTGAAGGGCGTGGTGCAGGATTTTTTGCAGCGATTCTTCGAGCAGGACGATCTGGAGGTGCGCTTCCGCCCTTCATTCTTCCCCTTCACCGAGCCCTCTGCAGAAATGGACATGAGCTGGCGCGGAGGATGGCTCGAGATCGGAGGATGCGGCATGGTGCATCCGAACGTGTTGAAGCACGTAAACATCGACAGCGAGAAATATCTGGGATTCGCGTTTGGCCTGGGTGTCGAGAGGCTCGCGATGTTGCGTTACGGCGTGAACGACCTGCGCCAGTTCTACGAGAGCGATCTGCGCTTTCTGAAGCAATTCAACTAAAAATTTAAATTTCGTCGCGATTTGGAAAACCTTTACAGACTATGAAATTTTCCGAGAACTGGTTAAGAACCTGGGTCAACCCGGCTCTTTCGAGCGAGGAACTCTCGCATCTGTTGACGATGGCGGGCCTCGAGGTCGAGGCGATGGAAAAGGTGGCGCCCGCATTCAACAGCGTTGTGGTGGCCGAAGTCATTTCAGTCGATAAACATCCGGATGCGGACAGACTGAACGTATGCCAGGTCAACGCAGGAGAATCATCCCCCCTTACCATCGTGTGCGGCGCGGCTAACGTGAAGGCGGGCATCAAGGTTCCCTGCGCGCGCATAGGCGCCGTGCTTCCGAATGACTTCAGGATCAAGCAGGCCAAGGTGCGCGGAATCGATTCCTTCGGCATGCTCTGTTCAAGCAAGGAGCTGGGGCTCGCGGAGGAAAGCGACGGGCTCTGGATATTGCCGGAAGACGCGCCGACAGGGGAAGACCTGCGCCGCTATCTTGATCTCGACGACAATCTCTACACCTTGAAGCTCACGCCCAACCGCAGCGACTGTTCCGGAATAGCGGGCATCGCTCGCGAAGTCGCGGCGCTTACGGGATGCGAGATCAATCCTGTTTCTGTAGCCGACATTCCCGCAGCGTTATCCGACAGGATGGAGGTCAGGGTCGATGACAAGGCCTCCTGCCCTCTTTATTGCGGAAGGCTGGTGAAGGGCGTGAATGCGAAGGCCAAAACGCCTGCCTGGATGCAGCGCAGGCTCGAACGCAGCGGGGTGCGCGCGATCAGCGCGATCGTGGACATCACGAACTACGTGATGATGGAATTCGGTCAGCCCATGCACGCATTCGATGCGGACAAGCTCTCAGGCGCGATCACCGTGCGCCGCGCAACAAACGGCGAAAGCCTCAGGCTTCTCAACGACCAGACTGTCACCCTCGACGAACAGGTGCTCGTGATCGCGGATCAGCAGCGCGCACTGGCCCTGGCAGGCATCATGGGAGGACAGGACAGCAGCGTAGGCGATGACACCCGGAACATCTTCCTCGAGGCAGCCTTTTTCAATCCCGATGCGATCGCAGGGCGCGCCCGCCGCTTCGGGCTTGCGACGGATTCTTCCTTCCGCTTCGAGCGGGGAGTCGATTTTTCCGCAACGAAAAAGTGCCTGGAAAGAGCAACTCAGCTCGTTTTGGAAATCTGCGGCGGCAAGGTCTGCGAGGCAGCCGAGATATCCGGCGCCCTGCCTGCCCGCGAGCCGATAGAGCTTCGCGCATCGCGCGTCTCCCGCGTGCTGGGCATTCCGCTAAACACCGATGAGATCGCATCCCTTCTGAAGCGCCTGCAGCTCGAATTCACTCTGAGCAAAGACATGTTCAGCGTCACGCCTCCCGCTTTCCGCCACGACCTCGAGATAGAGGCAGATTTGATCGAGGAAGTCGCGCGCCTCCACGGCTATGAAAACATTCCGGCGTTAGCCCCCCAGGCAAGACTCACCATGCTGCCGGACAGCGAGGCTATTCATTCCCTGTCCGGCATCAAGCAGAAGCTCGTCGAACGGGACTATCAGGAGATCGTCAGCCTCTCCTTCTCTGACCACAATACCGAAAAGACGGTTTGCGGAAACGAGAATCCGGTTCTTCTTCAAAACCCGATAGCGAGCAATCTCTCCGTGATGCGAAGCTCCCTGACAGGCGGGCTCCTGACCGCACTGCGATTCAATCTCAACCGGCGGCAGGCGCGTGTGCGCCTCTTCGAAGCGGGCGCATGCTTCGCCAAATCGGGAGACAAATACATCCAGACCGAGCGCGTCTCGGGCATCGCATATGGAAGCAGGATGAACGAGCAATGGGGGGCGAAGACCTCGTCTGTCGATTTCTTCGACGTGAAGGCGGATGTCGAAGCGCTCTTGGCCCCTGCCGTTCCTAAATTCGTGGCGGCAACGCATCCAGCCTTTCACCCAGGCCGCTCCGCAGAGATCTTCTGCGATGGCAAAAGCATGGGATGGATGGGAGAGCTCCATCCAAACTGGCAGGATGACATGCCGCAGGCCTGCATCCTCTTCGAACTCGATGCGGGCGCGCTGATGAAGGCAAGCGTCCCCCGCCTCGAGGAGATCGCGAAGTCCCTGCCCGCGCGCCGCGATCTCGCGGTTCTGGTTGATGAACATGTTTCGACACAGGACCTGATAGATGCGATGAGCGCAATCAGGGCGCCATACGTGCATGAGATTGCCCTGTTTGACGTGTACAGGGGAAATGGCGTCGCGCAAGGCAAAAAAAGTCTTGCATTCCGGGTGTTGTTACAAGATACTCAAAAGACGCTCAACGATGGCGAAATCGAACAAAGCATTGCGTTGCTGGTTGACGCATTGAACAATAAGGGTGCGCAATTGCGCATGTAACAAGGGGGAAAGATGGTATCGACGCTGACTAAAGCCGAACTGGCTGACTTGCTTTTTGCCAAGGTAGGATTGAACAAACGCGAAGCCAAGGAAATGGTGGAAGCATTTTTTGAAGAGATACGCATACAGCTGGAACAGGGAGAGAGCGTGAAGCTATCGGGATTCGGAAATTTCCAGCTGCGAGACAAGCCGCAGCGCCCGGGTCGCAACCCGAAGACCGGAATAGAGATTCCGATCTCTGCACGCCGCGTGGTGACATTTCACCCAAGCCAGAAGCTGAAAACGACGGTGGAAAAATCGTACCATGGAACACCACAAACCCAACTCTGAACTGCCTCCGATACCCGCGAAGCGCTATTTCACGATAGGTGAAGTCAGCGAGCTGTGCTGCGTTAAGGCTCATGTGCTGCGCTACTGGGAGCAGGAATTCACCCAGCTCAATCCCATCAAGCGCAGCGGAAACCGGCGCTACTATCAGCATCACGAGGTCGTGTTGATAAGGCGCATACGCGAGCTCCTTTACGAGCAGGGATTCACCATCAGCGGCGCTAGGAACAAGCTGGACGGTGCGCGTGAAACGATGCAGCCAGGAGCTCCGACGACAGACCTAACTTCGATCAGAAGAGAAATTAAAGACATCATTTCTCTTCTTGAAGCTTAATAAATTCCAGCGTCTCTGATATAATCTGCGTTTCAGCGTGTAGCGCAGCCTGGTAGCGCACTACCTTGGGGTGGTAGGGGTCGGAGGTTCAAATCCTCTCACGCTGACCAATTAAACAAGGCCTGCTTTTAGCAGGCCTTTTCATTTCAATTGTCCTTTGCGCCTTGAGCAACCCAGCTTTTCAGCGTATCGATTTTCCTGCTGGAAAGTCCGCCTTTAAGCTCGAAAGGCATCTTGATCGCGGGATGAGCGCGCCCCTCTACCAGCTGGATGAGAACGCTGGAGAAACTGTCTCCAGGCTTGATCACGGCGCCGTATTTTGTGCCCTTCATCAGGCTGGCATAACTCGTCATATCCAGCCCGCTCGCCTCATAGCCCTTGCCACCGGGCTCGTGGCAATTAAGGCAATAGTCGTGGATTATCGGATAGACGTCGGACTTGTAACTCACGCCTTGCTCAGCATGCGCAGCAGAAGCTGCAAGAATGAAACCGAAGAACAGAACCTTGCTTTTCATATCGCACCTCGCAGAATTGAATTATTCGCACTCAGAACGCTTCAAGCCAAATACCTGTAGCTGAATGATAGTCCAGTTCCTACGGGTTGACCAGCACAAGTTCATGGGTATTAATAAAGCAAAACGCCCCTGCTGGGATACAGCGGGGGCGTTTTGCTTGTAAGGAGTCTGACGATGACCTACTTTAACTCCAACTGACATCGATCATTTGTGTCGTTGCCAGCCGCTTGATGAAACAGCCG
>JAJXVB010000010.1 GCA_021782365.1 Pseudomonadota bacterium
GTGAATCATTGACATGATTCATCAAGCGTAAGTGCTTTTTATTTTCTATCGCCCACCAGCCCAAAAAAGGCCAGCAAACTACCCAAAAACCAAGCACCTACACTCATCGATTATTTAATCTGTTTTTAAAGAACACTCGCTCAGGCTATCTGCCCAACAGCGAAGAGGTGCGCATTATAGCGAGCAAAAACTCACTGTCAAGACACGACTCGAATTTGGTTGCGGGGACAGGATTTGAACCTATGACCTTCGGGTTATGAGCCCGACGAGCTACCGAGCTGCTCCACCCCGCGTCAGAGATGGAACTATAGCAAAGCCACCCCATCGCGTCAAATAAATTTTCGGAAATTTTCGGATACGAATTTTTGGATTCCGATCTGCTCGGGATATCCACCCTCAACTCCAAATTTATTACAAGATGTCTCAATGTGAGACATCATTTGACAAATTGATACTTCATATTTTTTCATTTATTTTCATAAGATTACTCTCATTGATTCCAAAAGAGTGTTTCAGGAAAGCGACACTTTATGGGCATCCTCAATGATCTGATAAAACAGCACTTGATCAACTCATTCATAAGGTTAGCTACTTTACATTCGTCTCGGCACGGACATTGCTAATCATGTTGGCGGAGCCGGCATATTGCCGCGTCCACTTTGCGAACCCAAAGGAGAAACCAAAATGAATAGAACGCTTATATCAACTGCGATCGCACTGACATTTGGCGCATCAGGTGCCATGGCCAACCCGACGAATACCAACAGCGGCCCAGGGACGGTCAGCGCCCAGACTGCAACAGCCACCTCGACTCAAGGGGGAAGCGGAAGCCCGCAGGCAAACGAAAATTCAACTGCGTCGCAAACCATGGGCACAGGCAATGCGTTTGACAGTGGAACGGCTATCAGCGGCGCATCGACTAACGCCTCGACACTCAACTCCAACAACCCTTCTTATACCAACTCCAACAACACCTCGACTATCAACGCGAATACCACTCTGAATGGAACTGTTTCCGGGAATAACGTCACATCAAGCGGCAATACAGGCGGCACGGCAGGCAATGGCGCAGCCGGAGGCGCTGGAGGCAGTAGCGCCTCGGCCAGCGCCAATGCAACCAGTGGCATGGCAAATGGCGGCACAGGAAACGGAGGCCTTGGAGGCGTAGGCCAAGGCGGCTCTGGTGGCTCAGGCGGTTCAGGCGGAATGGGTGGTTCTGGTGGCAGCGGTGGAAACGCAACCAATGGCAACGCCGATGCAGGCGCTGCAAGCAATGGAAGCGCGACGAACGGCAGCAGCCAAGCCGGCAACTCAGGACCGATCACATCCACCTCTACAGGCGGAAACAACGGCACAGGCGCGGGAGGGAGCGTCACGAGCACTCCTACCTCTGGAAGCACTGCGAGCGGCAATAGCACAGGCTCTACCGACAGCGCTTCCAACACTGCTTCAGGCGGAACGAGCGGCTCAAATGGCCAATCCGCTTCAGGCGGCGGAAGTACGACAGGCGCTGGCGGAATGACCAGCGCATCCGCATCCAACGGTGGCAACACAAGTGGTGCTGCGGGAAGCAATTCTGGATCGAGCAGCAATGGGCCCAATGGCACCGGTAATGGCGGCAGCAATGCAGGATCCAGCAACAACGGTCCCAATTCGAGCGGCACCGGCATGGGATCTACCGAGTCCGCCAACAACGGACCTAACACCACAGGCAGCGGCGGTAGCAACGGCACAAACAGCAATGGCCCGAGCAACACAGGTGCAGGTGGCGGCTCAACCAGCACTGCCAGCAATGGTCCCAATAGCACAGGCAACGGCGGCGGTTCAGGCGGCACAGCAAGCAACGGGCCAAACACCACGGGCGGCGGCGGTTCGACAGGCCAGGCCAGCAATGGTCCCAATAGCACAGGCGCAGGTGGCGGCTCCGGCGGCACGGCCAGCAATGGCTCCAACACCACTGGCAGCGGCGGCGCAACAGGTGCAGCCAGCAATGGGCCAAACACCACGGGCGGCGGCGGCTTGACAGGTCAAGCCAGCAATGGTCCCAATAGCACAGGCGCAGGTGGCGGCTCCGGCGGCACGGCCAGCAATGGCTCGAACAGCACCGGAAACGCTGCAGGAACCTCACCCATGGCCGGCACAGGAACCAGCAGCGCAACCGGAGGAGCAGCGAGCGGAGCAGGAAGTAGTGGCACATCCTCCGGTGGATCTCAATCCGGAAACGGCGGCCACTCCATACCTATTGTCGGGTCGGCTAACGGCGGCAATGGCGGCGCAGCCGTTCCACCAGCACCAGGAGGCAATGGCGGCAATGGCGGCAACCCGAGCGTTGGCACGTCAACAGCCGGTAATGGCAGCGGAACCAGCGGTGCCGGCGGTAATCCCACAAGCTCCGGCACGGGCACCGCCGGAAATGCAGGCCCTTCCGCAACAGGCAATGCTTCCACCGGCTCGGGTACGGGCGGCACAAGCGGCTCAGGCTCCAATGGCCCAGCTTCGCTCACCGGCACAGCCGGGGCTAGCGGAACCGCATCCAATGGACCTGCATCAACCGGCTCTGCAGGCGGTAGCGGCACAGCGTCCAATGGCCCTGCCAACACGGGCACAGGCGGCACAAGCGGCTCAGGCTCCAACGGTCCGTCATCGCTCACCGGCACAGCTGGCGGCAGCGGCACGGCATCCAATGGGCCTGCCACCTCAGGGACTGGCGGCGCAAGCGGTACCGGCTCCAACGGTCCTGCTTCGCTTACCGGTACGGCTGGTGCGAGCGGCACTGCCTCCAATGGGCCTGCCACCAACACCGGCACAGCAGGCGCCAGCGGCGGCGCAGCCAACGGCCCCGCAACCAGCACAGCAGGAGCGAGCGGCACAGCATCCAATGGTCCTGCATCAAGCTCAGGCACAGGAGGCACAAGCGGCGCAGCATCCAACGGACCCGCTACTAACACAGGCACAGCGGGCGCCAGCGGCACAGCCTCCAACGGGCCTGCCACTAACACAGGCACAGGCGGCTCAAGCGGTGCTGTCGCAAGCGGCGCAGCTACTTCAACAGGAACAGGCGGCTCGAGTGGCAATGCGACTGCCGGCCATGGAACAACGAATGGCACGACAGGAGCTGTTGGCGCAACGACCGGCACGGCATCTTCTACCGGCACAGGTGGCACTAGCGGAACAGCAACAGGAGGTGCTGCGAATGCCAACGGCACGGGGGGTGCTAGCGGCAATGCCAATAACACGACCGCATCAACAGCAACGGGTGGCAATGGTGGCAGCTCGAGCAACGGCAGCGCTAGCAACGGCGGCTCTTCCACCAGCGCCATGAATGGCAGCGCAACCGCTGGCAACGGCGCTGTAGGTGCCGTCGGCGGCAATGGCGGAACAGGCCAGGGCGGACAGGGCGGTACCGGTGGCACAGGTAACGGCGGCCTGGGCGGCAATGCCACAAGCGGCCAGGCTCTTGCCACGGCAACGACTGGCAACGGCGCGATGGGAGGTGCAGGCGGCAGCTCATATGGCGGCAGCGCTGGCAACTACAGCGTTTCCAACAACATCGGAAGCGGCTTCTCCAATGCTTCAGGCATTTCCGTTGTAAGCCAGAACACCGGCGCAAATGCCCTTACCCAGCAGGGCATAACTGTGCAGGCTAATCTGGCTGTGCATTAATCGCAAGCATCACGCCCGGGGCGTTGCCCCGGGCTATTCGCGCGAGGCAAACATCATGTATAGATTCATTCATGCAAGTGCATTGCTTGGCCTATCGATCTCGATCAATGCATTGGCCGATCAGGGGCTTCCGATGTTGGGTATGGCCGTTTCTGAACAAACCTTATCGGAAAATCGCGGCGGCTATGAACAGATCAATACAAACAATCTCAATGCTGAGCTATATAACAATCAGGCCAGCTATAACATCACCGGAACGAATTCAATAAACAGCGGCTCATTTGCCAATTCAAGCGGCTTTGCCACTGTGATCCAGAATTCTGGAAACAACGTCATCATCCAGAATGCAACCATACTCAATTTGAAGCTTCAGTGAGGAACACATGAAGGCATTCATATTGGCGATATGTCTCTTGCTGACCAGCATCCAGTCTGATGCCGGATGGGTCATCCTGCCGGGAGAAAATCCTATCGCAGTAAGAGTCTCGAGTTTCAAGGAGCATCACTTCATTGCCACAGTACGCCAGCAATATGACTACAGCTGCGGTTCGGCCGCGCTCGCCACCTTGCTGTCCTATCAATATCAGCATCCCGTAAGCGAACAGGAAGTCTTCAGAGTCATGTGGAAAAACGGAGACCAGCAGAAAATTCGCAAGGAAGGATTCTCTCTGCTGGACATCAAACATTATTTGGTAAGCAATGGCTATTCAGCTGACGGCTATGAAGCCACGCTGGACAGATTGGCCCAGGCCGGCATCCCCGCAATCGCGCTGATCAGGGACAATGGCTATAACCATTTCGTGGTGATCAAGGGGATCAGCAAAGACAAGGTTGCAGTGGGAGACCCGTCTGTTGGCGCAAGGATCATACCCAGAGCGCAATTTGAAAAGATGCGTCTCAATCATATCCTTTTTGTCATCAACAACGCCCATGACAAAGTCGTGTTCAACGCGGAACGGGACTGGCGCATACGAGAAAAGGCATCGCCTGGTCTTAAGGACATGCCCAACAACCTCTACAACATCACGCTTCTGCACTCCGGCCCGAGCTCGTTTTAGGACCCCTCATGAGAAAGACATTCCAAATCCGAATCTGCATTGCGCTTTTGCTGTGCATCAACGTGCAAGCCGCGTACCCGTTGCCTGCGTCAAACGGCCTCGCGGATTGCAAGGTGGCAAGCGATGAAGCGCTTGAAAATATGCGTGGAGGATTTTCGATCAGTGCAGGAGGCTCGCAGATCCTGCTCTCTTTGGGATTCCAGCAGGTGACCTTCATCAATGGCGTGCTGGCCGCGATGACTACGCTCAACCTGCCGCAGTTGAATTCTGTAGTCCCCATTCCGGTACAGCAGAACTACATTCCATCACAGATCATACAGAATGGCCCTGGCAATACTTATATTCCCCCAACCCCCCTGCCTTCCAATGTCATGACCGTGATCCAGAATAGTCTGAACAATCAAATCATCAGCCACATGACCATCATCAATGCCACCATTGCATCTAAGCAGCTGTTAGACGCGATGAACATGGCCTCGACCCTGCGTCAGGCGATGCCATATTCTCTCAGATGATCACAAGTCCATGGGGACGCGCAGGGTCAACTGCACACCGGGCGTGGCCTGTGTCAGGCCTGCGCCCAATGAGAGATTGATGGTCGTCTTGTCGCTTATCCGGTAGGAATAGCCAAGCAACAGCGTGGCAAGCTGGGTTACCTGGGACAAAGGCGCAACCGCGCCATTCACCATATCCCTGCCGACCACGATGTGGTCATAGCCCAGACTGAATGCGGCTTTTTCGTTCAGCGCAAAACCCATGCCGAAGTTGAACTCTACCGCATCGCCCGGATCGACCGTTCCATAATACACACCACCAACATCGCGATTGATGTTCCTTTTCATATTCCACATGTAGTTCAGGCTGCCGAAGAAGACTGCCGGATCGGATGGATAGATGACCGTCATGCCAGGTTCTATCGTGTAAAACCCGGAGCCCGTGGGCGTGGTCGTCTCAAGATTGGTCGTGGGATCTATGCTGACATCGAAAGGGCCTATTCCTGTAGCCGTCTTTACGCGCAGCGTTCCAATGTAATAGGGCTTTTCTTCTCCGCCATCGTTAAGCTGATAGCGTGCCGCAAACTGGATGTCTCCCAGGCTGTGTCCATGCGCACCGAAGACTTCGTTGTTTCCCGTCCCGGCCAACGGGCGCGTCAAGGTCGAATCGGACCGAACCACATAGGGAACATCCGCCTCGACCTCAAGGCGGTTGGTCACACCATACCGCCCTGTCGCCGTTCCGATCAGTATGCTGCTGTTCACATTGCTGACATTGATCGCACCGATGACAATTGCCGGAATGATGCTGTAGCCGACGATTGAAACCTGGTTCGTAGAATAGTATGAATATTGCAAGGAAGGCTCGAACACGAATTGCCCTTTTGGCGTCAGAACGCCGGGCTGGTCGAAAATCTGTGCTATCTGCGATTGATTCAATTCCTTGGGCTTGTCAGGTGCCGGACCCACCGTATGCGGAACTGTCTGCCGCACCTGAGGAGGAACTTGCTGTACCTGAGGGACCGTCTGCTGGGCCTGGGAGGCTTGTTGTACCTGAGGAAGTGACTGCTGTGCATGAGGAGTTGCCGGCAAATGAGACTCTGCCTGAGCCGTCTTGCCTGGCGCAGGGCTCGCTTGCTTGCTGATTTGGGACTGCATTGTATCGATGCTTTTTTGCTGGGCCTTTAAAGCCTTGTCCATGACCTTCTTGTATGCAGCCAATTGACGCTCCTGCTCTCGCAACTCCCTCTTCAGTTTGACGGACTCTGCACGCAGCTGATCCAGGCTCATTTTTTCCAGCGGGATCGTCTCATCCGCATAGACAGGATGAAGAAATATCATGCCTCCGGAAAAGCAAAGCCAGGTTAATGTCTTGGTGGTATATGAAAACATGACTCATGCTCCTGCAGAAATCAATCCAAATATTCTTGCCCGGCATCACCATTGTCCGCGATCACGTATCAGGAAAATGACCCTCCTTGAATTTTCTGATCAGCCGATACATCGTTGCGCGTGAAACTCCAAGTTCACGTGCTGCTTCAGTGACATTGTTTCGATTCCTGCTTAACACATGCTGCAGCCTTTCCTGTTCAATCCTGTTTCGCGATGACTCCAGGGAAATGCCATCTTTTCTTTCCGATTTCCGATCCAGCCCTAGATCCATAGGCTGCAGCATCCGGTTCTCGCTCATCACCATAGCGCTGCGAACCCGGTTGATCAGCTCGCGAACATTGCCCGGCCACGAGTGAAGCTTCATTGCATGCAGCGTCTGCTGACTGAATCCTTGAGCTGCGAGCACCCTGTCTTGCGAGAAACGCCTGAAAAACTCCTGTGCAAGCAGGATGATGTCTTCCCCCCTTTCGCGCAACGGCGGCATCTTCAAATTCAACACATTGATCCTGTAATAAAGGTCCTCCCGGAAATTCCCCTGCGCAATCGCCTTGGGCAAGTCGACATGGGTTGCCGCGATGACGCGCGCATCGACGGAAATGCTGACATTGGAGCCCACTCTTTCGATTTTTTTGTCCTGCAAAAAATGCAGCAGATTGACCTGTAGCTCCATCGGTAAGTCCCCGATCTCGTCTAAGAATATGGTCCCTTCCGAAGCCGCCTCAATGCGTCCAATTTTGCGCTGATGCGCTCCTGTGAACGATCCTCTCTCATGGCCAAACAGTTCAGACTGAATGAGATTGGAGGGCAATGCGCCACAGTTGACCGCGATGAAGGGCTTGTCTCGCCTCGGAGACTGCTGGTGTATCGCGCGCGCGACCAGCTCCTTGCCTGTACCGCTCTCACCGCTGATCAGGACGGGTTCGTTTATGCTGTGTATCTTCTCAACGCTGCGGTAGATTTCCTCCATCAGAGGGCTTATTCCTATCATGCCGAAACGCCCCGAATATTGATTTTCGCGCAATACTGTCCTGCCTAGCATGGACTTCCCATAGGCATGCCCTGTAGCCATCAGCAGGCGATTACGGTCAATGGGTCTAAGGTGGTAATCGAAACAATAGCGCCTGATAAACCGGCAAACCGAATCCAGATGCAATTCATCATGGGAAAGCAATGAGATCCATTCAATCTGCCTGTTGGCCAACATATATGTCTCTATATCGGCGAGATCCGAATCGATAATTTTGTCGAGCCAGATCAGTCCGACATAGCACTCCTTGGCCACCTTCAATGAATTGAGGGCAGCAACATTTTCAGCCTGAATCACTTCCCAGCCTTCCGCACTCAGCAATTGCACGATGTCCTGGAATTCGTCCGGAGGAGAGATCATGAGCAATTTGCGTTCTTGCTCCCGACAGGACAAGAAAGAATTTTCCGATGCAATCCCATCCGTATCCAGCAAGGATTTTGGCAATCTGGACAAACTCATTTCACTGCAGGCATCCATTTTTTCCATCATGTTATACATTGCATCCGGGTGGTAAAATTGCGCTAATTCTATTTACCCGCATGCCAATGTAACATCGGGGATCGCTGATTCCCCACGAGAAATCAACCCTCATAATGTAGGGGATTCCCTATTGCGCACTTGGAAGACCAAAGGCATGAGCAAGGATTCGGCTTGAAGGAAAAGCCAGACAGGATAGACCTCATGAGTCATACAGAAATCATAGGCACCATCGCAGCCATACTGACGACCACGGCCTTCATTCCACAGGCATTGCAAGTCTGGCGCACACGCCATACCAAGGACATTTCTCTTGGCATGTATGCCATGTTCACGACAGGTGTTGCCTTATGGCTGGCTTATGGCATCCTCTTATCCTCCTGGCCCATCATCATCGCCAACGGCATCACCCTTCTGCTTGCAGGAACCGTGCTGGGGATGAAATTAAAATTCAGCTGACTTATTCTTACCCCATGACTCACGCACCCGAAATCAAACCCAATCAATCCATAGCGCTCTTAAAGGAGCTGCATATCCTGACTCGGGACGGCAAGCTCAACCAGGATAGCCGGCGCAAGTTAAAGCAGGTGTATCACCTGTATCATTTCATTGAGCCGCTGCTTGAGGAGCTTATGGTAAGAGATGGAAATCTTACGCTGGCCGATCACGGCGCCGGCAAATCCTATTTGGGATTCATCCTTTATGACTTGTTCCTGAAGCCGCGCGATGTCGGCCACATTTACGGCATCGAAACGCGCGAGGAACTGGTAGCGAAATCGCAGATGCTTGCATCCATGCTCGGCTTCTCGAGAATGTCATTCCTTAATCTTTCGATCGAGGACTCTGTGGAATCGACGCTCTTGCCGGATAGAATAGGCATCGTCACCGCGCTGCATGCATGCAATACCGCGACCGATGACGCAATAAGATTTTCGCTCAAGAAAATGGCGCAATTCATCGTGCTCGTCCCCTGCTGCCAGGCCGAAGTGGCAAGCGTGCTAAACAAGCACAAGAATGAGTCATTCAGCAGGACGCCGCTGTCTGAAATCTGGCGGCATCCGATACACGCGCGAGAATTCGGCAGCCACCTGACCAATGTGCTGCGCTGCCTGCTTCTGGAGTCCAAAGGTTACCAGGTGAAGGTGACAGAATTGATCGGATGGGAACACTCGATGAAGAATGAATTGATCATCGCCCGCCGCACAGACCAGCCAAGGAAAAACGCAAGAATGCGACTCGAGCAAATCCTTCAGGAATTGAACCTGGAAGACCTGCACGACCGTTTCATTTATTGAAACCATTTCATCAAACACCAGTCTATTCGATGTTCGCAGTATTAGGGATATTTTCAATTATGAATTACAATTATCAATTAAGTATCATTTAGCCAGCATGGATCAGCCGCCAGCCTAATTCCCGTAATCGTGTCAAATCAATGGATGCCATCATTTTAAAAGGAGGCGAACAGGCTGTATTGTTGCTGCACGGCCTGCAAAGCAGCCCCGCCGAACTCCAACCGATTGCAAAGAGACTCCAGCAGGCGGGATACTCGGTACATGTCCCGCATATAAAGGGCTACGGATACACACACGGCGACACGCCACGCTCGGTAACGCCATGGTATGACTGGCATGCCCGCGCATTGAACGAATTTCGCGAACTCAAAAAACAATACGTTAGCGTCGCAGTAGGCGGCTTGTGCATAGGCGCAACCCTGGCATTGAGCATCGCCGCAGAGCTTGAAGACGAAGTCTCCGCACTGAGCTTGCTTTCCACCACGCTCTGGTATGACGGATGGGGCATCCCCTGGTATCGATCCTTGCGCTACATCGGCTATTACTCGCCATTCCGCTATGTATACAGCTATCGCGAGCGCGAACCGTTCGGACTGAAAAACAAGCAGCTGCGCAAATGGATCGCAAGAGAGATGAGCCACAAGGATTCAACGATCGTCGGCGCAAGCAAACTGAATCTGCCTGCGATACAGGAGGCCGAACGCATGATCGCATCGGTAAAAAAATCCATGCACAAAGTGACAGCTCCGACCATCATCATACATGCAGAAGAAGACGAAATCGCCTCGCCGCGCAATGCCCGCTTTGTTGCTGAAAACATCGGATCCAAGGTGGTGAAAATCGTCATGTTGCACAATAGCTATCACATGATCACGGTAGACAACGACAGAGAAGAAGTAGCCAGCGCAACCATAGATTTTTTGAATGAGGTTCTTCACGCTTAGCCGACTTTACAGGGTCAAATCCGACACCGTTTTTGCAATCAGAAAAACTAAAGCACGCCTGTTCAAGTTTCGAAAGCGCATCATTCCTGCATAGATTCAGTTATAATATCCCACAAGTGTTTTTTATATCCCGTTACCATGAGTTCATTACCCACTATACAGCGCATGATGGTCGAGCAGTTCGACCTGAAACTCGATGATCTGACACCGGATGCAACCCTGGAAAGCCTGGGGCTGGATTCGCTGTCGGTGATCGAGTTCATGTTCAATCTTGAGGACGAGCTCAAGATCAAATTGCCCGACGAGCGGGTAGAACTCAAGACGCTGCAAGATGTGACCAACCTTGTCGACAGGATCGTCGCCGAGAAATCGGCGTAACTCTTGCGCATGTCCAGGCGTGTTGTCATCACCGGATTGGGCATCATCTCTCCGACTGGTTCATCACCCGATCAATTCTTCAGCAATCTGATGGCCGGCCATTCCGGCATCCGGCACTTAAACCGCCCCTTTGTCGATCAGCTCTCGATACGTATCGCCGCCCCGATCGAGGACTTCAATCCTGCCACTCACTTCTCCAAGATACAACTGACCGGAATCGAGCGCTTCAGCCAGTTCGCGCTGGTTGCAGCAGAACAGGCTGTGCAGGATGCAAAATTGGAATTGAACGAATCGGAACATCACCGCGCTGGCGTATACATGGGATCCTGTCTGGGTGGTGCAACCACGCTTGAGGACGGATACATCGAGGTCTTCAAGCACGACAATCCGCGCATCAAGCCGCTTAGTGTGCTGCTCAGCATGAACAATGCGGCAGCCTCCCACCTGTCCATCAAGTATCACCTTCAGGGCCCCAACATCACTTATGCGACCGCCTGTTCATCTTCCGCGATTGCGATAGGCGAAGCATATCGCCAGATAAGACACGGCTATGCCGACGTGATGCTGGCTGGAGGCGCGGAAGCCATGTTGACCCTTGGAGCGATGAAAGCCTGGGAAGCCTTGCGAACCCTCGCCCACGAAGACCCCAATGATGCCGGCGCATCCTGCAAACCTTTTGCAAAGGATCGCAGCGGCCTGGTGCTTGGTGAAGGCGCTGCGGTGCTGGTTCTCGAAGATGCCGAACGCGCGATGCGGCGGGGAACCAAAATTTATGCGGAGCTGGCAGGATACGACTGTTCGTCGGATGCAAGCCATATCACCAAACCGGATGCCAAAGGCCAGACCCGCACCATACTCAATGCGCTGAAAGATGCGAAACTCAATCCCGAAGACATCGGATATGTGAATGCCCACGGCACTGCGACTTTTGCAGGGGACATCGAGGAGACGCATGCGCTCAAGGCATCTTTGGGCGCACATGCCTACAAGGTGCCGGTCAGTTCGACAAAATCCATGCATGGACACTTGATGGGAGCAACGGGCGCGGTCGAATTCATGGCCGCCTTGCTCGCGCTGCAGCACAACGCCATACCGCCCACCATCAATCTGCGTCATCCAGACCCGGAATGCGATCTGGACTACGTTGCCAACCAGGGCAGAGCAGGCGTGCATCTCAACGCCGTGATGTCCAATTCATTCGCATTTGGCGGCAGCAATGCGGTGCTGATCGCCAAACGCTTTCAGCCTTAAGTAAACCTCGAAGCACATCCCATGAAGGAGTTCAATCTTTCCGCATGGGCTCTCAAGCATCAGGCCCTGATGCTCTACACGCTTTGCGCGCTGCTCTTTTCAGGCATCTTTTCCTACACAGAGCTCAAAAAAAACGAGGACCCTGATTTCACCTTCAGGGTGATGAGCATCAGGCTGACATGGCCTGGCGCAAGCGCTGATGAGGTCGAACAGCAGATCACCAAACCAGTTGAACGGGAGCTGCAACAGACTCCCTGGCTGGACAACATTGAGAGCTACTCAAAATCGGGGGAGGCGGGAATTTATGTCACTTTGAAAGACGCCATGCCGCCTGATCAGCTCGAACAGAGCTGGAACCAGGTTCGCAAGGAGCTCTCTTCCCTGCGCCTTCCTGATGGAGCCAATCCGCCCGTCATCGACGATCATTTCGGCCGGACCTATACCGAAATCTACGCCCTCACTTCGAAAACACAGGACAATGCAGAACTCGCCCGCGAAGCGCGCGTGCTGCGCGATGAATTGCTGGACACGCCAAACGTCAGCAGCATCGAACTGATCGGCATCCAGCCTGTAAGGGTATATATCGATCTTCCAGACACAGACATCAATCCATGGAAGATCGCATCCACGCTCAAAGATCAGAATGAAATCAAATCCGATGGAGAAATCAACACCTACCTCGACGTGATCAGGCCGCGCGTGCAAGCCCGCTTCGATTCATTGAAGAGCATACAGGATGCGCTCATCATGGATGGAGACAAGCGCTATCGCCTGGGCGACGTCAGCCACGTCTACCGCGCATATGCGGCCCCTGCGACGTTCAAGATGCGCACCATGGGCCAGGAGGCTGTCGGAATCGCCATCTCGATGACGTCTCAGGGCGATGTCACCCAACTGGAAAGAGATCTCGAGCAAAAATTCGCGAAAGTCAAACTGCCAAACGGCATAAAGATACACCAGATCGCCAATCAGTCCAAGGTCGTCCAAAAATCCGTCTCCGAATTCATGCGGGCGTTTCTGGAAGCCTTTGCTATCGTGCTGGCTGTCAGCATGCTGAGCCTGGGCGTGCGCGCAGGCATGGTGGTTGGCCTCTCGATACCCCTGGTGCTGGGAGGAACTTTCTTGCTGATGCAGTTCTTCGGCATCGATTTGCAACGAGTCTCCCTGGGAGCACTGATCATCGCGCTGGGACTTCTGGTAGACGATGCGATGATCGCCGTTGAAATGATGAAGGTAAAACTGGAGCAAGGCTGCAGCAAATTGCACGCCGCAACCTTTGCCTACACCAGCACCGCATGGCCTATGCTGACAGGAACGCTCATCACGGCAGCGGCCTTCATGCCGGTCAGCCTTGCGAAATCGGCCGCGGGAGAATACACCTTCTCCATTTCCGCTGTGGTGACCATCGCTCTCTTGATTTCCTGGCTGGTTGCGGTGATCTACATCCCCTTCATCGGCTTTCATCTGTTGAAGAAAAACACCCAACCGGTTTTTTCAGACAGCCACTACCATAAAGGCTTCTATCTGCATGTCAGGAGAGCAGTCGAATGGAGCCTGGACCACAAGAAATCCGTGATCGCACTCACCCTGATCGCCTTTGTGCTGGCTATCGCAGGATTTTCCAGAGTGCAGCAGGATTTTTTCCCGCCCTCCGAGAGAACGGAGCTCTTGATGGACATATGGCTCCCTGAAGGCACGAGCTTTTCAACCACCGAGAGGCTGACAGTCGGAATCGAGCAGGACTTGGCAAACGACCCAGGCATCGTCAACTACACGAGCTATATCGGAGGCAATACTCCCAGATTCTACCTGCCGCTAGAGCTTGGTCTACCTTCAGTCAATTATGCGCAAATCGTGATCAACACACGCGACATCGCTTCGCGCGAAACCGTTCTGAATCGCCTCAGAAACATTCTCGACAAGAATTACGCAGCGCTGGGAATACGCATCTCGAGGCTGGAAAACGGCCCTCCGGTTGGCTTCCCCATCCAGTTCAACGTAACCGGAAAGGATCCAGAGAAGCTTCGCGCCATCGCCAAGGAAATCACAAACGTTGTCAGACGAAACCCGAACACCAAAAATATCAATCAGGATTCAAGCGAAAAGATACGCACCCTCAATGTAACCCTCGATCAGGAAAAAATCCTCGAGTCAGGATTATCTTCAGACGTGATTTCAAGAAATCTGCGCATGCTCCTGTCCGGGCTTACAGTCACCCGCTTCTTTGAAAAGGATCACAGCGTCGATGTCGTCGAACGCGCAGCGATTCACGACGACCCGGACGAACTTGGTCAAATTCATGTTTATTCCGAACGGGGAACATCGGCTCCACTGGACCAGATTGCGAAAATCAGCGAATCGGATGAGGAAGGCATCATCTGGCACAAGAACCGCATGCCCGTGGTGACGGTGCGCTCAGAGGTTCCTGACAATGTTTCAGCACCGGATGTGAGCATGGCGATCGACAAAGAGCTGGCCCCTATTCGCGCAAGCCTGCCATCGGGTTATCACATCGAGATGGGAGGCACGATGGAAGGCAGCAGCCAGGCCCAGGACTCGATCATCGCCATTTTGCCTCTGATGAGTTTCATCATCGTCACACTGCTATTGCTTCAATTGAAAAAGGCAAAGCCCGTCACACTGGCCCTTCTGACCGCACCGCTTGGCATCATCGGCGTGACCGCAACCCTGCTCGCTTTCCATGTGCCATTCGGATTCGTTGCGATGCTGGGCACCATTTCCCTCTCCGGCATGATCATGCGAAACTCGGTCATCCTTCTCGACCAGATCAGCCAGAACGCCGCAATGGGCAGTTGGAATGCCATCGTCGAATCGACCGTACGCCGCTTCCGCCCCATCATGCTGACGGCTGCCGCCGCCATCCTCGCGATGATACCTCTGACAGGAAGTGTTTTCTGGGGACCGATGGCGATGACCATCATGGGCGGGTTGCTGATCGCAACGCTCTTGACCCTGTTCAGCCTACCCGCGCTTTACGCGCTGTGGTTCAAGGTTGAACGCCCTGACGGGAAAGCGCCCAACTGACATGCTCTCGTACCAACTCGGAAGGATGACAGGCACAAGTTTGTAGTGCCGCAATCAGCGCCTGACTCCTGGGCGCATTGCCCATCGCCACTGCGATATTGCGCAGCCATTGCTCATGGCCGATCCGGTAAATCGCGCTGCCTGCCATTCTTGAATGAAATTCGTCTTCAGTCCATGAAAACAATTCAGCCAGGTCTACGTCGTCCAGCTTGTTGCGCGCAGAAAAATCCGGCTCGGATGTCTTTACGGCAAAGCGATTCCATGGACACACCAACTGGCAGTCATCGCAACCATATATACGGTTACCGATCAGCGGCCTCAGCTCCAGGGGTATGCTCCCCTTCAATTCGATGGTTAAGTAGGAAATGCAGCGCCTCGCATCGAGCAGGTATGGCGCGACGATGGCTTTAGTCGGGCAAACTTCGATGCAGCGCTCGCAACTTCCGCAATGTTCGCGCTCCGGTTGATCAAGCGGAAGCGGCAGGTTGGTGTAGATTTCGCCGAGGAAAAACCAGGAGCCTGCATTCTTGGATAGCAAAAGCGTGTGCTTGCCGCGCCAGCCAAGTCCTCCCTTGTTAGCCAGCGCAACTTCCATCACAGGAGCGCTGTCGACGAATACCCGGCCATCGAATTTTTCCGCCGAAGCACGTATTCTTTGTGCCAGCAGCGCCAGACGCTTGCGCATCAGCTTGTGATAATCACGCCCCAGCGCATAGCGCGAAATGAAGGCGGATTCGCCATCGCGCAACACTTCCCAGCTATCGCGAACGTCTGATGGCAGATAATTCATGCGAACGCTGATCACGCGCAGCGTGCCATCGATCAGTTCTTCAGGGCGGCTGCGCTTTATCCCATGTTTTGCCATATAATCCATCTGGCCATGAAAGCCTTGCGCCAACCAGCTCAAGAGACCGTCTTCAGCCTCGGCAAGATCGGTGTCTGCGATGCCTGCAGCCTGGAACCCAAGCTCATGCGCCCATATGCGTATGTTGGCGGCCAGTTCTTCATACTGCCCTGACTGAGGATAGTTATTTTGCATGCCCCTGATGATAGCCGAATCACCCTCGATCTCGCCGACGAAAATGCAACTGCGTCGCTGGCAAGGCGTCTTGCCGCAAAGCTCAAACCCGGCATGGTCGTCCATCTCCATGGAGATCTGGGTGCAGGAAAAACCAGCCTGGTGCGCGGCATCCTGAATGCATTGGGCCATACCGGGCGCGTTAAGAGCCCGACCTACACCCTGCTTGAACCCTATCGTGCAGGCGATCTGGATTTGCGGCATTTTGACCTTTATCGCCTGCGCGACGAAGAGGAATGGGAGCAGGCCGGCTTCCGTGATGAGTTTGACGGGCACAACATTCTCTTCATCGAATGGCCCGAGAAAGCGCATGTGCCGCCTGCCGACATCGAGATCGATCTCGTCATTTTGCAACAGGGTCGACGTGCTATCATTAGAGGCAATACGGCAACAGGAAGAGCATGTCTAAGCCAGCTATAAAGAGAATCGGTATATATCGTTTGCTTTGTCAGGCGACAATGCTGGCGTTGCTCGCTATTTGGGTCTTACCATCCCAGGCTGCCATTTCGATCACGGCAGCCCGTATCTGGCCTGCTCAGGACTATACCCGTCTGACGCTAGAATCCAAAGAGCCCATCCACCACCACATGTTTTCCGTGGAAAACCCGGATCGCCTGGTCATCGACCTCGAGGATGTGGCGCTCGACGACAAACTGAGCAGCCTGACTGCCAGGATAGACGGCCACGATCCCTATATCCGGAGCATCCGCATGGGCCATTACAAGCCAGGCATCGTGCGCCTGGTGCTCGACCTCAAGGGGAAGGTCAAGCCTCAGCTTTTCGATCTCGATCCCGTCGGGGATTATGGCTATCGGCTGGTGCTTGATATCTATCCCACCGTGCCAGCGGATCCCTTGATGGCATTGCTTGGGCATGATAAGACCATTCCTGCATCGACCCCCATCGCAGAGACAACCTCCGACAAACCAGAAGGCAGCGCAGATGCTTCCTTGCAAAAACCCGCACCAGAAACACGTTCAAAAACGCTCCTCATTGCGATAGATGCAGGCCACGGAGGCGAAGATCCGGGCGCCAGAGGCAGCCATGGCTCACATGAAAAGGACATCACGCTCTCCATCGCGCGCCGCCTTTGCGCACTGGTGGATGAAACGCCCAACATGCATGGATTGCTGATACGCGACGGGGATTATTTCATTCCGCTGGGCGGTCGCGTGGCGAAAGCACGCCAAGCCAAGGCAGACCTTTTCATTTCCATACACGCCGATTCCTTCATCAGGCCGGATGCACACGGCTCATCGGTCTTTGCGCTTTCGGAACATGGCGCGACCAGCAGCGCCGCGCGCTGGCTAGCGAAGAAGGAAAACGAGGCCGATCTGATCGGTGGCGTCAACATCGCCGTGAAAGACCCTTATCTTGCGCGCACCCTGCTCGATCTGTCTCAGACGGCGACCATCACGGACAGTCTTAGGCTTGCCAAGCAAGTGCTGGGAGAATTGAACGACATCAATGACCTGCACAGCGGCCATGTCGATCAGGCCGGGTTTGCGGTTTTGAAATCCCCTGACATCCCATCGATACTCGTGGAGACAGCCTTCATCAGCAATCCAAACGAAGAAGTCCGTTTAAACGACAAGGATTACCAGACGAAACTCGCGACAGCCATTCTGGATGGCGTGAAGCGTTATCTCGCGCAGAATCCCGCCCTGTACAGACGCAACATTGCGCAGACTCCATGAACCTTTGAAGATGCAAACTGATTTCGATTCAAGCTGGATGCACTAACTCGGCATCAGCTTTCAGCTGCATAGAGCGGGTTATCCGGGTCAAGGCTTCTTCCCATCATGACCGCCTCATTGAAGGATTCAGCATCTCCCATACTCTGCAGTTGCTTCGCAATCTTCTCGAAGCTCGACTTGTCGCTGCGCTTTTCATAAAGCTTCAGCAGCGCAAGGTATCCATAGGCGTTGTTCGGATTGATCCTGATCGCCCGGAGCAGCGCTTCTTCTGCCAGTTCCTCGTTGCCGGCACGCAGATGCTTGTTGGCTTCCATCAAAGCCGCATATTCGGGCGGAACTGAAGGCCCTTTCTGCTCGCTGGCGGGTTGCACAATCTTTTCGGATTTACTAGATTTAATTTCCACAGGCTGCCTCAAGGGAACCTGGCGAATATCGCCATGAACAGATTCTGCATCAGGCATGCTGGCCTCATCGCCCGGCAGATCATCAAACAGCCCTGAGCTTCCTCTTTCCATGCGTCTGCGGAACCAGAATAGAACCGACACGACAGCCAAAAGCGGGGCGAGCGTAAAGACCGGCTTTTTCCATTCATCAGCGGGTTTCGATACAGCCTTGAGTTTCATCGCTTCGCTTGGCCTCGGCGCACTTACCGCAACGACGCGGCTTGCAGCAGCACTTGTTGAAACCGCAGCAGGAACCCCGCTTGCGACACCGCTTACAGCAACTGAACTTGCAGCGACTGCGTTTACAATACCGCTCGCCGCCACAATTTTCCCCGCCTGTTTCTCCTTCAGATCTTTGATCACCAGTTGCATCTCGCCAATCTGCAACTTGAGATCATCGAGCAATTTCTCCTTGGCAACCAACTCCTCCTGCAACGCATCATTGCTCGTGCTGGGAGATGCTGAAGGAGCATATCTGGATATTGACAACGACATCGACAGCTTCAACTGGCGATGGTCATCCTGCACTTCTCTGGCTGCAACAACCTCCCTGTGATGCCTGCCATGTAGTCCATGAGACGTCTTGGCCTTGCTTGGCGTTGGATTTGGAATTGACGCAGCGGGTTTTGCAACCGGAGATTCGACAGGTTGCGTGACCTGACGTGAATCCACAGGTGCTTCCTTAGGCAAATTGGGTGCCGGATCGAGCAGAATCGTGTAGGATTTTTCGAGCTTACCGCCAGAAGATGTCGTCTCAACCAACAGATCGATGAAAGGATCGGAGACAGGACGCTGTGTCGTCACCCGGATATAGGATTGTTTACCCGGCTCGCTGACGAGTTCAAAGCGGAACTTCTGGCTCTCTGGATAGATCAGGCCGAGATTTTTGTAGTCCTGAATGGTAGCCAGGTGCACCTTGAATTGCTGCGCATCCGCCTCGCTCAATTCCAGGATGGGGACGTGCGCTTCGAGCGGATGCCCCAGAGCGCTGTCAACCTGAATGTCATCCCCAAGGACCAGCGCATTGGCATTTGCCATGGATAAAGAAGCCACGAACAACAGCAGCCGCACCATCCCCCCGTAATGCAACACCCCGTATTTCATTATTATGTATGGTTATTGATTTGAATTATGCGCCTATTCTACAGGTTTACGCCCATTCAGGTTGGGTCGAGCAAAAAAGTGTAGGTTTTGATTTGCTTACCTGAACCGGATGAAATTTCCAGCACCAGATCGTTGAGTGGATCATCCAAGGACTGCTCACTCGTCACCGAAATGAAAGGCGCACTGGCATCCCTCACAAGCCGGAAATGGAACTTGCGCCCAAGGGGATACAAGAGTCCGAGCATCTGATAATCCTGACTGCCCGCAAGACGCGCCTGGAATTTCTCAACATCCGCATCCGTCAAATTCACGACGGATATGCGCGCATTGAGCGGCTGGCCTATCTTGCTGTCCACCTGAATTTCTCCCAGCACAAACGCATTTGCACCCTTCATAATAAAAATAGCCATGGAGAGCATCCATAGCCACTTCCTTGCATCTATTTTCATGGCCTTGATCATATGAAACATTGTATCCAAATTGCGCATTTTTTCGAACAAATCAAGCAGGAAACACCCCGGTCGACAAGTAGCGATCCCCGCGGTCGCATACAATAAAGGCGATCACCGCATTCTCCAATTGCCCGGAAATGCGCAAGGCAACGCTTAACGCGCCTCCTGAAGATATGCCGCAGAATATGCCCTCTTCCCGTGCAAGCCTTCGCGCCATCTCCTCAGCGTCAGCCTGGCTCACGAGTTCTATCCTGTCCACGTCGCCGGATCTGTAGATCGCAGGAAGATAAGCCTGCTGCCATTTGCGTATGCCTGGAATCTGGGCCCCTTCCTCAGGCTGAACGCCTATGATCTGAATTCCAGGATTCACTTCCTTGAAGTAGCGCGCGCATCCCATGATGGTTCCAGTCGTGCCCATGCTGCTGACAAAGTGCGTGAGCCGCCCTTTCGTATCTCGCCAGATTTCGGGTGCGGTGCCTTCATAATGCGCGAGCGGATTGTCGGGATTCGAAAACTGGTCGAGGATGATGCCTATCCCGGCGCTTTTCATGGCCTGCGCAGTATCGCGCGCAAGCTCCATCCCGCCTTCCTTTGCCGTCAGCACGAGTTCCGCGCCGAACACGCGCATGCTCTGGCGGCGTTCAACGCTCTGATTTTCCGGCATCACCAGTATCATCCGGTAACCCTTGACGGCAGCCGCCATCGCAAGCGCAATACCGGTATTCCCGCTGGTCGCCTCGATCAGCGTGTCGCCCGGCTTGATATCCCCTCTCCGCTCGGCATGATCGATCATGGAAACGGCTGGCCTGTCCTTCACCGAGCCTGCGGGATTATTGCCTTCGAGTTTGGCCAGCAACACATTGCTTGTCGCGCCCGGGATGCGCTTCAAACGCACAAGCGGTGTATTGCCCACGAAGTCTTCTATGTATGAATACATCCTGTTGCCCTAATTGCGATCAGAAAGCGCCATGATAACAAGGCATGGTTTCTCATTCCACGGATTGAGCGCGATCAGGCACAACCATCGACATCGCCTGATCCAGCGGCATGTGCAGCAATTCGCTTAAAGCCTTGTAGTCATCCGGCAAGGCTGCATCGTCCCAGCCGTTCGCAGAATGGCGTGCAAGATCGACCGCGACGGTGACGTTGCGCACTCGCTGCATGCTGGCATTGCCCGTATTCATCAGCGTGATCAACAGCTCAGGCAAGCCCCACTGCATCACCAGCTCCTTTTGCAGATCAGCCAGCGAAAAACCCAGCACCTCTTTTTGCGCATCCCGGCTTCGCATGGTTTTATCCTGCTTCTGAAGTTCGCGTATCTTCAGCATGTCTATAGGCGAAAAGCACCACATCAGAATTTCGGCAATATCGTGCAGCAGTGCGGCAACGCGCACTTCCTCGAAATGCATATCCTTAAGATGGACCGCCCAATCAAATGCGTATTCGGAAGCGCGTTGTGACCGATGCAGCAAGCGCAGCAAGGGAGGCAATGCGACGACATTTGATTTGAGCTGGTCTTCGATCAAAAGCTCCGGCATCATGTTCTTGAAAAACTTTTCCGTGCCCAGCATCAGAAGCGCCTGTTCCACCTGAACCAGTTCGTTGATCTGAGCCTTGTGCTTATGCTCCTGGAGATACCTGAGCAGCCTCACGGTCATCACGGGATCCCGCCTGATCGCACTGGCAATCGAGTGCGCCGTCACATTCTCATCGTCTCGCAGAGCGACCAGATCGCGCATAGTCTGTTTCAGCACAGGCAATTCGCTCTTGCTGAGCCGATATACCCATCCGTTCAAATCGCCTTCACTCATCGCCACCCCCGGTAAGTCAAGCTACAAAGCTCCTGCCTCCCTGCATGGCCAAAGTCCCTGAGCGCCCTTCGATTGCGCCCATCAGCACCTCGTGCCTCGGCATATTACCCAATCCCTGCAGATATTGCTGCATGGATACCAGCTCATAGCCCTGTGCTTTCCATCCCTGAATCAGGCTTTCGAAGACCGGCATCCACTTGCCGCCCTCGAGTTCGGCATGAAGCGTGTATACATGATCTGCCCCATCCGAAGTCAGTTGCAGAAGATGCTCCGCAACATTCTCTAGCGTGATGCCGTCGCGGTTGACCAGTTCGTCAAGCGTCGGAAGGGTGGTCGGAAGCTGTGGGCATGCGACGATTTCCGCTTGCCAGGTCGGAATGAAGGGATGTTTACCGCGAGTATCCGAGCAATAGTCAAAACCCATGCGCTGCATCAGGCGCAGCGCATGCCGGTTCAATTGCCATCCGGCCGCCGCATGCGCATGAGGTGCCTCGCCGAATATGTCCACATAGCGATCGACTGCCCGCTGCATCTCGCGCTCCGTCCACTTCGCGTCCTCATTTGCCA
Organism: Pseudomonadota bacterium; assembly: GCA_021782365.1. GTDB lineage: Bacteria > Pseudomonadota > Gammaproteobacteria > Burkholderiales > Gallionellaceae > Gallionella. Next base: position 22,177 of record JAJXVB010000010.1, read on the forward strand.
CATGGTCCTGCCAGCGTATGTGATCGAAGCAGTGTATGCCGATTTCAAAACCCGCATCGCGCACGCCGCGCATGATGTCCGCACACCGTTTCCCTATGTCTGGAGAAGGAAGCAGCGTGCCGTAAAGCAGCGTTTTTATGCCGTAATGTTCCAGCACCGATGTGCGAGAGACCTTTCCGATGAAACCCTTGCGAAAAACCCGTTTGATCGCGCGACCTGTGCGGTCGGGCCCCAGAGAAAAGAAGAAGGTGGCCTGCGCATGATGGCGCTGCAGCACATCGACCAGACGAGGCACGCCTTCTTTCGTGCCGCGGTAGGTGTCCACATGCACCTGCAGCGCAAGCTTCTTCATTGCAGGATCAGGAAACAAGGATTGATGAAGTTCCACTGCCTGACTTTTAACTCAATCTTCAATCCTCACTCCTGATACTAGTCCATCAGTTTCCGTGCTTCCGCGACTTGTCCGCGGTATGCGTCGAAAATGTTGCGCAGCGTGTCCGCCATCGTGACGGTCGGCTTCCAGTCCAGCTCCTCGCAGGTATTGGTGATCTTGGGCACGCGGTTCTGCACATCCTGATAACCCTTGCCGTAATAGGCTGCAGAAGTGGTTTCGACGATCTTCACCTTGGCCGCTGACTCTCGATATTCAGGATAGTCGTTCGCAAGCTTCAGCATCATGTCAGCCAGGTCGCGGATCGCAAAGTTGTTGGTCGGGTTGCCGATGTTGTAGATCTTGCCTGTCGCAACACCATCCTTGTTCTCGATGATCTTCATCAGCGCAGCGATGCCGTCGTCGATATAGGTAAACGCGCGCTTCTGATATCCTCCATCGACCAGGCTGATGTTCTCTCCGCGCACGATATGCCCCAGAAACTGCGTGACCACGCGCGAGCTGCCTTCCTTTGGCGTATGGATGGAATCAAGCCCCGCGCCTATCCAGTTGAAGGGGCGGAAAAGCGTGAAATTCAGTCCTTCCATGCCATAGCCCCAGATCACGCGGTCCATCAGCTGCTTGGAACAGGAATAAATCCAGCGTGGCTTGTTGATCGGCCCGCAGATCAGTTCGGAATTGTCCGGATCGAACTCCTCGTCATGGCACATGCCGTAAACTTCGGACGTGGATGGGAACACCAGATGTTTTCCGTATTTCACCGCCGCACGGACGATGGGAAGATTGGCCTCGAAGTCCAGCTCGAACACACGCAGCGGCTGCTTCACATAGGTCGAGGGTGTGGCGATCGCAACGAGCGGCAGGATCACGTCGCACTTCTTGACATGGTACTCAACCCATTCGCGATTGATCGTGATATCGCCCTCGAAGAAATGAAAACGCGGTTTTCCGATCAGATCCGAGATGCGGTCCGAGCTCATGTCCATGCCGTATACTTCCCAGTCTGTGGTATCCAGGATGCGCTTGGAAAGATGGTGACCGATGAAACCGTTCACGCCGAGTATCAATACTTTTTTCATGGTGACTTCCTTAACAATTAAACTCAAACTTTTGCGTTCCAAACTGGCCCGCGAATTCTGACGCACTGATCTCTCGTCCATCCAGTTCGAACCGAACGATCCGGAGCAGACCCTGCCCACAGACTGCATAGGCGCGCCCACCTTGCACATAGAAGGCGGGCTTGCCTTCTGCAACTTCTGTCTCTAATAGCGTCTGCAATATCCGCATCGGCTTTCCCAGCAACCTCGTTGTGGCTCCCGGATAGGGGGGGGCCACCGCACGCACCAGATTGTGTATGTCCCTGGCCGGTTGCTGCCAGTCGATCACGCCGTCTTCCGCACGGCGCCCTCCGAAATATCCGCCCTGACTCAAGTCCTGCTTCATTCTCGGCGCATTTCCTTCAAGCAATGCGGGCAACACACCGTTCAAAGCCATCTCCGCCGCCACGGTCACCTTCTGGAAAACTTGCAATGCAGTATCGTCTGGCAAGATGGGAACTGCTGTCTGCACGACGATATCGCCATTGTCCGGCTTCTCGGTCATGTAATGCAAGGTCGCGCCAGTTTCGGTCTCTCCGCAGATTATCGCCCAATTCACCGGCACACGGCCACGGTACTTGGGCAAGAGCGAACCGTGCATGTTCAGCGCGCCGCTCTTCGGGATCGCCAACAGGGGCGCCTTGAGCATCTCACGGTAATAAAATGAAAAGAAGAAATCAGGCTGCAAGGCACGTATCTTCTCGACCACTTCCGGATCATTCGGGTTGTCCGGCGTGATGAACTCGATGCCGTGAAGCTCAGCAAGTTCAGCCACGCTCTCGAACCAGATGTTCTCTGCGGGGTTGTCCTTGTGTGTCACGACGAGCCTGACATCCACATCATGAGCCAGCAGAACGGACAGGCAGCGCACGCCCACATTGTGATAGGCAAAGACGATTGCGCTACTCATGGCGCTCCAGCACCGCATCAACGAGGTAGCGCGGCCTATGGCGAACCTGCTGATAGATGCGGCCGACATATTCTCCCAGAAGGCCGATGCCGAAAAGCGTGATGCCGATCAGAAGGAAGGCGATCGCAAAAAGCGTGAACAGCCCTTCCGCTTCCGGGCCTATGATCAGGCGTCGCACCAACAGAAACGCCACGAAGAAAGCGGACAGAACCGATATCGAAATGCCCAGCATCGAAAACATCTGAAGCGGCACGACCGAAAAACCCGTCATCAGATCGAAATTCAGGCGGATCAGGCTGTATAGCGAATACTTCGATTCTCCTGCGGCGCGTTCCTCATGCCCCACCACCACTTCCGCAGGATTTCGCGCAAAGCTGTAGGCAAGCGCCGGAATGAAGGTGTTCACTTCCTTGCAGCTATTGATCGCATCGATGATTTTTCTGTCATAGGCGCGCAGCATGCAGCCCTGATCGGTGATCTTGATGCGGGTGATGCGCTCGCGCAGATTGTTCATCGCACGCGATGCCGCATGCCGCCACCAGCTGTCATTGCGCTGCCGGCGGATGGAACCGACATAGTCATGTCCTTCGTCCATCTTGGATAGCAGATTCGCAATGTCCTCCGGCGGATTCTGCAAATCCGCATCCAGCGTCACCATGCGTTGTCCATGCGCAAACTCGAATCCGGCCATGATGGCCATGTGCTGGCCAAAGTTCCCCTGGAACAGGATCACCCGAGTCACATCGGGGCGATTCTGGAACTGCTCTCTCAAGATGGCAGGAGACCGGTCGCGGCTTCCGTCATTGATGAAGAGGATTTCATATGCAACCCCGAGCTTGTCCAATGCGGGATACAGGCGATCGAACAGGGCCTGCAGGCCCTCCTCCTCGTTATAGACGGGGATGATCACGGATAACTGTATGGTATTCATGGGCCGGCATTCTACCGCATGGGGCAAGGTTCGCGAAATCGGCGATGATCCATTGCCCTATCCGATTAATTTTTTTTCATGATAGCCGGCCGGGCAAGAGCTTCAGTACAATCGTCATATATTTCCTTCAATTCATTCAAGTTCTGCTTCATGCGCAGTGCAGGCTGCCCTGTTTGCTTTCTCAACGCGACCCAATCGAGGAGAGTGCCGTGTTGTCTCCCAAGTCAGCCCATAATCGCATGAGCCGGGAATGAAACATGCAGAACATACACAAGCTCGTCGTCACCCGCCTCATCATCGGATGGATGCTGTTGTCCGTGATGCTGGGCGGAATCGTCTATTATCTGGAACTGCAAAAGGTCGGAAAATTCGTATTTGACCTGGCAACGGTGGAGTCCAGGCTGTTTACAGCCACATTCGATCGCACCAGCCAAAAGGATGAGCTGAAAAAACGGGCAGACGATTTTCTAAAGCGCCACTTCATCGTCATCGAACTATACGATGCGCAAAAAAACCTGATTCTGCATGAAGCCAGACCCGACAATGAAGCGATGAAAGAAAAGCTGGACAAGTCGTTGCAAACATTCCAGTTGACCAATGCGATGCGCTACAAGCAGTTTTTGCTGGACAGGAATTCATTTCTGCAGGTGATGTTGCCTTTAAGGGACAACAATGGCGAACTGACCGGCTATTTCAAAGGTGTATACCAGGTCGATGAAAAGACCCTGCACAATGTCGAGATTGATATTTTCGGCACTTTGTTTCTGGTCGTCGCGGTGATCCTCATCACGACCATCATGCTCTACCCCATCATCATCTCGCTCAACAAGGGTCTGGTGAAACTCTCGTCCGACCTATTAAGCGGCAACATCGAGCTGATGGACGTGCTGGGCAGCGCGATCGCAAAGCGGGATTCAGACACCAACAGCCACAATTACCGCGTCACGCTATATGCGATTCGATTTGCCGAGCTGCTCAACCTTCCCAGCATGCAAATCCGCAAGCTGATCGCAGGCGCATTCCTGCACGACGTGGGAAAGATCGGCATCAGGGACAACATCCTGTTGAAACCCGACAGCCTGACCGAAGAGGAATTTTCCGTCATGCGCACTCATGTATTGCTTGGCGCCGACATCATCCGCAGGTCGAAGTGGCTCGAGGGCGCGAGGGAGGTCGTGGAATTTCACCATGAAAAATTCGACGGCGGCGGGTACATGAAGGGACTCGCCGGAAATGAGATTCCGCTTAATGCGCGCATATTCTCGATAGTCGACGTGTTCGATGCGCTCACTTCCAAACGCCCATACAAGGAGCCTTTCGGATTCGAGAAAGCGATGGAACTCATGATGCCCGATAGCGGAAAGCGATTCGACCCGGAGTTGCTGCGCATATTCAACGAGCAGGCGCTCGCGCTTTATCAGGAGATATCCCATGCATCGGACGAGCTTCTGGAATCCATGCTGAAAGACCTGATCAGGCAGCATTTTTTCGGAGCCAAATAAGAAGCGATGGACAAAATGAACGAAAATAAAATCGAACCCCATTCTCCTTATGGACGCAACATGGAGTTGCTGCGCATGCTGGGGCTTGCTGTCATGGTCGGCATACTGGGTGCATTGGCGGTACTCGCATTTCACCAGCTTTTGATCTGGCTTGAAACCACGATCTATGGATTGAACGAAGGATTGGTAGCCGATGCCGCGCGCCTCAAAACCGAAATCAGGATCATCACCCCTGCGTTGGGAGGTATCGTCGCCGGAGTCGCGCTGCAATACTTTCTCAAGGGAAAGGAAAGCGGCGCGGACTACATGGAAGCCATCACCGCTGGCAGCGAGATTCCCGTGCGCACATCGATCCTTAAATCCGCCGCCTCAGCCGCAACGGTGGTATCAGGCGGCTCGATAGGACGCGAGGGCTCCATGGTGCAGCTCGCCGCCCTGTCAGGAAACATGCTCGGGAAAATTCTGAATGTAACCCCTGTCGAACAGCGCTTTGCGGTAGCCTGCGGTGCGGCGGCAGGGCTTGCGGGCGCATACAACACGCCGATCGCGGGCGCACTGTTTGTCGCCGAGATCGTGCTTGGCGGCATCAGTGTAGGCAGTTTCGGTCCGCTGCTTCTTGCGGCAGCCATAGCCGACTCCGTTGTTCGCCACATCAGCAGCGTAGGCCCCATATTCGCCGCAACACCCGGCAATCTGCAAAGCCTGCCTGAGCTGCTGCTGGTCGTTGCAACGGGGATTACCGCAGGATTGCTGGGGCCCCTGTTTATAGCCTCGCTAAATTATGCGCATCGGAATATTTCTGCATTTCGCCTTCCTCTATGGCTCAAGATGATGCTCGCCGGACTTTTCGTAGGCGGCCTTTCGGCGATCAGACCCGAGGTGTGGGGAAATGGCTACTCCGTGGTGAACTCTTTGCTGCATCAGCCATGGGCATGGCAAGGCGTGCTGCTCATCCTGGTGCTCAAGGTCCTCGCCACCATATTGACATCAGGCTCCGGTGCCGTAGGCGGCGTATTCACGCCGACGCTATTTGTAGGAGCTGCGCTGGGAACCCTTGCCGGCAGCGCAGTGCAGCATATCCTGCCCGGCGCATCGATGACAGGATACACGCTGGTCGGCATGAGCGCATTTCTTGCTGCAGTGACCCACGCCCCGCTCACGGCGGTCGTGATGATCAGCGAGATGACGGCCGGATATGATCTCGTGCCAGCACTTGTGCTGGCGAGCCTTGCAGGTTATTACATCTCTTCCGTCTTGCACCCAGGATCGATTTACGCGCGTTCCATCCCGCAGTCCCATCCGACCCAGACAATGCCATCCACCCATCTATGAACGCGAACCGATATCTATGAATGTCTAACGATGCAGGACTCATTCAAGCGAACTTATAAGCCCAGTCATTTGGCTGCTGGTCTAAGCTCCAAATCGATCTGATCGAAGAGTATCTTCTGCCAGTCAGGCGGGAAATTGAGCGGGGAAAGAACAGGTTTGCTGACGATCTCAACCGATGTGCGGCTGTCTGATACCGGTTTGACGAAAACCGCAATCCGTTCTCCCCAGCTCAGCAAGGTGATGCCGTGCGAAAGCACGATTCTGCCGTTGCTCTTGTCGTTTTCGACGATGTCTAGCTTCTTGTCTTTCGCCGCAAGAAGGGCTGCATCGTACACGCGCTCATAAGCATAGGGATAACTGCGGGTTTCGCCCAGCCCCTTTGACTCCTTCACGGTTTCCGTCGAGGCACAACCGCTCATTAGAAAAACGGCAAACCCGATCATCAACATCTTCATGATGTCTCCTTTACGCACGAAACTCGCACTAATCCCATTTAGCCCCGTCGGGATATTTTTTGGTAGCTCATCCCAGCACATCGATCATCGCGCTGCAAACGCGATCGACATCGGCCTCGCTCATCGCATAGAACATCGGCAATGAAACGATCTGGCGTCCTATGCGCTCGGCTATCGGATACATGCCTTCCTTGAAACCCAGCGCGCGATAAAGCTTGAAGAGATGGATGGGCGCATAGTGAAAGCCGATGCCGATTTTTTTCGCCTTCATCTTTTCCATGAATTCGGGACGAGTGATCCTGTCCGGAAGAACGACCTGAAAAAGGTGCCAGTTCGTGCTCTCGAAATCCTTGGGCGGAAGTTCTGCCCCTGTCCTTTTCCCGAAATCTTCCCCAAGCAGATCGAAATAGCGCCTCGCAAGATGGCGCCTGTGCGCGGTGATTTTTTCCAGCTTTGCAAACTGGCCGATGCCGATCGCGGCTGAGATGTCGGTCATGTTGTATTTTCCGCCCAGCACGTCCACATCTATGCCGTCCCATCCGCTGCGAGTCACACCCTGCAGCCGGTATTTTTCCGCCAGTGTCGCCTCCGCTTCACTGTTCAGCACGAGGCATCCGCCTTCCGATGTGGTGATATTCTTGTTTGCCTGAAAGCTGAAGGATACGAAATCGCCGAAGGAGCCTATCGGTTTGCCATGCCATGTGGAGCCGATCGCCTGCGCTGCATCCTCGATCACGCGCAGATTGTATTTTGCTGCGATCTGGTAAAGCCTGTCCATGTCGACAGGTTTTCCTGCAAGATAAACGGGAATGATCGCGCGCGTTTTCGAAGTGATCGCGGCCTCCACCTTGTCGAGATCGATGTTGCGCGTGACAGGATCGATGTCTGCGAACACGGGCGTAGCACCCACTTCCAGGATCACGTTCGCTGTCGCGACCCAGGAAATCGGCGTCGTGATCACCTCATCCCCTGCTCCTATGCCAGCGATACGCAGCGCGATCTCCATCGTGCAGGTGCCCGAATTGAAGGTGCGCACCGGCCTTCCGCCAAAATATCCGGAGAGCTGCTTTTCGAACTCGAGCACCTTGGGTCCGCTCGTGATCCAGCCCGATCTCAAGGTGTCTGCGACGGAGGCGATGGTCTCTTCGTCTATGGTCGGTCTTGAAAAAGGTAAAATATTCATTTTATGCTCGCGAAATGATGATGACGCCGAGGATGATCACGCCCATGCCGACAAGTTTCGTCGGATTGAAGGGCTCGCCCAGAAAATACTTTGCCGCCAATGCATTGACCACATAGGCCATCGACAGCATCGGAAAGGCGATGCTCACCGGCACGCGCGACAACGCGAGGATCCACACCACCACGCTCACCGCATAGCATAAAAGCGCAGTTATGATGTGCCACTCTGTCGCAAGCTTGAGACCTATCGGCAGGATGTTTTCGACGCTGAAATCGAAATGCCCTATCGCATTGGTCCCTGCCTTCATCAGTATCTGCGCGGCAGCATTCAGCATCACGCCGGTGAATATCAGTGCAAAGCTGATCAGATTCATGGCTTCTCCACCACGATGTGCTGCCTGTCCTTAAAAATGATCCTCATCCTGAATCCCATCTGTTGAAGTATCGGATAGGTTTGTACCTGCATGATCGCGTAGGCTCTAGGCTGCTCTTCCCAGACCTTCTTGAAGTCCGCCAGAGTCGGCACCCAGCGCGATGGCTCCTGCTTGATGCCGAATCCCATCTCATCCTGATATTGCACGAGCGTGAAGGTATGCTTGAGATAAAAGGGCAGCGTCTGCTCGTATGTCAATACCGAATAAAATGGCACACCGGGCTTTATCTCGCTTCTTATCGCCTCCGCGATATGCTTGGCAGAGCGCTCCCTGGCCACCGTATTGTAGCCGGACACGCCCAATTGCGTGGCAAGCAGCGCGGCAATGGAAATGATAATCACCGCAGGCAGTTTTCTGTTCTTCCAGAGCTGCATCATGCCGGCAAGGATGCCGGCAAGCAGGATCAGCGAGGCTGAAACCAGCCAGATTTCATAGTGCGGATAGAGCTCCTTCTGGTTTGGCGTGTCGGCAAACCTTGCAACATTGAAGGAGACGGCAAGCAAGGCAAGACCGAATGGCAATGGTGCCGTTAGATACCAGAACAGCAATCGCTCTCTGATTTCGACCATGCGCCTTCCCATCAAGAGCGCCATTGCAGGGAACATCGGCAAGAGGTAGGAAGGCAGCTTCGAATCCGAGATGGAAAAAAAGAAATAGATGAACACCGCCCAGATCAGAAGGAAAAGCGCCGGGTGAAACGGCTTTCCAGAACCGGAAGGCCTTCCGATGTGGAACAGCGTATCGAACAATAGCGCGGTCCAGGGCATTGCGCCTGCGATAAGGATGGGTACGAAATAATACCAGGGCTGGTAGCGCCCCAGCTCCTTGGTCATGAAGCGCGTGTAGTGCTCGTAGATGAAGAACTTGTCAAAGAACTCGGGATTCGCCTTGATCACGAGATAAAACCAGGGGATCGTGATTGCGAAAAAAACGGCAAGCCCCTTTAGCCAGCTCATGCGCTTTAACACGCTGAAATCGCGGCGTACCAGGCAATAGATGAATACCGTAGCCCCTGGCAGAACGATACCCATCAGCCCCTTGGAAAGCACGGCAAGCCCAAGCCCTGCCCAGGCCAGCAGCATCCATTTTTCCGAGTTGGGCTGCTGCGCCAGCAGAAAGGAGAATATGCCGAGCGAGATGAAGAAGGTCACGCCCATGTCGAGCGTGTTGATATGCCCGATCATCGCATAGAGCATGCTGCTGGAGAGCAACAGTGCGGAATAAATGGCAGCCTCGCGTCCAAAGAGGCGCAGCCCGGTAAGCCAGACCAGAAGCAGTCCGGCAAACCCGGTCAATCCTGTCCATAACCTTGCGGTCCATTGATGCTCGCCGAAAATCTCGTAGGCTGTCGCAGTCGCCCAATACTGAAGCGGGGGTTTCTCGAAATACTTGAGATCATTAAGTCTGGGCGTGACCCAGTCGCCGCTTGCCACCATCTCGCGAGGGATCTCCGCATAACGACCCTCATCGGGCTTGATCAGCGTGCGGTATTCAAGATTGGAAAACCAGATCAATGCGACAAAAGCGAGTAGCCACCAGAGCTGCCTGTCAGAGATTCGATTCATCATGCGGTAAAAATGGTGATAGCAAACCGGCGGGATTTCATGGTTATCGGCCAATATGCGGGGATACGCATTCTATCTTGCGTCGTATAGATGATACAACCTCAAGCTAATTGCACACAGACCTGATCTGCAGAATATTGGTCTTCCCTTGAAGCACCAGTTCGATGCCGTATTGCTTCAATGTCCTCATTCCATGCTCAAGCGCTTCGGTTTGCAGGGCCTCGACATTTCCCTGGTGCTGGATCAGCTTCTTGATCGGCTTTGTCGCTTCCAGGAATTCATACAAACCGATTCTCCCTTTGTATCCCGTACCACTGCACTCCCTGCATCCCTTCGGCGAATGGAGCTTGAGTTCGGGATAGGACAGAGTCCATTGTCTTAAAGTGTCTTCCGGATCAAAATGCGTTCCCAGGCAATATTCCTCGGCAAGCGCAGTCAGCTCATCGTTTGTAGGCACATAAGGTTTTTTGCAGAAGTCGCACAGGCGGCGCGCGAGACGCTGCGCCAATATGCCAACCAGCGCGTCGGAGAAATTGAAGGGATCCATGCCGAGGTCGAGGAGACGCACCATGCTCTCTGCCGCGCTGTTGGTATGCAGCGTCGAGAACACCATATGGCCTGTCAGGGATGCCTGTATCGCGATCTTCGCGGTCTCCGCATCGCGTATCTCGCCCACCATGATCACGTCAGGGTCGGCGCGCAGAAAGCTGCGCATCGCCGCGGCGAAAGTCCAGCCTATGTTGGAATTGACCTGAACCTGGCGCAGCCCATCCTGCGTGATCTCGATGGGATCCTCTGCAGTCCATATCTTGCGATCGGGCGAATTGATGAAACCCAGCACGGAATGCAGCGTGGTCGTCTTGCCAGATCCTGTCGGTCCACAGATTAAAAACAGGCCATACGGTTTTGCAACCAGATCCTTGATCCTCTCAAGCATGGCTAGTGGCAGTCCGAGTCTTTCCAGCGGAATGGGTTTTGCACCCGCCAGCACGCGCATCACCACATCCTCCAGCCCATTGGCTGTCGGGATGGTTGCAACGCGGAATTCGACCTTCTGCTCCTGGCTTAACTTCAATTCTATCTTGCCGTCCTGAGGCCTGCGCTTTTCGGAGATATCGAGCTTTGCCATGATCTTGATTCTTGATATCAAGGCCCTTCTGAAGGTAGGCGGAAATTCAAAATATTTGCTGATCACGCCGTCCTTTCGGAACCGGATTTGCGTATTGCGCTTGTCTGGATAAGTTTCGATGTGTATATCAGAAACCCCCTGATTGTACGCATCGAGCATCATCTTGTTGACCAGGCCAACCAGCGTGTTGTCAGTTTCAGCAACTCCCTCTTCCGCACCCTCTTCATCATCAGATGCAAAAGACATGCCCATCGCAATCTCGTCGATCTTCTGGCTACTCTTGCTTGACTCCTTGAGCTCTCTGATCGCATGAACGATGTCGTCCCGTGAAGCCAATACCGGTACGACTGTGAGATTGGTGATCACGCGCAGCTCGTTCAAGGGCTCCCATAACAACGGATTCTCCATTGCAACGACCAGAGTCTGATCGGTGTTGTATAGCGGCAGTATGGTGTATTTTTCGGTGAAACTTAAAGGCACCAGATGAAAAGTGTTGAAATCGACATGAAACTTCTGGACATCGACAAAGGGAATACCCAGTTTCTTGGCGAGCATGTTCTGTATGATTTCGGTGTTCACCACTCCCATGTTCACCAAAATCTCGCCCAGCGCGATCTTCTTGTTCTTCCGCTGTTTTTCGAGCGCCTCCTGCAGAGTTTCCGGCGTGATCAGCTTCTCCTGGACCAGCATGTCCCCAAGCCTCAGGACCGATCCCGACTGGCGCGCCAGCGCCTTGACCAATTGCTCGGGCGTGACGATCTGCTCGCTGGTCAGATATTCTCCCAGCAGCTTGTTGCGCAGCTTTTCCTGCTCTTCGAGACCAGAATTGATTTCCTGATGCGTGACGATCCGTTCTTCGATCAGCATCTGCCCGATCTTTTTACCGATCTGATAATGCTTGATTGAAACAGCGGGAATGAAACAGCGTATGATCGAGTCATCCTCATGCACTATGTACAGATAAAGTCCGGTCTTATCGATCGTATAACCAACCGTCTCCCCGTCCAGGTTGTTGCCGTTCATGAGCACGATGGAAAACTGCTGCTTTTCGGATGCCGCGGCGATTTCCTCGTTGAACTCCTTGATCAGGGTTTCATTCTTCTTCAAATGAACGGGATTCAAGAGGCGCAGATAATCGATGGAATCCGAGTGGAGCGTGACAAGCCCGCCGCCAAAAGACTGGATCTCATACATGCCTTCTTCGGGTGAAAACAGAATCAGGTCGCCGAAATGCTCCTGCTCATCGCTGGAAATCACAAGACAGGGTTCATTATCAAAGCTCGCCAGATCCTCTTCAAACTGGTAGTAATAGGGAGACGGCCACTGGCTAAGCTTCATATGCATTCCTCGCGTCTGTTTCGATCTTCTTTTGATTATCCAATAATTCAGCGCTGCAGGCTAATCGCCCTTGTCCTGCACCCTAGCCCGCGCCCAGCCTTTTCCAAATACGATGTTGACATCTGCACCCAGATTGAGACTTTTCGCATCAGATACCAGATGACCGTTTTCATCCTGCACCAGACTGTATCCTCTGGCCAATACGCGCTCGGGATTGAGCAGATCAAGGTGCTGATTAAGCGCAATGAGCCTTTCCAAGCGCTGCCTTTGATGGATTCGCATCCCCTGGAGCAGGCGTTCTTGCAGATGATTCTGTCTGTCGCTCAACCTGTGATAGTCGTGGCCTGCGCTTGACAGACGGCGCATCAACGACTCCTGCCGCCACTGCTTTTCTTGCAAGACATGTTCGAAATTGCGTTGCATGCGTTGCTGCAGTTGATCGATCTGTTGCAACTTGCTCTGTAATTGCTCGGCGGGATGGACGATGCGGCGCTGCAAAAAATCCAGCGTCTGTATGGCATGCCTCAGCCGGTTGCGCATCGGGCGCATCAGGTGCTGCGACATGTCTCGCAAACCCTGAAGCAGCGCCAAGCGATCAGGCACCACCCGCTGTGCGGCAGCAGTCGGCGTGGGTGCACGCTCATCGGCAACAAAATCGGCTATCGTGAAATCCGTCTCGTGGCCGATGCCGCTGATTATGGGAATCATGCTCGCCGCAATGGCCCTCGCAACGATTTCTTCGTTGAATGTCCAAAGATCCTCTATGCTACCGCCGCCACGGCAGAGTATCAGAACACTACATTCTTCCCTGCTGTTCGCAATTTCAATGGCCTGAACGATTTTCTCCGCACTCCCCGCTCCTTGTACAGGCGCAGGATAGAAAACAACCGGCACACTCGGCAGACGCTTCTTCAGGGTGGAAAGCACATCGCGCAATGCGGCTGCCTGTATCGACGTGATTATGCCGATGCGCTTGGGAAAGCGCGGCAAGGGCCGCTTTCGTTCGGACGCGAACAATCCCTCCTGTTCCAGCTTCTGTTTGAGCCTTGCAAACTGCTCATACAAGGCACCCAGACCAGCAGGTCGCAACTGTTCGACGATCAGCTGAAAATCACCGCGCGCTTCATATAAGCTCGCCGATGCAAGCACTTCGACCTGAACGCCATTTTCCAGCACATGATCCTGCAGGATGCTTTTCTGACGGAACATCACGCAGCGCACCTGCGCCTGTTCATCCTTGAGCGCAAAATACCAATGCCCTGAAGATGCCTTTACGAGGTTGCTGATTTCTCCCCTCACCCAAAGCAAGGGCACGGATCCTTCGAGCAATTGATTGATTGCACGAGCAAGTTCGGATACTTTCAGCACTCGCTGTTTTTCTTTCAAAAAAAGTGTTTCAGGCATATTGACAATTCAGAATTATTCACAAACCCAGGAAATACGCAGCCTGGCGCTGCGCCTCCCGTCACAAAACCATAACACTCCATGCAACTTGCTAATTAAAAAGAAAAAAATTAAAAATCAAAAAATGGGCAATCCATGAAAAATCCTTGTAAATCGCCGCTTACAGAACTTAATCAGCCTTCTCATCCACAGAGTTATCCACAGATTTTGTGGGTAACCAAAAATACGCTTTATAGAACCGAGAATTACTCCAGGATTTCTGAAGAAAAATCTGAGAAATCTTGCTCTACTGCGAACGACACGATACAGTTGCAGCTTTACAGCGTCCGGAATCATCAAGCCTAAATGCTGATCAGATGATGACGGGTCACAATCATATTTGGAGAATGCCTGTGTTAGCAATCGTTGAAGCGGCTGGTTGGCCAATCTGGTTCTTAATCATTGCGTCCATCATCTCGGTAGGCTTGATCGCTGAAAGACTGATTACCCTTCGCAGCAGCAGAGTCGCCCCGCCTTCATTGCTGGACGAAGTGATCAAGGAACTCAAGCAGCGCGGCGTCAACGACGCCATGCTGGCAAAACTGGCTCAGCATTCCCCGTTGGGCAGCATTTTTGCGGCAGGATTGAAAAACATTAAAAGCTCCCCCGAGATCATGAAAGAATCGGTGGAAGAGGCAGGACGCGCAGCCGCCCACGAACTGGAGCGCTTTTTGACGACGCTTGGCACTATCGCCTCGATCAGCCCATTGCTGGGACTATTCGGCACCGTGGTCGGCATGATCGAAATCTTCGGCTCCCAAACTGCCGCCGGCAACAGCCCGGCCATTCTGGCTCACGGCATTTCAGTTGCCCTGTATAACACCGCATTCGGACTGATCGTCGCAATCCCCAGCATGATTTCATACAGGCACTTCAGGGCCAAGGCGGACAGCCTGACGATAGAAATGGAACAGCAAGCCATCAAGCTTGTTGAAATCGTTCACGGTCAGCGTAAGGGTTAACAATGAATTTTCGACGTGGGCGCACTCGCGAAGAGCCGGAAATCAACCTGATTCCGATGATAGACGTGCTGCTTGTGATCCTGATCTTCATGATGGTCACGACAAGCTACGCAAAATTTTCCGAACTGAAGATCAATCTGCCCCAGGCTGGCGGCGAACCCGCAGCTTCAGAAGTCAAACCCATCAATGTTTCCATCGATGCGTCTGAGCATTATGCGATCAACGAAGGCACGATCCGATATAGCGGGGTTGCGGCTCTCGCAGCAGAGATCAAGAAAGCGGCGGGAAGCCAGACAGATCCCGTCATCGTGATCAATGCGGATGCCAAAACGCCGCATCAGGCGGTGATCAACGTGATGGAGGCCGCACGCGAAGCAGGCTTTGGGCGGATCACCTTTGCCACTCAGAACGAAGCCAAGTGATTCCCAACCCCGTTCCAGTTCATTTCATATGAAACCATGAACGGGATTGAGCAATACTGGTATCGATCAAGTCCGCTCCATCTGATTCTGCTGCCCATTAGCTGGCTTTTCGGGGCATTGTCCGCGTTGCGCCGCCTGCTTTACCGCAGCCACACTCTCAAATCTTTCAGGCTTCCCGTTCCTGTCGTCATCGTAGGCAACATCAGCGTCGGAGGCACAGGAAAGACGCCGCTCACCCTGGCTATTGCAGAGCAGCTGAAAAAAAACGGTTACAGCCCGATCATCATCAGCCGGGGTTATCGCGGAAGTCGCATGCAACAGCCGGTAACAGAAAGCAGTACTGCTTCCGAGGTTGGAGACGAACCCCTGCTGATGGCAAGGCGCGACATCTGCCCAGTATGGATCGGCAAGGATCGCGTTTCCACGGCGAGGAAGGCCTTGCATTTTCATCCTCAGTGCGATGTGTTGCTCTTCGACGATGGATTGCAGCATTATCGTCTGCAGCGAGATTTTGAAATCGCGGTCATCGACGGTGTAAGAAAATTCGGCAATGGCCAACTCTTGCCCGCAGGTCCGCTCAGGGAGCCCGCTACCCGGCTCGATACCGTCGATGCCGTGGTAATCAACAAAGGAGAACTTGAGCCTGATGTAAGAAACCACTATGCGATGCATCTTTCAGGAAATGTATTCCACAATTTGCTGCACCCTGAAAAGACCGCAAGCACTGAAAAGTTTCGCGGACTTTCCATTCATGCTGCAGCCGGCATCGGAAACCCGGAGCGTTTCTTTGCGCATCTCTCATCCATGGGATTAAGCTTCACGCCACATGCATTTCCCGACCACCATCTCTTCAAACCAGACGACTTGAGCTTCGATGCATGCGATGCGCTTCTCCTTACCGAAAAAGATGCGGTAAAATGCGACGCATTTGCTGACGATCGATATTGGGTATTGCGCGTCGATGCACAAGTCGACCCAGCCCTTCTGAGCCACCTACTGCGAAAGATTGCCATTCATGGACGCAAAACTGCTTGATATTCTTGTTTGCCCTTTGTGCAAGTCGCCGCTGATCTATCGCAAGACAGAACAGGAACTCATCTGCAAACCCGACCGGCTGGCTTACAAGATCGACGATGGCATCCCTGTGATGCTGGTAGACGAGGCACGCAAGCTGACTCCCGAAGAAGCCGAAGCGCTCTGAAATGACCCGATTTCACATCGTCATCCCGGCACGCCATTCCTCGACACGCTTGCCGGGCAAACCCCTCTTGCACATCGCAGGCAAGCCCATGGTGGTGCGGGTTGCCGAACAGGCGGCAAAGAGCGGCGCCCAGCAGATATGGGTCGCCACCGATTATCATGCGATTGCAAACGTCGCTCACGAGCATGGATTCAAGGCCTGCCTGACAAGGGAATCGCATGCAAGCGGCACGGACCGCATCGCCGAAGTGGTCGAACAGCAGGGATGGCCTGATGAAACGATCGTGGTCAACGTGCAAGGTGACGAACCATTGATCCCGCCCAATCTAATCAATTCAGTTGCCAGCCACCTGCACGACCATCCCGAATGCGCGATCGCCACAGCCAGCCACAGGATACACAGCGAGACCGAGTTGCGCGACCCGAACATCGTCAAGGTAGTGCTGGACAAGAATAACAACGCGCTATACTTCAGCCGGGCTCCGATTCCCTACCCGCGCGATGCCTTTGCCAAAGAATCGGCCATGCCTTGCGACTTGCCAGTGCTGCGCCATATCGGCATTTATGCCTACCGCGCCGGATTCTTGCGCGCATATGGCAAGCTCGCTCCCGCCCTCATCGAACAATATGAATCGCTTGAGCAATTGCGCGCGCTGTATCATGGATACAAGATCGGCGTGTTCATCGCCGATGAGGCGCCACCAGGAGGAGTCGACACGGAAAAGGATTTGCAGGCAGTTAGAAAAACGTTTTCAGCATCTCAAGGCAATAGCGTGCCGGCGTAAGACCGGCTTGGTATCACCATTTCCGATTTACAACTTAACCAAAGGAGGATCAAGGAATGCGTATTATACTGCTCGGTGCACCAGGTGCTGGAAAAGGTACTCAAGCCAATTACATCAAGGAAAAATTCAACATCCCGCAGATCTCGACAGGAGACATGTTGCGCGCAGCCGTCAAGGCAGGCACGCCTCTGGGCCTGGCAGCGAAGAGCATCATTGATGCTGGCGGCCTCGTTTCAGACGAGATCATCATCAATCTTGTGAAGGAGCGCCTCAAAGAACCCGACTGCAAGAACGGCTTCCTGTTCGACGGCTTTCCGAGGACGATACCCCAGGCCGATGCGATGAAGGACGCCGGCATTCCGATCGATTACGTCGTTGAGATCGATGTTGCAGACAGCGAAATCATCAAACGCATGAGCGGACGCCGCGTGCATACCGCTTCAGGCAGGACATATCACGTAATATTCAATCCGCCGAAGGTCGCAGGCAAGGACGATGTCACAGGTGAATATCTGGTGCAAAGGCCGGATGACACAGAAGAGACCGTGATCAAGCGCCTGAACGTGTATCACGCCCAGACCCAGCCTCTGGTCGACTACTACAGCGCCTGGGGTAAATCAGGCGCTGCCGGTGCGCCCAGGATGATCAAGGTCGCAGGTGTGGGAAGCGTGGACGAGATCAGGGCTCAGATCTTCAAGGCCCTGGGTGCTGCATGATCACCAAGCCCGTCCTGACTCTGGAAGACGCCAAGCGCATTGCCGCAGCCGCACAAGCCGAGGCCGCGCGCAATGGCTGGCGCGTGGTGATCGCCGTGGTGGACGACGGCGGGCATCTGCTGTATCTGGAGCGCGACCATCAAACCCAGTTCGGCAGCGTCGAGACTGCGATCGCAAAGGCGCATGCCGCGATCGCGTTTCTGAGGCCGACCAAGGCCTCAGAGGATGCCGTGTTGAGCGGACGTCTGATTCACCTCTCTCTTCCCGGGGTCATACCCGCAGAGGGAGGCGTTCCGCTTCACCTCGATGGGATCATCGTAGGCGGCCTGGGAGTCAGCGGCGTGCGCTCCTTCGAAGACGGCCAGATCGCGGCAGCGGGTGCATCAGCACTTGCATGATTCGTCCATCAGGAATATTGTCCTTACCATTGAAATTGTCAAAACATGTCACAGAAATCCAAGGAGCGGTTCTTAGAAAAATAGCAGCTCAATTTTAAAAGGAGGCAATCATGTCAGTCGGTCTGAGCTTTGCATTGTTGTGCGCGTTCATGGCGATCCTTTACGGCATATTTTCCATCAAATGGATACTGGACAAGCCGGCTGGCAGCGAAAAGATGCGAAGCATCGCAGAGGCGATACAGGAAGGCGCCAGCGCATATCTCAATCGGCAGTATCTCACCATAGGCCTCGTAGGCATCATCCTCTTCATTCTCATCTTGATGGCCCTGGGCTGGCAGACCGCTGCCGGATTTGCAATCGGCGCCCTGCTCTCAGGCGCTGCGGGATTCATCGGCATGAATGTATCGGTGCGCGCCAATGTGCGAACCGCGGAAGCGGCAAAGAACGGCCTCAATGCAGCGCTGAATGTCGCATTCAGGGGAGGCGCGATCACCGGCATGCTCGTGGTCGGGCTGGGACTCCTGGGGGTTGCCGGATATTACGCATTTCTGACCCACAACGGCGTTCCTCTGGATAAAGCCACCCATGCATTGGTCGGGCTTGGCTTCGGAGGATCGCTCATTTCCATCTTCGCGCGTCTGGGAGGAGGCATCTTCACGAAGGGTGCGGATGTCGGCGCCGATCTGGTCGGCAAGGTCGAGGCAGGCATACCGGAGGACGACCCGCGAAACCCCGCCGTGATTGCGGACAACGTCGGCGACAATGTCGGCGACTGTGCCGGCATGGCGGCCGATCTGTTCGAAACCTATGCGGTCACCATCATCGCCACGATGATGCTGGGCGGCCTGCTGATGCGCAATGCGGGCGAAAATGCGGTGATCTACCCGCTCGTGCTGGGAGGATTTTCCATCATCGCCTCCATCATCGGCACCTTCTTCGTCAAGGCAAGACCGCAAGGCAAGATCATGAACGCGCTCTACCGCGGGCTCGCCGTTTCGGCAGTGCTTGCCCTTGTCGCATTCTATCCTTTGACTGACTGGATCATGAAAGACAATGGCGTCTACAGCGTGAACGCGCTTTATGGTTCAGCCGTGATCGGCCTCCTGCTGACAGCCGCACTGGTATGGATCACCGAATACTATACGGCCACCGAATATGCGCCTGTGCGCCACATCGCACAGGCCTCCACAACAGGTCACGGCACCAATGTGATCGCAGGCCTTGGCGTCTCGATGAAATCCACGGCGGCTCCGGTGCTTGCGGTATGCATGGCGATCATGGGCTCATATTCCCTGGCTGGGCTTTATGGAATTGCCGTTGCAGCCACCGCGATGCTTTCCATGACAGGCATCGTCGTCGCACTCGACGCGTATGGCCCGATCACGGATAACGCAGGCGGCATCGCCGAAATGGCAGGATTGCCCGAAGAAATCCGCAACATCACCGACCCGCTGGATGCAGTAGGCAACACCACCAAGGCGGTCACCAAGGGCTATGCGATAGGCTCTGCAGGCCTTGCTGCACTGGTGCTTTTCGCCGATTACACCCATGCGCTCGAGGCGCATCTGCACGCCGTAATTCCGTTCGATTTGTCCAACCACATGGTCATTGTCGGCCTCTTCATCGGCGGCATGGTTCCCTATCTTTTCGGCGCGATGGGCATGGAAGCGGTCGGCCGCGCGGCAGGGTCGGTGGTCGTCGAGGTGCGCCGCCAGTTCAAGGAAATTAAAGGCATCATGGAAGGCACGAGCAAGCCGGAATATGGCACATGCGTGGACATGCTGACCAAGGCTGCGATCAAGGAGATGCTGATCCCCTCTCTTTTGCCCGTCGCAGTCCCGGTCATCGTGGGTCTGACGCTGGGCGCCCAGGCGCTGGGAGGCGTGCTGGTCGGCACGATCATCACCGGCATATTCGTTGCCATCTCGATGACCACGGGAGGGGGCGCATGGGACAATGCGAAAAAATACATCGAGGAAGGAAACTACGGCGGCAAGGGATCCGAGACCCATAAGGCTGCGGTGACGGGAGACACCGTGGGGGATCCTTACAAGGACACCGCAGGGCCTGCGATCAATCCCTTGATCAAGATCATCAACATCGTCGCACTTCTGATCGTTCCGCTGCTTTGATGAGGAAGCCAGGATAGCAAGCTGTCCTGGCAAGCAAACCGGCTATAATGGGGCTTTAGGCAAACCTCATGGCGACTCGCATCTGCATGATCCGACACGGAGAAACCGACTGGAACGCAAGCCGTCTCATCCAGGGCCAGATCGATATTCCGCTCAATGAAAACGGCAGAAACCAGGCGATGTCTACCGGCATGTTGGACGACATTTGCGCCATCTATAGCAGCGACTTAAGCCGCGCTTATGAAACGGCCGAGATGCTTGCAGGGGGCGCTGAAGTCATCAAACTCCCCTCCTTGCGCGAGCGTCATCACGGCATTTTTCAGGGCATCACCGCAAGCGAGGCAGCAGCACGATTTCCTGAAGATTATGCCCGCTACAAGTCGCGCGACCCGCATCATCAACTTGAGACTGGCGAAAGCCTCGCACAGTTTGCGCACCGGATAGATGAAGTGCTTGATGAGCTGATCAGGCGCCATAGCGGCAATACCTTTGCGATCGTCACTCATGCAGGCGTGCTCGATGTCATTTATCGCAGAGCCACAGGCAGGCTGTTGAACGCACCGCGCGACTTCACCATCAGAAACTGCTCGCTCAACTGGTTCAGGCACGACATAGAGGGCTTGCATCTGGAATCCTGGGACGAACGCTCGGCGTTCATGGAATCGATCGAATAGGCGCCGCATTATGCGACGTCCACAAGTGCGCTGGGGCTCTGGAATCCCGTGATATCCGACAGGTATTTCTCGCTCAACAATTTGCGCTACTTCTCAGATTTTGCGTCTTGACATCAGCAACCCCATGATCCCGATCCCGAACAGCGCCAAGCCCGCAGGCTCCGGCACGGCGGCTCCCGCATTGCCGGGAAGCACGACCCACGAGTAGTCGTTGTAGCTCTTGTCGTTCGCGCCCTGCGTGCCGCCGTTGGTGTAGAAGTTCCACGCGCCGCCAGGATTGGACGTGTCCTCCGTACCGGACCAGTAGAACGCATTCTGCACATTCGTGAACAAACTGTAGCTGGCGTTGTGGCTCGTGGTGATCGATTGTCCCGCCGTCCCGCCCAGGCCAGTGTAGAACAGTTCACCCATCATGCTGTTGGTACAGTTGTAACCAGAACAAGTCTGATTGTAGGTCGTTGGCAACTCCCAGGTGTTGTGGCCCAGGTAATCAATGCTGTTGAGATAGCCCGTGAAGGCCATCTGGCCGAACCAGTCGGCCACACCACCTGATACAAAATCACCGCTGCTCAGATTGTAATTGCCGGGGCCGGCGTTGTCATGGCTGTTCGGCGTATCGTGCACCGTCGGCACCGCAGCGATGATCGCATTCACCAGATTCGTGTAACCCACGCTGGTTGCCATGGTATTCATCAGGTTCGCATCCGAACTCCACGTCACGTTCGCCACGGAATCATAAACCAGCCCCGTCCCCACCGACACCAGGCTTGCCTGTGCCGCATTCATTCCAAGAATCCCAACGGCCAGCAGGCTGCCTGCAATATACTTTTTCATTTTTCCTCCCCAGATAACCATTTTTGGCAAATTGCTCGCTGCAATCTGAATGCTCGTAAAAATAAAAGCACGAAGCATGCCATAGACTCATAAAGACCTCCCAATTTATTGATAAATATTAGGATATTTCTGAATGCAGGTAGGAAGGAAGGAAGGAAGGAAGGAAGGAAGGAAGGAAGGAAGGAAGGAAGGAAGGAAGGAAGGAAGGAAGGAAGGAAGGAAGGAAGGAAGGAAGGAAGAAAGGAAGGAAGGAAGGAAGGAAGGAAGGAAGGAAGGAAGGAAGGAAGGAAGGAAGGAAGGAAGGAAGGAAGGAAGGAAGGAAGGAAGGAAGGAAGGAAGGAAGGAAGGAAGGAAGGAAGAGTGTAAAATATTCCGACACCCCAATCTTCCCTTCAGGACGTCAAGTCATGCAAGGCGTCAGCATCAGCAACTCCGGAGATCCATTCGCCTAAGAATATAAGTATATACAAAGTGTTAGTGTTGAGAAATAAATTTTTTTCCGGATCACGTCAAACTTAGGCAATACACCCGTGCAGGTAAAAAATCAGGATTGGATGGAAACTGAGCGGTGAGAATGATGTCACGAGCCTTTGGTGTCGGAAATTTTGACACTCGGGTTGAGCGGTTCGCTCTCGACGACAAATACTTGACTAAAATACTTGGTTGAGGTCTAATGCATGCATTGAATTTAACAAGACTAGAAAGGTATCAATCATGCAAATCCCTGAACGCGATGGAGACGGTTACCTCGTCGATATGAGCGACTGGACCCCGGAAATTGGTCATGCAATGGCCGAAGCAGACGGCTTCGAGCTCAACGACAAGAAGTGGGAACAGATCATGAAGGCGCGCGAATACTACGAGGAGTTCGGTTCGGTTCCTCCGATACGCAAATTCAGCAAATACATCGAGGAAGATCAGAAGGAAGTTTTCGACCTCTGGATGACCGGCCCCATGAAGCCGATCACCAAGTACGGCGGCATGCCCAAGCCTACCGGCTGCGTCTAACTTTTTTAAGATTGAGCGGCCTCGTGCCGCTCGATCAAGTCCTACAAGTGGGCGGCCTTGTGCCGCTCATCAAGCCTTAGGATAGAGCGGCCTCGTGACGCTCGATCAGGTTGTTGATGAATTCGCGCAGAAATCCTTCCGTCTGCGCTCCGTGAAACCGGTCTACTTCGATGCCTTTGCTGTACGCGATCACCGTCGGGAAACCGCGCACCTTGTGGCGTCCGGCGATCTTCATGTTCTCGTCCGCATCGACGATGGCAAGGTTGAATTTTCCGTCATAGGCTACCACCATCTTGTACAGCAATGGCCCAAGCACGCGGCATGGCCCGCACCAGTCCGCACTGATATCCAGAAGCACAGGAAGCTTGTGGGAGGCTGCCACGACCAGTTCATCGAAGCTGTCTTCTTCGACGTTGTATGAATAATTGCTCATTAAAAGATTCCAGAACGAAATTGCGATCCACAAACAAAAAACCGACTCACGTCGGTTTTTTGCCTCAA
Source organism: Pseudomonadota bacterium (assembly GCA_021782365.1). Lineage (GTDB taxonomy): Bacteria > Pseudomonadota > Gammaproteobacteria > Burkholderiales > Gallionellaceae > Gallionella. The sequence goes on from JAJXVB010000010.1 coordinate 45,518, forward strand.
GCCAGAAGGAATTACTTCAGGCTCATGATGAACTTGGCAAGCGATGCGATCTGCGCATCGCTCGCACCCATGCCCTTGGGAGGCATGTTGCCCATCTTCCATCCAAACTGACCACCCTTGGTGATATGCTCGACCAAGGTCTTCTCTGCATCGGCCTGGCCCTTGTACTTGGCTGCAACATCTTTCCACGCAGGCCCTACCATCTTTCTGTCTATCGCATGGCACGCTCCGCACTTTGACTTGCCATCAGCAGGCATATCCACAGCCATTGCGCTACCTGCAAGCAACAAACCTGCTACCGACAGACTTACGAGTACTTTTTTCATAATTTATTCTCCTCTATGTTGATGAAAGATGAAGCCACCTGCAATATAAGAATAACATTATTTACTGACTTTGCAACAACCTTGTTGCCATCGCGGCAATTATATTTCCCTTGCGGCGCGATTGCCTGGCCGGCTCGAAAAGCGCGTCATGCAATTATGCACTTCGATCTCAACCCTCGCCTTTTTGTTATTGTAGACGCTGTCCTTGAGCCACGCCACCTCCGCCTTGAGCGCCTCGTCGCCGGAAACCGTGGTATGCCAGGATTTCTTTTCCGCATCCCAGCGGTAACGGCGCTCTTTTAGCACATCCTTGGATTCGAACGGCGATCCAATCGCATAGACCTGGTAGCTTTTCCTGGGAAGAGCCTCGAGCACAGACTGCAGAACCAGCCCGCCCGACTTGGGAAGCTCCTGCTGCAGGACTTCAAGCAATGCGTAACAGTCTTCCTCGGCGCGATGGGCCTCGTAGAAGAAACCGTATTGATACGCGATATAGTCGAGCTTGGCCGACCCTATTCCCTCGCCGTTCCAGTCGACCTGGGAAAGCGAACACCCCCACGGCAGGGACTCGAAGATCGGCAGGCGCTTTTCCAGAAATATTCTGTCGAACCTGGCATTGTGCGCCACGACCAGTTCAACCCCGTCGAGAAACCTTGCCACCTCTTCATCGTCGATGCGTCGGCCCATGACCATCTCGTCCGTGATGCCGTGGACTGCCGTCGATTCCGCGGGTATCGGAAAACCGGGATCTTCGAGCTGGTCGAAGGAAGCCAGCACCCGAAAGGCCTGCCCTGTCTCCCTGTCGTACTCGAAGAGCACCATGCCAAGCTCGATGATCGCGTCCCTGCCATGATCGATTCCCGTCGTTTCGGTATCGACCACGACGCCTCTCGCAAGATTATTTCCGCCTGTCTCCGAAAACAGGGTTCTCGGCATGAGCCTTCTCAAAACCCTGTAATCCGCGTGAGCATCGAGGAGCCCAACTGCCTCTGCGATTGATTTTTCCATAAGATTATTTGACTGTCACTCCAGACACATCCGCCTTCATTCTGCCTATCACTGACGCGTCCGCAAATCCGGACTTGTGAAAGCAGTCCAGCGCCTCATCCGCATGTTCCTGTGAGACGGAAACAAGAAGCCCCCCGCTGGTTTGCGCATCCGCAAGCATCCTCTGCTGCCATGTTTCCAATTGACTCGAGAAATGTACGTCCTTTCCATAGCTTGCCATGTTGCGCTCTATCGCGCCCGGCCCATATCCCGCCTTGGCAAGAGGCAGCGCAGATGGCAGAACAGGAACCCGATCGAAGAGAATTTCCGCGCCCATTCCCGATCCCTTGCACATCTCCAGCAGATGGCCCAACAGGCCGAACCCGGTCACATCGGTCATCGCATGCACGCCCGGAATTTCAGAAATCCTTGCCCCCACGCTGTTGAGCCTCGTGGTGTTTTCGACCAGTTCCGCATAGCCTTCATCTGAAAGCGCGCCCTTCTTGAGCGCGGCAGCCAGGATGCCCACTCCCAGACCCTTGCCGAGTATCAGCACGTCACCATCCTTGGCATTGCTGTTCTTCTTCAGCCTTTCGGGGTGCACGATCCCCAGAGCTACAAGCCCGTAGATGGGTTCCTGGGAATCGATCGAATGCCCTCCCGCCAGAGGGATGTTCGCGCTCTTGCATACCGATTCTCCGCCTTGCAGGATCGAACGTATCGTCTCGACCGGAAGCTTGTTGATCGGCATGCCGACGATCGCCAGCGCCATGATGGGCGTGCCTCCCATCGCATACACGTCGGAAAGCGCATTGGTCGCGGCTATGCGTCCGAAATCGAATGGATCGTCGACGATGGGCATGAAGAAATCCGTGGTCGCGATGATCGCCTGGCTGTCATTCAGCCTGTACACCGCCGCATCGTCGCTGGTCTCGGTTCCCACCAGAAGGTCCGGATAAGGCATCTTGCTTCCCGCATCGGCCAGGATCTGCTGCAGCAGGGAGGGGGCGATTTTGCAGCCGCATCCTCCGCCGTGAGATAATTGAGTCAATTTTACTTCGGACATAAACCCCTCGATGTTGTTCAGAACCGCAAACCTATCACAGCTTGCCGAATTTGACGAAATTATCGACGTGCGCACGCCTGCCGAATTCGCGGAAGATCACATTCCCGGCGCGATCAACTGCCCGGTATTCTCGAACGAGGAGCGCATCACGGTCGGCACCCTGTACAAACAGCAGTCCCCCTTCGAGGCGCGCAAGGTCGGTGCCGCGATGGTCGCAAAAAATATCGCATATCACATCGAGACGCGCTTCTCGGGCCATGCGAAATCCTGGCGGCCGCTTATCTATTGCTGGCGCGGCGGACAGCGCAGCGGCGCGATGAGCATCATATTGGCGCAGATCGGCTGGGCTGCGCACAAGCTGGACGGCGGCTACAAGACCTACAGGCGCCATGTGCTGGACCGCCTCGAAACCCTCCCGCAAGATTTCACCTGGCGCGTGATCTGCGGCCCCACCGGATCGGGCAAGAGCAGGTTTCTTCATGCCCTGAAGGAGCAAGGCCTGCAGACCCTGGACCTGGAAGGACTGGCTCAGCACCGCGGCTCCGTTCTGGGCAGGCTACCTGGATTGCCCCAGCCCACGCAGAAGTGGTTCGACAGCAATCTCTTGCTTGCGTTGCAGAACCTCGATTCTGCAAAGCCCGTTTACGTCGAGGCCGAGAGCAACAAGATCGGCCTGATCACCTTGCCTCCTGCGCTGATGAGCGCGATGCACGCGGGTGACTGTCTCGTCATGGACACGCCTGTCGAGACTCGCGTCTCCCAGTTGATGGAAGACTACAAGCACTACCTCGACAATCCCGATCTGCTGATCGAACACCTTCAGGGCCTGCATCGCTTCCACGGAGAAAAGCAGCTCGCCCGCTGGACCGGACAGATAAGATCCGGCGACTTCGCGACCATGGTCGCGGAACTGCTTGAGCTGCATTACGATCCGAGCTACTGGCGCGCAACCACCAGAAATTATCCGCAGCTCTCAGCGGCAAGACACCTCGACACCAGATCCCTGTCGCCCGATGCGCTGAGGCTGATTGCCAAGACTCTTGAAGATCAGAACCCGTCCACCACGAGCACTTCGCTCATCGGAAGCTGACCGCCTCGAGGCCATGCCTCCTTGGTTCCCTTTCCGATGGCGACGAACATCGCGATGACGTGATCCTGAGGCAGATTGATGAGCTTGCCCACCGCATCGAAATCGAAGCCATCCATGGGGCAGGAGTCATATCCCATCTCCTTCGCATGCAGCATCAGATTCATCGCCGCGATCCCGCATGAGCGCATCGCCTCGTCGCGCTGCACCTGATCCTGGCCGCGGTAATACTGGTCTATCGCGGGCACCATGAAATCCTGTATCGGCTTATCCGCATTTCTCCAGTACCTGCCGGGCTGCTTTTCCCATGCCTTGAGATCCGCGCACAGCACAACCAGCAGCGATGCATCGGTCACCTGCGCCTGATCCCAGGCAACGGCGCGTATCTGCTTCCTGAGCTCAGGATTCCTGACCACGACGAAACGCCAGTTCTGAACATTGAAGGCCGTGGGGGAAAGCATCGCGCCTGCGATGAGTTTTTCGATTTCAGCTTCGCTCATGCGGTGGTTGACGTCGTATGCCTTGACCGAGCGCCGCGTTTCGATCGCTTGTGCAACATTCATTATGAAATCCTCAAATACAGTTTGAATCAAAAGAGTCGGATCATTCCCACTCTATCGTGGCGGGAGGCTTTCCTGAGATGTCGTAGACCACGCGGTTGATGCCGCGCACTTCGTTGATGATGCGGTTGGAAATCTTGCCTAAAAGCGCATGGGGAAGTTCGGCCCAGCGCGCAGTCATGAAGTCCTGAGTCTGCACAGCGCGAAGCGCAACCACCCATTCGTAGGTACGGCCATCGCCCATCACGCCTACGCTCTTGACCGGAAGAAACACCGAGAATGCCTGGGAAGTCTTGTCATACCACGACCTGCCCTCCTCGTCCTTCGCCGCGCGCAGCTCTTCGATGAAGATCGCATCGGCGCGACGCAAAAGATCCGCATATTCCTTCTTCACTTCGCCCAGGATGCGCACCCCGAGGCCGGGTCCCGGGAAAGGATGGCGGTATACCATCGCGGGAGGTAGCCCCAATGCGACTCCAAGCTCGCGCACCTCGTCCTTGAAGAGCTCGCGCAAGGGCTCGAGCAATTTCAGATGCAGCGTCTCCGGAAGCCCGCCGACATTGTGGTGGGACTTGATGGTGTGAGCGCTTTTCTTCTTGCCTCCGGCCGACTCGATCACGTCGGGATAGATGGTGCCCTGCGCAAGCCATTTGGCCTGCGACAGCTTCGCGGATTCGCGCTGGAACACCTCGACGAATTCGCGGCCTATGATCTTGCGCTTCTGCTCGGGATCGCTGACCCCGGTGAGATGATGCAGAAATTCGGAACTCGCATCGACGTGGATCACCTTCACGCCCAGATTCAGCGCGAAGGTCTCCATCACCTCCTTCGCCTCGTTCAGGCGCAAGAGGCCGTTGTCGACGAAGACGCAGGTGAGCTGTTTGCCTATCGCACGCTGCAGAAGTGCTGCGGCAACGGATGAATCGACGCCTCCGGAAAGCCCCAGTATGACTTCCTCTTCGCCCACGTCTGAGCGGATCTTTTCCACCGCCTCCGCGATGTAGTCCGGCATGTTCCAGTCGTGGCCGCAACCGCATATGTCGTGCACGAAGCGCGCGAGCATTGCCTTGCCCTGCGGGGTATGCGTGACCTCGGGATGGAACTGCAGCGCGTAAAATCTGCGCGATTCGTCGGCCATGCCCGCAATCGGCGTGGCGGGATTGCTTGCGATCACAGAAAATCCGGGAGGCAATTCAGTCACCTTGTCGCCGTGGCTCATCCATACGTCTATCAGGCCGTGACCCTGGCTGTTGATCCTGTCCTGTATGCCGGCAAGCAGAGCGGAATGCCCTTGCGCGCGGATTTCGGCATAGCCGAATTCGCGAACCAATCCGTTCTCGACCTTGCCTCCGAGCTGAGCCGCCATGGTCTGCATGCCATAGCAGATGCCCAGCACCGGCACGCCCATTTCGAATACCGCATCATGCGCGCGCGGCGTATCGCCTTCGGTGACGGAGTTCGGGCCGCCGGAAAGGATGATGCCTGCGGGCTGGAAGGCGCGCATCTCATCAGAACTCATGTCCCAGGGATGGAGCTCGCAATAGACATTCGACTCGCGGACGCGGCGCGCAATGAGCTGCGTGTATTGGGAGCCGAAATCGAGGATCAGTATCTTCTTGTGTGACATGACTAGGATTGAGGATCGAGGATTGTGGATCGAGTTAAGGAATGAGGAGGGGCGGGCTGGTTTTAACTCAATCCGCAATCCTCAATCCTGCTTGTTTAATCTATGTGGTAATTCGGCGCTTCCTTGGTGATCTGCACGTCGTGCACATGGGATTCCCTGATGCCCGACGAGCTGATCTCGACAAACTCGGCCTTCGCATGCATCACCGCGATGTCCGCGCAGCCCAGGTATCCCATGCTCGCGCGCAGGCCGCCCATCAGCTGGTGTATCACCGCAAGCACGCTGCCCTTGTAGGGGACCCGGCCTTCCACGCCTTCCGGCACCAGCTTGTCCTGGTTTCCTTCACCTTCCTGAAAATAGCGGTCGCTCGATCCCTGCTGCATCGCGCCAAGGCTGCCCATGCCGCGATAGGATTTGTAGGAGCGCCCCTGGAAAAGCTCGATCTCGCCTGGCGCCTCTTCGGTTCCGGCAAAGAGACCCCCCAGCATCACCGCATGCGCACCGGCTGCGATCGCCTTCGCGATGTCTCCGGAATAGCGTATCCCGCCGTCGGCGATCAGCGGCACGTCCGTTCCCTGCAAGGCAGCAGCCACGCTCTGTATCGCGCCTATCTGCGGCACGCCGACACCCGCGACGATGCGCGTCGTGCAGATGGAGCCCGGTCCTATGCCCACCTTCACCGCGTCCGCGCCGTGGTCCATCAGCGCACGCGCAGCGGCACCCGTTGCGATGTTGCCGCCTATCACGTCTATATGCGGAAAATTGGTCTTCACCCACTTGACCCTGTCGAGCACGCCCTGGGAATGACCGTGCGCGGTATCCACCACGATCACGTCAACACCCGCCTCGGCCAGCAATGCGACGCGCTCTTCCGTTCCCTCTCCCACGCCCACTGCGGCTCCGGCTCTCAGCCTGCCCCGGCTGTCCTTGCAGGCATTGGGATGCTCGCTGGACTTCAGGATGTCCTTGACCGTCATCAGACCGCACAACTCGAATGCATCGTTGACCACCAGCACGCGCTCGAGCCTGTGCTTGTGCATCAGGTTGCGCGCCTCGTCTATGCTCGTGTTTTCCTTCACCGTGATCAGGCGCTCGCGCGGCGTCATGATGTTGGAGACAGGCTGGTCCAGGTTGCTCTCGAAACGCAGATCGCGGTTGGTCACAATGCCTTCAAGCTGCTTTCCCTGGACCACCGGCAATCCGGAAATCTTGTACTGACGGGTAAGTGTGAGCACGTTGCGCACCGTCATGTCGGGCGTGATGGTGATCGGATCCTTGACCACGCCGCTTTCGAACCGCTTGACCTTGGCGACCTTTGCAGCCTGCTCTTTCGCCGTCATGTTCTTGTGGATGATGCCGATACCGCCTTCCTGCGCCAGCGCAATCGCAAGACGAGAACCCGTGACGGTATCCATCGCGGCCGACAGCAGCGGTATGTTGAGGCTGATGTTGCGCGTAAGTTGTGTGCGCAGGCTGACATCGCGCGGCATGACATTGGAATAAGCGGGGACGAGCAATACGTCGTCGAAGGTAAGTGCTTTTTGGATGATGCGCATAGGGAGACCTCGGCAAAGTGCGGATTATACGCATCCTGGGCGATCGGGTAAATCCACCCGATGCGCAGGATCAGAATTCGGAAATACTCAAAGCGCTGTCTCGTTGAGCTCGCCTGTGCGTATGCGTATCACCTGTTCTATGTTGGAGATGAAGATTTTCCCGTCGCCTATCTTCCCGGTGTGCGCCGCCTTGACGATCGCATCGACCGCAGTCTCCAGCATTTCATCCGACACCACCACCTCGAGCTTGATCTTGGGCAGGAAGTCCACCACGTATTCGGCGCCGCGGTAAAGCTCCGTATGGCCCTTCTGGCGACCGAACCCCTTGACCTCGGTGACCGTCAGCCCGCTGATGTTCACTTCAGAGAGCGCCTCGCGCACCTCGTCGAGCTTGAAAGGCTTGATCACCGCTTCGATTTTCTTCATGACGAACTCCTCGTGTTTCCCGGCAAATCCGGACTGATTCTTGCATTGTAGCAAGATTTAATGTTCCAGCGACTGATAACTGATCCTGATGACCTCAAGCTCGACCAAGCCCGAAGGCGTCTGCAGCCTCGCCACATCGCCCTCGCGCAGCTTGATGAGCGAACGCGCCAAAGGAGACATCCAGCTGATGTGGTTGCGGGACATGTCCATCTCGTCCATACCGACGATGGCGTAAGTCGACTCAATCCCGTCATCCTGGCAAACGGTCACCGTAGCGCCAAAGAACACCTGCTCGCAATCTGTGCGCAATGCCGGGTCGACCACCTCGGCCTTTTCCAGGCGCTTTCTCAGGAAGCGCACTCGCCTATCCACTTCGCGCAGGCGTTTCTTGCCATAGATGTAATCGCCGTTTTCGGAACGATCCCCATTCGATGCCGCCCACGCGATGGTGCTCACCAGGACGGGGCGCTCCACTTTCCAGAGCTGTTCGAGCTCGGCCTGCATCCTGCGAAAACCGCCAGGGGTGATGTAATTCTTCACACCCCGCGGAAGCTCCGCATCGTCTTCATCTTCGTCGATTTCGCTATCCTTCATTCGTGATTCCTTGCATGCATCCTGCAAGTATAGAGGCTGATGCATGCATTTCAAGATCAGCAAGAAAATTTCAAAAGCCCATTACCCGATCGCGTTTGTCGGGTAATATACGCATCATTGCAACCGAAAGAATTGAAATGCGACTCGACTTCGACAACCGCTTCGTGAACGAGCTTCCGGGCGACCAGAGCGGCCTGCTGCAATCGCGCCTGACGCCAGGCGCGTGCTGGGCTGCCGCCCATCCCTCCCAGGTTGCAAAACCCAGGCTGCTCGCCTATTCAAGGGAAGTGGCGGAACTACTGGATCTTCAGGACGAGCAGATACGCTCCGAAGAATTCCTGAATGCCTTTTCCGGAAACCGGCTGCTTCCTGGAATGAGCCCCTATGCCGCACGCTACGGAGGACACCAGTTCGGAAGCTGGGCAGGGCAGCTGGGAGATGGCCGCGCGATCTCGCTTGGCGAGATAGTCAACAGCCGCGGCCAGCGTTGGGAGCTTCAACTCAAGGGCGCAGGCGCCACGCCCTATTCGCGCCGCGCAGACGGGCGCGCGGTGCTGCGCTCGTCGCTGCGCGAATTCCTTTGCAGCGAGGCGATGCACCATCTTGGCATACCCACCACGCGAGCGTTGAGCCTGATCGCAACGGGGGACCCTGTGGTGCGAGACATGTTCTACGACGGCAACCCCATCATGGAGCCAGGCGCCATCGTATGCCGGGTATCGAGCAGCTTCATCCGCTTCGGAAACTTCGAGATTCTCGCGTCATACGGCGAGCGCGATCTATTAAATCGGCTCATTTCATTCACGATAGACCGCGATTTTCCGGAGATAAGCACGCAATCGGAAGACCGGTACGCCATCTGGTTCAGGACGGTCTGCGAAGGGACGGCAAGCCTCGTCGCCGAATGGCTGCGCGTCGGATTCGTGCACGGCGTGATGAACACGGACAACATGTCCATTCTGGGACTCACGATAGACTACGGCCCGTATGGATGGGTGGACAACTTCGATCCAGGCTGGACGCCCAACACAACTGACGCTGACTGGCGCCGCTATGCGCTGGCCAATCAGCCCTCCATCTCGCGATGGAACCTCGAGCGGCTGGCTGAAGCGCTCGAAACCGCATTCCCTTCCCGCAGCATCCTTGACGAAGGACTCGCGCACTTCGACGAGAAGTTGCAGGAAAATCTCTCGAGCATGCTGACCGCCAAATTCGGACTTGCGCGAACTCAAGACGAAGACGCCAGCCTCATCGAAGACGCTTTCGAACTGATGCACAGGGCCTCCGTGGACATGACTGAATTCTTCCGTTCGCTCGCGAAGGTAAAACGCCATACACCCGATCTATCCCTTCTGAAAGGCGCGTTCTACCAAGAAGATCTATACCGCGATCACGAAGCGAAATTCGATGCATGGCTCGGACGCTATTGCGCGCGCCTGTCCGGGCAGAGTGATGAAGATGAGGAAAGAAGGCTGCGCATGAACGCGGTCAATCCGCGTTTTGTCCCGCGCAACTACCTTGCCCAGCAGGCGATAGACGCAGCCATGCAAAACGATATGACCGTTTTGGAGAAGCTGATGGAAGCCGCCCGGCGCCCCTATGACGAGGACATCCCGCCGGAACTCACCGCCAAGCGCCCGGACTGGGCGCTGGACAAACCGGGCTGCTCGATGCTGTCCTGCAGTTCCTGATAGAATCAAAACACTCACATTGGAGATATGCGATGCAATTTTTAAAGCTCTTCCATCTGTTGTCCGCTCTGGTCTGGGTAGGCGGCATGTTCTTCGCCTATGTCGTGCTGCGGCCCGCCGCGGTGGATATGCTGGATCCCCCTCCCCGCCTGAAGCTCTGGAGCGATGTGTTCAGGCGCTTCTTCAAATGGGTCTGGGCTTCGATCGCGCTTCTGCTCATAAGCGGCATAGGGATGATTTTGCTATACGGCGGCATGGCTCATGTAGGGATACACGTGCACATCATGCTGATGCTAGGCATCGCGATGATCGCGATCTACGGTCACGTGTATTTCGCGCTTTACCTGAAACTGAAGCGCTTCGTTCTAGAGCAGAAATGGAAGGAGGCAGGAGAGATACTGGGCAAGATACGCAGACTGGTCGGCTTAAACCTTACGCTTGGGCTGATCACGGTATGCGTTGCGGTGGCAGGTCCGCTTCTCTCCTGAAAAACGCAATATACGGTTTTCGGCTTTCAATGAGGAGGAAATCATGGGTGCCGTATTCATTCAGGATGGAAATGCCAGACTTGGCGGCGAACTCAACATGCCGCCCGATGCAAAAGGCGCTGTGCTGTTCGCGCATGGCAGCGGCAGCAGCCGGTTCAGCCCTCGCAACACCTATGTCGCAGGCGTTCTGCAGCAGCATGGCATGGGCACGCTGCTTTTCGATCTATTGACGCCAGAAGAAGATGAAAATTATTCGACGCGGTTCGACATCGGGTTGCTCGCGCGCCGTCTTCTGATTGCGACCGAATGGATGCGGGACAAGGCTTCCAGGCTCGGTTATTTCGGCGCAAGCACGGGAGCGGCTGCAGCGCTCGTCGCCGCATCGAAGGCTCAAGGCATCCAGGCGATCGTCTCGCGCGGAGGAAGGCCCGATCTTGCAGGAGAGACGGCCTTGCGACATGTGAAATCCCCCACCCTGCTCATCGTGGGCAGCCATGACTACGGGGTGATCGAGCTAAATCAGGAAGCCTATGAACTGATGGGTTGCGAGAAAAAAATGATCCTGATCGAAGGCGCGACCCATCTTTTCGAGGAGCCCGGCACGCTTGAGCAGGCAGCAAAACAGGCTGCCGCCTGGTTCGTCGCGCACTTCAATGCTGGCTCCGGCCGAGATAAATCTCAAAGCAGTTGAAAGCGAAAGCTGGCTGTGCCTGTCAATCCGGGATGATTCATCACCTAGGTGGGCGTGCGCAATAACACGACGAACACCAACATTGCGGCAAGCGAAAGCAGTGCGGCGATGATAAAGGCCAGGCTTGGATGCACCAACCACAAGGCGCCTGCAATAAGGGATGCCGGCAAGTAGATTGCACCGGTCACAAAATTGTATACCCCGATTGCCGTTGCGCGACGTTCTGGTTCAACGTCCGCGATGAAAGCCTTTGTTTGGGCTTCGTCGATTGAAAAAAAGACACCGTACACGACAAACAGGGAAACGATTTGCCATTTTGCTACGGCAAAAGCGAAACCCAGGCTCATGAACAGATAGATCAGGTAACTCAAGGGGATGATGACTGTCCTGCCGATCATGTCGCCCAGCTTGCCGACCAGCGGCGCGGCGACGACAAATGCGCCGTTGCTGAGCGCATAGAGCAACACCACATCCTTGAAAGAGAAGCCGACGCTATATGCTCGCAATAACAGGAAGGAAAAGCTGAAATAGGCGAGAGAAAAAATACCCGCAGCGACGAGATAGCGCCTGAAGCGCGCGCTTAATGTCTTCCATGCCTCACTCATGCTTTCGCGCCGGTATTGTGTTCCCGGGCGATCCCTAATGCGCCAGAGCAAAACGACGCCAATCAAAGCTGGCACAAATGCAATCCAGAAAAGTATGTGAAAAGTTGATCTGGCCTCACCAAGCCATGCCAGAAGAACATACGCAGCCAATGGTCCGATTATGGCGCCAGCCTTGTCGAGCGCCTTGTGTACACCGAATGAATATCCTCGAACGTCTCTTGTAGCAATCGCCGACAGCCATGCGTCACGAGGAGGGCTCCGAAATCCCTTCCCTAGCCTTTCTATGATGCGAAAAAATCCAAGAGCCGAGACGGAAGTGGCAACCAGCGGTATGATCTTTGCCAGTGCCGAAAAGCCATACCCGGCAAGCGCCAGCCCCTTTCGCTTTCCAGATCTGTCGGACAACCAACCCGAAAGGCAATTGAGCGATGATGCGGAAAAGTCGGCCAAGCCCTCGACCATTCCCAGCAGCGCGCTGGATGCTCCGGCAATGGTGGTGAAAAAGATGGCGAAGACAGAAAAGATCATCTCGGAGCTGACATCTGTGAGCAAGCTCACCAGCCCCAATTTCAGTACGTCGGGTTTGACGCCCAGGACAGTTCCTTTTTCCTCGCGTTGCATATTCATCCTCAATCCGCTGCATCATGTGCAATGATACATTTCCAAATTGCGCATCGGTGCAAATCCTAATGGCCATCTAATTTTTCGCTGTTATATTCGTGTGTAATGAAGGACGGCCCCCATGAAAAATATCTTGTCTACCCTGATTGCAGCTGCACTGATAGCCGGCTGTGCCACCTATCACAAGCAACCTCTGCCTTCAAAGGGATCCTGGCCTGAGGATATCTCCCGCCTTGAAATTGACCCTACGAGGATGCCCTTTCCCGAGCTTGCCTTTCATAAATTCGACCCTGCCGACGGACTCGACATGACCGAAGTCGCAATGATCGCGGTGGCCAACAACCCTGGCCTGAAACTCGCAAGGGATGATGCCGGAATTGCAAGCGCCCAGGCATATGCTGCCGGGCTTCTTCCAGACCCGCAGATCGCTTTTACTCCGCAGTTCCCACAGAACGGCATTCAGGGAGAAAACGTGACCGCCTTCGACCTTGGACTGAACTACGACCTGGCTGCACTGATGACGAGGTCCCTGCGTGTCTCGGCAGCGGATGCTAAGCGCCGTCAGGCAGATCTGGCTCTGTTGTGGCAGGAGTGGCAGGTGGTCGGACAGGCCCGCCTTCTTTTCTCACGAATATTGTCCATGCAGGATTCAATGGGCATTCTGAAGGAGAACCGGGAGCTCATTGCAATTCGTTATGCAAGAGAGAAGGCATCGCTGGACAATAATGATCTGATATTGACCGCCGTCATAGCAGATGGAAATGCATTGCAGGGAATCGACAAAAAAATCAGCGATACCGAACGTTCCATCGAGAAAGACCGCCATTCCCTCAATGCGCTGCTCGGGCTCGCACCGAATACCGTGCTGAAGCTGGCTGGAGACGCCAGGATTGCTGTTCTGGACAAGCAGGAAGTTGCGCGCAGGCTGTCCAATCTTGCCAGGACGCGTCCGGATCTCATGGCATTGCAGGCAGGATACGAGGCTCAGGATATGCGCCTTAGACAGGCAATTCTTTCCCAATTTCCGGCAATCAATTTTGGTCTCATCAGGGCTCGCGACAATACAGGGATCAACTATAACGGCTTTTCCCTGAGCCTGAACCTGCCGATTTTCGACAGGAACCGCGGGAATATTGCAATCGAGAAGGCGACAAGAAGGCGCATGCATGACGAATTTCAGGTCAGGCTGGATCAGGCATATGGCGATGTCGAACAGATCCTTTCAGATCAGGATCTGCTTGAAAAACACCTGGAGCAATTGAGCGCAGACATTGAGAGCTTGTCGCTTCTTTCAAGCAAGGCTGAATCTGTTCTTGAAACCGGAGACATGGATTTTGCAGCCTATTCGAGCCTTAAGGATATCGAACTTTCCAAAAAATCCGAAAGGAATGCCGTTATGGAATCCATACTCGAAGAACGCATTGCCCTGCTGACGCTGCTCGGTGGTCAATTACCGGTCAAGGAGTCGAAATGAGAAGCTGGCTATGTTTATTTTTGCTGACCTGTTCTGTCATCGCCCATGCAGAGGATCAACCCAGCGTGCTCGTCAAGACGGAGCCCATGCGCAAGGAATCCATCATCTTCAAGCTGTCTGGGTACGGGTCTGTATTCTCCGATCCTAAAAATACTGTCAATTTCGATCAGCCTCGATCCGGGCAAATCATCAGCCTGAATGTGATGGCGGGCCAAATAGTCAAGCGAGGCGATGCGCTATACGAATTCGAAACCGACCCCGCCGCTGCGTATGCCTATGCTCAGGCAAAATCGTCGCTTGAAATGGCAAGCAGCGAGTTTGAAAGCATGAAACGGCTTTACGCCCAGCAACTGGCAACTCATGCCCAGCTTGCAGCGGCAAAAAAGGCACTGAAGGATGCACAAAGCGCGTTTGAAACACAGAACAAGCTAGGTGACGGTTTGCCACTAGAGATTGTCAAAGCGCCATTCGATGGAGTAATTGCCGGAAGCTTTGCTTCTCCAGGCGATCGCGTGCAAACAGGGAAAACGGTTTTGCAGCTTGCAAGGCTCGGCGCATTGCGTGCACGCATCGGTGTTCAGCCTGAAGATGCGCTGAAAATAAAATTGGGCATGACCGTCAAACTGCTCCCCGTTTTCGACAAGACGCGGCAACTGAATGGCGCAGTCAGCGAAATTCACGGCTCGATCAATCCTCAAACCCAGCTTGTCGATGTGATCGCCCAGATCGACAAGTCGCAGAACCCTGGTCTGATTCCAGGCATGAAATTGCGCGGCGTAATTCAGATTCAGGGGGCAGACGCATGGGTTGTTCCAAGATCCGCAGTGCTGTCCGACGAGAATGGAGCATACATTTTTCAAGACGATATGGGGCATGCAAAGCGTGTCAATGTCAACGCAATTGAAAGCGGCGGAATGACCGCTATCCAGGGTAAATTCGATCCAGCTCTCTCGGTTGTCGTGCTCGGAAACTACGAATTGCATGACGGCATGACGCTCCGCAAGGAGCAGAGTCGATGAATTTCGGAGCCTGGATGCAATTGCATCGGCGGTCTGTTCTGTTTTTTGTGCTTCTGCTTGCGCTTGCAGGTGCGTTTTCAGCTTTCAAGCTGCCTGTGACGCTTTTCCCAAACGTCGACTTTCCTCGCGTCGAGGTAACGCTCGATGCGGGAGATCGCACGGCTGAACAGATGACGCTTCAGGTGACCATTCCTGTCGAGGAGGCGGTTAGAAGAGTGCCCGGCGTCATGAATGTGCGGTCGACGACAAGCAGGGGGTCGGCTGAAATATCGGTTTATTTTCCTTGGGGCACCGACATGGCAACAGCCACATTGCAGGTGAATGCGGCCATTGCGCAGAGATTGCCCACTTTGCCTTTAGGAACCAGAATGCTTACACGCCGCATGGATCCTACGGTATTTCCGATCATCGCTTACAGCCTGACGTCCGACACCGTTTCACTGGCGGCACTTCGAGATCTCGCCCAGTACCAATTGACGCCACTGCTGTCCTCAGTCGAAGGTGTTGCGAGAATTCATCCCATAGGCGGCAAGCTCGAGGAATATCGCGTCACCGTCGATCCAGACAAGCTGCAGGCATACGGCATGACGATAGATGATGTGGCGAAGGTTTTGAATTCGTCCAACGTGCTGACAGCGGTCGGTCGCATAGAGGACCATTACAAGCTCTATCTTGGGGTCTCGGACAACCGCCTTAAGAATCTCGAAGACATTCGCAACACGGTCTTGCGATCCGGTTCGAATGGCCTCGTACAGCTCAAAGACATCGCCACGGTCACTGACGGAACAGTTCCTCAGTGGATCAGGGTGAATGCGGATGGACACGATGCAGTCTTGCTCAACGTCTATCAGCAACCAGGCGGAAACAGTGTGCGCATCGCGCATGATATCGATGCCAAGCTGCAAAACTACAGACTGCCCGCCGGGGTAAAGGTCGCCAAATGGTACGATCAGAGCAGACTTGTGGTCGATTCGGCCGCAAGTGTAAGGGATGCCATCCTGATCGGGGTTGCGCTCGCGGCTGGCGTCCTTCTTTTATTCCTTCGCAACATCAAGATCACCTTGATTGCCATCATTGTGGTTCCGGCGGTACTTTCATCGACCATCGTGATCCTGTACGCATTGGGCATGAGCTTCAATATCATGACGCTGGGGGGGATGGCGGCAGCAGTCGGGTTGATTATCGATGATGCCATCGTGATGCTCGAGCACATCGTGAGACGTTTGCGCGAGTCTCCCGAAGACCATCATGGTCGGGTGATGGCCGCAGCCATCGAATTCACCAGACCGCTTGTGGGTTCTTCGGCGGCCACCCTGGTCATTTTCATTCCGCTTGCCTTCCTGGATGGCGTAACTGGCGCCTTCTTCAAGGCCCTTTCGCTCACGATGGCGGCAAGCCTCATGATATCGTTTGCGATCACCTGGCTTGCAGTTCCGATTCTCGCGGATCACCTGCTGAAGGAAAAAGATGCCATGCAGGAAGAAAACGGGAGATGGACTCGCAGGCTTCATGAAAGATACGGAGAACTGCTTCGGAAATTGCTTCATCGCCCGATTCTGACACTTTTCATCATACTGCCGCTGCTTGGATCGGGTTGGTTCGCATACACAAAGACGGGAACGGGATTCATGCCCGCCATGGACGAGGGCGGATTCACCATGGATTACCGCTCGAAACCGGGAACATCGCTCACCGAAACGGACAGACTGCTAAGGCAAGTAGAGGTAATCATCAAATCCAATCCCAACGTCGAAACCTATTCGCGCAGGACAGGAGCGCAACTGGGAGGGGGAATCACAGAGGCGAATCAGGGGGATTTTTTCATCAAGCTAAAACCCATGCCCAGGCAGCCCATCGAAGAGGTGATGGACGACATCAGGCGCAGGATAGAGGCGCAGGTTCCGGGTCTGGATATCGAGCTGGCGCAACTCATGGAGGACATGATCGGAGATCTGACTTCAGTTCCTCAGCCGATCGAGATCAAGATTTATTCGGATGACCAGACTGAACTGGAAGCTGCTGCGATGAAAACAGCGGCATTGATCGAACGCATCTCCGGTGTCGTCGATGTGAAGAACGGCATCAATCCTGCCGGAGATGCGCTGGAGATTTATGTGGGCCGCGAAAAGGCAGCACTCGAAGGTCTCGATCCAGCCAGTGTCACCGCCATGCTCAATGGCTACATGTCTGGCATAGTGGCGACACAGATTCAGAGCAACGTGAAGATGATCGGGGTGAGAGTCTGGGTTCCTGAATATGTACGCAAGACCCAGCAGGATATCGGCAAGCTGCTGCTGCGTGCGCCTGACGGACACCTTCTTCCGCTCGACCGTGTCGCCGATATTCAGACGGTAAGCGGGCAACCCGAGATCAACAGGGAGAACCTGAAACGCATGATCGCAGTGACTGCACGCATCAGCGGGCGGGACATGGGATCAACCATTCGGGATATCCGTCAGGTCATGGCAAGTCCAAACCTTCTTCCGAAGGATGCCTATTACGAGCTAGGCGGGTTATACAAGCAGCAGCAAATTGCCTTCAGGGGGCTGATCGAAGTCTTCGCCGCAGCGGTCGCACTGGTATTCCTGCTGCTGCTTTTTCTGTATGAGCGTTTCAGAATCGCGCTCTCCATCATGGCGATTCCGCTTATGTCGATATCGGCCATATTTATCGGGCTTTGGACAACCGGAGTCGAGCTCAATATCTCTGCGATGATGGGCATGACCATGATCGTCGGTATCGTCACCGAAGTCGCAATCTTCTATTTCTCGGAATATCAGGCGATCGAGTCTGGCATGGATCGTGAAAATGCGCTGGTCATGGCGGGAAAGAACCGAATGCGGCCGATCGTGATGACCACGGTCGCTGCAATCCTCACCCTTCTACCGCTTGCCTTTGCCATCGGACAGGGTTCTGCAATGCAGCAACCGCTGGCCATCGCGATCATATCCGGGCTGATCGTCCAGCTGCCTCTGGTACTCCTCGTGATGCCAGTTCTATACAATACGCTGCAAAAGATGACCTCCAAAAGATCGATATAGGTACCTGATATGCGCATTTTGCTTGTCGAAGATGACCGTATGATTGGCGATGCAATTCAAATTGCATTGAAGGATGCTTCCTATGCTGTCGATTGGGTCAGGGACGGTTCAACTGCCACCAGCGTTCTGGATGGGAATGAGCATCAGGCTGTGCTGCTTGATCTGGGATTGCCCAAGCGGGATGGACTGGAAGTCTTGCGTCTTTTGCGATCAAAGGGAAACGGCATCCCTGTGATCATCCTGACTGCCCGCGATGCGGTAGAAGACCGAATCAGGGGGCTCGACCTAGGCGCGGATGATTACCTCGTCAAACCGTTCGACATGAACGAATTGCTGGCAAGGTTGCGAGCCATCATTCGAAGAAAGGGAGGCCAATCTTCGCCGCTGCTGACTAATGGCAAGGTAAACCTCAATCCGGCCACCAGGGAAGCTTCCAGAGGAGATGCCTCGCATCTATTGAGTTCTCGGGAATTTTCCCTGTTGCATGCGCTGATGCTGCAGCCGGGCTCGATCCTGACCCGAGCAGAGCTGGAGGAGCGCATTTACGGCTGGAACGAGGAAGTGGAAAGCAATGCCGTGGATTTTCTGATTCACGGCATACGCAAGAAACTTGGGGCGGATGCCATCAGGAATATCCGTGGGGCTGGGTGGATGGTGGACAAATCATGAGACGCTCGCTGGAGCATCAGCTTTCAATCGCATTGGGGTTCACGGTCGTATTGGTGGGCATCGCTGCCGGTGCGATTTCATTCTGGCTTGCATATCAGGATGCCCAGGAATTCCAGGACGACACCTTGCGGCAAATAGCGGCAATGGCAAACAATGACGTGCTGCATGAGACTATCCATTTGCAGGGAAAAACCGAGAACAGCGATCCCGAGGACAAGGTCATGGTCGTAAAGCTACCTCCGAGCGGACGATCGCTGAACTGGTTGCGACCCGATCTTGAGCCCGGCTTTCACACGCTCGACAGCAATGCCGGCGACTGGCGTGTTTTTGTGCGACGATCCAATGGATCTGCAGTTGCCGCCATACAGGCAACCGAGGCCCGAAATGAGATTGCAATTCACAATGCATTGCATGCGCTGCTGCCTATCATCCTGCTATTGCCATTGGTGCTTTGGCTCGTGGTGAGAATAGTGAGAAGGGAGCTGGCCCCCATCCATGTGCTTGCGCAGACCCTGGACTCACAAGAACCCGAAAATCCTGCAGCCTTGTCAGACAAGAACGTCCCGGATGAGATCCTGCCATTTGTGACATCGATCAATCAGCTTCTCGAGAAAGTCAGGCAACTGCTGACAGAACAGCGACGCTTCATCGCCGATGCCGCACATGAGCTGCGCACGCCTTTGACTGCGCTTTATTTGCAGGTTCAGAATCTGGAACGCGCCGACACCCTGGAGGCAATGCGCGAACGCATTACCCCTCTCAAGGAGGGAATCGAACGTGGGCGCAGAATGACCGAACAGCTGCTTTCCCACGCCAAAAATCAGATCAGCGCACCGGTGCAGGAATCCGTCAATCTGTCGAAAATGACGAGGGAATTGGTTGCTGACCATCTTCAGCTGGCAGAATCAAAGGGAATCGATATCGGTTTGGAAGGCGATGAGCAATTGGAACTGCGCACAGACCCCCAAGCAATGCGCCTTATTCTCAAAAACGCATTGAGCAATGCGATAGCCTACACGCCGCCTGGTGGCGATATAACGCTGAGATTCCACGAAGAAAACCACAACATCGTGATCGAAATCATCGATTCAGGGCCGGGCATACCGGATTCCGAGAAAGGCAGGGTATTTGATCCGTTCTACCGGATTGCAGGCACTGAAGGGAACGGCAGCGGACTCGGGCTTTCCATCGCGCATGATGCTGCGCTTCGTCTTGGAGGAACAATCAGCCTGGAAAATCGTCAACCAGGGACGGGGCTGATATTTCGTTATCGGCTGAGTGCTTGAAATGTCGCCCCCCTGATGGGGAGCGAGGCTTCGATTCCAAGCACCTTCAGAGTCAGTCGGCATCCGGACCTTCTAGGCTGTTCTCCAGCACCTTGCCGGTCTTGGCATCAACACCGACCTCCTGTTTCACGTTGCCTTTCTGTACATCAAACGAATAGCGCAGGCCGCTGCCGCCATTTTCCTTTTCCAGTTCTTCGTCGGTAATCTTGCCAGGATAGGCTTGAAGGGCGATCTGACGAGCCTGCTCAAGGCTGATCTTGGCTTGCCCCGCAAGTTCATGGCCCTTGAACGCATGATCGCTTGCCTGATCGGCTGCGAAAGTTGAGAAAACTCCGAAGAGGCTCACGGCCAATGCTCCGGCAAGAATGGTCTTGTACGTACGCATAATTGTTGCTCCTTAAAAGTAATTAACCCAGATTTGAGGCTGCCACCTCATGAAGGCAAATATACTTTGGGCTGATTAGCTGGCAATTAGTGCTGGCGGATTCAAGTTTGAAACGCAATTTTGAATAATTCTGGTCAAGTGGCAGAGATGCGGCAGCATCCGAGCCTTTTGATCAGCGCTTTTGATCAGCGCATTGCTGCAATTTAACCTTTGAAGTAGACTGATCTCAAAGTGGACAGGCATAACCGGTCCTCTTGCCAGTCATGGCCACCCACTTCCATATCTCTTCCTGCACTTCAGCGAAAATAATTCGACCTACACGCTTATTTTGCAAGAGGCTCATATGAACAGAAAAAATATTTTCATCCTGCTTCTTTTCTCCCTGACAGGGTGCAGTTCTCTGCTTCCGCATTCCGACTCGACCACGATCAGCCCATGGAAAAGCTATGAGGAAGTGCAAAAGACATTTGATAAAATTCATCCTCATCAGAGCCATCTTGAAGATCTGAAAAAACTCCATCTGATGCCAGGAGAAAACCCGAACATCGCAATTCTCAATTATTCCGATGTCCTGCGACGTTTTATTCCCAGCCCTTCAGTCAATGCAAATGATCTTGATGCTGGCGTCCAGGAGTGCATCCTTGCCAAGCAGGAATGCACCGGCTATGAACTGAACCAGAGCACATTGAAAAAAAAACGTTATGGGAATTTCTGGGCCGACCTCCTGAATTTCAAGAGAAAGACAGATATTGTCGGATGGAAATTCCATGGCGTGATCCTTTTGAAAAAGGACCTTGTGATTTACAAGCTGACAGGCGGTGAGCCTTCCATTCACGAATTCGAGGAAAGCAGGAATCCCCTAGGGCCCCTTCAGGGATTTGGAGAGGCAGCCGTCATCGCTCACTGAATGCGCATTCGTGACCACACGATGACGCTGTCAGGGCATAGTCTGCGCAGACACCAGTTCGAAGCATTTAACCGGTTCGGAAAAGCCTTTCAAAACCAGATCGCCGATTGCTTCAACCCGAGCGACTTCCCGGATATTGTCGGCCACGACGCTCGATATTAGGATCTGCCCCGCGCCAGCCTGCCCGCAAAGCCTGGCAGCAAGATTGGTGACATTGCCAATGGCGGCATAGTCGCGCCGCCCCTCGAAACCGATCGCGCCGATGGTCGCCACACCCTGGGCGATGCCGATTCCCATGGCAAGACTGTAGCCCCGCTGCTCCCAGATCTTGTTGAGCTCCTGGAAACGAGCCTGCATTTGCAAGGCCATGCCTGCCGCCTTGACGGCGGGATCGGCAATTTCAAGCGGATCATTGAAAAAGATCATCATCCCGTCCCCTGCAAATCGCTCCAGCGTGGCATCGTAAATCGCGATCAACTCGCCCATCGCCGCATGAAACTCGCCAAGGATCCGCATGACTTCATCCGCCCCATGTTTCTGGGTGAATGCGGTATATCCCCTCAAGTCGAGAAACAGCACGACGATCTCCCTGCGGTGCGGACGATACAGCTCCTCGCTGGAGACCGAGAGCAGTTGATCGGCCACAGCCGGCGAGAAAAATCGCCGCAGCCGCTCTAGCTCACCCGCAATCTTGGCAGCCATGGCATGCTGGTTCTGAAGCACAAGTTCGGTTTTTTTACGCTGATGATCCGACTCAACGAACACACCCAACACCAGACTGCCCAGAATGATGCAGAGCGCGATGAACAAATTGGCCGCATCGAACAACAGGCCGGCCCAGTGAAACAATGCGATGCCAGAAGCAAACAAAAGGACAGCAAGAAAAATATACAGCATGGCTGCAAGCCAGGGCTTGATCCCGCTCGCTCGATTTTGCTGCCTCCGCTCATGCAAAGGCTCGATTCTTTGCTCACGATCCCGATTTATTTCAGCGCTCTTTGTCTTGCGCCGTATTTCGTTACGAAAAAATATATTTGGAACAGACCAGATCAGCAACGAACCGCCACCGATCAGCAATGCCAGCTCGACCCAGTGCATCCACCACGGACGAATCAGGAAATGATTGTCTTCAAAGCTCTCGATCAGTTGTGCATGCACTTCGACACCAGGGCGCCGGTCTCCAAGCGGCGTGCTGATCATGTCTTGCAAGCCCATGCCGGTTAGCCCGACCAGCACCATCTTGCCACGGATGCGCTCGGGAGGAACTTCATTCTTTAGCAGGCTAAAGGCGGAAATGTAGCGCAGCCTCGATGACCTTTCATAATGCACCCAGGCATCTCCATTTTCCTGCAACAGGATACGGCGCTTGCCGATTTTGACAAATTCGACACCATGAGCACCCGCAACCACAACGATATTTGGCGCAGCATGAGCGACGCGCAACATTTCAAGCGCCAGCCCTGGCGTAATCTTTCCGTTCAGAGCCGAAAGCAACGGGACTCGTCGCACTATGCCATTTTCAGGATCGCCGTTTAACAGCGCTTGCCCTCGAGCGGCAACCTGGAACTCTGGCAGGCTGGCAAGCACGTAAGGATATGATTTCAGCAACGGCAGTGGATTGTCGCCTTGTATTTTTACCTCGCGTGTGTGCTGCAAGGCCTCAAGGGTGGACGGCATATGATATGGAAAGCCGCCAGCGCCCAGCACGACGGGCGCTCCGGCAAGGCTCTCCGCAAGAAGGTGATCATTCGATGCCGCACTCAGCAGGATATCGCGCACGTTATCGGGCAAATCCGGACGCGATTCCGCAACAGCCTGCGGTGAGGCATGATCAGGCTCGGGCATGATGATGTCGAGGCCGACAGCGGCAGGTTTGAGGGCGTTGATTGCGTCGATCAGCACAGCAAAATAATTTCGCGGCCAAGGCCATTGCCCAAGCGCATCCAGCGTGGCCTCGTCGATTTCGACGATGACCACCGGCTGGGATTGCGGTTGGCGAGGAGAAATGTTCTGATATTCGTCAAACAATGCCAGACGGACTGACTTGAACGGTTGCAGATTGGGGAAACTGAATAAAACGGCAAAGGCTATAAGCAGCGCGAATGAAACGGGGCGCCCTTTCCCCGTGCGCCATGTCTGCAAAAGTAATGTGAGAAAATTTTTCAAATCATGGCGCTATATAAGCATTGATCAGAAGTATCACCCTGGCCTTACGCATTGCTGTGGTTAAAATTATGATAACATCAACCGAATAGGCCGATGCGCAGTTTATACTAGAACCATTGCGCGGAAACTTAGATTTTGGCGCTGCCCCCTGATCCATTCTACCCGCCTGAATTGTTGACTTCTTAAGGAGATCGTCGATGTCTTCCATAAAGATGAAAGCGATAGCTGGCTTGATCATGACACTTGCTGTCGCAACCGCATATGCCCGTGATGATGTTGGGATGGTCAAGAATGCAAAAGGGGATGCGACTATACAACGCGGTGAGCAGAAAATCGCTGCCAAGCCAGGAACAGGGCTGCTGGTTTCTGACCGCGTGATTACCGGCGTGAACGGCTCAGTGGGCATCGCTCTGCATGACGGCACACTGCTTTCAGCCGGTCCCAACTCGACTCTGATTCTCAATAAATTCGCGTTTAACAGCACGACCAACAAAGGCGAGCTGGATGCAACCCTGAAGCGCGGCACTTTGGCGGTAGTTTCGGGGAAACTCTCGAAATCGTCGCCCGATGCAGTGCATTACCGCACCCCCACCTCGATTCTCGGCGTGCGCGGCACCGAATTCTTGCTTGAGGCCGGCGGCAACTGATCTTTTACCCATATAGGTATCGCCATGAAATTTACTGGAAATAAATTCATCGGATATCTGGTATTAGCTTTAATCATCGCCCTGACTGGCTGTGCCAGCCCCGACCGGATCGTTCTGCTTCCAAATGCAGACGGAAGCCCAAGTGCGGTCATTGTAAAGACTGCAACCGGGGAACGCGTTATCGACAAGCCATATGAAGCGGTGAGCGTCAGTCAAAGCGGGGGCATCTCCCAGGACAAGGAAACTCCCGATTCTGTGCGCGCCCGTTTCGGCTCGGCGCTTGATGCGCAGCCGCAGCGCGCGGTGACTTATGTCCTGTATTATCTCAATGGAAAAGTCGAAATGACGCCGGAGTCGCGGGCTGTCGTGAAAAAGCTGAAGGACGATCTGAAGACTCGCAGCGCCCCCGAGATTATTGTCATCGGGCATACCGACAGCGTTGGATCCGACGAATACAACGACGAGCTTTCTCTGGACCGCGCCAAGGATGTCAGGAACATCCTCATAGCGGCCGGCATCCCTGACAGCCTGATCACCATATCCGGGCGTGGGAAGCGCGATCCGGCCATAAAGACTGCCGATGGGGTGCCAGAACCAAAGAACAGGCGTGTCGAGATCAGCATCCGATAGCACTATTGCTGGTGCGCCCTAACATGGCGCAGAAAGGTATCACTCCGAAACAGAATCAGTTTTTTAACTGCTGCTGACCCCCACCGGGGGATTGCCGAGTCAGCGGCAGGGCAAGTCCAAGCAGTCAACCTCTGAACCCATACTCGGCTATAGAATGACGAAAGGAGAATTTAAAATGACTTCGATTTTCCTGGATTTGCCCAAACGCGAACTCGATAAAGTGCGTCAGTTGACCAGCGACGTTGAGATTGCTCCCGAAGAAATCATTTTTAATGAGGGCGACCCCGCGGATTGCCTTTATTACATCGAGAGCGGAACAGTATCGCTCTACATTGAAAAATTCAATTCAATTCAAGAAATTCAAGAGGCGAGAGCGGGCGATTGGTTTGGCGAAGTCGCAGTGGTCAACAAAGGCTACCGCACTGCTTCGGCAAAAGCCAAAGAAACAACCCGAGCGGGAAAAATTTCCGCCTCGGATTTCCATGCTCTATTGGCGCAAGAGCCCGAAATCAACCACATCATTCATGCCGTAGTGAATGCCCGGAATGAGAGGCTGGTGCTGGAAGAGAAAATGCTCAATATCACGGGTAACGGCCACCGTGACATGCACGTCAGCATCAAGGGTGATGCCTCTCTGCGCTTTACGGCAATGGAACGGCCGCGTTACGAGAGTGTCGTGGACAAGAATTTGGAGGCCCTGACAGCCTGTTTTGAGGATTTACTTATCAACCGCACTGCGCATCGCATCATGGTTGGCTTCAACAACGGCGAGATCAGGGTATCTACCGTGCTCGATCCCTTTTCCGAGGAATTCCACCCAGCCTTGCGCCTGCTCGACACCTCCTATGTTGAGCGCCACTTTCCTAAAATCGATTACAACCGTAAAGCCGGAATGATCCAGCGCATGTACCAAGCAAGCGGAGAACATGCGTTTTTCAATGAACTGCCCGAACACTTGAAGCTCGGTTTTTCCAGTTATTTTGATAACTGGCAACCAGTTCCCGCAGATGAAATTCCCAAGATCATTGCGCAGTTGCCAAGACTTCGCAGAATTCCGAATTTTTACGCACGAAGCGCGACGATCAATATCGTCAAGGATGCCATCCAGATGCAGTTCAACTGCGATGGTTCGCACATAGTCAGCACGCGCGCTTATGAGCGATTTGTTGAAGACATGCTGTGATTTGCAAGAGCACTGTAAATCGGGTATGCGTTCTGCAATCAGCGCTTCAAGCCTTGAGGATATCGACCACCTCTTCGTCCTCGACCTGGGGGAATGCCTGGTAGAACTGGCCCACCGCATAAAACGGATCGGGGGTTTCCAGGCATACCACCTGATCTGCATAGGGCTCGATTCTTTCAAGCGTATCGAGTGGCGCAACAGGAACGGCGCAGACCAGTTTCTCGGGGTTCTTGGCTCTTAGCGCATGGAGCGCGGCGATCATCGTCGAACCCGTCGCAAGACCGTCGTCGACCACGATCACGATGCGCCCGGAAGGGTCGATCGGGGCGCGTATCGGCGTATAGCTCGCCCGCCTTTCGCGCATCACCGCCATCTGTGCCGACTTTTCTTCCTCTAGATATTTTTCCGGCATCCTCTGCGCATAGTCTGAAAGATAGGTCCAGCCCGTCTCGTCGACGGAACCGATGGCGAATTCAGGATTGCCGGGTGCCCGAAGTTTGCGCACCAGCACGACATCCAGTTCCCCATCAAGCGCCTTTGCGATGATCTTGCCCATGGGAACCGCGCCTCGCGGGATTGCCAGAACCAATGGACGCTTGCCTCGGTATTCTTCCAGGGCATGGGCCAGTTTGCTTGCCGCATCTTGCCGATCGCGAAACATGACATTTCCTCCTTTCGGTCAGAAATACTCAGCGCACATGCTTGCGGGAAGGTTTTGGATGTTCGGATGCCCAGCATGCGCGGCGATAGGATTGCAGGGTCTTCTGCACCCTGCCAAGCACGCTCGCATGCGGATAGTTCCCATCCAGGTCAGGCACTCCCGCGCTCATTCCCATCAATATCTCCATGCCTGAATTCACATGTTCCACCGCATGGACATGAAACATGCCCTTTTCAACCGCTTCGACCACTTTTCGATCCAGCATCAGGTGCGTGCGGTTTCGGGAAGGAATCAGCACCCCCTGCTTACCGTTCAATCCTGATGCAAGACAGGCTTCGAAATAGCCTTCGATCTTGTCGTTGATTCCGCCCACGGGCAGGACTTCTCCGTGCTGGTTGACCGCGCCTGTCACCGCCAAGCCCTGCGCTATCGGCAAGCCGGACAGGGAGGAAAGCAATACATAAAGTTCGGCACAGGAAGCCGAATCGCCCTCCACGCCATTGTATTCCTGTTCGAAGACGAGCGCAGCGTTTAGCGCCAGCGGGGCTATGTGATGAAAAATCGCCGAAAGATAGCTTTGCAGTATCAGGACACCCTTGTCGTGTATGGGTCCGGACATCTCGACTTCACGCTCTATGTCGAGCAGGCCATCGTTTCCAGCAAAGGTGCGCGCGCTAACCCTCATCGGATAGCCGAAGCGATAGTCGCCAAGTTCGACCACGGTCAGGCCGTTGATCTGCCCAGTCTTCTCGCCCTCGAGGCTGATCAGCACTTCCCCGTCCCTGATCGATTCCTGCATGCGTCGTGCGGGGTAATCGTGACGCCTGATGCGCGCGGCAAGCGCCACTTCTACATCCGACACCTCGACCAGCATGCCTGAGCGCTGCCTGCAGATCGCTGCGCTTTCGACGAGCCGCCCCTCGATCTGAGAAAAAATCGCGCTCTGTCTCGTCTGGTCATCCACTGCGCGGTGCGCCTCCTCAAGAAGACGCGCTACGGCGCCGCTGTCGAAATGCGGCAACCCGAGGTTTTTACAACAGTGCGAGACGAATATGCCGAACGCCATGCGCGTCTCTTTTGATGATGAAAAGCTTTCTGCAAAATCCACCTTCACGCGGAAGCGCCTGGCAAATTCAGGATCCTCTTCCTGCAGCTCATAGTATTGTTCGCGGGAGCCGATCAGCACGATCTTGACCTCGACCTCCACCGTCTCGGGCACCAGCGATACCGCAGAAATCGGCGCGAATGCGGTGCCAGGCTCCTCGATCTGCAGCCTGCCGCTGCGCAAAAAGCGCCTCAGCTTTTCCCACACCAGTCCATCCGTCAGAAGATCGCGCAGGTGCAACAGCAAGAATCCGCCGTGCGCCTTCAACAGGCTGCCAGCGCGGATGCGGGAAAAATCGGTCACCAGCACATCGTTCTCGCTCTGGTATTCGATGCTGCCGAAGAGCGACCTGAAGAGCGGATTGTCCTCGACGATCACGGGCGCACCTTCAAGACCGCCGTTGTCGACCACCAGATTGACGCGATATCGGGAGAGCACGGCGGAAAGCTCCTCCTGCCTTGCCGCCTCATCCGCGTCCGTTGGCTCGAACAGGTCGAGATTGTCGAGCACATCCTGCGCCACCTGTTCCAGATATGCGCCAAGCTTGATCGCATCGATGATGTGCTTCTTGAACTGGCTGCGTATCTTCTGCATTTCGGTATCGAGCAGCCCCCCCACCAGCTTGCGCCGCAGGGCTGACAGGGATGCGTTCATCGCCTTTTCCATCGGACGAGTCCTGTCCAGGAAAGCCGTGATCTCGGCGCGCAACTCCTGTTCGGATTTCTCTATCTCGGCGCGCCTCTCTTTGGACAACGCGAGCATCTCGCTCTCGGTCAGCGGATGCCTGTTATCGTCCAGCAACGTGAAAACGAGATGTCCCGATTCGCGGTGCAGCATGAATCCGCGCGCCTCGGCAAACGCATCGAGTTCGGCATATGCGCTCGCCTCTTCATCCTTGTATTTTTTTTCGATGCGCAGGCTCTCATCCTTGAAATCCTGCCTTTTCAGGCGTTGCGGAATTTCATTCTGCAAGGACCTTGCCATCTCGGACATGAACTGGCGCAGCGTCCTCCCCTGCCCTGCAGGCAGGCGCAACGCGCGAGGACGTTCCGGCTCATCGAAATTGTGCAAAAAACAGAGATCGGGGGGAACCGCCCTTAGCCTTGCTTCATCGTGCATCGCCTGCTGCAAAAGAGAAGAGCGTCCGCTTCCCACTTCGCCCAGCACGAAAAGATTGTAGTCTGGCTGATCCATGGAAAGGCCAAAGCGTGCGGCATCCTGCGCGCGCTCCTGCCCTATCCAGGGCAATGGGCGTTCCTGCAATTCTGACGTATCCGAGAATCCCAGCTTCTCAGGCTGTATGGTCAGACGCAGTTCTGCAGGAAGAATGGGCGCCATCAGCATGCCCCTTTGGAGGCAATACAGAACTGCTCATGATCGCAAATCCCGCCCATGTTTCCCTCACGAAAGCGATGGCTGACGGATCAGCCGAATGCCTGAGCGATTTCATCGGCACACTTGATGATAGTCGCGACGATTTCATCCACCTTCTCATCGGCAATGCCAAGCGCACGCCATTGATCATTGCCTATCTCGCAGATCATCGTTTCCCTGATGCCGAAATTCTGCAACACCTTTTCTGCAAGGTGCGTCATCACAACGAGCGTTCCCGAATCCTTGGGCACTATATGGTGATAGCGAATCACATCGGCGATATCGGGCTCCAGGCCCCAGCGTTCGACCAACAGCGCGCCCATCTCGGCATGACCCATCTCCAGCATCTCGGCCTCCAGCGTCTCGAGCGGAATGTTTTCCGCTTCCAAGCGCGCATGAAACTTGTCGCTCATTTCAGGATCGACGTAATCCAGAACCAGAAAGCCGATGTCATGCAAAAGGCCTGCAAGATAGATATTCTCCTCTGACGGACGCATCTTTCGCGGCATCGCTTTCGCGATCACCTCCATCGCAAGTGCGACCGCCATGCTGTGCAGCCAAAGCTTTTCCGCATCCAGAAGGCCAGCCGGCTTTCTCACAAACGAAGCGTTCAGCGCGATGCCCAGCGCGATCATCTTGATGCGCTTGATGCCAAGCACTGCCGAGGCATCCTTCACCGACAGAACCTTTCTCGTTGTGAAAAACATCGGCGAATTTGCAAGCCCGATGATCTTGGCCAGGACCGCCGCGTCTTTGGTTGCCAGCCTGAGCAGTTCTTCGTCGCCCTCATCGGTGGCAAGGTTGATCGCCAGTATCTCCTGAGCGATCTTGGGCATCGCAGGCAATGAGAGCAGACATTCTATCGCCTTGTGCATTCCTGCAGACACGCCTGAATGGTGGCCTGCCTGCACAGGTTCCTTTTTCCTTGACCAGTCTAACAACGCCGTCGCCTGCATGGGACGAGCGAGGAAATAACCCTGACCGATATGACAATCCAGTTTCAGCAGCGCATCGAGGTGCGCCTGAGTTTCGATGCCTTCGGCAACCGCCTTTAGCTCGAAGGCACGGGATAACGCGATGATGCCGGAAACGATCGCATGGTCACCCTTGTTCATCTCCAGGTTGCGCACAAAGGAGCGGTCTATCTTGAGCGTATTGACAGGCAATGTGCTAAGGTATGAAAGTGAAGAATAACCCGTGCCGAAATCATCCAGCGCGAAACCCACGCCCATACTCGCGCATTGCTCTACGACGAGCCTGACCTTCCCGATATCCTCGAATGCGGAAGTCTCGAGCACCTCGACCTGCAGACAACCTGCAGGCATTCCAGAATAGCGCTCAAGCTGACGCCTCAATTTTTCCACGAAATCTTTAGACCCCAGGTGGTAGGCAGAGATGTTGATGCTGACTTCGATGTCCATTCCGACTTCGCGCCACAGCGCCATCTGTTTCAACGCCGTGGAAATCACCCATTCGCCGACCTCGATATCGAGTTCGCTGTTCTCTATGGCCGGCAAGAATCTGGCCGGCGTCAAAAGCCCAAGCTTGGGATGGTTCCAGCGCAACAGCGCTTCAGCCCCCAACATTTCCTTTGTGTTCAGGTCAACCTTGGGCTGGTAATAAAGCTCGAACTGATTTTCATTCAGGCCCTGCCTAATGCGCTTTAGCATTTCCTGCTGATTGCGCGCGCGATGGTCAAGCGCGGGATCATAGATATGGTAACGGTTTCTGCCTGACTGCTTGGCCGTGTACATCGCCTGGTCTGCATGGCGCAAAAGCGTATCTGGATGCTCGTCATCCAGCGGATAGATGCTCACACCGATGCTAGCACCCATCATGAAATCCTTGCCGCCGACATGTATGGGCTCGGAAATCACGGATAACAGGCGTTCCAGCGCCATGCTGCATTCATCGCCACGCTCGAGTCCGTGCAGCAGGACGACGAACTCGTCTCCGCCCATGCGCGCGACCGTATCGCCGCCTCTTATGGTCTGCTGTATGCGATGCGCGATATTGATCAGCACATCGTCACCTACGGCATGCCCCATCGTGTCGTTGACCAGCTTGAAACCGTCGAGATCGAGATAGCAGATCGCAAGCATGTTTTGTTCGCGGGTAGCCCGGGATATCGCCTGTTTCAGCCTGTCATTGAGCAAAGTTCGGTTAGGCAGACCGGTCAGCGTATCATAATGGGCAATGCGTTCGAGCTGCTTCTCATGCTGTTTGGATTGCGTGATGTCGGACGAGATGCCGACATAGTTTGCGATCTCCCCCTCTTCGCTTCTGATCGCGGAAATGCTCAACCACTCTGCATAAAGTTCGCCGCCCTTTCTGAGGTTCCAAAGCTCCCCAGACCAGTGGCCTGCGCTAGCGACCGTATGCCACATGGATTCATAAAAGGCAGCGCTCTGATGGCCAGACTGGAGTATCCTGAGGTTCTTTCCGACGAGCTCTTCGCGCGAATAACCTGTGATCCGGCTGAATGCCGCATTCACATGCAGGACATTGCCCTTTTCATCGTTGATCGACACGCCCTCCTGCATGTGCTCGAACACCTTGAATATCAGACGCAGTTTGTCTTCGGTCCGCCTGTGTTCGGAGATATCCGCGGCAAGCCCCATCAGGCCGATAACACTCCCTTCCTTGGAAAACAGCTTGATCCGGGTCATCTCGAAAAGGCGTTCGCGGCCGTCGTTTGAACGCAGCCTTAACGTCGAAACAAGAGGTTTCTCCTGTGCATAGCAATCCCTGTCCGCCTGCGAAAAACTGACCGAAACTTCTGGGGGAAGCGCATCCAGATAGCGCTCTGCCTGGACTAGGCTGGTTTCAGAAACCCCCAGCGCATTACAGAAGAGCCTGTTGGCAAATTTGATCTTGCCATCGAGACACAGCATCCAGATGCCTATGGTTGCGCTATCCAGCATCAACCCCAGCAACTCTGCATCTTGCTTTGCGCCCACAGGCATATGATCTTTTTCCGCGATACCTCGATTGGACATAAGGTGTATCGAAAACGACAATTAATTGATACAGAATACCCCATAGACCAACACCTCGCAAACATCGGCCCGTTCAACATCAACCGACACATAAAAACCTTATAAATTGCTTTGGTATTTGACATCTAACTGAAACAATGAGCCGCGAGAATTGCGCGTCAATGCAACTCTCTCAAATGAACCGATGATCTCCCGTCTCAATAACATGAAAATCAGCGCCAGGATCTTCCTTCTGGTAGCCATCTCTTCCCTCACCATCGTCATGCTGGGAATGGCCGTTTTCCTGCAGTTCAGGAACAACAACGCACTGATCAACACCATACTCAACAGGACCGTACCCGCACTGGGTTCGCTGTCTGACCTCGAATCCGACATCAAGGAAATGCAGATCAAGGGCATGACCTATATCTATTCCTCGGACGCGCAGCTTGAAGGCGTGCTTGCCGAAAAACTGCCCGAAGTTCAGGGGCTCGTGAAAAAGCGCCTCGATGAGCAAAAAGCCGATGACGAGAAGCAGAAAAAAATCATCGAACAGCTCAAGGAGCAATTGCAGCAATATATCGATGCAGAGGGGCAAAGCGTCTCATTCAAGAAAAACGGACAGAACGATCTGGCCATCGCGGATTTCGAATCGAACGCGATGGCATACCAGAACGAGC
This sequence comes from Pseudomonadota bacterium, assembly GCA_021782365.1. Taxonomy (GTDB): domain Bacteria; phylum Pseudomonadota; class Gammaproteobacteria; order Burkholderiales; family Gallionellaceae; genus Gallionella. The sequence continues at coordinate 78,048 of JAJXVB010000010.1, forward strand.
TGCTGCAAACCCTTGCCACATTGAGGATAGAGAAGCTGCGCACCAACGATGCCGCAGTGAACCTATTCATGTCCAACAGCGCAAACAGCCTCAAGGTATTGCCTGCCGTCATTTCGATCGCGCTCATATTGATGATTGCATCGGGCATATGGCTTTTCCGCAGCACCGTCCTGCCAGCTCGCGCGATGGAAGCCGCGATGAAAAAAATCTCGGCATCGCTTGATTTCACACACCGTGTGCCCATGACCCGCAAGGACGAGATCGGCAACTCGATCGCTTCCTTCAACGACCTTATGGACACGCTTGAGCACACTCTTTCGGTGATGATGGGCGTGATCAAGCATAACGAAGTGTCCTCCGCGCGTATGCATCAGGCATCCGTCGAGCTCGGGCAGATCGCCCATCAGGGGAGCAATTCCGCAACCGAGATACATTCCGCCGCGATGCAGATCCAGAATCAGATCGAAAGCATCACCGTGCGCACCGAGGAGGCCGGCCTTTTGACCATCAAGTCCGGCAAGGAGGCGGCCGACAATGCCCAGACGATACGTGCAGCCATGGATCACTTCAGGTCTCTCACAGGCAGCGTCGAGACTGCCGCGGAACAGGTATTTGTGCTGGCGGGGTCGAGCAACAGCATTTCCCTGGTCGTCGAGGAAATCCGCAAGATTGCAGAGCAGACCAATCTGCTTGCATTGAATGCGGCCATCGAAGCCGCACGGGCAGGAGAAGCCGGCAGAGGATTTGCGGTGGTTGCCGACGAAGTCAGGAAGCTCGCTGAAAACTCGGCAGCGCTCACGCGCACGATTTCAGGCCAGATAGACGAAATCCAGGCCGCATCTGCGGCATCGACCGAGATGATGAAGAAGGTTGTGGTCGAGATGAACGACACCATGAAGCTTGCAAACTCGGCGGGGGCCGCGATGCGCACCATAGAGGAATACTCCCAGGATGTGATCGCGATGGTCGACAAGATCAAGCAGCTTGCGTCGACCAGCAAAAACTCGAGTCGCGGGATCGTGGCGCAAGTTGGCAATGTGTCTGAATTCATCAGGAATTCGAACATCGCGGCCAACCACACCAAGGATTCGGCCGACATGATTTTCGACATCTCGATGAAGATGAGCGAAGTGGTCAACCGCTTCAAGATCAGCGAATCTCAGACCGCCGCAGCAAGCTAGCAGTCCCCGGTCGTGCAAAGCGACCGGATCGAATCGCGCGCCGCATCAGGCAATGCCTATTACCTGCCTGCCTGCATCACGCTAAGCTCTGCCCATGGTCCAATTCACGCTTTTCTTCGTCATGGGCGTGTGGCTGTTGCAGCAACAGGCAGCGCTCCCAACCATCTCCTCTGCATGGCTCTTCTCAGGGCTTGCTCTAATCATTCCAGACAGAAAGCTGCGCCTGCTTTTGATCTCCGTTCTCGCGCTTGGCGCAGGGTTCTCCTGGGCCGCATGGCAAGGCAAACACCGTCTGGCGGACGCACTGCCAGAAGCCTGGCAGGGACGAGACATAGGGATAGCCGGAGTGGTTGCCGGGCTACCGAAAACCACCGAACGCGGCCAGCGCTTCAGATTCGACGTCGAGAAAACACTCACACCCGATCTTCACGTGTCTAGACACATCTATCTTACAACCTACAACGACATCAGCAACCCGCCTCCAGTCGTGCATGCGGCAGAGCGCTGGCAATTCACCGTGCGGCTGAAGCAGCCTCATGGCAGCAGCAATCCGCACGGCTTCGATTTTGAGCTATGGGCGCTTGAGAACGATCTGCGGGCCGTCGGATATGTGAACGACAAGGGAAACAACATCAGGCTGAGTCCACATGCAGAAGGATTCATCTACCGCGTCGAATTTTTCCGAGAAGCGATACGCGACCGCATAAATTCCGCGCTCGGGGATGCGCCCTACAAAGGCGTGCTGACCGCGCTCGCGATAGGCGATCAGGAAAGCATTTCCAAGGCACAGTGGGAAGTATACAGGCGCACCGGAATCATTCACCTGATAAGCATCTCGGGGCTGCACATTACCATGCTTGCCGGAATGGGGTATGCGCTTGTCAACTGGCTCTGGAGGCAAAGCACAAGGCTTGCGACATGGATGCCGGCAAGAAAGGCAGGCGCGGTAGCGGCATTTCTTGTCGCCTCAAACTATGCGATGCTGGCTGGGTTTGGCACGCCCGCACAGCGCACCGTTTACATGGTCGGCGCGACGGCCTGCGCGCTCCTTGCTAACCGCCGCTTCTCGCTTTCACAGATGCTCAGCATCGCGCTGATCGGCGTGCTGATTCCCGACCCCTATGCAGTGCTTTCTGCAGGATTCTGGCTATCCTTCGGCGCGGTGGCACTTATCCTCTTTGTCACGGCTCACCGCATCGCAAACACCACGCAAGATGCACGCGCCGGATTCTCAGTTGAGACTCTCTTGAAATTCATGCGCGACTATGCGACCGTGCAGTGGGCGGTGACCATAGGGCTGATCCCCTTACTCCTTGCACTCTTCGGACAACTCTCGCTGGTCTCCCCCATCGCCAATGCCTTCGCGATCCCCCTGGTCAGCCTGATCATCGTGCCGCTGACGCTGATCGGGGTGTTTTTACCTTTCGACCTGCCACTGAGGCTCGCTCATGCCGTTCTTGAATGGACCATGGTTCCGCTGCAGCACCTGAGCGCATTGCCGTTATGGACACAGCACGCGCCCGTTCCATGGAGCATCGCAGCCGGAGTTCTTGGCGCAGTCTGGATGCTCGCACCGCGTGGATTTCCAACTCGCCATCTCGGCAGTCTGATGATGCTGCCGATGTTCCTGAATTCACCTAGGCCACCCGAATCCGGAACCCTCAATCTCGTCGTGTTCGATGTAGGACAAGGCCTGTCGGTCGCCGCAATGACCAGGCATCATGCCCTACTCTACGACACCGGCCCCGATTTCTCCGATGAATCGGACAGCGGAGAGCGCATCCTGATTCCAGCCTTGCGCGGCATGGGCATAGACTCTCTGGATGGCATCGTCCTGAGCCACCAGGACAAGGATCATATAGGCGGAACATCCTCCATACTTCAAGCAATGCCTGTCGAGTGGGTCATGTCCTTTCAGCCCATCACTGGCAAGAATGCAACGCCCTGCCGGGACGGGATGAAATGGGACTGGGACGGCGTTGAGTTCGAGATGTTAAACCCCGGTTCGGGCAGTGCAGTCCTTCACGACAACAACCAGAGCTGCGTGCTGAGGATAAGCACGGGAAAGGAACATGTGCTTCTGACGGGGGACATCGGAAGACCTGCAGAGCAGCGCCTGCTCCGCCTGCACGAAGGAAGGCTTTCCGCGAATCTGCTGGTGGTCCCCCATCACGGCAGTTCAGGCTCATCCGGACTAGACTTCATCTCCGCCGTCTTGCCGGATTACGCGGTGTTCACTTCAGGCTATCTCAACCGCTTCAACCATCCAAAGCCTGAGATCGTCCAGCGTTATCTCGACAGCGGAGCAACGCTGCTGCGCTCGGATCAGGATGGCGCCATCCTGGTCGAAATGAATCAGCAGGGGATGAAGATAGAACGTTATCGCAAGAAACACAGGAGATACTGGACAGACCGGATTGACTAGATAATCCGGCATATTGCCTTTCATCATTCAAACTGAAAGACTACGATGGAGCAGGCATTCAAAATCAGGCTGCTGACAAACCGACGGCGAATCACGACATGTTATCTGAAAAGAAGCTTTCCCCTGAGCAGTCCTTCGACATCTCCGATGCCATGCAGGCGGCAGCAGCCTGTGCGCTGATGCTGCGCCGCGAGATGAAGGATAGCCTGTCTGCCCAGCAATACCAGATGATCGTGGAAAGGGAAACAGCTCTGCGCTATGACGCGGACCGGTATCGCGCTGTCGGAATCAAGCTGCTTGCGAACAACGGCGCGTTGACTGCGAGGAACCTGATCGGCGCGATCGATCAGGCAACCCGCTCGATCGGCAGCGTCGGGGATATACAGCGTGCGCTCAATATCCTGAACAGGCTGGTTGCGCTGAGCGCGGCGATCATCGCAGGCACCGTGCAGGGCATACTGGAACAGGTTGCAGAATTAAAGGCCACGATCAAGGCCAACGCTTAGGCTATTTTGCGCTGATGACAGGAGCATCCTGCCGCGCTTCAGGCACTTCAAGGCGGCGAGCCAGCGAGAAATGTTTGACCCAGTAGCTTTCCTTGAGACTGGAGATCATGACGCTTCCGCTTTGTGTGCTGGATGCATGGATGAACTGGCCGTTGCCGAGATAGATGCCGACATGCGAGATTCTGTTGCGCAGCGTGCGGAAGAACACGAGATCCCCCGGCAGAATCTCAGTCATCTTGATGCGGCTTCCGATCTGGCTCAATGCCTTGGCGCTGTGAGGCAGCGCGATGCCTTCCGTGCGGTCAAACACATAGCGCACGAAACCGCTGCAATCAAAACCCTTGTCGGGGTTCGCGCCGCCGCGGACATAAGACGCGCCCTCAAAACTTACCGCATAATTCACGAGATTCTGGATGGCTCCCGGAAGGGTATTGGCCAGCATGGGATTGGAGGTGACAATATCGGCGGAGGTGGCTGTCTGCCCGGCAGCTTGGGCGCTGCAGCTCAAAAGGAGCGCAAAGGCAATCGTCAATATTCTCATCGTCATGGATCGGAGTCTAAAAGCCTTTGCAACTTCTGTAAAGCCTGAATTTTGAATCTGTTCTCGTGTTTTTTGGCCAGCTGCGCTAAAATTCCCGAAATTTTCAAGTCGGATATATATCGTGGCACTCATAGTACAGAAGTACGGCGGAACATCCGTCGGCAGCACTGAACGCATCAAGAACGTCGCCAAGCGCATCGCAAAATTCAAAGCCAGAGGAGACCAGGTCGTCGTCGTGCTTTCCGCGATGAGCGGGGAAACCAATCGGCTGATCGGGCTCGCCCGGGAAATGCAGGCCAATCCCGATCCCAGAGAACTGGATGTGATCGTCTCGACCGGCGAGCAGGTCACCATAGGACTTCTGGCGATGGCGCTGAAAGAGCTAGGTCTCAAAGCGAAAAGCTACACCGGCGGACAGGTAAAGATCCTGACCGACGACGCCTACACCAAGGCGCGCATCGTCAGCATAGACGAGCAGAACATGCGCACAGACCTCGCGAATGACTACGTGGTGGTGGTGGCTGGATTCCAGGGCGTGGATCAGGATGGCAATATCACCACCTTGGGCCGCGGGGGTTCTGACACGACGGGTGTCGCGCTCGCAGCCGCGCTGCGCGCCGACGAATGCCAGATCTATACCGACGTGGATGGCGTCTACACCACGGACCCGCGCGTGGTGCCGGAAGCTCGCCGCCTGAAGACCATCACCTTCGAGGAAATGCTGGAGATGGCAAGCCTGGGCTCCAAGGTGCTGCAGATACGTTCTGTGGAATTCGCCGGAAAATACAAGGTCAAGCTGCGCGTGCTTTCAAGCTTTGAAGAAGAAGGCGAAGGCACGCTGATCACTTTTGAGGAAGAAGAAAAAATGGAAGACGCAATCATTTCCGGAATCGCATTCAACCGCGACGAGGCCAAGGTCAACGTGCTTGGCGTTCCTGACAAGCCAGGCATCGCATATCAGATCCTCGGCCCTGTTTCTGACGCAAACATCGACGTGGACATGATCATCCAGAACGTGGGTGTGGACGGCACGACGGATTTCTCATTCACGGTGCACCGCAACGAGTTTTCCAAGACCATGGACATACTCAACAACGAGGTGCTGCCGCATATCGGCGCGCGCAAGGTGATCGGCGACAACAAGGCGGCCAAGGTCTCGGTTGTGGGCGTGGGCATGCGCTCTCACGTGGGAATCGCAAGCAAGATGTTCCGCACGCTGGCTGAGGAAGGCATCAACATCCAGATGATCTCGACATCGGAAATCAAGATCTCCGTGGTGATCGACGAAAAATATCTCGAGCTCGCCGTGCGCGTCTTGCACAAGGCCTTCAATCTGGATCAGGAAGACCTATAAATCATTTGACAGCCGAGGGCGCACACATTAAGATGCGCGGCCTTCGGAGAGGTGGCCGAGTGGTCGAAGGCACTCCCCTGCTAAGGGAGCATTCGGGGATAACCTGAATCGAGGGTTCGAATCCCTCCTTCTCC